>NZ_JBHUPD010000003.1:0-735896 GCF_042686265.1 Mucilaginibacter ximonensis
CCAGAGCCGATGGTACTGCGGTAAAACGTGGGAGAGTAGGTCGGTGCCAAACTTTATCAAACGCCCGTCTTCATTAGAAGATGGGCGTTTTGCGTTTGTAAACTTTTAATTGCTCTTATCTTTATAGATATTTATATACTTTGTAAAGTATTGCTCATGAAATTATACTACTACCTGGGTTTGGTTTGTCTTTTTGCTTTTTCGTCGTGCTCAAATAGGACCGATAAGCAAAAAAATAATACTTCCGCCCAATCCCCGGGCGCCAAACCCCGCATCGATACAGGCATCATGGTAAAAGACACTTTTTTTATCAGCCGCACTACAGATACTACAGGACAGGTTGTGCACGCAATTTATATCGATCCTAATAGAAACTCGCCCGCTTACGATCAGATTTTCCCCTGGAGCAATGGCGACAGCGCCAATCTCAAAAATTATCTTACCCAACTGAAAAAAGGGAAACATAAGCTAATTCATGCCGCTGTTGGCCACTTCCCGGTTGAGTGGCGACCTGTTTATCGCTACCGGGGTAAATATTATGTGTATAACCCGGATGATGCCGCAGGTAATAATACGATGTACGTTACAGATTCTTTGATAATGCCTTATTATTTCGGAGATGGTTATACGCCTGTCGCAATACAAACTTTCAAGCGTAATAATAGTAAGTGGGTTACTATAAAAACTACACATTACCCTGATATGGAGGGTGTAGCTTTTGGCGATGTAGATGTATATACTATTGATGAAAAAACCGGACTATCGGTTTGGGTTATAAATAATGAGGGCGAACTAATGGTGCCTCGGTCAGGTGCAAACAACTATCCGCTAATTGTTAATTATTCAACCTTACAAAAATATCCTGAATTGGATTTTGATAATATAGACGCAAAGACGCTTGTTAATAAATAGCCTAACGCAACAAAAAGCCCTTCGAGGTTATCGAAGGGCTTTTGCTTTATAAATAATTCTATTATTGATATTGTATATAAATTGGGTTAGGCTTTTTCTTTAACACCTCCTGTGGTGTCAGCATATGGTGAGGCGCCTTTTTGATATCGTTTTTATAAAATAATTTAAAGCCGGTAAATTGCACTGGCTCATTTTTGATGAAATAGCGCCAGGTTCCTTCTTTTAAGTCTGGTTCGCCCCAACCGTCCATATCCATTACCAGTTGAATTTCAGGATGTAATTTGATGTTCTGATAATTGGTCAACATCTTTTTAGTAAAGCGGTGAACAATTAAAATTTTAGGAGGCAGATTATATTTTCTTACTAAACCTGCCAGGTAATTTGAAACATAGTTTACGTCTGCAGCGTCATAGGTGCCTATTTTTTTGCCCGGTAAACTACCGTCTTTCATTGAGAACTCAGGATCCATTCCAAAATGCACCTGAGGCATGATCAGGTATTTTTCTAATAAAGGTAACTCAGTATGAATATTGCTTAGAGCAACCTGCACATCCAGGAAAACTATAGCGTGAGCTTTTTTGGCCAATACTAATACGCTATCTATTTGCTTAAAAGGCATCCGGTTACGGTATTTTCCATCTTTACCGGCGTTGCCGCTGGCAACTACCGCTATATAATGCAAAGCAGGCTGTACCGGAGTTTTTGGATCGGCGCGCTCCCAATTTTTAACCTCGCCTTTTAATTTGGCGAGCATTTCGTTAGGCGGCAGCTCGCCTAAAATCCCCATCTTTTTAGCGTACAGGTTACCGTAAAAGGCTACCACACGTTTAAATGGTAAAATAGCACCAGGCAACGGGTAAGGTGCGTTTTTTACAGGCCATTTTCCGGTAGTATCGCCGTTTGCCAGGCGTTTCATTAATGAATCATATAGTTTTTTATCTAGCGGCGGGTAAACTACTTTTTTAGTGGTGTCGCCGGGCGCGGCCTCAGCATTTTCACCGGCGGTGTTTGCTGTAGCTGCAGTTTGCCTGGTGTCTTTAGCATTAGTTTTGTTTTGCGTGCAGTTAGAAAACAATCCTAACGATAGCACTAAAAGTGTAGATAAAAATATATTTTTCATTTATAATTTGTTTGCTTGTGTGTGAATTGTGTGGCTTCGGCTCGAGGATTATACCTGTCACAAAATAACGCGATTTAATTTAGTCGATAGGTTAAATTTATCCACAAATTGCCTATTTGTGTTTATAAAACTTACCAAACACACCCAGGGGCAATTTAATGCCCGATGTTGCTTGCAGGTACAGTTCGCCAATCTCCAGGTTTTGGACCTTTGGGAATGCATTTTTGATAAGGTTTTCGACGATTACTGCCGAAAAACCAAGCGAATAAGTATTGAGGATTAAAAAATGTTCTTCAGGATCCAGTAATTGAACTACATCCTTAATCATTTCATTAATATTATCTTCAAGTTTCCATTTTTCGCCGCTGGGGCCATGCCCGTAAGCCGGCGGATCAAGGATAATACCATTGTATTTTTTGCCGCGTTTTAATTCGCGCTTTACAAATTTTAAGGCATCCTCAACAACCCAGCGAATATTTTGCAGACCTGATAATTCCTGATTCTCATTTCCCCAGGTTACCACCTGGCGAATGGAGTCGACGTGTGTAGTATCCGCGCCGGCACCTTTGGCAATTAATGAAGCGCCGCCAGTGTACGCAAACAGGTTGAGCACTTTGGGGTGGGGCGTTGTAAATTTTTTAACGTTTTGCGATATGTAATCCCAGTTAACAGCCTGCTCGGGGAAAATACCGACATGTTTAAACGAAGTTAACGCTAACCTGAATTTAATGGCTGCCTCGGGGTTTTTGTATTCGATGTGCCAGCGATCGGGTGTAGATGGGTTTTTCTTGATCCACTCGCCTGATGTGGCTGTGCGGCCCTTAAAACGGATGTGATGCAGACGCTGCCATTCTGATTGCGGTAACACTTTATTCCAGACAGCCTGTGGCTCGGGCCTGATCAATATTAAATTTCCAAAGCGCTCCAGCTTTTCAAAATCGCCGCAGTCTATCAATTCGTAATCTTTCCAGTGGGTGGGAGTAAGCAGTTGGATCATTGCCGTTTAACGAGTATTTATCAAAGAATATTGATCGGCAAATATAGGCATTTGAGGCTACTTATCGGCCTGTAGCCAGCCCTATTTTGAAAACCAATGCGGCACCTGTCAACTTGTAGTAACAAGTTTGTTAGAATAAGCAGAAAATTTTTTCACAAAACCAATGATCTGTATTTTTAATCACCCAAAACAGATCGGTGTGAAAAAGCTACTAAAAACTACTTATAAGCTGCTTTTACCAGCTTTATTATTGACTATAACAGCAAGTGCACAAAAGTTGCCAAAGATACAGGCTGCCAGCGTACTCGCTCCGGCAGTTGTTAAAGTTGACGGTAAAACCACCGAGTGGAATAATCGCTTTCAAGCTTTTAACCGTACTACTGAGGTTTACTATACGTTGGCTAACAGCGCCACCAAATTGTATCTTATCGTACAATCAAACGAAAAGAGAATTATTCGTAAGATTATCGCTAATGGTGTTACATTAACCATCAATACAGGTTCGGTAGACCAGAAAGACGGTCTGGCAGTAACGTTTCCGGCGTATACAAAAACGGAGCGTCCGCCGAGTTATAATTTAGGCAATCCATACCTTGAGGTAAAGGATACGGTTCAGAACAATAAAATGGCCGATTCAACCCTAGCTGTTTTTAATGCCGACCTTTCATCACGCCTGAAAATTATTGGCGTTGTGGGCGACCCCAATGCTGCTCCGGATAGCACTCTTTCTATTTTTAATACTGATGGATATAAAGCCGCCGGCAATTTTACGCACGCAGACAAAGCATTTGTTTTTACTTATGAGTTGGCCATTCCACTAAGCGCAATAAAATTTGCTGCCGATAAACCCGGCGCTTTTAAATATACCTTACAGGTTAATGGCATTCAGGGCGAGGTACAGATTGATGGTAATAACCAAATGTCTTACCTGGCCGGCGACGGTAGCCGTGTTTATGTTGGTTACGCCGGGCCCAATAATCTGGGCTTTGCCAATCCCACGAATTTCTCGGGCGAATATACGCTGGCCAAGTAGCCGCAAAGAGGGCTAATGGGCTTTATGCAATATTTATTTTGCTGATAAGATTGTTTTATTATTACATTTAGTAAAACCAATTATATTCCTGATGCCAAGCGTATTTAACTGCAAGTTTTTCTGTGCCGTACTACCGGCCTTGTTTTTGGCGGCTTTTGCAAACGGCCAAAAATTGCCAAACATTCAAAAAACCGCATTACGTGCTCCAGCCAATATTAAAGTAGATGGTAAAGTTAATGAGTGGCCCGCCGGGCTTCAGGCTTATAACCATGCTATTCAGGCATCTTACACCATAGCTAACGACGATAATAAACTGTACCTGATAGTTAGCTCAAATCGCAAAGAGATCATCAACAAAATGATCAACGGCGGCGTGTCGCTGGTGGTAAATAAGGTAAGAAAATCAATGGTTGGTGGGGTTTCGGTTATGTATCCTGTTTTCGCGCCCGATAATTCGCCGGTAATAAATTTGAATGTTTTGTATGACACCAAAGCCGATGCACCAAATGCCAACCGGAAAATTGATTCGTTGATTAAAGTGAATAATGCATTGCTGAATGATAAAGCCAAATTTATTAGGCTAAGTGGTGTACAGGGCGATATTGATACGCTTATATCAGTTTATAATAAAGACGGTGTTAAAGCTTACAGCGCCTTTGATGGCAATAGGAATTATACACTCGAGATTTCTGTCGACCTTAAAGTATTGGGACTTTCTATCAATAATAAAACCCCGTTTAACTACGCCATACGGTTCAATGAATTGAAACTGGATTATGTGCCGGGTGTGGATATTACCCGCAATACTGAAGGCGTAATCACCCAGATGAAAGTTACTGACGTAAAGCTAGCCAACTCTTACATGAGTGTTTTAAATACCACTGATTGTTGGGGGACGTATACATTAGCTAAATAGTATGTCATAACTTATTACGCGCTGCCTGCATAAACTTGCTGGCAAAGACAAAGTCGTTCAGCTCTTTATTGTCAGTCTTGGCTATCTCTTTGTTGCTGCCTTCCCACCATTTTTCGCCATTGTGTAAAAAGATGATGTGATCGCCTATACCCATTACCGAGTTCATATCGTGCGTAACTACCACAGTCGTCATTTTATACTCCTCGGTGATTTCGGCAATCAGGTCGTCAATCAAAATAGATGTTTTAGGGTCGAGGCCTGAGTTAGGTTCGTCTACAAACAAATATTTAGGCTGCATAGATATGGCCCGTGCAATGCCCACGCGTTTTTTCATACCACCCGATAGCTCGGCTGGATAAAGCTTATTCTTGCCCTCAAGGTTAACCCGTTCCAGGCAAAAGTTGGCGCGCTCCAGTTTTTCGGCTTTTGATTTGTCTGTAAATAGGTTTAGCGGAAACATAATATTTTCCTCTACGGTCATGGAGTCAAACAGCGCCGAGTTTTGAAACAGCATGCCAATATGCGTGCGGATAGGCACGCGCTGTTCAAAATTCATTTCTGTAAAGTTCTCACCGGCAAAAAATACCGAGCCTTTAGTGGGTTCATGTAAACCAACTATGCATTTTAACAAAGTTGTTTTACCCGAACCAGAACCGCCTATGATGAGGTTGTTTTTTCCCGGTTCAAATTTGGCCGATATGCCTTTGAGTACCTCGTTTTCGCCAAATGTTTTATAGATATCCGTAATCTCGATCATAACATTATACGGGTTATCACTAAATCGGCAAATAATATCATTACACAGCTATAAACTACGCCGCGGGTTGACGATTGGCCAACCTCAAGGGCGCCTCCCGAAGTATAGAAGCCCTGGTAGGCACAAATGGAAGCAATTATAAACCCAAACACTACAGCTTTAACTAAGGCCACCTGCATTGTTAAACCGTCAAACCCATCGCGAACGCCGGTTATGTAGTCGTCAGGAGTAATGTCGCCAGACAATACGCAGGCCAGATACCCGCCGCCTATGCCCAGAGCTATGGACACAATAACCAACAAAGGTATCATTGTCATGCTGGCAATAATTTTTGGCGATATTAGGTAACCAGGTGCGTTAACACCCATAATTTCCAGGGCATCAATTTGTTCGGTTACACGCATAGTGCCTATCTGCGAGGCAATGCTTGAACCTACACGCCCGGCCAGTACCAGCGCTGATATGGTAGGGCTAAATTCAAGTATAGTTGAGTCGCGCGCAATTTTGCCGGCAATGCTCATAGATACCAGTGGACTGCTTAGCTGGAAAGCAACCTGAATGGTGGTAGCCGCACCGATAAAAATGGATATGATTGCAATAATGCCTAAAGAGCCAATGCCGATAGAGACCATTTCGCGCATAACCTCGTTCCAGTAAACCCTGAAATTTTCGGGCCGCCTGAAACTTAAACGCAATAAGAGGATGTACTTGCCTAAACTGTAAAACATGCAATCATATGTAAATTGGGTTAAAAATACATTTACTTTTTGTAACCCACCGTGTTTTAAATGTAGTAATTTAACGCTAAAGGTGGTTAATTGTTTAAGCCATGGCGGAATGTCATTCCGTTGCTTCCTCTGCCTCCTGAATTATAGTAGTACGAACCATTATCGATTTCTAACGTAAAATTAATTGGTACTGTATACTGAACCCGCACCGGTTTACCATTGGCGTAACCCGGTGTCCAGGCAGGGGAAATAGATAAAACTCTAATTCCTTCGTCCGCCATCGTTTTACTTGGGGCTCTAATCGCCTTAATATTTGAAAGCGAACCATCTGTTTCAACCATAAACGTCAGGAACACCTTACCCGAAACCCCGTTCTCTCTATCAGCCGCCGGAAAGTGAACATTGTTGACCAAAAATTGTCCAAATTTTTCAAGGCCGCCCGGGAACTGCGGCATCACGTCAGGTTTTTGCATGGCGGTGTCACTCAATAAAAAGGCGATGGGTAAGGTATATATTACTCGTACAGGCTTACCGTCTAAGGTACCAGGCTGCCAATTTGGAAATAGTCTTGGGACTCTTTCAGCTTCAGCTTTCATGGTAACGCTTGCACCTGTTAAGGCATGTACATTAGAGACATGGCCATCTTTTTCAATGATAAATTGAACATAAACTTTTCCCGAGCGTTTATTTTCCCTGTCTTCAACTGGGTAGCGTTGATTATTAAACAGGAAGTTTTTGATTCCTGCAACACCCGACATAAACTCAGGCGCCCTATCAACTTTACTTACCGATATTGCAGAATCTGTTTTATTATAAGCAGCATCCAGAGCAGCAAAATCGGGTACGCTATCATCAAAATATATATCTATGTTAGGCGACGCTTTTTCCCGATTATTGATTAGAAAGTTAAATTTAATTGTTAAATTGGTGGCTGAACGCACTGGCTTGCCTTCTATCGAGAGGCCTGCACTCCATGGCGTAGATAACTCCAATACTCTAACTACTTCATTTTCCATTGCTTTACTTACAGTACTATTAACTTTAATATGAGTTATTGCACCGTCTTTTTCAACAATCATAACTATATTGACGTCGCCTGTAGTCTTCTTCTTCAAATCCTCTTTGGGATATCTGAAAGTATTTTGAAAGTAATCGATAAAGTCCTGCTTAGTTTTTTGTATAAAGCCTGAGCTACCGCCGTTAAATGATGGCTTCTCAGTTATAATAGATTCAATAGGCTCGGATTTGTCAAAATGTGAAACTGCTGCTGAATCAATAATTGGCTCCCAATCGCCGGTGACCGTGCCGCCTTTAAGAGATGCCTTTTTAATGGCTGCTGTAAAATCATTAGTATAAATTACCACTTTTCCATTGCCTTTTGTAGCTAAAACGGTTCCAATCGAGTCTCGGCATTCTATGTATCCCCCATCGCTGGGATAGGGAAACTCTTTAATGGTATAGATATTGCCATTTGGGAAAAAACTGATAATTTTCCCTTTGGCTTGCGCTGTATTAATATCAATAGTCATTGATATATGACCATTCGGGAAATATTCGGTGGTATGTGTCTCTTCCTCACCCTTTTTGTTTTTGGTAATTGCGATTTTTTTATAGAGGCTACCGCTCTCAAAAAAATAACTGCTTTCGCCAACTACTAAACCATTGTGATAAGTAGCAACTCGTTGCTTGTTGCCGTTAGGATAATAAGTAGTTGCAGGACCTTCAAAATTGTTACTAAATAATTGTGAAGTTAAAAAGGCCGATAATTTTAATTGACTATTTTTATAGTATTCTATCACTGGATACAGGCCTCCGTCTTTTTCGCTTTTAGGTAAAATTAACAAAGAGTGATCTGCAGTTTCTTTATTGGTCTCAATATTAGCAGCGTCAAAATAATACTTCAACGTGTCAGATTTAACCGTAGTTTGGGCATGAACATTCTGGAGCATCAATACCCACAGTAATAAGAGTGATAAGGTTTTATACATAAACTAAAAATACCTTGAAATATAGCAGCAATTTTTGAAATAGCCAAGCTGCTACCCTGCTCAATTACATTTTCACCGACTATTCAGCCCCGTTCCCCGATTTGTGTGCCGGGGATTTTAAAATTGTATCTACTTTTAGATTATGAAACCATCAGGCATGATAGCTTCATCACCAATAAAATAAAAGTAATACAGATGAAAAATGCTTTAATAACCGGATCAACCAAAGGCATGGGCCGCGCAATAGCAATAGCTTTTGCTAAAGAGGGCATCAACCTGGCTGTAAATGCACGTAATACGGACGATTTGGCAGCTTTCAAAACCGAGCTGCTTGACATCAACCCCAACATCAAAGTGTTTACCGCCGTTGCTGATGGGAGTGATCGCCAGCAGCTTTTGCAATTTGCCGAAGGTGCCCGCCGCGAACTGGGCGCTATCAACATCATCGTTAACAACCTGGGCATGTATAAGTATTCAAATATATTGGATGATGAGCAGGGCTTGTTCGAGAAGATGGTAAACACCAACCTGATGCCGGCTTATGAGCTTTACCGTTTGTTTGGTAAAGACATGGCAGCAGCGGGCGAGGGGCACATTTTCAGCATATGCTCGGTAGCTTCACTAAACCCTGTTGTTGAGGCCGGTATTTATAGCGTAACCAAGGCAGCCTTGTTAAGCCTGAGCAATACCATGCGGCTGGAAATGCAAGAGCACGGTGTGAAAGTAACCGCAGTAATTCCCGGCTCAACACTAACCGACTCATGGAAAGGCCAGGATGTTGATAAAGACCTTATGGTTTTGCCTGAAGACGTAGCATCGGCCATTTTAACTATTTATAAAATGAGCAAAGGCGCCAACGTCGACCAAATTATTATCAAACCCGCAAAGGGACAACTCTAAACTAATTAAAACTTAAAGAACATGGAAAAGAAATTAGAACGCGACGAACAGCATAAAATGATTGCTGGTGTGTGCGCAGGTTTAGCCAATTATTTTGATGTAGATATTACCATAGTACGTGGCATATTTGTGATATCAATGATATTGCACGGCGTAGGGGTGCTGCCTTACATCATTCTTTGGATCATTATGCCGAAAAAAATCACTTACCGTTTTGATACCGGTTTTAAACCGGGTGTTGATTATACCATGCCGCCACAAAATGGCCCTGTAGATTACAGCATACCTAACAACCCGTTTGGCCACGCAGCCGGCAGCCCCTATGTGCAGCCTAAAAAGAAATCGGGCGCTGGCCTGGTGGTGGGTATGGCCCTGGTAGCATTTGGTGCCTTCTTCCTGCTGGAGAACTTTGATTTACTGCCCGACTGGGACTTTGGTAAGCTGTGGCCGGTAGTATTGGTAGCTTTGGGCGTATTAATGATATTTTCGCCTAAAAAAGAGAAACCATGGGAGCAGACAGACTGGGCAACTGCTCACGAACCAGCAACCGAAACAAAAACTGAAGACAAACCAGAGGATAAAACACCCGATACTCCTCCAACTATATAATCAACCCAAAAGCTTAAAAGATCATGAAAAACGATAAAATAATCCCCGGCACTGTCCTGGTACTGATTGGAGCGACAATACTATTGCATAACTATGATGTTATACACTTTCATTTAGGTAACTTTTTTCACCTGTGGCCTATATTCTTTGTGGTGGGCGGTATTAACCTGATATTTGCCAATAACCGTTCAGGCTGGGCAACTGCTTTAAAACTGGCGGTAATATTTATAGGTTTCGGGCTTATCATATTCGGCAATTTTGGTCGTCGTAGCGAGTTCTTTCCTACTTATACCTGGTATGACGATGGCGATGACAGCAGCAGCCATGGCCACATTACCAAAGTATCAGGTAACAGCGAATTTAATACACCCTATGTAGCCAACGCAAAAGTTGCTACGTTAAATATCAGCGGTGGTGGTACCGTGTATACTTTAAACGATACGACCAGCGAGTTATTCACGGCATCAACCAAAGAATTTAGAGGCCGATATGAGTTTAGCCATACCAATACCGACTCTGCATATACCTTAAATTTTAAAATGCGTGGTAACCGTAACTTTAAGTTTGATTTTAACGATGATGACGACAAAGGAAAAGATAAGGACAGCATCCACACAAACTCTGCTGTATTTAAACTGAACGCCAACCCGGAGTGGAACATCAATGTAAAAACCGGCGCTACCGAACTGGATTTCGATCTGTCGAAATTTAAGGTTCGCTCGGTTAATCTGGCTGGTGGTGCGGCAGAATTTAACTTGAAAATGGGTCAACCATTGGTTGCTACTAACATTATTGTTGAAACCGGTATGTCAGACGTTACCATTAGCGTACCTGCTACCGCAGCTTGCCAAATCAAAAGCAGCACAGGCTTATCATCAACCAACTTTGATGGCTTTAATAAAATGGCCGATGGTACTTACGAAACCCCTGGCTTCAGCAACGCTAAAAACAAAATGTTTATTAAAATGAGCGGCGGCATGGCCGACTTTAAGGTTAAGCGATATTAATTGCTTAACCTTAATTGGTGTTTATAACGTAAGTTTTTGCCCAGCTATCGTACCAGGCCTGGCGGTGTTCGCTGAAAAGAATACTTAAAAACGGTATCCAGATGGTGATGGAAAGCGCTACGCCCAGGTTACGCAATAAGGCGCTTTGAATGGATAAACGCTGCCCGTCAATATCAACTACAATCAGTCGTAAAACCTTTTTGCCAAGGCTTCCTTTTAAAGGCGTCAACTCACATATGGTATTGTATATCATAAACGAAGCCAGCATAATTAATGAAAGCTGTAACATGGCTGGTGGTAAAGGGTCGCCCAATTTATAGCCGGGAGGTAACACTATCAGGCCAGAATTTGTTAAAATGTTCGACACCAGCATATACCAGCCTATATAATCTATTAAAAAAGCGCCCAATCTTTTGCCAAAACTTGCCAAGTTATCCTCAGTAGGGAAATAAATTCCTTTACGTTCAAAGTATTCATTAAATTCAGGCAGCTCTGAGGCATACTGCTGCTTATTATTTGCAGTTATAATTTCCGTATGGATATCAATATCCAGCTGCGTAATTTCTTTAAACGTATACGGACCCTTTTTCTCGCCGTTATCTAACAGATAATATTCTTCGTTCATTGTAACACAAAGGTACCTTTTTTGAAGGTAAATTCATTCTTAACCTAACTAAATTCATTAAGGCGGCCCAGGTCCCAATGTTAAATAATAGTGTAATTATTCCAAGCGCGGGAATGCACGCATCGTTCGGACAAATTCCCTGCTAACCATTTTGCCATTATCAGGTCTGTAAAGTATTAATGTAGTATCAATACCTTTAATTTTATAGGCAATCTCAAGATTCTTAGCTGTTAAAATTGAGTTAGGATATTTGCCCGAATGTAAGATGAAATTAATGCCGGTGCCATCGCCATTACTTAAGCCGACGTCTATAGGTACAATATCTGAGAAAATACGATCAGTTTCTATGTCAAGTGTTATGATACGTGGGTTTGAAGTATCGCGTTTTACCGGCGTGTTGGTTTTTGCGGCCCGCTCTAATTCGGTTTGGATTTTTTCGAATTCGATTTTATCGTCCCACACCCCCTGTATTATCTGCTTTATTTTTACTTCAGGACTTTCGGGCTGTTTGCATGATAAAAATGCAGAGATTGCCAATAGCGTTATTATTTTGCTTCTCATTTGTGTGACGGTTAAGGGACTAAATATCGCTTATTAAATAATTTAATCCTCTATAATATCGTTAAATTTGCACTGATATAATCTAGTACATGAGCTCTTCTACAATCTTATTGCCCGGCCGTTATTGTAACTCATTAACCGAATATTCGCGTTTTGTTACGCGAGAGGTAATGATTGGCGATCTGGCGATGGGTGGCAATAACCCTATCCGCATACAAAGCATGACCACGACTGATACCATGGACACCATGGGTACGGTTGAACAGTCTATCCGCATGATTGAAGCAGGCTGCGAATTGGTGCGCATTACAGCGCCAAGCATTAAAGAGGCTCAAAACCTGGCTGAAATTAAAAAGCAATTACGCAACCGCGGTTATCACACCCCGCTGGTTGCCGACATACATTTTACCCCCAACGCAGCCGAGGTAGCTGCGCGCATTGTTGAAAAGGTACGCGTTAACCCCGGCAACTACGCCGACAAGAAGAAATTTGACCAGATAGATTATACCGATGCCGAGTATCAGGCCGAACTGGAGCGCATCTACAATAAGTTTGCACCGCTGGTAAAGGTTTGTAAAGAGTATGGTACCGCTATGCGTATCGGCACAAATCATGGCTCGCTAAGCGATAGGATTATGAGCCGTTATGGCGACACCCCGCAGGGGATGGTCGAGTCGGCTATGGAGTTTATGCGCATGTGCGAGACGCTAAACTATCAAAACCTGGTGATCTCGATGAAATCGAGCAACCCGCAGGTGATGGTGCAGGCTTACCGCTTATTGGTTGAAACGATGGTGGCCGAAGGTATGAACTACCCGCTGCACCTGGGCGTAACCGAGGCCGGCGATGGCGAGGACGGTCGCATCAAATCGGCCGTGGGTATTGGCACCCTGCTTGAAGACGGTTTAGGCGATACTGTTCGCGTGTCGTTGACCGAAGAGCCCGAAGCTGAAGCGCCCGTAGCTATAGCACTGGTTGAACGGTACGCTGCGCGAGCTAAGAGCCAGGAGTCAAGAAACAAGAATCAGGAATTAGCGCAAGGAACTCCCTCTCCTTTGGAGCGGGCCGGGGAGAGGTCTCACAATCCCTACGAATACAAAAAACGCGAAACCTACGAAGCCAACGCTTTTATAGGCGGGCATATGGTACCGCGTGTTGTGGTCGACCTGTCGCGCGCTAACCTCAAAGATGCAGCCGTTTTGACTGATGCCGGTTATATCTACTCGCCAATTTTGGATAAGTATAACATGGCCGAGCAGTCGGTCGATTTTGTTTATTTTGGCGATGAACTGCCATCGTTTAACCTGCCATCTAACTTAAAACAGCTATATAATTACCCGGCCTGGAAAAAACTGACCGATAAAACGCTTTGCCATCCGGTATTTACTTTACAGGAGTTTATTGAGGCCGATGATCAGTCGTCTGCCTTAAACCTGGTAAGATTAAAGCCTGCGGATATTGATTCGGATGCGTTCGGTTCATTGCCGTTAAGCAATTCGCTGATTTTTGTTTTAGAGACCGATGCCTTGCATGGTATGGCCGATCAGCGTTCGTTCTTCTTTAAAATGGAAGAACTGGGGCTGGATATTCCGGTGATAGTTAAAAGAACCTATAATTTCGACACTCAAGACGCTGAACTCAAGGCTCAGAACTTACAGTTATACGCAGGTACGGATCTGGGCGCTCTGCTGGTGGACGGTTTTGGCGATGGCATCTGGATTGACGCACCACAGGTAGAAACTAAAGTCATCACTTCCACGGCCTTTGGCATTTTGCAAGCTACCCGTTCGCGTATTTCAAAAACCGAATATATATCTTGCCCAAGCTGCGGCCGTACGCTGTTTGATTTGATGGTGACCACCCAGATGATCCGTAGCCGCACCAGTCATTTAAAAGGATTAAAGATCGGCATTATGGGCTGCATTGTAAACGGCCCGGGCGAAATGGCCGACGCCGACTATGGATACGTAGGCTCGGGCACCGACAAGATCACCCTTTACCGCGGCAAAGAAGCCGTGAAGAAAAACATCAGCGCCGCTAATGCGCTTGACGAGTTGATTGATATTATACGTGAAGATGGGAATTGGGTTGAACCTGTGGAGGCATAATTAATTTAATTAGCGATATAGTAAGGGTGTCACCCTGAGCCCGTCGAAGGGCGAGCGTTGGTCGGTCAAACTTTTGGGCCTTTGCGCAATATACTTCGACAAGCTCAGTATGACACCTTTTTTTGATTAGGCATAATCCTTATTTCGTCATTGCGAGGCACGAAGCAATCTCTGCAAATGCTATTCTAGTCGCTTTGTTACTTGTCGCTTGGTGTCGCTCAGTTGCCGCTAAGGCTGTTACTTTACCTTAAATGCAAAGTAACCAAACATCAAGCCAATCCAATCGCTTCAGCCGCACGGGCCATACACCCGGCCCGGTGGATTGGCAGGCCTTTACCCGCTTTTTTGATTTCCTTCAATTTTAGCACTATTCTCAATGTGTTCACCAGTGTCAGCTGTACAGCTTCGGGCGAAAGCAGGTAAAACGATGCTGGGCAAGTGCGGTGGAGGGCTGTCGGGAATGTTGCCTGAAGCACAAGCCTAAGTGCGACAAATTGCGGCAACAGGCCCCCTGCCCAGGTTTTACCTGCTTTGCAGGGCAAAGGCCAAGAGCGCAAAGAAGCATCACAGTTGACTTGATTATTCACAGGTTGTTAATTTTTAGTGTGAATGAGATCGCTACGCTAAGTATTTGGTTCTTTTCATCAAGGGAAAGAACAAAGCCTACCCGCGGCGATTGAGCGGGACGATCCTTACAACTAGGAATACACATGAGCATAAGTTAACACGCAATACCATAGTTTATCCCTATCTTTAACCCATGCCTAACATCGTATACATAGCAACCAGCATCGACGGTTACATAGCCGGCAAAAATGGAGACATCAAATGGCTCACAGAATATCCTAACCCTGATCAAAGCGATTACGGTTTCTTTGATTTTATGAAGGGTATCGACGCTCTTATTATGGGCCGTCACACTTTTGAGACCGTTAACGGCTTTGATATGTGGATGTATAACAAGCCTGTATTTGTCATCAGTAATACGCTTACTGAGCTAACCGGTAAATGGGCAAACAAAGCACAATTGGTAAAAGGCGACTTGAAAGAAGTAGTAGCCGGGCTAAATGCAAAAGGCATCAATAATATCTATGTTGATGGGGGCGCAACTATTCAAAGTTTTATGGCGCTGGATATGATTGATAAGTTGATCATCACCATTATTCCTATTGTTTTGGGCGGAGGCGTCCCCTTGTTCGGCAATAGTGCCCAACTCAATTTTAAACATGAATCAACAGATGTTTATACCGGCGGACTGGTGAAAAATACCTTCGCCCGCGACCGCGGTGTTTAACACACCGGCGCAAAATCAGCAAATAGCTTGCCGGCCTCAGGTAAGCGGTTTAGCGGAGTATAGGTAGATACTTCGGCATACTCGCGCCACATTTGCTGCACCTTTGGGTTTTTGTGCGCATTTTTCATGGCTTGTTCTGATTTCCACTCAAAGACTTCAACTATCGCACCGTCCTTGGTTTCTAATATAAATGATTCTTTGTCTGTGACCAGTCCTGCTTCACGTAGGCAGGACGCATGTTTCTTTATCAGCGCTCGTAGCGCTTCTT
Source organism: Mucilaginibacter ximonensis (assembly GCF_042686265.1). Classification (NCBI taxonomy): domain Bacteria; kingdom Pseudomonadati; phylum Bacteroidota; class Sphingobacteriia; order Sphingobacteriales; family Sphingobacteriaceae; genus Mucilaginibacter; species Mucilaginibacter ximonensis. The sequence continues at coordinate 15,824 of NZ_JBHUPD010000003.1, forward strand.
CGTTGCCGGGGTTTGGCTTGTAGGCAACTATCGCGACTCGTCCCATATTCTGTTCGTTACTTTTTTACAAAATACGCAATTTAAAGCTAAATAGCTGTTAACTTTTTAATAAATTTACTGTTTTGTTGCAATTATTGCTGTATAATGACGCTTTTTATAATATAGATTATATTTTACATACATTTTGATCGGCTTAGCTTAAATATGCTTTCCACCAGTTACTGTTATGCGGGCCGCTAACCTCGGTAGGCATGCCCGGTTCAGGTACAAAAAGCTGAATATTTTTTTTGCCGGCATAGCCGAGCAACTTTTCAATTGGTTCAAACCAGGCATGCAGCGCCAGGTTAAAGGTACCCCAGTGAATAGGCATCATTATCCGGGCATTCAGATCAAGGAAAGCATCTGAGGCTTTATCCGGCCCCATATGTATATCGGGCCAGTATTGGCCATAAGCGCCAATTTCCAGCGTCGCCAGATCAAACGGCCCGAAGGTCTCGCCAATGTCCCTGAATCCGGGAAAATAGCCGGAATCGGCACCATGAAAAATATTGTGGTTCTTTCCCTTTATCACAAACGATGACCATAAAGTTTCATTACGCCCGATAATCCCGCGCCCTGAAAAGTGCCTGGCTGGTGTGGCAGTGATTACCAGGTCATGATCAATCATTACGCTGTCGCCCCAGTCTAGTTCGGTGATGAAGTTTTTAACTATACCCCACTTTTGCAGGTATTGCCCAACACCGAGCGAACAATAAAACGGGATGGTAGTACCTTTAAAGAATTCGATTGTAGCCTTATCGAGATGATCGTAATGGTCGTGAGATATAATAATGGCGTCCAAAGGCGGCAAATCGCTCAACCTTACCGGTGGATTAAAAAAACGTTTAGGCCCGAATAATTGAGTCATGGAAACTCGCTGGCTCCAAACCGGGTCGGTTAAAATGGTGCGGCCGTCAATCTCGATCAATAAACTCGAATGCCCTATCCAGGTAATGCGCAAGCCGGTTTTAGGTGGTGTTTGATAAATGGAGACGTCCGTTTTAAACGGTCCCAGCGTTTTCTTGGGTACCACCTCGGCTTTATTGGTGGCGTATGCCCTGATCATCGGTATAATATCACCTGGCTTAACTTCGCCGGTAGGTATGGTGTTCTGATATTTACGGCCTATTTTTTTGGATGGTGATATGCCCATGCTTAGTTGGTAGAGTGTGGTTAAATAATGCAAGCGACGTTAGTTACCAGCCATTCAGATTATTTGTTTAAAAATTCAATAGCCTGATCGCAAAAATCAAGCAGATGCTGAGGCAATACGTCCTTAGCATATGGATGTGTGCCGCCAAAAGTATGATCGCCCCCTTTTATAACAGAAAAAGCAGCCTGTGGTTGTGCCTGATGTAATTCTTTTGCATGTGCAAGTGTTACGCTCTTGTCATGATCGCCAAACACCATTAACCAGGGTTGGGCCACTTGCGCAGCTTTTGCTAAAATGTCCAGGCGGCCCGGGTTGCGCGCCAAATCATCCAGCAAAGTGGATTTTAAGGGCATTTGCTGATTGGTGCGGCTGTTATGCACGTACATTATGCCTTGTAAGCGCCATTGCTGCTCTGCATCTTTAGGCCATAAGTTATTAAAGCCCGAGACGGATGCCATGGTAACCAGTTTAAGTACCCGCTTATCCTCGCTGGCTTTAATAATGCTGATAGCCCCGCCCATGCTGTGGCCAATCAGGAAAACGCCATGAGCTCGTGGAAAGCCTGTACCATTGCAGGCAAAATCAATCACGGTATTCAGGTCGTCCAGCTCAATGCTGAAAGTATTATCTGCAAAAGCTATCAGGTCAGTAAAATCAAGCGGATTAGCCGGCGTTGTACCGTTATGGCTAAAGTTAAATTTCAGGTATCTGAAACCATTTTGGGCAAAATACCGGGCGACAAGATCATGCGTTCCCCAGTCTTTGAATCCCTTAAAACCATGTACAAAAATTATGAGCGGCGCTGTTTTATGGCGACTGTCATAAGTCAGATCCATCAGCATGGCGCGGTCTTTGCTGCCGGGTAGGGTAAAGGTTTCTTGTTTAATCATTGTTTATAGTCAATATTAATACAATAGCTAGTATTGACCAAATAATAGATAGTTTTTAGCCCGGCTTGTTACAATTAATCTTTCGCACTCCACCAAACCCACCAAATTAGCGTAGGTTGTAAAGCCAGCCGCGCCCAGGCAACCCAGGGGCTAACCGTAAACGTACCGAGTTTAAAAGGTGCATTAATAATCATTTGAATATGTACGGGTAAAAAAGCAATGAGCATTAGACTTATGGCCAGCGCGGCAAACCGACGGGTAGCCTTGAAGATGAGCAGCAGCCCAAACAATATTTCAAGAATCCCTGACAAATAATTGACAAAAACGGGGAAGGGAATATAGTACGGAATTATACCGATGTAAGCACCCGAATGCAGAAAATGATTGCTGCCGGCAGCTAAATAGCAAAAAATGATGACAATCATATTTAATCTTTTTGCCATTTTTATATTTTTGGCGGCTAATTTGCCGGTTTGGTTACACTTTTAGTATCAAATCAATCAATTAATTGAAAATAGAGTGGTTATTTATAGACATTCTAAATAGCACTGTATGACAAAGTCTTGACAGATGATCTGCTTCAAGATATTATTTTTGTTGGGTCAAATTTAAAAATGCTTTGAAGTATTTAAAGGTAATAGCTTTTACGCACAAACAGATCGAGCTGAAAGAACTGGGGAAGTTGGTAATCTGTGAGGAGAACTTAACTGAGAAGCTGCATCAGGTTAAAGCCGAATTTGGCATTACTGAGTTATTTTACGTGGCAACCTGCAACCGGGTTGAGTTTGTAATGATCACCCCTCAGGTGGTCGACAAGGCATTTGCCACTAAATTTATTCAGAAACTGGAAATTGGTCTTTGTTCGCACCACAGCGGTTTATTTGTGGACGCTGCTTCAATTTATGAAGATCGTGAAGCTTTGAATCACCTGTTGCGAATGTCGTGCTCGCTTGAAAGTTTGGTGGTAGGAGAGAAAGAGATCCTGGCCCAACTGCGAAAAGCTTATGACACCTGCCGCGAAGCCGGCCTTACCGGCGACGGATTGCGAATGTTTATGAACTGTGTCGTCAAAACCGCAAAAGAAGTTTACACACACACCAACATCTCCAAAAATCCAATCTCGGTAGTATCGCTGGCCTACCGTAAGCTTAATGACCTTAGGCTTTGCTCAAATGCCCGCATCCTCATCATAGGCGCCGGCGAAACCAACCAAAACATTTCCAAATATCTTCAAAAACATAAATTCAGCAATTTTGCTGTGTTTAACCGTACGCTGTCAAAAGCTCAAAAATTAGCTGCCGATCTGGGTGGCGATGCTTATACGCTTGACGCTTTAAAAACCTACGATAAAGGCTTTGATGTCATCATCACCTGTACATCAGCAACTGAGCCTATTATTACCCCTCAGGTGTATGCCGGCTTGCTAAAGGGCTGTACTAACAAAAAAACCATAGTTGATCTGGCTATTCCTAACGATACCGCTCCTGAAGTTTTAGAACAGTTTCCGGTAAATTTTATCGAAGTGTGCTCATTAAACGAAGTTGCTAAGCGTAACCTGCAGGAGCGCTACCAGGAGCTAACCCATGCCGAGGCTATTATTGACGAAAACATCGCTGAGTTTTGCATCCAGTTAAAACAACGTAAAGTTGAATTAGCTATGCGCGAAGTTCCTGAAAAGATCAAAGAAATACGCAACGCCGCCCTAAACACCGTATTTGCCGATGAGGTATTGAATATGGATGCCCAGGCCCGCGAAACTTTAGAAAAGGTGATTGCCTACATGGAGAAAAAATATATCAGCGTGCCTATGGTTATGGCTAAAGATATATTGATCAATAATAACTAATTCAACAACTAATTCCACTTTAGATAGAATAAAAGGATTATATAAAAAAGCGCTCAGATACTATCTGAGCGCTTTTTTTATTTGGATGTAGTAAATTCGTTTAGCGGGTTTATTTCTTACTAAACGAGTAAACCACATAAGCCGTTCTATCCCCTAAAGCAACGGGCGATTTTAAGGTCATTGAACTGCCGTCAACCTGGGTTACATATAGTTTATAACCCTCGGCTATATGTCTGGTAGCTTCGCCTTTAAATGTTTTTTTGAACTGAAATATCGGGTTGCTTTTGTCCTGATCGTCGTAACTCCAAAATATGCTTTGCGATGTGCCGTCGGCCAAAGTATACATACCATTGCCGCTATTGGTTAACTGCCATGTACTGCCTATAAAAGCAGCCGGCGGCGCCTGGTCAAACACATTTTGTACAGCGCCAGGTACCAAACCCTCGTAGCTTACGTTGGTTAAAGTCCAGGTGCCGTTAATGTGCCCGTGTGCGGCGCCTACCAAACTTTTAGTAGTAGAGCAGGCCTGTAAAAGCAATGTAACTGCTAAAACGCTAAACGTAAATTTTAATAACTTTTTCATGATTGTTGTAAGTGTTTATCACAACAATGATAACATAAATCTTGCCAAGAATGTTTACAATTACAGGCAGAACATAAACAGCCCGGTACCCAGTTCAAACCGCCGGGCTTCTGCTGTTCAGTGGGCTGCAAACTCACCCACCCGGTAACTACCTCCCGGCACCCTGAAAGCAATGTTAATGCGGTTATAAGTGTTGATGGTAGTTATAGCTAATGTCAGGTCAACCAGCTCTTCATCAGTAAATTGCTGGCGCACCTGCTCATAAACTTCGTCAGGTACATCGTTATTATTTAGTTTGGTAATGGCTTCTGCCCAGGCAAGCGCAGCACGCTCGCGGTCGGTATACATCGGACCTTCGCGCCAGGCCGCCAGCATATACAGGCGTTGTTCTGTTTCGCCTTCGGCACGCAGGTCTTTTGAATGCATATCAAGGCAATACGCACAGCCATTTATTTGCGACACGCGGAAATACAGCAAATGCAACAGCTTCTGCTCAATTGGCGATTTTGCCAAATATGCCCCTAGTCCAAAAAGCGCCTTCATCGCGCCAGCTCCTTTTGCGAAAAAATTTATTCTAGCTTCCATGTTATTGATGTTTTTTTGAAGCAATGACGATTGGAGAGGGGGTGAATTGGACAAGGGTGACTAAATATTTTCAAATTATAATTACGTCATCGCAGATACTACGTAGTCGCTGCACGGATTTAGCTGTATTCCTAGATATGAAGATCGTCCCGCTCAGTTGATTTGTGCGCAACCGAACGTAAAGTGTACGCTTTTGTTACAGCTGATTATTGATAAATAATGTCTTAATAATCTGATTTTCAATAATTTGATAAACTGGCATAAAAATGCATATTTCCCTCAAGGATCCCTATCTTCAATCATTATGTTCAAAAACCACATCAAAATAGCCTGGCGAAGCTTAAGCAAAAACAAGTTTGCAGCTTTGATTAATATCGGTGGCTTGTCTATCGGTATGGCGGTAGCCATGCTGATAAGTTTATGGGTTTATGACGAGTTTACTTTTGATCACTATCACAAAAACTATAAAAACATAGTGATGCTGATGCAGAACGAAACCAGCAATGGGCGCGTCAATACAGAGCGTTCTATGCCTATCCCACTTGGGTATCAGTTAAGACGAGAATATCAACATGATTTTAAAACCGTGGTATTGCTGCATCCCGGCCAAAATATTCTTTCGGCAGGCGATAAAAAGCTGAATCCGCTCGGTACCTATATACAGCCCGAGGGCCCTGAAATGTTGACATTGAAAATGCTGAAAGGATCGCGGAATACATTGAAAGATCCGTCGGCTATATTGCTTTCAGCTTCAACGGCAAAGGCTTTGTTTGGCGATGCCGATCCTATCAACCGCCCCCTAAAAATCGACAATAGATGGAACGTGAAGGTAACCGGGATTTATGAAGATCTGCCCAAAAACACCACGCTGCAAGAGGTAGGCAGCTTTATGGCTTCGTGGGATCTGTATATGACTACCCAGCCGTATCTAAAGGATGCTGCCACCACCTGGGGTAATAACTCGTGGCCTATATTGGCCGAGCTACAACCCGGCGCTGACATTAACGCAGTAACGGCCCGCATCAAAGACTTGAAGTTAAAAGGACTTGCACTTAATCATGACGATGTCGGGCTTTCGTTCAAAGCGCAGCTCTTTTTACAACGTATGGCCGACTGGCACCTTTATGATAAATTTGAGAACGGTAAAAACGTAGGTGGCGAAATTCAATTTGTACGCATGTTTATCGTTATCGGCATATTTGTACTGCTGCTTGCTTGCATCAATTTCATGAACCTGAGCACGGCCCGCAGCGAGAAACGCGCTAAAGAGGTAGGCATTCGCAAAACTATAGGCTCCATGCGCGGCCAGCTCATCGCCCAGTTTTTTGCAGAGTCGATGTTGTTGGCTTTAATGGCTTTCTTGTTTGCGCTAATCATCGTTCAAATATCATTACCCTGGTTCAACCAGGTTTGCGGGCGCCAATTGGGTATTCCCTTCAGTAATTCCTTGTTCTGGCTGGCCGGCCTGCTCTTTACCTTCTTAACCGGCATTATTGCCGGTAGTTATCCAGCGCTGTATTTATCGTCCTTCAATCCGGTGAAAGTATTAAAGGGTACGTTCAAGGCTGGTCCGCTGGCGGCCATTCCGCGTAAGGCGCTCGTAGTGGTACAGTTTGCGGTTTCGGTAGCCTTAATCATCGGTACGGTAGTGGTGTATATGGAGGTCAATTATTCAAAAGATCGGCCGGTGGGGTATAACCAGCAGGGTTTGCTGCAGGTGTTTTTTATAGATGGTATAACTAAACATTTTGACGCCTTTAAACATGACCTGCTGAATACCGGTGCAGCAACTGCGGTTAGCCAGGCTAATAGTCCGCTTACAGAGATCTGGAACAACTACAGCGACTTAACCTGGGCAGGAAAGGACCCGAAATTGCAAAGTAATTTTGGTATCATAGCCGTAAGTCGGGATTATGGTAGAACGTTGAATTGGAAGATAACTAAGGGGCGCGATTTTTCGCCCGAGTTTGGTTCTGATTCTTCGTCAATAGTTGTCAATGAGTCAGCTGTCAGGTTTATGAACATGAAGAACCCGCTGGGCAAAATTGTGCACTGGGACCGCGATTATACCATCATAGGCGTAGTTAAAGATGTGGTGATGACATCGCCGTTTGAACCTGTTAAGCCAATTATGTACGGCTTTTTAAAAGGGTATGGCGATGCGCTGCAAATACGGGTTAACCCCAATATGAGCATGGCCGCGGCTTTGCCCAAAATTCAGAAGATTTACAATGCATACGACCCTGAGAGTCCGTTCGACTACCATTTTGTGGACGCCGAGTATGCCAAAAAATTCGCTACCGAAGAGCGGGTAGGTAAACTCGCTGGTGTATTTACTTGCCTGGCTATCCTCATCAGTTGCCTTGGGCTATTCGGTATGGCCTCATTTGTAGCCGAGCAGCGCAAAAAAGAAACAGGTGTGCGTAAAGTTCTGGGTGCCTCAGTCATAGGTTTGTGGCGATTACTGTCTACCGAATTTGTGGTGCTGGTAACGATATCACTGCTCATAGCGATGCCTGTCGCCAATTATTTTATGAAGCAGTGGCTGATGCATTATGAATATCGAGTGTCGCTGTCGTGGTGGGTGTTTGCATTGACAGGTGTAGGCGCAGTGCTGATCACGCTTTTAACAGTAAGCTGGCAAACAATCAGGGCATCGCTGGCTAATCCGGTAAATAGTTTGAAATCGGAGTAGGAGAGGCTCACAGATGTGCGGATATGCAAATGTGCAGATGTTTTGTTGATTGTCATCCTGAGCATCGCGAAGAATCTTATCAAACAGATAGGAAATGTCGCCGATCGCTTAAATAAGATCCTTCGCGATGCTCAGGATGACAATCTAAAAAGGAGAGATATCCAACCTAATCTCTAACTCCATCTCTGGTCACTAACCCCGCCTCCGTCACTAAATATTCATATCCTGAATTAAATCTATAACCATCGGTATAAAAAATTAAATTTGCGGTGCAAATAGATTAACCCTCTTGGAAAGAACATTAATTATAGGAACGCGCGGAAGCGAACTGGCGCTATGGCAAGCCAATTTTGTGAAGGATAGCCTGGCTAAGGTAAACATCAATGCTGAGTTAAAAATTATTAAAACCCAGGGCGATCGTATCCTGAACTTAAGTTTTGACAAACTTGAGGGCAAAGGTTTTTTTACCAAAGAGCTTGAAGAAGAACTATTGGCCGGCACTATTGATTTAGCCGTTCACAGTCACAAAGATCTGCCTACAGAAAATCCGCCTGGATTAATCATTGCTGCAGTTTCAGAGCGCGAGAACCCGTCTGAGTTGTTATTAATATTGAAAGACTGTGTTGACGTAAAGCAAAAGCTTTCAGTTAAGTATGGGGCTATTGTAGGTACGTCGTCCAATCGTCGTAAAGCTCAGTTACTGGCTTACCGCCCTGATCTGGAGATAGAGGACCTGCGCGGCAATGTGCCTACCCGTATCAACAAACTGCGCGAAGAAAACTATGACGCTATTATGCTGGCTAAAGCCGGTGTTACCCGCCTGGGTATTGACCTGAGCGAGTTTCATGTCGAAGAATTAACCCCAAATGAAATTGTACCCGCACCCGCGCAAGGCGTACTGGCCATACAGATCCGCGAAAGCGATACGGAGCTGTTTGAGGCGCTGCAGGTATTGCATCATCCCGGGGTAGCCGAGGAACTATCGGTTGAGCGCACCGTATTGAAACTATTTGGCGGCGGTTGTCATCTGCCCTTGGGCTGTTACTGCAAAAAAGATGATGACGTTTTCCAGGTATTCACGTCAAAAGCCGATGAAGGCGACCAGTTCCCTGATCGGTTATTTCTGGAGGCTGGCAAAACCGAAGGGTTGGCAGAACAGGTTGTTGCAAAGTTTAATTCAGAAAGGAAATTACCGGCCAGCGTATTTATTTCGCGCGAGGTATCTGAGCAAAGCTATTTCCGCAGGGCGCTGGCAAAACACAATATACAAATTGACGGCCGCTCGCTGATACGTACCGTGCCGGTGATTACCAAGCTTGATCCTTATATTTTAAAATACATTAACTGGATATTCTTCTCGAGCAAAAATGCCGTGGAGTACTTTTTTCAACTTAACCCGGTATTACCAAAGGATGTTAAGTTTGGGGTGATGGGAGCCGGCAGTGAAGAGATGCTGCGCCGGCAGGGCCACTTCGCCGACTTTACCGGGCTGGGTAATGACTCAACTGAAATAGCCGAAGAATTTGCAAAGATTGCGAACGGTACAAATGTGTTGTTCCCGGGTGCTGAAGAGTCGTTGCGGAGTGTTCAAAAAGGTTTATCAAGTGATACTAAAGTAATAGACCTTGCTGTTTATGAAACAGTATTGGAAGATGAAGTAGAAGGTTCGGGAGCCGATGTGCTGGTGTTTACCAGTCCGTCAAATGTCGATGCATATTTTGCTGATAATTTACTGGACCCATATCAAAAAGTTATAGCCATAGGGAAATCGACCGGTAAAAAATTTGAAGAAATGGGTGTAAAATACACGCTGCCTTTCTCGCCCGACGAAGTAGGTTTGGCTGAGGCGGTGTTTGGATTATAATTATAGTCATTAAGTCATTGGGTCATTAGGTCACTGGATAGTGAAAAATGACTCAATGACTTAATGACCCAATGACATAATATGTTACAACGACCAAGAAGAAACCGCAAGAGTGAGGTAATCAGGCAGATGGTGCAGGAGACGCACGTAAGTGCAGCTAACCTGATATTCCCGCTGTTTATTGTTGAGGGTGAAAATCAGAAGAGTGAAGTGGCTTCCATGCCGGGTATTTATCGTTATTCGATAGATAATTTGCTTCGCGAGGTTGAAAGCTGTATGAGCCTGGGTTTGAAGGCGTTCGACCTGTTTCCGAACATTAGCGAAGAGCTAAAAGACAAATATGCTACTGAAAGTCACCGCGAAGAAGGTTTATACCTGCGTGCTATCCGCGAAGTAAAAAAACACTTCCCTGAAGCCTGCGTTATTACCGATGTGGCGATGGACCCATACAGCAGCGACGGTCATGATGGTATTGTGGAGAATGGTCATATCCTGAACGATGAGACTTTGGATATATTGGGTAAGATGTCATTAGCACAAGCGCAAGCCGGTGCCGATATTATTGCGCCAAGCGATATGATGGATGGCCGGGTAGGTTATATACGTAATGTGCTGGATAATAATGGTTTTACCAATGTTTCCATCATGTCTTACTCTGCTAAATACGCCAGCGCGTTTTATGGTCCGTTCAGGGATGCGTTGAACTCGGCGCCTAAATTTGGTGATAAAAAAACTTACCAGATGAACCCGGCTAACCAGCGTGAAGCTTTGATAGAATCACGCCTGGACGAAGCAGAAGGCGCAGATTTCCTGATGGTAAAACCTGCACTGGCTTACCTGGATGTGATTAAACTGATAAAAGACGATACAGAACTGCCGGTAGCCGCCTACAACGTAAGCGGTGAATACGCCATGCTGAAAGCCGCCGTACAAAAAGGCTGGCTTAACGAGCAACGCGCAGTAACCGAAGTACTAACCAGTATCCGCCGTGCAGGAGCTACAGCGATACTGACCTATCACGCTAAAGAGGTTTTAGAGAATAAGTGGATTTAGAAAAGTAAAAAGTCAAAATTCAAAAGTAAAAATAAGGGAGGCTTTTGAATTTTGACTTTTAAATTTTGACTTAACAAAATGTTAGACTCAATAAAAAAGATATTTCAGGGAGAGGGCGAATTACCGGTAAATACTACAGGTAAACCGGATATAAGCAGGGAAAAATCTGCTGAGTTATATGCTAAGGCCAAGACGTATTTCCCGGGCGGGGTAAACTCGCCGGTACGTGCGTTTAAGTCGGTTTATGGCACGCCGCTATTTATTAAAAAGGGCGATGGCAGCCATATCTGGGATGCTGATGATAATGAGTTTATCGACTTCTGTGGGTCATGGGGGCCGCTGATTTTGGGCCACAACCATCCAAAAGTTAAAGAGAAAGTTATCGAGGCAATGCAGAATGGTATGTCATTTGGCGCTCCTACAGCGCTGGAGAATGAGTTGGCCGAGCTGATCCTGAAAAATAATAAATACATTCATAAACTGCGTTTTGTAAGCTCCGGCACAGAGGCGGTTATGTCGGCCATACGTTTGGCCCGTGGCTATACCAAACGCGATAAAATATTAAAGTTTGAGGGCTGTTACCATGGCCATTCAGACTCATTGTTAGTTAAAGCAGGTTCGGGGTTGGTTACTTTTGGCGAAACCTCATCGGCAGGCGTGCCCAAATCATTTGCCGACGAAACCGTTGTTATAGGCCTGAATGATATCGAGGCGCTGAACAAAGCCTTTGCTGAATTCAAAGATCAGATTGCTGCGGTAATCATAGAGCCTATCCCCGCAAATAATGGCCTGTTGTTGCAAAGCAAAGAGTACTTGCAAGCCCTTCGCGATAGCTGTACTAAAAACGGCTCCCTGTTAATTTTTGACGAGGTGATTTCGGGTTTCCGTGTTGGATTTGAAGGCGCCGCGGGCTATTACCAAATACAACCTGACATCATTACTTATGGTAAAATAATTGGGGGTGGTTTACCGGTAGGCATGTATGGCGCGTCGGCCGAAATTATGGGTCATATCTCGCCTGATGGTGGTGTTTATCAAGCCGGTACCCTATCAGGCAATCCGGTAGCTATGGCGGCGGGTATTGCACAGTTAACCGAGCTGTTGCGTATGGGTTTTTACAAAGATCTGCACAAAAAGACGGAAGAATTCACCGAAGCTATTCAGCGTTTTGCTACCGCCCGTAATTATAAATTTAAGGTATTTAGCATTGGCTCCATATTTTGGTTTGCCTTTACAGATAAGCCGGCAATAAGTACCGCTGATGAGATAGACCCGGCGAGCATGGAGAAATTTAAAGTAATGCACCGTGAATTGATCAATCGGGGGATTTACCTAGGTCCCTCAGGCTATGAGGTTGGTTTTATATCATCCGCCCATACCAAGATCGATCTGGAGAAAGCAAAAAGAGCTATATTTGATAGTCTGGATTTAGTATTTAAGAAATAGGCCCCACCCAACCCTCCCAAAAGAGAGGTTTTTAATTGGGGATAAAAATATAAGTTTTAAAAATGCTTCTCCCCTTTGGGGAGATTGAGAGGGGTTTATGAAACGCTCATTTGTAATATTTTACGCACTTATAACGTATGCACTGGCCGAGCTGGTTTGGTGGGGCTACATGCTGGTTAAATCGCAGCCCGGCCGCATTGGCATGATTATGGGCGAGGGGATGGTGTTTGTACTGGTGTTTGGCATCGGTGCCATTTATCTGCATAAATCATTCAGGCGCGAAAAGAAATTGCAGGAGCAAAAAAAGAACTTTCTGCTATCAGTTACGCATGAACTAAAATCGCCGCTGGCATCTATTAAACTGATGCTGCAAACCATACAAAAAAGAAATCTGAACCGGGAGCAAACCTTAGACTTTATTGATAAAGCCTTATTGGATATTGAACGCCTTGATGACATGGTTGAGAATATGTTGCTGGCATCAAAAATTGAAAATAGTTCGTATACCTTTCCTAAGGCGCATTTTAGTTTGTCTGTTTTGGTTGATAGTATTGTTAATCGTTTACAAATCACTAAATGCGATGGTAATCAGCAAATTATCAATGCGGAAATAGAGCCTAAAATTGAATTTGACGGCGATAAGTTTGCTTTAACATCCGTGGTAACCAATTTGATAGAGAATGCTATAAAGTATTCAAAGCCTTGCGAAACGGTTGATGTTAAACTATTCTCAAAAGACAATAAGATCTATCTGCAGGTAGCCGATCATGGTATTGGCATAGCAGATGAAGAGAAATCACGGATTTTTGAAAGATTTTATCGTGTGGGTAGCGAAGATACCCGCAATACAAAAGGAACCGGCCTGGGTTTGTATATTGTAAAACAAGTGTTAGACAAGCATGAGGCCAGCATCAGGGTCAAAGACAATCGCCCTGTTGGAAGCATATTTGAGGTTGTCTTTGCACTAACTTAAATCACAACATAAAATGTCTGTTAGAAAAAGAATTTTACTCGCCGAAGATGAGGAACATCTTTTAGAAGCTATCAAATTAAACCTTGAGTTAGAAGGTTACAAGGTTTCAACCGCTAACAACGGTAAAAAGGCTTTACAAATATTTAAAGAAGAGCGCTTTAACCTGGTTATTCTGGACGTAATGATGCCCGAGATTGACGGTTTTGTGGTTGCTGAAACCATCCGCCTGGAAAACTCGGATGTGCCGATTATGTTCCTGACCGCCAAAAATACTAATGAGGACAAAATTGCCGGGTTAAAAAAAGGCGCCGACGATTACTTAACCAAACCCTTTAACCTGGAAGAACTGATATTGCGTGTTAATAACCTGATAAAACGCAGCCTTAAGGGCGACGATTTAAAAGAATTTAACAGCTATAAAATTGGCGATAAAACCATTCACTTTAATTCATTTGAGCTGGTTAACGGCGATGGCAGTATTACCCCGTTGACAAAAAAGGAAACGATGCTGTTGAAGCTACTGATTGAACGTAGAAACGAAGCTGTATCGCGCGAGCAAATACTGGAAACGGTTTGGAATTACGACGTTTACCCTTCAACCCGTACAATTGATAACTTTATCCTTACGTTCCGTAAATATTTTGAACCCGATCCTAAGAACCCGATCTATTTTCATTCAATCCGCGGCGTGGGGTATAAATTTACAGATCAGCACTAATTAATGTTTACCAATAAGGCACGCATACTTGTTATAGGTATTTTTGTTATTGCTGCGGCTTTGGCCATTAATTTACGCGAATATGAACTGGCCGCTATTGTAGGCATGTTTGTTTTGCTGTTGATATGGGGCTATTTTAAAGAAGGAACTATTGTAATGGCGGCCAAGGCTTTTCATAATAAGAATTATGAAAAAGCTGAATCGTTACTGCTGCAAATAAAGAATCCCAACTGGCTTAGTAAAAAGCGACGCGGTTTTTATGAGTTTATCTATGGTGGAATATGCCTGCAAAGGCAAGATTTTGCCGAAGCCGAAAAGCACTATGAGATAGCCGCACAATATCCGTTACGGTCGGTAAACGACCATGTGGCGGCACTGGTACATGTGGCTAACTTAAGTATCCGCCATAACGATTTTGAAAAGGCTAAAGCTTATTTGGCATTGGCCGATAAACAAGAAGAAAAAACAACGGCTAAAATGAAGGAAGTGATTAAACGTCTTCATAAGGAGTTGGATAATAAATAAACTGTAGAGACGCGATGCTTCGCGTCTTTTGAAACATCCAAATAATAATACAAGGAGACGCGATGCATCGCGTCTCTACAAGCAACAAATGAACGATCTTTTCATCAAAGCAGCATTTTCACAGAAAACAGAGCGCCCACCCGTATGGATGATGCGCCAGGCAGGCCGGTTTATGCCGCAATACTGGGAAATAAAAAATAAATACACTTTTCTGGAAATGTGCAAAACGCCCGAAATAGCAGCCGACGTAACCATGTTACCGGTTGATTTATTGGGCATTGATGCTGCCATATTATTTTCAGACATCCTGGTAACCGGCGAAGCCATGGGCGGCGACCTGAGCTTTGAGCAAGGAGTTGGGCCACGGTTTGCTAACCCTGTGCGTACACAAAGGGATATTGATAATCTGAATACTGATTGCCTCGAAAACCTGCAATATGTTGCCGATGCTATTAAGGTTATTCAGCAACGCTTAAATGGTAGCATTCCGCTTATCGGTTTTGCCGGTGCGCCATTTACCGTGATGAGCTACCTGGTTGAAGGCGGATCGTCAAAAGACTTTAAACTAACCAAGCTGATGCTGCATAACCAACCAGGTTTGGCGCATCAATTATTATCAAAAATTGCGGCAGTTACGGCCGATTATCTGAATCTGCAAATTGCAGCCGGTGTTAACGCTATCCAGATATTTGATAGTTGGGCGCAAGCGTTGGCCTGGGACGATTATAAAGAATTTTCGCACCAATACATTGCTCAGATCATCAGCAAACTAAACAGAAAAGATATTCCGGTGATTTCTTTCTGTAAAGGTAGCTCGGTTTTTGCACCGTTAATGGCCGAAGCCAAACCCGATGTTATTTCTATCGATTGGAACGTTGATCTGCTGGATATCAAAAAGCGTTTGCCGCAGGGTATCGCTGTTCAGGGTAATCTTGACCCGCATATTTTGTATGCCGGTAAGGAAGTAATAAAAGAAAGAATTCATCGCCTGTTTGAGCGCATGCGCGGCGAAAGCGGTTTCATTTTCAACCTGGGTCATGGTATTATGCCCGACATCCCGTTTGATCATGTGAAGTATGCGGTGGAGGTGATAAAGGAGTATAGTTACTAAATAGAAATAATGGGTGTCACCCTGAGCGCGTCGAAGGGCGAGCGTGAGGCCTTTGTCCGCGTGCTTCGACAGGCTCAGCATGACATCTGTTTGTAAATTAAGGGTAGATGTACCAATACGTATTAGCCATACACATTATCTTTGTAGTCTGCTGGATGGCGGGGCTATTTTACATGGTGCGCCTTTTTATTTACCATACCGAAGCGCAGGCCAAGCCCGAGCCAGCGCGTACCATCTTATCTGAACAGTTTGAGATCATGGAAAGGAAGTTGTGGTGGATTATTACTACACCTTCGATGTACCTGGTGTTGGCCGCCGGTATCACCATGCTTTGCCTTATGCCTGCATGGCTACAGATGGGCTGGATGCATATTAAGCTGCTGTTTGTTGCAGGGTTGATAGCCTACCATTTCATCTGCCAGCAAAAGATGAATCAAATGCGCAAAGGCATCTATAAATGGACCTCAACCCAATTACGCCTTTGGAATGAATTGGCTACGCTTCTGCTTTTTGCTATAGTGTTCCTGGTAGTGCTTAAAAACGCGCTGAATTGGATATTTGGCGTAGTGGGAATTATTGCTTTCTCTGTTATATTGATGATGGCAGTGAAAATCTATAAGCGTTTTAGGGAAAAGAAATAATAAAGGGTGGCTATATGTTAATTGCAGTTTTATGCCGTAATACATAAACGATCTCGTCTGCGGCATCTTCTTTACTTACAAATTTATTAGCCGCGTCTAAAATAAAGCCATTTTTAATTAAAATTTTACTGCTTTTTGAATTATCAGGATGTGTCACTGCAATTATTGCATACAGCTGCATTTCACTAAATCCATATTTTATAACCGCCTTTATGGCTTCCTGCATTAAACCCTTCCCTTGTTGAGCAGGCATCAATTCGTAACCTATATCAGCAGTTTGTCTTTTTAAATCAAAATTCCAAAAGCATATGGTGCCTATTAATGTCGGGTCGGTCTTAAGGCATATTACCCAGTAAGCGCCTGTATTTTTATTCAATAATTCTGTAATGTTTTTAATAAACGCTTCTGCTTCGATGACGTTGCTAGTAGCCGATCTGTTAAGGTAACGATTCACTTGCTCGTCAGACCGTAACTTTGCCAGGTCGCCTGCGTCAGTTAGCAACAGCATTCTTAATACTAACCTCCTGGTAGTTAATACCGGAAAAGGATTGAAGTCAAGTTTCAAAATTTAATCGTTTATTTACTCTGGGTCGGCGATACCTGATATTTAATGTTAAAAATAGACAAATAAAAAATAGTTGCATCAGCATGCAACCATTTTCGTCTAAGCTTCATCTTAGCTATAAATGATGTTACTGAAACCTACCTATACAATTGAAGAACTAATAACCCGCAGCAAGACTGGCGAGCGTAAGGCGCAGGAATTGCTCTATAAGCAGTTCGCCTCAAAAATGCTCGGCGTTTGTATGCGCTATGCGACGGATAAGATGGAGGCAGAGGATATGTTGCAGAACGGGTTTATAAAAATGTTTAAGAAGCTGGAAGACTACAGAGGTGAAGGTTCTTTCGAGGGATGGTTGAGGCGGATAATGGTACATAGCTCGATAGAGTATTATCGTAAACATCATAAAATGATTCAGGTAATAGATGTAGCCGAAATGAGCGATGAACCATCGGTTAACCCTACCGCAATGGCTACCATGAGCGCGCAGGATTTGATGGGTTTGATCAATCAGCTGTCGCCGGGTTATAAAATGGTGTTTAACCTCTATGCTATTGAGGGTTATTCGCATCGCGAAATCGCGGAGATTGTAGGTATTACAGAAGGCGCTTCGAAGTCGCAATTGTCAAGAGCCCGCGCAATTTTAAAGGATTTGGTAGTAAAAATGGAGGTAAAGAATTATGGATATGCAGGATAAAGATTTTGATAAATTATTTAGCTCAAAATTTGACGATTTTGAGGTTGAACCGTTGCCAATGGTATGGAAGAACATTGCCGATGAGTTGGAAGGCAAAAAGACTGCGCTGCCATGGATGAGCTATCTGAGTATGGCCGCTGCTGTTGCAGTGGTATTTACTACAGGCTGGTTGTTTTTACGTGGCAATACGCAATCGGGCCAAAAACATCATAATTATGCTAACCTGGTTAATCATGATAGTAAACCACAAGTAACCCCTGTAGTAAAGCAGTCTGAGCCGTTGGTGAGTGACAGTGCATCAGCTAATAAAGCTGAAGCCGAAACGGTGGTTTCCAATAACAATCATCAGCATAAAACCATGTCGCCGGTAAATAAAGCAACTGAGCCGGTAACCTATAAAACTGATGACATAGTCAAAGTGCCGCAGCAAGAAATAAATAGTGATCAGCAATTGATAGCGCAGGCCACAGCGCCGGCAACTGCACCAGCCAAACCAATTATGCCCGATGTTCAGCTATCGCCCAAAACTATTGATGCCGTGGCCGCTACACCGGTTGAAAAACCTGTGGTTGTTACAACAGAAAAGGAAACAGAGGAGACTCCACGGAAGCGTGGTATACATAACCTTGGTGGTTTGATTAATGCGCTGGTATCAAAGGTTGACAAACGCCCACATAAATTTATTGAATTTAGCGATGAGGCTGATGATGACGCTGAAACCAACTTAACTGCGGTAAACATGGGCCCGCTAAAATTTAAAAAACAATAGTCAATATATATTCTTACATACAATCTAAATACATAAACACATGAAACGTCTGTTAATGACTGCATTATTATGCGGTGCGGCAAGCCTGAGTTTTGCCCAAACTACAACTACTACAACTACTGTAACAGTAACGAATGGCAAGGATACTACTGTTAAAACTATCGATAAAATTAACCTTGTGCGCCATAAGGGTAAATCATCGGGATTCAATTTTGGAATTACCTTTTCAAGGTTTGACCTTGGTTTGACCACACTTATTGATAATGGCAGTTTCACCCTGTCGCCTAAAAATGATTTTTTGAGCTATCGTTCATGGAAGTCAAGTAACGTGGGGTTTGATTTGCTGCAATTTGGCTATCGCTTTAACCCTAACTTTAAAATCTATTTGTCTGGCGGTTTTGACTGGACGCTGATACGTTTACGTAAAGATATTACCATTCAAAGAAACGCGCCCGAACTGACCTACGTTACTGACAGCATCCATTTCAGCAAAAATCGTTTCTCGTCAACTTACCTGCGCATCCCATTGTCGTTTGAGTTCAGGACCAAGGAATATGCCAACGGCAAACGTTTTCGTTTTATTGTTGGTCCGGAGGCTGGTTTATTGCTGGGCGGTCGTGTTAAACAAATAAGTGACGAACGTGGCAAACAAAAGTTTGATGACGACTATCACTTTGCCAAAATGCGTTATGGTGCATTTGCACGTATAGGCTACGGCTCATTTGGATTATACTCGAAGTACTATTTCAACGACATGTTTGAGAACAGCCCGGCACAAGCAGGATTAAAAAACTTTGCCTTCGGTTTAACCTTCGGCTTTTAAGCAAATCAACCCTGCATATACCATGCAAAAGGCGGTTCAACAGAAACCGCCTTTTGTTTTTATCTTTGCCGCATGAGCGATGCGTCTTTTCTACAGGCTTTATCCGTAAGCAAAACCTATCCGGGTGAGCGAGTGGCAGGAGTTAAGCAAATCAGTTTAAATATACAGCCTCAACAAATTACTGCTATAATTGGCGAGAGCGGCAGCGGCAAAAGTACATTGTTAAGACTGCTGTATGGACTTCTGTCTCCTGATGAGGGACGTGTATATTTTAAAGGCGAACGTATCTGGGGACCTGAGGAAAAGCTGATCCCCGGACACGATGCGATGAAGATGGTAACCCAGGATACCGACGGGCTAAACCTGTTTGCCAAAGTATGGGATAACGTGGCTGTATTACTGCCCAATACCGACGTTGCTGCTAAAAGGCAACGTACCGAAGACGTGCTCAGGCAACTTAACATACATAAACTGGCCGATAAGCAGGCTTTCTTTCTGAGCGGCGGCGAAAAACAACGTGTAGCCATTGCCCGCGCTCTGGCCACGCGGCCAGAGGTATTGTTGCTGGATGAACCGTTTAACCAGGTCGATACCTCGTTTCGTGAAGGTTTGCAGCAGGATATAAGGCAAATTGTTCATGATACCGGTTTGACGGTGATCATGGTGTCCCACGACCCGGCCGAGGTGCTGTCAATGGCTGATGAGTTGATTGTGTTGAAGGACGGCGAGGTAATTGAAGCGGGGCACCCTAAGGCTTTATATCAAAATCCGCAGAACTTATACACCGCCAGGCTGCTTACCAATTGTAACGTGTTAACAAGGGAAGAAGCTGCACAATGTGGTATCGACGCCAGTTCAGCCGAGGTAGTTATATATCCAGAGTGGGCCAACCCAACCAGTAGTTGGACCCGCAAGGACTGGATGGTTAAGCAAGTGCTGTTTAAAGGTAATCATGAAGACCTGCTGGTTACCAAAGGCGATATCACATTACGCTTATTGAACGATGAGGCTGATAGGTATAAGGTAGGCGATAAGGTACATATCAAGATCAATAAATACCTGGAGTTTTAGGCCAAAGTGTTCCGCTAAAAAGTGAAACACTTTGAAACACGTTTTTAGGTTAAATGATTAATAATCAACTATTTGAATAAAGTAGCTGAAACACTTTGAAACAGTAGTAATACTTTAACATATCTCCATAACTGCATAGTAATAAGTAACTTATGGTATTTTGCGTATTTGCGCAAAAAAGGAGTGAAACACCCAAAGTGAAACATGCCTAAATTACTTAGGTATACAAGCTGCAGCCTGATTTTTAAAGCGAATGCTTTTGGATTGTTGAGCATAATCAATAATTTTATCAGCTTATCCAACTAAACCTGTTTTGCCTCATGAAATCAGCTTTGCTTACTATATTATTTGCGCTGCCTCTTTTTGTTGCTGCGCAAGACATCCCCTGGAAAAAAGAGCGCCCCTTAACCTGGGCCGACTACAAAGCAAAGCCTGATAAAATGTCTGATGGCGGAGCCGCCACCTACAGCAATATTGGTTACTACGTTCAACCTTTACGTTCAGATACAGGTTATCGGTTTTCTGTAACGGTGCGTTGTGTGTTTCTCGGCGACCGGTCATGGGTGAAATATCGGTTTATGACCGATGGTATGTTAGATCATGAACAACTTCGTTTTGATATCAGCGAGCTCTACGCCCGCAAACTTTACGATGCACTCACCAAAGTAGTTTACTCAGACAACTGGAAGGAAGAAATGCGGCAAATATATGATGGTATAAGAGAAGAATGGTTTGCCGCTAACCGCAGGTATAATAAGCAAGTCTCTATTCTTGATGCAGAAAAGCAGGCGGCCTGGGATAAAGAAATTCGGGGTGAGATAGCCAGGCTCCCATCGTATTAATTTTGGCGAAAATCAGTATAGATATTAGCAACCGCAATGCTTTTAAAACAAATAGCGCAATGTGAATATTATAAATTAAAAAACACTATGCTATGAAAAAGAACGTATTAAAAATGCTGGTGTTAGCTGCGGTATGCGCAACATTGGCAACAAGCTGCGGCCCACCACGGCAATTGGCTAAACCACCTGCGCCACCGGCGCATCCGGCGCCATAAGTAAATGTCCGCCTTGTTTATAAACAGGGCGGACATTTTATTTGCGATTGGCTGGCAAGTTAGGTAGCTTTATTTACCATGAAAAACCTCATCCTTTTAATCGTCATTACCTGCCTGACGACTGCTACCCAAGCGCAAACCCGTAAGAGGGTACAAACCACTGTTGTGGATGGCGATCTGAAATTTGAACCGCCGCTAACCGCCTGCGAGCGAGAGTGGGTAGTATTAAAAAAAGCAGACACCTCAACCAGCTATACTTTTGGTTATGTTTTTATTGATGGCGATCAAAGCTTCATGTTTCAAAGAACCGGCACTTTTGTAAATGGCAAAGTGGGCAAACGGAATAAATACATGGTAAGCCAGATCAGCAAAACCGAATATTACAAGCCCGAGCCCATATACAGTTGGGTATCTTTCCAGTTGGGCTATTCGCCGCCGCCGCGTGTGGCAGTTATATCTGCCGAACATTTTAAAGAACTGGGCATTCCTGCCGAGCCTGATTGGGTAAAGCCTTATTATAATTATATCGATACTTTAGAACATATTTTAGGTGGGGATGTATTTATGCAGATAATTTTATGTTTGACAAAGCGCTTGCCTGTTTGGAAGATGTTTACAAAAAATCGCCGCATTACGCCGGCGTACAAATAAAAGTTGATCCTTACCGGCATTTTCCGCTTCATGGCATTGAGGCCAACCTGGCACGAGCGTACAACAGGAGCGGGCAGTATGACAAGGGGATAGATGTTTTAAATAAAGCTATCATTCACGATCCGGCATACATAGCGCTATACCTGGAACTGCTCAATGATTATTACATGAAACAGAATTGGCAGATGATCATTGAGACTGCGCAGCAGGGCTTGGCGCAAATGACTACAGTCGATAAATCAGAGGGAAAAAGCAACCTGGCTGCATATGTAGCTACCGGTTATGAGCATTTAAAAAACGACGAGCAGGGTAAATACTGGCGCAAAAAAAGCGATGAGTATAACCCGCACCCCGGATTGGTTTATTAGTAATCTTCACAAAGAACCATTTATTTTATATACGATTTAAAGTCGTCGTCAAACATCGTGATATCTGCCTTATGGGGTTTTGTTTTGCCATCGAATAAAATGATGCTCCAGCTTAGCGAACCGAGTTTAAGCTTGTATAACTGGTTATTCGCAATTTTAAAAGCCAGGGTACCTTTTGAATCTTTGACGATGGTTTTAAATTTAACAGAGTCGAGGTAGGTTTGGCAGCCCGCTAGGTAGAATTGGTTGTCGTCAACAATAGTAAAGAAATCTTCGCCGTCCTCTTTCTTCATTTTGTTTATTTGCTGCATGGTGGGGTAAAGTACCAGTGCGCAAGGGGTAGTGATCAGGCTGTCGTAATCAGGTTTGGTTATTACAGCAGTGTAAGCTTTTGTTTTAGCAGCTATTTTCTGTTGCTCTGTTTTGTTTTTGCAGCCAATGGCAATCAGCAACAACAGAGACATCGTGAATTTGAGTTTGGTTATAGGTATCATTGCTTAAAAATAGGTAATTATATTGTTTTGCGTTTTGGGAGACGCAAAATATTGCGTCTCTGCAAAAAACAAATTGAATGGAAGACGCGAAGCATCGCGTCTCTACGTTCGGGAATTTTGTAGAGACGCGATGCTTCGCGTCTCCGGCGTGCATTCTGCTCCGGCGTGCGTTTTGCGTTAGGGATTGCAGTGGATACCGTCCGTCAGCTGACGGATAATGCCTGCAGGCGTATGAACGGAAAGCCCGGCCCGATAAAATCGGGGAACGCCATTATTTAGTGATTAGAGATTAAGGGTAATGTATAATGTAATACCGCGTGTACAAGATCCTTCGCTATCGCTCAGGATGACAAATTGCTGAGTTGATCCAATTGCTTAATTACCAGTATAATTAGCAAAATTTCATTGCTGATACGTATCTCAACCACTCACCCAATCAACTTAATCCACCTACTCATCAATCCCACCAAAAATTTTTTCGCCTAACCGCTTGAAAATCACAAAACAACTCCGTACTTTTGCAGTCCCGAAAAACTGCCCGTCAATGTAGGCGGCAGCGGGATTTAAAACAAAAACAAACAGAAAGCAAGAATGCCTACTATCAATCAATTAGTTAGAAAAGGTAGAGTAGCTCTGGTTGACAAGAGTAAGTCACCAGCGTTGGACAGCTGTCCACAGCGAAGAGGAGTATGCACCCGTGTGTATACCACTACCCCTAAGAAACCAAACTCAGCAATGCGTAAAGTTGCCCGTGTGCGCTTAACCAACGGTAAAGAAGTAAACGCTTACATCCCTGGCGAAGGTCACAACTTACAAGAGCACTCAATCGTGTTGATCCGTGGCGGTCGTGTTAAAGACTTACCGGGTGTACGTTACCACATCATCCGTGGTGCACTGGATACATCAGGTGTTGCCGGTCGTAACCAACGTCGTTCAAAATATGGTACTAAACGCCCTAAACCAGGTCAAGCAGCAGCTGCGCCTACAAAGGGTAAAAAGAAATAATTAAAGGAGGATAGTAACAATGAGAAAATCGAAACCAAAAAAAAGAATCCTTCTTCCTGATCCAAAATTCAATGATGTTTTGGTAACCAGGTTTGTAAATAACATGATGTATGACGGTAAAAAATCAACCGCATACGGCATATTCTACAACGCTGTTGATATCGTTGAGAAAAAAACAAATGAAAGCGGTTTAGAGACCTGGAAAAAGGCTTTAAACAATATCATGCCATCTGTTGAAGTAAAAAGCCGCCGTGTGGGTGGTGCTAACTTCCAGGTACCTACTGAGGTTCGTCCTGAGCGTAAAATTGCTTTGGGTATGAAATGGTTAATCAGCTATGCCCGCAAACGTGGTGAAAAAACCATGATGGAGAAATTAGCCGGCGAGATCATCTCGGCAGCTAAAGGTGAAGGTGCAGCAGTGAAAAAGAAAGAAGATACGCACAAAATGGCTGAGGCTAACAAAGCGTTCTCACACTTTAGATTCTAATGAGCGAATTAGTGAATTAGTGAATGAGTGATTTATTGAAGTAATGGTAATAATGCCTTAATCTTTAAATTGCTCATTCGCTAATTCACTCAATCACTCATTCAATCATTAAAAAATAGACATGTCAAGAGATCTTAAATATACAAGAAACATAGGTATTGCCGCTCACATTGATGCCGGTAAAACCACTACTACCGAGCGTATTCTTTACTATGCGGGCGTTAGCCACAAAATAGGTGAGGTACACGAAGGTGCTGCTACAATGGACTGGATGGCGCAAGAGCAGGAGCGTGGTATTACCATTACTTCGGCTGCTACTACAGTTAACTGGAAATACCGCAACCACAACTACCACATGAATATCATCGATACTCCGGGACACGTGGACTTTACCGTAGAGGTAAATCGTTCATTGCGTGTATTGGATGGTCTGGTGTTCTTGTTTTCAGCGGTTGATGGTGTTGAGCCTCAATCTGAAACTAACTGGCGTTTGGCTAACAACTACAACGTGCCACGTATTGGTTTTGTAAACAAAATGGACCGTAGCGGTGCCGATTTCCTTAACGTGGTAAAACAAGTTAAAGAAATGCTGGGCAGCGTGGCTATTCCGTTGCAATTACCTATCGGTGCTGAAGATCAATTTAAAGGTGTAGTTGATTTGATTAACTTCCGTGGCATTGTTTGGAACGAACACGATAAAGGTATGACCTTTACTGAAGTTCCAATCCCTGCTGATATGATAGACGAAGCTACTGAGTGGAGAGAGAAATTATTGGAAGCTGTAGCTGAGTTTGACGATTCTTTGATGGAGAAATTCTTCGACGATCCAACCACCATCACTGAGCGCGAAGTATTAGACGCTTTACGTCAGGCTACTTTGGCCGGTAAAATCGTTCCGATGACTTGCGGTTCATCTTTCAAAAACAAAGGTGTACAAACCATGCTTGACTATGTGATGGAGCTAATGCCTTCACCACTTGATTCAAAAGGTGTAGTAGGTACTAACCCTGACACAGGCGCAGAGATATTAGTTAAGCCAGATGTTAAAGAGCCATTTGCAGCTTTAGCATTTAAAATTGCTACAGACCCATTCGTAGGCCGTTTGTGCTTTATCCGTGTTTACTCAGGTAACCTGGAAGCTGGTTCATACATATACAACATGCGTTCTGAATCAAAAGAGCGTATCTCTCGTATATTCCAGATGCATGCTAACAAGCAAAACCCTATCCCTAACGTAGGTGCAGGTGACATTGCTGCGGTAGTAGGCTTTAAAGATATCAAAACAGGTGACACCCTTTGCGACGAGAAACACCAGTTGGTTTTGGAATCAATGGTATTCCCTGATCCGGTTATCGGTTTGGCTATTGAGCCTAAAACTCAGGCCGACGTTGATAAATTAGGTATAGCTTTGGGTAAATTAGCTGAAGAGGATCCAACCTTCCGTGTACAAACTGATCAGGATACCGGTCAGACAGTTATCAGCGGTATGGGCGAGTTACACCTGGATATCTTGATGGACCGTTTAAAACGCGAATTCAAAGTAGAGGTTAACCAGGGTGCTCCACAGGTAGCTTACAAAGAGGCTATCACCGGTACTACTCAACACCGCGAAACTTATAAAAAACAAACTGGTGGTCGTGGTAAATTTGCCGACATCCAGGTTATTATTTCTCCGGCTGATGACGAGAAAGAAGGCTTACAGTTTGTGAACGAAATTGTGGGTGGTGCTATCCCTCGCGAGTTCATTCCATCTGTTGAGAAAGGTTTCAAATCAGCTATGGACAATGGTGTGTTAGCAGGCTACCCGCTTACCAGCCTGAAGGTACGTTTGATCGATGGTTCGTTCCACGCAGTCGATTCAGATGCTTTATCTTTTGAGATTGCAGCACGTTCTGCTTACCGTGAAGCATTGCCAAAATGTAAACCGGTATTGTTAGAGCCGATCATGAAAATCGAGATATTAACCCCTGAAGAAAACATGGGTGACGTTATCGGTGACATGAACCGTCGTCGTGGTCAGCTTCAAGGCATGGATACCCGTGCAGGTTCGCAAGTTATTAAAGCTATGGTACCACTGTCTGAAATGTTTGGTTACGTAACACAATTACGTACTATCACTTCGGGTCGTGCAACTTCAACCATGGAGTTTGATCATTATGAACCGGCTCCGCGTAACGTACAGGATGAGGTTGTTGCCAAATCAAAAGGACGCAAGCAAGTATCAATTGAATAGTGATTGATTGATTAGGTGAGTAGTTTTTAACCACTCACTTAATCAACTTATTAAACATAATCAACCAATCCTAATAAATAGCTCTTAGGTGAGGTTATAAAACAAAAACAAAATGAGCCAAAGAATCAGAATCAAATTGAAATCTTACGATTACAACCTGGTCGACAAATCAGCTGAGAAAATCGTAAAAACAGTAAAGCCAACCGGCGCTGTAGTTAGCGGACCGCTGCCATTACCAACTGAAAAGAAAATTTTCACTGTATTGCGTTCACCACACGTAAACAAAAAAGCGCGCGAGCAATTCCAATTATGCTCTTATAAAAGACTATTGGATATCTACAGCTCAAACTCAAAAACTGTAGACGCGTTGATGAAACTTGAGTTGCCAAGCGGCGTTGAAGTTGAGATCAAAGTTTGATAGGCCCGGAAGAGCCGAAAAATATAAAAAGCCATTCGATTAGTTCGGGTGGCTTTTTTTGTTGAATAACAAATTGAGCGTTATTTTGTATATTTGAGTATGAGCACTTATGTAGTTAATCCGACAGCTGAACAAGAAAAACTGATTACCGCATTTTTAGAGGAGCAGCAGATCTCTTTTTACAAAGAAGATGAAACTTTGCCGCAGCATGTTTTGGATGGTATTAAGAGAGGGCAAGCAGATTTTTCAGCGGGACGATTTATAAGTTTTGAAGAATTTAAAAAAAAATATCCGGCTGAATAAGCAATGCAATTCAAAGTCGTTTTTACCGATGAGGCGGATGATACATTTGATTTAATAGGGCGTCAAATATTAGAACGATGGGGTGAACAAGAACTTTTTAAATTTAGAAGTCGTGTTTATAAAGTCATCGATACAATAAGTAAATCTCCTTTAATTTTTCAGGTTGTTGACGGCACAGCTAATTTGCGAAAGGCTGTTATACATGGTAACTGTTCAATTTTTTACGAGATCAAAGGAAATATAATTTCAATCAGTTTTTTCTGGGATAACAGACAAGACCCTATATTCAGGCAATAATCAACCAGCATACCAGGGCGCCTGCCAGCGTATTCAAAAAATTAACTAAATTATTCCCAATAATTCCGCGACGCTCCAATAAAGCCCCCAAAAGGGAGTCCAACAGATTGCCAACCGTACCAGCGAATACTATCCACCAGAACGCAATGTCCCAACCGGCAAAAGCCGAGTAAACCACAGCAATCAGCGTGGCGCCTATTACGCCAATCAAAGTGCCCTCTATACTGATAACACCATCTAACCCGCGGACGTCTTTCTTCAAAGTAAGAATATTGAAACAGTGTTTACCATAAACCATACCCAGTTCTGATGACAGTGTATCAGCCGTCGCAGCCGCGAGGCTGCCCGCCACCATTGTCTGCACAATGCCAATTTTTTCCGGCGACTGCCAGCCCATCAGCCCCAATACTGCTGCTATGCCGCCGTTGGCTAAGACTTGCAGGGCGGTGCGGCGGCCTTTATTCTTTTCGGCCGCGCCGATGGCTGCTTTTTTATTTGCGTGCCATTTAGTTGCGGCAGTACTTAATATAAAAAATGTTGCCAGCGTACATAAACCGGTGAGCCCGGCGCCCTTGTATATGAATATACCAATCAGGTCGCCGGTTAAGGCTCCCGTTCGGGTTAGTTTGCCGCTGTAATAACTCCATACAGCTGCCAGAAATAACATTACGAAAACGGAAGTATCAATTAAAGTCATAGGACGCTCGTCACAAAAATATTCATTAATGGCGTTCTCAAAAATAAAGCGCAGTTCATTTTTGTTTATTTTGGTGACAAAAAGCAATGATGGGTTTCAACAGCTTTTATAAAAAACTATTCGGGCCAGTAACGTCAGTACCGGCTGCGCTGCAGGCTCCGCATTTTGAAGCTTTAGATGGTTTGCGAGGAATCGCGGTGCTCATGGTCGTTTTCGCGCATTTGGGCGGGAATGTCTTGTTGAATCCGTTGGGCCTTTCCATAAACAGCCGCACCGGTGTCGATCTGTTTTTTGTTTTAAGCGGGTTTTTGATCACCACTATTTTATTGAAGGAGCAGCTTACCAAAGGCAAAGCATCTTTGTCGCAATTTTATATCAGGCGGGTATTGCGGATAATTCCGGCGGCTTATGGGTTTCTGGCAGTACTTTGGCTATTAAATATCTTTTTTCACCTAAATATCCGGCTGTTTGATTTTGCGGCATCGGCAGTCTTTATCAAGAACCTGCCAATGCCCAATGAACCTTTCACGGCTCATTTTTGGTCGCTTGCTGTCGAGGTGCAGTTTTATCTGATCTTCCCGGCATTGCTAATGTCTAATGTTAACCGATACACCGCTATCGCTTTGCTGATTGTTGTCGGCGCTACTGCGATTGCTTTCTGTGGAGAGCACTTTGTAAGTATCAACCATTATCCTGTTACTAATTGGTTAAACAGGTTGAGCCGGTATGCTTTTTGGAAAGGGCCGGTCATTATTTTGATAGGCTCGTTACTTTCCATATTTATGTTTAAAGGCATCATTCCTGTAACATCGGCATCCGGCCGTAATATTTTAGTTACTGTTCTGCTATTGCTGGCATTAGTGATAACCACCCGTGCTTTTAGTTATTATACCCGTTACGTGTCCGAGTTTGTAGGGGCAGTTCTATTTGCGATGGTAATTTTATTCAGCTTAAAGGGGAGGAGCTTTCTGTCATCAAGGCCGTTGGTGAAAACCGGGCTGATCTCTTATAGTATGTACATCTGGCAGGAGCTTTTTATCGGGACAAACGCGTGGCAACCCTGGCTAAGATTTATGGACGGCCATCCTATAGTGATAATCATTATAGTAAAGCTTGGGCTTTTGCTACTAATCAGCACACTATCTTATTATTTTATTGAGCGACGTTTTTTACTGTTGAAAAGTAAGTTCAAATAGCTAAAAGGCATTTCCATTTTCCAGGAAATCCTGCCAAACACCTTCCAGTTCATCAACCAACTCGGGCCTGATAGAGATACCCGATGCTTGTGGTGTCCAGGTTTGGGCGGCCAGGTTACCTGTCTTTAAGATATCGAGACTAAGTATTTGTTCATGCTCGGGATTTAGCAATACATCCAGGGCAATAGTGATGCGGTGATAATGCCGCCCCTTTCTGAAAGCAAGATAGGGCTCAGAAGCGATATATCCCGAGGCAAAAATCCCTTTGGGTTCAACACCTACACGCACTATAAAAGCGCGATCGCCGGGTTTAATGGTTTTATGACTGGCTACGCTCCAGTTGTCTTCCAGATGGCCGGTTTCTTTTAGTTTTTTAATGTCGTCAGCTAAATCTGCCCATTCAAACTTAACAGGGTTCCAGCCAAAAAGGTAGGCTTTGCCCTCTAATTCCCTGAACGGGGAATGAGTATTGTTAGTTGAGTGGCTGTTCATGCTTTTATTGCTACCCTCCAGGGGCCGGAGTTAACCTCTACCGGTTAATTCATCCAATTTGTTTCGTTCGGTTTGCAACTCGCGGGCCAGTTTCTTTTCCTTTTCGTTGGCTTTGGCTTTAAAGGTTTTAAACTCTTCTTCCAGCTCATTATACAAGGTGGTACGGTAAACAGCTTCTTTACGATAGCCGCCGGTACGCGCAATTACCACAGCGGCAATAATGCCGAGAACGAGCACCAGTCCCCACATAATCATATTGTAAGTGCTTTTTGCCAGGGCAATGCCAATAAAGCTAATGGAATCGGTTTTGGTAAGGGCTTCTTCTTTTGCTTTTACAGCTGCTCGCAAACTGTCAATAGTTTTGGCTTGCACTGTAGTTTTATCGTTGGCTGTTTTTAATTGGTTACGTACGCCTCGCAGCGTGTCGCTGTAGCTTTTCCACATTGCTTCAACAAAAGGCTTTTGATAGTTATATACCTTGGTTAGCAAGTATTGATATTGGCCGTAAAGGCTTTTGTCGGTTTTAGGTACAGGTTGGGCTACTGTGCTGCTGTCCTTTTTTAACTGAACTTTGGCCGTTGTTACGGCTGCCGGTATTGCGGCGACTTTTTTTACACTATCAGCCTTTAACTGTTCATGATAAGTTTTGGCATAAGCGCCATAGCCATATCTGCTGTAAGGTCTCCCGGTTTTGGGGTTAATAGGAATACCCGCCGTATGATTAGTTGTATTTGCCGGTTTTACCACTGTAGTTGTTTTTTTAACAACAGCTTTTTTAACGCTGTCTTGAGCTCGAGTGTGGGCTAAAAAACCGAACAAAACCAGCAATAACAGTGAAAGTCTCAACATGAATTGGTTCTTCATAATTGTAAAATTATACAATGATATATTAAAAAACAGTAAAAAATAGGTTTTGTTGCGGGTTTGCAGCATTATGGAGTATGAGTTATGTGGCCCTTTGTACGCAATTTTGCTACACTTAGTTATATTAGCGGCATGAATATCGGGATTATAGGTTTGGGCGACATGGGCCGGCTATATGCTAAAGCTTTTGCCAAAGCGGGCTACGCTGTTACAGGTTGCGATTTGCCGGCCAACAGGCAGCAATTGGAGGATGAACTGTCGCCATTGGGTATTACGGTGCTTGATAGTGGTAAAGAGGTGTCGCAAATCAGCGACCTGGTTATTTATTCCGTCGAAGCAGAGCATATTGCCAAAGTTGTCGCTGAATACGCGGCGTATACTAAACCGGGAGCCATTGTTGCCGGACAAACCTCAGTGAAAACGCCCGAGATAATCGCCTTTGAAAAATATCTTCCGCAGCACGCGCAGATCATTACTTTTCATGGCATGCATGGCCCCGGGTTTGATCCACAAGGGCAAACGCTCATCCTTATACCACATCGTGCCGATAATGAAGCGCGTCAACGCATGATTGACCTGTTTACGGCCATCGGGTCGGAAATTGTAGAACTGGCCGATTATCATGAACACGATAAAATTGTTGCCGACACCCAGGCCGTAACCCATGTAGGTTTTGAAAGCATGGGCACGGCCTGGAAAGAAGCCGGTTTTTTCCCCTGGGAAAATGCCTCGTACATTGGCGGTATTGACAATGTGAAGATCCTGACCACTCTCCGCATATTTAGCTACAAAGCCCACGTATACGCGGGTTTGGCTATCATGAACCCTTACGCCCGCCAGCAGGTAAGACAGTATGCCGTTTCTGAATCAGAGTTGTTTAAGCTGATGATACAGGAAGATGAAGTGGCATTCCGCGAGCGCCTGTACAGAGCGCGTGATTTTGTTTTCCATGAAAGCCGCAAACCCATCATGCTAAATGACAAGGTTATGAGGGAATTTTCCCTTGGAAAAGATCATGACAAGCAAAAGCCAAACTCGCACCTGAGCATATTAAGTATGGTTGATGCCTGGTACCATCTTGGGGTTAACCCGTACGATAACCTAATTTGCCAAACTCCGCCTTTTCGCTTACGATTGGGGATTGCCGAATATCTGTTCAAAGACGAAGCATTACTGGAAGAATCTATACAGGCCGCACTATATGATAAAACCATCCGGGGCGATGATCTGGAGTTCCACTCCGCCGTGCGCGAATGGGCCGCTATTATTGGCTATGGCGATATGGAAGGCTATAAAAAACACTTTAACGACGTACAGAAGTTTTTTGATGGCAGGCTGGAAGAAGGCAAGCGTCAAAGTGCCGAATTGATCAGAAGGTTAATGACAGAATAATATTATCCTTATTATACCGAATTTGTTTCGGTATCTTGTTGTACATTCAAAAACGGCAATCGGCAAGCCTGACAAGTGAGATGCTGAAAGAAGTTCAGCAGGACCTTTTTCGGTTTTTACTCCCTCAAACGTTCATCGGTATAAGTTATCTCTGTGCGGCCGTGTCTAATCGGTTTGCCAAACTCATCAACCGCCACAAACACAATTTTATCAATAGTGAGAATGGTTTTTTGGGTGATCTTATTGCGTACGGCGCAGGTTAGGGTTAACGAGGTATGGCCAAAATGTGTGGCCTTAATACCCAGCTCAATAATATCGCCCTGGCGTGCCGAGCTTACAAAGTTTATTTCAGACATATACTTGGTAACACAACCATTGGTGCCTAATTGAATAATGCTGTAAATAGCAGCTTCTTCATCAATCCAGGCCAGCAGGCGGCCGCCAAACAAAGTTCCATGAGCGTTAAGGTCCTCAGGTTTTACCCATTTGCGTGTGTAGAAGTTCATGTGGTACTAAATATGTGGCAAATATACTTAGTTGTCGTCGTCATCCAGGTCAGGGTCATCTCCTGTTTTGGTCCATTCAACTCTTAAATCATTTATATTTTGTGTGGCGATATTAATTTCGGGGCGATATTTTACCGGGTCGCGGTCGCGATACTCTTTATATAAAAGCGTGTAAAGTTTGCATTCCTCCAAAATTAGCTTCGACTTTATAACTGCCACCTGCTTTTGTTTTTTAGGTAGTGTTAGTTTATTTAATTTTGGGGCAATATCCTTCAGCGTATCAATTTCTGGGAGGGCCTTAGTGTTAAGTAAATACATTACAGAGTCGTGGCTCATGTTATAATTACCGTAAAAATTTTGTTGTAAGCTGTTAGACAGTTTCTGAGTATGATGCGTGAGTTCTTTCAAATCGCGCAACTGATAAACAGGCGCAAATGCAAGGCAACAAGCCGTATAAGCAAGCGTAGCAATACTAGCCAAGCCAACCACGATAGTTTGTTTTCGGTTTTTTAGTCCGCTATAGGCTAATAAACCAAACAAGTACCCCGATATCAACCCGCCAAAGTGTGCGGCATGATCAACTTCCTTACCTATCGGGATAATGCTGTAGGCCACAAATATTACCGTGCTGATTAGTAAAGCCCGGCGGGCACTTGCCTCATAAAATTTTGTACTTAGTAAGGCAAGTAAAATTCCGAACAAGCCAAATATAGCGCCCGACGCGCCGGCTGCCACCCCATGGTCATGCCAAATCACCGAAGTAATGCTGGCGCAAATGCCCGTGAGCAAATACAATATCAGGTAATTCCATCTACCCAGCTTCGATTCAATAAGCGATCCTATGTAAATAAGCACAATCATATTGCCACCCAGGTGCAATAATGAAAAGTGCGAAAATATACTGGTTACCAGGCGCCATACCTGCCCGTGCAATACCGGATTGCGGCTACTAAAACCAACTGACAGATAGAGATTTTCGAAAGTTTCTTTTAAATCATGAACTTCAAAATGGTTACCATTATGCCGCGTTGCATTAAATATACTTGCAACAAAGAGCGCTATTATAATAACATGTGTCAGGAAAAAGGCGACGATATTAATGATTACCAGCAACGGCGTAATAAAATATTTAGGGGCAGGTGTAAAAGCCGATAAAAACGTGCGAAGTTTTTCTTTATACCCCATCGGAGGGTCTTCCAGATTAATAAACTGGTTATCCGGAATGCTGTCGATAAGCTGCTGGGTGGTTTCGTGCAGGCTGTCTTGCAGATGGTATTCTACATACTCGATCTCGCCATTTACCAGTAATTCGAGGTTTTTAGCGTTTTTACCATAATCCGTAAAGAAAAACTGATACCCTACGCATTCGCTTTTAATTACTATATCGTTACCTATTATTCTGGCCGAAACTTCTTCGGCATAGCTTTCCCATGAAATTTGCGTATAGCCAATAATGCCATCACGGTTAAAATAACCAATGCGCCAGCCCAGGTTTTTAAAAGCGTGATACAATAAGGTTAAATAGTAATCAGGGCTGTAGTCGCCCAGCGGAATGGTAATTATTTTACGTGGTGATATGCCCCAGGCCATATTTTTGTGATAAGCAAGATAAATATAAATGAATTTAATAGTAAGTACGCAGGTTTTTATGGCGGCAGGTAATTGCCTTTATAGTTGATCTTGATAAAACAAGTGGATATATTATATTTACGCTTAAAACCGTCGCGATGTTTAAAAGACTATTTCCTGCTATTCTTATGTCCTTAACGTTAACTGTTTATGCTCAGCAAAAGCAGATAGACAGCTTAAGGCAGCTTATAAATACCAGTAATATTGATAGTCTTGAAATTAATTACAATTACCAGTTATCACAGTTTTACAGCGACAAACCCGATTCGGCACTTAAATATATAGGCAATGGCATAAGGCTGGCCCGTAGTAAAAACTACAAAAGCAAAGTTGCTACCGGCCTTTATTTGTACGGATACACCTATAACTTACTGGGGAACTATCCTGCAGCTATCAAAAATTTGTTTGAAAGTTTGCAGCTATGTAATGAGTTAAACCAGCGTCGCTTCAGTATAAATTGTTATACCATGCTGGCCAGTATCTATGACGATCAGAAAGACGAAGAGAAAGCAATCCATTACCTGCAACAGGCCATAGCACTTAGCCGTGAGTTTAAGCTGGATAAGGCACTTGCCCAGGGGTACTCATCGGCAGCATTTTATTATAACCGCGCCAATAAACCGCAAATGGCCTTTAAATATGCTAACCTGGCCAATGTATTAGCTGCACGTCTTAACGACGAATTGATCACCGCGTATGCGCAGCTTAACCTCGGTAATACCTACTTGCTGCTTAAACAGTATGACACCGGTTTGGCATTTTTAAAAACATCAGTCGCTACCACCACCCGGCTTGGCGAGCACTACAGGGCTATGATGGCCAATATGCTTATAGCCGATCATTACATAGCGGTACATCAAACCGATTCGGCAAAGGTATACTGTATAAATGCGTTGAATGATGCTAAGATTGTCGGCTATACCTTTCAAATCATGGACTCGACCGAAAAGCTGGCTGCATTATACGATGGATACGACCAGGCAAAAGCGACCGCCTATTATAAGCAGGCCCTGGCTTTAAATAAGCAATTGTTCGACACCGAAAAAACGCGCGAGTTTCAAAACCTGACCATCGCCGAAGAGCAACGCCGCCGTGAGCTGGAAGAGCAGAAACTAAAAGAAGAAGAGGAACGCAAGACCAACCTGCAACTAGTAGCCATAGCCTTATTTATACCGATATTTCTGATGATCGTATTCCTGTTAAGCCGCACTAAAATGCATCGTAAGCTTATTGATTTTATGGGTGTGCTTTCGCTGATGCTGCTGTTTGAGTTTATAACGTTATTGCTGCATCCGCTTATTGAACGCTTAACACACCATACACCGGTATTTGAACTTATTATCCTGGTGGCCATAGCGGCATTCCTGGTTCCGCTGCACCATAGCTTAACGCATTGGTTAAAAAATAAATTATCGCACCAGCCGGCTGCCCATAAGCTACCGCAGTAGCCAGGCCATGTCTGTTATAAACACCTTTAATTACTAAGCTGCAGGTGTAGTCAACGGGCTAACATATAACCCCTTCATAGCCAGGGGCGGGCCCTGCCGTACTGCTCATAAAATCAAGTTTTTACCTCTTTTGAATATTTATTTAAAAATAACTTAGTAACTATTTGACAATTAAAGTAAAGTTGCTATCTTTGCCGTCCCTTTCGAGGGGAAAATTATAATGCCTTGAACGAAGCCCTACTGCTTCGATGGGCACAAACACATAAAAAAATGTCAGGAATAATTGGTAAAAAAGTAGGAATGACCAGCATATTCGACGACTCAGGGAAAAACATCCCTTGCACAGTTATCGAAGCTGGCCCTTGCGTAGTAACACAAGTAAGGTCTGTTGAGACAGACGGCTATGCAGCTGTACAGCTAGCATATGGCGAGAAAAAAGAGAAGAACACTTCTGCTCCGTTAAAAGGCCATTTCCAAAAAGCCGGTACTACCCCAAAACGTAAGCTTGTTGAATTTAAAACTTTTGAAGATCAAAAATCTTTGGGTGACACTGTTACCGTTGAGATTTTCTCTGAGGGAGATTTTGTCGATGTAGTGGGTACGTCAAAAGGTAAAGGTTTTCAGGGTGTGGTAAAACGTCATGGTTTTGGTGGTGTGGGTATGCAAACTCACGGTCAGCACAACCGTTTACGTGCTCCGGGTTCATTGGGTGCTTCATCTTGGCCGTCAAGAGTATTCAAAGGCATGCGTATGGCAGGCCAAATGGGTAATGAGCGCGTTAAAATTCAAAACTTAGAAGTATTGAAAGTTTACGCAGAGCAAAACCTGTTAGTAGTTAAAGGTTCCATCCCAGGGGCTAAGGGTTCATTCGTAATCGTGGATAAATAAGATGGAAGTTAAAGTATTAAACGTATCAGGTAAAGAAACAGGTGCCAAGGTGCAACTTCCTGAAGCGATTTTCGGTATCGAACCTAATGATCATGCTATCTACTTAGACGTTAAGCAATTTTTGGCTAACCAACGTCAGGGTACGCATAAATCAAAACAACGTAATGAAATTGCAGGTTCAACCCGCAAATTATATAAACAAAAAGGTACAGGCGGTGCACGCGCCGGTAGTGTAAAATCTCCATTGTTTAATGGTGGTGGCCGTGTTTTCGGTCCGCAACCGCGCGATTACAGCTTCAAGCTGAACAAAAAGCTTAAAGTATTGGCCCGTTACTCTGCCTTAACCTACAAAGCTCAAGAAAGCAATGTAGTAGTTTTAGAAGATTTTAGCTTTGATACTATCAAAACTAAAAACTACGTAAAACTGGTTGCAGACATCAACGCTAGCGATGTTAGAACATTATTAGTATTGCCTGCAGCAAACAACAATGTGTATTTATCAAGCAGAAACCTGGCGAAAACCAAGGTTATCACAGTTGACCAAATTAACACTTATGATGTGTTAAACGCTGGTAAATTGGTGTTAACAACCGGTGCTGTTCAAAAATTGGAGGAAGCATTAGCTAAGTAATATGGAAATTTTAAGAAAACCCTTACTTACTGAAAAGGTAGCTCAAATCACTGAGAAGCTTAACCGTTATGCTTTTATAGTTGACCCTCGGGCTAACAAAATTCAGATTAAAACAGCAATCGAAGCCATGTACGGCGTAAACATTACTGCTGTTAATACAATGAGATACGTTGGAAAACTGAAAACTCGTAACACCAAAGCTGGTTTGGTTCAAGGCCGTTCAGCTACCGTGAAAAAAGCGATTGTGACGTTGAAAGACGGTGAAACAATAGATTTTTACAGCAATATATAATTAAGACATGGCAGTAAAGAGATTTAGACCGGTTACTCCGGGTACTCGCTTCAGAGTTGATGTATCTAATTCAGATATTACAACAAACGTTCCTGAAAAATCGTTGGTTGTATCATCCAACACAAGATCGGGCGGACGTAATAACAGCGGTAAAATGACTATGCGCTATTTAGGTGGTGGTCATAAAAAAGCATACAGATTGATCGATTTTAAACGTAATAAGTTTGACATCCCTGCAACAGTTGCTACAATTGAGTACGATCCAAACCGTTCTGCACGTATAGCACTGCTACACTTTGCAGATGGTGAGAAACGATATATGATAGCTCCGGAAGGTTTAACTGTTGGTACAATAGTTGTATCTGGCGAGACCGCTACTCCAGAGGTTGGTAATACTATGCCTTTGAAAAACGTTCCGTTAGGTTCTATTATACACAATATTGAGTTAAACCCAGGCCAGGGTGGTGTTATTGCCCGCAGCGCCGGTACTTATGCACAGCTTTCAGCACGCGATGGTAAATATGCTATCATCAAATTGCCTTCAGGCGAAACACGTATGATACTGTCAACTTGTTTGGCTACTATCGGTACCGTTTCAAATGGCGAAAAAGCAAACGCGGTATTAGGTAAAGCTGGTCGTAACCGCTGGTTAGGCCGTCGCCCAAGAGTTCGTGGTGTTGCCATGAACCCGGTAGATCACCCTATGGGTGGTGGTGAGGGTAGAGCCTCAGGTGGTCATCCACGTTCACGTAAAGGTTTGTTAGCTAAAGGCTACAAAACACGTGACAAGAAAAAAGGGTCTGATCGTTATATCATTGAAAGAAGGAAGAAATAATAATGGCACGTTCAATTAAAAAAGGACCTTATATTGACCATAACCTTGACAAAAAAGTCTTGACGTTAAATGAGTCAAATAAAAAATCGGTTGTAAAAACATGGTCACGTCGTTCCATGATTTCTCCTGATTTCGTTGGTCATACATTCGCGGTACACAACGGTAACAAATTTATCCCTGTGTATGTAACTGAAAATATGGTTGGTCATAAGCTGGGAGAGTTTGCACCAACCCGTACATTCCGCGGTCACGCAGAAAAGAAAAAATAAGCAATGGAAGCAACAACTAAAATCAAAAAGTCTGTATTGATCAGACAACGCAAAGAGCAAGAGAAGGCTCAGCAAGGTGGCGCTTCTGTTGCAAAATTGCAGAATTGCCCAACTTCGCCACGCAAAATGCGCCTGGTAGTTGACTTAATTCGCGGTGTTGAAGTTGAGAAAGCGTTAAACACACTGAAGTTCTTGAATAAAGAAGCAGCAGTACGTGTTGAGAAGCTTTTAGTATCAGCTATCAAAAACTGGGAAGCTAAAAACGAAGGTCAACGTGTTGAAGACAGCAATCTGGTAGTAAAAGAAGTATCAGTAGGCGGTGGTCGTCAAAACAAAAGAATGCGTCCGGCTCCTCAAGGTAGAGGATACCGTATCCGCAAACGTTCAAACCACGTAACGCTAATTGTAGGCTCTAAAAACGATATCAACTAATAGAAATGGGACAGAAAGCACATCCAATAGGTAACAGATTAGGAATCATCAGAGGTTGGGATTCTAACTGGTTCGGTGGCAACAACTACTCCGATAAATTAGTTGAAGACGAAAAGATCCGCAAATACTTATCAGCACGTATCAGCAAAGGCGGCGTGTCAAAAGTAGTAATCGAGCGTACTTTGAAACGTATCACTGTAACTATTCACACTGCCCGTCCGGGTATTGTGATTGGTAAAGGTGGTGCCGAAGTAGATAAAATTAAAGAAGAGTTGAAAAAACTTACTAAAAAGGAAGTTCAGATCAACATCTTTGAGATAAAACGCCCAGAGCTTGATGCACAACTGGTAGCTGAAGGCATAGCAAAACAACTTGAAG
The DNA here is from genome assembly GCF_042686265.1 of Mucilaginibacter ximonensis. NCBI lineage: Bacteria > Pseudomonadati > Bacteroidota > Sphingobacteriia > Sphingobacteriales > Sphingobacteriaceae > Mucilaginibacter > Mucilaginibacter ximonensis. The sequence goes on from NZ_JBHUPD010000003.1 coordinate 55,130, forward strand.
CACGTATCTCTTTCCGTCGTGCCATGAAAACTTCAATAGCTTCAACCATGCGTATGGGTGCTGAAGGTATTAAAGTAATGACATCAGGCCGTTTAGGTGGCGCTGAGATGGCACGTAGCGAGCAGTATAAAGAAGGAAGAATCCCTCTGCATACTTTGCGCGCAGACATCGATTATGCATTAGGTGAAGCTTTAACTACTTATGGTAAAATAGGTGTTAAAGTATGGATCTGCAAAGGCGAGGTTTACGGAAAACGCGATTTATCACCAAACATTGGTGGTTCAAGCAGCCCAAGTGGTAAAGGTGGTCGCCCTGAAGGCGGCGCCGGCTTTGACAACCGCAGAGGTGGTAATGAAAGAGGCGGTGAGCGCGGTGGCGAACGCAGACAAGGCGATCGCAGACAAGGCGGCAACAACAGCCGCGGTGGTGGCCAAAACAGAGGCGGTGGTAATAACCGTCAAGGTGGTGCACCAAGAAGATAATAACAGAAGTTGAATTAATATATCGAGACGATATAAAAGCTTAAGAAAATGCTACAGCCAAAAAGAACGAAGTTCAGAAAGATGCAAAAAGGCAGAATGAAAGGTTTAGCCACTCGTGGTGCTGAACTGTCATTTGGATCTTTCGGTGTAAAATCACTCGAAGCGGCCTGGATCACCAGCCGTCAAATCGAGGCTGCACGTATCGCTGTAACACGTTATATGAAACGTGAAGGACAGGTTTGGATCAGAATTTTCCCTGACAAACCGGTTACTAAAAAACCAGCAGAGGTACGTATGGGTAAAGGTAAAGGTGCTCCGGAATATTGGGTAGCGGTAGTGCGCCCCGGAAGGATCATCTTTGAAGCAGAAGGTGTGCCATTGGAAGTTGCTAAAGAGGCATTACGCCTTGCAGCCCAAAAGCTACCGGTACAAACAAAATTTGTTGTACGTAACGATTACGTAGAAGCATAAATTAAAGTTAGCAGTTTTGAGTTTGCGGTTACAAAACCATATGTGAGCTTGGAACTAAAAACTCAAACAACTAATAGAATAATTGAAAATGAAGAACTCAGAAATTACAGGCCTCGCAACTGAAGAGTTGGTTGCAAAGATCGGCGAGGAGAGAGCTAATCTTACCAAGCTAAAATTTGCACACGCAGTTTCAGCGATTGAGAACCCGAGCCGCATTACTAAAGTGCGCAAGGATATTGCTCGTTTAAACACTGAATTAACTAAGCGTAAGGCAGCGCAAGCTTCTGAACAAAATTAATTTTTACGCGTCGAGGAAAATGGAAAGAAATTTAAGAAAAACACGTACCGGTCTGGTAGTAAGCAATAAGATGGATAAATCTATTGTAGTTACAGTAGAACGGAAGGTGAAGCACCCGATTTATGGTAAGTTTATTAAGAAAACTACCAAATTTATGGCTCATGACGAGGATAATACCTGCGGTATCGGCGATACAGTATTAATCATGGAGACTCGTCCGCTGAGCAAAAGCAAAAACTGGAGATTAGTTCAAATTTTAGAAAGAGCTAAATAAGATGGTACAACAGGAATCAAGATTAAATGTAGCTGATAACAGCGGCGCTAAAGAAGTTTTAGTGATCCGTGTGTTAGGCGGTACCGGTAAAAGATACGCTTCAATTGGTGACAAGATAGTAGTAACTGTAAAAAGTGCACTGCCTTCTGGTAACGTAAAAAAAGGTACTGTATCAAAAGCCGTTGTGGTTAGAACCAAAAAAGAAATCCGCAGAAAAGATGGTTCATACATCCGTTTCGATGATAACGCGGCTGTTTTGTTAAACAACCAGGATGAGCCGAGAGGCACACGTATCTTTGGCCCTGTTGCAAGAGAATTGCGTGAGAAACAATTTATGAAAATTGTATCATTAGCACCGGAGGTATTGTAACATGGAAAAGAAAACACAAGCAAAATTAAAGATCCGTAAAGGTGATTTAGTTAAAGTTATAGCCGGCGATTCAAAAGGATCACAAGGTAAAGTAGTTGAAGTATTAGTTGCTAAAAACAGAGCTATTGTTGAAGGCGCTAACATGGTATCAAAACATACCAAACCTAATGCTGCTAACCCTAACGGCGGTATCGTTAAACAAGAAGCTGCTATACACATTTCAAACCTGGCTTTGGTTGATCCGAAAACAGGTAACGCAACCCGTGTAGGCCGTAAATTGAATGATGCCGGTAAACTGGTACGAGTAGCTAAAAAATCAGGGGAGGAAATCAAGTAATGGAATACACACCACGATTAAAATCGAAATATAAAGCAGAGATACGTACTGCACTGAAAGATAAATTTCAGTACAAAACCGTAATGCAAGTTCCGAAGTTGGAAAAAATCGCAATCAACCAGGGTGTTGGTGGCGCCACTACCGACAAAAAATTGATCGAGAACACCATTACTGAGTTGACTACCATCACCGGTCAGCAAGCTGTTGCATCAAAATCTAAAAAGGATATCTCAAACTTTAAGTTGCGTAAAAACATGCCGGTAGGCGTACGTGTAACTTTGCGCGATAACAATATGTATGAGTTTCTGGATCGTTTGATCTCTGTTGCTTTGCCGCGTATCCGCGATTTCAAAGGTATCAATGATAAAGGTTTCGACGGAAAAGGTAACTATACTTTAGGTATCACCGAGCAAATTATCTTCCCGGAGATTAACATTGACAAGATCAACAAAATTCAGGGTATGGATATTACCTTTGTAACCTCTGCTAAAAACGATGTTGAAGCATTAGAGTTACTTAAGCAATTTGGTTTACCATTTAAAAATCAAACTCCAGTTAACAATGGCTAAAGAAGGTATCAAAGCACGTGAAGTAAAACGCGCTAAGTTAGTAGCAAAATATGCTGAAAAAAGAGAGGCTTTAAAAGCAGCGGGTGACTGGGTAGCTTTAGATGCGCTTCCAAAAGCGTCATCTCCGGTAAAACTGCACAACCGTTGCAAATTAACAGGCCGCCCTCGTGGTTATATGCGTCAGTTTGGTATTTCGCGTGTTACATTCCGCGAAATGGCTCTTGAAGGCAAAATCCCGGGAGTGAAAAAAGCAAGCTGGTAATAACCGGTTAACGGCAGATTAATGAATTCAAAACATGCGATAGGTATGTTTTGAATTTTTTTATATCTTTGCCGCTCGCTTTTTAAAAAAATGAATTAACCGATGGCAGGTCGTCCCAGATGTTATGGGAAGGAAACCACCATCACAATCAATAAATAATGAATACAGATCCAATCGCAGATTATCTTACCCGTGTAAGAAATGCTATCAAAGCTAACCACAGGGTAGTTGAGATTCCTGCATCGAACCTGAAAAAAGAAATTACTAAAGTTCTTTTTGACAAAGGTTACATTGCAAACTACAAGTTTGAAGAAAACGGTCCGCAAGGCACAATTAAAGTAGCTTTAAAGTACCACCCAATCACCAAAATCTCTGCTATCCGTTCAATTGACCGTATCAGCAGACCTGGTTACAGAAGATACGCAGGCACAAGCAATATGCCACGTGTATTAAATGGTTTAGGTATCGCTATCCTTTCAACTTCACGCGGTGTAATGACCGATAAAGAAGCACGTCAGCAAAACGTGGGTGGCGAAGTTTTATGCTACGTTTATTAATCAGATAAGGAGGAACAAGCAATGTCAAGAGTAGGAAAAAATCCAATACCAGTACCGGCAGGCGTAACTATTACTGTATCTGAGGATAACTTAGTAACCGTAAAGGGCCCTAAAGGCGAACTGCATCAAGCGGTGGATAAAGATATTAAAGTTGTTCAGGAAGGTACTGAGCTGTTAGTTCAACGCCCAACTGATCAAAAACGTCACAAAGCATTACACGGTTTATACCGCGCTTTGTTAAATAATATGGTTGTTGGCGTAACAACCGGTTATAAAATTGAACAAGAGTTGGTAGGTGTGGGTTACCGTGCTACTAACCAGGGTAATACATTAGACTTAGTGTTGGGTTTCTCTCACCACTATGTATTTGAATTGCCGAAAGAAATTAAAGTTACAACCACTGCTGAGAAGGGTAAAAACCCGACAATCATCCTGGAGTCAAACGACAAACAGCTGATTGGTCAGGTAGCAGCTAAAATACGTTCGTTACGTGCACCAGAGCCTTACAAAGGTAAAGGTATCAAGTTTGTTGGCGAGGTATTAAGAAGAAAAGCAGGTAAATCAGCATCTAAAAAATAATCGTCATGGCACTAGGTAAATTATCAAGAAGAGACAGAATTAAAAAGGGTATCAGAAAACGTATTTCTGGTTCAACCGAGCGTCCTCGTTTGTCGGTGTACAGAAGCAATAAAGGAATTTATGCTCAGATCATTGACGATGTAACCGGCAAAACATTAGTATCAGCATCATCTTTATCAAAAGAGTTCAGTGCAAATGGTACTAAGTCAGATCAGTCAACTGCTGTAGGCAAATTAGTTGCTCAGAAAGCTGTTGCTGCCGGTATTAAAGATGTAGTTTTTGACAGGAACGGGTACTTGTATCACGGTCGTGTTAAATCACTGGCTGAAGGTGCACGTGAAGGTGGGTTAAACTTTTAATCGAAAAGAGAAATGTCAACAATTAACATAAAAAGAGTAAAAACCAGCGAGATCGAATTAAAAGACCGTTTGGTTAGCATACAGCGTGTTGCTAAAGTGACCAAAGGTGGTCGTACTTTCAGCTTCTCGGCCATCGTAGTGGTAGGCGACGAGCACGGTGTTGTAGGTTACGGCTTAGGTAAAGCAAAAGAGGTTACTGAAGCTATTGCAAAAGGTATTGATGATGCTAAAAAGAACCTGGTTAAAGTTCCGATCATCAACAATACTATTCCTCATGAGCAAATCGGTAAATTTTCTGGCGGTTTTGTATTCTTGAAACCAGCGGCAAACGGTACCGGTGTAATTGCAGGTGGTGCGATGCGTGCAGTATTAGAGTCTGCAGGCGTACATAACGTACTTGCAAAATCAAAAGGATCATCAAACCCGCACAACGTGGTTAAAGCAACTGTATCAGCATTATCGCAAATGCGCGACGCTCATACTGTAGCTCAACAACGCGGTGTTAGTTTAGGTAAAGTTTTTAACGGATAATTATCATGGCGAAGATCAAAATTACCCAGATTAAGAGCGTAATCGATAGAACCGAGCGCCAGAAAAAGACAGTGCAGGCACTGGGCTTAAAGAAAATTAACCATAGTGTAGAAGTTGAAGCTACTGCAGCTATTATTGGGATGGTTAGAAAAGTTAACCACCTGGTAGCAGTAGAAAATATCTAAGATCATGAATTTAAGTAATCTAAAACCTGCAGAAGGTTCAACTAAAAATAGAAAAAGAATTGGTCGTGGTACAGGTTCTGGCCGTGGTGGTACATCAACCCGTGGTCATAAAGGCGCCGGCTCACGCTCAGGTACCAGCACTAAAATAGGTTTTGAAGGTGGCCAAATGCCACTGCAACGCCGCTTACCAAAAGTAGGTTTCAAAAACCCTAACCGTGTTGAGTACGTTGGTGTAAACCTGGATGTGTTACAGCAACTAACTGAAAAGTTCAACCTTTCAACTGTCGACTTTGCTACTTTGAAAGAGCATGGTTTAGCATCAAAAAATGACTTGGTGAAAATCTTAGGTCGTGGCGAGTTGAAAGCCAAGTTAGAAGTTTCAGCACACGCTTTTACTGCTACTGCTCAAAAAGCTATTGAAGCGGCCGGCGGTTCTGTAACCAAGCTTTAAGCATAAGCTAAAAAATTTCAAATGAAGAAGTTTTTCACTACAATATCCAATATCTGGAAAATTGAAGATTTAAGAGTGCGTATTATTAACACACTCTTATTTCTTTTAATATATCGTGTAGGATCTTTCATCCGTTTACCGGGAGTTAGCGACGCTGTTGCATCCAAAGGTAAAGCTGAAGGTCTGGTAGGTTTGTTGAATATGTTCGCAGGAGGCTCGTTTTCACGTGTCTCTATTTTTGCGTTAGGTGTAATGCCTTACATCTCTGCGTCAATTGTGATGCAGTTGTTGGGTATTGCTGTTCCTTACTTTGCTAAAATGCAGAAAGAGGGCGAAAGCGGCCGTAACAAAATCAACCAATGGACACGTTACCTGACTATTTTGATCACTGCACTACAGGCTGCAGCTTATCTGCGTTCGCAGGTAACTCCGGACGAAATGCTGATTGCTAACCCGCTGTTTGTGGTGATGAATACATTTGTACTAACCGCAGGTACATTATTTGTAATGTGGTTAGGCGAGAAAATTACCGATAAAGGTATAGGTAATGGTATTTCGTTAATCATCATGGTGGGTATCATTGCCCAGTTGCCAGGTGCCTTTGTGGCCGAGTTCCAGAACCGTACTACCGGTAGCGGTGGTTTGATCACCTTTATTGTTGAGCTTGTTGCCTTATTGGGTGTAGTAATGTTTACCATCCTTATTGTACAAGGTACCCGCAAAATTGCCGTACAATATGCTAAGCGTATTGTCGGTAACAAACAATATGGTGGTGTACGTCAGTATATCCCATTAAAGGTAAATGCTGCCGGTGTAATGCCTATCATCTTTGCTCAGGCTTTGATGTTTATCCCCGCTACACTGGCATCGTTTTTCCCGACAGCGGCATCAAACAGCGTTTTGATCCTGTTGCAAGACTACACTTCATGGTTGCATAACTTAATTTTTGCAATCCTGATCATTGTATTTACTTACTTCTATACTGCTATAACTGTTAATGCTAAACAGATGGCAGAAGACATGAAGAAAAATAATGGTTTCATCCCGGGTATTAAACCGGGCGACGCTACCAACAACTACATTGATGATGTTATTTCTAAGATCACTTTGCCAGGATCTATCTTCTTAGCAATTATTGCTATTATTCCGGCATTGGCAAATCTGGTTGGGGTAAACACTTTATTTGCCCGTTTCTTTGGTGGTACTTCATTAATCATTCTGGTAGGTGTAGTGTTAGATACATTGCAGCAGATTGAAAGCCACTTATTAATGCGTCATTACGATGGTTTGATGAAAACCGGCAGGCTTACCGGCCGTACTTCAATACCTGCTGTTACCGGGACAACACCGACAGCAATATAATTTAGAATGTCAAAAATTCACTATAAGTCTGCCGAAGAGATAGAGCTGATTAGAGAGAGTGCTATGTTAGTAGCAAGAACTCACGGGGAGATAGCGAAAGTTATAGGGCCCGGCATCAAGACTATAGAATTAGACAAATTAGCGGAAACCTTCATACGCGATAACGGCGGAATCCCCGCCTTTTTAAACTACGGAGGTTTCCCTTACTCTCTTTGCATCTCTCTTAACGATCAGGTAGTACATGGTTTCCCCGGAGACTATGAGTTGAAAGACGGCGATCTGGTGTCTGTAGACTGCGGCGCTATCCTGAACAAATACTATGGCGACTCGGCCTTTACTTTTGCCATCGGCGAAGTAAGCGATGAGGTTAAAACCTTGATGCGTGTAACCCGCGAGTGTCTTGATAAAGGTATCGAGAAAGCGATTGTTGGCAACCGTATTGGCGACATCGGTTATGCTGTACAGGAGCATGCTGAGAAACATGGTTTTGGTGTGGTGAAAGAACTGGTGGGGCATGGTGTAGGTTTGAAATTGCACGAGAAGCCTGAGGTGCCGAATTATGGTAAACGCGGCTCTGGTGTGAAATTAGAAGAAGGTATGGTGATAGCCATAGAGCCGATGATTAACGCCGGGCGCGCGGGAGTTAAATTCTGGAGCGACGGTTGGACGGTATCTACCATTGATGGAAAAGCTTCAGCACATTATGAGCATACAGTGGCAGTTAAGAAAGGTAAAGCAGACATCCTTTCGTCATTTAAGTATGTGGATGAAGTTTTAAAAGAAAAAAATATTTAATTCAAAATTTTTTATTAATTTTGCGTCCCGGTTTTTAGGGCGGATAATCAAGTAATAATCAGTAAAATATGGCAAAACAATCATCGATTGAACAAGACGGTACAATTCGGGAGGCGTTATCTAACGCGATGTTCAGGGTTGAACTTGAAAATGGTCATGAGATAATTGCGCACATTTCTGGTAAAATGCGCATGCATTATATCAAAATATTACCTGGCGACCGCGTGAAATTGGAAATGAGCCCTTATGATTTAACCAAGGGCAGAATAACTTACAGATACAAATAATAAATATAAAGATGAAAGTTAGAGCATCGATCAAAAAACGCAGCGCCGATTGCAAAATCATTCGTCGCAACGGGAAACTTTATGTGATCAACAAAAAGAACCCGAAGTTTAAACAACGTCAGGGTTAATTTTAAAAGAAAAGGTATTGTAAGCATCCGCACAACGGTGGCCCGCCGTTCGGTCTTACTTAAAAACAATTACAAATATGGCAAGGATTTCAGGTATTGATTTACCAAAGAATAAAAGAGGCGAAATAGGTTTAACCTATATTTACGGTATTGGCCGTTCAAAAGCCCAGGAAATTTTAACTAAAGCCGGCATTGACTTTAATACTAAAGTTCAAGACTGGAATGACGACCAACTAACTGCGATTCGTACTATCATCAATGATGAAGTAAAAGTTGAAGGTGCTCTGCGTTCAGAAGTGCAATTAAACATCAAACGTTTAATGGACATTGGCTGCTACCGCGGTACACGCCACCGTAAAGGTTTGCCATTACGTGGTCAGCGTACCAAAAACAACTCACGTACCCGTAAAGGTAAACGTAAGACCGTTGCTAACAAAAAGAAAGTTACTAAGTAATAAATGATTAATAACTAAGGAGCCGGATGTGTTATCGCTGCTCTTTAGTTGTTAGGAATAAACAAATTAAATCGGCCGCTGGGTCCTGATCATTCGGTGATCAAGTAATCCATCAGGTTAAATAATTAAAAAGAAAATGGCTAAAGCTAAAAAAGTTACCAAAAAACGCATTGTGGTTGTTGAGCCGGTTGGCGAAGCACATATCAACGCAACTTTTAACAACATTATTATCACCCTAACTAACAAAACCGGTCAGGCTATTTCATGGTCGTCAGCTGGTAAAATGGGTTTTAAAGGTTCAAAAAAGAATACACCTTACGCTGCCGGTCAGGCTGCTGCCGATTGCGGTAAAGCTGCTTACGACTTAGGTTTACGTAAAGTTGAGGTATTTGTAAAAGGTCCTGGTTCAGGTCGTGAATCAGCTATCCGTACTTTACAAACTACCGGTATCGAGGTAACTACCATTAAAGATATTACACCGCTTCCGCACAACGGTTGCCGTCCTTCAAAAAGAAGAAGAGTTTAATTTATATATTTTTTTAAAGCTAAGATTCAGCAGCTGCGGGCTGCATGATACTTTAAAACACACAAACAAATGGCAAGATATACAGGCCCAAAATCAAAAATTGCACGTCGTTTCCGTGAGCCAATCTTCGGTCCGGATAAAGCGTTAGAAAGAAAAAACTACGGTCCGGGTCAGCACGGCGCTTCTAAAAGAAGAGGTAAGCAGTCTGAGTACGCTGTACAGTTAATGGAGAAACAAAAAGTGAAATACACTTACGGTGTATTAGAGCGTCAGTTCGAGAACTTGTTTCACCGCGCTTCAGCTAAAGAAGGTATTACAGGTGAGAACTTGTTAAAATTCTTAGAAGCTCGTTTAGATAACGCTGTTTACCGTTTAGGCATTGCTCCTACACGTTCAGCTGCGCGTCAATTGGTAGGCCACAAACACATTACTGTTAACGGTGAAGTAGTAAACATTGCTTCTTACCAGGTTAAAGCTGGCGACGTTATTTCAGTTCGTGAAAGATCAAGATCACTGGAAGCTATCGTTAACTCAGTAGCTGGCCACAGAATTTCAAAATATAGCTGGTTAGAATGGGATGCTAACACCTTAACAGGTAAATTCCTGAACTACCCGAACCGCGATGAGATTCCTGAAAACATCAAGGAAAACCTGATCGTCGAGTTATACTCTAAATAATAACGACATTATTACGCAAAATGGTTGGCAGATGCTGTCAATCATTTTTGTGGTTTAAATGAACCCAAATTAACAAACAATAAATAAAGGATATAAATGGCAATATTAGCATTTCAAAAACCAGATAAGGTTATCATGCAAAAGTCGACCGATTTCGAAGGAACGTTTGAATTTCGTCCTTTGGAGCCGGGCTTTGGCGTAACCATTGGTAATGCGTTACGTCGTATATTACTTTCATCGCTTGAAGGTTATGCTATCACATCTGTACGTTTTTCAGGTGTATCGCATGAGTTTTCAACTATAAAAGGAGTTGTTGAAGACGTTACCGAGATCATCCTAAACTTAAAACAAGTTAGGTTTAAAAAGACAGGTGAGTCTGGCGACAGCGAGAAGGTTTTCGTGATCATTAATGGTCAGGATGCTTTTAAAGCTGGTGATATCACTAAATTCTCAAATAACTTTACAGTATTGAACCCTGAGCTGGTTGTATGCAACATGGATTCATCTGTAACTTTAGAGATTGAGTTCACTATCAACAAAGGCCGCGGTTACGTTGCCAGCGAAGAGAATAAAAACCCTGATGCAAATGTTGGTGTGATTGCTATCGACTCGATCTATACGCCAATCAAAAACGTAAAATATACTATCGAAAACTATCGTGTTGAGCAAAAAACCGACTACGAGAAACTAGTTTTAGATATTGCAACTGACGGTTCTATCCATCCTGAAGATGCGCTGAAAGAAGCTGCTAAAATCCTGATCCAGCACTTCATGTTATTTAGCGACGAGAACATGATGTTAGAGGCTCAGGCTAAAGAAGAAACTAAAGAAGTTGATGAGGAAATTCTGCACATGCGCAAGATCCTTAAAACTGAATTGGTTGATCTTGACCTGTCAGTACGTGCGTTAAACTGCTTAAAAGCAGCTGATATCCGCAGCCTGGCTGACCTGGTGTCATACGACGTAGCTGATATGTTGAAATTCAGAAACTTTGGTAAAAAATCATTGACTGAAATTCAGGATTTAGTAAAATCAAAAGGTTTATCTTTCGGCATGAACTTGTCGAAATTTAAATTGGACGAAGAATAATATTAGTGATTAGAGGTTGAAGATTAGAGATTAGTCTTCAGCCTCTTTTCATTTATAAACGAGAGTATTTATAGCGAGGCGATCTTGCTAACAGCTCCAAACATTAATTACAAACGGAGTATTTGCATAATTCCGCGGGCTTGACTGAAAAGCCGCCCAACGGTATGCACGTGCCACAACAAACAAAACAATGAGACACGGAAAAAAAGTAAATCACTTAGGCCGCACCGACAGCCACCGCAAAGCGATGATGAGCAACATGGCTAACTCGCTTATCCTGCACAAACGTATTACTACAACTTTAGCTAAAGCAAAAGCTTTGCGCGGTTATGTAGAGCCAATCCTGACTAAATCTAAAGACGACACTACACACTCACGTCGTACAGTATTTAGCTACCTGCAAAACAAAGAAACAGTGACTATCCTGTTCCGCGAAATTGCAGAGAAAATTGCTAACCGCCCGGGTGGTTATACACGTATCATCAAATTAGAAAACCGTTTAGGTGACAACGCCGAGATGGCAATGATAGAGTTAGTTGACTACAACACTACTTACGGTGCAGACGCTGCTCAAACTGCTAAAAAATCAACACGTCGTCGTGGTGGTTCTGGTAAAGGTAAAGCTGCTGCAACTGCTGAAGCTGCTCCGGCTGCATCTGCAGAGGTAACTCCTGCCGACGAAGCGGTAGTTGTTGAAGAAACTCCGGTTGCTGAAGCACCAGCTGCTCAAGAAGCTGCCCCTGAAGCACCAGCTGCTGAAGGCGAAGAGAACGCTGAAAAAGGAGAATAATTTCTTTCTCTACAGCATAAAGAAAACGCCCTGCTCGGTTGTCGAGCAGGGCGTTTTTTGTGGTGTGCGATACTTACTGTGTTGATCGTAGGTTAATAAATTCTGCGTTTATATTACTTCTAATAAGCAATCGGACCAATACCTACTCCGTATTTCGAGATAATTCTATCTAAATCAATATATTTCCGCAAAAGTATTGCCGATTCATATCTAAAACGAGCCCAACTTTTTTTATTCCAACATTTCGTAAAATACAAATCTGCATTTTTAATAATCATTATGTGTCTAGTAATTCCAAGAAGCGTGTAGCCTCTGGATTCATAGCTTGCTGCGATATTTTGTTTTAAGTCTTTAGGAATTATTTCTTGTAGGTCATTAAGTGTTTTAATTCCAAATTGATGAAGTTCTTTTATTAATTCGGCATCTTTGCCATTAAATGATGCTTCAACCATGCCGTTTTTGATTAATTCTTTTAATTGAGTATTTAGGAAACTTTTTAATGTGGTAGAATTTATTTCCACCTTTTTTAAATCGTCTTTTTTATCTGTCAATGATACTTTTTGGGAGATTATGTCGATCTCTTTCGAGATGGAATTGAATTCCCTATCCATTAATTCCAAAGAGCCGGCTAATATTTTAAATCTGCGTTTTATTTCTGGTGGTAACACGCCGTTAAACTTATAGTTTTTATCGTGTTCGATCTCAGCCCATGCATGTTGTAAAATAGTTCTTACTTGTATTTCAAATTTTAAATCTTTGAATTTTTTGTATTCAGGTAAATCTAGCCGCTCCTCTTTTATGTAGGCAATATAATGTATGGATCTATATCCGACTTTGTCAGTTCCTAATTCTTCGGATTTGTCTAAGCTGTTCGATGCATCAATGTGAAATGTGTTTTCTAAAATTTCGCAAATTGGTTTAAGGTCGTCTTCTACATAAACAATAATTCGTAACCCAGATAAATCTGTAATCTGTTTAATAGGATCAATGTATTTAGGGTCATCAATTTTATTTTTAAAGCTCTCGACCTCTTTGGTTCTGTTTGTTATAGCATGTACGATTATTGGAGACTCTTCTATTACTTCTGATATTATATTGTGTATTTTAACAGAGAGTTTTTTATATAATCCGCGATTATTAGCATACCATTGTACAGCCTCCTCTTTATTAAATTTATCTTCGATCTTTGGTTTAGGGTTACTCATAGAACTAATCTACAAAAAATAAATAAATATTACTATTCTGCCAACCTGTCACCACTATCCGACATATTTCTGACGAAATAATACCTCGTTTTCATCTAAACCGACACTTTATACCCTAAATACTGCCAAACCCAATTTGGCACAGGCATTGATTATACTTGGTGAGTAAACAAACTATCTAAAACAAGAGAAATCAATAATCATATGTCTAAAATAATCGGAATCGACTTAGGAACAACAAACTCGTGCGTAGCTGTAATGGAAGGTAATGAACCTGTAGTTATAGCCAACAGCGAGGGCAAACGTACTACGCCGTCAGTAGTAGCTTTTATCGACAACGGCGAGCGTAAAGTAGGTGATCCTGCAAAACGTCAGGCTATTACCAATCCTACAAAAACTATTTCTTCAATTAAACGCTTCATGGGTAACCAATTTAATGAGGTTACTAAAGAGGCCGATCGTGTACCTTACAAAGTGGTTAAAGGTGATAACAACACTCCACGCGTTGAGATTGGCGATCGTAAATATACGCCGCAAGAGATTTCTGCAATGATCCTTCAGAAAATGAAGAAAACTGCCGAAGATTTCTTAGGTACTGAAGTAACTGAAGCGGTTATTACCGTTCCGGCTTACTTTAACGATGCACAACGTCAGGCTACTAAAGAAGCCGGCGAAATTGCAGGCTTGAAAGTTCGTCGTATCATCAACGAACCTACTGCTGCGGCCTTGGCTTACGGCCTTGACAAAGCCCACAAAGACATGAAAATTGTGGTGTTTGACTGCGGTGGTGGTACACACGACGTTTCTGTATTAGAGTTAGGCGATGGCGTGTTCGAAGTAAAATCAACCGACGGTGATACACACTTAGGTGGGGACGACTTTGACCAGGTGATCATTGACTGGATGGCAGACGAATTCAAATCTGACGAAGGTGTCGACCTGCGTAAAGACCCAATGGCTTTGCAACGTTTAAAAGAATCTGCAGAGAAAGCTAAAATTGAATTATCAAGCTCTACGCAAACAGAGATCAACCTGCCATACATCACAGCTGCCGACGGTATGCCTAAACACCTGGTTAAAACTTTAACACGTGCAAAATTTGAGCAACTGGCCGACAGCCTGATCAAACGTACTATTGAGCCTTGTAAAACTGCTTTGAAAAATGCAGGTTACAGCACTTCAGATATCGACGAGATTATCCTGGTAGGTGGTTCAACGCGTATTCCTGCTATTCAGGACGCCGTACAAAAATTCTTTGGTAAAGCGCCTTCAAAAGGTGTTAACCCTGACGAGGTTGTAGCTATTGGTGCTGCTATACAAGGTGGTGTGTTAACCGGTGAGGTTAAAGATGTGTTATTGTTAGACGTTACGCCGCTTTCATTAGGTATTGAAACCATGGGTGGTGTGATGACTAAATTAATCGAGTCGAACACCACTATCCCAACCAAAAAATCAGAAGTGTTCTCTACAGCGTCTGACAGCCAGCCATCTGTGGAGATCCATATTTTGCAAGGCGAACGCCCTATGGCTTCAGGTAACCGTACCATTGGCCGTTTCCACCTGGATGGTATTCCGCCAGCACCTCGTGGCGTGCCTCAAATTGAAGTAACTTTCGATATTGACGCTAACGGTATTCTGAACGTATCTGCAAAAGATAAAGCTACCGGTAAAGAACAAAAAATCCGTATCGAAGCTTCATCGGGCTTAACTGATGCTGAGATCAAGAAAATGAAAGAAGAAGCTGAAGCTAATGCTGATGCTGACAGAATAGCAAAAGAAGAAGTTGAAAAACTGAACAGCGCTGATGCTTTGATCTTCAGTACCGAAAAACAATTGAAAGAATTCGGTGATAAATTACCGGCTGACAAAAAAGCACCTATTGAAGAAGGTTTGAATAAATTAAAAGCTGCTTACAGCGCTAAAAACCTTGCTGAGATTGAGACTGCTCAAGCTGAACTTAATGCTGCCTGGACCGCTGCTTCTGAAGAGATGTACAAAGCATCTGCCGAAGCTGGTCAGCAACCAGGTGCCGATGGTGGTGCAGCAGGTGGTGCCGGTCAGGGTCCGCAAGACCACGGCGACACTGTAACTGATGTTGACTTCGAAGAGGTTAAATAACAACAGCACACAAATTCTCAATATATATTAGTAGAAGGGCCGCCCTATTTGGGGCGGCCCTTTTTTGTTTCGTACTGGTCACAGAGCTAGACACTTTTTCCCTACGTCAATGGCGGCTTTAATAGTTAATTGTTAAAGTCTCATTATTATTATCCATCTCTACTTCATCTACTCCCTCAAACCCGTGCCAAACCAACCGCATTTTTGAATACTTAGAAGTGTGCGAGCCTTCAACCCGGCTAAATGAAACCTCTTTTTTCTGTGGATCAAAACTTATGGTACGTTTGTGGTAAACACCTTCCTGATAGGCATAGGTGCTACCATCATCTTCATAATAAACAAATGCGTTTGGCTCGTCGCCATTCCAGATGTGTATTTGGAGGATACCGTCACCGGGCTCATTTGTGCTTTGGATGACACTTTGCATAGGCACAATACCGCCGGCCTTAACAAAAACCGGCAAATCTGTTAATGGTGAAGGCACAGTTACCGATTGGTTGCCATTAAATTTTTCATCACTGCTCAAACGGTACCAATCGCCGGCAGGCAAATAAACATCACAGCTGTCAAAAGTACTGGCAACAGGCGCTACCAATATCGAGTCGCCGAAGAGGAATTGATTTTGATAAAATGGATCGTATACGCTTTCATCGGTAGTGTAATCTATAGCCAACGTACGGGCCAAAGGCAGGCCTGTTTGTGTCGACTGATAAAACCCTGAGTAGATATAAGGCAACAGTTTATAACGTTGTTCGATATCTTTTTTGATGACAGCCTCATATTCGTCGCCCCATTGCCAGGGCTCGCGCATGCTCATGCCTAAAGCCGCGTGGTTACGAAACATTGGCACATAAGGCCCAAGCGAGTTCCATCGTACCATTAATTCAGGCGTGGGGTTGCCCATAAAGCCGCCAATATCCACCCCAATCATTGACATACCTGCCAGCCCCAGACTGTTAACCAGCCGCTGCCCGAACAGCATATGCTCATCCGTAGCGGCATTGTCGCCTGTCCAGATGGCCGAATAACGTTGTGTACCGCAATAGGCCGCCCGGGTAAGTATAAATGGTCGTTTGCCTTTTAAAATGCGTTTGGTGCCGTCATAGGTGCCTCTTGACATTTGCATGCCGTAAACGTTCCTAACTTCGGGCATAAATTTATCCCCGAACTTTACCATCCAGGGCATATTCTGGCCCCAGGCAGCCGGCTCGTTCATGTCATTCCAAAATCCTTCGACGCCGGGATCAGCCAGGGTGGTAAAGGCAGCGCCCCACCACTCACGTACTTCCTCATTCAAAAAGTCCGGGAAGTGGCAACGACCAGGCCAAACGCTGCCTACATATAGCTCGCCGTTAGGATAAGTGGCAAAGTAGCCACGATCTACCCCTTCTTTATATTGTTTATAGTCTGCATCTATTTTTATTCCGGGGTCAACAATGGTTACCAGCTTAAAATTCATGGCTTTCAGCTCATCAATCATTCCTTTAGGATCAGGAAAGGTTTCCTTGTTCCAGGTAAAGATCTTGTAGCCATCCATATAATCAATGTCGCAATACATCACATCCGCAGGTATGTTTCGTTCCCTGAATCTTCTGGCGACATCCAAAACCTCCTGCGCACTCATATAGCTCCAGCGGCATTGCTGATAACCGAGGCTCCATAACGGCGGCATTTCCATGCGGCCGGTTAGCCAGGTATAGTCTTCAATAATATTGCGTAGGCCCTGAGCACCGAAGAAATAATAATTCATATCCCCGCCATCAGCACCAAACCAGCTCATTTGTTCGTCGGTAGTCGCACCGAAATCAAAGAAACTTCGGTGCGTATTGTCGAAGAACAGTCCATAGCTTAAACCACCATGCAGACCAATAAAAAACGGAAAGGTTTTATAAAGCGGGTCGGTGGTGATGGTGTGCAAAGACGCGTCAGTATTCCAATTGACATAATTGCAGCCCCGGCGATTCAGATCGCCGGCTTTTTCACCCAAACCCAGAAATTTTTCATCCGGATAAAGTTTGCGATAGTTTACCACCCGGTCAGCCTGCCAGTTGATGCCAAAGCGCTCGTCGTCCTCGCTAAGCGGTTTACCATCGGCAGTAAAAAAACTAAAGCGCAGCGGATGCAGACCGATCACCAGCTTAAGCGCGGATGTGTCTATCTCAACCGTATCATACAGCTTTTGCCAGGTGAAATTATCCAGTGGCTTTTCAATTACGGCGAAGGATTCATCAGGCGCCTTGCCGTTGCGGGTAACACAAACCCGGATGATCGTCGGGCTATAAACCCAGACACGCGCCTCGGCTTCGGCAGTTTGTATTAACAATGAACTATCACGCTCCGTTACGGTATCGGCATTGCCTAAAATGTCTATCTGCATGTTTAAACAACAACAGGGGGGATTTAGGGTTTTGAAAAGTTGTCATTCTGAGCATGGCGAAGAATCAATGCTAGTCCGAATTTATAATCCCGGACTAAATTTCGCGCGGATTTGTAATCGCAATTGGCAGTAATAAGCGGATTGCAAATCCGCAAACATAAAGTCCGGATTACAAATCCGGACTAACGTCAATTTTGAATTTTGAAAAGTTGTCATTCTGAGCGATAGCGAAGAATCTTATACGCTTGCTTATCGCTTATACAAGATTCTTCACTATCGCTCAGAATGACAAGGGGAGAGAAACTCTTTAAAACAAAAAAATCCCGCCCATCAGGCAGGATTTTCTATATCAGTTAGTTCAAAAACTAGTCCCAAAGATTAGCAGGGTAGGTGCCATTAGCAACTAGCTCAGAGATTGATTTCTGAACGATTTCCTTATCTTCTTTATAAGTTACACCGAACCATTTTGAGCCGGTAGGGATAACTTTGAATTTAGCCGTGTTGGTTTTGATCAGTTTGTCGGCAACCAGCGGAATAAAGAATTCAGCTTTCGGATTGTCCTGGTTGGCCTCAACAAACTCCCGGAACATCGGTTCGCTTTGCGCGAAAACTGCCGGTGTAAAACCCCAGAAATTCATTGACACACGAGTATCGTTTGATAGTGGATGCTCACCGGTACTATCTTTATAAGCCACGCTGCCGTCTTCTTTAAAGTAAACTTCGGTACGTTCGTTAACTTCGGTCATATAACCATCGGCATTAACTTCGCATACGCCGCGCGATACTGAGCCATTGTCAGACAAAGTGCGGTCAATCTGGTAGCCAATCAATGAATAGTTGTCATCGCTGGCCTCTGTGGTTAAAAATTTAACCATTTTCTCGAACGAATCGTAACCATAATAGTCATCGGCATTGATAACGCAAAATGGCTCGTTGATTTGGTTGCGGGCCGCTAAAACAGCGTGGGCGGTACCCCATGGTTTAGCGCGCTCAATTTCTTTGTCGATACCGAAAGGTTTCAAATCAAAGCTTTGGAAAACGTAATCTGTCTCGATACGGCCTTTTAGCTTCGGTTCAAAAATGGCTTTAAACGGTTCAGCAAATTCTTCGCGGATGATAAAGCTTACTTTACCAAAACCGGCTTTAATAGCGTCGTAGATTGAGTAATCAATAATGGTTTCGCCGTTAGGGCCAAAACCATCAATTTGCTTCATGCTGCCATAGCGGCTGGCCATACCTGCAGCTAATATTAATAATGTTGGTTTCATAATGATTGTTGGGCTTAGGGCCCGGTATGTCAAACGTTAATAAGGTTAAAATTGTTTATTTGATGTATCTGAAATCCTGTCCGTCTTTAATATTCAGTAACGTTTCATAAATCATCCTGATCACGTTATCGCAATCTTCTTTATGAACCATTTCAACGGTAGTGTGCATATAGCGCAAACATAACGAGATCAATGCCGACGGCACACCATCGTTTGAGTAGGCAAAGGCGTCGGTATCGGTGCCGGTTGAGCGCGATGAAGCCTGGCGTTGGAATGGAATGCCTGCTTTCTCTGCGCTATCCATTAACAGCTTGTTCAGATTGTTTTGCACGGCGGGAGCGTATGATACTACCGGTCCGCGGCCACAAGCCAAATCACCCTGTGCAATTTTGCTGATCATCGGCGTTTGGGTGTCGTGTGTAACATCGGTAACAATGGCTACGTTTGGTTTAATGCGATGGGCGATCATTTCAGCGCCACGTAAACCAATCTCTTCCTGAACGGCATTAACGATGTACAAGCCGAAAGGCAGTTTCTTTTTGTTCTCTTTTAACAAGCGTGCAACCTCGGCAATCATGAAACCGCCTACACGGTTGTCCAGGGCGCGGCCTACATAATAACGGTCATTCAATACTATAAACTCGTCCTCGTAAGTAATTACGCAACCCACGTGTATGCCCAGTTTTTCGACTTCTTCTTTTGATGTCGCACCGCAATCCAGGAAAATATTTTTAAGGCTAGGCGCCTCTTCTTTTTCGCCGCCCAAACGGGTGTGAATAGCCGGCCAGCCAAACACCGCCTTAACAATACCATTTTCGGTGTGGATGTTTACGCGTTTTGATGGGGCTATCTGATGGTCAGAGCCACCATTGCGGATCACATAGATCAAACCATCATTGGTGATGTAATTTACAAACCATGAAATCTCGTCTGCGTGAGCTTCAATAACAACTTTATATTCAGCTTTTGGGTTGATGATGGCTACAGCAGTGCCATAATTATCTACATAATGGTCATCAACATAAGGCTTGATATAATCAAGCCATAACTCCTGGCCCTTCCACTCAAAACCTGTTGGCGAAGGGTTATTGATATATCTTTCAAGAAACTGTAATGACTTGTTGGTCACCACCGGAACGTGCTCTTTTTTATCGGATTTTTTCTTAGACATAATGTGCATCAGGGCGTTTTAAACCCATTGCTGCAAATATAACAAAGCATTGCTAAGCTGAAAGAAAAAAGCAGCAAGCTAAGCTGATAGGTGTTAAACAGGTGTAATCTTTTCCATTATCTCATAGTCGAAACCTCCTTTTGAAAAAAGTTTACCGGTGCGCTCAAACCCAAACGGTAAATAAAATCCAATAGCCGATGTCCGTGCATTGCACCAGATGCGTTGGGCGCCTTCGGCAATAGCAAAATCCATAATATAGTTTAATAAGGCTTTACCTACACCGGTGCCCTGCGCATGTTCAATCACTGCAAACTTTCTGAATTGAAAATCTGTGCCATCCTGAAATAAGGAAACTACACCCACCAGGTCATTATTTCTGAATGCACCGAAATGATAGCCGTAGTTGTCCTCCTCCAATTCCATTTCATACATAGGCAATTCGGGGTAGAGGACTTCTTTGCGCAAGCGCCAGGTGAGTTCAGGGCGTATTTGTTCTATTTGGAGCATAAGGTTTTATGTTTTTATTTCCGCTTAATTCACCACGCGACAAAAGCCACGGCCAGTGCGATTCCCTCCCCTGGGAGGGTAGGGAGGGGTTTAGCAAACTAGTCTAATAAACTTTTATCAAAACCTGTAGGAATTTTAATAGTACGATCAGTCTTAACAATTTCAATAATTGTTGCTTCAAGACACCTAATAACGTTAACCATATCGTCTTTCATTTTCGCTTCTGTAAACCTGACAAATCTTACGCCTAACCTTTTCCAGTATTTGTTGCCTTATCTCATCTTTCATAAAAGCTTCTTCATGATGATGGCTCATACCATCAATCTCGATAGCTAATTTCAAATCTTTACAGTAAAAATCAACGATGTAATTATCAATGCAGTGTTGTCTATCAAAATCGAATCCCAAAAGTTTGTTTTCTTTCAATTCACTCCAAAGGAGTACCTCGCCGAAGGTCATGTCTTTCCTGAGCTTTCGGGCGAGTTGTTTTAGTTTTGGATTGTATGGTATGATTTTGGGCATCGTTTTATGTCGCTTGGTGAAACCCCTCCCTTCCCCTCCCAGGGGGAGGGAATCGCACGAGGCTTGGCTTGTTCTTGGATGAGTTTATCGCTATTATTTAAATCCAAACTCCTACAACGGTATATTCCCATGTTTCTTCCTCGGGTTATTCACCACCTTATTTTCCAGCATCTTAAAAGCATGAATCAATTTCAGGCGGGTTTCAGATGGTTCGATAACCTCATCAATAAAACCACGCTCTGCCGCGCGATAGGGATTGGCGAAAATGTCCGAGTATAACTGTTCCTTCTCTTTCCATTTCGCATCGGGGTCTTCAGCCTGGCTGATCTCGCGTTTAAAGATGATTTCGGCAGCGCCTTTGGCGCCCATAACGGCAATTTCGGCAGAAGGCCAGGCAAAGTTCATATCCGCGCCTATGTGTTTGGAGTTCATTACATCGTAAGCGCCGCCATAGGCTTTGCGGGTGATGACGGTAACGCGAGGAACAGTTGCCTCGCAAAAAGCATAAAGCAGTTTGGCGCCGTTGGTTATAATGGCGTTCCACTCCTGGTCGGTGCCCGGTAAAAAGCCCGGAACGTCTTCAATAACTAATAATGGAATATTAAAGCTATCGCAAAAACGCACAAAGCGTGCGCCCTTGGTTGATGAGTGGCGATCTAACACGCCGGCCAAAAACGCCGGCTGATTAGCAACAATACCAATACTTCTGCCAGCTAATCGGGCAAAACCTACTACGATATTTTCGGCAAAATCTTTATGTACTTCAAGAAAGGAACCTGTATCTATTAAATGGTTAATAATTTCGCGGACATCATAAGGCTGCTGTGCTGCCTCTGGCAAAAGCGTATCTAATTCCGGTCGCAGTTCATTGGCTGATTCATACGGTGTAGCCGGTGCTTTGTCCTCGCAATTTTGCGGCATATAGCTCAGTAGTTTTTTAATGTGTTGTATGGCGTCAATTTCATTGGCGCAGGCAAAATGCGTAACGCCCGATTTGCTGGCATGGGTATTGGCGCCCCCCAATTCTTCAGATGTTACTGTTTCATGCGTAACTGTCTTAACTACATTTGGCCCCGTAACAAACATGTATGAGGTATGCTCAACCATCAAAATAAAATCAGTAATAGCCGGCGAGTAAACGGCGCCCCCCGCACATGGCCCCATAATAGCCGATATTTGCGGAACTACCCCCGATGCCATGGTATTGCGGTAAAAAATATCGGCATAGCCACCTAATGATACTACGCCTTCCTGGATACGCGCACCTCCCGAATCATTCAACCCTACTACTGGTGCGCCGTTTTTCATGGCTAGGTCCATTATTTTGCAAATTTTTTCGGCATGGGTTTCAGAAAGTGAACCGCCAAAAACAGTAAAATCCTGTGAGTATACATAAACCAGTCGCCCGTTAATGGTACCATAGCCTGTCACCACACCGTCGCCGGGGTATTTTTCGGTATCCATCCCAAAGTCGGTTGAGCGATGGGTAACCAACATCCCGATTTCCTGAAACGAACCTTCGTCCATCAAAAAGTGCAAACGCTCGCGCGCAGTAAGTTTTCCTTTTTTATGCTGGCTCTCAATTCTTACTTCGCCACCACCGGCTAAAGCCTTGATACGCTTGTCTTTAAGGGTTTTTATTTTGTTCTCCACAATAATCAGATTGATGTAATGTTATAAAAATAACAATTAAATGATACAAACAGCGTTAACAAAACTGAATCAAAAACGTTAAGTGTTTTATATTTGCCGCAATGAACGCTAAGAGCAGAAAATTAATGTCGCTAATACTTATGGTTGTCTTCGCCGTGAAGATGAGCATATCGCTTGCGCCATTATTCACTTTCTTAGACAGCGGTACTGCCAAAGCTGTAATCATGCAGTTAGAGCAGGAAAGCAAAGGCGAGAAAGAGAATGCCGAGAAAGATGCCCTGAAAGAAAAGAAAACTTTTGACGAGCATTTACTGGCAATATTTCATTTCGATCCGTTTTTAATAGAGACTAATTACCTGCACAATCAGGAACATGCTTTACTGGTACAGTTATATCACCCTGTTGTACCCACACCGCCTCCCAACGCGTAAGCTAAATTAAGCCCGAGCCCAAAGCCCGGGTGTTATATTGCTATTCACAAAAATTTATTGAATATGTAATAGGGGTCCGCATCCGGACACTACTAATTGCGTATGTTATCGAAAGAGAACCAATGCGTTTTTATTAATTTAGTATATCACAACAAACGCGTATATGTTAAAACGATCAAAAGCTGACCGTACTTTAAAAGAAAACCTGATGCTGGCATCGTCAACTGCAGCCGTATCTGGCATCATTAACGTAACCAGTGTACTTGCTTTCCTGGTATTCACCTCGAATGTCACCGGCCACGTTGCCAATTTATCTAAACACATTGTCGAGCAAAATTTCGGTGAAATGCTCATCTTTCTGTTTTGGCTGTTTATGTTTTTTGCCGGGGCTTTTCTGGCTAATTTCATAGTGAAATCATATGAGGGCAAGAGCTACTATCGCGCCCATTCCATCCCTGTAGTAATTGAAATCGTTGTATTATTATTTGTGGCGATTTATGGCAATCACTTTTACCAGGAAACCAGGCAGGAGAAGGAGATTGTAATTGCCCTTCTACTGTTTTCTATGGGCTTACAAAACAGCCTGGTATCTGTTATCTCCGGGGGGCTAATCAAATCATCGCACCTTACCGGTTTATTTACTGATCTGGGCGGCGAACTGGCCGAATGGATGCATCCAAAATCAACGAAGGCAGAAGTTATCCGCAATAAAATATATATCCGCCTTACCGTATTGGGTTTTTATATTTTAGGTGGATTAATTGGCGGATACTTCTTTAATTTGTACGAATTTGCAATATTTTACGCCGTGCCCGTGATATTACTGACTATACTTTACTACGATTTGTCTGAACTGGCGCTGCATAAACTGTCACGTTTGTTTAGTAAAAATAAAATTGAATATTCATCTACAATAAAATCAAAATAATTATGCCTACAAAATCATTGCACGATACTAAACATATTACCTACGAGTCGCTTTTAGAGGGTAATAAGAAATTTATAGCTGATAACTTAGCCGTCGACCCTGAATATTTCGACAAACTGGCCAACGGGCAAAATCCGCCGATACTTTGGATAGGCTGTGCCGATAGCCGTGTACCTGCTAACCAGATAACCGGAACACAGCCCGGCGAGATCTTTGTTCACCGTAACATAGCTAATATGGTTATCCATACCGATATGAATATGCTTTCGGTATTAGACTATGCCGTTAACGTTTTGAAAGTTAAACATGTGATAGTAACCGGCCATTACGGTTGCGGTGGCGTTATTGCGGCTATGGGCAACAAAGGTGTGGGCTTGATTGACAACTGGTTACGCCACATAAAAGACGTTTACCGTTTTCATGCCGAAGAATTAGATGCTATTGAAGACGAGGCTAAACGTGCCAACCGCCTTGTAGAACTTAACGTGATTGAGGGCGTTTACAACCTGCGTAAAACCACCATCATACAAAACGCCTGGGCCGCCGGTCAGGAATTATCTGTGCATGGCTGGGTTTACAGCTTAAAGACAGGACAGATCACTGATTTGAAAGTAAGCGCGACGGATAACAGCGACATGGAGGACGTGTATAAATTCCAATAGAGAGCCAGGAATCAAGAGCTAAGATTTTGGTTCGGTTTCAAACTCAAATATCTATTAAACAAAAGAGCCGGAAGTCTTTGACCTCCGGCTCTTTTTATTTGGTTAAAAAGCTATCTTGGTTCTTGTCTCTTGACCTCTTATTAATCTCTCTGCAAAAACGGATACCTGTAATCCTTTGGCGGATCAAAGGTCTCTTTAATTGTTCTTGGCGATACCCAACGCAGCAGGTTGATCATGGAACCGGCTTTGTCATTGGTGCCAGATTCACGTGCGCCGCCAAACGGCTGCTGGCCAACTACCGCACCCGTAGGTTTGTCGTTGATATAGAAGTTGCCGGCAGCGTTGCGCAGTTCTTGCGTCGCTTTGGCTATGGCATAACGATCTTGCGAAATGATGCTTCCGGTTAGTGCGTATGGCGATGTTTTATCAACCACTTTCAGCATCTCATCAAACTCAGCATCCTCATAAACATAAACAGTTAATACAGGGCCAAAAAGCTCAGTACACATGGTCACATAGTAAGGGTCGGTTACTTTGATGATGGTTGGCTCTATAAACCAGCCCACGCTTTTATCATAATTGCCTCCGGCAACCAGCTCAACCTCAGGGTTGGCTTTTGCCTCGTCAATATATTTGGCCAGTTTATCAAATGATGCCTCGGTGATCACTGCATTTACAAAGTTTTCAAAATCTTCGGTAGGGCCCATTTTAATGGTAGCCAGGTCGCGCTGCAGGTTTTCTTTAAGCTTAGGCCATAATGAAGCCGGGATATAAGCCCTTGAAGCAGCCGAACATTTTTGCCCCTGGTACTCAAACGCACCACGAACAAGGGCAGTAGTCAAAACGTCGATATCGGCGCTTGGGTGTGCCAGCACAAAGTCTTTACCACCGGTTTCGCCTACTATGCGTGGGTAAGTTTTGTATTTATGGATATTTGTACCGATGGTTTGCCAGATGTTCTGGAACACTGCGGTTGAACCGGTAAAGTGGATACCCGCAAAATCAGGGTGACTGAAAATTACATCGCCTGCAACTGGTCCGTCAACATAAATCAGGTTAATTACGCCTGGTGGCAGGCCTGCTTCCAGAAATACCTGCATCAATACGTTAGCGGCGTATATTTGCGGATAGGCGGGTTTCCAGACCACCACATTACCCATCATGGCTGCCGACGCAGGTAAATTACCTGCGATAGCCGTAAAGTTGAACGGTGTCAAGGCAAATACAAAACCTTCCAGCGGGCGCTGCTCCACACGGTTCCAGATACCTTTTGGCGTTGGTACCGGTGGTTGCTGACTGTAAATTTCAGTCATATAATGCACGTTGAAACGCAGGAAGTCAACCAGCTCGCAAGCTGAGTCGATCTCGGCCTGGTAGGCATTTTTTGATTGCCCCAACATGGTAGCTGCATTGATCTTAGCACGGTATGGGCCGGCAAATAAATCGGCAGCCTTTAGAAATATAGCGGCGCGCTGTTCCCATGGCATATTCTCCCAGTTGTGTTTGGCGGCCAGGGCAGCGTCAATAGCTTGTGTCACCGTGTCTTTGTCGCCCTCATAAAAATGGGCCAGCACATGTTTGTGGTCGTGTGGCGGGCGAATTTCGAAACGTTTACCGGTAAATATTTGCTTGTCGCCAATGTACATCGGTATTTCGGTTCTTGAGGCGCGGCCCTCTTGTAAAGCCGCTTTAAGCGCTGCCCGCTCCAGGCTGTTTGGGCCGTAATTTAATACAGGCTCATTTTGCGGTGCAGGCACGTTAAAAAATCCTTTTAGCATAATGGTATCAGTTATTTGTGTAAAGTTACGATTAATGTGCAGATGTGCGAATATGCAGATGTGCAAATGATTTTTTGATGACGGGCAGCATGGTGCCAACAAAGGTTAAATACCTTCACATTTCAGGGCATATGGCACTCGCCGTAAAATTATACCGTTACTATTGGTGACAACACCTACAAGGGCAGTCTATAAACTGGTTCCGATAAGTATTTCCCTATCCATACCGGTTTTGTCAATGTCATCTATCAAGTAAGCAATTTTTTGATTGCCCCGTGGTAAATAAGCAAATTGTTTCGTTCCAAATCGATGATTTTCCGAAGGAACTTTTTTGCCACCTAAAACGACATACCTCCAAATAATTGTGCCGTAGTTGTTGCTTTGCATCGAGATCAAACCGTGCCATTCATTTTCATGTTCGCGTTCTTTAAGAACGATGTTAAGTAAATTACTTTCCTGATAAATTATCTTAACGTCACTTAACGGACGATTCATATTAATAACATCACCCCGCTTTTCGGTTGGGCCATATCCGATATATTTTCCAGATGCAGCGGAGTACTTTTTCTTTTTATCTTTTTTATAAGTCCAATTTGTAAACAATAAAAATACCGCAGATGCAATCAGAGAACCAATTATACCTATCCCTAAGTTTTGAACTATTTCTGCCCAAGTTGTATTTGCCATTTCATTTTAAATCTCAAGTATTCTGTTCTTTCTAAGCATAATCATCGCATTACCAGTATTTATCTTTCTTTTTGGCAGAGCTTATCCAATCGCAATAACCTGGTTTGTATGACATTGAAGCCTTTCAAAAATATTCAGCCTATTTCTCCCACCACGAAAAATCGCATTCCAAAGCATCCCTATCCCAGCCACCGGTATTAGCCGCAGCTACATACGTGCTTTCCAAAAAGCTCATCAGCGTTTGTTCAGGATCGGCCGCATTGCGTACATCTTCATATTTCAGAAAGAACTCGCCCATTCCATCACTATAAAAAGCTTCGGCAGGTTTAACGGGCTGCTTGCCGAAAGCTTCAGGCGTAGGGTAGCAGTACGCATAAAACGCCGGGTGCGGAAACTGATCACTGCCGGGCCAGAAGCCTGCGCTGCTTACCTCGTGCGAATACGCTTCCTGCATTACATCATCAGGCATATTAGGTGCGCCGCCCGGATGCAATGGCGCTTTGCGGCCAGAAAAACGGGTAACCGCCAGGTCAAACGCGCCCCAAAAGAAATGTACCGGGCTGCATTTACCGCTAAAACCGGCCCTGAATTGGGTGAATACACCATCGATATTGAGCAGTGCTTGATGAAATAGTTCCATCTGCTCTTTGTCGTAACTTTTATGAACCACATCTTCGGCAAACGGTATGGCCGGGTCAAGCTCATTGGGTTTAGCATATATCTTTACTTGTATGTCCAGCAAAGCCATCTTCTCAAACAACTCCTTATAAAAGCTGGCTACCGTGCGCGGGTATAAATCAAGCGACTGGCTGCCACCGCTACTACAGATGATGTGCAACTGATGAGATATGAAATCAAAATCTATCTGAAAACTGCGGTCGCCATAGGGTATGTTGCGTGTAGTTAATCCCCGTGGTGAAACATATAGCGTAACATGCCAGGAATGATTGAGCCAGGGCATGGTTTTCAATCTTATTTTACCAACTATCTGCGTCCAAAGCTGCACGGTGGCGACGGTGTCTTTGAGTTGGTTATAATTGAGTTTTGGCCAGTTGTTTTTCATGGTTGTAAAAAATGTAATTTCGATCGGAAAGAGAAATCTATACCCGGATATTAACGCCTCGCTTGGCGTGTATATAGATTTCTCGCCCTGCCCGAAATGCCAAGCGTTGAAAGATAATATTTACTTCACATTCAACATTGCATTCCTGATTAATTTAACCGGTGCATTACCGTAGCTCAGAAACTTTTCATTGAAATCTTTTAGTTTATACTTGTCACCCATTTTGGTCTTGTAGGCATCCCGCAGGTCGACGATCTCTTTGTAGCCGTCGTAATAGCTATCTAACTGTACACTGGTTACGCTTACACGTTTCCATTTGCCTTCCGCTTCTGCCTGCTGCTGGAAAGCTTCGTGAGTGAGGAATTTGATAGCCTGGTTTTTAGCCAGGTCATTGCAATGAACGTTAAAGTCGAGTATGGTATTGCAAACGGAGCGCAAGTGCCATTTGTACCACATCAGTTTCATTTCGGGCGATGGGTCATAACCGGCATCGAGCATCATCTCTTCACCATAAACAGCCCAGCCTTCAACCATGGCGCCACTGCCAAATAATGATTTGATGAGGCTTGGCGCTTTATTGGCGTAAACTAACTGCACATAGTGCCCGGGTATGGCTTCGTGGATGCACAGAATCTGCAGGGTGTAGTTGTTGTACTCGCGCAAATAGCTTTCGGCTTTTTCAGGCGCTAAGCCTTTAAGGCTGATGATGTTAAAATATGATTTGCCGTTTTTCTCATATGGCCCCGGCGGGCTCATAGATGCCACAGCCGCATTGCCAAAGTACGCCGGTTGTTTACGCACCTCAAGCGGCTTGCTTGGATCAAGCGTCAGCAGGTCTTTGGTTTTAACAAAGTTGGCTAGTACCGGCAGTTGTTTCTCAATGGTCGATTGCAGTTCGTCGGCCGTTGTGTGTTTAGATGAAAGGGTGTCCAGCACCCCCGCGATCATATCCAATGAATCGGATGGCATGGCTTTCTTGCCAAAATATTTCGGCCATAGCTGGCGACTTAGCTTAGCCATATCGCGGTGGATCTGTTTTTTGCGTTCAACAGCCATATTAAATAGCTCCTGCGCGCCATAGGCCGATTGCATTTCATATTTAAACTTGTCTTCATACAAAGTTTTGCCTAAACGGAAGCTACGCGGCTTGTCGTTTTTAATATTTTGCAGGAAGGCGACGAATTCGCGTGCGCTTTGTACGGCCAGTTTGGCCCGATCAGTCATCTGTTTTTGCTCGGCTGCAGGGATACTGGTTTTTTTAAGTGAGTCGGCAAAATCTCTCTCTATGACAGCTATGCCGCCGTTTTGCTGCTCAATAGCCAAGGCGGTAAATTCAGGCGCAGGGTTTTTAATTTGCTTTTGCGCTTCTTTATAGTAGGCCGGCAGGTTAGCCATTTTTTCGTAGAAGTTGCGCAGGCGTTTGCTTAGCGGGGCATAATGTTCATTCAGTATCGTCGCAAAAGCGCCGAAGGGGCTATAATGCGCCGGGTTCCACTGGTAATCTTTTAAAACGGATAGCTTCCAGCCTTCATAGTCAAGCCGGTTTTGAATCAGCTGGTAGTCCATGCGGTTTGCCTCGTTCAGGTCGTTTACCTCGTAGCGTGCTAATGAATCTTTCTGCACTTTAACAAAATTCATCATAGCATCGCGGCTTTTATCGTCAGGCACAACCAGTAAACTGTCATATTTATGGTAGCCCTCTTCGGTAGCCCAGCTTGGATTTAACTTCCAGAGTGCTTCCAGAAAATGATTTTCATAATTTGCAAAGGCGTCATTGCCCTGGGCCTGGTTCAAGGGGCCTTGCCGGTCTTTCTGGCATCCTGTGGCAAAAACAGCAATAACTAATAAAAACGATAGATAACGGTTCATTAACAGAAAAATATTTGTTGGATAAACTTAGAACATTTAACCCAAAAAAGCTATTAATTAACAATAAAACAAAGCATATCCATATGAGCACCGAGCACGAAATTATTGTTGACGAGATTGTGAAACTTTTACGCGGTGGCAGTGCGCACATCGGTTTAAAAGCGGCATTAGACGGGCTTCCCGCCGATGCCCGTGGCGAGAAACCTGACAAATTGCCCTACAGCATTTGGCAACTGGTTGAACACATACGCATTGCCCAATGGGATATGTTGCAGTTTAGCCTGAATGCTAATCATAAATCGCCTAAGTGGCCCGACGATTACTGGGTAAAAGAAACAGCACCAGCCGACGATAAAGCCTGGGAAGATTCGTTAAAACAAATTGAAAATGACCTGGAGCGATTTATTGATCTGTTTAAAAAGGAAGATATCTATAAAAAAATACCCCATGGCAGCGGCCAAACCATTTTACGCGAAGCCCTGCAGATTGCCGACCATGCTGCCTATCACATTAGCGAGATAATTGTAATACGCCGTTTACAGGGTAATTATAAATAGTTATTATTTCAGGCCCTTGATAAAGTCAGTTATCGCTGCCACAAATTCTGGTTTTAGTGGTAGGTCGGGCTGGGTATAAGTGGCTATGTTTTTCTCTTTATCCTCGGGCGCCTCTCTGAAAACGTAGTTCATACCGCGTATCAGGGCGTAAGTATAGCTTGAGCGTACGTGTTTTAGTTTGTCGCCCTCGGTTGTGGCTACCTGCAGGTCGGTGCTGCCTTGTACTATAAGCACGGGCACTCTTACTTTTTTAAGCTCGTCGGTAGGGTCAAACCTAAACCAGCTCATTAAGTAGTTTTGAATGCTTGGGCGTATATATGGGTATAACGAGATATCAACTTTCTTTTGTACGCTGCCTACTTTAAGCGAGTCCAGAATTTTGTTAAAACCGTCTGACATGTAGCCCGGCTGCGATTTCATTTGATCTTTCAATATATAATCGGCACGGCGACCGAAACCCTCTACAGAAATAAAAGCGTTACTTGCCCCTTCGGTTTCAGCTACCGAAAGCATACCCACTAATGAGCCTTCAGCATGTCCCAATACAACTATTTTTGAGAAGCGCTTGTCATCTTTCAGCATGTTGATCAGGCCTATGGCATCATCAACATAATCGTCGAAACGCAGGTTGTCTTCTTTGTCTTTCATTAAACTTTGGCCCACCCGGCGTTTGTCATAACGTAAAGACGCTATACCGGCTTTAGCCAGATCTTGCGCCAATAGTTTATATGCATTGCTTTTGATATTCAGTTTTTCACTGTTACCGTCGCGGTCTAATGTACCGGTTCCCGGGATGATCAATACTACGGGGATTTTGCCAGAGGCATTGACAGGCATGGTAATAGTACCTGATATAGTTATCGATAAACCCTTATAGGTAGCCGGCGTTTCGGTCTGTGCTTGTGCAGACAGAGTGAATACAGAAAAAATGGTAAATAAAAAAAAGTAAACCTTATTCATGTGCTGCATTATAATAACAGAATTATTAACGGCGAAAATTAATAAAAATTGGCCGAATATAAATTTAGCACACTATCACTGAAAAGCAGTTGATAACTTTTGTTAAAAAAATACCGTATAAAAGTCCTGTAATTAGGCTATTTATAAGCATATTTATGGTCTATTATTTAACTGGTATATATTCTTACTGATCATATTTTAATGCGGTTGTTAAAAGGGTGCTTATTGATGGCGTTCTTATTGAGTGCGTATAACCCTATATACGCACAGAATGCATCGGGCATTCATGGTAAAGTTTACGGCGAAAACAAGCAGCCTGCTGAAGCCGCAAACGTTATCTTACTTTCTGCTGCCGATTCATCCATCATAAAATCAACCATCTGTAATGATAGCGGCGAATATCGGCTCACTGTAACACCGGGTAAATATTTATTATTAATAAGCAGACTGCGTTATGATCAATCGTTAACGGGCCCCTATGTGATTAATGATGGAGAGGACCTGTTAGCAGACAATGTTATGCTGGTGCTGCACACCCCCCTCCTTAAAGAAGTAACAGTTACTGCCCAACGCCAATATATTGATGTAAGGCCGGATAAGGTGGTGCTTAACCTCAATAGTTTAAGTTCTGATGGCCGGTCGGCGTTTGATATATTAAGAGAACAGGCCCCCGGTGTGCATGCCGATACCAAAGGTAACCTTAGTCTGATTGGCCATGCTAATGCACTGGTTATGGTAAATGGCAAGCAGGTTAGATTAAGCAGCCAGGACCTGGTTGATTACCTGCAAAGCCTGCCGGGCAATGCCATCAAACAAATTGAATTAATTACCAGCCCGTCTGCAAAGTATGACGCTGCAGGCGCGGGTATCATTAATATTGTTTCAAAAAGAGGTACCGCTGAAGGAACAAATTTCGCCGTTTCAAGCACTGCAGGCTATGGTACCTATGGCAAAGCCGGCGCTGGTATTAACTTTAACAGCAAGCATAAAAACCTGAACGTCTTTGGTAACTATAACTTCACCTATGATAAAACCGACCATGTTTTTTTAACCAATCGTGACATTGATTATAAAGGTATGCTGAGCAATTATGATGTGAGGTACAATACAGTTTATCAAGGTTCAAAGCAAAATTATTCGGTTGGTGCAGATTATGTCATTTCAAAAAAACATACTATTGGAGTTTTGATTGAGGGGGTGGTAACCAATAATAACTACAATAAAAACAACCTCCTGAATATGTCCAACAACGGTGTGTTAGATTCGACTATCTCTACCAAATCTAAATTGCACCGTAAGTTATCTAACGCTAGTTATGATGTGAATTACGTGGGTAAACTGGATAGCAATGGCAGGGCGCTTTCGGCCGATGTGGTTTTTAATGATATTGACAGAAACGCGGCTGAGTACATCGACAATTATTTTAACAATTCGGCGGATATAGCTTATCGCCCTATGTTAAGCCTTCAAAATTTATCGCCCGCTGATACCCATATCTGGTCGGCCAAGGTTGACTATATCCACCCCTTGTCTAAAACCTCAAAGTTAGAGGCCGGATTTAAATACAGTTTGACCGAAAGCAATAACCAGTTGATTTTTGGGCCGGAAGTAGATGGTGTTTATCAAAGTTCGCCCAGGTTTAGCAGTACTTTTGATTATAAAGAAAATGTCAACTCAGGTTACATAAATTATAACGGCAAGGTTAATAAATTTAGTGTGATGGCTGGTATGCGTTTAGAACAAACCAATACCAGCGGACACGGCAATTCGGCTTTGATGAACAGCGATGTCGAAAAACATTACCTTAGCTGGATTCCGCGAGCCGACATCGGTTATAAAATAAACGATAAACAAAGCCTCGATCTTAATTTTAGCAGAAGCATATCGCGCCCTGATTTCGCCGTAGTTAATCCGTTTTTAAGCTTTGCCGACCTGTACGACTATAAGCAGGGTAATCCAAACATTGCACCGTCGTTTACCAACTACCTGAGTTTATCGCACACTTACAGTAAGTATTTGGCTACGCTATATGCCAGTGTGACTAGTAACTTCTATAACTTTAATGGTTATATGCTGAATGACTCATCAAAAGTGAGTCGTACCGTTACTGAAAATTTTGGAAAGCTTTCGATATATGGCGTCAGGTTTTACGTGCCTATAATTTTTACCACCTGGTGGGAAGCTGATAACAATATTGATGCATCTTATCAGCGTATCGTGGCCTATCCAAAATACGGCAATTTGAATAAAGGCACGCAGTACGTAATTTTTAACAGTACCCAGCGCTTTAAATTCTCTGACACTTTTTCGGGCGAAATAGGCGGTGAGTACGACTCGCCAACTTTTTACGGCATCGGACAGTTTAAAGCCGATTACTATGTACGTGCCGGTTTATCAAAACGTATCTTGCATAATAATGGCACTTTAACATTTAATACATCAGATATATTTAACACCCACCGCGATTGGAGCGCCATCAATTACCAAAACTTACATATGACTGTGTACGATAAGATAGAAACCCGCCGGTTCTTTCTGACATTTACCTACCGTTTCGGGAACGTGTCGCTGAAAAGTGCCGCTAAACACCGGACCGGTAATGAAGATGAGCAAAAACGTGCTACCGGCAGTGCGGGTGAAGTAGCCGGAAACTAATTAGCCTGCATGGCCGCTTAACATGCTGATGAAAATAATTGCCAGTACCAAAATGGTTATACCGGTATATAAATAGTCTTTTTCGGCAACGAAGCCAATTGCCGAAAATAATACGCGCATTATAGGTGTAGCAATAAGTAATATAATACCGGCCTGTATAATAGCGCGCCCTTTCAACTCGGTAACACTTTTTACAATCTCGCCTAGTTGTACTGAAGCTGGCACACCCGTGAAGTTGTGATAGTTGGCTATGTCATGCCCATGCCTGAATAAATATATCGATGCGCCCAAGGCACATATAGCTATTGATAAAAATACGCCTGAGCGCAGTACCCAGCCTATGATATTTTGTATGTCGGTATCTTTGAGCTTACTCATCATATTTTGTGGGTCACGCCATTATAAATCATTTGTACTGCAATGAATGTAATCACAACTGCAAACATTACCCTGATCCATTTCGATGAATTGCTGTTCACTAAAATTTTTGACCCGGTTAAAGCGCCAAACAGCACACCTACCACCACGGGCATAGATAGCGCCGGGTCTATATAGCCGCGTTGCAGGTAAACAACCGCACTGGCCGCTGCCGTAACACCAATCATAAAATTGCTGGTAGTTGTAGAAACTTTAAAAGGTATGCGCATTATATTATCCATTGCTACAACTTTTAAGGCGCCTGAACCTATACCCAGCAAGCCAGATATTACCCCTGCAAATAACATAGTGCCAAAACCGCCGGCAACATTAGTTACCCCATATTCAACCGGGCCGTCTGCGGTAGGATAGCTGCCATTTAATTTTAGTTTTTCGGCCAGATAACTTTTATGTTGCAAGATGTGTTGTTTCTTTTTTCGTACAGACAAGATGGCCGACGAGATCAATATCAATCCAAACAAAATGGCAATATAATGTGTGGGGGTATAAATGGCTAATATGGCGCCCAGCATCGCCCCCGAGGTGGTGGCTATCTCTAAAAACATGCCCAGCCGCATATTGGTGATACCCTCTTTAACATAAGCTGCAGCCGCACCTGATGAGGTAGCGATAACCGAGATCAGCGAAGCGCCGATAGCATAGTGAATATCAATATGGAGAACCAGCGTAAAAAGCGGGATGATAATAAAGCCCCCGCCTAAGCCGGTAAGCGAGCCGAGTAAACCGGCAAAATAAGCCCCTATAAGAATAATAATAGTAATCTCAATAACCGACATTGCAGGTCCTGAACATTTGACAGCTAAAAGTAGCAATAAGTTTTTTTAAGCACCTACTTTAATGTTTATCTATAGGCTTGGTGGGATTGGTGGAGAAAGATACGAAACCCCGGTCAGTTCAATCTAAATACTACTAAAAGCTTCATATTTTTAAGTTACATTTTTTCAATTTGTACATTTGTGGCATCTTAAACTGTCATTTCCAGCGAATCGAGAAATCTGTACACGCGCTAATAATCGCTTGTAGCCTTTGTATATAGGCTTCTCCTGTCGGTCGAAATGACATTATCGAATCTATAGCGAATGGGTTACCCAAGTTTACAAGCCTGCATTACCGACCTTGAAAAACATGGTCATTTAATACGTATAAAAGAAGAAGTTGACCCATACCTGGAAATGGCCGCTATACACCTGCGTGTGTTTGAGGCCGGCGGACCGGCTATATTATTTGAAAAGGTAAAAGGCAGTAAATTCCCGGCGGTGTCAAATCTGTTTGGAACTTTAGAGCGTTCTAAATTCATCTTCCGCGACTCATTAGAAAAAGTAAAAACCCTGGTTGATGTAAAGAACGACCCCATGCAAGCGCTCAGGCATCCTTTTAAATACGCCAATGTAGCGCTTACTGCTTTATCGGCTTTGCCGATGAAAGTGGGACGCAAGCATTTTGAAAAATGCAATATTGAGGACCTTCCGCAAATTGTAAACTGGCCAAAGGATGGCGGTCCGTTTGTGACCATGCCACAGGTTTATACCGAGGACAGCGACAAGCCCGGCATCATGAATGCTAATCTGGGGATGTATCGCATCCAGCTGGCAGGTAACGACTATATATTAAATAAAGAGATAGGCCTGCATTACCAATTGCACCGTGGTATCGGTGTGCATCAAACCAAGGCCAATGCTAAGGGACAGCCGCTAAAGGTAAGCATCTTTGTGGGTGGTCCGCCGTCGCACCCGGTGGCCGCGGTAATGCCATTGCCCGAGGGACTGTCTGAAATGACTTTTGCCGGTGCATTGGGTAATCGCCGCTTCCGTTACTTTTATGATGAGGAAGGTTTCTGCATTTCTGCCGATGCCGATTTTATTATCACAGGTACCGTAGCGCCTCACGAGAATAAACCCGAGGGCCCATTCGGTGATCACTTAGGTTATTATAGCCTGACGCACGACTTCCCGCTATTGAAAGTTCATAACGTATATCACCGTAAAGATGCCATCTGGTCGTTCACCGTTGTGGGCCGCCCGCCGCAGGAAGATACCAGTTTTGGTGCTTTGATCCATGAGATCAGCGGCGCTGCGCTGCCAGAGGAAATCCCGGGACTAACGGCAGTTAATGCGGTTGATGCTGCGGGCGTGCATCCGCTGTTATTCGCCATTGGCAGCGAGCGTTACACACCTTATTTAAAGGAGCGTAAGCCTCAGGAAATATTAACTATCGCCAATCATATTCTTGGTAAGAACCAATTAAGTCTGGCAAAATACCTGCTCATTGCTGCCAAAGAAGATGATCCATCATTGGATGTCAATAATATCCGCCAGTTCCTGACGCACATATTGCAGCGTATTGACCTAACCCGTGATCTGCATTTTTATACCCGCACCACCATCGACACGCTCGACTATAGCGGCAGCGGACTAAACTCGGGCAGCAAAGTGGCCATCACCGTAGCGGGTGATATTAAGCGCGAGCTATGGGCCGACGTTCCTGCCGGCTTCAGTCTGCCAAAGCCATTGGTAACCTACCGTATGGTAATGCCGGGCATATTGGCTATTGAAATTCCAAAAAACATCCGCACCAGTGATATACCCATGATCATTGAATTTTTGCAGGAGCATTTCGCTGAATCTGATCTGGCCGGTATTCCGCTATTTGTTTTATGCGATGATGCGACTTTTGTGGCTCAAAACCTCAACAATTTTGTATGGGTAACCTTTACCCGCAGCAACCCATCGCACGATATTTATGGTATTAATGAGTTTACCGAACATAAGCACTGGGGCTGCTATGGTCCGCTGATTATTGACGCGCGCATTAAGGCGCATCATGCGCCGGTGCTTGAAAAAGACCCGGAGGTAGAGAAGCGAGTGGACGCTATGGGTGAAAAAGGCGGGGAGTTGTATGGGGTTATTTAATACCCGTAATACTTTCTGATTTTATCTGCAGCTTTAAGAGACTTTCCCTCTTCCATAGTATGATGGAGTAAGGTGAAAAGTAAAGGATGAGATTGCATTGTTGGTGATTGTGCTTCGGCTTTTTTGTTTTCTCTATTGGTTATAACTATAAATGAAGGGAAATCTCCATCTAACACATGTACATCATCATGCTTTCGTTTTAACTCCGCTTCGCTGGTTTTGGCAATGCGCGATAAAAGATTACCGTATGCAGTATCGTGTTTGATATCGATGGTTACCGAATCTCTGGTATATACTGAATGAAGATCGAAGTATTTAGTCAGGCTATCTAATGCAGATTGTCCCCTTGGATCAGATGAAGGATATCTAAAGGCCGCATGTGATATTGGTTTATAGGCAGGATCTCTGCGTATTTCAGCATGCTTGATACTATCCCGATGAGCGTACACTATCTTAACCTGGTTTCTGTGCTTATAAATATCAATAAAAAATTTATGCATGCCCCATGCATCAGCATCAACGATATGTATCGCTATATCCCCTTTATTAACAATCTCTTGCGCAAATAATCCTTTCGCAGTGTAAAATAAAATCGCCAATAATAAAAGTCGAACAGAATAGCTCATGGTTAGTAGGTTATACCAATCTCGCTATAATTTGTCATTAAAACAATTAAATTCCATTTTTCGAATCTGTGAGTTTCAGTAACCACCAACGCGTTTCCTGTGCGAAAAAGGTTGGAGTTTATAATCCCTGCCAATTTGCATAGTTTCCGAAAGTAAACTATAATAAAGGATGCGAGTTTGCACTTGGGCTTCTTACTCCAACTGCTTTATAGCCTGATGCCGAAGTAATAGCAAAACCGAAATGAACGCCATCTATCAGAAACCTATTCTTATTTCGGCC
Organism: Mucilaginibacter ximonensis; assembly: GCF_042686265.1. Classification (NCBI taxonomy): domain Bacteria; kingdom Pseudomonadati; phylum Bacteroidota; class Sphingobacteriia; order Sphingobacteriales; family Sphingobacteriaceae; genus Mucilaginibacter; species Mucilaginibacter ximonensis. Next base: position 93,629 of record NZ_JBHUPD010000003.1, read on the forward strand.
GGTTTGCAACAAATCCTCTTTAGAGGCGCTGCCTAGGCGCTGCAATAGGGCGTTGTAGGCAGTATCTTGCCTGGCGGCTATCGTTATCGAATCGCGATCATATACAGAATTGCGTTCGAAATATGCACTCACTGCATCTGAAAGCCTTCGTCTTTCGGCGCTATCTCCCTTCCCTTCCCAATACTTAGCAGATAAGCGCGCAAATGCGCTGTCTTTTCGGGTTACCGAAAACCTGATGCTGTCAAATACGGCATAAACTATTTTCATGGAATCTGATCGTTTGTAAATATCTAATTGAAACTTATTTAGAAAATCCGGACCTGACCCGTGAATGTGAATGACTATATCTCCTTTATTAACAGTTTCTTGCGCATATAATTTGCCACCAAAGCATAGCATCGCTAACGTAAATAAAATTCGGCCCAGATTCTTCATTATAGCTCTAATCTGCATTAAATATCGCTTTTTTCGGTCAGGATGCAATTAAACCTCATTTTCCACAGACAGTTCGTGGCTTATATCTGGTAATCAATCTTTTAAATTTTCCGCTTTCCCGAAATCTCATTAAAGTGGGAGAAAAAAACCATTTTTTAAATGTTGAAAACTTTTTGGTGGGAAAAAGTGTAATAAAGTGGAGAAAGTGATTTACTTTTACACTACCATAATAGTCTAAGTGTAGAATGTCGAATTTTTTAGGCGAATTTGATTGTAAACTAGATGCTAAAGGGCGTATGATGATACCCGTTGGCCTCAAAAAACAGCTTCCAGAAGCTGTAAGTGAGGGGCTTGTCATCAATCGTGGCTTTGAAAAGCATTTGGTTATCTACACCCGGAAAGAATGGGATAAGATAGTTGACGACTTGAGCAAGCTTAACTCGTACGAGAAAAAGACCCGCGAATTTATTCGCTACTTCACCCGCGGCGCGTCTGAATTGCTGCTGGATAGTGCGGGCCGGGTGCTTTTGCCAAAGTCGCTTTTAGAATACGCCGGTATTGGTGCCGATGTGGTGCTGGCTTGTCAATTTAATAAAATAGAGGTTTGGGCCAAAGAGGCGTACGATGCGCAACTGGATGATGAGCCTGAAAACTTTGCAAACCTGGCCGAAGAGGTAATGGGTGGTGCCGGAAGGAGGGGTGATGACTGATTATCATAACCCGGTGATGTTGCAGGAATGCATGGAGGGTTTAAATATTAAACCTGATGGTACTTACGTAGATGTGACTTTTGGTGGTGGCGGCCATTCGAGAGAGATATTAAAGCATCTGGGCAAAAACGGCAGACTGCTGGCTTTTGATCAGGATGCTGATGCGCAGCGCAATATGATCGAAGATGAACGCTTTGAGTTTGTCGATCAGAATTTCAGGTATCTGAAAAACTTTTGCCGCCTGCATGGGGCTATACCGGTAAGCGGTATTCTGGCCGACCTGGGTGTGTCATCGCATCAGTTTGATGAGGCCGACCGTGGTTTTTCGATTCGTTTTGACGCTGAGCTGGATATGCGTATGAATCAGGCTGCTGAGCTTACTGCTAAAATAGTAGTGAATACTTATAGCGAGGCCGATCTGCACCGCATATTTGGTGTGTATGGCGAGATACAAAACGCCAAATCGCTGTCGCATACTATAGTAACCGCGCGATTAAATGTGCCAATCAATACGGTTGCCGATTTGAAAAATGTGATCTCAGATCGTATCCCACGCGGAAAAGAAAATAAATACCTGGCGCAGGTTTTTCAGGCGTTGCGTATTGAGGTTAACCAGGAGCTGGAAGCGCTGAAAGAGTTTTTAGCGCAAACTGCCGAGGTGTTGGAGCCGGGTGGCCGATTGGTGGTTATGTCTTACCATTCACTGGAAGATAGGCTGGTTAAAAATTTCATTGCCAAAGGCAAATTCAGCGGCGAGGTGGAAAAAGATTTTTTTGGTAATGATCAGAAACCGTTTGATGCGGTGAGTCGCGGCGCTATTACAGCGACCGACGAAGAGATAAAAAATAATAACAGGGCACGCAGTGCTAAGTTAAGGGTTGCAGTTAAAAAGTAGTGTATGACCAATCGTTTACGTACTGAGATTGAGCAAGAGGAGCAGGAGCGCGAGTTGATTGTGGAGGAAAAGCCCGTAAAGGAGATTCCTGAAAACTTTTTGACCAAATTTTTAACCAAAGGATTTATTACGACTGACGAGGCTACGCGGGCATTGCCCTTTGTATTGTACGTGGCGTTTTTGGGGATGATTTACATTGCTAACAGGCATCTGGCCGAAAAAAATATACGCGATATAGATAAGCTGACTAAAGAAGTAAGAGAACTGAATTGGGAGTACAAAGTAACACAGGCAGATCTGGCTTATAAAAGTACGCTAAGTGAGGTGGCAAAACAGGCAGATACGCTGGGGATAAAAGAGTCGTTGCAACCGGCGCAAAAAATTACCATACAGGAGGAAGCTGACCAATGAGTATCAGAACCAATATATTGCTGCGTGTATATCTGGCCTTTGGCCTGATATTGGTGTTTGCGCTGGCAGTGGTGCTGCAAATGTGCCGCCTGCAATTTGTGCAGGGTGCCAAGTGGAAGGCTATGGCCTCTAAAATGTCAACCCGTTATGAAACGGTTGAGGCTACGCGGGGTAATATTTTGTCAGTAGACGGCGCTTTGCTGGCTACCTCGGTACCTGAGTATGAGCTGCACATGGATATGTTTGCCGGTGGTATTGTTGACGATAAAAATTTCTATTCAAAAGTTGATTCGCTGGCGGCAAATCTGGCGGCATTATATCCTGATCATTCAGAACGGTATTATTCAAGAATGCTGCGCGAGGCGCGCAAAGACAGCTCGCGCTATCAGCTTATAAGACGTAAGGTAACGTTCACCGAGCTTAAGCAAATACGTAAGTTCCCGATCTTTAATATGGGTAAATATAAGGGCGGCCTTATTGTATTGCAGCAAAATAAACGTATCCTGCCATTCCGCTCATTGGCGGCCCGCACCATAGGCTATAAAAACGAAAACGTTAAAAATGCTGTGGGACTGGAAGGCGCTTACGCCAGCTACATAAACGGCGAAAACGGCAAGCGGCTAATGCAGCGCATTGCCGGTGGAGTTTATATACCGGTAAATGACGATGACGATGAGGTAACTGCCAAAGATGGCGCCGATATTATTTCAACCATAAATGTAAACTTACAGGACGTAGCCCAAAAGGCTTTAAAGAAGCAACTGGATAGCGTGCAGGCTGATTTTGGTACCGTGGTGCTTATGGAGGTAGCTACCGGAGAAGTGCGTGCCATTGCCAATTTTACCCGTACTAAAGATGGTAGTTACGAGGAGCGCTTTAATTACGCCATTGGCGCTGAGGCTGAGCCGGGTTCTACGTTCAAATTGGCCACCTATATGACATTGCTTGATCAGCGTAAAATTGATACCAATACTAAGGTTGATATTCAGCATGGCCGTTATGATATGGTTAACCCGCGTAATGGTAAAGTTTTCCTGCATATAAAAGATGCTGAAGATGCCGGTGGCGTAATCACCGCCAAGCGTGCTTTTGAAGAATCGTCAAACGTAGGCGCCGTTAAGTTGGCTTATCCGGCTTATGTTAATAACCCGCGCGAGTTTACTGATGCATTGTACCGGTATCATTTAAATGAAAAAAATCATTTACAAATACCGGGCGAAGGTCAGCCGCTAATTAAAAATCCTTCATCAAAAAGCTGGAACAAATTACAGTCTATAGCGCAGATGGCTTATGGTTATGAGTCGAAATTATCGCCACTGCAAATGCTGACTTTTTACAACGCTGTGGCCAACAACGGTAAGGAGATAGCGCCAATTTTTGTGAAGGAGATACGCAGTATGGGCAATACGGTTGAGCGTTTTCAGGCACGGGTAATTAACGAGAAAGTCTGTTCAGACGAGGCGCTGGCTAAAGTAAGAGGCCTATTAGAAGGTGTGGTGTTAGAAGGTACCGGCAAAACGGTCATCAAAAATAAATTATACAGTGTGGCAGGTAAAACCGGTACCGCGCAGATAGCCAACGGTTCATCTGGCTACGGCGCTAAAGATGCACACCAGGCCTCTTTCTGCGGCTATTTCCCGGCCGATCATCCTAAGTATTCCATGATCGTAGTGATCAGTAATCCACGTGTGGGTTCGCATTTAGCGGCCTGGGTTGCCGGTCCGGTGTTCAGAAAAATTGCCGACCGCGTTTATTCAAGCGACCTGGAACTGAGCCATCCGCCGGTAAATCATATCGTAGGTAATACCACCATGCCTAAAATCAAGCAGGGCAATATTGCTGCTGTAAAAAAGGTATACAGCAAATTAGGCATAAAACCGCTTTATGCTTCGGCTAATACCGGTATTGATACCAGCGAAGGCATACCTTATGATGAACAAAAATATAAAGTTGGTATAGTACCGGCAGTAACCGGCATGAGCCTGAGCGATGCATTATATGCATTGGGCAATGCCGGCTACAAAGTAGGCGTAAAAGGAAGCGGTGTAGTAACCACCCAGTCGATATCGGCGGGTAATGCTGCGCCAAAGGGATCAAAAATATTTATCGAACTGCAATGAGAAGCCTGAGCGATATTATAACCGGATTACCATTTACTGAGCTGCAAGGTTCGGCAGATGTGGAAATCAGCTCCATTGTGTTTGATTCGCGCAAGGTGGTGCCGGGCTGCCTGTTCGTAGCGGTACGCGGTACGCAGGTTGATGGTCACGACTATATCGAAAAGGCCATTGAAATGGGCGCTGTTGCGGTGATTTGTGAAGAGCTGCCGGGCCATACTGCCGCTGAGGTTGATTTCCTGATGGTGAAAGACTCGGCTGCAGCTTTAGGCATCGTGTCGGCTAATTTTTATGATAATCCATCCAAAAAATTAAAGCTGGTTGGCGTTACCGGTACTAACGGTAAAACAACCATTGCTACTTTGCTTTATCAGCTGTTTCGTGATCTGGGTTATAAATGCGGTTTGCTCTCTACAGTCGAAAACCAGATTAATGGAAAAGTTATCCCATCAACCCATACCACGCCAGACCAGGTTGAACTGAACCGATTGCTGGATGATATGGTAGCTCAGGGTTGTGATTATTGCTTTATGGAAGTAAGCTCGCACGCCGTGGCGCAGCACCGCATTGAGGGTTTGAGCTTTACCGGGGCAATATTTTCTAACCTGACGCACGACCACCTGGATTATCATAAAACATTTGAGAATTATTTGAAGGCCAAAAAAGCATTCTTTGACGGTTTGCCTAAAACTGCTTTTGCACTTACCAACGCTGATGACAAGAACGGCAGCGTTATGCTGCAAAACACTAAGGCGCATAAAAAAACCTACGGCTTAAAAAACATGGCCGACTTTAAGGGCAAGGTACTTGAGAATCAGTTTAGCGGTTTGTTGTTGCTTATTGATAATGAAGAAGTGTGGTTTAAGATGGTGGGCAGTTTTAACGCATATAACCTGCTTGCAGTTTATGCCGCTGCAATGCTGCTTGATCAGGATCATGCCAAAGTGCTGACCAGCCTGAGTAAATTGTCTGGTGCTGAGGGACGGTTTGATTATGTGATATCGCCGAATAAGGTAATTGGCATTGTTGATTACGCGCACACGCCCGATGCCGTACAGAATGTGCTGAGCACTATTCATAATATCCGTAAGGGTAACGAGCAGGTGATCACGGTAATTGGCTGCGGTGGCGACCGGGACAAAACCAAGCGCCCGGTAATGGCAAAAGTGGCTTGCGAATGGAGTGATAAGGTAATCCTGACATCTGATAACCCACGCTCAGAGGACCCCATGCAAATAATCCGTGATATGGAGGAAGGGGTATCTGTTAAATCAAAATTTAATGTGGCCAGTATTGTCGATAGACATGAAGCCATAAAAACGGCTTGCGAATTAGCCAGGCCGGGAGATATCATCCTGCTGGCGGGCAAAGGACACGAAAAATACCAGGAAATCAAAGGTGTGAAAAACCATTTTGATGACAAAGAAGAACTGTTGAACAACTTTAAACTTATGGTGTAAATGTTATACTACCTGTTTACTTATTTATATAAGAACTACAGCATTCCGGGTGCGGGTGTATTCCAGTACATTACGTTCAGAATGTCAATGGCGGTTATTACGTCATTAATCGTAACTACAGTGTATGGCCGCAGGTTGATCGACTATCTGCGTTTTAAACAGGTTGGTGAAACAGTTCGTAACCTGGGCCTGGAAGGGCAGATGCAAAAGCAGGGTACCCCTACCATGGGCGGCCTCATCATTATAGCCGGTATCCTGATCCCTACGTTACTGTTTGCTAAGTTAGACAACATCTACGTCATACTGATGATTGTTACTACCGTTTGGTTAGGAACCATTGGTTTTCTGGACGACTATATAAAAGTATTTAAAAAGAACAAAGAAGGTTTAGCAGGCAAGTTTAAAATAGTTGGTCAGGTTGGTTTGGCGCTTATTGTTGGTTTTGTGATGTATACCAATAAAGGTATCACTATTCGTCAGGAAGTGAAGCCGCCGATAGTTTCTGACGCTAAGATTGACTTCCACATGCGCGGTAATAAACCGGTTTTAACGCAGGATGTCATGTCTACCAAAACTACCATGCCGTTCTATAAAAACAATGAGCTGGACTACGGTAAGGTTTTGAAATTTATGGGGCCGGGTTATGAGAATTATACGCTGGTAGTGTTTCTCCTCTTCGTGATCATCATTATTACAGCTATCTCAAACGGCGCCAATATTACCGATGGTATTGACGGTTTGGCTACAGGCACATCGGCCATCATAGGTATTACACTGGCTATTCTGGCTTACGTTTCGGGTAACTATGTGATATCTGAATATCTGAATATCATGTACATCCCTAACTCGGGCGAGCTGGTAATTTTTGCCGGCGCTTTTGTGGGTGCCTGTGTGGGTTTCTTGTGGTACAATTCGTACCCGGCGCAGGTTTTTATGGGCGATACCGGCAGCCTGGCTATAGGCGGGATCATCGCGGTGTTTGCTATCCTGATTCGTAAGGAGTTGTTGTTGCCATTGCTGTGTGGCATTTTCCTGGTAGAGAATATTTCGGTAATGCTACAGGTGGGCTGGTTCAAATACACTAAAAAGAAATATGGCGAGGGCCGCAGGATCTTCCTGATGTCTCCTTTGCATCACCACTATCAAAAGAAAGGTTTCCATGAAGCAAAAATTGTTACCCGCTTCTGGATCATCGGCATCATGCTGGCCATTTTGACCGTGGTGACGTTGAAGCTTCGCTAGAGATTAGTGACTGGAGATTAGAGATTAGTGAATAGTTAAAAAGAAAATGAGTATTAACACAAATACAAACAATGCATCATCTCCCTCTCCTTTGAAGAGGGCCGGGGAGAGGTTAGCTATTCTCGGTGCCGGCGAGAGCGGGGTGGGTGCGGCGTACCTTGCGCAACAGCAGGGCTATGATGTTTTTGTGTCAGACTTTGGTGTTATCGCCCCGCATTATAAAGATCAGTTATTGCAGTGGAACATCAGTTTTGAAGAGAGCCAGCATACAGAGAGCGAGATTTTAAGCGCCGTCGAGGTGATCAAAAGTCCGGGTATTCCTGACAAGGCTCCGATCATCAAAAAAATTAAAGAAAAAGGTATCCCGGTAATATCTGAGATAGAGTTTGCGGGCAGATATACCAATGCCAGGATCGTCGGCATAACAGGTTCAAACGGTAAAACTACTACCAGCAGCCTTACCTATTTTACCCTGAAAAACGCGGGATTAAATGTGGGCCTGGCGGGTAACATAGGCAGAAGCTTTGCCTACCAGGTAGCTACCGAGAGCTTTGATACCTACGTGCTTGAGCTAAGCAGCTTTATGCTTGATGATATGTACAAGTTTAAGGTTGATATCGCAGTGTTGCTGAACATAACCCCGGATCACCTTGACCGGTACGATTATAAAATGGAGAACTATGCGGCTTCAAAATTCCGCATAACACAGAATCAGACAGCCAATGATGTGTTCATTTATTGCGCTGATGATCCGGAAACCATAAAAGTAATGGAAGCCAGGAGCTTTGCGGCTAAGTTGTATCCATTCTCAATTGAAAAGCAAATAACTACGGGAGCAGATCTCGAAAACGACAATATTGTCATAAACACACCACAAGAACATTTTACAATGTCAATTAACGAATTAGCGCTGCAGGGCAAGCACAACATTTACAACTCTATGGCGTCGGGCATAGTAGCAAAAGTGCTTGAGTTACGTAATGATACCCTGCGAGACAGTTTGGCCACGTTCAAGAATATTGAACACCGGTTGGAGTTTGTTGCCAAAATATCAGGCATCAGCTTTATTAACGACTCAAAGGCTACCAATGTAAACTCAACCTGGTATGCGCTGGAAAGTATGACCAGCGATGTGGTGTTAATACTGGGTGGGGTTGATAAAGGTAATGACTATTCAATGTTGAGAGATTTAGTTAAACAAAAGGTTAAAGCCATCGTTTGTTTGGGCAAAGACAATCAGCGCATTCACGCGGCTTTTGAGGATCTGGTCGACGTCATCGTCAATACAAGTTCGGCAGCAGATGCGGCCCAGGCAGCCTATCATCTGGCTGCCAAAGGCGATACGGTGTTGTTATCGCCAGCTTGCGCAAGCTTTGACCTGTTTAAAAATTATGAAGATCGCGGCAACCAGTTTAAGGCTGCGGTGAAGGAGCTTTAACCCCCCGGCCCCCTAAAGGGGGAGTAATGGAGGTAAGCAACATATTATAGAGAGAATAAACATAATTGCAAACTAGCTAAAAGTTCCCCCTTTAGGGGGCCAGGGGGTATGAATCAAATATTAGGTAACATCAAAGGAGACCGCTGGATATGGCTTATTGTCATATTGCTGTCGCTGGTATCGCTGTTGTCGGTATATAGCGCTATTGGTACACTGGCTTATAAGCGTGGGGTAGGTGTCGAGTCGATATTGATGAAGCACCTGGCGATGATTGTAGGTGGTATTGGGCTGATGTATATATCGCATAAACTTGACTACCGGTACTATTCGGGTATCTCCAAATTGCTGATGTATATCACCATCCCATTGCTGGTTTATACGCTGCTGTTCGGCAGTCATGTTAATGATGCCAGTCGTTGGATTGCTATACCGGGCACGGGCCTTAGTTTTCAAACATCCGATTTAGCAAAACTGGCGCTGATCACTTACCTGGCGCGCTCATTATCGCGCAAGCAGGAAAATATTAAAGATGTTAAGCAATCATTCATCCCGATTATGGGGGCTGTTTGCCTGGTGTTTATCCTCATCGCGTTAGCAAACTTATCAACCGCATTGATGCTGTTTGGTGTTAGTGTGCTTTTGCTGATCATTGGCCGTATCAGTATCAAACAAATTGCCATCACCTGTTTGGCCGGTGCTGTGTTGTTAACGGGTGTGATTTTTCTGGGGCCGCGCCGTAAAACTTATGTGTCGCGTATCCATACGTTCATGCACCCGGAGGCTGCTAACCCTGATAAATCGTTCCAGGCCGATCACGCTAAGATTGCTATTGCATCAGGCGGATTATTTGGTAAAGGCCCGGGAAAAAGCAGCGAGGTAAATTATCTGCCCGAAGCTTATTCAGATGAGATTTATGCAATCATTATAGAAGAATACGGCTTACTGGGCGGGGTTTTGTTAATCGGGATATATCTGTTTTTGCTGTACCGATGCATCAAAATTGTAACCAAAGCGCCAAAAGCCTTTGGCGCCTTACTGGCTGCGGGGCTAAGCTTTAGCTTAACTATTCAGGCATTTGCCAATATGGCGGTGGCTGTAGGGCTGGGGCCGGTAACCGGGGTGCCCTTGCCGTTTGTAAGTATGGGCGGTACATCAATGTTGTTCACCAGTGTGGCATTCGGAATTATACTATCAGTAAGCCGGGATATCGAGGACCCGAAAAAGGTGGTAGTGGGCGAGATCAAAGAGGTTGGAAACTTGGCGACGGCGTAAATAATGTGCAAATGTGTGGATATGCAGATGTGCAGATGAATTAAAAGAGAAATTAAAAAATAAATAATCGGTGGAGTCAACAAAGCCAAAAAGAATCATCATTAGCGGAGGCGGTACCGGAGGACATATCTTCCCGGCTATTGCTATTGCCAATGCCTTGAAAAAGCTTGATCCGGCCACTGAGATCCTGTTTGTTGGGGCCAATGGCCGCATGGAGATGGAAAAGGTGCCTGCCGCCGGTTATAAAATTATTGGCCTGAATATTCAGGGTATCCAGCGCAAATCAATCTGGAAAAACCTGCTGTTCCCGGTTAAGCTGTTTAATAGCGTGAATAAGGCGCTGCAAATTATCAAAGATTTTAAACCCGATGCCGCGGTTGGTGTAGGTGGCTATGCCTCTGGTCCGCTGTTGTATGCCGCCTCGTTAAAAGGTGTTCCGTATTTAATCCAGGAGCAAAACTCATACGCCGGTATCACCAATAAGTGGTTGGGTAAAAAAGCCGAAAAGATCTGTGTGGCATTTGATGGCATGGAGCAGTTTTTTCCGGCTGATAAAATTATTAAGACGGGTAATCCCATCCGGCGCGAGTCGGTAGATATTGTCGGTAAAAAATTGCAGGCTTTAGAGCTGTACCACCTGTCGTCCGAAAAAAAGACCATCATGATAACGGGGGGCAGTTTGGGTGCACGTACTTTAAATAACAGCATACTGGCACATATAGACAAAATCATTGCTGCCGATGTGCAGTTGATTTGGCAAACCGGTAAGTTTTATTATAAAACCATTATTGAGCAACTGGGCGAAAGCTATCATCCTAACGTGCGCATCATGGAGTTTGTGAACCGTATGGATCTGGCTTATGCCGCCGCCGATGTGATCATATCGCGCGCCGGTGCGGGCACTATCGCCGAGCTGTGCGTGGTGAAAAAGCCGGTTATCCTGGTGCCGTCGCCAAATGTGGCCGAAGACCATCAAACCAAAAACGCGCTGGCGCTGCTGCACGAGCAAGCGGCTGTTTTTGTGGCCGACCGCGATGCCGAAGAAAAATTGGTAGATAAAGCTTTAGAGCTGTTACAGAATAAAGATTTACAAAAAAGATTAAGCGACAACATTGGCAAAATGGCCCTGCCTGATGCTGATGAGGTGATCGCAAAAGAGGTTATACAAATAACAATTAACAATTAAATCCTAACTCACCCTCCCTTTACGGGGAGGCTGAGTTTTTTGGTGAGTGGTTGATTTAGTGAATGGTTGACTGAGTTATTAAAGTAGTAGAAATAAAATGGTGAGATAAGTTGATAGATAGTGTGGCACTAAAAACCACTCACCTAATCAACTTAATCAACCCAATAAAATAGAACATGGAATTACGCAACATACAACGAGTTTACCTGATAGGTATAGGCGGCATTGGCATGAGTGGCCTGGCACGTTACTTTGCCCATTTGGGTTGTATTGTTTGTGGTTATGATAAAACCCCGACCGACCTGACCGACGAATTGCATAACGAAGGCATTCAGATAACTTTTGAGGATAACTGCGAGAATGTGCCTAAAAGCTTCCGCGATGTAGTTGAGGGTACGTTGATTATTTACACCCCGGCTATTCCCAAAGACTCCGATATCCTAAATTTCTTTCAACGTAAAGGCTTTACGTTGTGGAAACGTTCGCAGGTTTTAGGTTTAATCAGTAAGGGGCGCTTTACTATTGGCGTAGCCGGTACGCATGGCAAAACTACTACCTCAACCATGGTAGCGCATATCCTGAAAGATTCGGGTAAAGATTGCTCGGCTTTCCTGGGTGGTATCGCTTCAAATTATCAAACCAATGTGTTGTTTGGCAATAACGATATTGTAGTGGTTGAGGCAGATGAGTACGACCGCTCATTCCTGACGCTATATCCGGATATCGCCATTGTAACCTCAATGGATGCTGATCACCTGGATATTTATGGCGATCATTCGCAGCTTACGGAGTCGTTCCGAATGTATGCGTCGCAGATAAAGCCGGGGGGGACGCTGATACACCGCAAAGGTTTGCCGTTGGAAAAAGGGTTTACCTACAGCATCACTGAAACGGCCGATGCCATTGCGAAAAACATCCGTGTTGAGGATGGCGATTTCTATTTTGATTTTGTGAGTGGCGATGTCAGCATCAAAAACATCAAGCTGGGTATTGCCGGTGTGCATAATATCGAGAATGCGGTTGCAGCAAGTAAAGTTGGGTTGATGTTAGGTATCTCCGGCGATGCTATCAAGCGTGCCTTAGGCTCATTTAAGGGTGTGAAAAGGAGGTTTGAATACATCGTTAAAACACCTGCGCATATTTATATCGACGACTATGCGCATCACCCGGAAGAGTTGAGAGCGACTATCTCATCCATCAAAAAATTATATCCAAACAAAAAACTCACAACAATTTTTCAACCTCATCTGTATACCCGCACCCGCGATTTTGTGGAAGGGTTTGCCGAGGTTTTGGATATGAGCGATGAAGTGCTGCTACTGGATATTTACCCGGCCCGCGAATTGCCGGTTGAGGGTGTAACGTCGGCCATTATTCTTGATCTGATGAAACTGGAAAACCGCCAGATCATCAGCAAAGAAGCGGCGATAGAAAAAGTAAGATCAGAGCAACCGGCGCTGCTTTTAACCGTTGGCGCAGGCGATATAGATCAGTTAGTACAACCATTAAAAAGTGCATTAACAAATGTTTAAGAAACCAATATGGCGCATTATTTTACTAAGCTTTACCTGGCTCATTAGCCTGGCTGGCCTGGTTGTGCTTATGAGTTTCATTGAAGTGAAAAAGGCTGAGGTGGTTTGTAAGGATGTAAAGATCTACATTCCCGGCAGCCAGTATTTCATCGACAAAAAAGAGGTAGAGAGTATTTTACAGCTGAGTAGCTTCACGCTGGTTGGGCGCCGTATTGATGGCATTAATATGCATCAGTTAGAGAACAGGCTGAAGGCAAATCCGTTTGTGGAATATGCTAAAGTTTATACTGATATGGATGGTATCCTGATGATTGAGATAGAGCAGCGCGAGCCTATTATGCGGGTAATGAACCAAAACGACCAGGATTTTTATATCGATAAAAACGGGCTGAAGATTCCGCTATCGCCAAACTTTACATCAAGAGTGCTGGCAGCTAATGGTTTTATTGATGAGCCTTTTAAAAACAAGGTTGATACCCTGCATACTGCCCTGGCGCGCGATCTGTTTAAGACCGTATCATACATTCGTAAAGATTCTTTGTGGGACGCACAGATAGGGCAGATATATGTAAATCAGAGCCATGAAATTGAGCTGATTCCACGGGTAGGCAACCAGCGTATTTTGCTGGGTAATGCAGACTCGCTCGATCTTAAGTTTAAAAACCTGATGGCTTTTTACAAGCAGGCATTACCGCAGGTTGGCTGGGATGCTTATAAAATCATTAATATAAAATATGCTAACCAGATAGTCGGGGTAAAAAATACCAAGGCCGATTCATTGAAAATAAAAACAGCGGTAGCCGATACGGGTAAAACAGTAAAAAAAGACACATCTCAAATAAAATAGTAAATATGGATAAGAGTTCAACACAAGAAAAAAGTTCGCCAATTGTAGTGGGATTGGATATCGGTACCACTAAAATTTGCGCAATTGTTGGCCGTCGCAGCAAAAACGGCAAGATCGAAATCCTGGGCATTGGGAAAGCCGAATCTGCAGGTGTAACCCGCGGAGTTGTATCAAACATTGACAAAACCGTTCAGGGTATCACGGGCGCGGTTGAAATTGCCGGGGCGCAGTCAAACGTCGAAATACGTGTAGTAAACGTGGGTATTGCGGGTCAGCATATCAAAAGTTTACAGCACCGTGGTTTGATAACGCGCCGCGATCTGCAATCAGAAATCAGCCGTAAGGATATTGATAAGCTGATTGAAGACATGTATAACCTGGTAATGCCGCCGGGCGAGGAGATCATCCACGTTTTACCGCAGGAGTTTACTGTGGACAGCGAACCTGGCATCAAAGATCCCATAGGTATGGCAGGCGTGCGTCTGGAAGCTAACTTCCATATTATCTCCGGCCAGGTTACGGCTATTAAAAATATTGTGAAATGTGTTAATAAGGCGCATTTGGAAAGCCAGGAACTTATTCTGGAGCCCCTGGCATCGTCTGAGGCGGTTTTGAGCGACGAGGAAAAAGAAGCCGGTGTTGTTTTGGTTGATATCGGTGGCGGTACTACTGATGTGGCTATTTTCCATGAAGGTATTATTCGTCATACCGCCGTTATTCCATTTGGCGGTAACAGCGTTACTGAAGATATCCGCGAAGGCTGTTCAGTAATGCGCAACATTGCCGAGCAACTGAAAGTTAGATTCGGTTCGGCGCTGGCTGACGAGAATAAAGAAAATGAGATTGTGTGCGTTCCGGGCTTGCGTGGCCGCGAACCAAAAGAAATATCCGTAAAAAACCTGGCTTACGTTATCCAGGCCCGTATGGAAGAGATCATAGAGCATGTGTATTATGAGATCAAATCATCGGGATATGAGAAAAAACTGATTGCCGGGATTGTAATTACCGGTGGCGGCGCGCAGTTGAAGCACCTGCCGCAAATGGTTGAGTTTGTAACCGGACTGGATTGCCGCGTTGGTTACCCTAACGAGCACCTGGCTAAAAATGAGGTATTGCCGAAGAATATTTACGAAGAGCTGCAAAGCCCAACTTTTGCAACGGGTATCGGCTTGCTGATAAAAGGTATCCAGAAAATGGAATACATAGGCGAGGTGCAACAACCGGCTGAAACTAAGGTGGATAAAACGAAATACACCGAAGAGAAGAAATTTGGCTTATTTGGTAAAATTTTAGAAAGCGGAAAGAAATTTATTAAAGACGATATCAAGGACGAGGACTTTTTGAAGTAAAAGCAGCCTCACCCAAACCTTCCCCAGTAGGGAGGGCTTTGAAAAGCACATTCAAAAGTCTCCCCTTCCGGGGGAGATTTAGAGGGGGCTGACGATTGGGTTTATAGTACTTTTCAACATATTTCAATTTTTCCACATTATAGACATTTGTGGAAAAACCTTGTTGAAAAAGTGCTAATATTACGATGGTGAAATAAAGGATTCGTCAAATTATACATAGCTGAAAATTAGGATTATGCAATTTGAGATGTTAAAAGAAAAATCGTCAATCATCAAAGTTATTGGTGTTGGCGGTGGCGGTGGTAATGCAGTAAACCACATGTACCAGCAAGGTATTACCGGGGTCGACTTTATAATTTGTAACACTGATGCCCAGGCATTAGAGTTAAGCCCGATACCTAATAAGGTACAACTAGGCGCAAGCTTAACAGAAGGTATGGGCGCCGGCTCAATCCCGGAGGTTGGCAAAAACTCGGCTATCGAGAATATTGACGATATCAAGCAAATGCTGGGTACCAATACCAAAATGTTGTTTATTACCGCTGGTATGGGTGGTGGTACAGGTACAGGTGCAAGCCCTATCATTGCCAAAGCCGCCCGCGAATTGGATATCCTGACTGTAGGTATTATAACTACCCCTTTCTCTTTTGAAGGCAAGCGTCGTAAAATGCAGGCCGAAGAAGGTATGGAGGAGCTAAAAAAATATGTTGACTCATTCCTGGTAATTTCAAATGACAGGTTACGCCAGATATTTGGGAACTTAACCTTAGGCTCTGCGTTTGCGCAAGCCGATGATATTTTGACCACTGCAGCCAAGGGTATCGCCGAGATTATTACTTTACCAGGTTATATAAACGTTGATTTTAAAGACGTACGCACTGTGATGAAAGATAGCGGTGTAGCCATAATGGGCAGCTGCTCTGCCGAGGGCGACAACCGGGCATTGCGTGCAGTTGAAGGCGCCTTGTCGTCACCATTGTTAAAGGATAATGAAATTGAGGGTGCACGTTATATCCTGCTAAACATCAGCTCTGGTGAAAAAGAGGTGACTATGGATGAAGTGAGCATCATCACAGATTATATACAGGAAGAAGCCGGCCTTGCTGCCGATCTGATCTGGGGTAACTGCCGCGATGAAAATTTAGGTGATAAAATATCAGTAACTATTATTGCTACCGGTTTCCAAACTAAAGACGAGCGCGAAAAAGAATTTAACAGCAAAAAAATTGTAAACATGCTGGTTCCGGATGCACCGCTGGTGCGCCCGGTTAATGATTTCATTACACCGGTAGTTGCTCCTGCTGAAAATAAGGCGTCTGAACTATATATTAAGGGCCAACCACAACAACAACCAAAAGAAGAACAACAAGCCGGTTTATTTGACCTGTTTGCTACAAGTCGCCCCGAAGAGAAACAAGCTGAGCCTGTAGTTAAATATAATTTCCAGGAGATTGAAGACCAGCCGGCAAATGAAAGAGAGGCCGAACTGCCTGAGTTTACCTTCAAGCTGGCTGAACCTGAAACAGAAGCTGTTATCAATTTCGAAGCGCAGATTGAGGAAGAGCCGGTTGCTACGATAGCGCCTGAACCAGAACCTGCGGTTAGCGCTGATGATAATAAAACTGATGAATCGATCGAGGAGCAGTTACGCAAGTCGCGCGAGCGTATTATGCGGCTGAAAGATCTGAGCATGAAATTACGCAGCGGCAATATCCAGGAGCTGGAGAATGTGCCGGCTTATAAACGTAAAGAAGTATCGCTGCAGGATACTCCTGCTTCAAGCGAGAGCCAGGTATCAAGGTTTTCATTATTACCTGATGCTGACGGCAAGATCGAGATTCGCGACAGCAACTCTTTCTTACACGACAACGTAGATTAATCATATACAGTCAAGAGACAACAGCCAGGAATCAAGATACACTATTCTCGATTCCTGGCTTTTTTTATGAAAGATGCTCATTAAAATCTATTTAGTAGCCGGTCTTGGCGCTTGGTTCTTGTCTCTTGACTCTCAGTAACGTATATTTGCATATTTGAAAACGATAAATAGGGGATAGTTTGGATTTATTTGACAAAATCACCAGTAGTATGGGAGGCCCGATAGGGCAACATCAAAAATGGTCGCACGGGTATTTTTCCTACCCAAAGCTTGAAGGAGAAATCGCTCCGCACATGTTATTTAACGGTAAAGAGCATTTAGTATGGAGCCTGAACAATTATTTAGGCTTAGCCAATCATCCCGAAGTACGTGAAGCCGATGCTAAAGCAGCAGCCGATTACGGAATGGCCTACCCAATGGGCGCAAGGATGATGTCTGGTAACTCCATTCATCACGAAGAATTAGAGAACGGCCTGGCCGAATTTGTAGGCAAAGAATCGGCATTTTTATTGAATTATGGTTACCAGGGCATGGTGTCAATTATCGACGCTTTGGTTGATCGTAACGATGTGATTGTTTATGATGCCGAGTCGCATGCCTGCATTATTGACGGGGTGCGTTTGCACATGGGCAAACGTTTTGTTTACCAGCATAATGATTTGGACAGTTGCGAGAAACAACTGGAGCGTGCTACCCGTTTAGCCGGGCAAACCGGAGGTGGTATATTGTTAATCACCGAAGGGGTTTTTGGTATGTCAGGGGCACAAGGTAAACTGAAAGAGATCATCGACCTGAAAAAGAAATTTGATTTCAGGCTATTGGTTGATGATGCACATGGCTTTGGTACCATGGGCCCAACGGGTGCGGGTACGCATGAAGAGCAAGACTGTATTGATGGTGTGGATGTGTATTTTGGTACCTTTGCCAAATCAATGGCAGGCATAGGTGGTTTTGTGGCTGCCGATAGAGAGATTGTTGATTACCTGCGTTATAACATGCGCTCACAAATATTTGCCAAAGCGTTGCCGATGCCAATGGTTATCGGACTTAAAAAGCGTTTTGAGATGCTTAAATCAATGCCTGAACTGCGCGAGAAACTTTGGTTAATAACCAATACATTACAAGCCGGTTTAAAAGAGCGGGGCTTTGATATTGGGGTTACCAATACCATGGTTACCCCGGTTTATCTGAAAGGCGACCTGTATGAAGCAACCGCCCTAACCCGCGATTTGCGTGAAACCTGGGGCATTTTCTGCTCTATTGTAGTTTACCCGGTTATTCCTAAAGGGTTGATATTGTTGAGATTGATACCTACCGCAACGCACAGTTTGGAAGACGTACAGCGCACGCTGGATGCTTACAGTGCTATGGGCGAAAAGCTGAAAGCCGGCCATTATCGCGAAGCCGCTCCGGTAGCATAATTGATATCTTTTTATAAACGTATAATGCCATCTTTTAAGGATGGCATTTTCTTTTTTGTATATTTTGATAAATTAGTCCTCATCCAATATAAACCAATTATGCGCCTGTCCAATAAGTTGCTTGCAGTAATATCGCTTATTTCATTTGCCGTTATATTGATACGATGCAGCGGTGGCACCAAAACAAAACAGTCAGGCGCGTCTGCTAACACTGAAGACATCAGCAAAGGTGAGGTGGCAGCGGCTCAGTATTGTCAGTCTTGTCATCAATTGCCTGCCCCGTCTTTGTTGGATAAGGTTACTTGGCGCGACCACGTATTGCCTGTAATGGGTAGGTATATGGGCATTAAGTCTGAAATCGAAAGGTCACAGGTAGTTGACCCTGAAAGCGATGCAAGTTATCTGCCAAACACGCCGCAAATTGATTCGACGCATTGGGTGCAAATCATAGCATATTATGTGTCAAAGGCTCCTGAGCGCCTTCCTGTTCAAAAAATTGCCGAACCAATACATCAACTCCCCGTTTTTAAGATACAGCCAACAACTCAGTGGGATTCTATACATGCCATGGCATCGTATGTAAAAATTGATAATAGTGTCAGTCCGCACCGTATAATAGTAGCAGACGGGCTAAATAACCGTCTCATTACGCTTAATGATAAAGGTGAGACCATGAGCGCATCTGTTTTAGGTGGCACCGTAGTGAACATGCTGTTTCAGCAAGATAAGATCACCACTACTTTCATAGGCAAAAACTTGTGGGCTAACAATTTTAAAAATGGTTTTGTTAAAGAAATTAAAATAGCAGCCCATGGAAAGATTACCGAGGCGCCTCAGCCTGAGTATTATCAACTGGGTCGGCCCTTATCAACAGATATCGTCGACTTAAATAACGATGGTAAAAAAGATTACCTGATAGCCCAGTTTGGTAAAATGGCGGGCAGATTAAGTTGGGTTGAGCGCCCTAATGGCCAGATACAGGAGCATGTGCTCAGAGATAAGCCCGGCTGCCTGAAAACCATCATCGCATATAATTCCAAAACAAAAAGCCAGGATATATGGGCGTTGTTTGCGCAAGGCGATGAGGGTATATTCTTTTACGCTAACGACGGTAAAGGCAATTTCACTGAACGTAAAGTGCTGGGCTTCCCACCTTCATACGGTTCAAGTTCTTTTGATCTGGTTGATTTTAATGGCGATGGCTTTAAAGATATTATTTACACCTGTGGCGACAATGGCGACTTTAGCCAGATATTGAAACCCTATCATGGTGTGTATATCTATTTGAACGATGGTAAGGATAACTTTACTCAAAAATATTTTTACCCGATAAATGGTTGCTATAAAGCCATAGCCCGTGATTTTGATGGCGACGGCGATCTGGATATTGCTGCCATAAGCGAGTTTCCGGGCACGGTGAAACCCTGGCAGGCATTTGTATATCTGGAGAACAAAGGCGGGTTTAATTTTCAGGCTTATACCTTACCGCTTGACACCCCATTTAGCAATGGTATGACGATGGATGCTGGTGATATTGACGGCGATGGCAGAATAGACTTGTTACTGGGCAACGGCTATAGCAACGGCAATAATAACAGCCAAAAGCAACCATTATTTATGATTTTAAAAAATATAAGCACGCCTATAGCTAAATAGGCGTCAATTGGTTGTTTGATTTGTGTAAGCAGCAAATAGATTATATAATTAATATGTTTCTGTGCACTAAGGTTAATACCATTACCTTGATTTTCAGTGCTATCGGATGATGCTTGTGTGTATTTTTATTAAAAAGAAAAAAATATTATAATATCGATAAATAATGGTCTGAAACATTATGAATGCCAATTTCTATAGCGGGATAACCTGCTGTAAATGTGGAAAAAAAGCGTATTTAATGCCTTTTGAAGTATTTTTTTTTCAATAAAAACATTTTAGCTTAGCTACAATAAAACAAAAAACCTCAAAGTATTTTAAAAAGGAGTTAACTGATGAAAAAATTCACTGAAGTAAAGAACCTTATTGCGTCGCTGGAAGCCGATGCTGACAAGTTTTACAACAAAGGTAACAGCGCCGCCGGAACCCGTGTACGTAAAGGCATGCAAGACTTGAAAAACCTGGCACAAGCTATACGTCTGGAAATCCAGGACACTAAAAACAAAGCTTAAGATACTTTGGTATCAGCCTAAACAAAGCCCGGCTGCCTGCAGCGGGTTTTTTTGTAAACTAAAAAGGCATCCGGTAAACGGATGCCTTTTTAGTTTTTTACTTAATTAAGGTGGTTATTTGGCAAACTTTTTAAGTTCTTCAATTATTTCTTCTTTCACGCTTTCGCTAACCTGCACCAGGGGCAGGCGAACGGTATCGCCGCAGATACCCAATTCTTTCAAAGCTGTTTTAACACCTGCCGGGCTGCCTTCAACAAAGCACAGGCTGGTGATGTTCAGCAAGTCATAGTGGCCTTGCTGTGCACCTTTGAAATCGTAATTCAAGCATTTGCGAATCATATCAGAAGTTTGGCGCGGTAAGGCATTGCCTACAACTGATATTACACCCACAGCACCCAGCGCAATCATCGGGAAGCTAATCGGATCGTCACCTGATATCATCAGGAAATCTTTAGGCTTGTCGCGCATAATCTGGTTAATCTGGTCAAAATTACCAGATGCTTCTTTGATACCTACAATGTTTTTAAACTCCTTTGCCAGGCGCACGGTAGTAGCTGCACTTACGTTGCTGCCGGTACGGCTTGGTACATTATACAGCAGTATTGGCAGTTTTGAATTTTCGGCAATGGCTTTGTAGTGTTGGTAAATACCCTCCTGGGTGGGTTTATTATACTGCGGGCTGGCAGATAATATCGCATCATAACCCGCAATGTCGAATGCTTTAATCTCTTCGACGACTTGTGCGGTGTTGTTGCCTGCTATGCCTGCAACCAGGTTAACGCGACCGGCAACTGCTTCGGCGGTAAATGCAAAAACCTTCTTCTTCTCTTCGGCAGTCAATGTGGCGCTCTCGCCGGTTGTACCTAACGACACGATGTATTCCACACCGCCATTAACCAAATGGTCAATGAGTCTTTTCAGCCCGTCATAATCAACTTGCCCGTCTGCAAGAAAAGGGGTAACAATTGCTATTCCCGTTCCGTAAAATTTATTCATGTTATTATAAAATGGCTGCTAAGATAATAAATTCTCCTTTAGCGTCCATAAGCGGCATGCACCTATCTTTTAAAAGCTCAAACTAATCCTCATAGCCGAATGCACGTTGGCTCCACTGTTATGCGACTCGCCGTACAATACCCGTAAATTAAGGTATTTAATGCCTGCACCAAGTTCATAGTAATTATGCAGATCGGGCGTGGTAAGGTAGTTTACGTGGATGATCTCCTGTAGCTTCAGTTTTCTTAAGCCGGGAATCTTGTTCATGATAAAACCCGAGAAATTGTGTTCCAGGTGGGCTTCCAGGTATTGCTTATAGGTGCTGTAAGTATAGTAATTCAGCAGCAGGAAACTGTTGGGGTCTGAGCGGTAAAACAACGCCTCATTGCCATGAAATTGTGCGTAATCAGGGAAATAAACGCTGTTGCTGTTAATGAATTTGCCGATGCTCACGTAGTACGACGTTCGTCCGTAAATACCCCAGTTTAGGTCTGTTTGCTGAATATCAAAAGATACACGGTCGTAATCAACATCCGATCCAAAAATACCCTTCATACCCTTGGTATAATTAAAGCCGATAGTTGGGTATGGCGACAGTAAGTAATGCCGGCCGTTTGGATAAGTTTCATACTTATTACTAAAATCATAACTGGTGCGAAGCGTCACCTTAAATGCACGGTTATCTGGAAATAAAGCCCCGCCTGTATTTAAAGCAAGCGGGTTGTTATAGGTATAATTCCGCGTACCAAAAAAGCTATAGCCGGTAGCGTTTTCCAGCCAGTTGCGTTGTGCAAATTCAGCTGTGGCGCTGCCTTTCAAGCCTCCGCTTATACGGCCGGATAACGACGCGTCTACAAATTGTTTCTGATAAAACTTCTCAAAGTTTTGTTTAGCGAACAAACTGTGAACGGTGTTGGCCAGGCGCGATATAGGGTTCAGATCGTTCAGGTCTTCCACGTCGGATCCTCCTTTAAGCGACAGCGTAAAATTATTGCCTATGGGTATTAAACTACTGGCAACAGCATTGAGGCGGTGGTCAGAAAATCCATAACCCAGGTCCAACCCGACTCTGAAATAGCGGTTATTGATCGAGTCTGTTTGTTTGGTGAATGACAAGCCCGGGTTGATGTTAAAACCTTGTACAGTATTAAACTGCACATCGTGAATCAAGGGGTCAAAGTGCCAGTATTCTTTTTTGTAGCGATTGCGGATGTTTATACCGCCGACAATCAGCCCGAAAGGTCTTACTTTATTATATACCCGGTCGATAGAGTCGAGGTAGGGTTTTGATTCCCGCTTAATGGCCAAGGCCTCTTTGCGTTTATAGTCCGTACGTTCCTCATCGGTGAGCGGGATAGGGCGTTCTTCTGCCCAATAGGTGCTGTCTTTTTTGTTCACGCCTTTGGTTATGCGTAATGTTTCGTTAAAATCTTTTCTATTGAAGGTAGGGTTGAGATCGTAACCCTTATAAATTGAAATAAAATAGCCGCCCAGTTTAAAGCCAAACAATCCACCCACAAAATCAAAACGCAGGGTCGAGGTCATGTAGGCTTTATCATTAACCGGTACAAACTGTTGATGGATCCGAATAGTATCCACCAAACTAATGTTTGCCTTTTTAGTGATATACAGGTTTAGCCCAACCAATCGCCAGCTATCATCCTGAATATAAATGTAACCTTCAAAACATGGGTCGTGTTCGCGGCGTGGGATAACCTGGATCTTGTTCACCGTCTTGCCGTTTTCCACGCTTTCGCCCAGCCATTTGTAGTTGTAATAAAAGAATGCATTATCCGCCACCGGCGAAATTAACGGCCGTAGGCTAATGCCCCGCCATTCTTCAAAATTCTCGTAAAAATTAACTTTCAGGTCGCTGGCGCGGTTAAAGCTAAAAGCCCGGTTGCTGCCTGATACTTTTGATGAGATCATCTCCTCATGCACATTATCAGGCGACAGGAAGCTATATTTCGATTCAGACTCCGACAGGTAGATGATGCCTCTGCGGTTGGAGTCAAGGCCAATCTGTTTACCTATCTGGTCAATATTTGCGCCCAGAAACTTCTTAGGTGCCTGCAATAACTTTTGCATCCCCTTAATGTAAACCAGCACGCTGTAGGCTTTAACCTCGTTCAGGTAGGTTTTACGTTTTTTAATAGCCTTGCGCATAATAGCGTAGGCCGGGTCCTTGCCGCCTACGTTAATGGCCTGTAATTGAAATACTTCGGTATTAAAGGTTACATTAAGCGTTTGGTTTTGGCTGACGTTAAGCTCACGGCTTTCCTGTTTATAGCCAACGGCTTTAAATTGTAAAGTGTATTTGCCTTGTTTTAAGCCGATGGAATATTCGCCTTCGCTATTTGCCGATGCTCCTTGTGTTGTATTTTGAATATACACACTGGCAAAGGGTACAGGCTTACCACTGTCGTCAGTTATTTTACCGCTGACGGTAAATTGCTGGGCATATAAACAGGTACTGCTGATTAAAAGCAAGAAGAAAGTAAAGGTAAACCGCATTAAGGTAAAAGATTTATGCTAAGATGCAATTTCGGTGTCAAACGTTACGCAAAGCGTTTGTTAATTATTGTTAAACTAAAAATCCCGGCCGTTGGGCCAGGATTTGTATCAGAGGGTATGTCATTTCGACCAGCGGGAGAAATCTATACATAGACATGCCGTTTTGCTAAGCTTGTGTATAGATCTCTCACTACGTTCGAGATGACACAATTTACGGTTTATTTCTTAGCCAGCTCTTCAGCCATAGCAGCGCCAATTTCAGCAGGCGACGCCACAACGCGGATACCGCACTCGGCCATGATCTTCATTTTGGCAGCAGCAGTATCATCGGCACCGCCTACAATAGCGCCTGCGTGGCCCATACGGCGACCCGGAGGCGCTGTTTGGCCGGCAATGAAGCCAACCACAGGTTTAGTTCCATTTTCTTTGATCCAGCGGGCAGCTTCGGCTTCCATGCCGCCGCCAATCTCGCCTATCATGATGATACCATGAGTCTCTGGGTCGTTCATTAATAATTCAACAGCCTCTTTGGTTGGGGTGCCAATAATCGGGTCGCCACCAATGCCAATAGCAGTGGTAATGCCTAAGCCGGCTTTAACCACCTGGTCAACCGCTTCGTAGGTTAAGGTACCTGATTTTGAAACTACACCTACGTTACCTTTTTTAAAGATAAAACCCGGCATGATGCCAATTTTGCTCTCGTCGGCAGTGATAATGCCCGGGCAGTTAGGGCCAATTAAACGAGCGTCTTTATCTGTCAAATATTCTTTAACCGCAATCATATCCTTGGTAGGGATGCCTTCGGTGATACAAACAATAACTTTGATGCCGGCTTCGGCAGCTTCCATGATAGCGTCGGCAGCAAATGCCGGCGGAACGAAGATGATCGATACATCGGCGCCGGTTTGTTTAACGGCATCGGCAACGGTATTAAAAACCGGGCGATCAAGGTGCGTTTGGCCACCTTTACCAGGCGTAACACCACCAACAACCTGTGTACCGTACTCAATCATTTGCGACGCATGATAAGTACCTTCATTACCGGTAAAACCCTGAACTATAACTTTAGAATCTTTATTTACGAGAACACTCATGGGTATTTGATTTTTTTCCATCGCAAAGCTAAAATTATTTTTGGCCCGCTACAGTTTTGGCGTGTTAATTTTTTATTTGATGATGAAAAATTTACAAAGGGTGGTTTAGTGATTTGAGGTTAGCGGTTAGAGCGGCTTGTGAATAGTTTGTAGAATAAGTTTGATTGTATTGAATATAGTTACTCCTTCAGTCGGCCAGTTGGCGGATCTGGGCCGGTATCCGTTGCTATCCCTTAACGCAACTGTCTGAACCTTGATTTTTGGGATTAGAGGATTTAAGGATTTCCGGTCGCTTAGATAGATAAAGATGAAGGAAGATGAAGGAAAAAGTGTAGAGACCTGCCGGCCGATGCTGTCCAACAATAAGCCGACACTCTTTTCAATAACACAGGAAAAAATCCTTGAATCTCGAAATCCTAAAATCAAGGTTCAGACACTCTTGTACGTCGGCAGCTACCCTATGACAAAACGGACAAGCTCTTAACCCTTCACAATCACCGGCTCCTCGAAAGCGGCGACGTGGATGATATGATTCAAGCAGTAAAAAGCATAATGCTTCAGTTCAGCTATTGGGTCACCGGTTGTGGTGTCGAGTTGCAGGAAGTCGAGATAGTTGGATTGGGTGAAGGTGCGGAATAATGCGGCATTATCCCCGGCTTGTTTGCGGTAGGATTCGTCGATTACGCAATAGGCTGCATAATTGTTAAAATGTATATTATAGGCAGTGGCCAGTATATCGGCGCTCAGGTCGACAGCCCCGATAATGCGGATGTTGAGCGCCAGCTTAGCTTCAGTAATATTTACCAGCGATATCCACCGCAGGTTATTGATCTCCTCAAAAAACTCCATATCAGAACCTAAATGCCGTATTCACTTATTTAGAGGGGCAAATTTGAGGATATGCGTGGAATTTTAAAGGTATTGGGCTGATTTATTTTTTAATGATATAATGCCATGATTAAAAAACGGGGCCGTCACCCTGAGCCCGTCGAAGGGCGAGCGAGGGGCCTACTCACAATGCTTCGACAAGCTCAGCATGACAACGCGCTTATGCCTAATCACTATCTCTAACCACAAACTCCCCCTCACTCTTCGCAATCACCACAGTAGCTACTCCATTACCAATCACATTAGTTATCGCCCGGGCTTCAGACATAAACCTGTCTACGCCCAGCAATATTGCCACACCCTCAACCGGGATAACCTTTATAGCCGCCAATGTTGATGTCAACACAATAAAGCCACTGCCTGTAACGCCCGCGGCACCTTTTGAGGTAACCATAAGTATGGCAATGATGCTCAATTGCTGCTCGATAGTTAGTGGAATATGGAATACCTGCGCCAAAAATATGGTACACATTGACAGGTAAATGGTGGTGCCATCCAGGTTGAATGAATATCCCGCAGGGATAACCAAACCCACTACTGAACGCGAGCAGCCAAACTTTTCAAGCTTCTCCATCATCCCCGGCAGGGCCGACTCTGACGATGACGTGCCCAATACAATCAATATTTCTTCTTTAATATGCTTCAAATAAGCCCACAAACTAAACTTATACAGGCGGCAAATGATATTGAGCACTACAAAAATAAACAGCGCCATGGTTATATAAACCGATGCCATAAGCATGGCCAAAGGTTGCAACGTTTTAATGCCGTAGGTGCTTATGGTGTAGGCCATGCCGCCAAAAGCGCCGATAGGGGCTACCTTCATTACAATGTGCATAATGTTGAAGAACACTTTCGATATCTTCTCAAACAGGTCGATAACTACCTTGCCCGAGTCGCCCATACGGCTCAGGCCAAAGCCAAATAGGATGGCAAAGAAAAGTATCTGCAAAATATCGCCTTTGGCAAAGGCCTCAAAAGCGTTGCTGGGGACAATGTGGGCAATGAAGTCGGTCCAGTGCATTTCGGCAGCAGCTTTTTGGTAAACTTCGAGCTTGCTGGTATCGGCCTTAACAGTAGTTACAAAGCCCTCGCCGGGTTTAATTAAATTGGCTACGGTTACGCCTATAATTAAAGCAAACGTGGTAACGATCTCAAAATACAGTAAAGCCTTACCACCTACGCGGCCCACCTTTTTCATATCGCTCATACCGGCGATACCCAAAACAATGGTGAAGAAAATGATAGGCGCAATCAGCATTGTTATCAAACTGATAAACGTTTTGCTGATGAGTTGAGCGGTTGGGGCAAAAGGTTTGTAGTAAAGCCCTACCACAATACCCAAAACTATGGCAACAATTACCTGAAAGGTAAGGTTGGTAAATAATCGTTTCATTATAACAATAATACGATTATTGGCGGGATTTTGCTCGTCCCCTTATGACATGAGGCTGGCGCAAACAAAAAAGCCCGCCTTAAAACCAGGCGGGCTCTTTTTATAAACGGGTGATATCTTATCTCCAGTAACCCGCAATCCAAATGTAACCACCCGGGCGGCGATCCCAGTGGCCAGGTACCCATACAGCCCGCGGGCGAGGCGGCAATGCCCAATAGCCCGGGCGTTCAACATATCTGCCGTGTCTTACTACCCACTCATTTTCAACCCACACATGGCCGGCTGATGGACGTACCGGACGAACCACAACGGGACCGCGGTGATATAGGCGGGCTCTCACTACAATTTGTGCATTACTGTCGGCAGTGGCAAACACCAGTAAGGCTGCTGTTGCAAATAAAATTTTTCTTAGCGTTTTCATATAGTATTTGTTTGTTGTTAACTAAACTACAGACAGGAAAGCTAAAAGAAAGTTTAATTTTTAGCCTTGATTTTTTTTAATGTTTGTTTGTAAGGCTTTGATTTATTGGTGTTTGTAAATAACAAAATTTTAAGCGGCTGAAAGCGCAAATCCTTATCTTCGTTTTATGTCACCTGCAGAAGCGAAACAGCAAATTGAGGCGCTAAGCGCCGAATTAAAACAACATACCTATAATTATTATGTGCTGGCCATGCCCACCATATCCGACTTTGATTTCGATAAAAAACTGGAGTCGCTGGCAGCCCTTGAGCGGCAATTTCCTGAATTTTTAGACCCTGATTCGCCTACACAAAGGGTAGGCGGGTATATCACGAAAGAGTTTCAGCAGGTGCGTCACCGCTGGCCAATGTTGTCGTTAGGTAACACCTATAATGAACAGGAATTGCTGGATTTTGATCAGCGCATTCGCAAGGCCATCGGTGATAATTTTCAATATGTATGTGAGCTGAAGTTTGACGGCCTCTCCATGAGCCTTACTTATGAGGATGGTAAACTACTGCGTGCCGTAACCCGTGGCGACGGTACCCAGGGCGATGACGTGACCACCAACGTAAAAACCATACAAAGCATCCCCAAACAACTTAAACCCGGTAACTACCCGGCAGAGTTTGAGATACGTGGAGAAGTTTTTATGCACCTGAAAGCTTTTGAGCGCCTTAATAACGAACGTGTGGAAAACGGCGAGCAGCCCTATGCCAATCCGCGAAATTTCGCGTCGGGCACTATTAAGTTGCAAGACTCAAGCGAGGTAGCTAAACGCCCCTTAGATTGCTTTCTGTATTTTTTATATGCCGAAAAGCCACCGTTTAAAACCCATTGGGAAAGCTTACAGGCAGTTAAGGAATGGGGTTTTCATGTTAATGAGCATAGCCGCCTGTGTGATAACATTGACGGCGTAATGGCTTTTATCAAAGAGTGGGACAAGCGCCGTTTTGATTTGAGTTACGATATTGACGGCATAGTTATTAAGGTAAACAGCTATGCGCAGCAGGAGGAGCTGGGCTTTACCGCTAAATCGCCGCGCTGGGCCATATCCTATAAATTTAAGGCCGAACAGGTACAAACTGAGCTGCTGGCTGTTACCTACCAGGTGGGCCGTACCGGTGCGGTTACGCCGGTTGCTAATTTGAAACCGGTATTGCTGGCAGGTACTACCGTAAAGCGCGCCACGCTGCACAACGCCAATGAAATGCTGCGTCTTGACCTCCACGAAGGCGATTGGGTATTTGTTGAAAAAGGCGGCGAAATCATCCCGAAGATCATCAGCGTGAACCCCGAAAAGAGGATAGTTGGCGCTGCGCCTATAAACTATGTAACCGAATGCCCGGCGTGTGGTACGCCGTTAACCCGGGTTGAGGGCGAAGCAGCCTTTTATTGCCCGAATGATGAAGGCTGCCCGCCACAAATTACCGGAAAGATCCAGCACTTTATCGGTCGAAAAGCTATGAATATAGACGGCTTGGGTGATGAGACTATCGAAACGCTTTATCAACGCGGCTTTATCCGTCATATCAGCGATTTATATAGCTTGAACGACCATATCGATGGGCTTAAAAAGATGGAGCGCTTCGGCGAGAAATCTATCAATAACATGCTGGATGGTATTGAAAAGTCCAAACAAATGCCGTTTGAAAAAGTGCTGTTTGGCCTGGGTATCCGCTATGTTGGCGAAACCGTCGCTAAAAAGCTGACAGCATATTTTAAAAACATCGACAACCTGATGGCGGCAACGCTTGATGAGCTGGTGGTTGCCGAAGAAATAGGTGAGCGCATAGCGCACAGCATTATTGAATACTTCGGCGACGAACATCATCGCCGGGAGATAGAAAAATTACGCGCCGCCGGTTTGCAATTTGTAGCCGAAGAAAAAGAGGTTGTATTAGCCAGCAATGCCCTGGCAGGGAAGACGTTTATCATATCCGGCACCTTTGAACGCTCGCGCGATGAGTTGAAGGACATCATTGAGCAAAATGGCGGTAAGATATTAAGCAGCATATCTGCCAAGCTGAATTACCTGGTAGCCGGCGACAATATGGGCCCGTCGAAACTGGAAAAAGCAACCAAGCTTAATATACCTGTTATTAGTGATGTGGAGTTAATGGGGATGATAACACCCCTCTAAATCTTCCCAAAAGCGAGACTTTTGATTTGCATATAGGATGGTTTCACATTTAGCGAAGCCTTTTTTTCAGCCTTGTCATCCTGAGCAAAGCGAAGAATCTTATACGCTTTTCTAATCGCTTATATAAGATTCTTCGCTTTGCTCAGAATGACAGATGTTTATAAATTAATTCGTTTAGTCTCCTCTCCGCCGGCTGGCGGGAGGCCCCCGGGAGGGGTGTCACACCCATGTAAACATCCGCCCAAACCAAAATCGTGGCCAGTTTTTTGTCGTAATTTGTAGCAGAAAGATGGCCAAAACCCATCGGTGAAATCACCCCAAAAAATCTGTGAAATCATAAAGAATTAACTAATATGAAATACAACGAATTAACACCCGACGAAGAGTGGGTAATATTGCATAAAGGTACAGAGCGCCCGTTTACTGGTGCGCTGCTCAATAATAAAGCGCAGGGTTTGTATGTGTGCAAGCGTTGCGATACGCCGCTTTATACTTCTGAATCAAAATTTGAATCGCACTGCGGCTGGCCGAGTTTTGATGACGAAATACCGGGAGCGGTTAAACGTATTCCTGACGCCGACGGCCGTCGTACTGAAATTGTCTGCGCCAATTGCGGGGCACATTTGGGCCACGTTTTTGAAGGCGAATACCTTACGCCAAAAAATGTAAGACATTGCGTCAATTCCCTGTCGATGAAATTTGTGCCGGCCAACTGACAAATTGTTTGCCGATAAATTTCATATGTTATTAATATGCGCTTAATCAACTGTTTTTCAGTAAATAAGAATCCTAACAAAAAACTTGTGAATAACTTATAGGTGATGTGTAAAACTATCACTAACAAGGAGGGATGTCATCGCCTATCTTTGAATCATAAGTTCTTTAAAACGCTCCTATTTATACCGGCGACCTTGCCGGTAAATGTTTAAAAAGAGCTTCAATATCAACCGGCGGTTACGCCGACACACACTGTTTAGAGTAGTTAGTAGCGATTAGTGAGGGTGATTTAAAAAGTAGTTTAAAGGGGATGGTTTCCGGCCGTCATTTTTTTAAAGCAACTGCTTGGCGGCATTGTCGGCTAAAATTACCAGGGTTGATGTGGATGGGGTTGAAGGTTTTAAGAGTTAATAATAAAGTATAAGCGCATGGCAGAGGAAACAGAATTACTATTAAAGGAGAATAAAGACAGGTTTGTCATCCTTCCAATTAAGTATCCCGCTATTTGGGAAATGTATAAAAAATGTGAGGCCAGTTTTTGGACCGCTGAAGAGATTGATCTTTCTGACGACTTAAAGCATTGGGAAAATCTTAACTCGGGCGAAAAGCATTTTATATCGCATATCCTGGCTTTCTTTGCCGCCAGCGATGGTATCGTGAATGAGAATCTGGCTGTAAACTTTATGAGCGAGGTGCAATTGCCTGAGGCCCGCTGTTTTTACGGTTTCCAGATCATGATGGAAAACATCCATTCAGAAACTTATGCGCTTTTAATTGACACATATGTTAAAGACCCTGCCGAAAAAGACCGTTTGTTCCATGCCATTGAAACCGTACCGTGTGTAGGTAAAAAAGCCGAATGGGCGCTGCGCTGGATAAACAACGGCAACTTTGCCGAGCGTTTGGTAGCCTTTGCCGCTGTTGAAGGTATTTTCTTCTCAGGTAGTTTTTGCTCAATATTCTGGTTGAAGAAACGCGGTTTAATGCCGGGCTTAACGTTCAGTAACGAGTTGATCTCTCGCGACGAAGGTATGCACTGCGAGTTTGCCTGCCTGCTGTACAAAATGCTGGATAAAAAACTGTCGACCGAAGTTGTTACCGGTATTATTAAAGACGCGGTTGAAATTGAAAAAGAATTTATTAGCGATGCGCTGCCGGTTAGCTTGATTGGTATGAATGCTAAACTAATGAGCCAATACATAGAGTTTGTGGCCGACAGATGGTTAGGCGAACTGGGTTACCCTAAGGTTTATAACGCTACCAACCCGTTTGATTTTATGGAGATGATATCGCTGCAGGGTAAAACCAACTTCTTCGAAAAGCGTGTAGGCGATTACCAGAAAAGCGGCGTAATGAACACCGCCGAAACGAAGTCGTTCTCATTAGACGAGGATTTTTAATCGACAGAAAAAATAAGAGATTCCAGTAAATAAAATAATTAGTAACCCCAGGTTGGTTCCGGTCCAGCCACTAAAATGCCAAGAAAATGTTTGTAGTAAAAAGAGACGGAAAACAAGAGTCAGTAAAATTTGACAAGATCACCGCACGTATTGAGAAACTGTGCTATGGTTTAAACCCTCAACTGGTTGACCCGGTTGACGTTGCAAAGAAAGTAATTGAAGGTTTATTTGACGGTGTTACTACGTCAGAGCTTGACAACCTGGCCGCTGAGACAGCCGCTTCGTTAACGACAAAGCATCCTGACTACGCGTTATTGGCATCGCGTATCGCGGTATCTAACCTGCACAAAAATACGATCAAATCATTTTCAGAAACCATGCGTAATTTATACAATTACGTAGACCCTAAAACCGGCAAAAATGCTGCGTTACTGGCCGACGATGTTTACCAGATCATAGAAAAAAATGCTGAAGAACTGGATAGCAGCATTATTTATGACCGCGACTTTGGTTTTGATTACTTTGGCTTTAAAACCCTGGAAAAATCATATCTGTTAAAACTGGACGGAAAAATAGCCGAGCGCCCTCAGCATTTGTTTATGCGTGTATCGGTAGGTATCCACAAAGAAGATATCGCCAGCGCTATTAAAACTTATAACCTGATGAGCGAGCGCTGGTTTACGCACGCTACGCCTACATTATTTAATGCAGGTACACCAAAACCACAAATGTCATCATGCTTTTTATTGACTATGAAGGATGACAGTATTGATGGTATTTATGATACCTTGAAACAAACTGCCAAAATCTCTCAAAGCGCAGGTGGTATCGGTCTGAGCATTCACAACGTGCGCGCTACTGGTTCATACATCAGCGGTACCAACGGCACCAGCAATGGTATTATCCCAATGCTGCGTGTGTTTAACGATACTGCCCGGTATGTTGACCAGGGTGGCGGCAAACGTAAAGGTGCATTCGCTATTTATTTAGAGCCATGGCACGCAGATATCTTCGAGTTCCTTGACCTGCGTAAAAACCACGGTAAAGAAGAAATGCGTGCCCGCGATTTGTTCTACGCCCTGTGGGTAAGC
The DNA here is from genome assembly GCF_042686265.1 of Mucilaginibacter ximonensis. Lineage (NCBI taxonomy): Bacteria > Pseudomonadati > Bacteroidota > Sphingobacteriia > Sphingobacteriales > Sphingobacteriaceae > Mucilaginibacter > Mucilaginibacter ximonensis. The sequence continues at coordinate 126,687 of NZ_JBHUPD010000003.1, forward strand.
GACTTGTTTATGCAACGTGTTGAAGCTAACGAAGATTGGAGCTTATTCTGCCCTCACGAAGCCCCGGGTTTGGCCGATTGCTTTGGTAAAGATTTCGAAAAATTATACAAGAAATATGAAAAAGAAGGTCGCGCCCGTAAAGTGATCAAAGCGCAAGAGCTTTGGTTTGCCGTACTTGACGCTCAGGTTGAAACCGGCACCCCTTACTTGTTATATAAAGACGCTGCCAACAGCAAATCAAACCAGCAAAACCTGGGTACTATTAAAAGCTCAAACTTATGTACTGAGATTTTAGAGTACACTTCGGCCGATGAGATTGCGGTTTGTAACCTGGCTTCGTTAGCGTTGCCACGTTATGTACGCGATGGTGAGTTTGATCACCAAAAATTATATGATGTAACCTATCAGGCTACTTTAAACCTGAACAGAATTATTGATAACAACTATTACCCGGTTAAAGAGGCCGAGTATTCAAACCTGCGTCACCGCCCGATTGGTTTAGGTGTGCAAGGTTTGGCCGATGCTTTCATTTTGCTGCGTATGCCGTTTGAAAGCCCTGAAGCAAAACAACTCAACAAAGAGATCTTTGAAACCATCTACTTTGCAGCCATGACTGCGTCAAAAGACCTGGCTATTAAAGATGGCGCTTACGAAACCTTTAAAGGTTCGCCGTTATCAAAAGGCCAGTTTCAGTTTGACCTGTGGGGTGTAAAACCTGAGAGCGGCCGTTGGGATTGGGAAAACTTACGTTTAGACGTAATGAACCACGGTGTACGTAACTCATTGTTAGTTGCGCCAATGCCTACTGCTTCAACTTCGCAAATTTTGGGTAACAACGAATGTTTTGAGCCATATACTTCAAACATCTATACCCGCCGTGTATTGAGCGGTGAATTCATCATTGTTAACAAGCACTTGCTGCGCGATCTGGTGAACTTAGGCTTATGGGATAACACCATGAAAGATAAGATCATCAGCGCAAACGGTTCAATCCAGGATATTGCTGAAATCCCTCAAGACCTGAAAGATCTGTACAAAACTGTCTGGGAGATCAAGATGCGCGACATCATCGATATGGCTGCCGACCGTGGCGCATACATTTGCCAGTCGCAATCATTGAACTTGTTCATCAACTCGCCAAACGCTTCAAAACTAACTTCAATGCACTTCTACGCATGGAAGAAAGGTTTGAAAACCGGTATGTACTACCTGCGTACGCAAGCAGCATCGCAAGCGGTTAAATTTACGGTTGAAAATCAAGGCGGTAAAAACATGGACCCGGTTATACCAGAAGTGGTACAACAAGTTGCCGACGAAATACCAGCCGGCCCAACCTGCTCAATGGAAGAAGGCTGCGTGACTTGCTCAGCGTAACGCCCCTCCCAAACCCTCCCCGGAAGGGAGGGCTTCAAGATATTTAAAATAAGAGGCCGGAATTTATTTCGGCCTTTTTACATTTGAAAAAACTTTATAATGCACGATGATAAAAAAGTCTCCCCTGCCGGGGGAGATTTAGAGGGGGCTACAAAACACGAAATCATATCCTGCGACCGTTGCGGCTCCCGCATTGAATGTAAGGCTAATTCTTATACCAAATGCCAGTGCAGCGCGGTGCAGCTAACCATCAACGAGGTACAATACATCAGCGAGAATTATGACGGCTGTATGTGCGCCAAGTGTTTGCTGGAGTTGCAGTCGGAGTATAGGGAGATGATGGGGATAGAACCATAGAAAATAGGGGGCTGTCACCCTGAGGCTCTCGAAGGGCGAGCGGTGGCCTTTACCCTCATGCTTCGAGAGCCTCAGTATGACACCACGCTTTTTTTGTTTTATACTAATTAATAACATGTCAACCTTTACCACCCAAATACCCTGCGAGTTCGATATCCATTATTCTTTATTAATTAAAGATGACGGCCGCGTAGCCTATGCGTATTTGCATGAGGACGAAGATGTGATTGGTGATGTTTGGCTGTACAATGTCCAGGAAGCCCCGCAAACTTCATTCTGGTTGCCTGAGGATATGCCGTTTTTGAACCCTAAAGAATATTTATCAAAAGACGCGCAGATAAAACCCATAGCGCACCAAGGCGAGATCAGGTGTGAATGGACAGAGTCAAAAGATGATGGTTTAGTAGAAGTGGGTATTTATATACGTGACAGGTTTATCGCATCGGTGGCAGCAGGTTCTAAACCGGGTTGGTCGGTACTGGTTTGTAAAGATGGCCCGCTGGCTTACGTTTATTAAAAAAGTGTTTCATTTGGGGTGTTTCACTCTAATTGCTTGAAAGTTCATAAAATCACTTAAATAACTAAAATACAAATATTTAAGTGCTTATAATTAAAGTTTTTGTGCTGTTTCACCCTGTTTCAGACACATGTCGTAACTCATTGATAATCAATAGCGGGTGCCATAAAAGTGTTCCAAGGTGTTTCACTATTTAGTGAAACACCTCATGGGTATAAATGCTATCTTTAACCAACAATGTCATCCACTCAAAATACATATCTCCTGGTCGTCAACGGCAAACCTGAAGGGCCGTTCACTATTGATGAATTGAAAGCCCGCCGCGTCAGGTTCGCCGACTTCGTCAAAACCGAAGCGATGGACGACTACAAAGAGGCGCATGAAGTTGCCGAGCTGCGCGAGCTGTTCGGTTTCCAAAAACAGGTGCTGTTGCAGTATTATGGTTCGTTTGACCAGCGCGCGACGGCTGCCTTTGTGGACTGGCTGATTGTTTCGGCGGTTTGTATAATCCCTTCATTTGCCATTACTTTATTTATTACCGATAAGCTGATTGGCCTGGGCCTGGCACTGAGCTTGTTCGCGCTGATACCGGTCGTTAATCTTATCTACCACATCGTTATGGAAAGCTCGCCAAAACAGGCCACCTATGGGAAGCAGCTGCTTAAACTAAAGGTATGCGATATGCAGGGCGCTCGTTTATCCCCGACACTTGCAGCCAAGCGCAACCTGGCAAAGTTATTATCAGTTTTGACTTTGTTTGTGGGTTACCTGTTTACATTCTTTAATAAACAGCAGCAGTGCCTGCACGATATGGTTGCCGGAACCCTTGTGATTAAGGATAGGTTGTAAAATGCTTCCCGTTTGTCATTCTGAGCGTAGCGAAGAATCTTATACGCTTTGCTAGCCGCTTTTATAAGACTCTTCGCTATGCTCCAGAATGACAACTCAATTATAACCAATTCTTTACCATGCGCAATGGGCTGTCTGTATCATAACTTCCTATCTTAGTACAAATTATAAATCCATGAAAGCTGTTTTCCTGCTTTGCGCTTTGCTGGCCGCTATGACCGCTAAGGCACAGTCGACTCAAAAAGATACCATCCAATTGGCCGACCCGACTATATTTTATGATAATGGTCAATACTATTTGTATGGTACGGGCAGCAATCGCGGGTTCCCGGTCTACCAGTCGCCCGATCTGATTAACTGGAAAGCCGGCGTCGGCAGGGCCGAAGGTGGCCTGGCTTTAGCCAAAGGCGATAGCTATGGCGATAAGTTGTTTTGGGCACCGCAGATATTTAAAAGCAATCGTAAATACTACATGGCTTATGCCGCCAATGAAGATGTCGCGATAGCAGAAAGCAACAGCCCGCTGGGGCCATTCAAACAAGCGGCCATTAAAAAGATATCAGGCCCGGTTCATCAGATCGATCCTTTTATATTTAAAGATACTGACGGTAAGCTGTATCTCTATTTTGTGCGGTTACAGAACGGCAACCGCGTGTTTGTGGCGCCATTGAAAAGCGATCTGTCAGACATCGACACCGCGGCCGCCAAAGAATGCGTAAACTCAAGCATGGAGTGGGAGAACACCGCGCACAAAAACTGGCCGGTTTGCGAGGGGCCTACCGTTATCAAACACAACGGCTTATACTACCTGCTCTATTCAAGCAACGATTACCAAAACATCGATTATGCCATCGGCTATGCTACCTCAACTTCGCCCATGGGGCCATGGACAAAAAGTCCGGATAACCCCATCATAAGCCGCCATTTGGTTGGTTTTAACGGCACAGGGCATGGCGACTTGTTTGTGGGTAAAGATGGTTATTTATATTATGTGCTGCATACGCATCATAGCAATAACCTGGTGGGCAGGCGCAAAACAGCAGTCATCAGGTTGGCTTTTACGGCAGACAAGCCTTCAAAATTGGTAGTCAATAAGGATAGCTTCAGGTTTTTGACGATCGATAAGTAGACATCAAAAGAGGGCGTCATCCTGAGCCTGTCGAAGGGCGAGCGTTGGCCTTGGCCCGCATACTTCGACAAGTTCAGCATGACACCCATTTTGATTTTATGCGCTCAAAATAGCGGCCATATATTCGCGGCATTTAGCTACCTCTTTAACGTCGGTGGAGTCCGCAGGTACCTTATATTCCAGCTCAATGGTAGCCGGGAACTTGTATTTTTTTCGTTTCATTAGCAATAACACATCTTTTATAGGGGTATCGCCTTGCCCAAATGTAGTATTTGGGCCGTTATTAACTTTACGATCCTTAATATGCATGCTAGTAATACGGTCATGATGCTTTTCAATAAAAGCTAAAACATCGGTGTTATTACCCGCCACGTAATGCCCAATGTCCAGGTTAATGCAATTGTACGGGGACTGCGACATAGCAGTGTCCCATAAAGTTGGCGTAGCCTGGGTATGGGCGTGATAACCTATACGCATTTTATGTTTAGCGGCTATGTCGCCAATTTTTTGGGTAAGTGCGTCATTATGTTCGGGCATTTCGCAATTGCAATGATTGGCCCCTAATGCTTTGGCGGCGTTAAAGGCGTAGTTAATTTCTTCATCTGTATTATTTGGTCCAAATACTACCGGTTTATAGGCGTAAATGGTAACTCCGGCGTCTTTATACATTTTGCCTATTTCCTTAAATTTATCCATTGGTACACTGGCACGCCAGTCGGCCATGGCTTTATTAAAATCGGCGCCAGATTGTCCCGGAGCTTTTTTAGGAGCACCCGCCGATAGTTCGGTAGCATCGCCACGCAACTCAACACCACTGATGTTATCCTGCAGGCAGTATTGTAACATGTCTTCGGCAGTAACATTTTTCATGTGGCCGTAAGAGTAGGTAGTAACCCCAATTAACACCCCTCCAACCACTGAATTTGGTTTATCCGTACTCAGAAAAGATCTTGCAAAATTAGTTTTAGGCAAAAACAGCATTCCGGCAGCAGCTAATGCACCGCTTCCAATAAACCCGCGACGGGACAGGTGTTTAGTTTCCATACTTTAAGATTGTGTGTTATAAAAGGTTGCGGTAAGGTAGCAAAAAATTAGAAACACAGGCTATTACCGACTGTAAAAGACCGTAACAATTTAGTTAGTACCGTTAAAATAGGCCAGAATGGCTTTGGCTTGTTTCAAGTTTACTACTTCCAAAAGCATTTCCTCATTGGCCTCACGGATCTTTTTAACCGACTTGAAATATTTGAGCAACTTTTCTGCGGTAGTCTTACCAATGCCTTCAATAAGTTCCAATTCTGTTGCCAGGGTACCTTTGTCGCGCTTTTTTCGGTGAAAGGTGATGCCAAAACGGTGAGCCTCGTCGCGCAGATGCTGGATCACTTTCAGGGTTTCAGATTTTTTATCGAGATACAGCGGATATTGATCTCCCGGATAATATAATTCTTCCAGCCGTTTAGCTATACCGATAACGGTAACTTGTTTATCGATACCCAACAGTTTCAAGCTCTTCATTGCTGATGACAGCTGACCTTTGCCACCATCAATCAAAATCAACTGCGGCAAGCCAGTATCCTCATCCAGCACCCTCCGATAACGGCGAAATACCGCTTCTTCCATGGTGGCAAAATCGTTAGGGCCTTCAACGGTTTTCACATTAAAGTGACGGTAATCCTTTTTTGACGGTTTGCCGTCCTTGAAAACCACAATAGCCGAGACGGGATATTTACCCTGGAAGTTAGAGTTGTCAAAACACTCAATATGGCGGGGTAGCTGGTTCAGGCGCAAATCTTTCATCATCTGCGTTAACAAACGCTCTGTGCGCACTTCGGGATTCAGCTTTTCGTATTGGTCTATACGCTCTTTTTTAAAGAACTGCACATTTTTTTGTGATAGATCCAGCAGTTTACGTTTCTCGCCTAACTTGGGGATGGTGAATTTGATATCTGCATCATCCAAATCAGGCTTGAACGGTACTATCACTTCTTTAGAGGTGCTGTTATACCGGCTTCTGAATTCCATTATGGCCAGCGTAAGTAACTCTTCATCGCTCTCGTCCAGTTTCTTTTTAATTTCGATGGTTTGGGTCTGGATGATGGTGCCGTTCATAACTTTCAAAAAGTTTACAAACGCCATTTTTTCTTCAGAGGCTATGCTAAACACATCCACATCAGTGATCGACGAGTTAACTACCGTCGATTTACTCTGATAATTCTCCAGCAAATCAAATTTGCGCTTTAAACGGTGGGCCAATTCAAAGTTCATGTTTGAAACTGCATTATCCATCTCAACTTTCATCTTACGTAAAACCGAACCGATTTTACCATTCAAAATGTCTTTGATCTCTTCGATATTTGATTCGTAATCCTCCTCTGTTTGAAAGTCCTGGCAAGGCCCTTTGCAATTACCCAGTTGATACTCCAGGCAAACTTTAAACTTACCTGCCTCAATATTTTGACGGGTTAACGCCAGGTTGCAGGTGCGTAACGGATAGGTCTCTTTAATCAGTCCTAATATAGCGTGCATCATGCTTACCGAGGCATATGGCCCGAGGTATTTCGAGCCGTCTTTTATAATACGGCGCGTCCAGAATATGCGGGGATAATTTTCATTTTTGATGATGATCCATGGGTAGGTCTTATCATCTTTGAGCATCACATTATAACGGGGCTGATGCTTTTTGATCATGCTGTTTTCGAGCAGCCAGGCATCGACTTCGGTGTCAACAATAGTGAAAGTGATGTTGCGTATCTTGGAAACCAAGACGCGCGTCTTGGCGTTCACATTCAGGTCTTTAACAAAATATGAACTTACCCTATTGCGCAGATCTTTAGCCTTGCCTATATAAATAAGCTCATTCGCCTCATCCCAGTATTGGTAAACACCGGGTTTATGAGGGATATTTTTCAGTGCCGCACGATAATCAAATTTTGTCATTAGTTAATTGGTTCTCAATGGTTCATAGGGCTTGAAGCCGTGGTCTTGCGAGTCCAGACCTTATGAGCCATGTCATTTCGACCAACGGGAGAAATCTATACACTTGCTATTCATAGCTTTGTATAGATTTCTCACTATGTCCGAAATGACAAACTTGTTATTAATTCCCTCCGTTGCAATGATTTGTCGGAGAATGTAGTCTGTCAGAAACTTAGTTTCTTATCGACGTCGTTAGTTCCCTTTTGCTGCTGATTGTATAAATCGCAATCAAGCACGGTATTTAAGCCGCCCTTTGGTAAATCAAAATCTAAATTCTTTTTAATGCCCAATGATTCATCAGCATAAACCTTTTTCAGATACAACGCAAAAATTGGTAGCGCCGAATTTGAGCCTTCGCCCATACGTGTGGTGCGGAAATGAAAGTCGCGGTTTTCGCAGCCGGTCCAAACGCCTGTTACCAGTTTAGGCGTCATGCCTATAAACCAACCATCCGAGTTGTCCTGCGTAGTGCCTGTTTTACCGGCAATGGGGTTAGTGAAATGATATTTCCATCTTAAACGGTTACCTGTGGCGCCCGACATGTCAACCACGCTTTTCAGCATATCAACCATTACATAGGCATTTTGGTCGTTCATTACCAGTTTTACCTTGGGTGTATAATTATATATTTCGTTTCCATTTTTGTCTTCAATACGTAAAAGATAGGTTGGCTCTGTCCATATGCCGTGATTTGCAAACACAGAATAAGCCCCGGTCATGTCCATTACTGTAGCATCAAATACGCCCAAGCAAATACTTGGATATGGGGGCACATCATTGTGAATCCCCATTTTTTTGATCAGTTCCATTACCGGCGTAGGGCCAACCTCATTCATCATATAGGCAGTCACCCAGTTTTGAGAATGCGCCAAAGCTGTACGTAAAGTAATCATCCCGGGGACGGTTTCCAACGGCGATGAACCCGGGGTCCAGTCGGGCGCGCCCGGACTTTTAATGGTAATTGGTACGTTGTCAACCTGGTAACATGGTGAATAACCATTTTCAATAGCTACCGCATAGGTAAACGGTTTAGCTGTCGAACCTACCTGCCGCGCACCTTGTTTTACCTGGTCATACTTAAAATGTGCAAAATCAATACCGCCCACCCAGGCTTTTACGTAGCCGGTGGTTGGGTCCATACTCATCATGGCGTTACGCAGCAGCATTTTGCAGTACACAATGGAGTCGATTGGTTTCATCACCATATCCGTGTCTCCCCGCCAGGTAAACATATTTAGGGTGTCAGGCGTATAGAAGTTATGAATGATATCTTCTTCTGACATACCTTCAGATTTTAATTCACGGTACCTGTCAGACTGATGCATGCCCTGGTCAATCAGCAGTTTATAATTTTTGATTTTCTCCGAGAGTTTAACACCTTTCCACTGACTATTAAATTGAACCTGCAGGTCGCGCATGTATTCGCGTTGTGCCTCCTCGGCATACTGCTGCATGCTGTAATTAATGGTGGTATATATTTTTAAACCGTCACGGTCAATATCGTAAGGCGTACCGTCAGGTTTGGTAATCGTCGACAAAATCTTTTTCACGTCATCTTTTAATACCGCCCTGAAATAGGGTGCCAAGCCATCCACATGGTTGGTTTGATGGTAATCCAATCCCAATGGTTTGGCTTTTAACTCGTTGGCCTGCCCCTCGCTAATATATCCTTCGTCAGCCATACGTTTTAAAACAAAGTTGCGGTTGGCCATAGCACGCTCCGGATGCCTTACCGGCGAGTTTCTGGTGGTTGATGTCAGCATCTGGATCAACACCGCTGCCTGGTCGGCAGTTAAGTTTGCCGGCGTGGTGTTAAAGTAAGTTTGCGCGGCCGAGGCTATACCAAAAGTGTTTGAGCCAAAATCGACCGTATTCAAATACATGGTAATTATTTCCTGCTTGGTATAATGTTTCTCAATACGAACGGCCACAATCAGTTCGCGTAGTTTTTGAATGATACGCTTAATCGCATTATGTGCAGGCTGTTCGCTCGAAAACAAATTCTTAGCTAATTGCTGTGTAATGGTACTGGCCCCCTGTTTTTTATTAAGCAGGTTATAAGGTATGATAGAAAACGTACGCCAGAAATCAATACCTGAATGGCTGTAAAAGTGATTGTCTTCCTTTGCCACCAAAGCGTTGATAACATTAGGGGATATTTCGCGATAGGTTACGCTTGAGCGGTTTTTGAAATAATATTTGCCCAATATTCGTTTATCAGACGAAATAATTTCTGACGCCTGGTCGCTTTTGGGATTTTCCAGGTCGCGCAGGGACGGTAGTGTACCAAATACGCCTAAGGCGGTAAGTCCCAGCATAATTACCACCATCACAAAACAACCAATAAAAAATCTCCAGATGTACCAATTGTATCTTCTTATATCCTGGGGCGATAGCTTTTCAATCATTATTTTAAAAGGGTTTGTTGATAATATTCAATATAATCATCCAACATTTTTTTGTCCGCTAATTTATCCAGATTTTGTTTAGTGGCGATAAAAAAACTGTATTTATCGGCTGGTACCTTCATAATTTGAGCCATAAGTGGAATAATACCACGTGCGTAAGTTTTTGCCGCATCAAAGCCTCTGAATGGCCCAACATAAATTAGTTGGTTATCAGGACCGGCATTTTTTAGCCGGTGCACAATATTACTAAACTGAAAGTTAATACGATTATACTGTCCAATACCAAAACGCGACGACGACAGATCTGTTGTGCCGGTGCTGACATCCACCACAAAAAAATAATTGGTGCTGTCGCGCTCATTAAACACGTGTGGTATTTTTCTGGAGGGCTGCGATATCGATACTTGTCTGCTGCTAGTGGTGTCTGTGGGTTTGGTAACGGGTGCTTTAGCCGTGAAAGCAGTGTCAGCCTTTTTAATTGTCGTATTGCCAACTGCTGCCAGAGGTGTTTTAATTGCTGTTGGTGTGTCTGCTTTTGTAGTTATAGCTGCTGGTTCAACGGGTTTTTCTGTCACCGCTACAAACTGGCGGTTGCGGTTTAGTGCTGCGTCTTCGTGGTTTTCAACAGGCGGACTAAACATCGTTGTGTCTGTGCCCATGATGGCAAATGGTTGTGCTGTAAGCTCAGGCAGGTTGGCATCTACATAAATTAAGTGCTGTTTCACCAATGGGGTAATCAGTGGGTCGCCTGGATATGCTATCGCGATCTGCTGAAGCTCGTCACGGAAAGATGCTACTTTTTCAAGGTGGCCTGACGCTATGGTTCGCAGGTAATAAATCTGTGCAGCGTATTTATTGCCCGGATATTGTTTCAACAAGCTATCGGCACTAATAATTACCTGTGCAAAGTTTTTGCGACTGTAAAGGTTGTATACCTGGTTATAAGCTTCATTAAGTTGTGCGTCTTTATCGCCCAGTTTTTTAGCGTAGTCAGGGTCTATGATAACCTTGGCATAAACAGTCTCCCCATATTCTTTGAGGATGCGATTTTTGTAGTCGGCAGATTTTTGCGGATCGATGTTGCTGTACAAACGATACAGGGAATAATAAATCGGGGCCTTGTCAGGTTGGTTCGGGAACTTGTTTAACAAAAGCTCATAATTGGCGATAGCGTCTTTTTTCTCTTCTAATACATCCCGATAAAAATTAGCCATATCAAGGTATGCATTATAAATCCGGGCGTTTGATTGTGCCAGCAAGGCAGGCGTAACGGGTAAGTTTTGTAATAACTGCTGACGATAATTTCCGGCAGATGCCTGACTGGCGCTTTTGCGAATATCAGCGACAGTAGCATCCGGGTCAAACAAGCCGCTTGAGGGCTGTTGTGCAACGGTTGGGTTACCGGCTAAGCTGGTGCTGGCATCGTTTTTACTGGCGTGGCGCCAGTTGTCGGTAAGTTTGCGGTCGCCCCATCTACGTTTAAAGTCATTGTATCCCTGGCTCACGGCTGCGGCATTGTAGAAATAGAAACTGCTGCCGGTTGCGGCTTGCCCTGTTGGTTGAGCCGGCGTTTTTGCAAACGGGTTATTTGCCAGGCTCTGTCCAGGGCCACCGGTATAAGTGGCCGCCGTGGCAGTTCTTTCTTGCAATATATGTTCATTTACTAATGAGTCGATTGCCTTCGCCCGGTCGGCATCATTTAGTCTGGCCAGGCTTTGCAGGGTATCTTCGCGAGCTATAATTTGTAATTTGTTAACTAATAACTGCAGGTTATTACTTTTCTTTTGGATGCTTTTATAATCCGGGTAATTTGGCGAAAGGTTGATAAGCGTGCTGTCGTAGTATTTTTTGGCGCCCACATAATCGGCTTTTTGGTTAAAGTCTATATCCGCGATACGCATATAGGCTAATCCTTTTTGGTTTTGATTTTTCAGGCTGCTGCGGGCAGACAGGCGGTAATATTTCAGTGCGCTGGAAATGTCTTTGTTAGCCGCGTAGATTTCAGCTACCTGGAAATAGATCTGATCATTAAAATCTATGTTGTTTTGATCCCTCAGCAAACTCAATAGCAAATCAACGCGATTAACCTTAATCCCATTACGCATTTCCTGCAGGCGGATTCTGTTGAGCTGGGCATTGAATGCCATCTCAAACGAAGCATTACTTTTAACAATGCTATTATAGCTTTTCAGAGCCTCGTCATTTTCACGATTCAGTTCCTGTAACTGGCCTAGTATAAAAGTCCAGCGCAAGCGTTCGTCGGTGCTTCCTGTATAGGCAATGGCATTTTTGGCGGCAACTTCAGCGTCGGCGTAGTTTTGTGTGTTGATGTTGTATTGTAATGCGGCAGCATAAATCGCGGCAGGCAAGTGTTGCTTTGGCTTTTTGGGGTCCAAATCCTGAAAGGCTGAGTCCAGCGCTCCCTTTGCCTCTTTATTATTATTTAAATACAGCAGTGATCTGATTTTCCAGGCATATGCCTCCTGGGTCAACTTAATATTAGCCGGATAAGACCGTATCACATAACTGAATAACTCAACCGCGTCAAAATATTTTCCCTTTAGGTAGTTAGCTTTACCCATAACCAGGTAAGCGGTACCCACAAATTTGCTTTGCTCTTTCTCGTTAATAATAGTATTGGCCCGAAAAATCACAGCATCCAGGTCTTTATCGTCTCCGCTGTTATGGGCCAAAGTATCCCGGTAAACACTCAGGATGTTGGAATACTGATCTATATAACTGTTTGCGTAGGTTTCTTGTTTCTGGCGCAGAATCTCGTCAGCATTATATAATATATTATACGCTGCGGTAACATTTTGCATAAAACGGTTAAAGCCTGTCTCTTTTTCGAAAGAACAAGCTGCCAGGAACAAAATAGAAAGTCCCGCTAAAAAGTTAAATGACTTATTTATACTATATATTTGGAAGCGCCCTGAGTTCAAAATTAGAATTATAAAAGCATTGCTAATTTAGTAAACATTATGATGTATGATTTATAAATTTGCGGATGGCAAAAACTGAACAAGATAACGGCGCCGGCAACAAGAATACGGTAACTAATTACGCCAGGTTTATGGGTATGGCTTTCCAGATGCTGGTTATAATTGGCTTATTTACTTTTGCCGGTTATAAAATTGATCAAAGCGCCGGGCACGATACCAAATGGGTTACTGCCACACTGGCGTTGGTTGGTGTATTCATTGCATTATTTATCGTTATCAGATCTATCAAAAATTGAAACTAGCCGTTAAAATATTCCCATTTGTTATATTTAGCTTATTATTGGCCCTAGCGCCCATATGTTTAATGTATTTTGGCGATAAAAGTTTAATTATTCCACAGTTCTGGATACTTTTTTCGTTTGTAGGCGGGTTAACCCTTTTAGCCATCACCGGCATTCTTACCGCGCAAAAAGTAAGCCCCGAATTGGGTACTCAGGCCTTCATGGCCGCAACTGTTATCAAGCTACTGGCATGCCTTGTTTTTGTACTGGTTTTTTTTCTGAAACACAAGGTTAACCGACCCATTTTTATGGCTGATTTTTTCTATTTATATTTCTTAAATACAGGCTTTGAAGTTTATGTTTTGTTGCGTAACTTGCGCAACCAAAATTTAAAGTAAAAAACTTTATTTAGATGTATAAAAGCTCAATTTTGAAATCAAAAATTTTTAGAGGTTTACAGATTTTATGCGTTTTTTTAACGCTGACGGCGTTTTTAACACCGGCAATTGCCCAGGATAAACCTACCCACGAAACTGAAAATGGCACTGAAAAGAAATTTGAGCCAAGCGAAGTAATTTTAGAGCACATTGCCGATTCTCACTACTTCCACATCGGTGGCGAAGTTTCATTCCCGCTGCCGGTTATTTTATATACTGATAAAGGTCTGGAAGTTTTCTCATCTGAACATTTTGAACACGGTAAAGCTAATTATACCGGAAAATATCATACCTATAGTTTAGTTGATAATAAAATTAATATTGTTGACGGAACAGGCTCATTAACTGATTTTTCAATCACCAAGAACGTAGTGAGTATGTGGATGTCTATTCTATTATTACTTATTATTTTCTTGTCGGTAGCATCGGCCTATAAAAAACGCGATGGTAAAGCGCCAAAAGGCTTACAGTCTTTTATGGAGCCTATTATTCTTTTTGTGCGTGACGATATTGCCCGCCCAAATATCGGTTACAAATACCAGCGCTTTATGCCGGTATTGCTAACTATATTCTTTTTTATCTGGATCAATAACCTTATCGGTTTGGTTCCTTTCTTTCCAGGCGGCTCTAACTTAACCGGTAACATTGCGGTAACGTTGGTATTGTCAGTGCTTACTTTGTTTATGGTTAACCTTAACGGTAACAAACATTACTGGGCTCACGTATTTGTACCTGCCGATGTGCCGGTTTGGATATGGCCTTTATGGTGGGTTATTGAGTTGGTTGGTATCATATCTAAGCCATTTGCATTGATGATTCGTTTGTTTGCCAACATCACTGCAGGTCACATCATTGTATTGAGCTTGATCTCGTTGATCTTCGTATTCAAATCAATGGCTATTGCACCGGTTTCGGTAGCATTCGTAGTATTTATGGATGTGCTGGAGCTATTGGTTGCAGCTTTGCAGGCGTTCATCTTTACCTTGCTTACCGCGTTATTTATCGGTACTGCAATTGAAGAGGCTCACCACTAATTAGTAAATAACTATAATACATATATTAACTTTTAAATTTAAAACAATGATTGGAAGTATCGCTGCATTAGGTGCAGGTTTCGCAGTAATCGGTGCTGGTATTGGTATCGGTCAAATCGGTGGTAAAGCCGTTGAAGGTATCGCTCGTCAGCCAGAAGCTGCTGCAAAAATCCAAACTGCAATGATTATCGCTGCTGCTCTTGTTGAGGGTGTTGCGCTTTTCGCTGTGGTAGTATCATTCTTAGGCTTGAAATAAGCCTGAGGCAAAACATTTAACCGTACTTGCAGCGGTTGGCAGCAGGTACGGTTATTTAAATTGAATTTTCACAAGTATTATATAGATATAAATAAATGAATTCATTAGTAACTCCGGATTGGGGCCTGGTATTTTGGACCACCGTATCGTTCGCGGTATTGTTTTTCTTATTGGCCAAATTTGCCTGGAAACCTATCATGACTGCGATCTATGAAAGAGAGCGCAATATTGAAGATGCATTGCTTAAAGCTGAGGCTGCTAAAGATGAAATGTCTCGTTTAACCAACGAAAACGAAGCTCTATTAAAACAAGCCCGGGCTGAACGCGATGTGATTTTAAGCGAAGCTAAAAAACTGAAAGATCAGATTGTTGCTGAAGCTAAAGAAGCTGCTCACGCTGAAGGTGCACGCCAGATTGAATTGGCCCGCGTTGAGATCAACAATCAAAAAGCTATAGCTATGGCCGATGTTAAAAATCAGGTAGCCTCTTTGTCATTAGAGATTGCTGAGAAAGTTTTGAAACAACAGCTAGCAGATAGCGCTAAACAAGACGAGTTGGTTAGCCAGCTTTTAAAAGAAGTGAAATTGTAATTTCGGATTTCGGAATTGCGATTTCGGAATAAGAAATTAGATAGTTACACAATTGAATTTGAATTGACGATAGCGGTAAATCCGAAATCGTAAATCCAAATTCCGAAATCAAAAATATGTCAGAATTAACGGTAGCATCCAGATACGCCAAATCAATTATAGACCTGGCTCAAGAGCAAAATTCTCTTGAGGTTGTAAGTAATGATGTGGTTGATCTTCTGAAAACCTTGAAAGCAAACGCGCAGTTAGCAGCGGTTTTAAGTAATCCTATCATATCGCACCAGAAAAAACTTGGTATCCTTACAGCTTTGTTTGAGGGCAAAATGAACAAGCTTACGCTGGAGTTTTTTAAGCTGATGATTAACAAAGGCCGTGGCAACGTTTTGTTTGCTACAGCGCATGAGTTTGTTAACCAGTACGATGTATTGAAACACATTACCCAGGCTACCGTAGTTTCTGCTACTCCGCTTTCAGAAGCAAACAAAGCTCAAATTTTAGCCGAAGTAAAAGCTGCTGTTGGCGGCGAGGTAACACTGGAAGCAAAAGTTGATGCGTCATTGATTGGTGGTTTTGTTTTAACCGTAGGCGACAGACAGATTGACACCAGTATTGCAAATAACTTAAGGAAATTGAAAAAGAACTTTGCTAAAGGCATCGTTTAATAATTACGTAAAAATCTCAAAATTTAAATAAAACTATGGTAGAGGTAAGACCAGACGAAGTATCAGCCATTTTGCGTCAGCAGTTGGCCGGTTTCAAGTCAGAATCTGAATTAGAAGAAGTGGGTACTGTACTCCAGGTGGGTGATGGTATTGCACGCGTCTACGGTTTAACAAAAGTACAATCAGGCGAGTTGGTTGAGTTTGACAACGGCTTACAGGGCATCGTGTTGAACTTGGAAGAAGATAATGTGGGTGTTGTATTATTGGGCCAGTCTGACGAAATTAAAGAAGGTGATACTGTAAAACGTACCAACAAAATTGCCTCTATCAGAGTAGGTGAAGGTATGCTGGGCCGTGTTGTTGACACCCTGGGTAATCCAATTGATGGTAAAGGCCCCATAGCTGGCGAAACTTACGAAATGCCTATTGAGCGTAAAGCTCCTGGTGTTATTTACCGTCAGCCGGTAACTGAGCCGCTTCAAACCGGTATCAAAGCTATCGATGCCATGATCCCTATCGGTCGTGGTCAGCGTGAGTTGGTAATCGGCGACCGTCAAACTGGTAAAACTGCGGTTTGTATCGATACCATCATCAACCAAAAAGAATTTTATGATGCCGGCAAGCCGGTAATCTGTGTATACGTTGCCTGCGGTCAAAAAGCTTCGACCGTAGCTAACATTGTAAGAGTATTGGAAGAAAAAGGCGCTATGCCTTATTCTATCATCGTAGCTGCTAACGCGTCAGACTCTGCTACCATGCAGTTCTTCGCGCCATTTGCTGGTGCAGCTATCGGCGAGTATTTCCGCGATACAGGCCGTCCTGCTTTGATCGTTTATGACGACTTGTCGAAACAAGCGGTAGCTTACCGTGAGGTATCATTGTTATTACGTCGTCCACCGGGCCGTGAGGCTTACCCTGGTGACGTATTCTATCTGCACAGCCGTTTATTAGAGCGTGCTGCTAAAATCAACTCGAACGACGCTATCGCTCAGTCAATGAACGATTTGCCTGAGTCAATCAAACACATCGTTAAAGGTGGTGGTTCATTAACCGCGCTTCCGATCATTGAAACTCAGGCAGGTGACGTATCAGCATACATCCCAACCAACGTAATTTCCATTACTGACGGTCAGATCTTCTTAGAGTCAAACCTGTTCAACGCAGGTGTTCGTCCGGCTATTAACGTGGGTATCTCGGTATCTCGTGTAGGTGGTAACGCACAGATCAAATCAATGAAGAAAGTTGCCGGTACCTTGAAACTTGATCAAGCTCAATACCGCGAGTTAGAGGCTTTCTCTAAATTCGGTTCAGATTTGGACGCTTCAACTAAAAACGTACTGGACAAAGGTGCACGTAACGTGGAAGTATTGAAACAAGGTCAGTACTCACCAGTATCGGTTGAAAAACAAGTAGCTATTATTTACCTGGGTACTAAAAACTTAATGCGTAGTGTACCCGTAAACAGAGTTCGCGATTTCGAAGCTGAGTATACTACTCAATTAGAGTTGCGTCACCCTGAGGTATTGGCAGGTTTGAAAGCCGGTAAATTTGACGACTCTTTAACCAGCGTGTTAGAAACCGTTGCTAAAGAAGTTGCAGCGAATTATAATTAATGTGCGAATGTGCGGATATGCAAATATGCAGATGATTGCATAGCCGCACATTTGAAATAAATACAAGCAAATTCATTTGCACATCTGCACATAAGCAAATTTGCACATTCAATAAATGGCTAATTTAAAAGAAGTAAGAAACAGGATAAGCTCGGTTAACTCAACTCAGCAAATCACCAAGGCAATGAAAATGGTTTCGGCTGCAAAGTTGAAACGTGCTACCAATGCTATTGTTGAGTTGCGCCCATATGCTAACAAGCTGAAAGAGTTGCTGTCAAACTTATCTTCAAGTTTAGAGGATGGTTCATCACCGTTTTTAGAGCAGCGGGAGCCGGTGCGTGTATTGGTGGTAGCTGTTACCTCAAACCGTGGTTTGGCCGGTGCTTTTAACTCTAACGTTATTAAAACCGCTAACAACCTGATTGCAGAGAAATACAGCGAGCAGTTTAAAGCCGGTAATGTTTCTATCATTGCTATTGGTAAAAAAGCGCAGGAGTTTTATGAGCGTCGTAAATACAATGTTATTGGTAACAATAACGAGGTTTATAACGATTTGAACTTCAATACCGTTTCAGCTATTACCGAAGCTATTATGGAAGGTTTCCTGAAAGGTAAGTATGACCGTGTTGAGGTTGTTTATAACCACTTCAGAAATGCTGCCGTACAATTCCTGATCACCGAGCAGTTATTGCCTGTGCCAAAATCAGAGCAGGAGCAAGAGAAAAAAGACGCTAAACAGGTTGACTATATCCTGGAGCCATCTCAAGCAGAGATTGTTGAGCAGCTGATCCCTAAAAACATCAAGATACAATTGTATCGTGCGGTTTTAGACTCAGTAGCTTCAGAACACGGCGCACGTATGACCGCCATGGATAAAGCAACCGAAAACGCAGGCGACCTGTTGAAAGCCCTGAAGCTTTCATACAATCAGGCCCGCCAGGCAGCCATCACCACCGAGCTTACCGAGATTGTGAGCGGTGCGGCAGCGTTATCGGCAGAATAAGGACCTTGATTTTTAGGATTTAAGGATTACCCCGATTATAACAAAAGGCTTACCATTGGTAGGCCTTTTTTATTTATTCCCCTTTTGTAGAGACGCGATGCTTCGCGTCTTATGCGGTAAGCAATTGCACATAAATCAATATTCCCGTTACAAAGGGTTACTTTTCTAAATTCCCGGTATCAATAAAAACCGAAAAAAGCACTTGCCGGTGCAGTAATCTTGACCTTGATTTATAGGATTTAAGGATTGCCGTGATTAAAAGCAAAAAGGCCGCACAATGTGAGGCCTTTTTGCTTTTTTAAATTACTCGATAAACAAAATCAAGTAATCTCTTAATCTTGACCTTGATTTATAGGATTTAAGGATTGCCGTGATTAAAAGCAAAAAGGCGTCACAATGTGAGGCCTTTTTGCTTTTTTAATTACTCGATAAACAAAATCAAGTAATCTCTTAATCCTATAAATCAAGGTCATGACATTATATCAAATCAAACCCAATATCTTTTCTAAAATAACAACCGTCATAATATATACGGCTGGCATCGGCGGTAGCCTGCTGCAGGGCATCGAACATATTATCGCGTAGCGCAGTGACCATCAGCACACGGCCACCTGTTGCTAAAACCTCGTCGCCGCTTTGGGTAGTGCCAGCCTGGAACACGTGCGAACCACGTACATTCTCAATACCGCTGATGGCTTTGTTTTTCAAATACTCGCCCGGGTAACCACCGGCCACGCAAACTACGGTCGCAGCAACTTTGTTAGATACCGCAAAGTCAACTTCGTTGAGGTTGCCGTTAGCCACGCCTAATAACAGGTCGACAAAGTCGGCTTCAATGCGGGGGAGTACGCTTTCGGTCTCCGGGTCGCCCATGCGGCAGTTGTATTCAATCATGTATGGGTCGCCACCGCAATTCATCAGGCCGATGAAGATAAAGCCCTTATAAGGGATGCCTTCCTGTTTCAAGCCGTTGATGGTTGGGATGATGATGCGATCTTCAACCTTTTTAATAAAAGCTTCGTCAGCAAATGGAACAGGTGATACCGAGCCCATGCCGCCAGTGTTTAAGCCGGTATCGCCTTCGCCTATACGTTTATAATCTTTGGCCGACGGTAAAATTTTATAGCTGTCACCATCAGTTAAAACAAATACCGATAGTTCGATGCCCGATAGAAACTGTTCGATCACGACTTTAGCGCTCGCTGCGCCAAATTTGGCTTCGGTCAGCATTTCTTTTAATTCTCTTTGGGCCTCTTCAAGCGTGGTGCATATCAATACACCTTTGCCGGCTGCCAGTCCGTCGGCTTTGAGCACGATAGGTAAACCGATGGTCGGCAAATAATCCAGGCCTTCCTGTAAAGTATCGGCAGTAAAGGTTTGCGAAGCCGCCGCCGGGATGTTATGGCGAGACATAAACTGTTTTGAAAAATCCTTGCTGCCTTCCAATTGAGCGCCTTCTTTCTGCGGACCGATAACCGGGATGCCTTTAAGCTCATCATCCGCCAGGAAAAAATCATGAACGCCTCTTACCAACGGTTCCTCCGGGCCTACCAACACCAGGTTAATACCGTTGCTTAAAACGCATTCTTTAATGCCTTCAAAATCATTCACGCCAACGTTAACGTTAGTGCCGTACTGGCCGGTACCCGCGTTACCGGGAGCAATAAACAATTTGTCGCATTTGGGGCTTTGAGCTATTTTCCAGGCGAAGGCGCTTTCCCTTCCGCCCGAGCCGAGGATCAGGATATTCATGGCGGCAAAGATAATTATTTGGTGGTAGTTATGATATTTAATAACTTCATAATACTAAACCTCTAATAGCGCTATGAGCCAAATTGTCAAATATATTCTGTGCTTTTTTTTGCTGATGATTGCAGCGCGACTTTCTTCATTCGCACAAACTGCGCTTGATAACCCTTTCGAAGTTTTTCACGGTGCTAAACCCAGAGGTAAAGTCGATTCAGTTTTGATCTATCAGTATCCTTACGAAGGTTCTCAAAACTATCTATATGTTTACAGCGAAAGCGGCCAGCTTATAAAGTTTGATTTATATAGATACTGGATCAATCCGGATTTTGGAACAAAGAATCGCGATACGCTAAAAATGTTCTATAACTATAACAAAGCCGGAAAACTGGTTTCGAAAACTGCAAGGTATGGAGGGAAGCCGGTAGCCTACCAATATTTACCATCCGCATACGGATATGCCATACGCACGTCAACTTACGATTCTACCAAAATCTACGAAATGCGGTTCAATAAATCGGGGAAGATGATTCAAAGTGGTACTTATAGTCGCGATGGTAAGCCTTACCGGCAATATGGAAATTACGACTACCAATATGATAGCAGGGGACATTTGATTGGAAAAATCGAATATTATAATGGCTCAATTCCCTTCTCTAAAATAACTTACAAATATAATGGTGATGGCGACGAAGTAGAAACGAAACAAGTTCTTCCCACAGCGCAGAGAATATATACTTACAAATATTCTAATTACGACAAAAAACATAACTGGACGCTGCAAGCAGTCGATTTCGCGAGGGTTATGGATGGAGATACCATCCATAATCAGATTACATATAGGCGACGTATTACCTATTACAAATAACCCCATTTTAACCTTTTTCTCCTTCTCCCTTTCGCCTCAAAAACGTACCTTTGCCTGTCATAATGACTTTAAAAATACAATGGCTTAATTATTGAGTTTGAGCCGTTATATAAAACTAAATATGTTAAATTTTATAAGTAAGCTTTTCGGAAGCAAATCAGAACGCGATGTTAAGGCGTTAATGCCTTACGTTGAAAAAATAAAGGCCGAGTATGCCAAGCTTGACCAGATTACCAACGATGAGCTGAGAGCCAGAACAGCCATTTTTAAGCAAATAATTAAAGATGGTTTAGCATCAATAGATGAAGAGATACAAGGTATTAAAAGCCAGACAGAGAACGCTGACATAGATGTTCATGAAAAGGTTGAGCTGTATACTCGTTTAGATAAATTACAGAAAGACAGGGACAAAGAGCTTGAAGTTATCCTGTTAAATATACTGCCTGAGGCATTTGCCGTGGTAAAGGAAACCGCCCGCAGGTTTGCCAATAATGCAACTTTAGAAGTTACTGCTACGGATTTTGACCGTAACCTGGCTGCCAAAAAAAGTAACGTGGTTATAAAAGGCGATAAAGCTATACACGCCAATACCTGGGTTGCTGCCGGCAACGAGGTTACCTGGAACATGGTTCATTACGATGTACAGCTAATTGGTGGTATTGTGCTGCACCAGGGTAAAATAGCAGAGATGGCCACAGGTGAGGGTAAAACACTGGTAGCTACGCTGCCTGCCTACCTGAATGCGCTGGCTGGTCAGGGTGTGCACATTGTAACGGTGAATGATTACCTGGCACGCCGTGACTCGGAGTGGATGGGGCCGCTTTATGAGTTCCACGGCTTATCGGTTGATTGTATTGACAAACACGAACCAAACGGCGAAGAACGTCGCGCAGCTTATTTAGCAGATATTACTTTTGGTACTAATAACGAGTTTGGTTTTGACTACCTGCGTGACAATATGACACGTAGCCCTGAAGAGCTGGTACAACGCAAGCTGCACTATGCCATGGTAGATGAGGTTGACTCGGTATTGATTGATGATGCCCGTACGCCTTTGATTATTTCCGGCCCGGTGCCACGTGGCGATGAACATGAATTTTATGAGTTGAAACCACGTATTGAGCGCTTGGTAAATGCGCAAAAAGCGTACATCAACAATGTGCTAAACGACGCTAAAAAAGCTATCGCCGAAGGCAAAACCGGACCTGAAGATGGTGGTATGTCATTATTACGGGCTTATCGTGGTTTGCCAAAAAATAAAGCACTGATTAAGTTCCTGAGCGAGGGCGCTAACAAGCAAACCTTGTTAAAGTCTGAAAATTACTATATGCAGGATCAGAATAAAGAGATGCACAAAGTGGATGCAGAGCTTTATTTTGTGATCGACGAAAAACAAAACTCGGTCGAGTTGGCCGAGAAAGGCATTGAACTGATCACTTCATCGGGCGAAGATCCTAACTTCTTTGTAATGCCCGACGTAGGTGTTGAAATTGCTGAGATTGAGAAGTCCGATTTGTCTGACGAGGAAAAGATCGCCAAAAAAGATGAGCTGATGCGCGATTTCTCGATCAAATCAGAACGTATCCACTCTGTAAACCAATTGCTCAAAGCTTATACTTTGTTTGAGAAGGATACCGAGTACATTGTTGACGAGGGTAAAGTAAAGATCGTTGACGAGCAGACAGGCCGTGTATTGGATGGCCGCCGTTATTCAGACGGTTTGCACCAGGCTATTGAGGCTAAAGAAAATGTGAAGGTTGAAGATGCCTCGCAAACTTTTGCAACCATTACCCTGCAAAATTATTTCAGAATGTACCACAAGCTTTGCGGTATGACCGGTACTGCGGTTACCGAAGCAGGCGAGTTCTGGGAAATATATAAATTGGATGTTGTTGAGATACCAACCAATACGTCAATCAGTCGTAAAGACATGGAAGATCTGGTTTATCGCACCGTCCGCGAAAAATACAATGCTGTTGCCGATGAGATTGTTAAACTAACCCAGGCCGGTCGTCCGGTGCTGGTGGGTACAACATCGGTTGAGATATCTGAGTTGCTGAGCCGTATGCTTAAGCTACGCGGTATTAAACACCAGGTATTAAATGCTAAATTACACCAAAAGGAAGCCGATATTGTTGCCGAAGCAGGCAAGGCCGGTACCGTAACCATTGCTACCAACATGGCTGGTCGTGGTACGGATATTAAGTTGGGCCCTGGCGTTAAAGAAGCCGGAGGTTTAGCTATCATCGGTACAGAGCGCCACGAGTCTCGCCGTGTCGACAGACAGTTACGTGGCCGTTCAGGTCGTCAGGGCGACCCGGGTTCTTCTCAGTTCTTCGTATCGTTAGAAGATAACCTGATGCGTTTATTTGGCTCAGAACGTATATCAAACCTGATGGTGCGTATGGGTATTGAAGAAGGCGAAGTAATTCAGCACTCAATGATCTCAAGCTCTATTGAACGCGCACAAAAGAAAGTTGAGGAAAACAACTTTGGTACCCGTAAGCGTTTGCTGGAGTATGACGACGTTATGAACTCTCAACGTACCGTGGTTTATTCAAAACGTAAAAATGCCCTGTTTGGCGAGCGTTTAGATGTGGATCTGAATAACACCATTTTTGATGTTGTTGAAGACGTAGTGACCGAGTATAAAGAGCAAAACAACTTTGAAGGTTTCCGCCTGGAAGTTATCCGTTTGTTCTCTGTTGACCTGGAAATTAGCCAGGAAGAATTCACGGGCACATCTGTGCATCAGTTAGCCGATAGGGTTTTTGCCGAAGTAACTGAGTTTTATAAACGCAAATCGGACGCTATTGCACAGCAGGCTTACCCGGTTATTAATGATGTTTACACTACCCGGGGTAATGTGATTGAAAGCATCGTAGTGCCATTTACCGATGGCGTAAGGGGCTTGCAGGTAGCCGTTCCATTAAAAACTGCAGTTGAGACACACGGTCATGAAGTAGTTAAATCGTTCGAGAAAAACGTTACCCTTGCTTTGATTGACGACGCCTGGAAAGAGCATCTTCGCGAAATGGACGAATTGAAACAGTCTGTACAAAACGCGGTGTACGAACAAAAAGACCCACTGTTGGTTTATAAGTTCGAGGCGTTTAACCTGTTCCGCTCAATGCTGGCTAATGTGAATAAGGATATCGTAAGCTTCTTATTCAGAGGTGGTATTGCGGTACAACAATCGGCCGGTGAGGTGCAGGAAGCACGCCCTCAGCCAAAAACTGATATGCGCCAAATGCGCACTTCAAAACCAGAACTGGTTGGCGATGGGAGCGGTTTGCCGGAATTTGAAGATACCCGCGAAGTGCAAAAACCAATGCCGGTACGGGTAGAACAAAAAATAGGTAGAAATGACCCTTGCCCTTGCGGTAGCGGTAAAAAATATAAAAGCTGCCACGGCATAGGCCAGGCGTAAATTCTGACCTTGATCCACTTGATTTAAGGATTACCAAGATTATGTAGGGTAACCTAAAATCCTTTAATCAGGCGAATCAAGGTTAAGACACTTTAACAATGAAAAAAGCATCCATTCATAAAGCAATTTTTAGCGGTATGATTGGGTGCCTTTTTTTTATCGCGATGTTTGTTGCCACAACCGCCAGGGCCCAAACCCGTGGCACAGTTGATTTGGTGAAAGACCCGCGTATTGATACTTTAGCCGCGAGACGCGCAAGTTTAAAGGTTGCCGGTGGGCACGCAACCGTAGCAGGAGGATATTCAACCACAGGGTACGGCTATCGGGTGCAGATTTATAACGGGACAAGCCGAAAGGAGGCTTATGATGCACAAGCCCGCTTTAATAACGAGCATCAGAGCATGCGCACTTATATTAGCTACGCTGAGCCAAATTATAAAGTACGTGCCGGAGATTTCAGGACCCGCCTGGAAGCCGAAAAATTATTACAGGAGCTAAAAGGTAAATTTGCAAGCCTTTTTATTATACCGGGAAAAATAAACCCACCCAAAATATCTACAGGAAATGATTAAACAGAGGATACAAGAACTTTCGAAAAACCTTTTTAATGAAGTGGTGGCTAATCGCCGGCATATTCATAGCCACCCGGAGTTATCTTTTCACGAGGTTGAAACCTCGGCTTTTGTAGCTAAGAAACTTGATGAACTGGGCATAGGCTGGGAGCGCATGGCCGATAACGGCCTGGTAGCCTTGATAAAAGGAGAGAAACCTTCTGACAAAGTTGTGGCCCTGCGTGCCGATATGGATGCCTTGCCAATCCTGGAAGCAAATGATGTGCCTTACAAGTCGCAAAATGATGGCGTGATGCACGCCTGTGGACATGATGTGCATACGTCATCGTTACTGGGAACCGCAAAAATCCTCACCGAATTAAAAAGTGAATTTGGCGGTACGGTAAAACTGATCTTCCAGCCGGCCGAAGAAAAGCTACCGGGTGGCGCCAGCCTGATGATTAAAGAAGGTGTGCTTGAAAATCCAAAACCTGATGCGGTGCTGGGCCAGCACGTTATGCCGCTAATTGATGCTGGTAAATTTGGTTTTCGTGCCGGTCAGTATATGGCCTCAACCGATGAGCTGTATGTCACCGTAAAAGGTAAAGGCGGTCACGGGGCACAGCCTCAGCAAAATATCGACCCGGTATTGATCACAGCACATATTTTGGTGGCTTTGCAACAAATCGTTAGTCGTAATGCGCATCCTGCAAACCCTACTGTGCTGTCGTTTGGCAAAGTGATTGCCAACGGCGCCACCAACGTCATTCCAAACGAGGTGAAGCTGGAAGGTACCTTTCGCGCTATGGATGAAGAATGGCGGGCCGAAGCTCACACAAAAATGAAGAAAATGGCCGAAGGCATAGCTGAATCAATGGGAGGTAGCTGCGAATTCAACATCATGAAGGGTTATCCTTTCCTGATCAACGAACCTAAGCTAACCCATGCTACCCGGGCTCATGCTGAAGATTACCTGGGCAAAGAAAACGTAGTTGATCTGGATATCTGGATGGCTGCCGAAGACTTTGCTTATTATTCGCAAGTGTCTGACGCTTGTTTTTACCGCATGGGCACACGTAATGAAAGCCGTGGTATTACCTCAGCGGTTCACACCCCGACTTTTGATATCGAAGAAACTGCTTTGGAGCAAAGTATCGGTTTGATGGCTTATCTGGCTATTAAGCAACTAGGTAATTAATTAAACCAGTTTTGTCATCCTGAGCGATAGCGAAGGATCTGCGAACTTTGCATTCACCGTTTTGGCAGATGCTTCGTTCCTCAGCATGACAAATCTCTAAAATCATGGTCAAAAAAAACCTTTTAGCTTTCTGCTTTTTGCTTTGCGCTTTCAGCTCAAAAGCTCAGCAGCCGCAACGCCGTTTTAATCCCGATACGGTATTAAACGTTGTCATCGACTCGCCTGTCAACATACGGTCGCATAAACTGAATGCGCAGGATTTTATTGATGCGGTACTGGCCGATACAGGTTTCTATAAAGCCTTTCGCAATATGAAACGTTATGGCTTCCTGGCGGCTAATGACATTTACACCTACGATAAAAAGAATAAGATCGACGGCGAGATTCATCGGCGTATCAAACACAGTATTGTAAACGGTAAACTTCAAACCGAATATCTTTTTAAACAAGATAAAGGGAATGTCTATAAACACAACGGCAAGTATGAGCTATACACTGTCGAGATGTTTGATTATATTTTCAATAACGCCTATAATTCTGGCTTTTCTGCTGCAGACCCATTGGCCGGCGTGGGCAAAAACGGGTCGTATAAAGACAAGTTGAAGACGCTGATATTTACGCCCGGGCGTAAAGTAACCGGCATTCCATTCATCAGCGGTAAAACAGAAATTTTTGGCCGCGATATGCGCCAGTTTTATTACTATGAATTTGCCCGCGGAAAATATCTCGACACTATACCCGTTTACCGCTTTAAAGTTATCAAAAAACCAAGCGTAGCCGATGGCGACGTTATGATACGTGAACTGACCACCATTTTTGATATGCGTACGTTCAAAATACTGGGTCGGTATGTAGATATGAAGTACAGCAATTTTCTTTTTGATTTTGATGTGAAGATGAATATCGAATTGCTGCCGTTTAATAACGAACTGCTACCTGCTAAAATCAGCTATCAGGGCAGTTGGAATGTACCTTTTCATAAAGAAGAGCGTGCCAGCTTCCTGATTGTGCAAAAAGATTATAAAAAATAATACGTAAAGAAAAAGGGTGTTACCCTTCGAGAGCCTCAGGGTGACACCCGCCTTTATTTTAATCGAAAAACAAAAAAGCCCGGCTATTACAGCCGGGCTTTTGATTTATCGCGTTAGTAGTTTTTACTTGCTTACTTCTTTCAACATTTCTTTAACGGCTGCCTCCAGTTGCTGGTCTTCGCCGGTTAAAACCTTATTATATTCGTTAGCTACGCGGATATCAGGTTCAAGTTCATGGTTTTCTGTAGGATGGGTTTCGCCATTACCCCAGCTTGATACCATAGGGATACCAAAGATGATCGAATTGTCAATTTGATTTTCCCACCATACTGCTGTACCTGTACCAGCCACCGGCATACCGATTAATTTACCAATACCCAGCTCCTTATAAGCATACGGGAACATAAATGCGTCTGAGTAATTGCCTTCGCTCATCAAAACGCAGCTTGGTTTGGTCCATTTATCGGCCGACTCGCCACCATAAGTTGAGTGACCTTGCGGACGCAGCTCAAAATAACGTTTGCCGCTCAGGAAGGTAACCAATTGATCATGCAGCCAACCACCGCCGTTAAAGCGTGTATCAACAATGAGCGCTTTTTTACGAATGTTTTTACCTAATACCTTATCAAAAAATACGCGATAGCTGCCTTCGTCCATGCCTTGTACATGCACGTAACCTACTTCGCCATGCGATAAGCTGTCGGTCAGATGTTCCATTTTACGTACCCAACGATCATATAGCAGATTGTTTTCAGCGCCGACTGCTATAGGTTTAACTGTTTCGTTATAAACCGTTTTGGTAGCCGGATCATGGAAGGTGATTAGTGTGTACTTACCGGCTTTGCCGTTTAGTAATTTGCTCCAGTCGGTATCGTCAGTAATTGCCGTGTTATCGATCTTGTCGATAACGTAACCCGGCTTCATTTTGGTTCTGGCAATAGCAAACGGCCCGCCGGTGATGATATCTTTAACTACCAAACCGTCGCCGCCTTTGGTGTAATCGTACAGTAAGCCCAGGGCAGCAGTACGCTCTCCGTCAGGAAAGTTGGCCACATAAATACCACCGGTGTGCGATACGTTAAGCTCGCCCAACAACTCGCTCAGCAATACCTGGAAATCATAACCATTGCTGATGTGCGGCAGGAATTTGCGGTAGTTTTCAGTATAGTAGGTCCAGTCGGCACCGTTTAATTTAGGGTCATACAGCTTTTTAGGAATCTCTTTAGCAGCGTGCTCAAAAATGTAAGCGCGCTCTGCCGATGGGTTGAGTACGAATGTGCTGTTGATTGGCACCGGCGTAGCACGGCCGTCATCAACACCAATTTTCATGATTCCACCGCCCGAAAGCATAAACAGTGTTTTACCATCCTTACTCATTTCTAACGATCCGCCACCTGAGTTGATCTCGGCCAGTATACGGCTTTCGTGCGTACGGGTTGAAAGCACCCAAAGGTTAAAGCCTTTGTCAAAGCGAGCTAAATAGTAAAGCTTCTCACCATCTTTTGATAGTTTTGAATCGCCGATATAGCTTGATACCAGGGTTAAACGGGTAGTACGATCCTCAAGGTTATCCAGGTTTGGCATAAACTCAGGGATTGCCGGCGGAGTGATCTTTTTCTTTTGTGCTTTGGCAATGCTGTCGGCTTTGGCAGCAGCTTTTTTAATATCTACCGAGTCGCGTTTGTCAATCTCGGTTCTAAGACCCAGGTCTTCTTTGCTCATTTCAAATTTATCCCAGGCCGCCTGGTCAAAAAACATGGCGTAAATATCGCCCTGCGCACCGCGGCTCAGGTTTTTCATGCCCTCTTTGTCGCTTACCCAGTACATCATCTTATCGTTCATGCCAAATTGTGGGTTGCCATCGTCAAAACCACTTTGCGTTAAGTTTACACGACCTTTTGAGCCATCAGCTTTGATCAAAACGATCTCGCTGTTACCTAATGCATTTGCTTCAGATGACTGGGCCAAAATATATTTGCTGTCGGCCGACCAAACAAAGTTCTGGTCGCCATCGGCATACGAGTAGTTTATACCCTCAGGCAAAATATCAATTGATTTTTTGCTGGCAATGTCATAAACCTTGATCACGTTACGCTCTTCCAGGTAAGCAATCTTCTTACCATCCGGAGATGGCACAGGCTGAAACTCGTCTTTATCTGTAGCAATCAATGGTTCGGTATTTAAAGTAGTTGCCGCATAGAAATAAGGCTCGCTTTTGTTAGCGATAGTTACTTTGTAAATATCCCATGATTTAGCATTTTCAACCGAGTAGATAATGCTTCTGCCGTCTGAAGAGAAATTGATCATACGCTCCTGGTAAGGAGTATTAGTGATCCTTTTCACAATACCGCCTTCAACCGATGTAGCGAAGATCTCGCCGCGGTAAACAAAAGCGATCTCTTTACCATCAGGCGATACTGCCATTTGAGAAGCGCCGCCTCTTACCGCAACGTTTTGTGTTTGGTCGCCGTCAAAATCGGCATTGATATCAATATTAATACGCTGCGGTTTGCCGCCTTCCTTAAGCGTATAAACCTCGCCGTTTTGGGTAAAGGCAAAAGTGCCGTTTTCTGCACGCGACAGGTTACGCACCGGGTCTTTTTCAAATGTGGTTAACTGGGTAATTTTGTTTATGTCAGCTTCGCTGGCGCGATATAGGTTTTGGTTGCCGTTACGCTCGCTCAGGTAATAAAAAGTACCGTTATCGCCCCAAACCGGCTCGCGGTCTTCACCTTTGTAAGTTGATACTTTGGTGTAGCTGCCGTTTTTGGTATTATAAACCCAAATGTCGCGGGTAATACCCGAGGTATGGTGTTTACGATAAGGGTTCTCATAACCTTTACTATCCTGGAAAATAAATTTGTCGCCGGCTTTGTTGTAATGTACAAACTCTGTACCGGCCGAGTTTACCATCACTGCGCGACCACCCTCGGCAGGTACTTTATACAATTTAATGAAGTAAGCATCCTCCGGAAACCTGACAGATGCAGCTACATCATGACGACGGGTGCCAAAATAAATGCTTTTGTCATTACCAGAAAACTCGAATGGAATATCACGGCCCGAATCGAAAGTAAGGCGTTTAGCGACGCCACCATCAGCAGGCATGGTATAAACATCAAAGTTGCCATAACGGTCGCTTGCAAAAGCAATGGTCTTGCCATCATGGCTCCAAACCGGGTATCCGTTGTATGAACTGTTAATGGTTAGCGGAATAGCGGATCCGCCGGTTGAGGCTACTTTAAAGATATTGCCTTTATATTCAAAAGCTATCCATTTGCCGTCGGGCGAGATAGCGGGCTGTTGCATCCACAAAGCGTGGGTTTGAGCAAATGATTGGCAAACAGCCATGCCCATCATCAGCATAATCAGTGAGAACTTTTTCATTATGATAAGTTAATTTCAAGGCGTAAGATAAGGAAAGAACCTGCAAAACACAAGATGTTTAAACGCAGATTAAGAAAGTTTTATGCTTTTGATAATTTGTGGGGTTTGGGATAGAGAGGACGCGTTAAAATAGGGAACGACACAGTATATGGGTGATAAAAAAGCGCATGGGGTAAATGCGCTTTTTTTATTTTCAAGCCTGTCATCTCGAACATAGTGAGAGATCTATATATATGCTAAGCGTAGTAGCTGGTCAGTGCATAGATTTCTCGCTGTTGCTCGAAATGACAAGTGGGATATTATCAAAACTCCGCGTTCTTAGGGAAACGTGGGAAAGGAATTACATCACGAATATTACCCATGCCGGTAACAAACAGCACTAATCGCTCAAAGCCTAAGCCAAAACCGGCATGTGGGCACGAGCCAAAGCGGCGGGTGTCTAAATACCACCACAATTCGTCTTTTGGTATGCCCAGTTCATCCATGCGTTGCTCCAGTTTGTCTAAACGCTCTTCGCGTTGCGACCCGCCCACGATCTCGCCGATACCCGGGAAAAGTATATCCATAGCGGCTACGGTTTTGCCGTCATCGTTTTGGCGCATGTAGAAGGATTTGATGTCCTTTGGATAATCAGTCAGAATTACCGGTTTTTTGAAATGCTTTTCAACCAGGTAACGTTCGTGTTCAGACTGTAAATCAGTGCCCCAACCTTCAACCGGGTACTGAAATTTTTTCTTTTTGTTCGGGGTTGATTCTTTCAGGATGTCGATTGCCTCGGTATAAGTTAATCGCTCGAAATTATTAGCTAAACAGAACTGTAGTTTTTCAATCAGGTTCATTTCTGAGCGCTCGTTCTGTGGTTTCTGCTTCTCTTCATCCAGTAAACGCTGAGTCAAAAACTCAATATCTTCTTTGTTCTTATCCAGCGCATAGGCAATTACATATTTCAATAAAGCCTCGGCGGTATCCATATTATCGATAATATCGGCAAAAGCCATTTCCGGCTCAATCATCCAAAACTCGGCCAGATGGCGGGTAGTGTTTGAGTTTTCGGCGCGGAAGGTTGGTCCAAACGTATAAATATCGCTTAGCGCCATGGCGCCCAGTTCGCCTTCCAACTGGCCAGATACGGTTAAGTTAGCCGAGCGACCAAAGAAATCCTGTTTATAATCAACCTCGCCATCAACCTTCGGTACGTTGTTCAGGTCGAAGTTGGTCACATGGAAAGTTTCGCCGGCGCCCTCTGCATCGCTAGCGGTGATGATAGGGGTGTGCAGGTAAACAAAGCCGCGTTCCTCAAAAAACTTATGGATAGCAAAGGCCAGGCTATGCCGCACTCTGAAAATAGCGCCAAACGTGCTGGTGCGGAAACGCAGGTGAGCGTTCTCACGCAAAAACTCCAGGCTGTGTTTTTTGGGTTGGATTGGGTATTTCTCCGGATCACTATCGCCCAAAATCTCGATAGTTTCTGCAATAACCTCAACAGTTTGTCCCTTACCTTGCGAGGCAATCAGTTTGCCATAAACACTGATAGCAGCGCCAACGGTAATGCGTTTTAGCAGGGCAGGGTCGGTGTTTTCAAAATCAACCACAATTTGTACGTTATTATTGGTCGAGCCATCATTTAAAGCAATGAAACGATTTTGGCGGAAGGCGCGAACCCACCCCTTAACGGTTACATCAATGTCTGTTTGTGTGCTTTCTAATAATGCTTTAATCTTAATTCGCGTACTCATTGTAGTAAAAAATTTAGTGCGCTAAATTACAATTATTTGCCTTAATGACGATGTAAATGCACCGCTAATTTGCCTCGCTCTTTAGCGGTATTTTCTCAGCAAACTCTTGCAATGCCGTTATCTACGCCGGCTTTGATCATTTTGCCGTAGCCATCATTTGGTAAAAACGATGTGAAGTTTAACGCCAGTTGATAATTTTCAATGGCTTTGCCAATATCACCCATGTCCTCATGGCATTTGGCGATATTTAGATATAATGAAGGATACACGGATTTTATTTCGTTTCCATCTACACTTAGTGCGAAGTTTAAGGCAATTTCATCCCATTTTAATTTATCTGCAACGCTTGTTTGGTGCCTTGCAATGTAGTGGGCGGCTGTAAATTTTTCAATGGCATTTGCGGCTTCGTTCCAGGCCTGCTGAAACACCCGGTCAGCTTCTTCTGGTTTTCCTTCGCCCTCAAACTGCATTCCTAGCGCACAAAGTTTATTGATATTGTTTTCAGGGTCAAATTGCATAATGTGCCTCGATGATATTTATAGACGGTGAATTTATATTTTTAACGGAGCTACTACCTAATTTCTGACATCCCGAATAAAAATAATAATTTAGTTGCCATGAAAGGCATAGGTAAGCTTATTTGGCGATTTGTTAAGTTATTCCTTATTCTATTTATCGCTATTACTGTTTTTTGGGTGATATTATATCGCTTTGTAAATCCGCCGATTACCTGGCTCATGATTACCCGTGGCTTTGAACGCAAGGCCGATGGCAAAGAATGGAAAATTGACAAACAATGGCGCGACTTTGACGACATTGCCGACGGTATGAAACGTGCCGCCGTAGCAGCCGAAGACCAGACTTTTTTGGAAAATCATGGTTTCGACTTTCACGCTATCGAAAAAGCTATCGAGAAGAACTCAAAAAGCCGCAAGCTAATAGGTGGCAGTACCATATCGCAGCAAACGGCTAAAAACGTTTTTTTGTGGCCTGGGCGGTCATGGGTACGTAAGGGCTTTGAGGCTTATTTTACATTACTGATTGAAGTTTTTTGGAGTAAGCGGCGTATTATGGAGGTATACCTCAATGTTATTGAAATGGGCGATGGTATTTATGGCGTACAAGCAGCCGCACAAAATTATTTTCATAAAGATGCCTTTGACCTTACCCGCGCTCAATGCGCAGCTATAGTTTCTATTTTTCCGAGCCCGCTTAAATGGTCGCCTACTAACCCGAGCGATTATGTGCGGCACCGCCAGTATTTGATCATGAAGAATATGCGGAGGTTAGGGCCGTTGGATTTTTAAGGAGGAGAGTTTATTCTTCAGTACATAATGATGATGGCGTTTCCCCACGGGCCGCGCTGTTCGCTCATACGCCACAGGGCCTTAAGCGCTTTGGCCGGTATCTGCTTCCATCGCTAACGCAATTGTCTGAACCCTGATTTTAGGATTCCAGGATTGCAAGATTATTTATTTTATAAAAAAGTGCGGTGGCCTGTCAGCTGGACAGCTTCGGGCGAAAGGAGGTAAAACAATGCTGGCTAGTGCGGTTGCAGGGCTGTTGGGAATGTTGTCTGAAGCGAAAGCTTAGTGCGACAAATTGGGGCAACAGGCCTCTGCCCAGGTTTTACCGACTTTGCAGGGCAAAGGCCAATGAGCGCAAAGAAGCATTCCAGATGACTTGATTATTCACAGGTTGTTTATTTTTGGTGTGAATGAGATCGCTGCGCTAAGTATTTGGTTCTTTTCATCAAGGAAAAGAACGAAGCCTACCCGCGGCAATTGAGCGGGACGATCTGCAAATTATAAATATTCATCAATGATAGCATGAAGCTGCAGAGATTGCTTGGTACCTCGAAATGAAATGTGTTTATAAACAACCCAGAGAACAGCTTAATGACTAACTAAATCCCGAAACAATTGGATATGCCAGCTATCCTTAAACGGCACTTCCCATTTGTTTTCTAATTCAGTAAGGTTCTGTACCAGATTGTTGTAAACAACGGTGTCTTTGTTAATACTGCCGTCCTTCAGTTTATCCTCAAACTGATGGCGTGGGAGGGAAAGAACTTCGCCTGCTTCGTTATAAGCCAGGTTAAAGCGGTCAAATAGGCTCAAACCAAATTCCTGTTCAAGGCGTTTCATGAAATTAACCGATTTGTCGATTGAACAGCCGCTGGCGCCCGCTTGTGTTTCATCGACAATAAGGATGAAAAAGCGGTTGTAACGGATCTCGGCCCTGGCTTTAAGCTGATGGTTGTGGGCGGTCCACTCGGCGGCAAAAGCGTTAAGTCGCTGTTGAATTTGTTCAACTACGGCGTCTGCCAATTTTTTGTCAGACTGGTAGATCCATACTCTCGAATTTTCAGAAAATTGCATGGACAAAAATACCAAATAATTAAATTCGAGCGTTATTTTTGTTGTCATGGTAAAATCAGTTCTGCCAAAAATGAGAAAGACAGTATTCTTATTTTCCATTATAGCTACCGCTGCGGTTAGCTTGTGTTTTGTGACTGGCATGACCGACCAGGACTGGTTAAACTGGGGCAATAAATGCCTTAATGAGTCGTACGACTCGTCGGCAGATCTCAAAATCAAAAAGTGGGAGCTTAATTTGACCGGAGATTCTTTTATCCGTCTGCGCAAAATCTATCAAAACGGCAAACAGGAATATTTTTCATTGTATCTGCAAAAACTGGATGATATGGATTATCTGGGCAACGTCAATAGCGGTACGCTGGAACTTAAGGCCAAATCAGACGATATCATCGTGCAAACCTATAATGACCGTCAGGGAAATGTGGACTCGATGGCTAACGTTTTAAAAATTCCCGTAAAAAACATGCAACCCGAGCGTTTGGATAGCTTGGAGCATGCGTTCACTTACTTTAAATCAAAAGGATTATAGTCCGTTTGCCCTAACCGTTATTTCGGCAATATCCAATATTTTTATCTCCTGCTCTTTGTCGTGGTTTTTTACGCCGTCGCTTAACATGGTCATACAGAAAGGGCAGGCCGCAGCTACTACCTGCGCGTTTACAGCTATCACCTCGTCAATACGTTCCATGTTGATGTCTTTGTTGCCTTTTTCGGGCTCCTTAAACATTTGTGCGCCGCCTGCGCCGCAGCATAATCCGTTACTGCGGCAGCGTTTCATTTCAACCAGTTCAGTGTCTAAAATTTCGAGCGCCCGGCGTGGGGCTTCATAAACATCATTGCCCCGACCCAGATAACACGGGTCGTGATAGGTAATACGTTTGCCTTTGAAACTTTCGCCCCCCTCAGCTTTTAGCTTGCCGGCGTCAATAAGTTGCTGTATTAGTTGCGAGTGATGGATAACCTCATAATTACCACCCAGGCCCGGATATTCATTTTTTATAGTATTGAAGCAGTGGGGGCAACCGGTAACTATCTTTTTAATATGATAAGCATTCAGCATCTCAATATTCGTCATGGCCTGCATCTGGAATAAAAACTCGTTACCGGCACGTTTGGCAGGGTCGCCGGTGCAGCTTTCTTCAGTGCCCAGTACTGCATAGCTTATACCAACGTGGTGCAGGATTTTGCATATGTCGCGGGTTATTTTTTGCGCGCGTTCATCAAAACTTCCGGCGCAACCCACCCAAAACAATATTTCAGGTTCTTTGCCTTCAGCCATTAGCTGGGCCATGGTTGGAACCTCACCCCAGCCCTCTCCAAAGGAGAGAGAGTTTTGATTTGCATTATTTGTCAGGTCTTCCATATTTAAGTTTTTGAAGTCCTCCTCTTTGGGGTGGACTTAGGTGGGGTTTGCCCAATTGAAGCGATCGGCGTTGCTGTATTTCCACGGCGCGCCGTTGTTCTCTACATTACCAAACATGTTATTCAAACTGGCCGGCGCCTGCGACTCTTCCATTACAATATAACGCCGCATCTCTGTAATAATTTCTAACGGATTTATATTTACCGGGCAAGCCTCGACGCAGGCATTACAACTGGTACAGGCCCACAATTCTTCACGACTGATGTAGTTATCCAGGAGTGATTTTTCGTCCTGAAAATCCTTGCCGTGTCTGTCAATGTTGTTACCTACCTCAGTGATGCGGTCTCGGGTATCCATCATGATTTTTCGGGGCGATAAAAGCTTACCCGTAATGTTTGCCGGGCAAACTGATGTGCACCGCCCGCACTCGGTGCAGGTATAGGCATCCATAAGGTTTTTCCAGGTCAAGTCAAGTACATCTTTGGCGCCGAAACGTGCAGGCTGGGTAAGCTCAGGTACAAATGAAGGATCAAGCATGGCTTTTACCTCGGCCGTTACCGACGGTAGGTTGCCGAATTTTCCTTTAGGATCTAAATTAGAATACCAGGTGTTTGGGAAAGCCAGCAAAATATGAAAATGCTTGGAATAGGGCAGATAGTTCAGAAAAGCGAAAATCCCTACAATATGGAACCACCAGCACACACGCTCCACTATTACCAGCGTAGTGGGGTTGTTTGGCAAAAAAGGGGCAATCAAGCTACTGACCGGAAAATTACCTGCTTTGATGTAATGGCCGAAATGCAGTGCCTGTAGTTTGTAATCGGCCGCATTCATGGTAAGGAAGGCGGTCATTAAGCATATTTCTATGATTAGGATATAATTGGCGTCACTTTTTGGCCAGGTAGTCATTTCAACGCCGTTGAAGCGTTTTAAATGCGCTATATTTCTGCGTGCCAGGAACGTTATGCAAGCTATCAGCACCAATGCCGCCAATAGCTCAAATGCGCCAATCAGCATTCCGTACAAACTACCCAGCGGTTTTGAAAAAATACGGTGCGAGCCAAAGACACCATCGATCATGATCTCTAGCACCTCCAGATTGATAACGATAAAACCGATATAGATACAAAAATGCATCACCGCTGCCAGCGGACGTTTAACCATTTTACTTTGGCCCAAGGCTACCCTGGCCATTAGCGCCCAGCGTTCTGATCTGCGGTCAGAGCGGTTAATATCTCTGCCTAATAGGATGTTACGGCGTATTTTACCTGCGTTTTTAGCGAACAGGTAAATGGCTGAAGCTAATATAAGAATGAAGATCAGTTGTGAAATCATTATGCATGCATAGTAATTTACTCAAAGATAGGTTTATCTTGCATCTATCAAAATAATACAATGCAAATATGCTCCAAAAGTTTTTCGGTGGAATTAATGGGATGTTATACAGGTGGTTATGATAATATCGAAAGAAAATTGAAAAAAAAATTACCGCTGAATAAAAAAAACGCTACATTTGCAATCCCGAAACGGGCGATGGTATCATAGCTCAGTTGGTAGAGCAAAGGACTGAAAATCCTTGTGTCGCTGGTTCGATTCCAGCTGATACCACAAAAAAGTTTTCGCACTGTATTACGATAGTGTGAAAATTATTTAAGAATTTTTTTACAGAAAGCCTTCAGATTAATTTCCGAAGGCTTTATTTTTTATCAAGCAATCGTTCAAAATTTGTTTCAATATCCGTCGTTAGCTCGTCATAAAATGATTTCCCCCACAGATTCTGATCAGCTTCAGTAAGTTTTTTTTACTGGTATTATAAGCCTTAACTGCGATCAGATATTTCTCATACTCTTTCCATAGTTTTTCAAAATTAGTTTTGTTACTCAGCTTCGTGAAATCATTTAAAATTCCACAGACTCTTATATCGTAGACTGAAAAGTCGTCAGGATAAAGTACAGATAAAATCGCTGACGCCGTTGGCAATAAAAATTTATAATCAGTAAATAATATCCTAAGTCGTTCTTTAGCGCAAGGTGCCTTAGAAATCTTTTGGGTTAATTCTTTGCAGGTTAAATCTAAATTCGCTTTCTCTTTTAAAAGCCTTTCCGCTGTTTTCGACTTTGCTCTATTTGCTTTCCAGATAATTATGCAAAAAAAATCAAATCCGTTTATATATCCTTGTTGACCAAATTTTTTTCGAACTATATTCCTAACATAGTTTTCAAGATTATAATAGACGCTGAAATCTTCCATATTTAAATATAGATATAATTTGAACCGAAATATTTACACGTCCAAATTCGCTATCAAGCGTAAATCAGAAAGGAAATGGTTGGATGTTTGTGTAGTAGCCACCACAAAACAAAAAGCGCTTGATTTTCAAATAGTTAAGCGATTTTTGTTTT
The DNA here is from genome assembly GCF_042686265.1 of Mucilaginibacter ximonensis. NCBI lineage: Bacteria > Pseudomonadati > Bacteroidota > Sphingobacteriia > Sphingobacteriales > Sphingobacteriaceae > Mucilaginibacter > Mucilaginibacter ximonensis. Next base: position 165,208 of record NZ_JBHUPD010000003.1, read on the forward strand.
TGATGGGTACAAATTTGGTGTTCTCCCGGATATCATTATTGTCTTCTATCAGTAGGATCTTTTTTATAAGCCTGGCAGATCGTTAGACAGATGTTGAACGCCACGATAATTTTAAACTATAAATACCGGTTTAATCCTGTGCATGCCAAGACTGAGTCCGAGCGCCAGCTAGCGGGCATCAGTAATTCTATTAAAAATAAATAGTTAGGTACAGCCTCCGGTCAGACGAAGAGGTTGCACATTTGTTGCCAAAAGTCGTCGGCTTCAGCCGCCTGCTGATCGTATGCTTCATCGATCAGGTCTGAAAATTCGATTAGTTCTCTACTCATGATCTGTTGTTAATTAGACAAATGTGACGAAAAGATCCCCGGGAAAAAGTGAGCGGCCGCATTTCTCCGGATGTTCTTTGTCATTTCCTCCGGCCATCCGTCCCCTAACTTTGAATAAATTTTAATGATCAAAACCATGGAAACAGCCACTCAAAACTCACCGATCAAAACGGTCAACCCTTTCAATAACAAACTTGTCAAAACTTTCGAGGTCATGACCGATGCGCAAATCGAATCGAGGATCGCGCTGGCTGATACTACCTTTCAAACCTGGAAAAAAACGCCGCAGGCCGAGCGGGCGCTATTGCTGCGTAAGGTCGCACATCTGATGCGTGTCCGCAAAACACAGCTGGAAGAACTGGCCACCTTGGAAATGGGCAAACTAGTGAGCGAGAGCCGCGCAGAGGTGGAACTTTGCGCCGCTATTTTTGATTATTATGCCGATAATGGTGAAAAGTTCCTGGCAGATCAGCCATTGGCAACGCACGGAGGCTCAGCTTTCCTGAGCTATGAGCCTATTGGGGTTTTATTAAGTATCCAGCCCTGGAATTTTCCTTTCTACCAGATCACCCGTTCCGCAGCGCCGCACCTGATGGCGGGCAATACCATGCTGCTTAAACATGCTTCCAACGTACCGCAATGCGCGCAGATTATGGAGGATATTTTTCTGGAAGCTGGTTTTCCCGCAGGTGTTTACCAGAACTTGTTTATTCCGGGCAGCAAAATTGATGTTTTGGTTGCCGATAAGCGGATCAAAGGTGTGACGCTGACCGGCAGTGAGCCGGCAGGTTCTGCCATCGCCGCTGCTGCTGGAAAATATATAAAGAAATCTACACTAGAATTAGGCGGCAGCGATGCTTTTGTTGTGCTTGATGATGCCGATGTGGAACAAGCCGCCGAGGCTGCCGTGCGGGGCCGCATGTGGAACGCCGGCCAGGTCTGCGTATCGCCAAAAAGGGTGATTGTAGAAGAAGCGATAGCCGACCTCTTCCTGGACAAAGTAAAGGCCAAATTCGCCGCTTTAAAGGTAGGTGACCCGATGGACGAACAAACTGATCTGGCGCCCCTCAGCAGTGAAAAAGCAGTCGAAGACGTAATTAAACAAATACAAAAAGCAGTGGAACAAGGCGCGACCGTTTTAGCCGGCGGGCACCGCATTGACCGTCCGGGCGCGTTTATGGAGCCTACGATCCTGACCGGGATACAGCCCGGCACCGCGGCTTACCAGGAAGAGATATTTGGCCCGGTGTTTATGTTTTACAAAGTAAAAGACGAGCAGGCGGCTATTGAGCTGGCCAATGCCACTGACTATGGTTTAGGCGGCAGCGTATTCAGTTCGAATAATGAACGTGCAGTTAATGTAGCCAGGCAGATCGATACCGGCATGGTCTATATCAATCACGTAACCGGCATTGCTCCTGAACTTCCTTTTGGCGGCACCAAACATTCTGGTTATGGCAGGGAACAATCGCCTGCCGCTATTTACGAATTTGTTAACGCCAAGTTGATCAGAATTACAACTCCCGAAAGCGCTTATTAAGACGGATATATTTGTGGATTTGGCCAGATTTAACCGGACGTTTAAATATAATTGATGAAAACGATTTTAGTATTAACTGATTTTTCGATTAACGCGGAGTATGTCGCATACTACGCGCTCCACATGGCTCAGCATTTTCAGACGAATCTGTTGGTTTGTAATGTTTTTGAAGATGACAAAAACGAGAATGGTTCGATAAATAGTTCACATCCTTACAGCCGTGCGGAAGAAGAAAGTATTCAAGACCTCGGAGCTGTAGTCGCAGCACTAAAAACCAGTATTGACAAACAGCCCCGGTCGAACAGTTTCCGTCCTGACATCAGCCAATGCAGCGAGGTAGGCACAGTTGATAAAAAGTTGAATGAGCTCGCCCTTAAGCACGATGTTCTGTTGGCCGTGATCAGCTCACATAGCGCCAATAACCTCAGCGGTAGTTTTAAAAGGAACCATGCCCGGGCAATCGTAGAAAAAGCAAACATGCCTATATTGATCGTTCCTTACCAGGTTCGGTTCAAGCCATTTGGTGTCATTGCTTTCGCTTCCGGCATGAATAATGGTGATATCAAGATACTAAACTCGCTGACTGGTCTGGCCAGGTTCTCTGATGCAACGGTTGTGGTAGTACATGTCAGCGCAGAAGACCAAGGGAATAAAGATGAATCTGCCCTTGAACTGTTTTTTACGCAGAACGCCGGTAAAACAAATTACGCTACTACACAGTATCGACATATATGCGGGCGGAACGTAGCAGATAGCTTAAAAGAATTAACTGTTCATATCGATGTTGATTTATTAGCGCTGGTTCACCGCCGCCGCAGTAGCCTACAACAACTGTTCAACGGCGTCGTCCGCAAAATGCTGAATAGCCCATCAAAACCGTTGCTGATTTCCCCTGGATCGGTCTAACGACTCAATAACTGCTTTGAGAAAAATCAAAAAAGCCTGCGATCTGTGATCGCAGGCTTTTTTTTTCTGACCTAAAAACATGATACAGATCACGTCCTGATCTACCTGATGTCATTAGCCAGCTGATCGGCTGAAGGTAATTTTGAGCATAAATAATTAACAAATGAAAACTACAAAATACCGTTGTGCTGTACTGTCGACCTTCTTGGCAGTCAGCCTTTTTTTAGCCACCCCGGGGCGGTTGAAAGCCCAAACGTCCTATAAGCTTGTGCCGGGCAGCACCATCAAAGTACTGGGATCCTCTAACGTCCATGACTGGGTAATGACGTCAGCCGGGGCAGAAAGCCTGGGGCAATTCGATCTGTCAGGCCGAAGTTTGAACACGCTAAACCTTCGGGTGCCTTTTACCACCCTGAAAAGCGAACACGCGTCAATGGATGACCGGACCTACACCGCCGTGAATGCCAAAAAGTACCCGGACATCATTTTTAAACTCAGTTCGGCCGAAGTAACCCCCGGAGATAATAATATGTATTTCATCAAAGCCAAAGGCGACCTCACCATTTCAGGCGTAACCAAGCCTGTCAGCGTAGACGTAACCGCTGTCGCGAATCCAGATAACACGATTACCTGCAGAGGCTCCAAAAAAATTCAGCTAACCGACTTTGGCATCAAACCGCCAACTTTTATGCTGGGCGCCATGAAAGTCTACAACGACCTTAATATTCAATTCAATTTAATCTATAAAAAATAATCATGAAAAATCTTTATCTTCTACTTGTAACTATTGTAGTACTGCCGTTCAGCCTGAAAGCGCAGGAAACCATTCAGTTTTACCGTCCTAACGATCAGCGCGGTATCAACGTGTTTGAGACACACAAACAGGACACAGTACCCTTTACCGGACTGAAAGTGAAGGTCGGCGGTAATTTTGAGCTAACCTACCAGGCATTGAAAGAAAGTAATACCGCTGTTTCTTACATCCCGGCGGGCTATACCAGCAGCGTAACAACATTACAGCCGCTCACCCATGGCTTCCAATTGCCGATGGCTAACTTGAACCTGGATATCCAGCTGGCTGATGGTGTGCGCATGAATTTGACGCAATACCTCGCATCCCGTCACCACGAAAATACCTGGGTTAAAGGTGGCTATATCCAGTTCGACAAGCTGCCTTTTTTACATAGTGATGTGATCGATGACATCATGAAAAGTGTCAGTATCCGCATTGGTCAAAATGATGTGGATTACGGTGATCAGCACTACCGCCGGACAGATGGTGGTAACACCATCTACAACCCATTTATAGAAAACTACCTGATGGATGAGTTTTCGACCGAGCTTGGCGCTCAGTTTTATTACTTCCATAAATCGGGCTTATTTGTTATGGGGGGCATTACAGACGGCTTGCTAAATGAGACCGTTGTCAAATCCACAAAGATCGATGCTAAAACGGGAGCGCCGATTGCAAATGATCCTGCCTTGCTCGGCAAGATCGGCTTTGATAAACAGGTAAACAACGATTTTCGCATTCGCATCAGCGGCTCGGTTTACACCGCCGCCAGCGATTACAGCAATACGCTGATGAGCGGCGACCGCACCGGTTCTCACTACTATAATGTGATGGAGAACGCTGCAGTAGCTGCGGCCACAACGCTGAACGAAGCGGTTGACTATAACTTTACTTCAGGTAGGGTAAGTCCCGGCTTTAGCAATGAGATCCATGCCTTTATGGGCAACCTGTTCCTGAAATACCGTGGTCTGGAATTCTTCGGTACAGCGGAAAATGTGACCGGCCGGGCGGCCAGCGAGCTAAACAACCGCTGGGCTACACAATATGCAGGCGACCTCATTTACCGTTTCCCTGCAGACAAAGAAAATTTTTGGTTAGGTTTTCGTTACAACACTGTTAGCATGAACCTAGCCGGTACCGGCGATATTAAAGTTAACCGCGAAGCTGGTTCATTCGGCTGGTTCCTGACCAAAAATATTATGATGAAGACGGAATACGTCAATCAGCAGTACAAGGACTACCCGGCAAATAATATCCTGAATGGCGGCAAATTCAACGGGGTATTACTGGAAGCATCCATAGCCTTTTAATCAACTTAACCAGGCATGAGAAAGATCATCACCAGCGGCCTGATCGGCGGCTGTATCCTTTTCCCGGTCAGTTACGGGGGACTTTACCTGGGGGTAAAGTTCTTCCCCGGGCTGTTCGTAGCTTACAACAATCCCCTGTTTAATTCTGATGGCAGCCGTGACCTGTTGTTCTACTTACATGCCTTCATCATCAGCTTCGCGCTTTCCTGGTTCTGGGAAAGGTTTAAAAGCCTTTTTAAAGGTCCGCTGGTTTTAAGAGGGTTAGAGTTTGGATTAGTGTATGCCTTAACGGCGCTGCTCCCGGTCATGTGGATCTCCTTTAGCTCATTGGATATTAACCTGGTGATGGTTTCCAGCTGGTTTTTTTACGGGCTGGCACAGGCAACCATCGCCGGATTGGTATTCGCCAAAATCAATCCTTAATCAATGATCCACGCAATGCACTACCGAAACTATTTTTTCAGCGCCTTGCTCTTTTTGGTCATTAGCGGTTTTACCAATAACGATCGTGCGAAGATCAATCCGATTGTAAAAAGATGGTTAGTGAGCCAAAACAGCAGCCTAAACGTGAACGGCAGCACAAATGTCAACAGGTTCACTTGCGTGATTCCAGCCTGCCCCGGAAAGGATACCCTGACCGTCAACCTGGATAAAAGCGATCAGCCGGTCGGGTTAACCGGCCGCATTGGCTTGCCGGTCAGCAGCTTTGACTGTCACCTTTCAGCGATGACCCGTCAGTTGCGGGAAACGCTGAAGGAAAAGCAGTTTCCGGCGCTTTACATCCGGTTTTTAACGCTCAGCCGGTTGCCGCAGATCACTGATGTGCCTACGCAGGTCAACGGCCTGGTCGAAATTGAAATTGCCGGGGTGACCAGGCGATTTGAGATCAGTTACCAGCTTAACCGGGACAGGCAGCAAGTGATTCACCTAAAGGGCACACACATGGTCAATTTCTCTGATTTTAACCTGAAACCACCGACAAAATTAGGTGGTATGATCAAAACCAAAGATGCGCTGAACGTCGATTTTCAATTGAATATAACTGAATTACTATAAACTAAACAACAATTTGCATGATACCTAAAACAATGAAAGCAGCCGTGATCCACGGATTTGGACAACCGTTGCATATTGAAGAAATGCGGGTCAGAGAACCAAAAGAAAATGAAATCCTGGTAAAGGTGATCGCCTGCGGCGTATGCCATACGGACCTGCATGCCTGCCAGGGCGACTGGCCGGCCAAGCCGAAGATGCCCCTAGTTCCAGGTCACGAGGCGATCGGCTACGTCGCTGCCTTGGGCAGTGGAGTTCAGCACATTAAAGAAGGTGATGTGGTGGGGGTACCCTGGTTATACAGCGCCTGCGGTTGCTGCGACTACTGCTATACCGGCTGGGAAACACTTTGTGAGGCACAGCAAAATGGCGGTTATAGCGTGGATGGTGGTTTCGCCGAATATGTGGTAGCCGATTCTCGTTACGTGGCCCGTTTTCCGTCCAACATAAATTTCACAGAAATGGCGCCGATTATTTGTGCCGGGGTCACCGTTTACAAAGGACTGAAGCAAACTGAAGCCAAACCCGGTGAATGGGTTGCCATTTCAGGTATCGGCGGCCTGGGGCACCTGGCTGTACAGTATGCCAAGGCGATGGGCCTGCATGTCGCCGCTATTGATATCGCCGATGAGAAACTGGCGCTGGCCAAAAGCCTGGGTGCTGATTTAATTGTAAACGCCAAGGAAAATGACCCGGGCGCTTTCCTTAAAAAAGAAACAGGCGGCATGCACGGTACGCTGGTCACTGCGCCGTCGAGGATTGCTTTCAGCCAGGGACTGAGTACGCTCAGGCGCAAAGGGGTGCTTTCCTTGAATGGGCTGCCTGCCGGGAATTTCGACCTTTCTATTTTTGATACCGTCATTAATGGTACAACTATCCGTGGTTCTATCGTCGGAACGCGTAAGGATATGGAAGAAGCGATCTCGTTTGCGGTGGAGGGAAAGGTTAAAGCCACCGTTAAAGCCGCCCGGCTGGAGGACATCAATGCCGTTTTTGATGATATGAAAAAAGGGGACATCAGCGGGCGGATGGTGCTGGAGATCGCCAAATCTTAAGGCAGAGCTGATATACTAGCAAAGCCTTTGGTTTTGAACCATTTTAATTCAGCTCTAAATCTGCTATTATTTTTATATTATAAAAGAATATTGTGTTATAATTAAACTCTGCACCACTTTTTAGAAGCTCTCAGATTAATATCTGAGAGCTTTTTTTGCCTTTAGCTAAAGAGGCCTTCGGGATAAAAGGACTTTAAGGCTTATTCGACGGCTTCTGCCAGGGCCTAAACTTGCTGCCGGCTTTTTGATGGCCGGCTGTCGCCCAACAGCACGCCCCATTGCTTATAATTTTCAGTGTGGTCAAATACGAGCTTTAAAATGGATAGCAAAGGCATCGCCAGAAACATGCCTGACAGTCCGGCCATAGCCCCGCCGGCGATAATGCCGACAATAGAAACCAATGGGTTGATCCTGACTTGCGAACCCACAATGCGAGGCATCAAAATATTATTGTCCAGGAACTGCACGACCGTGATCGTGGCCAGGACGATCAGGACATCCGCCAGGCTGTCAGAGGCGGCCAGTGTCAGCAGCACACCCAGGATATTGCCGATCAGGGCACCCAGGTAAGGAATGAGGTTAAGGAAAGCAAAGATGATCCCGATCAGTAAGGCATTCTGTATACCAAACAGCCATAAGCCTCCTCCCAAAAGGATAATGATATAGGTGATTTGTATCAGTAGGCCGATCAGGTAACTTTTGACCATCACTTCGGTCTGCCGGATTACCGCTTCAACTTGTAGATGCTGTTCTTTAGGGAACCACATTAGCGTGAACCGGATAAAAAGGTTCCGGTACAGCATAATAAAAAAGATATAAATGGGCAGCAGGCCGAGAAATATGATAATGCCTGACAAAGACCCCACTGCACCGCTCAAGACGCCGCCCAGGGAACTGAAAAGTTTTTGACTCTGCGTGTTGATGAATTTTACCTGCTCTGCCGGCGAATAGCCAAAGGACCGGCTGATCCAGACACTCAGGTCGTCCAGGTGTTTGGCTACGGTACGCTGGATCTTCGGAAAGTCATCCAGCAGGGCGCTGACCTGGCTGGAGAAAAGCCAGATGAGCAGAATAGCGACGATAGTCAATAATAGGATCGGCAAAAAGACCGCGATCACTTCAGGCACTTTGATCTTTCTAAAAAAACGGAATACCGGCAAAAGCACCAGGCTAAAAAAAAAGGCCATTAACAAAGGCATGATGATGGTGTTTCCGGCCGCGATGATCGACCCCAGGACAAAGAGGCCCAGCAGTTCGATGGCCCGCTTTACGGTGACTGGCATTTCTTTTTTCATGATCACCTACGCTTTTTGTAGGCTACGTTTTTTTATTACCCAATACAGGCCTTTCACATCCGTTTCCCATTGGGCTATTACCACGACGAGAATGATTTCCTCCAATAAGTCGAGAATAGTCAAAGCTGATACCACATAGAATAGTGGATAAACCGGCTCAGGCAGCCAATAGAAAACGACCAGGAATATGCCCTGGAAAACCGTGACAAATTTGGCCAGGTAGGTGTGAAAACTGCTGATTTTATGATAGCGGATCAGTGCAGAACAAATTTGAGTGACAAAAAGTATGAGCTGTATTACAACCAACGCCAGTTCTTTTCGCAGAAACTCCGGGTTCACCAGGATGATACCGAATATCGCCACCGCGATGGTCAGGTCGTCAGAAACAGAATCCAGGATAGACCCGAAGACGCTGGTTACCTGATATTTGCGCGCTAGGTAGCCGTCTACTGCATCGGTAAGGAAACTGACAGCCAGCAGCCATTTAAAAACAGTCAGATGGTCATAGAATAATAACGTCAAGAGTACCGGAGCTGCCAATAACCTGTAAAAGGTGATTGCATTGACCATATAATAACCGGGTTTATGTATGGGCTTGATCGGCATGGCAGATTTTAGTCATTGTCCTTGCCATTTCCACCCTTCAACGGAGACATTGCGTCCGTTCCGATTTCGGTATGCCTGATCTGCCCGCCTAAATAGCCTGTCCGGGCGATGAGTCCGAAGCCAACTAATGCTGCGGTGAGTGCAAGCAATGCGACCGGCCGCGTGAAGGCAGTGCTTTTCAGCGTAACAAAAAGCCCGATAACGGCGATACCGCCCATGATCATTAAGCTGATCAACGAGATCAAGGCCGACTCCGCATGTTCTTCGATCACATTTTTCGATATGCCCGGTAAATGCTCAACCGTTTCTTCGGCACCTTCGCCGGTTGCATAAGCAATGCCGGCGCCTATGGCAGAGATGATCAGCAGGTTATAGGCGGCGGTCAAGGTCGTATCGCTTTTGTTCCATATTCCATGGATCAAAACAAGGACACCCAGCGCAGCACCAACAATAGGCAGGTGGGTAATCAGGAGATGGATATGTGTCTCGTTCATGACATTTTTTTATCGAAGATCGGTATTTGCGCACGCGGTTTAAATAATTGTTGTCAAGTGCATTACTGATCCTCGTCATTTATTTTTAGCCCATAAAGCGCCAATTTTAGGATTTAAAAAAAAGCCTTATGAAGACGATCCTGATGCTCACCGACTTTTCTGAAAATGCGGATCATGCTGCAAAAACCACCGCGAAAGTTGCCCTACCATTGAAGGCCGATATTTTGCTTTATCATACTTATTATGACCATCCTATACTCCCGAGTTATGCCGGCGGTCCCTGGGTGATAGACGAGTTGGTCTTCAGGAAAGATGAAAGCACCGCCAAACTCAGCCAGTTAGCTATTCAACTGCGCCAGATGATGGCAGAATTGGCCAAAGACGGGTTTAAACCAAAAATCGATTATCAATGCGGGGAAGGTTCGCTGGGAAAAAATACCGCGGCGATCATCAGGGAAAATAACATAGGGCTTGTAGTGATTGGCAGCCGTACCGGCAGCGCCATCGATCACCTGATCTTTGGCAGCGATACGATGGATGTGATTGATCACGCGAACTGCCCGGTGCTGATCATTCCGCTTAAGGCCGAACTGAATGCGCCTAAAAAAGTAACACTTGCCATTTCCTTTGAATTATCCGCGATAAACGCAATCAGTTACCTGATCGACTTAGGTAAACAACTCGGCTTCCACCTGGAGATCGTTCACGTTTCCCTGCGGGAAGAAAAGGACGATCCGGTAAAAGAAGGGGCCATTCTGGCGTATATCAACTCGATCAAACAGCAGGATATCACCTACCGGGAGATCAGTGGGAAGAATGTTACGCAACAATTAAGCAGCCTATGCAAAGGCGATGGCTCAGACCTGCTGGCATTAGTTCATCACCGGGACGGTTTTTTTTCAGGGCTGTTCGATCGTTCTACAACGGCGGCTGCTTTGGATAACCAGCATATACCGTTAATGGTTATTCCTGCTGAAATGAACTGATGATTAATCTATCAAACAGATGGCCGTAAATAATTTTAACTTATCCGGACTAAGCAACAAAGAGGTGGTTGCTGCAAGGGCAAAGTATGGAGCAAACAGCCTGTCATTTAAAAAACAAAACGGGTTTGGCGATGCTTTGAAAGGATTGGCAAAAGAGCCGATGGTGATCTTACTGCTTATTACCTCAGGCATCTATTTTATTAGCGGAAATACAGGCGATGGCATTTTTCTGGCTTCTGCCATTGTACTGGTTGCTGGTATCTCTTTGTATCAGGATTCCCGAAGCCGAAACGCGCTCGAAAAGCTGAAGGACTTTTCACAGCCAAAATGTAAGGTCATCAGGGGCGGAGAAATTTTGGAAATAAAAAGCGAAGAATTGGTGGTTGGCGATGCGCTGATAGTTGAAGAGGGAACTTCGATAACAGCAGACGGGATCATCGTACATTCACATGATTTTTCAGTTAACGAAAGCATTCTCACCGGTGAATCGCTGCCGGTATATAAAGATAAGGCCGCTGATGATCCTTTCATCTTTCACGGGACGACCGTGGCCAGCGGTCTGGCCGTCGCCACGATTACGGCCATTGGTAACCAAACCCGTTTGGGCCAGATCGGTAAGAGCCTGGAATCCATTGAAGAAGAAAAAACGCCCCTGGAAAGGCAGATCAATAATTTTGTCAAGAAAATGGTGATCGCCGGCCTGATTGTGTTTTTGGCGGTATGGGCGATCAACTATGCGCATACCGCGAATATTTTGGATAGCCTCATCAAAGCGCTCACGCTGGCGATGAGCATTTTGCCAGAGGAAATCCCAGTCGCGTTCACCACCTTTATGGCGCTGGGCGCGTGGCGGATGATGAAAATGGGCATCGTGGTTAAACAAATGAAAACGGTAGAGACCCTCGGTAGCGCCTCGGTGATTTGTACGGATAAGACCGGTACTCTAACCGAGAATAAAATGAGCCTGGCCAAAGTGTATACCCTTCAGGAAAACCGTATCATGGATGCTAACGCAAAGCTGTTTGCTGCGGCAGAACAGCAGTTGTTGAGCCTAGCCATGTGGGCCAGCGAACCGATACCCTTCGATCCGATGGAGGTGGCTTTGCACGCGGCCTATACCAGCTCCGGGCTTAAAGATGAACGGCCTGATTACCAAATGATCCATGAATATCCGTTGGGCGGCAAACCGCCCATGATGACCCATCTGTTTGAGAATGCAACCGGGCACCGGATCATTGCCGCTAAAGGCGCACCGGAAGCATTGATAAGCATCAGTCATTTAAACAGTGATGAGAAAAAGCGGATTGCCGGCGCCATTGAAGTAATGGCTGCGGACGGGTACCGGGTATTGGCTGTGGGGGAAGCCAGTTTTACACGAAATGATTTTCCTGTCAAGCAACAGGAATTTGACTTCGAGTTTAAAGGACTGGTGGCCTTTTATGATCCGCCTAAAAAGAATATTAGTGCTGTTTTACAGCAGTTTTATCGCGCTGGTATCGCGGTTAAGATCATTACCGGCGATAATGCGGCAACCACCGGCGCCATTGCCCGGCAGATTGGTTTTCAGGGCGCTGATCAATGCATAAGCGGTGACGAACTGATGGCCCTTCCTGATAAAGCGCTTAGCACTCAGGTGGAAACCGCGAATATCTTTACCCGCATGTTCCCGGAAGCTAAGCTAAAGATCATTGATGCCCTGAAAGCAAAAAATGAAATTGTGGCCATGACCGGCGACGGGGTTAATGATGGTCCTGCGCTGAAGGCTGCCCATATTGGCATTGCCATGGGTAAAAAGGGTACTGAGATCGCTAAACAGGCCGCATCCCTGATCTTGCTGGAAGATGATCTTTCGAAAATGGTCACAGCCATCGCTATGGGCCGGCGAATTTATGCCAATTTGAAAAAAGCCATTCAATACATCATCTCCATTCATATTCCGATTATACTGACGGTGTTTATCCCGCTGGCCTTAGGCTGGGTATATCCTAATATTTTTTCACCCGTGCACATTATTTTCCTCGAACTGATCATGGGGCCTACGTGCTCGATCATTTACGAGAACGAGCCGATGGAAAGAAACACGATGCTGCAAAAGCCGCGACCTTTCAGTAACACTTTCTTTCACTGGAAGGAGTTAATGGTAAGCGTAATACAAGGCCTGGTGATAACCGGGGGTACCCTGGCCACTTATCAATATGCGGTCAATCATGGGGCTGGCGAGCCACTGACGCGGACAATGGTATTTGTTTGCCTGATCACGGCTAATATTCTGCTCACCCTGGTCAACCGTTCGTTTTATTATTCAATATTGACAACTATCAAGTATCGAAACAACCTGGTGCTGCTGATCATCGGGTTAACAGTAGCACTTTCTGCAGCGTTGATCTTTATTGGCCCCCTGCGGAATTTCTTTGGCTTCGTACCGCTAAACGTTTCGGAATCGGCCGTCAGTATTACAATCGGGCTGCTATCTGTCAGCTGGTTTGAATTGCTGAAATGGCGGAAGCGAAAAAAGATGGATCATGGCTTTAAGGTTTAATTTCCCGCACCCGGTGCAGGTTCCAGTATTACGTTATTCCATTTAAGACCGAACTCTCAGCAAACTCGCGTTAATAGCTACTACCACCGTGCTAACGGTCATCAATACTGCCCCAATTGCCGGACTTAACAAAATACCCTGGTTATACAATACGCCGGCGGCCAGCGGTATGGTGACCACGTTATAGCCGGTTGCCCAGGCCAGGTTCTGCATCATTTTCCGGTAAGTGGCTTTACCAAACAGGATCAGGTTAACAATGTCTTTAGGATTACTGTTGACCAAAACAATTCCGGCGGTTTCAGCTGCAATATCGCTGCCAGAGCCTACGGCGATGCCAATATCGGCTTGCGCTAAAGCCGGGGCATCATTTACCCCGTCGCCGGTCATGGCCACGAATTCGCCTTTTTGCTGGAGCGCTTTGATCTTCTCCAGTTTCTCATGAGGCAACACCTCCGCAAAAAATCCATCCATTTTCAGTTGAGTGCTTACACTTTCAGCCACCTGCCTGTTGTCGCCAGTGAGCAGGATGGATCGAATACCGTTTTCGTGCAAGGTGGCAATGGCGTCTGCCGATTCCGGCCTGATCGCATCGGCCAGGGCCACAAAACCAGCCAGTTGATCATTGATCAACACAAACACCACCGTCTCATTACCAGCCGCTATGTAATCCGGAGGCAGCTGCAAGTTATTTTCTTTAAGATAGCCGGGACTAACAATCTTAACTTGTTTCCCTTCTGCCGCGCCCGCTACACCTTTACCGGTGATCGCACTGAAATCTGTAACCTGTGGTAGCGTCAGATTCCGTTTCTTTACTTCACTCATGATTCCAGTTGCAATGGGATGCTCAGAGTTAGCTTCCAATGCCCCCGCTAAACGGATCAATTCGTTGTCATTTGGTGCCTGTTCACCTATGGTAACCACCCGCGATACTTCAAACTTCCCTTTGGTCAAAGTCCCGGTCTTGTCAAATACTACCGAGGTGATATTGCGTGAATTTTCAAAGGCGGTCCGGTTTTTAATCAGCAGACCATGCTGTGCCGATAAAGCGGTTGATCTGGCCACAACCAGCGGAACAGCTAGGCCAAGCGCATGGGGACAGCAGATCACGATAACGGTGACCATCCGCTCCATAGCGAAGGCCATACCATAGCCTAAACTTATCCAGGTGACAAACGTAGCAATACCGGCTAAGAGGGCAATAATTGTCAGCCACCTGGCGGCTTTGTCAGCCAATAGTTGTGTGTTGGATTTAGCCTCCTGCGCGCTTCGCACCAGGTCAACCACCTTGAAGAGATAGGAATCCTTGCCGCTATGTGTCACCCGTACTTTCAATGCGCCGTTGCCATTTACCGAACCGGCAATCACCTTTTGTCCTTTAGTTTTTTGAACAGGCTTGGATTCGCCCGTCAGCATCGATTCATTCAGGTAACTGTCACCCTCTTCAACCAGCCCGTCTGCCGCAATTTTTTCACCGGGTTTGATCAGGATAAGGTCGCCCTCCTTCAATGTTTCTGTTGGTACGTCCGTTGTGCTATCGCCTTTGACCATGTGCGCAGTAGAGGGCATGAGTTGTACGAGCAATTCCAACTCGCGCGAAGCGCCTGCCACTGAGCGCATTTCTATCCAGTGCCCCAGCAGCATGATCAGGATCAGCGTAGCCAGCTCCCAAAAGAAATCCATCCCGTTGAGGCCAAATACTATTGCCGTACTATAGCCATAAGCAACGGTAATGGCAAAACCGATCAAAGTCATCATACCCGGATTTTTTGCTTTCATTTCAGAAAGCCAGCCGGTCAAAAAGGGCCAGCCTCCATAAACAAATACTGCTGTCGACAACAAAAAAAGAACATATTGGCTGCCCGGGAAGCTGATAGGCAGATGCAGCCACTGCTGGATCATGTGCGATAACAGTAAGATCGGTACGGTCAATATCAATACGACATAAAAACGCTTCCGGAAATCAGCGATCATGGCGTTGTGGTCGTGGCCGCCATGTCCCATATGCTGGTGATTCATACGATGATGCGCGTTATTATGATCTGCGGTTTCGGTCATGTGGTGATGCTGGTGTTCCATAGCGTTTCTTTTAATAGGTTAATGTTAATCCGGCTCCCAACCCCATATCGCTATCGTAATGGCTGGATACTGAAAAGGTCTTAGTCACAATATAACGTAATCCGCCTGTATATTCTTTATCGGTATTGGCCATCAGTGTCATGCGTAACCGGCTGGTTAATGGTATATCCTCCCGGCCGAGCTGAAATCTAAACTTCCCGTTACCGTCAATGCGAAGATCTGCCACAAATAACATTGGCAACGTATAGGCGATGCCCACAACGGCGGTGTGCCGGTTGTTTTTATTGCTGATTTGGCCAAACATATTTTTCTCTACTTCATCTGTACGTTTGTGGTGATAGTCAAAACCCGCATAAGCATAGAGCCACTGCATTCGGCCGAAGTAACGCCCGAACATGGTCTCACTCTCATAGCCTTTGGTGTCGTTAATGCCCAGGTGCCACATGGTCGAAAACTTCCAGCGGGTATTTGCCAATGCTGCGTTGCCATCGCTGCCGTTAGTTTCCAATCCCAATTTAGCGGAGGCGTAAAATTGACGGTCATCGGCGGCTACCTTTTTAAAACCAGCTACCGGATCGGGCACTTCAGGGTTCGGCGGCGAGTTTTCATAGCTAAATATCCGCCCCATACCGCTCATCATATGGTACAGGATATGACAATGAAAGAACCAGTCGCCGCTTTCCGTCGCCCGAAACTCGATGGTGTCGCGCTCCATCGGCATAATGTCCAGCGTGTTCTTAAGCGGGGCATAGTCACCCTGTCCGTTCAATACGCGGAAGTAATGGCCATGCAGGTGCATTGGGTGACGCATCATGGTATTGTTATACAGGATAATGCGGACATTTTCGCCTTGTTTGATCAGGATTTTATCGCTTTCTGAAACTGTTTTATTGTTGATGGACCATACATAGCGGTTCATGTTTCCGGTCAGCTCAAAGTTGAGCGTTTTAGTAGGGCCCTTCGGCAAAGTGGTTACATGAGCAGCCTTGAGCATGTTATAATTTAAGGTAACGATGTCACTTGCGCCAGTGCCCATATCCATGCCTTCCATCTGACCTGAAGCTTCACCAGATGTTTCAGGATACATCACGGCATTCATGTCCATTCCCTGGTTAGTCATCACCATACCCGTCATCGCTTTCATATTTCCATGCATGTCCATCATGTTGTTCATCATGTTCATGCCTTCAAAGTACTTCAAACGCCCCATTTTTTTAGCCGGATGTTTCATCCCGTTCCCTAACCAAAGGGAAGTATATTTCGTCCGGTCCTCTGGCGTAGCCAGGAATTCATAGCTGCCATCAGCGGGAATGGTTACCACCACATCATAGGTTTCTGCTACGCCAACAATCATCCGGTCTACATCAACCGGCTGTACGTCTTCGCCGTCATTAGCCACTACCTGTATTTTACCCCCGGCCCATTTGAGCCAGAAATAGGTAGATGAACTGCCGTTAACTATACGTAAGCGTACCTTTTCGCCTGCCTTAAATTGCGGAGCCTGTGCTTCAACTTGGCCATTGCTAAAAAAACGGTCGTAATAAACGTCACTTACATCCATGGCATTCATACGCTTCCATTCGTTGGTCAGCTTGGTTTTCAGGTGCCCGGTTTTCAAAGCGGCGAGGTAGTCTTGTGTACTGCCTTTACGGATGGCGTACCAGTCGGTAGCATTGTGCAGGCGGCGCTGCACCTGCTCAGGGTTCTCGTCTGTCCAGTCGCTTAGCAATAAGGTGTACTCCTTCAATATCTGCGGTTTACGCTCATGGATAATAAAAGCGCCGTACAGGCCGCTTTGTTCCTGTGTCATGGTATGCGAGTGGTACCAATAGGTGCCGTGCTGCACCAGCGGGAATTTAAACAAGTGCGTTTGTCCCGCAAGAATAGGCGTCGTCGTTAGATAAGACACACCATCGTAACGGTTAGGCAAAATCAAGCCGTGCCAATGGATGGAAGTTTCCATCATCATTTCATTATGCACATATATCTCCGCCGTGTCACCCTCGGTAAACTCCAGCGTCGGCGCGGGTATACTGCCGTTGATGGCCATAGCTGATGTTTGCTTACCGGTATAGCTTACGGTAGTATCGTTAATATACAGGTGATAGATGTCCCGGTTGCCGATCCTGGTATGCAACGGAAGATGTTTGCCTTGAGTATGGCCGCCCATCACCATCATGCGATGCTGGGCGAAGGCTGCTTCGAAAAGCAGCAAAGGCATGATTAATAAGATAAGCTTCTTCATAGTACAATGAAAGGCCAAAGCTTGCGCTCCGGCCTTTATCTATTTATTGGGCTGCAGGTAAAGTTTCCTTAACCTCGCCGCAGGTGAGCATTTGGTTACCGTAATACGGATTTTTGATGGCTGATGATTCGCTTAGCCAATAAGACTTTTTCATCGGGCAATAGTCGCGGTAAACCGGTGCACTGTTAAACTTGCCGGCTTTTACCAGGGTATATACATTCTCTGATAGCCTGGCAAAATGTTCGCGCTGGTGGGCGATATCATTGCTCTCGCCGATATGACGGGCATCGAACAGCAATTTATCTTTTTGTGCTTCGGATAATTGATCGGCAGGTACGGCATTGACCGCGCTTTGAAATTCTTTTGCTTTTGCATCGGCAGTGGCTGCATTACCACTGACGAGGGCGTTCTTTACCCCGTAATAGGCGGTCAATATGGCGTCTTTAGAGGCATTGGTTTGTGCATTTACTGACGTAAAGGAAAATAACGCCACAAAGGCACCTATGAAAACTTGAAGCTTTTTCATGTTCTTAAATTTTAAAATAAATATTATTCCTGGTGAACAGGATATTATTGAGTTTGAATGTGAATGGATGATCAAATGATCATCAGCTTCTTCAGGATTGAAGAAAATAGAAAGGGGTCAGATACGAAAAACGCAGTTACGCAAAAATACAGGGACAGCCGGCACGGATGGCGGTGCCTTACTAGCCGGGTACTGCACCGTTAGGGACACAGCATGATAAGACAGTGAGCCGAAGAAAGGAACTGACGGTAGCACAATCGGGCTGGTGCCCAGGATCAACTGGCTGTATGTAACCGAACCGCTTTTATCTGATTTGAGCTGCTGGTGCTTGTCTGTACAGCACTTTTTAGTTGATTTCGATTTAAGGTCCATACCGCAGGTATGGCATTTTTCGGTGTGACTGTGCCATAGCGATACCTTGACCAGCCTGCCCATACAGAACTGGTAATGCAGCGTGGCCCCGGAAGAAACGCCCAGGTACAGCACGGCTAAAAACGTTATGAACAGCTTTTTAATCACGATACAAATATCATTAATATAACGGAAATCGTTTTATATAATTTTCTATTCTGTTTAAAAAAAACCGGATCGGCATGGCAGCTGAGCAGCGCATAATGGTCCAATTTAATTAAAACGTACCTATTGCCACTTCGCCGCGAAACGGTTGTGTTGTTTCATACTGCAAATATAGGGCCTCTGCTGCCCGTGCTAAATGATCTTGCTTTGCGCAATTAATGACCAGCATCACCTTTTGCGATGTAAGCAGCAAGGCTAATCCCCGGTAGAGGTTTGGCGGGTCGTCCGGGAACTTGTTCGCGGAACTGTTTGCCATGCTGCAGCCTTATTACGCGGGCAATTTTAAAGTTAGGATGATTCCAGGTTAGGATGACCTTCAGCAACCAGCGTTCGGCATACTCTGGCGATCGCCAGCTCCTCATTGGTTGGCACCACTAAGACGCGGGCGCTGCTCCCCCCGGCGCTGAGATCGCGCAAGCCCTTTTCCCGCAGCTGATTTTTAGCTATGTCGATGTGGATGCCAAATACCTCCATATCGCGGCAAACCAGTTCACGCGCCAGCGCGTCGTTCTCGCCGACACCTGCTGTGAACACAAGGGCATCCAAGCCGTTCAAAGCAGCGGTATAAGCGCCGATGAACTTTTTGATCCGGTAAGTGTACAGTTCATAAGCAAGTTTGGCGGCAGGGTCGTTTTCATGATACAGCCGGCTGATATCCCGCATATCATTATGCCCGGTTAGGGCTAGCATACCGCTTTGTTTATTCAATAGTTTGGTCAGTTGTTCAGCCGTATAACCTTTTTGCTGTTGCAGGTAAAGCAGTACAGAAGGGTCTATCGCGCCACTGCGGGTACCCATCACCAGCCCGTCCAGCGGTGTGAGGCCCATACTGGTATCGATGCACCTGCCGCCGCTTACCGCAGCCATGCTGCAACCGTTCCCCAAATGAATGGTGATCAGTTTGGCTACCGGGTTTTTTAGCCAGGTCATAGCTGCGCCGGCCACATACTGGTGACTGATGCCGTGAAAACCGTATACGCGGATACCATCTTCGCGGTAAAATTTATCCGGGATCGCATACCGAAAAGCCTTTTCGGGGAGGGTTTGATGAAAGGCCGTATCGAAAACGGCGATCTGCGTGGCTGTGGGAAATAACTTTTCAGCCACTTCGATACCCTTGATATGGCCGGGGTTGTGCAGGGGAGCTAAAGGATAAAGCGCTTTAATCTTTGCTTTAACGTCTGCGGTAATGATCGTGGGTTCGGTCAGCGTTTCGCCGCCGTGCACAACCCGGTGACCTACCGTTCCAATCTGCGCCGGATCTGCTATTACGGCGATATCCTTACGGGTAAGTAAACCAGCCAGTAGCTGCATCCCGGTTTCATGGTCTTTGACGCGTTGATCCAGCTTGAGGGTTTGCGCGACATCCGCCCTAAAGATCTCGTGCGTAACCTGGCTATTGTCCTGTCCAATACGTTCGACCAGACCGCTGCAAACCGGTTGATCGCTATCCCTTGGAAAAAGCTGGTATTTGATGGAGCTGCTGCCTGAGTTTATAATCAATATATACATAAGCAATAAGAATTAGGCGGTCTCGTCCTGGCTTTGGATCGCCGTAATGATGACCGTATTAAAAATATCGTCGACCGTACAGCCGCGGCTGAGGTCATTAACCGGTTTATTAAGCCCTTGCAGCATCGGACCGATGGCTAGGGCTCCGGTTTCGCGCTGGACGGCTTTATAGGTGTTATTACCGGTGTTCAGGTCCGGGAAGATCAGTACGCTGGCCTGGCCGGCGACTTCCGAATCGGGCAGTTTCTGGCGACCCACTACCGGGTCAACCGCCGCATCGTATTGGATCGGGCCTTCGATTTTAATATCCGGACGTTTTTCTCTAACAAGCTCGGTGGCCCGTCGCACCTTCTCGACATCTTCCCCAACACCTGAGGTTCCGGAGGAATAAGACAGCATGGCCACACGTGGCTCAATGCCAAAACGTTTGGCGTTATCGGCCGAGGAGATCGCGATCTCTGCTAATTCTTCTGATGTGGGATCGGGGTTAACGGCGCAATCACCGAATACCGAAACCCGGTCGGCCAGGCACATAAAAAAAATGGAGGATACCGTAGAGATACCTGGTTTAGTCTTGATAAACTGTAAAGCCGGCCGGATGGTATGCTGGGTTGTATGGACCGCGCCTGAAACCATGCCGTCGGCCTCGCCTTTGTAGACCATCATCGTGCCGAAATACGAAACATCGGTCATCAGGTCACGCGCCATTTCCGGCGTTACATTTTTACCCTTACGTAGTTCATAAAGCGTTTGTACATAATCTTCAAATTGCATCGCCTTCGCAGGATCGACCACGCTGATTTTTTGCAGGTCAAGATCCAGACCCAGGCGCTTGATCGACGCGGCTATGTTCGCCGGATCGCCCAGCAGGATCAGTTTGACCACGTCCTGCGCGACAAGCCTGGCTGCCGCCTGCAGAATGCGGTCGTCATCACCTTCCGGTAAGACGATTGTTTTTTTCTGCTGCCGGGCCCACTGTGTCAGCTGGTACTGGAACATGTGTGGCGTCATTGCCGCTGATCGGTGCAGCACGATCTTTTCATTCAAGGCTTCCTGATCGACGTAACGGCCAAAGGTTTCTATCGCCAGCCTGATCTTTTTAGAATCGTCCGGGCGTATCCGGGAATGTACACCCGCAACTAAGTTGGTGGTTTCAAAAGTGCCGGTATTGACCGCCATGATCGGTACCACAACCTGGAGTCCTTCGATCAACCGCATCACGGGCGTTTCAGGTACGCTACCTGCAGTCAAGACGATGCCGGCTACCCGCGGGTAACTGGTCGACATATTGGCCTGCAGCGAACTGATAATGATGTCCCCGCGGTCGCCGGGGGTCACAATCAGGACATTCTCTTTTAAATAATTCAGAAAATTCGGCACCTGCATAGCCCCGGTCACAAAGTTGTCCACCGGGTTTTCCAGCAGCGTTTCTCCAAATAATAACCGGCCTCCCAGGCGGTTGAATATCTCACCCACACTCGGGTTTTCGAGGGCTTTGTCGGCAGGGATGACAGCGGTCAGGATGCCTGTAGGGAGCTGGGCGGCAAGTTGTTCGCGTACTTCGGCAACTTCTGCTGCCGCCAGGCGGTTGATAACCACGGCCAATACCGGGATGTCCTGTTCCTGGTAAGCCTGCCAGAAGTTAAGCGCGTCCTGTACGGTTTCCGCAGCGGTTTTATGGTTGCCCGATACCAGTAATATCACCGGGGCGTTTAGATTCCTGGCCATGAGGCGGTTCAGTTCGAATTCGACTGCGGTGCCGCTGCCCGTAAAATCACAGCCTTCTACTATCGTAAAATCAGAATCGGCTTCCAGGGTCTTGAACGAGTTGATGAGTTGATCCAGGAACTCGCCCTGCCGGTGATCCTTCAAATAGTGCAAAGCCTCCTGCCTGGTAAAAGCCCAGGCGTCCCTGTAAGGCTGTTTCAATTGAAAATGTGAAAGCACTGCCTGAATATGCGGGTCGGTTGGCTGTTCGGCCGAGCTAATGACCGGCTTAAAATAACGAATTTTTTGTGCACGCGCCAGCAGCATGTTGACCAGGCCTAAGGCCAGGATAGATTTGCCGCTGTAAGGTTCGGCGGAGGCAATAAATATACTTTTTGTCAATTTTCTCTGATAGCTTAATGGCTGAATAGTTAACGTTCGAGACCCTTAATTGTTGCTGCTAACGCCATCAAGCTGCCCGCCGGGCTTCGACCAAGGCATATTTGATCCCTTTCAATACGGCCAGGGCGTCCAGTACTGCGGTCTGCAGGGCAATGAAATCTTCCAGCAATTTCAAGTTTGGATCCGGATTGGTCTGCAGCAGCAGCGGTTCCAACTGATTGATAAAACCATCCAGCTGACAGCGGATATATTGGTGTACTTGCCGGGCATTCTGTAGCCGTGCAGCCAGGTTTTGCTGTTTGCTGGCTTTAAGCGGGGTATGCCCTGCCGCGCTAAGCTGTTCTTCCAAAAAGGTTGTCTCCTCTTCCAGGAAAGCAAGGTCGCTCAACCATTGCTTGCTGGTCAGGTAAACTTCCTGCAGTTCAAATTCCAGTTCCGGGTCTTCATTGATCTTTTTCATATCCTGGTTATTTTTAATGAAACAAATTTCCGCCGCAGCGCTTAAGGAATTAAGGTTCAACGTCATGCCCTAAAATGACCTTGGTCACTATTACTGAAATTCCTTTAGTTCATTTTTGTCTCATCAGAACATTTTATGCAAGATTTGATAACAGAAAAAGAAATACAGTTGCTAAACGCTTACTGGCGTGCCAGCAATTACCTTTCGGTCGGCCAGATCTATCTGCGCGATAACCCCTTGTTGCGCGAACCTTTGCGGATCGAACATGTCAAGCGCATGCTGCTGGGCCATTGGGGCACAACTCCGGGACAGAATTTCATCTACGTGCACCTTAACCGGGTGATCAGGAAGTATGCTCTGAATATGTTCTACATATCGGGCCCAGGCCACGGCGGGCCGGCAATGGTAAGCCAGACGTACCTGGAAGGCACCTATAGCGAGGTTTACCCGGATATCAGCCAGGACGAAGCCGGCCTTAAAAAATTATTTAAACAGTTCTCTTTTCCTGGGGGTATACCCAGCCATGTCTCTCCGGAATGCCCCGGCTCGCTGCATGAGGGCGGCGAACTGGGTTATTCGCTGAGTCATGCCTTCGGCGCCGTTTTTGACAATCCGGATCTCATAGCTGCCTGCGTAGTGGGCGATGGCGAGGCCGAAACTGGTCCGCTGGCTACTGCCTGGCATTCAAATAAATTCCTGAACCCGGTAACGGATGGGGTTGTTTTACCTATTCTTCATTTGAATGGTTATAAGATCGCTAATCCTACGGTACTGGCCCGCATCCCCGAAAAAGAGCTGCTCGCCCTTTTCGAGGGCTATGGCTGGAAACCTTACCTGATCTCAGGTGAAGATCCCTTAACGATGCATCGGGAAATGGCGGCACTGCTGGATAAGGTAGTTGAAGAAATTAAAGCGATCAAAGAAAGGGCAGCAACCGATGAGCACGCTGCAAGGCCTTGCTGGCCCATGATCATCCTGCGGACGCCAAAAGGCTGGACGGGGCCGAAGTTCGTGGATGGCTTACCGGTGGAAGGCACTTTCCGGGCCCACCAGGTGCCCTTATCCGATCCTGCTGCTCACCCGGAACACCTGCAGCAACTGGAAACCTGGCTGAAGAGTTACCGGCCTGAGGAATTGTTTGATGATCAGGGGCGATTGCTGCCGGAACTGTTAGCCCTGGCACCCGCCGGCGAACGCCGCATGGGTGCCAATCCACATACCAACGGTGGCTTGTTACTAAGAGACTTACGCCTGCCGGATTTCTGTGAATACGGCCTTTCGGTTAAAGAACGCGGGACCGCTGGTCCCGGCGATACGCTGGTGGCCGGCCGTTTTGTGCGCGATGTGATCCGGCTGAACCTGGAAAGCCGAAATTTCCGTGTATTTGGGCCTGATGAGACGCTCTCAAATAAACTGGATGCCGTTTTTGAGGTTACCGAACGTCAATGGGAAGCTGAAACTATAGCGACAGATATGCTGCTCGCAAAAGAAGGCCGCGTGCTGGAGATGCTAAGCGAGCATCAATGCGAAGGCTGGCTGGAAGGCTACTTGCTGACCGGGCGGCACGGGCTTTTTAACTGTTACGAGGCTTTTATCCATATTATCGATTCGATGTTCAACCAGCACGCCAAATGGCTGAAGGTTACGGCAGAACTATCCTGGCGGCGACCGCTGGCTTCACTAAATATCCTTTTGGCATCACACGTATGGCGGCAGGACCATAACGGTTTTACGCACCAGGATCCCGGTTTTATCGATCATGTAGTCAATAAGAAGGCCAGCGTAGTACGTGTTTATCTGCCACCGGATGCGAATTGCCTTTTGTCTGTAATGGACCACTGCTTGCGCAGCCGCCATTATGTGAACGTGATGATAGCGGGCAAGCATCCCTCGCCGCAATGGCTTTCTATAGAGGAGGCAACATTGCATTGTACCAAAGGTATTGGTATCTGGGAATGGGCGAGTAATGATGAAGGGCAGGAACCTGACGTGGTTATGGCCTGCGCAGGCGACGTGCCTACCCTGGAAACGCTGGCGGCGGTATCCATCCTACGGGCCGTCCTTCCTGAATTGAAGATCCGTGTGGTGAATGTGGTCGACCTGATGAAGCTGCAAGCCGAGCACGAGCACCCGCATGGTTTAAGTAACGCGGATTTCGATGCCTTATTCACGAAAGACAAGCCGGTGATCTTTGCTTTCCATGCTTATCCCTGGCTGATCCATCGGTTGACGTATAAGCGGACCAATCACGATAATATTCATGTGCGCGGTTATAAGGAAGAAGGTACCATTACTACGCCGTTCGATATGACTGTACTGAATGAAATGGACCGTTTCAGCCTGGTGCAGGATGTGATTGACCGACTGCCGCAGCTGGGCGACCGCGCGGCTTATCTTAAACAACAAATGAAGGATAAACTGATCGAACACCGCCGGTACATCCGCGAAAATGGTATTGATATGCCGGAAATCCGCGAATGGCAATGGAAGGGTAAATAACTGCTGATGTTAGCTTCAAGATAACTGGCCAAATCGACGAGACGGGAGTTAAGCAGATGCTCTGGTGAAAAAGGTCCCTGCTTTGCCGCAAAAAAGACTGACCATCAATCTATCTATTCAATTATGAGGGTTCTTTAGATGTTGTGTTGCGTCGCCCGCCTTTTTGAGTGGTGGGCCTTTTCGGTAATTTCAGCGTATCAGATGTGCAAACAACACCCCGGGTTTAGTGTTTTTTAAGAAAACAACAGACAATGACTGACGAACAATTTCGCGAACAATACCATCCGCTGCATGTTCCTGCCCATTTTGAAGCGGGTGCACCCTTAGCAGACCATATACTTTTTGCACTAGCTCAATTAGGAACCGGCACTGCAGACGAAATCATCAGCAAATTAAAAGAACTTGATGAAAGCTTGGAAGACAAGTTGCTTATAGCGGATGTACATGCACAGCTTACGCAATGGCATACCCAGGGCCTGCTAGCCGCTGACGAACAAGATGGCAGCCTTGTTTATAGCTTGCAAAAAATTACTGCAGGTAACGATGGCGCTGTTGATCCTGACCTGTTAGCTCCAGGGCTTGACTAAAAGAATTGACTATCGGGGCAACGTCGTTTCCTTTTTTGCTCATTGTTATTACTCTTGGTCACCTATTGACTGTTTTTTGTTCGTTTAGCGCGCTTATTTAAAACACCGCGATTAATTGGGCTTTATAACCGACATGTTTATTCAAGTATTTTACACCTGAAAAACAGGTAGTTTGATCCAAACTTGCGCACCTTTTTCCAAGTTATATTTAGGTAAAACATATAGAAAAAGCCATGGAAAACAATCAGGAACAACAAAACACGCAGGGGGAAATTAACCCTGGTCAGGAAGGAAACATTAACAGCAATTTCAATGAAAATGATGGCAACTCAGGGCAGCAAGGCAGTGATGAAGACACAGATACTACCGGCAGTGACTTTGCCACAGGAGACGATGCGGATGACGCGATCGAGGAGGATGACGAACTGGGCAGCGGTGGTGAGGAAGAGCCAGATGAATCTGAAGACAGTGACATTGGCGACCCGGATGGCAATTTAGCAAGTGGTCAGGATGCTGGTCTACAGTCAGATGGTGAAGAGAATGAAGAAAACCAGGATTTGACCGGCGCGCCATGAAAATTGGGAAAGAATTAGAAAAAATACTTTCCCGAACCTACTCACCCGACAGCAATATCGAGCGGCGAATGGGCCGTTACGATATTGCTGTTAAAACAGACAATCAAGGCAGGCCGATACTATTATTTATCGGCCAGAAGACGGCACAGGGCCGTATTAAAGGTGAACGATTTTCGCGCCGATTGATTGCAGATGATAGTGGAAATGTAATTAAAGATCATTGGGATAATCAGGGTGGAGTTTCATAACGCCTATGACGGTAATTAAATGTAAATAAAATGAATACCAGTTTTCAAAAAGGTCAGAAGGTATTTACACCAGATGGACAAGGTTTAATTGAAGAAGTGATTGGCGAAAAAGTAATCGTGAAATTAAACTCAGGTGAGACAGAAACTTATGGCGTTGAACAAGTTGAAGACGATTCTGATCAGGGATAATCGGTATTTATCAGACCATATAATAATAATAGCACAAGCATGCCTGAAGCTTCGATGAGATATCTCCTTTTAAAAATAAAGGAATTAAAAAGTAAACCAGTGGATAATAGACTAGCGCCAGGCTGACTGTGTTGAGTAGCGCCAGCTGAAAAATCACTGGGTTCCAAAGTTTTTATAGTAATTAAATAAGATGAACGAAGTGTACCAATAAACCAGCAATTCCAGCGTCCAGAAAAGCAGGTGCGCACTAATGCTAGTTGCGGTTGGCAGCCAGCTTACTGGTTAGGTACGCAAAATTCGTGTTCTAATTTCAGCTTCAGAAATCACTTTTACGAGTTTTTTTGACAAATGCCGTCCTGTCACCAACGAAGATACTGTAAAAGCCAACTAATGCTTGATGCTGTAATGAAGGTTTGATTTCTCATCGGGGACATTGAATGGTCAAATTGCGGATAATAATTTATCTTTGCCAAAACTTTAATATGACTGCGCTAGCTCCTTGCCCACTATGTAAATCAACTTTCACTTATGAAATGAACGGCCTGCTGGCTTGCCCGGAATGCGGACACGAGTGGAACCTGGAAGAAAATGGCAGCGAAGACCAGGAGTTTGTTGTAAAAGACAGCAACGGTAATATACTGCGAAATGGGGATGCAGTAGTCGTGATCAAAAATCTGCCTGTTAAAGGTTCGCCCCATGGTATTAAGGCAGGTACAAAGGTTAAAAACATCCGCCTGGTAGACAGCGATCATAATATTGACTGCAAGATCGATGGGTTCGGGGCAATGGCCCTTAAGTCAGAGTTTGTAAAGAAAGCCTGAACACTGTCTGCCTCCGTGGCCTTCACTTTAGGGCGCATCGGTTAACTATAGCGGCTTTGTTAAATTTCAACATAACTTATTAAGCCTTGATCTGCCGGTTATCTATATGTTTTATGCCGAATTTTTCTTGTAACGCAGCCGCACGTTTTAACCAGTCTTCCGGTGGCGGCCCCAAAGTGCCTCCGGGAAAATCCAGCTTGTCTGCAGGTTGGCTTAGTTCTATAAACATTGTTTCCAGGCCCGCCGGTGACAGGTGTATCAGCACTTTTGCTGTCGGGGTCAGAACCTTGAAGGTGTGATGCGTACCTTTTGGCAGGTGAAGGAATTCTCCTTTTTGGAGCGCATAAGTTTGGCCATCAACGGTAAACAGTAATTCGCCATCCAGCAGCTGAAAAGATTCATCTTCATAACTATGTGTATGCGCCGGTGGCTCGGCACCCTGCCGCAGGTTAGCTTCTATCAGGCTGAATTGCCCGGCAGTTTCAGCGGCGGTGGCTAAAAATGTCCAGTAACCGCCCATATAAAAACGGGTGCGGGCAAGCTTGTTGTGTAAGTGATAAACACTTTTTGTAGTTTCCATACCACGAAATTAACACTCGCATTCTTGGGAAACGTTGACTTGGATCAATAAATCAAGCTTTAAGCAGCCGTTTTTTGATACGGCTTAGTGTCTCGGTGCGGATGCCCAGGTAGTTGGCTATGTAATGCTGTGGTACCCGCAATACCAACGAAGGATGGTCGCGCAGTAGTTCCTGGTAAAGCACCTCTGGCGGTTCGGTCTTCAAACGGTTGGCCTGTTCCAGTAACCTGGCATGGTCAGCCGGGTATTTTTTCAGAAAATAGCGCTGGTACCAGGGAAACTCAACCATTCCGCGGTCAATGTTTTCAAGCGTGATCCCTAAAGCTTCACAAGGTTCCAGGGCTTCCAGAAAAACATTGGTAGGCGTTTGCGTGCGCATACTGCCAATCTGTCCCGCCCAGTTTCCTTCCTCGTTAAACAGAATGATCTGTTCTTCACCCTTCTCATTCAGCGTATATTGCCGCAGGCATCCCTTTAGTATAAAAGGGCTATAACGCGGTATCTCACCCGCCCTGTAAAAACAGTCTCCCTTTTTTAACTTGAGCGGTACCAACAATCGAATAAATTCCGGGAAATCCGATTCTGGAACGTCCACATAGGAGCGTAAGTGCTTTAAAAACAGTGCAGTTTCCATCAACTTATTTAATGCTAAACGCAAATGTTATGATAACAATGAAGCTTGTGAATACCAGATGAAACAATGCCGTCTCATTTAAAAGGAAAACGCGTAATTTCCTGATACGAAGATAACAATGCGCCGGATTTTTATTGCAGCGATAAGCTATGTTTTCTTTGTTGCTTTCTGAATAAAGTTTATAATATTTTTTTAAAAAAGTACACATCCTGTGGCCCGGTACAAGTCGGTCATCTTATTCCCTTATACCGTGTCTAATCGCAACAGTTGATACCTAATTACCGGGTGTATTTAAACGAAAATGACTTAGATCATATAGTAAT
This sequence comes from Mucilaginibacter ximonensis, assembly GCF_042686265.1. Classification (NCBI taxonomy): domain Bacteria; kingdom Pseudomonadati; phylum Bacteroidota; class Sphingobacteriia; order Sphingobacteriales; family Sphingobacteriaceae; genus Mucilaginibacter; species Mucilaginibacter ximonensis. The sequence goes on from NZ_JBHUPD010000003.1 coordinate 194,074, forward strand.
CTATTAAAATTGACTTGTTTTGCCGAAAACAAATGAATGATTATTTACAAGCATTTTTCTTTCGATGCCGCACATTATCTGCCTAACGTAGCAGAAGGGCACAAATGCCGGCAGATGCACGGTCATACTTATCATCTTACTGTTTATCTTGAGGGGCAAATACAACCGCACGAAGGCTGGGTGCTTGATTTTACCAACGTCAAAGATGCGGTAAAACCCTTAGTAGAACAGCTTGACCATGCGCTGTTAAATAATATAGAGGGCCTTGAAAACCCAACTGCCGAACTGCTTGCTGTATGGATATGGGATCGTGTTAAACCGGTATTGCCTGGTTTAAAGAAGGTAGAGCTAAAAGAAACTCCCACATCTGGCGTAATCTATGAGGGTTATTAAATCCGCATGATTTCGTGTTTTTGGAACCGTTAAACGTTTAACAATCGCGGTTTTTTTAAGTGAATTACTCAGGCGTGTATAGCTGAGCCTTAACTTGCTAGTTAATGATCTCGCCTTTATTAGCTGCCAATTTTTCGCGCCATTGTTGTAATTGTTCGGGTGTTTGCCTTAACCAATCGGTTACTTCGCCGATGATTTTCAAAGGTTTTTGAGTCCTGTAAGAACGGGTTGGGTTACCAGGGAATTTTTTATTGGTCACGTTAGGATCATGCTCAAAATCACCGGTGGGTTCCACAATATAAACGCGCTCGTGGTCGTTACTTCTGGCCAAAGCGGCAGCAAGGCCAGCGCCGTTTACCAGGGCGGTAAAATAGATATGGTTCATCACCAGGCCTGATTGGTAGTTAGACATACGCCCGGCGGTCAACAGTTCACCTACGTTTAGATCGGCTCTTGTGCCATGATAAAACGGACCTTTGTCAGCGGGTTTACTAACGGATGTAAGTGCTAACTCACGTTGTTTCTTCGCACGGCCGTAGTCGCCTAATTCTTCATAACACTGAGCTATGTTAGTATACAGCGAAGGAAAAGCAGGCCTGACTACTTCGTTGTCGATATTTAAAGCCAATTGCAACGCGGTTTTATACCACTTCAGTTTCCCGGACGCTTCTGGCTGCTGTCTGGCAATATACCAGGCGGATATAAATTTTTCGAAATCGTTCGTCGCCTCGTCCCAGGCTTGACGAGATAAATTAGCGGCCTCATCAAAATTGCCGCTTTCCTCCATTTGCATTCCCTGCATACAAAGCTGAACGACGCGATTATCCGGACTAAACTCCATGTTTGTTTCCTCAAAAAATGTTGATCTTTTTCGAAGATAATCGGCCAAATCGGTAAAAAAATATGATTTGAAGTATATTTTTTTTAGCGCACTATGGCGCTAATTCATACGTTATCTAGAAGTATATTACTGATAAATAAAGCCTGCTCTCTGGCAATATCCTGCTTTTAAACTTAAAACATCTTTAACTAGCCGATTGGTTTTTCATTGATAGTTTATTTTTTATGTTGCAGAACTCGTGGTAGTATTTTTTTACCTGTTCACAATAACTAAAAGCATAATCAATTACAGCTTGTTGCCAACCACAATCTGCACCAAAAGCTATGAGGTCGTCAATAGTGGACGACCCTTGCATTCCGCCGCTGCGCAACTGCGCTGAGGCTGTCAACATGCCCATATCATCAATAACCTGGTACATATTTCGATAATCTTTTTTTAGCGATTTAAATTTGAAGGAATCTTTTACAGGCTGCAGTTCCTGTATTAAGAATGGCCTGCCACGAAATTCGCTTGTGCTAAGTAACGCAACAGGCGCATATTGCATTCTCTGCTGGATTTTGGTAACCCGTGCTGCCTCGTTATCCCAATTTAATTGTTGCGTGGGCAAATATGGGCTCAGGGAAGATGGCCTGCATTCTTTCATATCCAACAGCAGATATTCATTTTTGGTGTGGGTGCTTTTTAATAAAAATAGATAGCGTTGCACACCAATGCTTCCGGTTCCGGCTAAGCGAAAGATTACGCTCTTTACCTGATAATGATAAGGCCCGTCGTTGCTGTGGTTAATCCAATTTTGCATATGGGCTTTAAGCTCTTTTCGTAATATTTTATCGAGTTTAAAATGGCGCTCATCTTCTAGTGACAGTAATAATGTCTTTTTCTTGCTAATTGTCCTTTTCTTGAGCAATTCTTTGTAACCTGTGGCCGCTGCTGATTTTAAGAAATCGCAGACAATGCCTTTGGCTGTACGTGGTTCAATGGCCCTGGCTTTGCCTGCTGTTAATGTTTTAGCATAACTACCCAAATAAAGTGTTACCATGCGCTGGGTAATCTCTTTATCAATACCTAGTGTATCAAAAGCGACGCAAATACTGGTTACCAGCCTCACCAGTTCCCAGGATACTGGCGCCAGTACAGCCTCGTCAAAATCATTCAGGTCAAAATAAACCAAATGATCGTCGCCTCTGTAAGAACCAAAATTTTCCAGATGTAAATCGCCGCATATCCAGGCGAGCGGAGATAGCGGCAGTGGAGCCGCCGCAGCCAGATCCTCATAAAATAAATGGCAAGTTCCGCGAAAAAAGCGAAAAGCGTTTTCGGCCATCGCATCATACTTGCGTTTTACTTTATCCGGGAGCAATGGCTCGTTAAATTTTTGGAGTCTTTCGGCTAATGTATCCATGTGATAAGCAACAATATATGCCAGGCTTAGTTTGGCAGGTTGAATGGCAATAAACCGAGCTGACGTAAAGCCTTTATAATTGTTGCCGGTGTTATTGCTTCTTGATAATTACCGTTGGTTGGCCTGCTCTAAAAATTAATTAAAAAGCCGTCCAATATTAGACGGCTTTTTAATTAACAACTAATCAATCACAAATTATTCGGTTTCAGCAGCGGCCATTTCATTAATAGTATCGGCTGCTACACTTAATAATTTATCTGCATTTTTCTCTTCATCCAAAGTTTGTTGCAGCAGATCCTGCGCTTCATCAAAGCCCAAAGTACCTGCTAAAGTACGCAGTGTACCGTATGAGGCGATTTCATAGTGCTCAACTTTTTGAGCCGCCGAAATTATAGCTACATCACGCACTTCTGTGCCTTTGTCGGTTTCTTTTAATAGTTCATCGGCCTCTTTTAATAAACCATCCATAGCTTCGCATTTTACCGCTTTGGCTTTCTCACCTATAGATTCAAAAACCTGCTCAAGGCGACTTACGTGGCCCTCAGTTTCGGTTAGGTGTTGCTGGATGGTGTTTTTTAAATCGTCAGACGTAGCGCCTTTCATCATTTTAGGAAGCGCTTTTACCAGGTGCTGTTCGGCCCAGTAAATGTCTTTCAATTCGTCGATAAATAATTCTTTCAAAGCGCTTTCCGCTTCGGGAGTGCGCTGTGGCGCTGCCTTGGCAGCTGTTTTGTTTTTCGTAGTAGGCATAATAAATTGATTTTTAGATGTATTTAATTGTTTGTAATGCTTTTGTTGGCGGACCGGTGATTACCGATCCGTCAGTATTGAACCGACCGCCGTGACACGGGCAGTCCCAGGTCTTTTCGGCCGCATTGAAGTTTACAATACAGCCGGCATGTGTACAAACCGGACTTAGTGCCTGAATGCCGCCGTCTTCGCCGCAATATACTGCCAGTTTGCTACCATTAAGTTCGAGTACTTTGCCGGTTCCGGGCGCCAGTTGTTTCAAAGAATCTGTTTCGGGGATGCCGAAGCGATCGGCCACAAAATGATAGGCAACATCTGCGTTTTCCTTGACCAGCTCAGTAAAGCCGTCAATTGGTTTGAGGCGCGATGGAGAAAATATTTTACTGTAACGGTTTTCGATGCCCATTACCTGATCAGCCAGTATTTTAGCTGATATGCTGCCAAGCATCATGCCGTTTCCGTTAAAGCCTGTGGCGGTAAAAATGCCATCTGGCATAAATGGAATTTGACCAACGTAAGGAAATCCATCAGCAGGAATATAGTACTGCGACGACCATCGATACTCAATTGATGCCACATTATAATATGTGCGCGCATATTTCTCCAGATCATCAAATGCTTTTTCAGGATCATCATGCCCGGTTTTATGATCATTGCCGCCAATTAATAGTAGCGGTTCCTCATCAATTACATGCGTACGAACGTAGTGATAAGGATCTTGCAAATCGTAGATCACCGCATCCGGATAAGTATCATCGGTTAGTTTAACAGCCAAAACATAACTGCGATATGGCGCGCAGCGAAAACTAAACACATTTATGCCCGGCGGCATATGTGTAGCATAAATTATGTTTTGTGCCGCTATGCTTCTTTCGCCGGATGAAGCGACGTGTAAACCGTCATTGCTCTCGATATTATCAATAGGTGTATTTTCTAAAAGTGTCCCGCCTAGCGCAATAAATTCATCCCTTAATACCAATAGGTATTCTATCGGGTGAAACTGTGCCTGCCCGGGTAATTCAAGCGCTTTTTTAAAAGCAACCGGTGTTGGTACATTATGCTGGTAATGTGCAGGTACACCTACTTTCAGCATCGCCTGGTAAATTTCGTGCAATAGTTTAACCTGTTCATCTGTTTCGGCATACAGGTAGCCGGTTTTCTCTGCATAATCGCAATCTATTCCCAGTTCATTTATATTATGTTTAATCAAGTTAAACCCATCCCGTATGGCATCTGCGAAAAGCTGTGCTCCATCTTCGCCAAAAGCACTTTCGGCTTCGGCAAAAGTGGTGTCGGCAAAGGTGTTTATATGCGCAGAGGTGCCACCTGTAGTACCAAAACCTAAAGTATGAGCTTCGGCAATAATCACGTTTTTGCCGGCTTGTTGTAATAACAGGCCGGTTGTTAAACCAGTTATACCTGCCCCCACAATCAGGCAATCATATGTTTGCTGAGTAGAGGTACTAGTTGCGGCAGTGTATGCTGCAGTTTGCCATGGGCTCTCCAAAGCGCCGTCTCTTTTAGCAATATTTCCTGTCGTTTCGTGCATAGTAGAGGTATAACCATAGATTGTTTAAGAAGTTGAGGTTCTTTTTAGAATACGTATTTTACACGTTAAATTTACGTATTTACCGAGGGAGGGCGTAGCGGCTTAATTGTTGATGACTGTAGTTTTAATCAGCAATCAATAATCTATCTAAATTTCAGCTCTGTTAAACCTATAAGTATATTTTGGCGTTAATTGTTGATATGATCAGGATCATTCTTGCCGAAGACCACAATATCGTTCGCGATGGCATACGTAACCTTTTGGAAAAAGAAAAGGATCTTAAAATAATAGGCGAATCGCTGAACGGACAGGAAGTGATTGACTTGATAAATCAGGGCGTTATTCCGGATGTTATTTTAGCCGATTTCAATATGCCGGGGGTGACGGGTATTGAAATGTTAAGCCAATTACCATCGACAGCGAAAGAGACTAAAACAATTATTTTAACCATGCTTGATCATGAGCAGTATGTGTTACAAGCTTTTCAGGCCGGAGCAAGCGGTTACCTGCTTAAAAATATCAGTGCCGACGAGTTAATCTTTGCGATTCGTCATATCCATATTGACGGCCGCTACATTTGTTCAGAGCTGGCGTTACGGTTTCTTGACCGCTTAATGGCCCAGCCAGATCGCCGCCAACATGAAGCCGAAAGTGGCATTGAATTTTCAACGCGGGACATTGAGGTGTTGATGTTAATTGCTGACGGTTTAACCAACCAGGAAATAGCCGACCGGCTATATACCAGTAAACGAACCGCCGAAGGATACCGCCAGGCGTTAATCGAAAAAACCGGCGTCCGTAATACAGCTGCGCTAATACGGTACGCCGTTCAACACGGTTTAATAAATTGACCTAGGGGATTTATAAGGATACGTTATTTAACCAGTAGTTAAAATACGTATTTACCGAAGTGCCATCTGCGTATAAATACTGTATTTGTAAAAATTATAGGCCGTAATTTAGTGTACTTGTTCTAAATGACGTTTACCTATGACATCGAGCAAAATAAATAAAAGGATATTAGTGGTTGACGATGACAACGATATCTTGGAAGTTATAGAAGAAATACTTACCTACGAGGGATTCGAGGTACGCAGCTTGGGCGACATCAATAATATATTTCCTGAAATATCCAGCTATTCTCCTGATGTCATCATCCTTGATTATATTTTGAAGGGAATTAATGGCGGCGAAATCTGTCATCAGATAAAAGTTAACCCTCATACAGCAAAAGTCCCGGTTATTTTAATGTCTGCTTATCACCGGGTATTCAACTCGTTGGGTAACTATGGCTGCAATGCATTCATAGCCAAGCCATTCAATCTAAACGACATCGTAGACCACATACATCATTTAATTAGCTCTTCGCAAAACGTAACACATGTTAGATAAAAATACCGTAAATAAAGTAATGCTAATGGGCCGCATTGGTCAAGAACCCCGCTGGCACAATATGATGGGGCAAAAAATGTTATATTTTACACTCGTCACCAGTGAGAAAATAAAAAAGGGGCAGGAAATGATTACGCACGAAGAAACTACTACTATCAACATTCCTGAAAATTTTGTTCCTTCAGACGCATTGAGCCCCGGTACTACTGTGTATGTACAAGGGCGCCTGCAAACAAAAATGTCTTTGGATGAAAATTTTGTGCGCCATTACCGAACTGAAGTAGTTGCCACCAGTGTGGAGATTATAAGTGTGGCATTTACTCCGGTTCAGGTACACACTAATCAATAAGTTTCTTGCGCATGGCAAAGCGTACCAGCGCCGCAGTGTTTTTTACGCCGGCTGCATCAATCATCGTACGGCGGTAACCTTCCACAGTACGTTTACTGGTGAAAATGCGGTCTGCAATCTCCTGATTTGTGTAGCCTTCAGCTATCAGCCGCAATATTTCAAGTTCGCGTTCTGAGAATGATACCTGAGGTGCGTTTTCCTGGTCTATTGGAAATGGAGAGGCAAGTAATTGATTGAGTAAACGAATGGATAATTCAGCACATAAATATTGTTTGCCCCTATGTACCTGTTTAATTGCAAATACCAACTCCTCGGCGCTGATATTTTTAAGCAGATAAGCAGCTACACCGGCTCGTATAGCTTTGTTTACATATTGCTGATGATCGTGCATGGTTAGCAGAACAACTTTTATAGGGCTGGCCTCAATGCGCAATTTTTCCGCAAGTTCAATACCGCTGACGCCAGGCATATCCATGTCTGCCATAATAATATGAGGCGAAACCGTTTTCAACAGCTGTAACGCTTCTTCTCCGTTAGTGGCCTCACCAACAATACGGATATCGGTTTCTTTTTCTATCAAATTTTTAATGCCGTTCCTGACTATGCTGTGGTCATCGGCGAGTAGAATGTCAATCATTAACAGGCTATGTGCTTCCCTTACAAGTCTGTAAAATTTGCCGAATTATTAAGTATAATCAATACGGTAAATACCTAAAAACTTATCGTATTTATCGCTAAATGTTTGCGTATTTTTTGTAATACTGCATTCGAATTATTGTTTTTCTGCAAATGTTACACCTTGATCAAATAGACTGCATTTAAGGCATAGTAACATTTTGCTGTGCGATGGTTTGTTGAAAATACAAAATCAATTTCCGTATTAATCAAATTCGATTGCGTATTTATCCGGCAGACTTTGGTACTGTACTTGTTACTATTTTAGATGAATACCCATTAAGCAAAAAGCTGAACAGCTAAAGCAAGCCGTCGCACCCACGCATGCAACGACAAACAAGAACGACTGAAAGAAAGGGAGAATACAAATGAAAAAGGGAATGAATAACAGGTACAAGATGGGTAAAATTCTTCAGCTTAACCCTGCCAATATGGTTAAGATAACCAAATACATCAGCGAAGCGGTAAAGGTAGTTCAAATTACAACGCTTAAAGAAGTTTTTGCCAACCCACTGCCAAAAAGAGGCGCCAAGGTGGTTTCAATGTTTGATTATGGAAATTGTTTGGCCTGATTGACTATATTCCTGTCGAATATGACAATGAACAGCACTAAGTGTGGCATTTAATATCGAAGCTAACTAAAATAAGTCGATTCAATGATCTAGGTGGGCCATCGTGCTGATTGGAATACATCGCTTAACATAATCTGAGTTGTTTTCATAATAACATATTGTTTATGCTTCTGGTTTTCAAAGATATCAGAACAGGTATTTTTCGGTAAACCGGCCCGTAATTATTACAACACTGTGTATTTAAACTGAATTTCAGATTGTACGAACAAAGCACCAAATGTTTATGTTAAAAAGTCATGCTAGCTTTTATAACAAAACAGATTGAGATTGATAAGCTATACGATAAAGCTTACAACGCGTTGATTACTTACGGGCCAAAGTTTTTATTTGGCATTGTTGTACTTTTTATTGGGTTATGGTTTATTAAGTTAATGCTCAACTGGTCGCATAACAAAATGCACACCAAGGAGGTAGACCCTACTATCAAGCCCTTTTTAATGAGTTTGATAGGGGTAGTACTACGCGTAATGCTGATCCTTGGTGTAATGCAGATCATTGGTATACAGATGACCTTGTTTGCTACCCTGATTGGTGGTTTAAGTGTGGCTGCGGGACTTGCGTTGGCCGGAAATCTTCAAAACTTTGCCAGTGGTATTGTGATTTTACTGCTTAAGCCTTTTGTTGTAGGCGACAATATCAACACGCAGGGCACGGAAGGCACGGTAACGTCCATTCAGATATTTTATACTATTATTCTGACTTTTGATAACCGCACCGTCATTGTCCCTAATAGCCAGCTATCTAACCAAACTATTATTAATACAAGCCGCGAGGGTACGCGCAGGTTGGATATAAACTATAAGTTTCCAAACAATGTCGATATCAAACAGGCGCGATCTGTTATCGCCAAAACTTTGGACGGATCAGAGCAGTGTTTAAAATCGCCTGAAAAGCGTATTGGAATAGGCGACCTACAGCCGGATGGTTATATAATGGCCATAAGCGTATGGGTTAATGCGCACGGTTTTCAGGATACACGTTTAACTATACAAGAAAAACTTTTGCAAGATATTAAAGATGCCGGCATCAAGATACCCGGCATGTAATGGTTCTCTGCTTAATTTTGATCTAAAAACACTTTTTTAACTGCCTCCAGGTAGCCGTAACCATTCACATTGTCAGGCTGCAGGTAGCTGGTTTCTGTCCATTCGTTCCAACTGTTTATGGTAATTAGCGGCGTTTGTTTGGGATGAGCATCGGTATATTCCCTGGCCATGCGTAACGCCTTTTCAAAGTTTGCCGGTGTATTGTTTTTAACCACCGCGCTTTGCCCGGTACGCGGACTGTTATCCCAGCCTATGCTGATATGCGGATAGTAGGGTATATCAAATTCCTGATCAATTTTTGCCCATTCCTGTTTTACGGTCTCTAAAATGTTTAAATAATCATCGTTCACATTCACAAAGTGTGCAAACTGATAATGTGTGAGGCTGCTGAAGCCCAATTGCTTCAGTACTGTATTTTTAGGTTTTTCGCCTTTATCTTTATCAAAACCACTAAAATTAAAGTTACTGCCCCACATGGTAAACTGCAGGTCGAGGCCTGGAAAACCAGCTTTTTTTGTTTCATTGCAAAACCATTTCAGCGCGGATATAGTTGGTTGTAACCCGCCTAGACCATTAATCAGGTTAGGCAGGTCATATATCATAAATACAGGTTTGCCATCAATCTTATAGTATTGTGGCAGTTTAAAATATTTGTCGATGTTACGTTTACAGATCCTTTCAAATTCGGCACGATCTACGCGGCCTGTCCAGATCACATTGTCCTCATGATATTTGGCCAGACGGGTGTCCCAGGTGTTCACTACATCGTGATTAGCCCACATCAGGTAAAACTTCATTTTGTCGCGGTTGCCCGCCCGCAGAAAGCCATTATCTAAAGTAGTCTCCATAAAAGGGCGGCCATCGTACCAATACCAATCAAAAATAAATACGTTAACACCGTGTCCGGCTGCCTGATCTATTTCCATAGACATTACTGCAGAATCGGCCTCATTAATAGTGCCCCACAACGGTTTCCGGTTCCAATAATGGCCAGGGTAGCGTTCCTGTATATTAGTTACGGTTTCCCACTCTCCAATGCCAGATGGCCAGAAAGGGCGCAATCGCGGATCGTCGCTGGCGTACGCGGGGTATAAAAATGCGGCTACATCGTAGTGTTTGTGGCTGATTGGTTTTTTTTGTTGCGCTGATGCAGATAAACAGCAAAAAACAGCAACAATTATACTCCACAAGTAATTGATCTGATATTTCATGCAAAAACATAGTAGGGCGAGGTCGCCTCCAAGTCAGTTTATATATTAGTCTTAGACTAGTCTCAGTAGCTAGCCATCAGCGTAAAAATATCTAATCTGATTATATAAACCGTCATGAACTGTCTTGCTGCGCTGGTTACCAGTTTCTTCCTTAACTACTGCATAAGGCGCAGAACTGATGGATGCGATATGCACATTAATTATTGCTTCAATATTTCATCCACCGATTTAAGGCTCAAGCCATAAATAAACTTTTGGCCCGGATAGTATTTTTCACGCAGCTCAAAATTTTCAAATGCCGCGCCTCCGGGTACAGCTACGTACTTTTTTGCATCGCGACTGGCTAGGGCCCAGTACCTGGCGCGGCCGTTTACACGTACTTGCAATGAAGGGTCGTAAGCCTTGCCGTCTTTACGCCAGTATTGCGTTAACTTAAAATCAGGCCGGTAACGCCAGCCGCGTTTGGCGTAATAAGCGCTGTCAGACGGCCATGCGCTTAGTTGAGTCATGCTTTCATTCTGCGTTGCTAAGGCTATCGGGCTGCCATCTTTTAATTTTAGCATCCGGGTTACCGGGTAGGCATCTTTTTCAATAAAATCTATACCCTCAAAGCCACTGTATAGTTTACGCGAGTCAACCACCTCATTGTTTAAATGAAGCAAGCGTAAACGAGAGTAGTTGCCCATGGTAGCTGTTAGCGCACAACGATCCATAATTGCGCTGTTTGCTTTGTTATTAATTTCGAAACATATTTCCTCAGGTTTGTCACTGCGAATACTGATCTTTAAAAAAGGAGAAGCCTTGTCAAGATATTGTTCCATAAATAGAAACAACGTAAGCTGCTCAATTTGCGGATGGTTTGTATCGGGGTGCGATATTAAACCATGACTAATGTTGGCCGGGTTATACGCATCGTCACTTTCACTATCGCTTGCCCAAATTAGTTTACCCCATTTACCATCGTTATTTGAGGGCGATATCTCGCTGAATTCTATCTTGCCGTCGACAATAGGCTCAATGGCTATGTAATTGATCAGGTAAATTTTGCCTTTGTGCTCATAGCCAATACGTAGCAATCCACGGGGGCCGCCTGTACCATGGTCGCCTGTTTCAACGCCGGTAGGCCATAAGCTAAACACAATACCATCATGTATGCCCCACATTTGTTTATCGGCTGATGTTTCAGGGCGTATCCATTTTGTTTGCGCAATAGCCGTATTTAGAAGCAGGCTCAATACTATCGCGCAGCAAAAAAACAATAGCTTGTGTTGTTTATATGGTTTGTTTACAAAAAGCATTGGTGATTTTTTATCAGCGGGCTAAAGATATTTTTTATGACACAACCTGACAAGAAAATTAGTTGCCAACCTTAAATTTGTAGTAGATGACTACTATTAAAACGCTTGAAGGCTATTACTTGTCAAAACCTGAACCATACCAGAGCTGCATGCTGGCCCTGCGGGATATTGTATTAAATGCAAACCCGCATATTGAGCATATACGCAAATTCCAAATCCCGTTTTTTACTTACCGGGATAAAAAACTTGGCTATATGTGGCTGGATAAGAAAACGCTGAAGCTGGGCTTTTGTTGGGATAAGAGTTTGCAACCGATAATTGACGGCGTACGGCCTAAAGATAAATATGAGTCGATGATCATTAACCCCAATGAAGATATCCCGATAGATATTGTTCTTGGAAAACTAAACTATTACCTAACTCTGATAGATGAAGTGCGGTAGCCCCGGCCATATAACTTTAAGTGTCGTAACAATTTTGTGTACATAAGTAACGGTACTGCTGCATAATTATATTTGCTATGTTGCTTATTATAAGCTATGAACCAATTGTAGCTTTCTGACGTACAGACGCTAATTAAACCAAAATAAATGAAAGTAAACTTAAACGGTCAAAAGCTGGCCCTTGCTTTTTTGCTGGCAAGCCTTGTGGCCGGCAGCAGTGCTGTAGCTCAAACAACCGGCAAGCCTTTATATCTTGATTATAAGCAACCGGTCGAGGCGCGGGTAAAAGACCTTATATCGCGCATGACGCTTGAGGAAAAGGCTGAATATCTAAACCATGTCGGCCCGGATATACCCAGGTTTGGCATTAAATCAGATAAATGGAACCAGAGCCTGCATGGCGTAGTTTGGAACCGCCCCACAACCATGTTTCCCGTGTCAATAGCTATGGCTGCAACCTGGGACCCCAAACTTGTTTTTACAGAGACGTCAGCAATATCAGACGAAGCCCGCGCCATTTACAACGGCTGGCATAATGACCCTGACTTCCAGGGCGAAAAGAAAGGCTTGATATACCGTTCGCCAGTAATTAATATTAGCCGGAACCCATACTGGGGGCGTATAAACGAGTGTTTTGGTGAGGACCCGTATCTGGACGGCCGCATTGGTGTAGCTCATGTTAAGGGTTTGCAGGGTAATGACCCTCACTATTTAAAATTGGTATCAACTCTGAAACATTACGCGGTTAATAACGTGGAGACCGACCGTACAAGCCGCTCGGCCACGGTGAGCGAGCGCATGTTGCATGAGTTTTGGCTGCCGCATTTTAAAGATTGTATCATGGAGGGCGGTGCGCAATCAGTCATGGCATCGTATAACGCAATCAATGGCGTTCCAAACAACATCAACCACCTCATGTTAACAGACATTTTAAAAAATAGCTGGGGCTTTAAAGGTTTTGTAGTGTCTGATCTTGGAGGGGTAAACACCATGGTGAATGGTCATGAGAAAGGCCAGATGAGTTATGAAGAAGCGGTTGCTCAATCTATCAATGCCGGCTGCGATTTCTCTGATAAAGAATTTATGCAATATATACCGGTGGCTGTGAATAAAGGTTTGCTCACGATGGACAAATTGGACGAGTCGTTGGGCCGCGTTATGCGCGACCGCTTCTTGTTAGGCGAGTTTGACCCGCAAGACCGCGTGCCATATAGCAAAATACCGATGACTGTTATTGGCAGTCAGGAGCACATAGCCTTAGCATTAAAAGCAGCGCAGGAGGCGATGGTGTTGCTAACCAACAAAAATCACATTTTGCCACTGGATAAAAACAAAATCAAAACCATAGCGGTAATTGGTCCGCATGCCAATATGTTTACTGCCGGCGGTTACAGTGGTAAACCAATTAATGCGGTAAACCCAATGCAGGGTATTAAAAATCGCATGGCTCCGGGCACTGAAATTATTTATGCCGCGGGCGCCGAGATTACTCCGCGCCGCAACGGCCCTGCGTTTGACAAGGCTGCCGAGTTGCAAAAAGCCGTTGATGCGGCAAAAAAAGCTGATGTGGCCATTTTATATATCGGCACAACTTTAAATGTAGAGGCCGAAGGTAAAGACCGTACATCGCTGGGTTTACCCGGTAACCAGGAAGAGTTGGTTAAAGCTGTTTTGGCCGTCAATCCGCGCACTATTGTGGTGCTGATGAATGCAGGGCCGCTAACTATCCCTTATGTTAAGGAAAATGCACCCGCTATTTTAGAAGCCTGGTGGCCTGGCGAACAAGGCGGTAATGCCATTGCCGATGCACTGTTTGGTAACATAAATCCCGGCGGTAAAATGCCTTTGACCGTTTATGCTTCTGAGGCGCAGGTACCATCGCAGGACGAGTATGACGTAACTAAAGGTTTTACCTATATGTATATCAATGGTGCGCCGCTGTTTCCATTTGGTCATGGGTTAAGCTATACTACTTTTGCGTACAGCAACTTGAAGCTATCTGCCAAAAAAATTAAAATCAATGACGATATTACTGTATCTGTCGATGTGAAAAATACCGGTAAAATGGCTGGCGATGAGGTTGTGCAACTGTACATGCACGATGTTAAGCCAAGCCTGAAGCGCCCAATGAAAGAGCTGCGTGGTTTTGAGCGCGTTACTTTAGCTCCCGGCGAAACAAAAACAATTAAAATGAATATACCGAACAGCCGTTTGGCTTTTTATGATGAAAAGATCCATAATTTCCGCGTGGAGGCCGAGCCTATTGATGTGATGGTGGGGAGTTCATCTGCCGACATCCGTTTAAAGTCCCAGTTCAGTGTTGTGAACTAACCGCGTTTTAAACCAAGAAGAAAGCGTCGCCATGTTACCTTTGGCGACGCTTTCTTAATTTATAAATAATATTTTTTTAAATAAAGTGTTTATTTGATAGTTAATGGTTGGTTAATAACTAATTTTGGCGATCAATTTTGTAGCCCTTGAAAAAGTATTTAGTGATTTTGTTCGTCATGACGACGCTATTTAGTTGTAAGAAAAACAATGCAACGCCCGGCGACGGAAAAACTGCAGCTACTACTGCCGATATTATATCAGCCAAAATAGAAGTAAAAAATAACACCGGTAAAATTACCGCCGATGTCGATTGTACTATAGCCGGCGACTCGATAGTAGCTGTCATTCCCGAGATGTTAGGCAGCAAAAAATTAGCCCTGACATTTGCCACAAAGACTGCAGGCACGGTAGTTACTGTTGCCGATACCGTGCAAAAAAGCGGCGTAACTATCACCGATTATTCAAAAATAGTTCCGTATGCGGCTACATCAAGTAGCGGCGATACCAAGCTTTATAAGGTCATCATACGCACATTTACCGGTCTGCCTATTTTTTATATTAACACCAGTACAGGTAACGATGTTACATCAAAGGATACCTACATTACCGGTAATCTGCTGATTGATGCTAATAATGGTTATAAGCAGGATGTTACCAACATGTCTATGCAGATAAAAGGACACGGAAATTCTACCTGGACCCTGTACCCCAAAAAGCCTTATAAAATTAAGCTCGATAAAAAACAATCTATGCTGGGCATGGGCTCGGCAAAAGACTGGATACTGGTAGCCAATTATAACGACAAAACCTTGATGCGTAATAAAATCGCAATGGAGCTCGCCCGTCGCATAAAATCTGATTTTGCACCTGAAAGTCGCTTTGTTGAAGTGTTGCTGAACGGCAAATATTGGGGGAATTACTTATTAACCAGTGACGTGGAGATTAATGCCAACCGGGTTAATATCAGCGAAATGACTCCCGATGATGTTGCGCCAAATATCACCGGCGGGTTTTTGGTAGAAGAGGATTACAAGCTTGATGCGCCTGTAAATTGGAAATCTACCCAAGGGGTACCCTTTACCGTGAAAGATCCGAATGTGTTAACTAACAATCAGATAGCTTATATCAAGAACTACATGCAAGCTACCGAGGATGCGCTTTACGCAGGCAACTGGACCGACCCGAACCTGGGGTATGCAAAATATATTGATGCCGATTCATTTATGCGCTGGTACGCGGTGAATGAAACCGTCAAAAATCAGGATTCCTGGGATTTTAGCAGCATTTTTTACTACAAGGATAAAAACGGTAAATTAGGCATGGGCCCCGTTTGGGATTTTGACATCAGCGCCGGAAATTGCGATTATTCCGTATCAAAAGATCCAACCGGGTGGTATACACGCTATGGTAAATGGATGATCCGCCTGGCGCTAGACCCGGCATGGAATTTTAAATGGCGCGCCATGTGGAAGTCGATGCGCATAAAAGAAGTACAGCAGATGTTTACGGATATTGACAATACGGCTACTTATCTGAAGCTGTCGCA
This sequence comes from Mucilaginibacter ximonensis, assembly GCF_042686265.1. Classification (NCBI taxonomy): domain Bacteria; kingdom Pseudomonadati; phylum Bacteroidota; class Sphingobacteriia; order Sphingobacteriales; family Sphingobacteriaceae; genus Mucilaginibacter; species Mucilaginibacter ximonensis. Next base: position 209,932 of record NZ_JBHUPD010000003.1, read on the forward strand.
GGAACAAAACTTTAAACGCTGGCCTATCCTGAATACTTATGTTTACCCAAACGCCGTTGTCTTGGGTTCGTACGATAAAGAGGTGGCTTATATGAAAGATTTTATTACTCAGCGCGTAGCCTGGATGGATGCTAATATAGGCAGTTATTAAGCTCGACTAGACGCGCCAGGTCGATTTTGTAGAGACGCGATGCTTTGCGTCTCCAACCTACGCAGAAACAAAATGACAAATAAAAAGGGAGATCACCGAATCTCCCTTTTTTGTTATTGTTTAAATCCGTCAGGCAAAAAATCAAGCGAAACGGAATTCATACAAAACCTTTTACCGGTTGGCGGCGGGCCGTCGTCAAATATATGGCCCAAATGCGAGTCGCACCTGGCGCAGGTAACTTCTATACGGTCCATGCCAAATGAGTGATCTTCGTGATATTTAACGGCATCTTTGCGTACCGGCTCAAAAAAGCTTGGCCATCCGCAATCACTGGCAAACTTCGCATCCGACCGGAACAGCTTATTACCGCAAACGGCGCAGTAATAAGTCCCCTTGTCGTCGCTTTTCCAGAATTTGCCGGTAAAAGGGCGCTCGGTAGCTTGTTCGCGCGCTGTAGCATACAAATCGGGCGGCAGAATTTTTTTCCATTCGGCGTTTAATACGTTTAAATGGCGCGTATCTGTGCTGGAATAATAGGGGTTATTCTCGTGGCCGGTTTTGGTTTTCAGGCGTTGTGCATCAGCTGATAGCGCACATCCTAAAAACATTACAGCAAATAGCATTAGTTTATTCATGGCTTCAGTTTGTTTTTAAATACGGCTTTAAATTTTTCTAATTCGGGCTGTATCACATACTTACAATATGGCTGACTGCCGTTCAAATTATAGTAGTTTTGGTGATAGTCTTCGGCGTTATAAAAAACCTTAAAAGGCACCACTTGTGTTACAATAGGCGATTTATAAGCTTTCGCTGTATTTAGCTTCGCGATGTAGTAGTTGGCCTTGTTTTTCTGATCAGCATTATGATAAAAAATGGCCGAGCGATACTGCGTACCCACATCGTTACCCTGCCGATTAAGCTGAGTTGGATCATGCGCTACAAAAAAGGCTTCTAACAATTCATCGTAACTGATCACCCTGGGGTCGTAAATAATATTACAAGTTTCGGCATGACCGGTGGTGCCGGTACAAACCTCTTCGTAACTTGGGTGGGCCACGTGTCCGCCGCTAAATCCGGAGATCACTTTTTTAACGCCACGCAATTGCTGAAATTTAGCTTCAGTACACCAAAAGCAGCCCATGGCAAAGGTTGCAGTATCTACCGCTGCTGCGGTTTTAGGGTTAGCACTTTTAACCGGGGATGCAAACAGCGACATAGCGCCGGCCTGCATCAGTATTAATAAACAAATTATCTTCTTCATCATGTTTCAATTAACGAAGATAGTCGCCCTAAGGATGTTTTCCTTACAACAAATACTTGCATTTTGATAATGATCTGACAAAAGAAGAGGCCAAATTAAATATTTTGGTATTATGTATTGCATAGTACTATATAAATTGTTTAACTTTGTTTTAATAAAAAAAGGATAGTATGAAAACACTAACAATCAGTTTAATAGGAGCGTGTGTTTTGCTTGGCGCTTCTGCTTGCGAGCATTCAGGCAGGCATGTAGTAATTAAATCGGGCGATAGCTACAATACGGTGAAGATTGAATATTACGGCCGCGCCGTATTTGATCGGGAAGGCACCACTATTTTGCACATTAGCCCAAACGGCTCGGTTGAATATAGCAGTAACGGCGACCATTTGCTTGCTGAGGGCGATCAGTCGGGAAATGTTACCTATAGTATTAATGGGGGTGAAAAGGAAAAACAACTTAATAAACAGGAAAAGGCATTGGTGGCCAATGCAGTGAAAGTTATGATCAAGCATGGTCATAACGATGATTAACAGCGGCGCCGGCATAAAAAAATACGACTCTTTCTAAACATACTGGTTAACATGCTGTTTACTTTGGTGCAGCACGTTTTTGAATGACTACTTGTTTTAGAAGATATTTTTTACTGTTCCTGATTTTAATCTGCATTCAGTCTGAACCGGTCAAAGCGTATGGGGTTTTGACGCATGAGGCTGTTATTGATGCTAGCTGGAATAAGTCTTTAAAACCCGCTATTCTTAAACGTTATCCCAATCTGTCAGACGATGAGTTACGTGTAGCACATTCATATGCTTATGGAGGTAGTTTAATGGCAGATATTGGGTACTCTCCATTTGGCAGTGCATATTTTACCAATTTAGTGCACTACGTGCGATCGGGCGATTTTGTAAATAACCTGATCTCCGAATCGGGGAATGCAAACGAGTTTGCATACGCCTTGGGTGCATTGTGTCATTACATGGCAGACAGGTACGGGCATTCGGTTGGCACTAATATAGTCGTACCCATGACTTATCCTAAAGTTAAGGAAAAATACGGCGATGTGGCTACTTACGAAGAAGACCATATGGCTCACAGTCGTGTAGAGATAGCTTTTGACGTTTTGCAGGTTGCGCGTGGTAATTATGCCTCGCAGGCTTATCATGATTTTGTTGGGTTTAATGTGGCCGTTCCGGTGTTGAAAAGAGCCTTTTTGCGCACTTATGGTGAAGATTTGAATGTGGTGTTTCCTAATTTCAAACATTCTATTAATAATTACAGGTGGGCAATTAACAGCTTAATGCCAACGGTAACACGCAGCGCCTGGGTTTTAAAAAAGGGCGATATTATGAAAACTTCGCCGGATATGACGGCGCGTAAATTTCATTATAGCATGAGCCGCAAAAAATATTTTGCTGAGTTTGGCCGCGACCGTGACAGGGTTAAGTTTAAGGAGCAATTGCTGGCTTTTTTTTTAAAGATAGTACCTAAAATTGGCCCTTTTGAGGTTTTTAAATTTAGAACCATCAATAAGCAGGGCGAGGCACTTTTTGTTAAAAGTTTTGAGGACGTTACCAGGCATTACGAGGAAGCTTTGAGTGTACTTGATTATAAAAAGCCGCATTTGCCCAATGTTGATTTTGATACAGGCAAACTTACCGTTTACGGCGAATATCAATTGGCAGACCAAACCTACGACGATATGCTTGACCAGTTACAAAAATGCAATTTCGCGGCGCTTACAAAATCGCTGAAGGATAATATAGATAATTTTTACGGCAAAGCTGATACTGCTATTCTTGCAAAAAAATATACAGGCAACTGGCCTCATCTAAAAGAGTTACTTAAAAGTATTTCCTCGGCGCCGGTAGTTGTTTTGGCAGATACACTGACTACCATCCCTAGCGGAAATAGGAAGGCTATGATTATTCAGCCAAATCACTAACTTTACGTTGGCCTGTAAGGCTTTATATACCAATATAACCTGCTTTCATGAAAATTATTGTGCAATTAGCTCTTGCTATGACATTGCTGTGTCCTGCTTTTGTGGCGCAAGCCAAACCTGTTGCTAACGATGAAATAGTTATCCAGGACGATTCATTATTGGTTGCTTTTGATACGGCTACTGGCGCGCTGGTGCGTATGGAACGTAAAACTACACACTGGGTTATTGAGCGCCGCCCCGAATTAGGCACCACGTTCAGGATGCTGGTACCGCTGCCAAACCAGCGCAGCAATTATATAATGGGTACCGGCCAACCTGCAAGGATTGAAAAAGTATCAGGTCATGAGGTACGTATTCATTGGGATAAACTCACCAGCGACCACGGCGGCGCGTTGCCCATTAAGTTTACAGGCGATGTGGTGCTTAACCATGGTCAGCTTACTTTTTCAGGAATATTGGAGAACCATTCTGCTTTAACTGTTGAGACAATTGATTACCCTTATCTGGGCGACTTCAGTCGTCCGGACAAAACGTCAGCCATGCAGGTACGTACTATGTGGTATGGTAACCTGGAATCGGCAGAGCTTTTTCCTAATTTTGGAAACGACAAAGGTTACTGGGGCACCTTTACACCGATAAAGACTTTCGATACCAACCGTAGTTTGTTCTGCCTCATTCAGACGCCGGGGCAGGGGATGTATGTGGAAATGCAGGACCCTTTTCAACGTTATTTGCTGGAGTTTACTTTTGTGCAAAATCCAGGTGTTGAGCAGTCTGTAAACGCGCCTGTGCCGCAGACTGATGAAATTGATGGACATCCCGTAAATCTGGAATTCAGAGTCTGTCATTTCATTTTCGCACACCCGCATAGTAAATTTAGTTTGGCGCCGGTAGTGATGCAGTGCTATAGTGGCGACTGGCACCAGGGTGTTGATCTATATAAAAAATGGCGTAACACCTGGTTCAAAGCGCCGCATGAGCCGGCATGGGTTCAGGATGTACATTCCTGGTTTCAATTGCAGATCAATTCTCCCGAACAGGATTATCGCATAAAATACAAGGACATTATACAATACGGAAAAGAGTGTGCCGATAATGGAGTGCGCGCAATACAACTGGTGGGCTGGAATGAAGACGGGCAAGACGGTGGCGACCCCAGTCAAAGTACCGACCCTAACCTGGGCACTACACAAGACCTGAAAGACGCCATAAAAAAAGTACAGGCCATGGGTGTAAAGATGATTATGTTTGGTAAACTCAACTGGGCAGATAAAACCAAAGACTGGTATAAAAAGGAACTATATAAATATGCCGCAACCGACCCCTACGGTATCCCGTACGAACACGGTGGCTACAGCTATTATACACCGACGCAACTGGCCGGGATCAATACCCGCCGGCGGGCAGTGATGGATTTCGTGAGTCCCCAATATCGTGACCTGATTACAAAGGAGTTTCAGAAATTGCTGGACCTGGGCGGCTCGGGCTGGTTGTTCGACGAGAACTGTCACCACGGGCCGGTTAAATATAGTTTCGCTACCGGTCATGGTTATACTGCGCCGGGTTACATTTATGGCGGCGATATGCCGCTGGCCGCGCAACTGCGCGAAGCTGCCGATAAGATCAGTCCTGATTTTCTATTCGCTGGCGAGGGACATATGGATTGGCTGATGCAATATTACTCGACATCTTATTTCCGTATCAATGGCGGTTCAGTACCGGTTTGCCGTTACCTTGATTCGCATTCGCCGCTTATTGTTGCCGTAAATGGTTTTGATGACCGTGAGATGCTGAACCTGATCTTGATGAATCGCTATATTATCAGCTATGAGCCATATAATTTTAAAGGCCACATCACCGATTTTAAAATGACCCTTGAGTATGGTAAAAAGATAGATGCTTTGCGTAAACGCTACCGTGATTATTTATGGGATGGCGAGTTCCACGATACCCTGGGGGCAACTGTCTCTGCTGATGGTGATCATAAATATTCGGTATTTACCACGCCATCAGGTAAACGGGCCGTGGTATTGGTAAACCCGGTACGCAAAGCAGTTCATTGCAAGGTGAATTTGCCCAACGCGGGTAAGCTGTTAATGGCATCGCCTGAACACCATAATACAACGGCTACTGACGGTAATGTGGACGTTCCCCCACGGTCGGCAGTAGTAGTGATGGAGCAATAATTATTACAAAAAATATTACAGAGGTTACTTCAAATGCTTTTCAACAATATCGGTCAACTCGGTTAAATCAAAGGGCTTTTTCAGATAGGCATCGGCAAGGCCGGCTTTGGCTATTTCTTTGATATTGCTTACTGCAGAGATAATAATCACCGGGATGTGGCTTGTCGCAGGGTCGCTTTTTAACTGGCGACTGAGTTGCTCGCCGTTGGCATCGCTTTTCCACTCGGTAAGCCAGTTATCCAACAGCACCATATCAGGCTTGATTTCGTTAATTGATTTCAGAATTTTTGAGTCCTCAGAAGAAATTACCTCATAATTTTCTTCCTCTAAAACATAAACAATAGATTCTCTAATGTCTTTGTCGTCCTCAATTACTAATATCTTTTTTGCCATTACAGTATAGGTGGTAGTGTAAGCGTATAACAATTGATTATAGCCCTTTTGTTTTAACGCGAAGCGAATTTTGGTTGATTATGACGTATTTGTCACGGTTGGCAGGCAGAAATGGCTGGTAAAAAGAAATGCTTGTCTCTTTAGTCTTAAAACGTCTTGCTATTATAACAAACCCGGCATCGCGGTTCATAGCTTTCTTTCTCGCCTAGAAGCACCTTGTCCTTGCTCGGTACAAGGCGGTAAGAATACATGGCTTGCGCACCGCAATGCACGCAAACAGCATGTACTTTGGTTACAGACTCGGCTATGGCCATTAGTGTAGGCATGGGGCCGAAGGGGCGGCCTTTAAAATCCATATCCAGCCCCGCAATAATCACCCGTATACCTTTATTGGCCAGTGTGGTGCAAACCTCGGGTAATTTGGCATCGAAAAATTGCGCCTCATCAATACCAACCACCTGCGCATGGCCGGCCAGTAATAATATTTCTGATGATTTGCCGACGGGTGTAGATTTTGCTGCTGTTGAATTGTGTGACACTACATCATTGTCATCGTAACGTACGTCCAATTTTGGCTTAAATACCTGTACGCTAAGTTTGGCGTAACGCGCACGGTTAATGCGGCGAATCAATTCTTCTGTCTTGCCCGAAAACATCGAGCCGCAAATAACCTCAATGCCGCCACCGTTCTCACTCTTTCGCTTAAAAATCTCCTCGGTGACTTGCATGGTAAACTTTTTGTAAAGGCCTAATATCAGAATTTAATGCTTAATTTTGATAAGCAATTTGTAAAGTATTGTAATGAAGCAACTCGAAGTATTTAATAAAATAGGCGGCATCCTCAAGGAGCTAAATGAGCAATATCAATATATTCAAGCTGACCCTGAAAATATTAACGACCTGGAAATGGAGCTATTCGTCGCCAACGCACATTTCCTGACAGATCATGCTGAGATTCTGAACAAACTGAATCAGCGTAGCAAGGCGCAGAAAGCGGAGGAGGCCCAGGCAGACAAAGTGGGCACAAAAGCGGACAGTAAACTGCCGCCTCGTCCTGCGGCAGTTGAGTTGCCCGAAAGAAATTTTGAGCTACCGGTAAAACCTGTCGGGTTGCAGAAACCGGCCGAACAGCCCGAACCAGAGCTGGTAAAATCAGAAGAGCCGTTAATAGTCCCTGAACCGCAAAAGATAGAAGAATTTAAAAAACTTGAAGAGCCTGAAAAAGTTCAGGAACCGGTAAAAACCAGAAGTTTTGTAGAGAAGTTTTTTGAGCCGGTAGTAAGACCCATCAAACCTAAACCAGCTGAACCTGAGCAACCGGCGCCAGTTATAGATCTTTCGGCAGAAACGCCTAAGGACAGTTACACTTTTATCATGGAACCGCCGGAAGTGATACGTCACGAATTGGAGATTGATCCGGACGATAATTTTGCCGATGACGAAGACATTGCCGACACTGCACCCATTGATGCGGAAAGGGAAGAAATCACTCCTGAACCCTTAAAAGCCGAAGCACCAAAACCTGAGGTTAAAGAGCAGCCGCAAGCCCAGGTAAAAATTGAACCCAAGCCGGCTGAAAAGAAAGAAGAATCAATTAAAAACAAAGAAGATGTGCTGACTATTAACGAGCGTATGTCGGCCCAGCGCGGCGGTTCAACGCATCATACAGAACAAGCTGCCCAGCCGGTTACTAATCTTAAGGCTGCTATTACATTAAATGATAAACTGATATTTATTAAAGACCTGTTTAACGGCTATAGCCTGGCTTACAGCGAGGCTATAGAGATATTGAATCGCTTCAATACTTTTGAAGAAGCTAATCGCTTCCTGACCAAAAATTATACTACTAAGAATAACTGGGAGAGCAAGCCGGAAACTGCTGAGAAGTTTTTTGCGTTGCTGAAGAGAAGATACGCATGACCCCTCCCAACCCTCCCCGAAGGAGAGGGCTTTGATTAGCAAATTTTTCATTCGAGCCAATTCATATAAAAGGCAAAGGCTTCACATTGTGAAGCCTTTGCCTTTTATCGTAAAGCCCTCTCCTTCGGGGAGGGTCGGGAGGGGGCTACGCATAAATCATTCCCATCCTGTTTGAGTCTAACTTAATCAGGATGAACAGCATGATGGTAAAACTAATTAATGACGAACCTCCGTAACTTATTAGCGGTAACGGAATGCCTATGGACGGTACAATACCTATCGTCATGCCCACATTGATTACCACGTGGAAGAAAATGATGGAGGCAACTCCATAGGCGTAAATACGTGAAAATGGCGATCGTTGCCGTTCAGCGATGTGTATGATACGTAGTACCAGCAAAAGGTATAAACTAAGCACAACTACAGATCCCGCAAAGCCAAATTCCTCGCCTACGGTACAAAAAATAAAGTCGGTACTTTGTTCTGGAACAAACGAATATTTGGTTTGAGTGCCGTGCATATAGCCCTTTCCCCATAACTTGCCCGAGCCAATAGCAATCTTGGATTGATTAACGTTATATCCTTTTCCGCGAGGATCGTTAGTAATACCCAATACAATATCAATACGTACCTTTTGATGGGGTTTTAATACTTTGGTATATAAAAATTGCACACTCAGTACAAAGGCTATCAAAATACCGGCACCAATACCCATGGTGACCATTAGTTTACGGTTGCGTTTAAAAAGTAAAATAATGGCAATTGCCACTAATACAATAGCTCCGATAATAAAGGGCAGGTTGCCAAACTTAATAGTTATAACAAATAACGCAATAAATAAACCTTCCAATATCAAAAAGTAAGGGGATAAGCCTTCCCTGTATAATACAAACAACAGCGAGCTAAAAACTAAGGTTGAACCTGCATCCGGTTGCAGTAAAATCAGCAACATCGGCACAAAGATGATAGCTGCCGCCGTGGCGAATGATCTAAGCTCGGTGATTTTAACGTTGGTTGCGCTTAGATATCGCGCCAGCAATAAGCAGGTAGAAAACTTGGCAAACTCTGATGGCTGCAGTCTGAAACCGCCAGGTAAAGGTATCCAGGCCTGGTTGCCGCCTACGTTTCGGCCCACTACAAGTACCAGCAACAACAATATAGTGGTGACTACATACATAGCAGGCGCCAATGCTGACAGGAACCTGCTTTCTAATAACAGAATAAATATTGCAAGGGTTATTGCCACAATAACAAATACAAGCTGCTTGCCGTAGTTGGTATCCAGGTCGAACCAGTTAGGGTTTTTAGGATCAAAAACCGCCGAGTGGATGCAAAGTACGCCAATGGTACAAAGCGCCAGGTAAATAAGCACCAATAGCCAGTCGACATTGAAAAAGAAGCTGCGTTGCTGGTTACTCATCTTTATTAGGTATTACGGCCAACAAAAAATTGGTAGCCGCCGGTTTTTTATTTTTATTCGATGCCGACTTTATCGTACGCGCTTTTTTAATGGAATCCATTCGTGCCTGGCGTATACTGTCCCGTCGAAACTGCTTTTTCTGCTGACTGATATAGTATGATATATCAGGCATGAGGTTGGCATCCATATAACGTTGCGGGCTAATGCCCGATGGACGTGCAGTAATACTGTCGCGCAGATATTTTTCAACCATAAAACTCGCTATAGGTGCGGCCCAACTGGCGCCCTGACCGCCATTTTCAACCACTACGGCTATAGCTATTTTAGGGTTTTCTCGCGGTGCAAATGCTACGAATACGGAGTGGTCCTCTCCGTGTGAGTTTTGCGCTGTACCAGTTTTACCGCACATAATAATGCCGGGTATTTTAGAACTTGCAGCCGTGCCATGATCAACTACAGCTTGCATGCCGTCAATAACCGGTTCAAAGTATTGTGCGCTAACCCCAACGTAATTTTTTACCGTGTATTCGGTTTTGATAACTTGCCGGTCACCTATAGATTTAATGAGGTGTGGTTTGTAGTAAAATCCGCGATTGGCGATAGTTGCCTCTATATTGGCCAGTTGTAAAGGTGTGGCTAACAATTCTCCCTGGCCGATACCTAAAGAAATAACAGTACTTGAGCGCCATCCGCCTTTGTGATACATTTTGTCATATAACGATGCCTGAGGCAAAAGGCCGGTACCCTCACTTGGTAAATCAAGATCAAGCTTGCCTCCTAAACCAAATTTAGCAACCTTGTCGCGCCACGAGCTAAAAGCCGAGTCGGTTTTTTTGGGACCTAAACGGTTTATTAATTTTTCAAACACCATATCGAAATAGCCATTGCACGATTCAGCTACAGCGCTTGACAGTGTTACATAACCATGCCGCTCATTGTGAAAGCAATTAATACGCCTGTTACCGGCAATGTAATAGCCCGGGCAATTATACCCAGTTTGCGGAGTGATAATGCCCTCTTGCATAGCAATTAATGCACTTAATGGCTTAAATGACGATCCCGGTGGATAACTGGCCTGTATCGGCCTAACTAAAAATGGCTGATATGGGTCGTTAGCAAGTTTTTTTATGTTAGCGCTACGGTCGCGCCCTACCAACAGGTTTGGATCATAACTTGGTGTACTTACAAAAGCCAGAATTTCGCCCGATGAGGGCTCGATAGCTACGATACTACCTACTTTATTTTGCATTAGTTTCTCGCCCAGCTTTTGGAGTCGTACGTCAAGTGATGAGGTTAGCTTTTCGCCGGGCACAGCAAGTGTATCGAATGCTCCGTTGGCGTACGAACCTTTTTGCACACCTTTTGAATCAACCAACATGTTTTTTACACCGCGGGTGCCGCGCAGCACATTTTCGTAGGCTTTTTCCACACCTGATATCCCGATGTAGTCTCCCAGTCTGTAATAACCACCAGATTTGGCTATCATGTTGTCATTAACCTCGCCTATGTAACCCAGGAAGTGTGCTGCCACTGAATCCGGGTAGGTACGGGTGGGATGGGGGCCAACCCTAAAGCCTGGAAATTCTGAAAGGCGCTCCTGCAAAGACGCATACAGTTGCGGAGACAACTGTTTCTCGAAGGGTGATTCGAGGTTTGGTGAATATTTTCTGGCTTTAGCCAATCGTTTATCAAACTCCGCTTTGTCAATACCCAGTAATTTGCAAAACTCCAAAGTGTCAAACGACTTCACTTCTTTCGGAATAACTTTTACGTCGTATACCAGCTCGTTAGTCACTAAGGTTTTGCCATTACGGTCAAGAATTGGCCCGCGGGCAGGGTATTGGATAAACTGACGGATTACGTTTTTGCTGGCAGATAGGGCATACCTGTCATCGATAATTTGAATATAAAACAGGCGGCTAAGAAGTACGAGAATTAAAATAATGAATATCCCGCCGATAACGTATCTCCGCTCAAAATACTGATTCATTTACGCTCTTTACTTTTATAGAATATCAGCCCTGAAACCAGGATCAAAAATACAGTAAAAATTGAACTTAGCAGCGCCCGGCCAAGTGTATACTGAATTTCTGAAAACCTAAATACCTCCAATATAAATAAGAAGAAATGATGGAATAAAGTAAGAATAAGCGTATAAGCAAAAAACCACCTGAAGCCCATAATACTTAACGTAGGCTCAGGCTCATTATCAAAGCCCTCTTTTTGTACGGTGATGCTGATAAACAGTATGCGTACAAAAGCCAGCAACACGCAGGCGGTAGTGTGCAGGCCGGGTGTATCATAAAAGGCATCAATAGTTAAACCTAACAAAAACGATAAAGCAAACAGCAATATGTTAGGCGTTTCAAAAGGCAGTAACAGGATGAAAAGTATATAAAGATATGGGGTCGATAAATTGTACAAACTGATGTTTTTAAGCAGAAATACTTGTACAAATACCAGCGCAAAAAAGCGGAGAATGTTAATAATAATAGTTCTACTCATCCTTTTTTTCCTGGGCCTCCAGTCCCAACTGTTCAGTAGCTAACTTATTGTTAACTACATAAACATATTGCAGTTTGCTAAAGTCGACAGATAAGGTGACATCCATATTCAGGAATGAACCTTTACCTGATTTTGAATGCAGATTGGATATTTTACCTATTGGCACGCCGGTTGGCCATAATGAAAGGTCTGATGTTACCACCAGTTCGCCAACTCTTGGCGAGGCACTGTTTGAAACATCGTACATCAGGCCCTTATGCGGGTCCATATCGTCGCTCCAAACAAATGAACCCAGATCTTTGGTGCCGGCCAACGCCGCACTGATGATTGTTTCTTTATGTAAAAGCGATTGAATAACCGAGAAATGTTCGCCCACCAAAACAACTTTACCCACCACTCCCTGCGGACAAATGACGCCCATGCCTTTAGCCACGCCGGCGCGGCTGCCTTTGTTTATAGTGATATAGTTATTACGGCGGTTTATAGAGTTGTTAATTACTGCAGCGTCAATATACTCATACTGTTGTTTGTAAACGGTATCAACCACTTTGTGTTTAGCCGCCGAGTCAACATAAAACGATGTTTTAAGTTGATTACGCAAACGGGCATTTTCGCGTGCCAGGCTGTCATTCACTTCTTGTAAAGAGAGGTAACTTTTTAGCTTGCCAACCTGACGGTACATGTTGCCGGTTACCTGGTTAGTACTATTTATGAAAGTAGCCTTTTGGAAAGAATTGTATTTAACGTAAATAACCAGCGCACTAACCTCAAAAATAATAAACAGAAAAAACGCGTTGTACTTGGTAATGAATATTAGCAGGTTACGCATTGCTGTATTTACGAATTTAGATTTACGATTTACGAATTTAGATCGACACTCGTAAATCTAAATTCGTAAATCGTAAATGAGGTTATTGCATTAAGAATTTAAAATTACCGATATTTTTTAAGGCAGTGCCAGTTCCGCGTACTACGGCGCGAAGCGGATCTTCGGCAACGTGCACAGGTAATTTTGTTTTGGCTGATATACGTCTGTCGAGCCCGCGCAGCAACGCACCGCCACCAGTTAAGTATATACCTGTTTGGTAAATATCTGCCGACAATTCCGGTGGAGTTATTTCTAACGCTTTTAGAATCGCCTCTTCAATTTTTGAGATCGATTTATCTAGGCAGTGCGCAATTTCGGTATAGGATACCATGATCTGTTTTGGTACACCGGTCATCAGGTCACGGCCTTGTACGGCGAAGTCGCCCGGAGGGTCGCTAAGCTCTGGCAATGCAGCCCCAACTTCAATTTTTATTTTTTCGGCAGTACGGTCGCCAATCATAATGTTATGCTGGCGGCGGATGTACTGAACAATGTCAGAGTCAAAGTTATCACCCGCAACACGGATAGATTGGTCGCAAACGATACCTGACAAGGCAATAACCGCAATCTCGGTAGTGCCGCCACCAATATCAATGATCATGTTACCCATTGGCTCTTCAACGTCAATGCCGATCCCTACAGCAGCAGCCATTGGCTCATGGATGAGGTAAACCTCTTTAGCGCCGGCAATCTCGGCACTGTCGCGCACGGCACGCTTTTCAACCTCAGTAATACCAGATGGAATACAGATAACCATACGCAATGACGGAAAGAACCAGCCTTTACCCTGGTTGATCATTTTGATCATTCCGCGTATCATATGCTCGGCAGCGTTAAAATCGGCAATCACACCGTCTTTAAGCGGGCGCACGGTGCGGATATTATCGTGAGTTTTGCCTTCCATTTGCATGGCCTGGCGCCCAATGGCTATAACTTTATTGGTTGTGCGGTCAAAAGCTACTATCGACGGTTCGTCAACAACAACTTTGTCGTTATGTATGATGAGGGTATTTGCGGTACCCAGGTCAATTGCTATTTCTTGTGTGAAAAAGTTAAATAAGCCCATTTTTCGTTTGCTTCAAATAATTTGCAAAGTTGTTAAATATAGTTGATTAACTTAAAATAAGTTGACCAATAAAACGCATTTATTTTAAAAATAATATAAAATATCTGCTTTTATTGGTCAAGCATCAAATTAGGCCTTAGTGTTTAAAGTGACGGACACCGGTGGTTACCATTGAAATGTTTTTTTCATTGCACATTTCAATTGAAAGTTTATCGTTGATTGATCCGCCGGGTTGCAATACGGCTAAAATGCCGGCTTCTGCAGCTAGTTCAACGCAATCAGCAAATGGGAAAAACGCGTCAGACGCCATAACAGCACCTCTTAAATCAAAACCGAAGCTTTCTGCTTTTATAACTGCCTGCTTTAAGGCATCTACACGCGAGGTTTGACCAACGCCGCTTGCTAATAGCTGGTTGTTTTTAGCAAAAACAATAGTATTTGATTTAGTATGCTTAACTACTTTGTTGGCAAAGTATAAGTCTTTCAGCTCTTGTTCGGTTGGTTTGCGGTTGGTTACCGGGGTCATTTGGTCCGGGCCTTCAATAACCTTGTCATAGTCCTGCTCTATAACACCGTTCAGCAAGGTTTTAAATTGCTTAGCCGGTAACTCGACAGGTTGACGAACCAATAAGATACGGTTCTTTTTGCCTTGCAGTATTTGTACTGCCTCGTCGGTAAACGCCGGGGCAATTAGTACCTCGTAAAATAGTTTGTCAATCTCGGTTGCCGTTTCAGCGTCAATTTCTCCGTTGGTAATAATCACGCCGCCAAAGGCAGAAACCGGATCGCAAGCCAGCGCATCTATCCAGGCGTCTTTTATAGTTGAGCGCGAAGCAACCCCGCAGGCGTTGGTGTGTTTTAATATGGCAATAGTTGGCTCTGTAAATTCATCAATCAAGGCTACAGCAGCATCCACGTCAACCAGATTGTTGTAAGATAGCTCTTTGCCATTCAATTTGTTGAACATGGCATCAAGGTTACCATAAAACACGCCTTTTTGATGCGGGTTTTCGCCGTACCGCAGGGTCTGGCTGGTTTGTATGCTGTGTTTAAATACTTGCAGCGGCTCATCCTGGTTAAAATACTGGAATATAGCGGTGTCGTAATTTGAAGTAATGTTAAAAGCTTTCTGAGCGAAACGCTTACGCTGATCGATAGTTGTAGTTCCGTTTTGCGATTTTAAAAGGTCGGCCAATTCAACGTAATCGTCTTTGGATGCCAGAATTACCACATCCTTGAAGTTTTTAGCCGCTGCACGGATCAGTGAAATACCACCGATGTCAATTTTCTCGATCACATCATCATGTCCTGCGCCTGACTCTACAGTTTCTTCAAACGGATAAAGATCGACAATTACCAGGTCGATCTCCGGTATCTCATATTGTGCCAATTGCTCTTTGTCGCTATCATTGCTTCTGCGAGCCAAAATGCCCCCAAACACCTTTGGGTGCAATGTTTTAACACGACCGCCTAAAATTGATGGGTAAGAAGTAAGGTCTTCAACAGCAATTACATCTACCCCAAGGCTGCGGATAAATGTTTCTGTACCACCGGTGCTGTAAATGTTGGCACCAAGGCGGTTTAACTCATGAATAATAGGCTCCAGATTATCTTTGTAATAAACTGAAATAAGGGCATTTTTAATAGCGACTGGCTGACTCATTTGCGAGGTGTTTTTTTGAGCCGCAAAGGTAGGCATTACAGATTAGAGATTAGCGATTGGAGATTAGTTTTTTTTATAAAAATTGACAGTGGGGCAAATCTGCTTAAAATGGCCATTGCAACGGTTTAAGTTTGTTATCTTCGTGAAGATCACAGCTATAAAATGTCAGCTAACCCCGATCAGATCAGAGCCGCCTGGCGCAAATATCACCACTTGTGGAAGCACGAGGAAGCCGGGGCGCGACAAATTTTGTTGAAAGAAGGAGATATTGGCCGTAAGCTGTATGTGATTGATAAAGGATGTATGCGCGCCTGGTTTAATCATGACGGCAAGGATATCAGTTTTCAATTTTTTTTTGAGGGCGATGTCGTTTACTCGCCCGAGAGTTTCAGGAAGAATGTTTCGAGCCCCTTTGCTATTGAAACCATTGAGCCGGTAAGCCTGAGGTGGTTAAACCAGGACGATATGGCTTTGGTACGCGGTGATGCCCTTATTTTCAGCGAAATGGTAGAGCGTGCAGCTCACAAGCAAACCGAGTTTATGTATCACTTCTTTTCATTTCTGAAAAATACGCCTCAGGAACGGTATGAAATGCTGATACGGCAACATCCTGAAATTATAAAACGGGTGCCGTTGCAACATATCGCATCCTATTTGGGCATTACACCGGTATCGTTAAGCCGTATTCGTAACCGGCAGTAGTTTTCTTAACAATTGTAAAATGAAATATGGGTTTTGAAACCGAGCTTTGTGGTAATCAAAATCAGATCAGTAATGAAACTTACTAAAGTAATTCCGAAAATATTTTATACAGACATTAAACACGGCCTGGAATGTTTTGTCGACGTTTTGGGGTTTACCATAAGTCATCAGGAAGCTAACCCGCCATTTTACATCGTTGATCGTGACGGATTGACGCTGTTTTTGTTTGAAGATGACGAATATGCCAAAAAAGACCGACCTGAAATACGTATTGTAACTGATGATATCAATGCGCTTTACGAGGAACTTGCATCTAAGGATATTAAGTTGTTTCATCCCAACCTAAGTAAAGTTACTTTACGCCCCTGGGGTGTTTGGGAATTTGCGTTGGCCGATAAGGGTGGGGTTTGTGTGGTACTTGCTCAAGCCAACAGATAATTAATTTCTTAACAATTGTAAAGTGAAGTCTGATTTAAGCGGGCGAGCTTTGAGTAAATTTAAATCGCGTTAGTAATTATGAAATTGAACAAAGTAATCCCCCAGATATTTTACTCAGATATTAACCATGGCCTCGAGTTATTTATTGATGTATTGGGTTTTACCGTAAAATATAAAGACCAAGAGCCTGCCTTTTATATCATCGACCGGGATGGGGTGACGTTGATGTTGGTGGAAGATGACGAATTTGCCAGGAAAGATCGCCCCGAAATTCGTTTGGATACAGATGACATTGAAGCATTATTCAATGAATTGAAAGCCAGGCCAAAGCAGTTGTTCCACTCAAATCTGCCCGAAGTTAAACTGCAACCCTGGGGATTAAAAGAATTTGCCCTTCGCGATAAAAGCGATGTATGCGTGATTATACAACAACATACAGGTGAATAAAGACGCAGCCAGCTCAACCGCCGTTGGTGCAGCAATGCTCAGGGCCGCGCACCAGGTTATTGATGGCGAATATAAACTTCTTGATGATCCTATAATACTGAAATTAATTGGCGAGGACGCTGTAGCGCATATTTGCGAACGGCGCAATGACTTTTATTTTCCGGGCATACTTGCTATGCGTACCCATATTGTTTTAAGAAGCCGCTATGCCGAAGATTGTCTGAAGGATGCTTACGATGCAGGTGTCGATCAGTTCCTGATCCTCGGTGCGGGTATGGATACCTTTGCTTACCGGCAACCGGAGTGGGCCAACGGCCTAATGATCGTCGAGGCTGATCATCCCGCCAGTCAGGTCAATAAGCTGGAGCATTTAACCGACGCCGGAATTGCCATCCCCGAAAATGTATCATTTGTAAAGGTTGATCTGGAGCAGGACGCTCTGGCTGAGATTTTCAAAAACAGCAAACTCAATCTGAATAAACCTGTGTTTGTAGCCTGTTTGGGTGTGTTGGTTTATTTGACGAAAGATGCCATCGCTAAAATATTCAAATTTGTTGGAGGCCTGCCCAAAGGCACCGAGTTTGTGTTTACGGCATCTCAAAAACGTACAGGCCCGTGGTCGGCCAAGGTTGCTGAACGAGTAGCAAAAGCGGGCGAACCCTGGATAAGCCATTTTGATTTTGATGAGATGGAAAAACAACTCAAGAAAAGCGGATTTAGCCAGGTAATATTTGTATCGCCTGCAGAAAGTAAGAAACGCTATTTTACGGGAGCGAAGCTGCGAATACCGCCGCCGCAAAGGTGTAGTTTGGTAAGGGTAATAGTATGAGTCGTCCTCCAACTTACACCTCTGTAAAATCCAAATCCTTACCGTAAGTTTCGTCCAAAGCCCAGGCCGCTGCTATACCTATTGCAAAAATGATCAACCCTGTTACCCAACCGCCGGTTAAGTAATTGCCGAAGAATACGCGCAATCCTTTAAATAGCAAAATCATCAGGGGCAATGTACCGCGAACCATATTGGGGATACTGATACCTGCTGATGCGCGTAGGTTAGTGCCAAATTGCTCGACGCTGCTGGTAATGTAAACCACGTTCAGGCCCGCGCCGTAGCCTAATCCCATACAAATAATGTAAAACCAGGTGGGGCTGCCATTATGCTGTAAAAAATAAAGGATGGTAAACAGAATGGCGATAGCATAAAAAATAAATAAGGTTTTTTTACGGCTTTGCAACCGCTGGCTTAACCAGCCTACGCTAAAGTCGCCCGCGGCTATGGCCATGTACAGGCACATAATGGCAGTACCCGGATCGACGCCGTTAATACCCATTGATTTGGCAAACTGGTCTGAAAAAGTAACCAATATGCCTATAATGTACCAAACCGGTATACCCAGTAAAATGCATTGCATGTATTTGGCAAAACGTTTGCGGTTATTAAAAAACATCAGGAAGTTGCCTTTACTAATCTGGCTTTCCTGCACATTTTTAAAAATATTGCTTTCCTGTACTTGTATCCGCATGAGCAATAATATAATACCCAGTACACCTCCAATATAATAGCACACCCGCCAGTCGACCATCTTGCTGATCACTGACGCCGCCACCACGCCAAACAAACCAAAGCCTGCTATAAAACCGGCAGCTGTACTGCGTTTCTCTTTAGGTAACAGTTCGCTTACCAATGTGATGCCGGCTCCTAGTTCGCCCGCCAAACCCACGCCGGCTATAAATCGAAGTATGATGTATTGATTGATATCATGCACCATTCCATTAAGTATATTGGCTATAGAGTAAAGCAATATCGACCCAAATAAAACTTTAAGACGACCTTTTCTGTCGCCCAATATGCCAAAAATAATCCCGCCGATAACCATCCCCACCATTTGGATGCTGATCAGCAATTCGCCTTGCGACACAATATCCGTAGCATTTAGGCCAAGCGACGCCAAACTGGGTTTGCGGATAATGGCAAACAACAGCAGGTCATACGTATCAACAAAAAAGCCAAGGGCGCTAACAATTACGGCAAGCTGGAATATGCTGGTGGAGGGTTTGATCGAAGACATTTATGATTGAAGAATAAAGATTAAAGTTGGGTTTTATTTGGTTGCGATAAAAATACACATACAAATAAGAATGGCAATAAATAAAAAGAGACACAATATTTGTGTCTCTACATATATGATATTTGTTAATCTTTAATCTTCAATAACCCGTCTTCAACCGATCAGCTTTTCATCTTCTTCAACAAATTCTCAATCACCTTTGGGAAGTTCTGATGTTCCAACTGCTGGCCTTTAAATTTGATCATTTCCAGACTGTCGCCTGGCTCAATCTTAAATTTTGATTGATGGATGATCTCGCCTTCGTCAAATTGCTCGTTAGCAAAATGGATGGTGATGCCTGATTCTTCCTCGCCGGCAGCCAGTACGGCTTTATGGACGTGGTCGCCATACATACCCTTGCCGCCAAATTTAGGTAACAGCGCAGGGTGCAGGTTAATGATTTTATTGGGGAACGCCGCCAGTAGTGATTTAGGCACCAGCCACAAGAAACCGGCCAATACAATCAAATCTACCTGCAGGTTTTTAAGCATCCTGATAACGTCATCAGTTTCATAAAACTCCTGGCGGGTAAATACATGCGATGGGATCTCGAAATTATCAGCACGTTGTAAAACATAAGCCTGCGGGTTGTTGGTTAAAATCAATACAACCTCGGCGTCTGCGCTGCGCTTAAAATGCTCCATGATTTTTTGAGCGTTTGATCCTGATCCTGAAGCAAAAATGGCTATTCGTTTTTTCAAAAGGTTTATTTTGTTAGTGTTGACTCAAATATAAACTTTTACAGCTTTTATTCACTAATTGTTTTGCCGTACAAAACCGTAGCGTACAACACGCCGGGTGGCCGAACTGTTGTAGTTAATATAATCGCCGGTTAAAAGTACCATCGAATAGCGCCCGAGCGAGTTGATGGCGCATTTAATAAATGGTGTTGAGCTGCCCGTTAAAGTATCCTGGCACACCATGTTTGACCGCAGCGTAAGCCGGTTATCGGTTAGCTCCCACGCGCCTTTGGCTATGGTGTTATCCAAGCAATCAAAATTGGTATAAGTACAGGTTTTATCAGCATTAAAGGTAAATTTCTGATCGCACATGTTTATTGAGTATGTGGTATCCAGCAATAAAGTATCGCCGTGATTAACGGTAACTCTCACAGACGATAGTTGCCAGGTGCCATTTACCAGCAGATCGGGTATGTCAGAATCCAGCTGCCGTTTACATGAATTGACAAAAAAGCCGATTAATAAAAGCCCCGGTATTAATAAATATGCAAGATTTTTTTTCATTACAGAGATGTCGCAAAAATAAAAATTAATTAGCCATTGCGCTAACCTAAGGCAATTATAACTGTTTTAGTGGTGGTATTATTTTATGCCCTACTATATTTGCTTGTATGCGTATACCTTTTGAAAAACTGAAAGCAGAATTTAAACGGGTACTTATTACCCTTGATTTCCCTACGGATAAGGCCGATCTGTGCGCCCGGATATTTGCCGAAAACAGCCGCGACGGGGTTTATACCCATGGGCTTAATCGCTTTCCGACTTTTGTGAAATATATTAAGCAAGGTGTTATTAAACCCAATACCGAACCAACTTTGCTAAACAGCTTTGGAGCCTTAGAACAATGGGACGGCAACCTGGCGCCAGGAATAATTAACGCTTTGTTTTGCATGAACAGGGCCATTGAGCTGGCTACGACTCAGGGAATAGGTTGCGTAGCCATCAGAAACACCAACCACTGGATGCGTGGCGGTACTTACGGCTGGCAAGCTGCCGATGCCGGATTTATTGGTATTAATTTTACGAATACTACTGCAAATGTTGCTCCCTGGGGTGGCACGACGCCCACATTGGGAAATAATCCGCTGGTAATTGCTGTTCCACGCAAAGAAGGGCACGTGGTTTTGGATATGGCCATCTCGCAATTTTCAATAGGTAAGCTGCATCAATATCAAAGTTATGGCAACCAGTTACCCATACCCGGTGGTTATAATGACCGGGGTGAGCTAAGTACAGACGCGGGTGCAATTTTAAATTCAAAGAGAGTTTTACCCATCGGTTTCTGGAAAGGCTCGGGCTTGTCGTTAGTCTTAGATATGCTGGCTTCGGTATTAAGTCAGGGAAAATCAACTAAACAAATAACTGAAGACGGGCTTGAGTGGGGCGTGTCGCAGGTTTTTATTGCCATAAAACCTCAAAGTACCCGGCAAACCGAGGACTTGGTTGAGGACATACTGAGTTTTACCAAGAGTAGCAAACAGGTAAATACAGATAAGCCAGTAGCATATCCTGGCGAGAGTACTTTAAAAACAAGGCAAAAAAATATAGAACAAGGGGTGTTGGTTGATGAAAAGATCTGGGCAGAGGTACAGGCTTTATAAAACTTTAGTTATCTTGAGCTTTTCGAATAGCGAGCGTTAGTAGAGGTTTATAGGCCGCCGCGCTTATACTTAGACAAGCTTAGCTCAGCCTCTCTATGCCTGATCCATCATTCCTTCAAACTTTTCCCAAAAACCGTCTTTGGGTACAGGTGCAGTTATCAGTATCGGTTCTTTTTTAATGGGATGAATAAATTGCAGTCGGCGGGCATGCAGGCAAATGCTTTTGCGCAGGCTGCCGCGCGGATAGCCATATTTATTGTCGCCTACTATAGGAGTACCTAGCGTAGATAATTGTACACGTATCTGATGCGGGCGGCCGGTAATCGGATCGACCTCTATTAAAAAGTAACCATCCAGTTCGCCAACCAGTTTATAATGAAGCTCTGAGCGCTGGCCGTTGGCCACCTCATGATCAAAAGCTTTAGTGACGTTTTTCTGCGGATTTTTGATGAGGTAATGTACCAGTGTCCCGGCAGTTGGGTAGGGGCGTTTACGCGTTACGGCATAGTAGGTTTTATGCATTTCGCGCGCTTTAAACATTTTGTTTATACGATCTAGAGCTTTGCTGGTTTTGGCAAATAATATAACGCCGCTCACCGGGCGGTCCAGACGGTGAACCACTCCCAAGAAGGCACCGTTAGGCTTGTTGTATTTTTTGGTAAGATATTTTTTTACCTTTTCGTCAAGCGATTCATCGCCGGTGTCGTCAACCTGCACAATATCGCCTGCGCGCTTATTAATGGCAATAAGGTGATTGTCCTCATAGAGGACGTCCTTATCGGTTATATCATGATCTTCGTAATGAAATTCAGGTCTTGCCATTGTTAGTCGATGGGATCATGGTTAATGGTTCATGGTTTAATAATGCTTCTATAATCCATGAACTATGAACCAATTAATATTGTTCTTTCTCGTTCGGGAATTCCCTGGCTTTTACATCGCTCACATAATTGCCTATTGCGCCGTGCATCACGTCGTATAAATTAGCATACTGGCGCAAAAAGCGAGGTTTGAAGCCTTTGTTAATACCCAGCAAGTCATGTATTACCAAAACCTGCCCGTCGCAATGCTGGCCGGCACCGATACCGATGGTTGGGATGTCCAGGCTTTCAGAAACTTCTTTAGCCAGTTGTGCCGGGATTTTTTCCAATACTACGGCAAAGCAACCCAGTTCCTGTAGTTTCAGCGCATCTTCGCGCAGCTTGGCGGCCTCGGCTTCTTCTTTAGCACGAACGGTATATGTGCCAAATTTATAGATGGACTGCGGCGTTAAGCCCAGGTGGCCCATTACCGGTATACCGGCCGTAAGGATACGGCTTACTGATTCGGCAATTTCTATACCCCCTTCAATCTTCACTGCATGCGCACCCGATTCTTTCATGATACGGATGGCCGAATTAAGTGCCTCTTTTGAATTACCCTGGTAAGTACCAAATGGCAAATCAACTACTACTAATGCACGTTTTGCTGCGCGCACTACCGACGAGGCATGATAAATCATCTGATCCAGTGTGATGGGCAGCGTAGTTTCGTGACCCGCCATGACGTTTGAGGCCGAGTCGCCTACCAATATAATGTCCATACCGGCGGCATCAACTATGGTTGCCATCGAATAATCGTACGCGGTAAGCATAGCAACTTTCTCGCCGCGATTTTTCATTTCCTGTACGGTATGGGTGGTTATTCTTTTTACTTCTTTATGAACAGACATAGCTAGATCTGATTAAGATTAGGCAAAGGTAGGATTATTATTTTTTTCTTTTTGTCATTCTGAGCGTAGCGAAGAATCTTATGCGCCTTGCTGTAGTCACTTGATAAGATCCTCCGCTATGCTCAGGATGACAATTTATAGCTTCAAAACAATGTAAGTTTCTAATATTAAAAAAATCCGAAATCTCACTTCCGAAATACGAAATAAATCTCTACTTTTGCGGCGTGAATCAGAAGGTTTCTTACTTCGTTTTTACAATCCAGTTTAACGGCGCATCGCACCAGACAAGCCGCAATTTTAACCATTCAATTTTTTTAAACAGATGACATATTTCACCAAATTACCGGCGGTATTATTGTTAGAAGATGGAACAATTTTTCATGGCAAAGCTGCCGGAAAAATCGGTACTACAACCGGCGAAATTTGTTTTAATACCGGCATGACCGGCTACCAGGAAATTTTTACTGACCCATCATACTTTGGTCAGATCATGGTGGCTACCAACGCACATATCGGTAACTACGGTATCGCAAATGAAGAAGTTGAATCGGGCAATATCCAGATTGCCGGTTTGGTTTGTAAAAACTATAACATTCCTTACAGCCGTAAACAGGCTGACGAGTCTATCCAGGATTATTTTCAGCAACAAAATATTGTTGGTATATCTGATGTGGATACCCGTCAATTGGTACGTCACATTCGCGATAAAGGCGCGATGAACGCTATTATCTCATCAGAGATCACTGACATTGACGAGCTGAAAGCCAAGCTGGCCGAAGTACCGTCAATGGACGGACTGGAGCTTTCATCAAAAGTGTCAACTACCGAAACTTATACCTTTGGTGAAGAGGGCGCTCCTTACCGTGTAGCGGTGCTTGATCTGGGTGTAAAGAAAAATATCCTGCGCAATTTTGACGATCGCGGTGTGTATGCTAAGGTATATCCGGCTAAAACCACTTTCGAAGAAATGGAGAAGGACTTTACGCCAAGCGGTTACTTTATCTCAAACGGTCCCGGCGACCCGGCTGCCATGCCTTACGCAGTTGAAACCGTAAAAGCTATCCTGGCTGCTGAGAAACCAATGTTTGGTATCTGTTTAGGTCACCAATTATTGGCTTTAGCAAATGATATCCCGACTAAGAAAATGTTTAACGGCCACCGTGGTTTAAATCACCCGGTAAAAAATATTATTAAAGATCACTGCGAGGTAACTTCTCAAAACCATGGTTTTGGTGTGGTGCCTGAAGCGGTTAGAGCTTCTGACAAAGTAGAGATCACCCACATTAACCTGAATGATCAGTCAATCGAAGGTATCCGTGTAAAAGGTAAAAAAGCATTCTCGGTACAATATCACCCTGAATCATCGCCGGGCCCGCACGATAGCCGCTACTTGTTTGATGATTTTATTGAGTTGATGAAGTAATTTGCAACAGAGAAACAAACAAAAAGAGACGCTTGGATGAGCGTCTCTTTTTGTTTTATAGCATATCTGTGAAGACGCGAAGCATCGCGTCTCTACGAATGAGGATGAAATTGGCAGCTCTTTTGTACAACGCTACGTAGAGACGCGATGCTTCGCGTCTCCCGAAATGCAAATCAAAACGCAATCGCCATGAAAAAAGGAGACACCGTACACTGGGCCTGGGGCGCTCACGAAGCCGAAGGTAAGATCGTTAAAGAACATACATCCACCACAACCAAAACCATCAAAGGCGCCAAGGTAAAGCGCAAAGCCAGCAAAGATGAACCCGCTTATGAGATCAGGCAAGAATCGGGCGCTAAAGTGCTGAAATCTGAAAGTGAGTTGAAAAAGGGTGGGAAATAAAGTAGCATTGTCATTCTGAGCATAGCGAAGAATCTTATGCGCTCGCGTGCCGCTTCGATAAGATTCTTCGCTATGCTCAGAATGACAAAAAATAAAGTATTTCACCGCGGCCCGCATCCATTCACCGATAATTTGCCTCAACTTACCTAATAACTGTGTGCAATTTTTGATTTCCGAAGCAATTTTGGATCATAAAATCAAAACACAAATGACACATTTATTTACACTACCTACATTAATTATCGTCAGTAAGTTCCTGGCTCATGTGGTCTCGGCTATCCACTTAATTGGTCACTTGGTTAAATAATAGGCTATGAAAATATTGCTGTTAATTGTAATAATCTTAGCGATACGTGAAAAAAATCGTTAAAATTTCAATTTTCTGTACAACTTTGCGGCATGGCAAAACAATCCATAATTACGGTTAAAAATCTGGTGAAAAACTATGGCGACTTCAAAGCCGTAAAGGGAATCAGCTTTGAGGTTTTTGAGGGCGAGATTTTTGGCTTGCTCGGTCCGAATGGTGCCGGTAAAACCACCACGCTTGAGATCATTGAAACCCTGCGCAACAAAACATCAGGCGAGATTACTGTCGACGGCTTTAATATCGATACTGATGCCGCCAGGATTAAACAACGTATAGGTGTGCAGTTGCAGGCAGCCGGTTACTATCCAAACCTGAACCTTTCTGAATTGATTGAGCTATTTTCAGGATTATACGGGATTGATCGCAGCCCTATGGAGATGCTCGAGAAAGTGAACCTTGCGGAAAAAGCGAAGGCTAAGTATAAAGATTTGTCGGGCGGACAGAAACAACGTTTCTCTATCGCTACCACATTAATTAATAACCCGCGCATTGTATTTCTGGATGAGCCTACCACCGGCCTCGACCCGCAAGCGCGCCGTAACCTGTGGGATCTGATTCGCGAGATACGCGATCAGGGTACGACCGTGGTTATCACCACCCATTACATGGACGAAGCAGAAGTGCTTTGCGATCGTGTGGCTTTTGTAGACGGCGGTAACGTAATAGGCGTTGATACCCCTGATGCCTTCATCGATAAATTAGTAGCTTCGGGGTTCGAACGGCCAAAACAAGTGAAGCTTGCCAACCTTGAAGACGTATTTATTAATTTGACCGGCAAGGAGTGGCGACCGGAGTAGAACCCTCCCGACCCTCCCAGAGGGGGAGGGCTTTGAATAACTTGCTGGGATGCAAATGGATTGAAAGAAATTAGATATCGATATATAAAACTAAAAAATAAGCTCATCAGAACCCTCTCCTTTGGAGAAGGCAGGATGAGGTCCGGCGATGATGAATAACCAAAATACCAAACCATACAATAACCTAAAAGCAACCCTGGCTATAGCCAAGGCAAGTTTTCGTTCTATAGTGCGTAGCCCATCGTCGGTGGTGTTTACGTTGCTTTTTCCGTTGATATTTATTTTGGTGTTTGGCTTCATTAGCGGGGGCGGTGTTATTTCTGTCGATGTCGGCGTAGCTAAAACTAACGACACGCTGAATCCGGTTTACCAGGCTTTGAAAAAGGTGAGTGTGGTGAAGCTGATTCATGACCAGTCGCCTAAGGAGATGGAGGATAACCTGAAGAAAGGTACCATTGACGCCATCCTGAATATTCAAAAAAATACACAGCCGCCATACTTTACGGTAAATGTACAATCAAGCAAGGCATCTGGCGAGAAGATGTCTATCCTTAAATCAACCCTGAACAATATTTTCTTCGAGATCAACTCGCATATGCCTGACGCACCGCCGCCTGCTGCTGTACTAAAGGAGTCGACAATTGTGGGCCGTGAGTATAAAACAATTGACTTTATATTGCCGGGTCAGTTGGGTTTTGCTTTGTTGAGCACCGGCGTGTTTGGCACCGCATTCGTGTTTTTATCGCTCAGGATAACCCTGGTAATCAAACGTTTCTTCGCTACGCCTGTTAAGCGTTACAGCATTGTAGTAGGCGAGGCCATTGCGCGTATTTCATTCGCGTTGATTGGCGCTATATTTATCATTACTATCGGCAGGTTTGCTTTTGGCTTTACGCTGGTACATGGTTTTATTACCATGCTGGACATGCTGGTGCTCTCTGCCATAGGGGTGGTGGTGTTTATGGGCTTTGGTTTTGTGGTGTCAGGCATCGCTAAAAATGAAAGTACGGTGCCGCCGATAGCGAACATGATCACTTTGCCGCAGTTTTTGCTGTCTGGTACCTTCTTCTCTATCAATGTTTTCCCGGCCTGGCTGCAGCCTATAAGCCGTGCGTTGCCTTTAACTTACCTGAATGATGCCTTACGTAAAGTAGCATTTGAGGGTGCCAGCTTAATGGACGTATCGCACCAGATTTTGATTATGCTGATTTGGGGCGTGGTAGTTTATTTTGCCGCTACTAAAGCATTTAAATGGGAATAACCACTTCGGCAGGTTCAGATCACATTACATCACTGTTCATTTGTTAATAATAAATTAACATTCAATAACAGTTTCTTAATATTAAAATAATATTAAGAAAATACATTTGCGCTTATAATTTACATTAATTTAATAATGAAGAAATATAAGGTAAGCGTGATTGGGTTGGTTGCCCTGTTAATGTTAAGTACATCTTTAAAGGCTCAAAACAACAAAACCGGAACTTTTGGTATAGCTACGTTAGTTTTGCCCGGCGATAGCTTGAATCGTTGGGGTGGGTATATAGAGTTACAGGGTCGCGGCGATAAAGTGCTCAATCAATTTTTTTATTATGAGACCAAAGGGGGTATCAGTTATGACATCACTAAAGACTTTGTGGCGTTAATAGGTACCGGCCGTTATTCTACCGGCGATAATCTCGAACATCTTACAAAAGGTACCGAGTTCAGGTTATGGGAGCAGATGACAGTTAATCAGTTTCTTTACCGCATTAAAATGGAGCATCGCTATCGTGTAGAGCAGCGGTGGGTTAATGGTTATTATCGTAATCGTTTCAGGTATCGTCTTAACGTATTTGTTCCCCTGAATCATACAAAAATAGACCCTAATACCTGGTTTGTTTCTGTTTTTGAAGAGGTATTTCTAAATAACGCAACACCAAACTTTGAACGTAACCGTGCTTATGCTGCTTTAGGTTATCAGTTCGATAAAAGCATTAACGTGCAGGTTGGATGGTTAAACCAATATAATTATTCTGCCACGTATGCTGCGGCCAAAAACAATCTGGCTTTGACCTTTATGTATCGCATAAATCGTAAAAATGCGGTGCAGCGCGAGCATATGCCAAGTACCGGCGATTAAAGAACAAGACGCCAAAACGCGTTAATTTTGTTTTTGTTCGTATAAATGGCTAAATCGCCACGTATTAACTATTAAAATTACGTGAAGTCGGGCGCATTTAAAATTGTAATAATTTATGTTATAACCGGTGTTTTATGGATTACCCTGAGCGACAGAATGTTAGATTGGTTGAAAGGCCGGGTTGATGTGTCGACTCTTTTATTCATCGGCAGTATAAAAGGTTTAATTTATGTTTTTGTAACTGGCCTGGTGCTTTACAAACTTATATTAAACTATAACACTAAACTCGATGAAAGCGAAAAGCAATACCGCAGTTATTTCGAGGCACACCCCTCGCCGATGTGGATATATAACAAGCGAACGCTGAACTACACTGCAGTTAATAATTCGGCTATTGCTAAATATGGCTACACCCGCGAGGAGTTTATGAATATGACAATTCTGGACATCCGTCCTAAAAGCGAAGTGAGTAAAGTATATACAGTGATTAAAGAATTGCCTGAAGGCTATAATGATTCTGGTATCTGGACTCACCGTAAAAAAGATGGTACTTTAATACAGGTGCATATCACATCGCATACCATCACATCGCTTAAAGAGCCCCATATTATGGCTATGGCTACCGAAGTTGATCAGCGGCAGGTAACTGTTTAAAAGCCTGCGTGTAAACTATCGCAGATATTAATTTTATGTTAATATTAAACAATTTTGCTGCTTATTTATTTGAAATTGTATCTTTGAAAACTAAATATATTTAGTGTACTATTTACACTAAATATCTTAACCGAATAAACAAGCAAAAAAATGAGTTTAATAATTGACGTTCACGCCCGCCAGATCCTTGACTCGCGCGGAAATCCTACTATCGAAGTAGATGTTTTAACCGAAAATGGCTTTTTAGGCCGTGCTGCTGTACCATCTGGTGCATCAACCGGTGCGCATGAGGCTGTCGAGCTGCGTGACAACGATAAGTCTGTTTACCTGGGCAAAGGCGTTTTAAAAGCCGTGTCTAACGTTAATGACATTATCGCTAAAGAATTGCAAGGTGTCGATGTGTTTGACCAAAACAGCATCGACAAAATTATGATCGATCTGGACGGCACGCCAAACAAAGCTAAATTAGGTGCTAACGCTATATTAGGCGTTTCGCTGGCTGCTGCTAAAGCTGCTGCTCAGGAAAGCCGCCAGCCATTATACCGCTATATTGGTGGTGTAAATGCTAACACATTGCCAATCCCGATGATGAACATCGTTAACGGTGGTTCACACTCTGACGCGCCTATAGCGTTTCAGGAGTTTATGATCATGCCTGTTGGTGCTCCTTCATTCTCTGAAGCATTACGCTGGGGTGCTGAGGTGTTTCACAACCTTAAAAAAATCTTACATGACCGCGGCCTTTCAACTGCAGTAGGCGACGAAGGTGGTTTTGCACCAACCTTTGAAGGTACTGAAGATGGTGTTGAAACCATTTTAAAAGCTATTGAAAAAGCTGGTTACAAACCGGGCGAAGATATTTGCTTAGCGTTTGACTGTGCTGCTTCTGAGTTCTACGTGAATGGTAAATACGACTATACTAAATTTGAAGGCGATAAAGGTGCTATCCGCACCAGCGAAGAGCAAGCTGATTATCTGGCTTCATTAGCTGCTAAATATCCTATTATCTCTATCGAAGACGGTATGGCTGAAGACGACTGGGCTGGCTGGAAAATTTTGACCGAAAAAATCGGCGATAAGGTACAATTAGTAGGCGACGATTTGTTTGTTACTAACGTTGTGCGTTTACAAGAAGGTATAGACAACCATACTGCAAACTCAATCCTGGTTAAAGTAAACCAAATTGGTTCATTAACCGAGACTATCAATGCAGTTAGTCTGGCTCAAACCAGCAGCTATACTTCAGTAATGAGCCACCGTTCAGGCGAAACTGAAGACGCTACTATTGCCGACTTAGCTGTTGCGCTTAACTGTGGCCAGATCAAAACCGGTTCTGCTTCTCGTTCAGACAGGATCGCTAAATACAACCAGTTGTTGCGTATCGAAGAAGAATTAGGCGAGAACGCCAAGTTCATTGGCAAAAACTTTAAATACGCTTATAAAAAATAAACTGAAAGCTTGAGGCTGAAAGCGAAAAGGCTCCGGGAGATCGGGGCTTTTTTTGTTTTTGAATAATTGAAAGTGCGCCGGAGACGCAAGCTATTGCGTCTCTACGGAGCGGGCCAGATGCAGGCAGACTCAATATTTTACGTCTGCCTGCCGCTTTCCTTTTAAAAGCGTATCTTTGCCCGTAAATAACATCTGACTATACTTTTCAGACAATTACTTGCGACTACGTTTCGCAGACAAATAAGACAATGACATTTAACGATTTAAAATTAATAGAGCCTATTCTTAAGGCTTTAAAAACCGAAGGGTACACTACACCTACGCCTATACAAGAGCAGGCTATACCTATTGTACTACAACGTCGCGACCTCCTGGGTTGCGCTCAAACCGGTACCGGTAAAACCGCCGCTTTCTCGATACCTATCTTACAATTGCTGTATCAGGACAAACAGCAGCACAAAGAACAAAAAACCATTAAAGCCCTGATATTGACGCCTACCCGCGAACTGGCTATCCAGATCAACGAGAGCTTGGCAGCCTACGGCCGTCACACAGGCTTAAAGCATCTGGTGATTTTCGGTGGTGTGTCGCAAAACCCGCAGGTTGATGCTTTAAAAAGAGGTATTGATATTCTGGTAGCTACCCCTGGCCGTTTGCTTGATTTAATGCAGCAGCGTTTCATCAGCCTGGAGCATATCAAAATGCTGGTGCTTGACGAGGCCGACCGTATGCTGGACATGGGTTTTGTGAACGATGTAAAGAAAATTATTGCGAAAGTTCCGGCTAAAAGGCAGACGCTGTTTTTTTCGGCCACGATGCCAAAAGAAATTCAAAGCCTGGCAGATAGTTTGCTAACCAATCCTGAAAAGGTTGAGGTTACGCCGGTGTCGTCAACTGCTGAAACGATACAGCAAGAGCTTTATTATGTTCAGAAAAGCGATAAGCGCGATTTGCTTTCACATATCCTGAAAGATAAAAACATAACATCCGTATTGGTTTTCACCCGTACCAAGCATGGCGCCGACAAAGTGGTGAAAGACCTGCACAAGCTAAAGATCACCGCCGAGGCTATCCATGGCAACAAATCACAAAATGCCAGACAACGAGCACTGACAAACTTCAAAAATCGCGATACACGCGTATTGATCGCTACGGACATTGCCGCCCGCGGTATTGATATCGACGAGTTGGCCTATGTAATTAATTACGAGATCCCGAATATTCCCGAAACTTATGTGCACCGTATTGGCCGTACCGGCAGGGCAGGAGCAAGCGGTATCGCTTACTCATTCTGCGATGCTGAAGAAATAGCTTACATTAAAGACATCCATAAGCTTATTGGAAAGCAGATACCGGTAAAGGAGGGTCATCCTTATGTGATGAACCCAGATACTGTGCGGCCAGCAGAAACCGCGGAAAAACAAAAAGGCAAAGGTGGCGGTCAAAAACGTGGCCGGGGCTTTGGCCGGGCTGATAAAAAGAAAGACAATCGTCAGGGCGGTGGTGGCAATAACAACCGTTCTAGTGGCAACAATCGTTCAAGCGACGGTAACATGAGCGGAAAGAAGCCGAATCATGGAAACCGAAATAAGCAACAAAATTAAAAAAGGTGTCATGCTGAGCCCGTCGAAGCATGAGCGTTGGCCTCTGCACCAACCCTTCGACAAGCTCAGGGTGACATCCATTTTTTCCTTTACTGTTGATAAGTTAATAACGATATTTGCACTCAATAACTCTTTTAAATAATTTTAAAGAAATTATCGCTCAAGGTTTATGCAACGACTGATAGACTTATTTAAAAACAAATTTTTCCTGGTTACGGTAGCCTTTGTGATCTGGATGATATTTTTTGATAAGAATGACTTGTTGTCGCAATATCAATATCGCCAGGAAGTTGGTAAGTTAAAAGCCGAGCGCGATTTTTACCAAAACCAAAGCGATAAGGTAAGCAAAGACCTTGAGGAACTTAATTCAGACCCGCAAAAGCTCGAGAAATTTGCCCGCGAAAAATACCTCATGCACAAAGACAATGAAGATGTTTTTGTGATTGTAAAAGAGAAAAAATAGTCACATGTCATGCCGAACTTGTTTGGCATCCCACACGCTAAGCAAATTCGGACCATCTCCGGAGATCCTGAAACAAGTTCAGGAAGACAACATAGTTACACATTATTGATACTATAAACTCCCTACTATTTAGTAGGTTTGCCACTCTGGTTCTATGATTGCAAGCCTCACCATCGTCCGCTATAAAAAACGCTTTATACCATTTGCTTTAACAGCTATGGCGCTGCACAGGCTACCTATGTCATTTCAAAAGGGTTGTTCCTTCTGGAAACTATTAGGCACCGGTAAAGACGAAGGTTTCAGTATGCGTGCCGACTGGCAGCAATGGGGACTGTTTGCGGTATGGGAAACCGAAGATGATTTTCATGGGTTTAATGAAACCTCTTTTATCTCAAAATGGTGGAACGCATTCGCCTTGGAGCGATGGACTATACTTTTACAACCGCTGCAAAGTCATGGTAAATGGGGCGGGGTTGATCCGTTCGGAAAGATCGCGCCTAAAATCACTGCCGGACAAGTAGCCGTGTTAACCAGGGCGCAGATTAAGTTTAGTAAACTGAAAGCTTTTTGGGGTGCGGTAGCCGGAGTTGAAGAGCAGCTATCGGCGGCGCCAGGCCGTATCAAGTCAATCGCTATCGGCGAAACCCATTATCTGGCAGCAACATTTTCTATTTGGGATAATGTTGAAAATATGAAGGCTTTTGCTTACAAACCCGGCAAACATGTCGACGTTATTAAACGCGCCCGTGATGAGCAATGGTTAAGCGAAGAGCTGTTTGCCCGCTTTAAACCTATTGCGAGTATAGGAACCCTGAACGGGAAAAATCCACTTGAGGGCTTGATCTGAATTATTAATTGAGTGCTTATTTCCCTCCAAATTTCTACATTTGACGCATGAGCATTTGTGTTGAAGGTTTGACTAAAATTTATGGTGAGCAAAAAGCTGTCGATAATATCAGCTTTGAGGCTAAGCCCGGCGTATTAGGGTTTTTAGGGCCCAATGGCGCCGGTAAATCAACCACTATGAAAATACTCACCTGCTTTATCCCTCAAAGCAGTGGTAAGGCGCAGGTGTGTGGCTTTGATGTAACCACCCAGCCCATAGATGTTAAACGCAACATAGGCTACCTGCCCGAGAGCAACGCACTTTATACAGACATGTACGTGAAAGAGTCGCTTGGTTTTGTGGCCGATATGCACAAATTACATGAGCCTGCCGCACGTATAGCAGAGGTAATTGAAATGACCGGCCTGGGCCCTGAGCAACATAAAAAGATCGGCCAGCTATCCAAAGGCTATCGCCAGCGGGTGGGTTTAGCGCAGGCTATTCTGCATAATCCGCAGGTGTTAATTTTGG
Source organism: Mucilaginibacter ximonensis (assembly GCF_042686265.1). Classification (NCBI taxonomy): domain Bacteria; kingdom Pseudomonadati; phylum Bacteroidota; class Sphingobacteriia; order Sphingobacteriales; family Sphingobacteriaceae; genus Mucilaginibacter; species Mucilaginibacter ximonensis. The sequence continues at coordinate 243,692 of NZ_JBHUPD010000003.1, forward strand.
ATGAGCCCACATCAGGCCTTGATCCAAACCAATTGATCAGCATCCGTCAGTTAATCGTTGATTTAGGTAAAACTAAAACGGTGGTGCTATCTACGCACATTATGCAGGAGGTTGAGGCAGTTTGCAACCATGTCATTATCATTAACAAAGGCAAAATAGTTGCCGATGACACGCTTGCTAAACTTAAAGCAGCCAATGGGGCAAATTCATTGGAAAGCATTTTTGTTAAGCTTACCAATTAATCCTTTTCGTATCCTCACAATATTTTTGCGCTTATTGAGTTTAGGTGGCATATTAAACCAATTTTATATTTTTAGCCTAATTATAACCATCGCCATTATTATGAAAAAACTTTTACTAAGCATTACTTTCATTTGCGCTGCTGTTGTTGGCGCTTTCGCTCAAAAAACCGATGCCTATCAATTTAGTGTCGGGTTAGAGGGCGGCTTGCCATTTGGGTCAGCCCGCAACATCTCGACGTTTGTTATAGGCGGTTCATTGAAATATGCCTACCCGGTTTGTGCCGCTACGTCGCTTACTGTTTCAGCAGGTTATACTTATTTTCCATATCGGGGCGATATCACATCTAACTATATAGGATATGCCAAAATTAACTCAGGCGAAGGTTTTGTGCCGTTAAAAGCGGGCGTTAAATACTTTTTGAATAGTCTGTTTTATGCCGAGGGCCAGCTGGGAGCAGTAATACCCATGCAGTCAGGTGAATCTACCAAATTTGCTTACGCGCCGGGTGTCGGTTTCCAGTTTGACAACCGTGCCGATTTAGGCTTACGATACGAAGGGTGGTCAAGCAGTAAAAGTACCATTAACCAGGTGGCTGTACGGTTAGCGTATAGTTTCTAACCCCTCCTAAATCCTCCACGGCAGTGAGGATTTAATAATTAAATAGAAAAGTCTTTCCGCCGATTGGCGCATGAAATTAGAGGGGATTAATACGTCTCCTCTTTTTTGTTTTTTTACATACCTGGTAGGCCGAAAACAAATATTGTTGTAATTTCGGCGTTCAAGCTTTTAAGGTGTATAGCATATTCAAAAAAGAAATAACAACTTACCTCAGCTCGCTGGTGGCTTACGTTACCATCGGCGTGTTTTTACTGGTGCTGGGGCTCTTTCTGTGGGTTTTTCCTGATTCATCAATTTTAGATTATGGCTACGCCGGATTAGACAGCTTGTTTAGTACGGCTCCTTATTTGTTTATGTTCCTGATACCGGCGATAACCATGCGGTCGCTGGCCGAGGAACGCCGGGAAGGCACCTTCGAATTATTAATTACCCGCCCGCTTACAGATCTGCAAATTGTGTTGGGCAAATATTTTGCCGCGGTATTGATTGTATTGTTTGCGCTGGTACCTACATTAGTTTATTATTACTCGGTATCTGTATTAGGCACTCCTCAGGGAAATATTGACAGTGGGGCAGTCATTGGTTCTTATATAGGTTTATTTTTGTTGGGTGCCTCATTTGCTGCAATAGGTTTATTCGCATCGGCTATTACCAAAAATCAGATCATTGCTTTCACTATCGCGGTATTTATCTGTTTCTTTTTTTACAGCGGATTTGATTCGCTGAGCGGATTGCTTTCGTTACAGTCGACCGGTATACAAAGCCTGGGTATTAATGATCATTATCAATCTATTAGTCGCGGTGTTTTAGATACGCGCGATTTGGGATACTTTTTGGTACTTACCGCTTTATTTATCTGGTTGACGGTTGTTGTGTTATTAAAACAACAGCAAAAATCGGCAGGTAAAAAGAGCGTTATTGGTTTGGGCATCATAGTAATAATAGCAATTTTAGGTACCCTGGGCTTTACCCGTTTCGATTTTACTAAAGAGGGGCGCTATACCATCTCAAAAATGAGTCGGGGCATCTTGGACAGCCTTAAAGGCCCTGTTAAAGTTACCGTGTATTTGCAAGGCGACCTGACCGGCGGCATGAAACGATTACAGCATGCCACCAACGATATGCTGAGCGATCTGCAGGCTTACAGCCACCATAATCTGCAATTTGAGTTTGTCGATCCGCTCAAAGGTTTATCAAACGAGCAACAAAATCAAACTATTGAAGACCTGCAGGCCAAAGGTATCGAGCCAACCGCCTTATCAGTAAAAACTGACGATGGCGTAACACAGAAGACTATTTTCCCGGCGGCCATGGTATCATCAAACGGCAAAGACATCCCCGTTAAACTGTTGTATCAGCAAAGTCAGATGGGTTTATCGGCCGATGAAGTGTTGAACAACTCCATCCAAAATTTAGAATACGCTTTCATATCAGCCATAAAAAAAGCAAACAAAGGCGGCAAGCCGGCCATTGGCTTCACCACCGGCCACGATGAGCTTACAGATTTACAATTGAACGATGCGTTGCGTTCATTGTCAGACGGCTTTCTGGTAGGTCGTGTTGATTTGAAAACCATTCCGTTTGATAGTTTGATGAATATCCGGTTAATGGTGGTGCCAAAGCCAAACAAGCCATTTGCCGAAGCTGAGAAATTTAAACTGGATCAATACCTGATGCGCGGTGGAAAGATATTATGGACGATTGACCAGGTAAGCGCCGAACTGGATAGCCTAAAGGGCCATGGCGGTGAGCAACTGGCTTTCCCGAAGCAATTAAACCTGGATGATCAATTGTTTACTTACGGTGTTCGTATTAATTACGATCTGATAGCCGATATCAGTGCATCGCAGATACCCATCAGTACTGGCAACATTGGCGGGCAGGCCCAGATACAAATGGTACCCTGGTTATTTTACCCGATATTTATCCCATACTCCAAACATCCGATAGTTAAAAATCTGGATGGTATTTACAGCGAGTTTGCCAATACTATTGATGTTTTGGGTGTTAAAGATGTAACGGCTACGATATTGCTGAACACGTCGCCATACAATAAAAATTTGAAGGCGCCACATATGTTATCGTTGCAAGCTATAGAGCAGGAGCCTGACCCAAAAGCATTTCAAAGCATGCCCAAGTTGACAGGAGTATTATTGGAAGGCAAGTTTAAGTCCGACTTTCAAAATCGCCCCATTCCTGAAGGCGTAGGCGAAAATATCGTACAGAAAAATGAAAGCGTACCTACCAAACAAATTGTAATTAGCGACGGTGATATTTTCAAAAATGCAGTAGCTGCCGATGGTTCACCATACCCTTTAGGTTATAACCATTATACCCAGCAAAACTTCGGCAACAAAAACCTGCTGCTAAACATTGCCGACTACATGACTGACGATTCAGGCCTGATTACCTTGCGTAACAAAGAGATCAAACTGCGCCTGTTGAACAGGGCCCGTATCCGTAACGAAAAAATGTTCTGGCAGGTAATAAATACTGTTGTGCCTTTGCTTTTAGTGTTAATATTTGCTATTTTTCAACATTATATTCGCAAGCGAAAGTATGCTCATTAAATTTTATACTTTTGACTAATTAACATTTAATTTATATATGAGATTCATAGTTTCCACAACAACATTGTTAAAGCAATTACAGGCCGTTAGCGGGGCGCTGAGCAGCAGTACCGTATTGCCTATATTGGAGAACTTTTTGTTTGAGATCAAAGAGGGAAACTTAACCATTTCTGCTACCGACCTGCAAACCAGCATGACTACATCGTTACAGGTTGAAGCTAAAGAGAATGGCCGTATTGCAATACCATCGCGCATTTTATTAGATACACTGAAATCATTACCAGAGCAGCCTGTAGCTTTTTCGGTTGATGACGCCACGTTTGCTATCGAGATTAACGCTGGCGACGGTAAGTATAAATTAAGCGGCGAAAACGGCGAAGATTTCCCGAAAATTCCGGTGGTTGAAAATGCGGCTTCAGTAAACCTGCCTGCATCTGTTTTAGCCGAGGCTATTAATAAAACCATTTTTGCCGTTAGTAACGATGAGCTGCGCCCTGCAATGACCGGTGTTTACTGCCAGCTGTCAAGCCAGTACTTGACCTTTGTAGCTACCGATGCGCATAAGTTGGTTCGCTACCGCCGTCTGGATGCAAAAGCTGAATCGACTACTTCATTCATCCTGCCTAAAAAAGCTTTGACGTTGTTAAAGTCGGCTTTACCAGGCGATGACGTGAATGTATCTGTTGAGTACAACAGCACCAGCGCGTTCTTTAAATTTAACAACATCAACCTTGTTTGCCGCTTAATTGATGAGCGCTACCCGGATTACGAAGCGGTTATCCCGTTAAATAACCCGAATAAACTGCTGATCGATCGGTTGGCTTTCTTAGGTTCTTTGAATCGTGTGGCTATTTACGCCAATAAAACTACCCACCAGGTGCGTTTAAAAATAAGTGGCAGCGAGTTGCATATCTCTTCGGAAGATATTGATTTTGCTAACGAGGCTCACGAGCGTTTGTCGTGCCAGTATGAAGGCGAGGACATGGAGATTGGTTTCAACGCCCGTTTCCTGATCGAGATGCTTAAAAACCTGAGTGGCGAAGAAGTATCATTAGAAATGTCATCACCAAACCGCGCAGGTTTATTGTTACCACAGGGTGGCGATGAAAACGAAGACGTTTTGATGCTGGTGATGCCGGTAATGCTGAACAGCTACGCTTAAACAATCATCAATAAAAAAGAATTTTTGAACTTAATCATAGTCCGGGCGTTAAAAACCGGACTTTTTTATTAAACACCCGATAACAAATACCGCCATACAGCAGTTATATATCATCAGGTTATTTATGAATAGTAAAGTAATATTGTTTGTGGTTTTGGTAGCGTTGACTGGCTTCATTGCATGTAAAAAATCTGGCGATCAGGCTCCGACTACAATTACTAATGAAATAAGTCTGATCAATGCAACTGGAGACACACTGAACGTTTACGAAAACGGTACCCGCGTAAACAGCGGATCTAATTTATTGCCTTCAGGCCAGTATACCGACCTTCAAATTATTGCAGGTACCCAACGTTATCAATTCAAAAAAGCCGGTAACCCAAATACACTGTTTGAAACGGAGCTTACACTGGATACTCCCTTTGCATATACCGTATTTGTAGCCGGCCAATCTTCCGATAAAGTTTTTGCTATTAAAGGCAGCGATACCTTAAAAGTAACAGATACTACAGCTCATATAAGATATATAAATGCGTCGCCCGATGCGGGAGATATTAGTTTTACCATCAGTACCTATCCTACGGTTGCGGGTGTTACTTTTAAATCTGCTACCTCGTTTGTGAGCGTGCCTAAGGGGCTGGTTTATTATTCAATGGTAAGGCCAGACGGCAGCATCCTGGCATCAGGCAACCTTACGTTAAGCGCTGGTGTATCGTACAATTTATTTTCAAAAGGTTTAGTAGCGGGCAAGGGGACGAGCGCGCTTGGTGCCCGTATATTAACAGCGCAATAAATGAATATGGCTAACAAAAATAGGTTTATGGTTTTTGTGTTTTTAGGCTGTGCGGGTATTATGGTCCTGTCCTTTATAACTTCGTGCGGCAAAAGCAATGGTGTTACACCGGCTACTTCGAAAATTCAATTCCAGGTAGTTAACCTAAGTCCTGATTTGCATCCGGTTTACTTATATGCTGACAATATTATTCAGGACAACAGAACCTACTTTACTTACCCAACGCCATCGGGCTATTTTTCATTAGCCAACCCCATTCCGCCAATACAGATCAGGTCTGCTGTTTCGCAATCATCAACGGTTAATATTATTTCATTAGATACGGTTAACCTGCATGCGTATTTCAAATACACGCTGTTTGTTATCGGTATGAATGCAGATAATACCATAGGTTCAATATTTACCGTAGATACTGCCGGCCCGCCGCCTGCCGGTCGGGGTAAAATCCGGTTTATCAATGCATCACCCCGCTCAACGCCGGTTGATATTTACGCCAATGATAAGGTTGCATTTCAGAACCAGGTTTATAAAAATGTGAGTTCATACATATTGCTGCCCCCGGGCAACTACGATTTAAAGGTTACTCCCGCCGGCCAAACTACTGTCATATCTACGTTGCCTAAGTTTACTATTGCCGACGGTAAAGTATACACCATGTTTTGCCGTGGCGTAGCTAACGGTGCAGACTCTGTAGCTTTTGGTACCGGTATGATTATTAACCGATAAGCTTTTACCAGAGATATTTCTATTTTTGCGCCAAAATCAAACACATTGGAACTGATAAAATCATTACTCGACTTTATATTACATATTGACAAGCACCTGGTGCAAATTACCAGTCAATACCAGGGCTGGACCTACCTGATACTATTTACCATCATATTTGCCGAAACAGGTTTTGTAGTAACCCCATTCCTGCCCGGCGACTCGCTGCTGTTTGCAGCAGGCGCATTAATAGCCGGCGGCAGCTCGGGGCTTGATATTTACTTGCTTACAATAATTTTGATTGTGGCAGCCTTTACCGGTAACACGGTCAATTATATGTTAGGTAAATATCTGGGGCCAAAGGTTTTTAAAGAAGATAATAAAGTGCTCAAGCTTGATTATTACCTGCAAACTAAAGCATTCTTTGACAAGCATGGCGGCAAAGCCGTGATCTTTAGTCGCTTTATGCCAATTATACGTACCATTGCACCGTTTGTGGCAGGGGTAGGGCGCATGCCCTTATTGCGTTACAGTCTATATAACATCATCGGTGGTGTGTCATGGATAGTGTTATTTTTATTTGCGGGATATCTGTTGGGTAATATCCCTTTCTTTAAAGCACATTTCTCTTTAATAGGTATTGTTATTATTTTGGTGTCGGTGATTCCGGCTGTTATTGCCGCCGTTAAAAGCAGTAAAAAGAAAACGGCATAAATGGTATTGGGAAGACACAAATTATTGTGGCTCTGCGTTGCGAAATAGCGTAGAGACGTAATAATTTGCGTCTCCTTTTTATTTGGTCTGCTACTCAGTTAATATCAACTGGCGCTATTTTCCCGGTCTTAAATATTAACTCTTCTTTCCGAATTTTATATAAATCTTTAGCCGGTAAAGGCTTTTTGATGAGCTTATTTAAATCAGGCTGGCCGGCATCAACCCAGGCCGAAAACCAAAAACTGCCCACCTCCAGAATCGCCGATCGCATGCGCCGTTGTACCATGCCATGCAGCAAGCGCTGGTAATCGCTGCTGTAAGCAACTGAATATTCTTTAACTTCCCGCTTTCCACGCATCGCAATTTCAAATTTCTTGTTAGCAGGATAAATTTTGCTTAAAGCTTTCTCAATTCGCAATACAGAATCAACTTCGGCAAATGAGGTGCGGCAGATACGGAAAGCTTCTTTCAGCGGATTTTCAATGTAGCGGGCTTTACCTGCATAAACATTGTAATTAGCCGCAAAAAGTTCGGGGATACGGCTTTCCCAAAAAGCATGTAAACCGGTTTGTCCGCTTAATTGCCCATCGTAATTTTGGGTAAGGTGCAGAGGCACGTGAGCGTCGGCCACGTAGTGGCCCAGGTTTGCCGAAGCCGTCAGTATAGCCGTAGTGTCATGCGATTTAAACGCATTGACCAGTTTGTAATAGTTGTACTGGATGGTCCATGGGACGGTGCCATATTTATTTAAGGTGTCTTCTGAATATTTCACCACTGCATCGTTCCATCGTTCAGGAATTAATCTGAACGGATTCTTTCCGTAATGATCGGCATTTAAATAATGATGCGGCGCTTCTGCCGAGTCGACGTAACGGCGTTTATCTGCAGCGATAGCATGTGCTGTAATAAAAGCAATGTTGGCTTTATAAAACCCTGACATAGCTTTGGGTAGCGTAAACACCGCCAGGCGGTTAATGCGGTAATGCGCAAAAAAGCCCCAGGACGAACATAATACCGTCAGTGCCGAAAATAATAACCATAGTATTAAGCGACGTTTCACCATCTGCATTTAAAATAAGCCGTACCTTTCACGTAGCTGCCTGCCTACAGTAGTTGCATCATCGATTATGCTTTCAGGATAACCTAAGCTTTTAAGGATAGCTATACCATTTTTGTTTTTTAGCAATCCTTCCTTAATCTTGTAATCAAATATCAACCGGTTGTTGCCAACGCGTTCTTCGAATGAAAATACTTTGTAGTCACTACCCAATAGTTCGGCTAGTTCCAGATCATGCGTCGACACAAAAACAAAGCTCTTGTTTTTTACCAGGTATGAAAGAACTGCTTTGGCTGCAGCTACACGCTCTATAGTGTTTGTTCCCCTAAAAATTTCGTCAATAATAACCAGACTGTTAGCAGGTTTACTATCTATAACATTGTCTATAATGCTTTTTACCGCCAGGGCTTCAGACTGGAAATAGCTTTTGTTCCCGTCCAGGTCATCATTGATATTAATACTGGTTGATATTTTGAGTAAAGGGGCCGAATAGGCAGTAGCAAAACATGTATTAATGGTTTGTGCACAAAGCACATTTATAGCCACCGCCCTGATAAAAGTGGTTTTGCCCGACATGTTAGAACCTGTTATTAAAATACCTTGCTTATTATCGATTAATATAGAATTAACTACACAATTTTCAACAAGCGGATGATGCAGGTTTTCAATCACAATCTCCTCGCTATTTTCCAAAAACAGTGGTCGGCAAGTATTTACCTCACCGTCGCGTACCGATTGGATGGAGATGGCCATATCTACCTTAGCCGTTTCCTCGAACAATATCTTAATGTCGCCCAGATATTTATTTACCCTGCTCATCGAGAAAACAAACACTAAAGGTTCAATCGCCAGAAACATTTTAAGCCATTCAGATATCAAATAAGTGATATCCGTCGGGTCGGTATCTATCTGGTTTTGGATATTGATAAAGCTCAGTGAATCTCTGAGCTTACCAACCTTAGTCAGGCTCTCATCTATATCTTCATCTATCAGCTCATTGTCTGACAGCCATTTTGCCGTATTATACAATATCAATAGCTGCGGCAGCGAATGCGTATAGCCCAGCATCTTAAACTTATTCAGGTAATGCATCGCAACGTTGGCTATCACCATAGCCAGTGCACCAATAAACGCAAACTGATTGGGAAAAATAAATAAGCTGATAATCAACGCAGCCGTAAGCCAGGGCGCTATAATAATATATGAGTTTACTAGCGGACTGAAAATAGCTTGCTGTGGCCTGCTGAATAACTGAGGCAGATTATAAGCGTTGCGATTACTTAGATTGGACAATTTGAGCTGAGCCCAATCGCGCAAGTCGGCATTTTTGCTTACGTTTTCTATATTTTTTTCGAGCGATTTAAGGTAGGGAGCTGATGTTTGAGGCTGATGCAGCTTTTTATAAAGGTATTGCTGACCCGGTACAGAACTGGTTCGGTCGATATATTCAAACAAACCATTCAAATCCAGATCGTTGGCCGTATCGCCGGATACATAGCTTTCATCTGTGGTCTCTAAATATCCGGCAATAAGGTTAAAGTTTCTGTTGATGTATTTGGGTTTACCCCATTGTTCTCTGATTTGGGCCAGCTTTTTCTTCTCGGACTTGGTGATCATCCCTGCTGGCTCTGATTATACTTATAATGTAAATGCTTAATAGTTTCTTCGCCCTGCTCATCATCAGCAGTTGCGCCATAGCCTGTTACTAAAATACCTTTAAGGCCGGCTTTTGATGTGAGTGCATAAACTGTTGCCTCGTCAGCCGGGTCAGACGGCCCCTCATAACGGTACAGGTCGACAATCTCAAATTCGTCAGCAGGATAAATTTTACCTTCGGCCTTAAAATGATCGCTTTCTAAACTCAATTCAAGGTTAAAGCCCTGGCTTTTCAGCTGCTCTATTGCCTCTGTGATAGTGGCGTAATGAAATTTTTGCTTCATAGGATAAATCGGATAGTGAATGAGTAAATTTAGTAAAATAGCCTTTAAAATTCTTAAAGCCCGATAATTGTTTGTTGAATTTGAAATGATGGATTTAAATTAATAAAGCGATGCTCATGCTAAGAAAAATTAATCCGACTTTACAAAGTCAGCAGTAATTTAATTAATAATTTGCCGTTGTTTTGCAGGCAAAGATTTATTTGCTTTAACGCATCTTTATGGTGCTATTACACGTATAAAGGTTTAGTGTTAATTAAACATTTGACTTTTTAAATTAATACGCAACCGGCTAGTATCCTGCAAACGGATAGCCCTATATGGTTAAGGTGTTGGTATTATGAAGAAACTATTATTGGTCCTTATTTTACTGATAAGTGTCGCGCATTTGTATGGCCAATGCACTTTGTCGGTTAATTTAACGGCTACCAATAATGTAATTTGTTCAGGCACGCCGGTTACCCTTATTGCTACACCATCGGCAGGTACACCCGGCTATACTTACGCCTGGAGCACCGGCGAAACCACTTCAAGTATAACTGTAAATAAAGCCGGTACTTATACCGTTTCTGTAAAAGATAATTCGGCCAGCTGTCCGTCAGTGTCTAACAGTATAATTATAACAGATGGCGCAACTCCTCCGGCCCCAACGGTGGCCGATGTATTTTCATGCCCTAATTCGCCCGCTACCATAACTGCATCCGGTTCGTCAGGTACTTATCAATGGTATGATGCGCCCACGGGTGGTAATTTTTTAGGCAGCGGGGCTACGTATACTACTGCTACACCTATTACTAAACAAACCACTTTTTATGTTGAAACTACTGTTGGCGGGTGTCCCAGCGCGCGGTCGGCGCTGACAGTGACGCCTTATGCCGTTTCTGCAACAGATGGCACTACGTGTCCCGGATCGTCAGCCGTACTAACAGCAAGCGGAGCAAGTAGTTACATTTGGTACGACGCACAGGGAAACCAGGTGGGCACCGGGGCTTCATTTATAACTCCGCCTTTATCCGCTACTACTACGTATCAGGTAGTAGGCATAATTGGAGGATGTTCCACCACACCCATAGCCGCAACTGCTAACGTGTTACCGACACCTCCTCCGCCTAATGCAGCCGGGGTGGCTACCTGTGCGGGTTCTGTTGCTACTTTGCATGCTACAGCAAACCCCGGCGATGTGTTTGATTGGTTTTCGACCCCGACAGGTGGTACCTCATTAATATCAAGCCCTGATTATACTACGCCACCGCTAACCGCGACAACTACTTATTATGTTCAGATAACTACCACCAATGGTTGTATCAGTGCCCGAACGCCAGTAACAGTAACCGTTAACCCCATACCTGAAACACCGACCGCTGCCGATGTAAGCACCTGTTCGGGTAGCCCTGCAATTTTAACAGCTACGGTATCTGCCGGAACGTTGAAATGGTACGCCACGCCAACCACTAGCACCGCAATGGGAAGCGGTAGCCCTTACTCAACTCCGGTGTTAAACGCCTCGACAGATTTTTATGTAGAAAATGTTAACGGCAATTGTGTTAGCCCGCGCGTAAAGGTACATGTTACCGTGAACCCAACCCCTACGGCACCAACTGCGCCGGGGCAAGTGATATGTTCAGGTTCTACGGCTGTATTGCAGGCATTAGGCCCCGGCGGAACCTATTCATGGTATGATGCGGCAACAGGCGGTAATTTTTTGGGTAATGGCGATACCTATACAACATTACCGCTAACCGCTAATAAAACTTATTATGTGGAAACAGAGATAGGCAACTGTACCAGTCCGCGCACTGCTGTATTGGTTACGGTTAACGCGACGCCAACTGCACCAACAGCAGCCAGCGCGACTACCTGCTCGGGCTCTGCGGTAACGTTGAGCGCTACCGGCGCGGGCACTTCATTCGAATGGTATGATGCGGCAGCGGGAGGAAATCTTTTAGCCAATACATCGACCTTAACAGTTTCGCCCTTAATAACTACCACTTATTATGTACAGACTATAGCAAATGGCTGTGTAAGCCCGCGAACGGCCGTAACTGTTACTGTAAACCCAACACCTGCTGCACCGACTGCGTCCGGGCAGACCATTTGCGCGGGCACCGCCGCAACTTTAACGGCTACCGGAACCGGTACTATACAATGGTTTAGTACGGCTACGGGTAGTACGGCTTCATACACCGGCGCATCTTATACAACGCCGCCCTTATCGGCTACAACGACTTATTATGTGCAAGCATCTAACGGTAGCTGCGCAAGTTCGCGCACGCCGGTGACAGTTACCGTAATATCAACCGCTAATCAGTTCAATTATGCGTCGAGTACATATTGTAAATCGGGTGCGACAGATCCGTCGCCGACAATAACCATTTCGGGAGGGACATTTAGCGCAACGCCTGCAGGTTTGAGTATTAATAGCGCCACCGGCCAAATTACATTGGCAACCAGCGCCGCTGGAGGCTACACCGTTACCTATACTAATGGTTGTGTTATATCCACACAAAAAATTTATATTGTTATAGTTCCCGATGCTACATTTACTTACAGTGCGACTTCCTTTTGCCAGAATGGAACAAATCCGGCGCCTATTTTTACGCCTGTTAGTACCGCCGGCTCGTTTACGTCCTCTCCAGCTGGTTTGGTTTTCATTAGTACCAAAAGCGGGGTTATTAACTTGAAGAATTCCGCCGCCAATACATACACAGTAACCAATACTATCGGCGCGGCAGGGGGATGCCCAACGGTATTCTCATCTTTCATTGTTAAAATAGATCAGGGTGTTACGGTTAATGCCGGCCCTAATCAAACTGTTGCCAGCGGCACCCCGGTTCAATTGGCAGGAAGTGTCAGCGGTGCGGTTACAACCGGCACCTGGTCGGGCGGCACAGGCAGCTTTTCAAATAATACCGATCTAAATGCTGTTTATACGCCCGGCCCTGGCGAAACCAGCGCAGTGCTCACACTTACCTCAGGTAATCCCGGTACATCCTGCGGCCCGCAAGCTAAAACGGTAACTATCACTTTTGCAACTCCGCCGGCTGCGCCTGTTGTTCCTAACGCCACTGTTTGCGCGGGCAATGCGGCTGTTTTAAAAGTTAGCCCACCTTTGGCTGGCAGTTATGATTGGTTTACCACCGCTACAGGTGGCACTTCAATATTTACGGGCTCAACATTTGTTACCGCGCCGCTTAACGCCACTATTACCTACTATGTACAAAAAACAGTGGGGGTGTTAGCCAGCAGCCGTACGCCGGTTACAGTTACGGTTACGCCTATACCAGTGGCCCCAACGGTGGCACCGGTGGGTATAGTGTGTTATGGTACAAAAGCCACGCTAACAGCTACAGGTCCGGGTGGCACTTATAAATGGTACAATAAGGCAGGTAGCTTGCTGTATACGGGTGCGGTATATACTACGCAATTTTTAACTGCTGATACGTCTTATTATGTCGAAGATGTTTCCGGAACATGTGTTAGCCCAACCCGTACCCGGGTTGATGTGGTAGTTAGCCAGTTGCCCTCTGTTACCAGCGCTCAAACGGGTGTAGTATGCAGTGGTAATGCCTTAAATTACACCATTACTGCTGATTCAGCCGGTACTACTTTTACCTATAGCCGCGCGGCCGTAGCAGGTATAAGTAATGCTGCGGTGAGCAATAAGCCGGCAACTGCTATTACCGAGACTTTAATCAATACAACCGGCACGACAATTAATGTTACCTACGTCATTAGACCAAACCTAAACGGGTGTAGTGGGAAACCCTTTGACTATGTAGTAACGGTTAATCCTTCTCCTATAGTAACCAGCGCGACAACCGGCCAGGCGTGCAGCGGCACCAGCGTTAACTACCAAATTAAATTCAATACCACCAACACTCCGGTTAGCTGGAGCCGGGCGGCAGTAGCGGGGATAGGCAATGCAGCAGTATCAAATCAAATAAGCAGCCAGGTACAGGAAGCTTTAAACAATACCAGCAATGCACCGGTAAATGTAGACTATGTTTTTACTTATGGCAATGCAAGCTGTAATGCAAATACATTTACCTATACGGTTACAGTAAATCCTACGGTTACCATTTCTTCGTCAAATGTAGGTAATGCGTGCAGTGGCAGTCCGCAAAATTATCAGATTACGTCAAATGTGTCGTCGGCTACTTATAGCTGGAGCCGGGCGGCTGTACCTGGTATCAGCAACGCGCCGGTTACCAAAGTTTCTAATATTATCGACGAAACATTGATCAACACAACTTCTAAGCCAATTATAGAATACTATACCATTACTACCGTAAGCAATGGTTGTCAAACAAAGCCATTTTTATATACGGTAATAGTTTTTCCGCAACCACCCAACCCTGTTGCTAATAGTAACTCGCCGGTTTGTTCGGGTAAAACTATCAAACTGCTTACGCCAACAATTTTTACCGGCGGTACTTATTTGTGGACAGGACCAAACGGCTATACCTCAAACTTGCAAAACCCGACAATCCCTAATGCCACCACTGCAAATCAGGGTACTTATACGTTGTATATATTGGCAAATAGCTGTTCAAGCATAGCTGCCACTACAGATGTACTGGTTGATGCGCTGCCGGTAGCTAATGCTGGCCCCGATCAAACTGTATGCCCTACGGCAACTAACGTACAACTTGCGGGCAATGTCAGCGGCGGTACTACTACCGGGTTGTGGAGCACCTCGGGCACGGGCACATTTCTACCTTCCGAAGCGGCACTGAATGGACAGTATCTGCCATCGGCGCAAGATCTGGCTGCCGGATCGGTAAAGTTAACTTTGGCATCGGCCAGTAAAGATGATTGTGCTATTGCAACCGATGAGATGACCATCTCTTTCAAGCAATCGCCTGCGGCAGATGCCGGTGCAGACCAAACCGTGTGTTCGCAAGCCGGTACCATAACGCTTAACGGCAAGATGCTGGCGCCATATAGCGGTACCTGGACGAGCAGCGGTACCGGTACATTTCAACCATCGGCAACACAAAATGGCAGCGGCGCAAGCCCCGTATATATATTGAGCGCTGCGGATAAGAAACTGGCGGCCATTAAATTTACGCTGACCTCAAACACCAGCGATCCGTGTTATCTGCCGTCAGACGATATGACGGTAAAGCTGACCTTACCGCCAACTGTTGATGCCGGACCTAATAAATTTGTGTTAAAGGATCATACCACTACACTTACGCCGACCGTGAGCGACGCTAAAGTGACTTATAAATGGACGCCTGCTGTTGACCTGGATAATGCCGCCATTAAAAACCCGACCGTAACGGGCACTATAGACAGAACATATCTGTTAACCGTTACTGACAGTCTGGGATGTACAGCTTCAGATTCTGTTACGGTTAAAGTAGCTCCTAAAATAGTTATCTCCAATACGTTTACCCCTAATGGCGATGGCGTAAATGATTATTGGGATATCCCCGGTTTGACGGCCTACGCTGGCGTTACGGTGGACGTATTTGACAGAAATGGGCAGAAAGTATTTCATAGTATAGGTTATGGCACGCCGTGGGATGGTACATATAATGGGCAGCCGCTGCCGTTTGGTACTTACTATTATATTGTTGATACTAAAATAATCAAACCCGTTTTTGCCGGGTTTGTGACAATTATAAGGTAAGAGAATTTAGATAACGCTGAGGATGTGATAATACATCTGTAAATCAACCTGAAAAATATTTTTAAAAGACATTTGACAATATAATAAAAGTCCCTATATTTGCAGTCCTTAAATAACGAATAGAATAACAAGCTAAAATGGCAAATCATAAATCATCAATAAAAAGGATCAGAGCTAACGCTGCGAAGCGCTTACGTAACCGTTATCAAGCTAAAACTACCAGAAACGCTATCAAGAAATTGAGAAACACTACCAGCAAAGCTGATGCTGCTCCTCTGTTGTCTAAAGTGATCTCAATGCTTGACCGTTTGGCTAAGAAAAACGTTATCCACAAAAACAAAGCTTCAAACAATAAATCAAAGCTTACTAAATTTGTAAACGCATTAAGCTAAGTATAGCTTAATACAGATATTTTAAAAGGCGATGGGCTTAGGCTTATCGCCTTTTTTGTTGACCTCACCCCAGCCCTCTCCAAAGGAGAGGGAGATTAAGTGGTATCAAAAAGTCCTCTCCTTTGGAGAGGACTTAGGAGAGGTGTCGATTTTTTCCTACCTTAACTTCGTGGAAAATAGTTATGATACCAAAATCAGCATCAAAGCCTGGGCTGAGGAAGACCGCCCCCGCGAGAAGCTAAGTGCGCAGGGCCGCCGTGCGCTCACCGATGCCGAACTGATAGCCATACTGATTGGTTCGGGCAGCCGCACTGAAACGGCCGTTGAGCTGAGTAAGCGTATTTTGCACCACTACGATAATGATCTGAATAACCTGGGTAAAGCTTCAATTGCTGAGCTTTCTAAATTTAAAGGCATCGGCGAAGCCAAAGCTATCTCTATTATCGCCGCGCTCGAAGTGGGCCGAAGGCGAAATGATACTGAGAGTAAAATGCTCGAATCAATCGGCGGCGCTAAAGATGCTTATCAAATTTTGCGACGTTTTTTAATGGACCTGAATCATGAAGAGTTTTGGATATTATTATTGAACCAGGGGGGTAAGGTCATTGCCAAAGAACTGATTAGCAAAGGCGGCCTTACCGGTACAGTTGCCGATCCGAAAATTATCTTCCAAATTGCGCTGCAGCATAGCGCGGTATCTATCGTTATGGCGCATAATCATCCCTCAGGTAACCTTAAACCAAGCCAGTTGGATATTGATTTAACTAAAAAAATAGCCAATGCAGGTAAGTTGCTGGATATAAAAGTGCTCGATCATTTGATTGTAACCAATGACGGGTATTATAGTTTTGCTGACGAAGGAGTGATTTAATTTACGAATTGTGATTTTAGATTTACGATTTGGCCGGCTTCTAAAAATCAACCGGCGACAATTTGTCTAGCCTTTTTATTAGGCGCCCGGCCCAACTGTTATGAAAGCTTTGCCTTTATCCAAGATTAGTTTTTGTTTTCAAAACAACAATTTGCTTAAATTCGTTAAATCTTAAAAACACCAAAACTATGATTACGCCAGACGACGAACTATTACCAGACGATTCTGAAACAGAAGATGAAGAACAATTAAGTCAGCAAGATATTCACTCAAACGGCTTTGATGATGATGAGCTGATCAGCGAGGATACACAGGATGAGTCGGACGCTTTATCCCGGGCTTACGATGCATCAAGATCATCGTACGAGTTGAATTTTGACGACGACGATGATGATTTGAACGATGAGTAATTCTTTAATGTAGTTGGTCATTTCGACTGAAAGGAGAAATCTATACGCGAGTTAGTAACTAACGTTTGGCTTGTGTATAGATCTCTCACTATCGTTCGAGATGACACATTTTAAATTTTTTCACCTTTTCCTTTTACCTTCCCGCCTTTCTGCTTTCGCCTTAAATTGTATCTTTGCCGATTATCGCATCATCGCAATGAAGATATCTTATAATTGGCTTAAAGAATTTATACATACAGATAAAACTCCGCAAGAGATCTCGACCATTTTAACCGGCACCGGCTTAGAGGTAGAAAGTGTGGAGAAAGTACAGGCAATACCCGGCGGACTGGAAGGTTTGGTGATAGGCTTTGTTAAAGAAACCGCTCAGCATCCTAATGCCGACCGCCTGAAGGTTACCAGGGTTGACGTAGGTGGCCCTGCCGATCTGCAAATTGTTTGCGGCGCGGCCAACGTGGCCGCAGGTCAGAAAGTAGTAGTGGCTGTTGTGGGCACTACCGTACATCCGGTTAGCGGCGAGCCCTTTCTGATCAAAGAATCAAAAATTCGCGGAGAAGTATCGCAAGGCATGATCTGTGCCGAGGACGAGATTGGCCTGGGCACAAGCCACGAGGGAATTATGGTTTTGGCTGAAGATGCTAAAGTAGGCACCCCGGCCAAAGAATACTTTGATGTTACCGACGACTACATGTACGAGATAGGCTTAACGCCTAACCGTGCCGATGCTGCTTCACACCTGGGGACAGCCCGCGATATAGCTGCTTTCCTGAAAATTGGAATTACCAGGCCTGATATTTCTGCTTTTAAAATTGATAACACCAACCGCCCGATAGAAGTGGTGGTTGAAAACGAAGCCGCCGCGCCCCGTTATGCGGGCCTGACTATTTCAGGGCTTGAAGTAAAAGAATCGCCGCAATGGTTAAAAGAGCGTTTGGCAGTTATCGGTGTGCGTTCGATCAATAATGTGGTTGACGCGACGAACTATGTGCTGCATGATTTAGGTCAGCCGTTGCACGCTTTTGATTTGGATAGCATAGCTGGTAATAAAGTGATTGTAAAAAATGCAGTTGAAGGGATATTGTTCAAGACGCTGGATGAGGTTGAACGTAAATTATCGGCTGACGACCTGATGATCTGCGATGCCGAAAAGCCTATGGTTATTGCAGGCGTGTTTGGCGGGATTGACTCGGGTGTTAAGGCTACTACGAAAAATATCTTTTTAGAGAGTGCTTATTTTAACGCAGTATCGGTACGTAAAACAGCTAAAAGGCACGGCCTTAAAACTGATTCATCTTTCCGTTTTGAGCGTGGTACTGACCCGGATATGGTAGTGTTTGCTTTAAAACGCGCTGCTTTGCTGATCAAAGAAATTGCCGGTGGCGAAATATCATCAGAGATCATCGACTTATATCCAAACCCGGTTGCGCCATTTGATATTGATCTGAGCTACTCAACGGTTCATCGTTTGATAGGGCAAATCATCCCTCACGAAGAAATTAAAAGTATTATAACCGCATTGGATATCAGGATACTGAGTGAATCAGCCGAAGGGTTGATGCTACAGGTACCGCCTTACCGGGTAGATGTAACCCGCGATGTGGATGTGATTGAGGATATTTTGCGCATTTATGGTTACAATAATATTTATATCCCGACCCAGGTACGTGCGTCGCTGAGCGCATCGCCCAAGCCGGAGAAGGATACTGTGCAGAACCTGTTAAGCGATTTGCTGACTGCTAATGGTTTTAACGAGATCATGTCGAACTCGCTAACCAAGTCGGCTTATTATGCTGACAAGCTGGAGACAGCGGTTAAGATTCTGAATCCGCTAAGCTCTGATCTGGACGTTATGCGTCAAAGCATGTTATATTCAGGCTTGGAAGCAATTGCTTACAATGCTAACCGGCAAAATCGTGATATCAAATTCTACGAGTTTGGTAAGGTTTACAACGTTAAGGAAGATAAATATAACGAAAGCCAGCGCTTTGCTATTTTTATGAGTGGTGCGGCCACCGGCGCGCAGTGGAATCAAAAGGCTGCTGCGGCTACATTCTATAATTTGAAAGCCATTGTTGATGGTATTTTGCAAAAACTAAATATTGGCGACCTGCAGGTGGCCGAGGCAACCTGTAAAAACCTGGCTTACGGCTTAAACTATACCCGCAACAACAAGGTGCTGGTAAAATTTGGTGCAGTAGCTAAAGACGCGCTGAAAAAGGTGGATGTAGATCAGGAAGTGTTTTATGCCGATTTTAGTTTCGACCAGATCATGCAGATTGTTAAAAAGAATAAGATTGTTTACCAGGAAATATCCAAGTTCCCGGCGGTGCGCCGCGACTTGTCGATGCTGATAGGCAAGGATGTAACTTTTGGTCAGTTGCGGCAGATAGCGCTGCGTACAGAGCGAAAATTGCTTAAAGACGTAAACGTGTTTGATGTGTACCAGGGTGACAAATTGCCTGAAGGGAAAAAATCATACGCATTAAGCTTTATTCTGCAAGACGTTGAAAAAACGCTGACTGATAAAGCTATCGACGCGATAATGCAAAAACTAATTTATAACTTAGAGAAAGAAGCAGGAGCGGAGATAAGGAAATAAAGTGGTGAGTGGTTGATGAGGTGAGTGGTTGATTGCACAACAACCATCAAACCTCAGATCAGCAGTGCCACATATAACTTAATCAACTCTTAACTTAATCAACATAATCAACAAATGAACGCGGCATCACAACTAGACACCGTCCTCGAAAAAACCCAGCGCCTGATAGAGCTTTGTTCGGCCTTGCAGGAGGAGAACGATTTGTTGAAGTTGGAAAACGATACCTTAACTGCGGCGCTTAATGCCAGCAAAACCAAGACCAGGGAACTGGATGAAAAGATGCGTGCAGTAAAACTAGCGAAGTCGTTTTCAGACACAAATGAAAAAAGTGTTGACATTAAACAAAAAATTAACGAATTTGTGCAGGAAATAGATAAGTGCATTGTATTATTGAAAAAATAATACAGAAAGTGAACAAGCTCAAATGGGAGAAATCTCAATAAAAATAAATATTGCTGACAGAGTTTACCCATTAAAGGTAAACATGGAGGAAGAGGAAATAATACGCAGGGCGGCAAAGCTGATCAATGATCGCATAAAAGAATATCAGGAGAATTATGCGGTTAGAGATAAACAAGATCTGCTGGCAATGAGCGTGTTGCATTACGCTACATCGTCATTAAAAGCAGAGAAAAAGGTTACTGTGGAAGATACCGAGGTAGCCGATAAAGTTTATCAGCTGGACCATTTGTTATCTGAATTTTTTTCTAAGTCGTAATAAGCGTTCTTTAATATAGAGCTGAAAGGCGAAATTAAAGCTGAAAGGCGAAAGCATAAAGCCGAAAGCACCTATATACAGGAGCTTTTAATTTTTAGCTTTAATCTTTGAGCTTTCCGCTTTAAGCTTAAAATGAGCCAATTAAGATTTAACCGCGGTTGAATTTTATGTTTCACTATTAAAAACTTAACACTTCAATATCTACGGATCTGCGAAGGGCATGCGTTACTCGACAAGGTTTAACGGTAACCCATGATCCCAAAATATCTGTACCGAAGTTTTTAAAATACATGTTACGTAAAGTTTAGACGCGGTTTTTTTATTATATACTAAATTATAACCATTAAATAATGAACATACTATACACTATTATCGGCCTTCTTTTAGGGCTGATAGGGGGCATTGCAATAGGTCGTTTCCTGTTGCGCAAGCTCTTCAAAGACCAGGAGATCGCGGCACAGAATAAGGTAAAAAAAATCCTGAAAGATGCTGAGAACGACGCCGAGATACTAAGAAAAAATAAATTGCTTGAAGCTAAAGAGCGCTTTTTACAAATGAAAGCCGAGCATGAGCAGGAAGTTAACGCCCGCAATAACGAAGTAAATCAACGCGAAAACAGCGTTAAGCAAAAAGAGCAGTCATATACCGCTAAGCTGGATAATCTGTCGCGCAAAGAAGGCGAGTTGGATAAGATCAAACAAAACCTGGAGCGCCAGACAGAAATTGTTATCAAGAAACAGGAAGAGGTTGACGCATTAAAAAATCAGCATGTAACCCAACTGGAAGCTATCGCCGGATTATCGGCCGAGGATGCTAAAAACCAGTTGGTTGAAAACCTGCGTGAGGATGCCAGAGCTAAAGCTATGGCACAGATTAAAGACATTGTGGATGAAGCCAAGCTGACCGCAACCAAAGAAGCTAAGAAAATCGTTATCCAGACTATTCAGCGTACTGCTACTGAGGCGGCAATTGAGAATACAGTATCTATTTTCAATATAGAGAATGATGAGATCAAAGGTCGTATCATTGGTCGCGAGGGGCGTAATATCCGTGCGCTTGAGGCTGCTACCGGTATTGAGATCATTGTTGACGATACGCCGGAAGCCATCATCCTTTCGGGCTTTGACCCGGTACGTCGTGAAATAGCCCGTTTGGCCATGCACCGCCTGGTGACCGACGGTCGTATTCACCCGGCCCGTATTGAAGAGGTAGTTGCTAAAACGAAAAAGCAAATTGAAGAGGAGATTGTAGAGATTGGCGAGCGTACCGTAATTGATCTGGGCATCACTGGTCTGCACCCTGAGCTCATCCGTATGGTTGGCCGTATGCGTTACCGGTCATCTTATGGGCAAAACCTGCTGCAGCACTCGCGCGAGGTTGCTAACTTCTGCGCTACTATGGCTGCCGAATTAGGCCTTAACGTTAAACTGGCTAAACGTGCCGGTTTATTACATGATATTGGCAAAGTGCCCGATGATAACCCTGAACTGCCACACGCTATTCTGGGCATGCAGCTGGCCGAGAAATATAAAGAACATCCTGAAGTTTGCAACGCTATCGGCGCTCACCACGACGAGGTCGAGATGACCTCAATGCTGTCGCCAATTGTGCAAGTTTGCGACGCTATTTCAGGTGCCCGCCCTGGTGCCCGCCGCGAGGTGGTCGAAAGCTACATCAAGCGTTTGAAAGAGCTGGAAGACCTGGCGCTGTCATATCCTGGTGTAGAGAAAACTTTTGCTATACAGGCCGGCCGTGAGTTACGCGTGGTGGTAGAGAGCGAAAAGGTAAGCGATGCTGAGTCAGAGATACTGGCTGCGGATATTTCAAACCGTATCCAGACAGAGATGACCTACCCGGGCCAGATCAAAGTAACCGTTATCCGCGAAACCCGCTCGGTAGCGTTTGCTAAGTAAGATATATATTCTAAAAGTCATGCTGAACTCGTTTCAGCATCCCGCTCGCTAAGTTATACTTGTCCTGGGGGGTGCCGAAACGAGTTCGGCATGACGAGAGGATACTAAACTCTATGAAAAAGCAACAGCAACCCAAAACCGAACTTCGCCCCATCGACGCCATAATCGCCGAGTACGACAGCTTTCACCAAAAGCCGGTTAACAGGGTAATAAATTATTTTTGCATACCGTTGCTGGTATTTAGCATTGTGGGTTTTGTGTGGTCTTTGCCTTTTCCGCAGTTGAAATTTTTGGGCGTTTACAACAGCTATCTAAATTGGGGATCCTTTCTGATTGCTTTTTCAGTGTATTATTATATGCGCTTATCGCCTGTAATCTCCTATATGGTGCTGCTGCTGTTATTCGCATTAATTTACGGTGTCATTCAATTGCAGGTGCTTGAAAGAGCCGGCGGGTTTGTAGTGCCGCAGATTTGCGTATTTGTTTTTGTAATGACTATCATTGTGCAATTCATAGGCTATCAAATTGAAGGCAAAAAGCCAACTTTTGCTGAAGAGTTTAAGTTCTTGCTAACCGGGCCGCTTTGGCTGCTTGGAGCGATTTTGAAAAGATTGGGAGTGAAGTATTAAGACCCCTCGCGGCCTTCCACCAGTTGGCGGGGAGGAGAAAAAGTAGGGTTAAATAAAAGAAAGGCTTCACAATCTGTGAAGCCTTTCTTTTATATCAAACTTGTCATTCTGAGCATCGCGAAGAATCTTATACGCCTATTATTATCGCTTTTATAAGATTCTTCGCGATGCTCAGGATGACAAACGTTTTTTATAACTGCGTCCACCTCCTCTCTGCCGGCTGGTGGAAGGCCGCGAGGGGTTGCTACAAATTCTTCCCTAACTTATCCAGGGTATCCTGTGGTACATTCTCAAGGTCCAACACCAGGAAACCATCCAGCGAGTCAGAAAATTTTGGATCAATATTAAAACTGATGATCTTGGCGTTTAAACCAATGTACTGACGCAGCAGCACCGGTACCTTCATGTTATGTGTCTCCACCTGCGAGATAAGCTGGTCAAGCGATTTAAAACTATCCTCGCCGCTCATCAATACGTCCGAGTCGATGCTTGAAAAATCGACCTTAAACTTTTTGCGCGGTTTTACATACTGCGCCATGTCATGATCAAAATGATTACGGTTAATATAATCGACGATCAATGATTTCGACAATTTGGAGAACGCATTACTGATGCTTACCGGGCCTATCAGGTATTGGTAACGGGGGTTATCCAATAGGTATTTCAATATACCTTTCCAAAGTAAAAACAATGGCAGCGGCTTTTGCTGATACTCCTTGCGTATCCACGAGCGACCCAACTCCAGGCTTTTGCGCAGTACGGGTGTAAACTGGTCTTTTATTTTAAACAGTTCGGCGATATAGAAACCTTCTTTACCCAGGCTGTAAAATATCTCGTCGCCCAAACCAATGCGATATGCGCCAACAATCATTTTGGCCTCTGTATCCCATATAAACAGGTGATGGTAGTAAATATCGTATTCGTCGAGGTCGATAGCTTTATTGGTGCCTTCGCCAATCTCGCGGAAAGTTACTTCGCGCAGGCGGCCAATTTCACGGATAATGTTAGGAATTGCAGAAGTGGGAACAATAAACACCTCGTAATTTTTCTCCACCCAAACGGTATAGTTTTCACGTACCCTGGCAACCTCTTTTTCAAGTATGGCCTGGTCAATCTCCTTAACTATTTCCTGTTGTTTTTTTTTTATTTTAAAAAGGTTACGCGGGCTGAAAATCCGCTTCTCCTCTTCCAGTCCCGAGCCCAGCGCGTAAGTACGGGCGCGCAGGTAGCTTAACACCTTGGTCGCATTGTTATTATCCGGAATATCCTCTACATTAATAGGTTTACCAATACGCAGTTTGATGGTTTGCCCTTGTTTGTTAAACAGTTCAGACGGTAGTTTGGCCGTACGCAGGGCAGGGTGTATCAGGCTGAGCAAATTGAATAATAAACCATTGTTGCCATGAAAGTAAACAGGTACCACCGGCACTTTGGCTTTGGTGATGATCTTGCCCACTACCGGATGCCACATACGGTCTGTTACCTCTTGTTTATCCAGCTTAAAAGTTGACACCTCGCCGGCCGGAAAGATACCGATGGGCGTGCCTTCATCTAATAATTGTAAGGTGTTTTTTAATCCGCTGATGCTTGATGAATGTTCAATATTTTCAAATGGATTTACCGCAATGAAATAGTCGCTCAGGTTAGGGATCTTTTTCAAAATAAAGTTCGCCATCAGCTTCGCGTCCGGGCGCGCCATTAAAAGCATCTTCAGCAAAACCATACCTTCAATGCCTCCGTAAGGATGATTTGCTATGGCAATGAAGCTGCCCGTCGCCAGGATGTTTTTCAGCTCCTTTTCGTCAAACTCAATTTCAACACCGCATCCCTGCAAAATAGCGTCAATAAACTCAATGCCTTGTTTGGGCTGAGCTTGTGCAAACAAATTGTTAACCTGATTTATTTTCATCAGTTCCATCAGGAACGACGCCAGCCCGGGTAGTTTAAGCCTGTCAAGCCTGGTAGCTTTTGCAAACTCTTCGGTGGTTATGATTTTCATTTAACGCGCAGATTTGTGGGGACAAATATCTTCTAAAATTATTACTTTAATTGCGTTTTTCAACCTCATCCATGAAATCCGGACTAAAAAGTTACCTTTCTATCACAAAACGCCAGTGGAATGGAATAGTGGTGCTATTGCTTTTGATTGTTGCGGTATTGGCAGCGCCTTATTTTTACCGGTATCTGTACAAAGACAGCGTTGTTGATTTTAAGGACATTGAAAAAGATATCGCTCTGCTAAAGCAGGCAAATGGTGGTAAAGATACCGGAGTTGACCAAACGCCGTCGGACATTAAAATAACCCAGACCCAACTATTTGTTTTTAACCCTAACAATTTGCCGGCCGAACAATGGAAGCAATTGGGTTTTAGCGATAAGCAGATCGGTATCATTAAAAATTATGAGGCCAAAGGCGGCCATTTTTATCGCAAAGCGGATGTTCGGAAAATTTATGGTATTACTGCCGATGATTATCATCGTATTGAAAACTATATCAGCATTCCCGGCGAAGATTTAAGCAGCAATAAACTTGCGCCCGGCCAAACCATTGAGCTCAACAGCGCTGATTCGGCCACGCTTACCAAAGTTCATGGCATTGGGCCTGCCTTTGCGCAACGTATTGTTGAGTACAGAAAACGCCTCGGTGGATTTCTCCATAAAGAGCAACTGAAGGAAGTTTATGGTATTGACGAAAATAAATATCACGATATGCAGGCTCAACTAACACTCAATCCGGGCCTTATTACCCAGATAGATGTTAATCACCTTGATTTTGAAGCGTTACGCAAGTTTCCATACCTTACTAACAAGCAAACCAATGCGGTAATCCAATATCGCACACAACATGGTAATTATCGCTCAATAAATGATATGCGGAACATCGTTATCTTGGATGAAACAATTTTGCGTAAAATTGAGCCTTATTTGAGTTTTAAATGATAGATCAACAAATTAAAGCCGCAGTACGCGACATTGCCGATTTCCCGAAGCCGGGGATTATATTTAAAGACATTACGACTATTTTAAAAGACCCTAAACTGTGCGAAGGCATTGTTGACGCATTTGTGGAGCAACTGCAAGGAACCCGCATTGACGCCATAGCCGGTGTAGAGAGTCGCGGGTTTTTATTCGGACTGACGTTGGCTACCAAATTGGGCGTGCCGTTTATACCGGTACGTAAAGCAGGTAAATTGCCTTATACCATTCGCCAGAAGAAGTACGACCTTGAATACGGTACTGCCACAATTGAAATGCATACCGACGCTTTTGAACCCGGCTCGCATATTTTATTGCATGACGATTTGCTGGCTACCGGAGGCACTGTCAACGCTGCCAGCGAACTGATTAAAGAAATGGGTGGTGTAATAGCTGGGTTTAGTTTTGTTGTTGGATTAGGGTTTTTAAACGGCAAAGAACGTATAGCGCCCATAAGCAATAAAATTGTTGTATTGGCCGAATATTAAATAAAACATAAATATGAAAGCAGCCCTGACCATTGCCGGCTTTGTGCTGATGACCCTGACCGTCACTGCGCAAAAATATATACCTACTACCAACACTTTAAATGGTAAGGTAATGTTTGGTTACCAGGGCTGGCACGCAACACCTAACGACGGCTCAGGCAACGGTGTTTGGCGACATTATTTTGGCGGAGGGATGCCTGATGCTAAGAATGCCGATTTTGATGTATGGCCGGATATGCGTGAATATCCGGAGGATGTAACCGAAGCCACCAATATGCATTACCCGGATGGTAAGCCGGCTAAACTGTATTCGGCTTATAAATATGGCGCGGTGGACCTGCACTTTAAATGGATGCAGGAGCATGAACTGGATGGCGTTTTTGAACAACGCTTTTTGAGCGATGTCCGTGGCGGCGGCGGCAGGCGGCATTTTAACCAGGTAGTACGCAACGTGCAAAAAGCCAGCGAGAAATATCAGCGGGTTTATTGCATTATGTACGATATATCTGGCGCCGGTAAAAACTGGAAGCGCGACCTGGTTAAAGACTGGATGTTTCTGGTTGATTCGCTAAATGTTACCAACGGAAAATCATACCTGCACCATAACGGCAAACCGTTGCTTGCTATCTGGGGATTGGGTTTTGATCACACCATTCCGTTTGCTTCAGTTGCACAGGCCGATTCGTTGATAGACTGGTTCCACAAAAACGCACCAAAAAAATACCAGGCCACTATTATGGGCGGTATCAACGATACCTGGATGGCGCATGGTGACGACTGGAAAGCGGTTTATAATAAAATGGATGTGATTAGCCCCTGGGCGGTGGGCCGTTTTGGCGATGAGCAAGGTGCAGATCGTTTCCGCGACCGTGCCATTGTTCCCGACAAAGCTTATTGTGATGCACATAACGTCGCTTATATGCCCGTGATCTTTCCCGGTTTCTCGTGGTACAATTTAAGGCATGGTAAAAGCCCGTTTAATCAGATACCCCGCGAATATGGCACCTTTTATTGGCGTCAATCCTATAATGCTATTGAGGCAGGTGTAAAAATGATTTACATAGCCATGTTTGACGAGATTGACGAAGGTACGGCGATGTACAAAGCGGCGCCAACAGCTGCAGAGCGCCCGGCAGGGGAAAAGTTTTTGTCGTTAGATCAGGATGGTGTAGTGCTACCGTCTGATTGGTATTTGCAATTGGCTCAGGCTACCAGTAATGTCTTGAGGGGCAATGCGAAAAATGTTCAATATCCAACGATGCCAAAGGATTTTCAACTGAATTATCGATTGTACGTAATGGGCTTGAATATTAACATGCCTAAGAATTTTATAGGGACTGAAAAACCGGATACTGAAAATTATAGCCCGCGGCCGGATATAGGTGTGTTATCATCTAGTGTATATAAACTCACCTCGAATGATAACCATGTGGTAGTTAAGCTGATTTTTTTTGCCACTGATACAAGTAAAATGAAAGGCCTTGTTGGCAGGTGGATTTATAATAAAGATAATCATCAGCGTATTATGAATAGTTTGATAGACGGCAAATATTTAGATAAAGTGGGTTTCAATAAATTCGGAATATTAGATAGCAGCCGCGTTAATATTTTTAAGCCCGACGAACTAAAGAAATACAATGCGGACGACGCTGGTATAGCTGATGTACCGGTAACTAACCCTTACAAAGGCATCTACCATAAACTGAAAGTACTCTATATGTATAAGAAAGGCAGGGGTGAGGTTTATAGTTATTATTATTATAATGATGATGCCGCATTACGCAAATATTTGAACGAAACCAGGTACATGTTAAGGTATAATGATTGACATATTTTAGCGACCTGAAGCTTCGCGCTTCTACAGGGGTAATCAAAAAGCAAAAAGGTCCGGATCAAATCCGGACCTTTTTGCTTAACGAGCAAATGTAGAGACGCAATACTTTGCGTCTCGAATTAATGATATAAATAAGCGTTATTCATCATAGAAACACCACAAGTAGTCTGGAATGCATTCAGCACCTGGGTATCTGAAGTTCGGGTACCCCAGGTGTTCCACATTAAGCCTGATGAATTACGGATTGACCAGGCTTGTGCTGCATTAAAATCAAGCCATGACCCATAAGTGCTTGCAGTGCCTGTGTGCGCCACAAACTGGCAGGCCCAACGGGCAAAAATGCTTTTCATGCCTTGTGTGTCGGCATTACCGTTTTCATCATTTAAAATGCCGTTAGCGGTGATGGTAAGATGCGCCATGGCATAATCCATAGCTTTTTTGCCCATACCCAGGTAGTCAACACTTGGGTAGTAGCTACGCAGCAAGTCGCACGCGCCTATAAAGGTTCCTTGTGTATAACTAAGGGCGCCCTCGGTAATTGTACCGTTAGGAATGATGGCACCTTTAACTTCACCTGTGCTGGCGTCGTACAGTTTGCTTACCATCCAGTCCATAATTTGCTTGGCCTTGGTTTTATAGGTAGTGTCGCCGGTTGCCTGATACAGCAACATAGCGCAGATCACGGCCGGTGCGTTTACGCAGGTATTCTTGGTGTTGTTGTTGGTGTTCCACCAAAGCCCGCCGCCCAATGCAGTGGTATCCCAGGCGCGGTTCCACATCATGTTGAAATTATTTTCAGCCATAGTGAGCTGACCGCCATCATTGGTAATGTGGTAAGCGCGAATACACATCAGCGCACCCCAGGTTACGTCGTCATTGTAAATGTTGCTGGTCCATAAGGTACCATAACCATCGCGAACGCCATTATACAGCGATTGGATCTTATTCAGGAAATCGGTACTCGGATTAATATTATAAGCGTCTATCAGCATTTCAATGGCTTCCTGCTGAGTCCAGAAATCCATGCGCCCTGTATGGCCGTCGTCTTTCCAGTAATAGGCTTTGTAGCCTGGCCCATATGTGCCGTACTGATTGTAAAAGTGATTGTTGTAAACCTGCATAGCTACCAGTGCTTCACTCTTAGCCGGGAAGGGTGGTGTGCTTGGTAAGGCTACGCCGGTGGTGTTTGTTGTTATAATGGAGCTGCCGTTTGTTACGGCCTCTTTTTTACAGCTGGCCAGGGTTAGTCCGAGGCAAATTGCTGTGGCCGCCATTACTTTGGCGCCTGATTTTAAAATTGTGAATGAATTTTGAAGTGTACAGTTTAGTAATCTTTTCATAATAGGTAATTAAGTTTTATAAAGGTTTGTTGCTCGTTCCGTAAATGTGAGGGGGAATGAGAATTTAATTAGGTAATTGGTGTGTAGAAAAAGGTAAGTTGTTGGTTTATAATAGTTATACGTTATTTTATTGGTTAATGTTTTAATTAATAGTTATTGGTTGTATATTTTTTATAAATCATACTTATTTATACTGAAAAAAATATTTAGACACCTAAGCTTGCCAATAAATATGTTTAAACTCACTAAACCTATTATTTATACCGGATACTGAAAGTGTCCCTTTTTACCGCTGCCATTTATGAAACCAAGGGCAGATATTTGACGTTCATCTAAAGTAAACCTAAAGTGACTATGGACGTTTTATTGACTGATGTATCCGCCGGATACAATTTCTCTTCTGATGACAACCAGGCAATGGTAGCGCAAATGGCGCGCGATTTTGCCGAAAAAAATATTCGCCCTCATGTAATGGAATGGGACGAAGCTCAAACTTTTCCTGTTGAGCTTTTTAAACAGATGGGCGAGTTGGGTATGATGGGCGTTTTAGTACCCGAAGAATATGGTGGTTCAGGTTTTGGCTATTTTGAATACGTAACGGTAATTGCTGAGATTGCTAAAGTTTGTGGTGCGATAGGCCTGTCGGTAGCTGCACACAACTCGCTTTGCACCGGCCATATCCTGGCCTTTGGTACCGACGAGCAAAAGAAAAGATGGCTGCCCAAACTGGCCACGGCCGAGTGGATTGGGGCCTGGGGGTTAACGGAGGCTAATACAGGCTCTGATGCGTTGCACATGAGCACAACTGCGGTACTTGAAGGTGATTATTACGTAGTAAACGGGGCAAAGAACTGGATAACTCACGGCAAGTCAGGTAACATTGCGGTAGTAATGGTACGCACCGGTGAAAAAGGAGACTCGCATGGCATTTCGGCATTGGTAATTGAGAAAGGAACGCCCGGATTTACACACGGAAAGAAGGAGAATAAACTGGGTATGCGCGCCTCTGAAACCACCGAGCTGGTATTCGACAATTGCCGGGTACCTAAAGAAAATTTATTGGGAGCAGAGGGGCAGGGGTTCGCCCAGGCTATGAAGGTTTTAGATGGCGGCCGGATCTCGATAGCAGCATTGTCGCTGGGTATCGCTAAAGGGGCTTTCCAGGCAGCGCTGGCTTACTCCAAAGAGCGTAAACAATTTGGCCAGCCGATATCCAATTTCCAGGGGATTTCATTCAAGCTGGCCGATATGGCGACAGAGATTGAAGCCGCCGAGCTACTCATTATGCAGGCTGCCGATTTGAAAAATCGCCATTTGCCGGTTACCAAACAATCGGCTATGGCTAAATATTATGCATCTGAAGTTGCGGTACGCACTGCTACCGAGGCTATTCAAATATTTGGTGGTTATGGTTATACCAAGGATTTTCCGGTAGAGAAATTTTACCGCGATGCCAAATTGTGTACCATAGGCGAGGGTACTTCAGAGATACAGAAGATCGTTATCAGCCGGGAGATATTACGATAGATAAATGGCGCCAATAGCAGCGCCATTTATTTAAATCATCGTTCTGAAAGTCAGGTTTACTCTGGGTGTTTTAATTCGGGTTGATTTTGGGAGGCTGTGCAGCCAGTTGGTTTGCGTGGCGCCTTTCATTACCAATAAGCTTCCATGCTCCAAAATAATATCTGTCGTTTCTTTACTGACGCGATGTTTGAGCGCAAATTTTCTTTCGGCACCAAAACTTAGCGACGCAATAGTGGTGTCTTTTCCCAACGATTTTTCGTCGTCGCTGTGCCAGGCCATGCCCTCGTTACCGTCATGGTATAAGTTGAGGAGGCAGGAGTTAAACCTGTCGCCGCAAAATTCTTCGGTCAGCGCTTTTAGTGCCAGTAATTCTTTAGTCCAGGGTAAAGCCCGTTTAGTAGTGTTACTGTAGGTGTAGCTGTAACCATCATTGCCATACCAGGCTACTTTTCTTTTAGTGATGATGTGTTTGCCAAATATAATCGCTTCATCATTTCTCCATTGGATGGTATTGAGCAGGGTATCGAGGTAATGATCAGCGTCGGCAGGAAACATTATTTTTCCATAGTAATTTACAATGCCGTCATAAGGAAGCAGGTTAACTATATTTCGACAGTTATTGATTTCCATTTTGTTGTTTCCAGGTTTGATATTGGTGTATCATACAATGGCCGCAGGGGCGGTAGCCAGCGTCTATCGCTTCTTGTTCGTCGATGAAGAAAACCCGGTTTGCGGATTTCATGCGCTTACCCGATTTACATTGCAACGTCCCGTAAATTTTAAGCTTTTTGTTACCGCCGTAACAGATTTCGCCCTTTTGTATTAATTTTTGAATGGCCATAAAGCGTGAAAAAACGCTTGGCCCCAAATCAATGTGGTTAATCATGATGCTTTGCCGTTTGCGCAGCTTCCCAGCCCAGCATCGCGGTTTTGCGGCCGCTACCCCAGTGATATTGCCCGGTTTCGCCGGTCGACCGGATAACGCGGTGGCAGGGTATCAAGAATGCTACCGGATTATCGCCCACTGCCGAGCCGACAGCACGGCTGGCGTTAGGATTTTGCAAAGTGTTAGCCAGGTTACCGTAGGTTGTCAATCCACCAACAGGTACTTTCAGCAAAGTCTCCCAAACTTTCAGCTGAAAAGGTGTGCCTTTCAGGTGTAATTTAATATCGCTCAGTTTACTCCAATCCCGCGTAAAAATAAATAGCGCGTTTTGCTGTATGGTATCTAAAAAATTGGTGTAATGTGCATTCGGAAATTTACTTTTCAAATCGCCCAGCGCTTCATTATTATCACCATCGGCAAAAGCCATGTAGCAAATACCTTTAGTGGTTGATGCTACCAAGATAGTGCCGAACGGACTTTGGGCAAAGCTGTAGCTGATATTCAATTGTTCACCGCCGTTTTTGTACTCGCCGGGCGTCATGCCCTCTATCTTGATAAACAAATCATGCAGGCGGCCCGTACCTGATAATCCGGTATCAAGGGCTGCATCAAATAATGAAGCCTGTTTTTCCTTTAAAATTGACTTGGCGTGTTCAATGCTCAGATATTGCAAAAACTGTTTTGGCGAAACGCCGGCCCAGTTGGTAAACATCCTTTGAAAATGGAAAGGGCTCAGGTTAACATATTCGGCAGCTTCTTCGAGCGTTGGCTGGCGTTTATAGTTAAGCCTTAAAAACTCAATGGCTTCTGCTATTCTTTTATAATCTATCTCGTGTTGCATTTCCATGATTGCTTGTTTGACGGTACAAAATTATCATGGGCTCACATGCCATAAAACCCGATTCTTGCTGAGTTACGAAATAGAAGGATCATCCAGCGGAATAGTGAACCAAAAGTTACTGCCGCTGCCAACTTCGCTATGTACGCCAATCTTACCATTGTGGCGGTTAATGATCTCTGCACTAATATAAAGCCCCAACCCTAAACCCGAAAACTGGTGCCCAAACGCATCAACGCGGTAATATCGATCAAAAAGATGGGGTAATTTTTGTGGGTTGATGCCAATTCCGAAGTCACGGATAGCAACCGTGGCATTAGCATCATCATGCAGTACGGTGATTTCAATGCGTTTTTTATGGGGAGAATATTTTATTGCATTACCGATAAGATTAATCATTACCTGGTCAATTCGGCGGTAATCAGCATAAATCATCAGCTCTTCGTCACCTAAAAAAACAAATTCATAGTCATGTAACGGGTTAATATGCTCGCAGCAATCTTTCACCAGTTCGACAAGGTCAAAGCGGTTAATATTAAGCGCCAGTTGGCCCTGTTGTATTTTAGTAACGTTAAGCAGGTCGTCCAGTAAATGGGTAAGTTTACTCAGATTATTACTGGCTTTGTTTACAAACATGGGTACTTTGTCTGAAGAGGGGTCGGTTTTTACCAGTTTTTGCAAGATCTGTATTGAAGCGCTAAGCGAAGTGATCGGTGTTTTTAACTCGTGACTGGCTACGCTGATAAATTCGTCTTTACGTACTTGTAATTGGTACTCCTCGGTAACATCCTGCAGTATACCGCTAAATTGGTACGGCTTGCCCTCTGCATCAAATTTAGCGCGGCCGGTAGCCTCAACAATGCGTTTACCGCCTTCGCTATCGTTTATAGTATATATTATATTATAGTTTCCGTCAGATGCTGGTTCCAACGCTTTGGCTATGGCGTTAGATACGCGCACGCGGTCTTCTTCAGACAGTGCGGCCAAAGCCAATTCCAGGTCAATTTCTTCATGGTCAGCTAACCC
Organism: Mucilaginibacter ximonensis; assembly: GCF_042686265.1. Taxonomy (NCBI): domain Bacteria; kingdom Pseudomonadati; phylum Bacteroidota; class Sphingobacteriia; order Sphingobacteriales; family Sphingobacteriaceae; genus Mucilaginibacter; species Mucilaginibacter ximonensis. Next base: position 277,576 of record NZ_JBHUPD010000003.1, read on the forward strand.
AAACCATTTTTTTAAGCGTTCGTTACCAATAAATTTATAGGTTATGGGGTTAAGGTCCCAGGTACCCAGGTCGGCCGCTTCAACAGCAAATTCTAATTCATTTTTTGCGTTTTGCACATTGTTGTAAGAAGTCACCTGGTCGGTAGTTTCATTACATATCACCAGTACACCGCCGGGTTTACCCAACTCATCAATTACCTTGCTGTAGCTAAATGTCCAGTAAACATCTTCAAGTTTATTATTGCGATAAATAGGTATAAGCTGGTTTTCGTTCCAGGTCGATTCACCGGTTTCAAGCACCTGATCGATTAATGGCTTGATAACCGGCCATATTTCGGGCCAGCAGTCAATACCCGGCTGGCCAAGTGCTTTTGGATGTTTGCCGTTTTGGCCCAGGCTGGGCCTATAGGCATCATTATAAAATTGAATTAATTCCGGCCCCCACCATAAAAACATAGGGAACTTAGAATTGAGGATAATGGCTAACGTAGTCAATAAGCTTTGCGACCAACCTTCGGGATTACCTAAGGAGGTGCTATCCCAATCAAAATCGCGGATTAGCTGCCCCATTTCGCCGCCGCCTTGCAAGTAATGGACGTATGTTGCCTGGGTGCTATTATCTGTAGTCATGTATCAAATAAAAATAGAGGAGCTAAATATAACAGATAGAACCAACATATAGCCGACAAAAAAGTTTGGTTGTTACTTCGATTTAAGTATTTAGTTTTTAATCGTAATATTGATATGTAATAACCTGATACCGCCGTCTATGAAATATCCATTTTATATTATAATACTCTGTTTAATTTGTAATGCCGGCTACGCACAAACTAGTGCCATGGCCAAGAGAATCATTAACCAAATAATTACTGATAAAGATATTGTTTATCAGGACAGCATTGGCAGGTTTGCTATACATATTATGCATGAGGGTTTATGGTATCCTCAAAGCCATATGTTTTATAAAGAAAGTGCCGATAGTGTAATATTTACCGAAAATGGTACTGGTAAACCTACGGCCATGTCAAGAGCTAAAGGAAATTCGCTTGTTTTTAAAGATAAGGGTGGAAGGATGCGTCCGGTCGGACTAGATTCAATGGTAATGTCTGTTGCAGAAATGAAGTACGTAAATGACGAAATTGATAAAATGGTAAATTATAAATGGTACGATCATCTGTTCTTAGATTCGCGAATGATATCAACTGATACCGTAAATGCTGTTTTTAAAGACTGGAAAGGTCGCGGTTGGAACTATATGTATAAAATGGGTATACATAAATTATATACATTTTCAAAGCCGATACTTTTACGCAATGGTACCTTCTGTTTGTTTTATTATGGCTACAGTTGCGGCGGTTTATGCGGATACGGAGAGTTTGCACTTTACAAAAACGAGAATGGTAAGTGGGTTAGATGGGTAGCCATAAGTTCGTGGATAAGCTAACTCGCTGAAAAATAATCCCATTCTTTATTAAAAACCTTTTTGTAAATCAAAACATTGTGTGTACATTTGCCGTCCCGAAAGGAGGTATATTGGATATGATCATAATCAACGTTAAAGAAGGCGAATCTTTAGATAAAGCGTTAAAACGCTTCAAAAAGAAATTTGAAAAAACAGGTGTATTGCGCGAACTACGCAGCCGTCAGGCATTCGAGAAAAAATCTGTGGCCCGTCGTCACGAGATTAAGCATGCCATCTATAAACAGAACATGAACCTTGATACAACTGCTTAATTCTTTGTAAAAAGAATTTTCAGTTTTTCTTGTAAACATATATAAAACTATTTGTACATTCATTCTACTGGATGTGCAAGTAGTTTTTATGTTTTTAGACCGGTTTATACAATACATCAAATTCGAGAAACGGTACTCTCCCCATACCGTTTCGGCTTACCAGTCAGACCTTGATCAGTTCATGCGCTTTATTCATGAACCGGATGAACCCATCGCACATCCATCAGAAATTACTCATCACCAGATACGCAACTGGATGGTTGAATTGATGAACGAGGGGCTTACCTCAACATCTATCAATCGTAAAGTTGCTACACTTCGAAAATACTTTAAGTTTTTACTGCAGGAGGGGGAGATAACTGTTAATCCCACCTCAAAAATAGTCGTCCCCAAAATACCAAAGCACCTTCCCGTTGTGGTTGAGGATGCGCGGCTTACCCAGATGCTGAACAACGACGGGATTTTTACAGAAGATTTTAAAGGTACCCGCGATAAGCTCATTATAGAGATGTTGTTTGGTACCGGTATGCGTTTGTCTGAACTGCTGGGTATAAAACATACCGATATCAACATTTATGAGGGCACCGTGAAGGTTTTAGGTAAGCGTAACAAAGAACGCATTATACCTATGAACCAAGAGTTGCGAAATTTATTGTTGAAATACAATGAGTTAAAGAAAAATGAAAATTTTGGTAACAATTCATTAACATTGATCGTTACAGATAAAGGGGCAAATGCATATCCAAAACTAATTTATTTGACAGTGCATAAATATTTATCTCATATATCAACCCAAAATAAAAAAAGCCCCCATGTGCTGAGGCATACCTTTGCTACCAGCTTATTAAATGCCGGAGCTGACTTAAATGCGATAAAAGAATTGCTGGGCCATGCTAATTTAAGCGCCACGCAAATCTATACGCACAATTCAGTTGAACGATTAAAAACTATTTATAAACTTGCCCATCCAAAGGCATAAAAAGGAGGAATCATGAAAATTACAGTGCAATCAATTCATTTTACTGCAGACAAAGGATTATTGGAGTTCATTCAAAGAAAAGCAGACAAGCTGGAAACTTTTTATGATAACATTATTAATGGCGAAGTTTATTTAAAGCTTGAAAATGTAGAAGACGAGGCCAATAAGATCGCTGAAATTAAGCTGCAGTTACCCGGCAATCAAATTTTTGCGAAGGAGCAATGCAAAACTTTCGAAGAAGCTACAGACCTGGCCATTGAGAGCTTGCGCAAACAAATTGCCAAACATAAAACCAAGAAAGAGATTGCAGCTCAGCAGGTTAAAAATGCCGTATTGGCATCAACCGACGATGAATTTTGAGAATTAAAAACCTAGAATATTTTATTGAAATCGGCGGCCCAAAAAGGCTGCCGATTTTTTTTGATAAAAAATTTTGCGGGGCGTTATTTATTTGTAAATTTGCAATCCCTTTCGGGGAGGTATGTAATGCACTTCTTCAACGAAAAGGAAGGTTCTTTAAAATAAAAATTATCAAGCTTAAAAAAATAATCGCATCTTCGCCGATTGTTTGCTGAAAGGTGTATAACACCGGGCAGTAAAATAAGTTCAATAATAAGCCTCCTTAGCTCAGCTGGTAGAGCAACTGACTTGTAATCAGTAGGTCATTGGTTCGATCCCGATAGGAGGCTCTGCTGAATTTAGATTGCAGCATTACGATTTACGATTTGCTTGTCAATTCGTAAATCTGAAATCGTAAATCTGAATTAGCGCTGGGGAGATACCAGAGCGGTCAAATGGGACGGACTGTAAATCCGTTGCTTCGGCTACGAAGGTTCGAATCCTTCTCTCCCCACAATAGAATGAGTGAAGGTTTGATTGAGTGAATGAGTGGATAGATTGAATTTAAAATCAATCAATCGCTAATTCACTCATTCACTCATTAACAAGCGGAAGTAGCTCAGTTGGTAGAGCGATAGCCTTCCAAGCTATAGGTCGCGAGTTCGAACCTCGTCTTCCGCTCAAAAATGCAGTCGGATTTCAAAAATCGAACTCAGACTAACATTAGCCGACGTAGCTCAGGGGTAGAGCACTTCCTTGGTAAGGAAGAGGTCATGGGTTCAAATCCCATTGTTGGCTCAACGTATTAACGTTATTAATAAAGCATATAAATTAACCTACAAATAAAGATTAAATCATGGCAAAAGAAAAGTTTGACCGCAGTAAGCCGCACTTAAACATCGGTACAATCGGTCACGTTGACCACGGTAAAACAACCCTTACCGCAGCTATCACTAAAGTATTAGCTGACGCAGGTTTATCAGAAGCTCGTTCATTTGATTCAATTGACTCAGCTCCTGAAGAAAAAGAGCGTGGTATCACCATTAACACTGCTCACGTTGAGTATTCAACTGCTAACCGTCACTATGCTCACGTTGACTGTCCGGGTCACGCTGACTATGTGAAAAACATGGTTACTGGTGCTGCGCAAATGGACGGTGCAATTATCGTTGTTGCTGCAACTGACGGTCCGATGCCACAAACTCGCGAGCACATCCTTTTGGCTCGTCAGGTAGGTGTACCTGCCCTAGTAGTATTCATGAACAAAGTTGACATGGTTGACGACCCAGAGTTGTTAGAGCTTGTTGAAATGGAAATTCGTGAATTATTATCATTCTATGAGTTCCCTGGTGATGACATTCCTGTTATCCAAGGTTCTGCTCTGGGTGGTTTGAATGCTGATCCGAAATGGGTTGGTAAAATCATGGAGCTGATGGATGCTGTAGATAACTACATCCCAATCCCTCCACGTTTGACAGAGCTTCCATTCTTGATGCCAGTTGAGGACGTATTCTCAATCACTGGTCGTGGTACAGTAGCAACTGGCCGTATCGAGCGTGGTGTAATTAACTCTGGTGAGCCTGTTGACATCCTGGGTATGGGTGCTGAGAACTTGAAATCAACCGTAACTGGTGTTGAAATGTTCCGCAAAATCCTTGACCGTGGTGAAGCTGGTGACAACGTAGGTTTATTGTTACGTGGTATTGAGAAAACTGATATCCGTCGTGGTATGGTTATCTGCAAACCAGGTTCAGTAACTCCGCACACTGATTTCAAAGCAGAAGTTTACGTATTATCAAAAGCTGAAGGTGGTCGTCACACTCCATTCTTCAACAAATATCGTCCGCAATTCTATTTCCGTACTACTGACGTAACTGGTGAGATTTCACTAGCTGAAGGTGTAGAAATGGTTATGCCTGGTGATAACGTTACCATCACTGTAAAATTGATTAACGCTATCGCAATGGAAAAAGGCTTACGTTTCGCTATCCGTGAAGGTGGCAGAACTGTAGGTGCTGGCCAGGTTACTGAAATTTTGAAATAATTTCAGCCCATTAAGGGAAATAAAAACGGTTAATTTTTTGAAAAGTACCCTGGCTCAGGCCGGGGTACTTTATCAATATTATAAAGTTCCTTCAGTATTATAGAAGGTTTTACACACGGGAATAGTTCAATGGTAGAATAGAGGTCTCCAAAACCTTTGATCAGGGTTCGAATCCTTGTTCCCGTGCATAATAGCAATAATTAGAATGGCTGGTATATCTGAATATATTAAAGAGTCTTACGTCGAGATGACCGAAAAGGTAACTTGGCCAACCTGGCGCGAGTTACAAAGCAGTGCAGTATTGGTGTTGGTTGCAGCGATTATTATCGCCCTGCTTATTTTTGGCATGGATCAGATTATCGGCCTTTTGCTTAACAAGTTTTATAGTTCACTAGCTTAATTATATAGTAAGAATGGGTGATCAGTTAAAATGGTATGTAGTACGCGCTATTAGCGGTAAGGAAAAAAAAGTTAAGCAATATATTGATGCCGAGATTTCACGTCTGGGCATTAGCCATTTGGTACCTCAGGTGTTAATCCCTACAGAGAAGTATTACCAAATGCGCGACGGGAAGAAGATCGCTAAAGAGCGTAACTACTTTCCGGGTTATGTATTAATGGAAGCTCAATTAGACGGCGAGCTGGAGCACATCATTAAAAATGTGAACAGTGTAATTGGTTTTTTGGGCGACAAAGCAGGTAATGCCATTCCGTTGCGCCAGGCAGAGGTTAACCGTATTTTAGGTAAGGTTGACGAGATGAGCGCACAAGGCGAAACCATGAATGTGCCGTATTACGTTGGCGAAAACGTTAAAGTAATGGACGGACCTTTCAATGGCTTTAGCGGTGTTATTGAAGAAGTTAACGAAGAAAAAAAGAAACTCAAAGTAATGGTAAAGATATTTGGCCGCCGTACGCCGCTTGAATTGAATTACATGCAGGTTGAGAAAGAGTAGCGATTAAAGATTGGTGATTGAAGATTAGTTGATAAGGAAGCTGTCAGCAAATTGATACACCAAATTCAAAAATATTAAATAGATAAAGCGATACAGAAGAGAGTCTCAAATCTCAATTCTCACATCTAAAAATCTATCAAGAGCGTAAATGTTACATAGCTTCCACTTTATAACATTGATAATTAAATAAAAAGCAAAATGGCAAAAGAAGTCGGTGCAATGGTTAAGCTGCAAGTGAAGGGCGGTGCTGCAAATCCATCTCCTCCAATTGGCCCGGCATTGGGTGCAAAAGGTGTGAACATTATGGAGTTTTGCAAGCAGTTCAACGCACGTACCCAGGACAAACCTGGTAAAGTGTTACCTGTAGTGATTACTGTTTACGTTGACAAATCTTTCGATTTTATCATTAAAACTCCTCCTGTTGCAATCCAGTTAATGGAAGTGTCAGGTTTAAAGAGTGGTTCGGCAGAGCCTAACCGTAAAAAGGTTGCCAGCGTTAGCTGGGATCAGGTTGAGACTATCGCCAAAGATAAAATGACCGATTTAAACGCGTTCACAGTTGAATCAGCCATGAAAATGGTAGCAGGAACTGCCCGCAGTATGGGGATCACCGTATCAGGTACGGCTCCCTGGAATTAATTAATTTACAAATCAGTTTAAGACGTGGCTAGATTAACAAAAAATCAAAAAGTGGCGCAGTCCAAAATTGAGGCGAACAAATCTTATACTCTGCAGGATGCAGCGGCTTTGGTAAAAGAAATTACTAATACCAAGTTCGATTCATCAGTTGATATAGATGTACGTTTAGGTGTTGACCCTCGTAAAGCCAATCAAATGGTACGTGGTATTGCAACCCTTCCTCATGGAACCGGCAAAACTGTACGTGTATTAGTACTTTGTACTCCAGACAAGGAGCAAGAGGCTAAAGATGCAGGTGCAGATTTCGTTGGTTTGGACGATTATATCGCCAAAATTGAAGGTGGATGGACTGATGTTGATATTATCATCACTATGCCAAGTGTGATGGCTAAAGTAGGTAGATTAGGCCGTGTGCTTGGTCCGCGTAACTTGATGCCAAACCCTAAATCAGGTACAGTAACAACAGAAGTTGGTAAAGCTGTAACTGAGGTTAAAGGTGGTAAAATTGACTTCAAGGTTGATAAAACCGGTATCATTCATACCTCAATAGGTAAAGTATCTTTCCCTGCTGATAAAATTTATGAGAATGCATTAGAAGTATTGCAAACTATCTCAAAATTAAAACCATCAGCAGCAAAAGGAACATATTTTAAGAGCATTCATATCTCTTCAACTATGTCTCCCGGAATAACAATTGAAGCAAAATCAGTAGCGGGAATTTAATCATGAATAAAGAAGAAAAACACGACCTTGTTCTTGCCCTCACTGAGCAAATGAAAGAGTACGGTAATTTTTATATTACTGATACTTCAAATTTAACGGTTGCCAAAATCAATGACATCCGTCGAAAATGTTTTGAGAGTGATATCAAAATTCAGGTAGCTAAAAACAGCTTGATTAAAAAAGCTATGGAAGCTGCCGGTGGCGAATTCACTGAAATATATGATGTATTAAAAGGTTCATCATCAATCCTTTTCTCAAAATCAGCAACTGCTCCGGCAAAGTTGATTAAACAATTGAGAAAAACAGGTGACAAACCGGTTTTAAAAGCAGCCTATATTGACTCAGCAGTATTTATCGGCGACAACCAAATTGATGCTCTTACTAAGTTGAAATCAAAAGAGCAATTGATTGGCGAGATCATTGGATTACTGCAATCTCCAGCGAAAAATGTGATATCGGCCCTGCAGTCAGGTGGCAACACATTGGCAGGATTAGTAAAAACATTACAAGAAAGAGGTTAATTCAAACACCTTAAAGTTTGAACATTAAAAACAAAGTATTAAAGTAAAAAAACATAATAAAATGGCGGATTTAAAAGCATTTGCTGAACAGTTAGTTAACTTGACAGTAAAAGAAGTAAACGAATTAGCTCAGATCTTGAAAGACGAGTATGGCATTGAGCCTGCTGCTGCAGCTGTAGCTGTTGCTGCTCCTGCTGCTGGCGGTGATGACGCTGCTCCAGCTGCTGCTGAGCAAACAGCATTTGACGTAATCCTGAAAGAAGCAGGTGGTCAAAAATTAGCTGTTGTTAAATTAGTAAAAGACTTAACCGGTCTTGGTTTGAAAGAAGCAAAAGATCTTGTTGACGGTGCACCAAAAGAATTAAAAACAGGTGTATCTAAAGAAGAAGCTCAATCTCTGAAAACTCAGTTAGAAGAAGCCGGAGCAGTAGTTGAGATTAAGTAATTAATCACAACACGTATAGCATCAGACTCCGACCTAAATTGGTCGGGGTCTATTGCTGTTTATAAAGGTTTGATAATAGATTTGGGACAGTGGGAATTGAGATATGAGATCTTAAGCTGTTGACAAGTTGGCGAATATCAGGCATTAGATGTTAAAATTTATCTCATATCTCACATCTGGTAACGTACGTCTTAATAGTTTAATTAACTAAAATTAAAATACCTTGGCAAACAACACAAATCAAAGAGTAAACTTCGCAACCAGCAGAAAGGTACTTGAGTACCCGGATTTTCTGGATGTGCAGTTGCAATCTTTTCAGGAATTTTTTCAATTAGAAACAACTTCAGACAATCGCCACAAAGAAGGCTTGTTTAAAGTGTTTGCCGAAAACTTTCCTATTTCAGATTCAAGAAACATCTTCGTCCTGGAGTTTCTTGATTATTTTATTGATCCGCCACGTTACGATATACGCGAGTGTATTGAACGCGGATTAACTTACAGCGTTCCGTTAAAAGCAAAACTTCGTTTGTCATGTAATGATGCCGAGCACGAAGATTTTGAAACCATTGTTCAGGACGTGTATCTGGGTACTATCCCATACATGACTCCAAAAGGAACATTTGTGATCAACGGCGCTGAACGTGTAATTGTATCGCAATTACACCGTTCGCCGGGCGTGTTCTTTGGCCAAAGCCGCCATACTAACGGTACTAAGTTGTACTCTGCCCGTGTTATCCCTTTCAAAGGTTCATGGATTGAGTTTGCTACAGACGTTAACAACGTAATGTATGCGTACATTGACCGTAAAAAGAAATTCCCGGTAACTACCTTATTGCGTGCCATTGGTTATGACTCAGATAAAGATATCTTAGAGTTGTTCGAACTGGCCGACGAGGTTAAAGTTAGCAAGTCAGGTCTTAAAAAATTCATCGGCCGTAAACTGGCTGCAAGAGTTTTGAAGAAATGGGTTGAAGACTTTGTAGATGAAGATACCGGTGAAGTAGTTTCTATTGACCGTAACGAAATTATCCTGGAGCGTGAAACCGTGCTTGAAGATGATCATATCGATATGATCATTGACGCCGGTGTTAAAACCATCATCCTGAACAAGGAAGATGCGTCTACCAGTGGTGATTACACTATTATATATAATACTTTACAAAAAGATACTTCAAACTCAGAGAAAGAAGCGGTTGAGCATATCTACCGTCAATTACGTAACGCTGAACCACCTGATGAGGAAACTGCACGTGGTATCATCGACCGTTTGTTCTTCTCTGACAAACGTTATGACCTGGGTGATGTTGGTCGTTACCGCATCAACCGTAAGTTACAACTGGATACTTCAGAAGAAACTAAGGTTTTAACTAAACAGGATATCATTGCGATAGTTAAATATCTGATCAAATTAATCAACTCAAAAGCTGAGGTGGATGATATTGATCACTTATCAAACCGTCGCGTACGTACCGTTGGCGAGCAGTTATATGCTCAGTTTGGTGTTGGTTTGGCACGTATGGCTCGTACCATCCGTGAGCGTATGAACATTCGTGACAACGAGGTGTTCACACCAACCGACCTGATCAATGCACGTACATTATCATCTGTGATCAACTCGTTCTTCGGAACTAACCAGTTATCACAGTTCATGGATCAAACCAATCCACTGGCAGAGATTACGCACAAGCGTCGTCTGTCAGCCTTAGGCCCCGGTGGTCTGTCGCGTGAGCGTGCAGGCTTCGAGGTTCGTGACGTTCACTACACCCACTACGGTAGGTTGTGTACCATCGAGACTCCTGAGGGTCCAAACATCGGTTTGATTTCATCGCTTTGCGTACACGCCAAAATCAACAACTTAGGCTTTATCGAAACGCCGTACAAACGCGTTATTAACGGTAAAGTACAAGTTCAGGAGCCGGTTATCTATTTATCTGCCGAGGATGAAGACGGTAAAACCATTGGCCAGGCAAATGCGGTTTATGATGACAAGGGCGAGTTTGCTACACCAAAAGTAAAAGCCCGTTATGAGGGTGACTTCCCGGTTATCGAGCCGGAAAGACTGGATTTGATGGACGTTGCTCCAAACCAGATCACGTCTATCGCGGCATCATTGATTCCGTTCCTGGAGCATGATGACGCTAACCGTGCATTGATGGGATCGAACATGCAGCGCCAGGCCGTTCCGCTATTACGTCCTGAAGCGCCAATTGTAGGTACCGGTTTGGAAGGTCGCGTAGCAAAAGATTCACGTACCCTGATCAACGCCGAAGGCGATGGTGTAGTTGAATATGTGGATGCTAACCAAATTGTTATTAAATATGATCGTAACGAAGACGACCGTTTGGTTTCTTTCGATGGCGATTCAAAAAGCTATATCTTAACCAAGTTCAAGAAAACCAACCAAAGCACAACCATTAACCTGAAACCTATCGTTAAGAAAGGTGAGCGCGTTGAAAAAGGACAAGTGCTTTGCGAAGGCTATGCAACTCAGGATGGTGAGCTTGCTCTGGGCCGTAACCTTAAAGTGGCATTCATGCCTTGGCAAGGTTATAACTTTGAGGATGCGATCGTAATTTCTGAGCGTGTAGTATCTCAGGATATCTTTACTTCGATTCACGTTGAAGAGTTTGAATTAGAGGTACGTGATACTAAACGTGGTGAAGAAGAATTAACACCAGATATCCCTAACGTATCAGAAGAAGCTACTAAAGACCTTGACGAAAACGGTATTATCCGTATAGGTGCTGAGGTTAAAGAAGGCGACATCCTGATTGGTAAGATCACTCCAAAAGGTGAGTCTGACCCTTCACCGGAAGAAAAACTGTTACGTGCAATTTTTGGAGACAAAGCAGGAGACGTAAAAGACGCTTCTTTGAAAACTCCACCATCAATTGCAGGTGTGGTTATCGATACTAAATTGTTCTCTCGCGCTAAGAAAACAACCAAAGCCGAAGAGAAAGCTCAGATTGACAAGCTTGACGTTAAACACGAAAAAGCATTGAAAGATCTGAAAAATACTTTGATCGATAAGTTGTTCGAGATTGTAAACGGCAAAACATCACAAGGTGTTAGCAACGTTTACAAAGAGCTGTTGGTGCCAAAAGGTGTTAAATTCACTCAGAAAATATTAGCTGAGCTGAACTACGAAAACATCAACCCGACTAAATGGACAACTGATGATGATAAAAATGATCAGATCAAGTTGTTACTGCATAACTACGGTATCAAAGTAAATGAGGAACTGGGCGCTTACCGTCGCGATAAATTTGCGATCAGCGTAGGTGACGAGCTTCCATCAGGTATTGTACAAATGGCTAAAGTTTACATCGCTAAAAAGCGTAAGCTTAAAGTAGGTGATAAAATGGCGGGCCGTCACGGTAATAAAGGTATCGTTGCACGTATTGTACGTGACGAGGATATGCCTTTCCTGGAAGACGGAACTCCGGTTGATATTGTGTTGAACCCACTGGGGGTACCTTCACGTATGAACCTTGGTCAGATCTATGAAACTGTATTGGGCTGGGCTGGTAAAGAACTGGGCGTTAAATTTGCTACTCCGATCTTTGATGGTGCAAGCCATGAAGAAGTTGAGGGTTGGATCAAAAAAGCCGGAATCCCTGAATCAGGCCGTACCTACTTATACAATGGCTTAACCGGCGATCGTTTTGATCAGCAAACTACTGTAGGTATTATTTACATGCTGAAATTAGGTCACATGGTTGACGATAAGATGCACGCACGTTCAATCGGTCCGTACTCATTAATTACACAACAACCATTGGGCGGTAAAGCTCAATTTGGTGGTCAGCGTTTTGGTGAGATGGAGGTTTGGGCACTTGAGGCATTCGGTGCTGCAAACATCCTGCAGGAGATTTTGACTGTTAAGTCGGATGATGTTGTGGGCCGTGCTAAAACTTACGAGGCTATTGTTAAAGGTGAAAACTTACCTACACCATCAGTTCCTGAATCATTCAACGTATTGGTTCATGAGCTTAGAGGTTTAGGTTTGGATATCACATTAGACTAATTTGTGAATTAGTGAATGAGCGAATGAGTGAGTAATCACACATTCACTCATTCACCACTCACTCATTCACTCATTAAAAAAAAGGGAGACTATGTCTTACAAAAAGGATAATAAAATCAAAAGTAATTTTACTACTATCACCATTAGCCTGGCTTCGCCTGAGGCTATATTGGAGCGTTCAAGCGGTGAGGTATTAAAACCAGAAACCATCAACTACAGAACCTACAAACCTGAGCGTGATGGTTTATTTTGCGAGCGTATTTTTGGTCCGGTGAAAGATTACGAGTGCCATTGCGGTAAATACAAACGTATCCGTTACAAAGGTATCGTGTGCGACCGTTGCGGTGTTGAAGTAACCGAGAAAAAAGTACGTCGTGAGCGTATGGGCCACATCAACCTGGTGGTGCCTGTAGCTCATATCTGGTATTTCCGTTCGTTACCAAACAAAATTGGTTACTTATTGGGCTTGCCAACCAAGAAATTGGATCTGATTATTTATTATGAAAGATATGTAGTTATCCAACCGGGTATTAAAGAGTCTGACGGCATCAGCGCTATGGACTTTTTAACTGAAGAAGAATACCTGGATATCCTGGATACACTACCAAAAGAGAATCAATACTTAGACGATAAAGATCCGCAGAAATTCGTTGCCAAAATGGGTGCCGAAGCTCTTGAAGAATTATTAAAACGTATTGATCTGGATCAGCTTTCTTATGATCTGCGTCACCAGGCTGCTACTGAAACTTCACAACAACGTAAAAACGAAGCGTTAAAACGTCTTCAGGTTGTGGAGGCTTTTCGTGGTTCAAAAACTCGTATCGAGAACAACCCTGAGTGGATGATCGTTAAGATCGTTCCGGTTATTCCGCCAGAATTGCGTCCATTGGTACCACTGGAAGGTGGCCGTTTCGCAACGTCTGACTTGAATGACCTTTACCGTCGTGTTATTATCCGTAACAACCGTTTAAAACGTTTGATCGAGATCAAAGCACCAGAGGTAATTTTACGTAATGAAAAACGTATGTTGCAGGAAGCTGTTGACTCGTTATTTGATAACTCACGTAAAGTTAACGCGGTAAAAACTGAAGGTAACCGTGCTTTGAAATCACTTTCAGACATCCTGAAAGGTAAACAAGGCCGTTTCCGTCAAAACTTATTAGGTAAACGTGTTGACTACTCTGCACGTTCGGTAATCGTCGTAGGTCCGAACCTCAAATTGCACGAGTGCGGTTTACCAAAAGATATGGCTGCCGAGCTGTTTAAACCATTTATCATCCGCAAAATGATTGAGCGTGGTGTGGTTAAAACGGTAAAATCAGCTAAAAAGATTGTTGACCGTAAAGACCCATTAGTTTGGGATATTTTGGAAAACGTATTGAAAGGACATCCTGTATTGCTAAACCGTGCGCCTACGTTACACCGTTTGGGTATCCAGGCGTTCCAGCCAAAATTGGTTGAAGGTAAAGCTATCCAGTTGCACCCATTAACCTGTACGGCATTCAACGCGGATTTCGACGGTGACCAGATGGCGGTTCACGTACCACTGGGTAACGCGGCAATATTAGAGGCTCAGGTATTGATGTTAGCATCGCACAACATTTTGAACCCTGCTAACGGTACGCCAATCACTGTACCTTCTCAGGACATGGTGCTGGGTCTGTACTACATTACTAAAGGCCGTAAAACTGATGCTACCAGAGTTGTAAAAGGCGAGGGCCTTACCTTCTACTCGGCTGAAGAGGTTATTATAGCCTACAACGAGAAGAAACTTGACCTGCACGCATTTATTAAAGTTAAAACTAACGTTAAAGAGCGCGATGGCAAAATAGTGAACAAGATAATTGACACTACTGTAGGCCGCGTATTATTTAACGAACATGTACCTGCCGAGGTAGGTTATATTAACGAGTTATTGACCAAGAAATCATTACGTGATATTATTGGCGAGGTGGTGAAAATTACCGGTATGGCTCGTGCAGCTCAGTTTTTGGATGATATCAAAGAACTTGGTTTTAAAATGGCGTTCCAGGGTGGTTTGTCATTTAACCTGAAGGATATCAATATCCCTGCAGAGAAGGTAACCTTGATCGAAACTGCTTCTAAACAGGTAGAAGAGGTAATGAGTAACTATAACATGGGTTTCATTACCAACAACGAACGTTACAACCAGATCATCGACATCTGGACACGTATCAACAACCGCTTAACCGCGAATGTAATGGACATTTTGAGCAACGACAACCAGGGCTTCAACTCAGTTTATATGATGTTGGATTCAGGTGCGCGTGGTTCGAAAGAGCAGATCCGTCAGCTTGCAGGTATGCGTGGTTTGATGGCGAAACCTCAAAAATCAGGTTCAGGCGGTGAGATTATCGAGAACCCTATCTTGTCAAACTTTAAAGAAGGTTTGTCAGTATTGGAGTACTTTATCTCAACCCACGGTGCCCGTAAAGGTTTGGCGGATACGGCTTTGAAAACTGCGGATGCTGGTTACCTGACCCGTCGTTTACATGACGTAGCTCAAGACATGATTGTTGGTATGGTTGATTGCGGTACCTTAAGAGGTATCTATACTACTGCGTTGAAAGACAACGAGGACATTGTAGAGCCATTATATGACCGTATACTTGGCCGTACTTCATTACATGACGTGTTTGACCCCATCACTAACGAACTGTTAGCTGGTGCCGGTGAAGACATTACCGAAGAAGTAGCTAAGAAAATCGAAAACTCGCCACTTGAAGGTATCGAGATACGTTCAGTATTAACTTGCGAAAGCAAACGTGGTGTGTGTGCATTGTGCTACGGCCGTAACCTGGCAAGCGGTAAACGCGTGCAAAAAGGCGAGGCTGTGGGTGTAATTGCTGCACAGTCAATCGGTGAGCCGGGTACACAGTTAACATTGCGTACATTCCACGTGGGTGGTACCGCATCAAACATCGCGGCTGAATCTCAGATCAACGCTAAATTTGACGGTATCATTGAGTTTGAAAACGTACGTACCGTACAGTTCGAAACTGCCGAGGAAGGTACAGTTGACGTAGTATTAGGTCGTTCAGGCGAGTTCCGTATTATTGAAGAAGGTAGCAATAAAGTTATCGTAACCAATAATATTCCTTACGGTTCATACCTATATGTAAAAGACGGTGCCAAAATTACTAAAGGCGATCGTATCTGCTCATGGGATCCGTACAACGCGGTAATTATCTCTGAATTTGCAGGTAAAGCTCAGTTTGAGGCTGTGTTGGAAGGTATCACTTTCCGTGAAGAATCTGACGAGCAAACCGGTCACCGTGAGAAAGTAATTATCGATACCAGGGACAAAACTAAAAACCCTTCTATTCAAGTTGTTGATAAACAAGGCAACGTAATTAAAGGATACAATATTCCGGTAGGTGCACACATCGCTGTTGATGAAGGTGAAAAACTACAAACCGGTCAAATTATTGCGAAGATTCCTCGTTCAACAGGTAAAACGCGAGATATTACCGGTGGTTTGCCACGTGTAACTGAGTTATTTGAGGCACGTAACCCTTCAAACCCTGCTGTAGTAACGGAGATTGACGGTGTGGTAACCTTAGGTGGTGTTAAACGTGGTAACCGCGAGATCACTATTGAATCAAAAGATGGTCAGGTCAAAAAATACCTCGTACCGCTTTCAAAACATATCCTTGTACAGGATAACGACTTTGTGAAAGCTGGTATGCCATTATCTGACGGTTCAATTTCTCCATCTGACATCTTGGCTATTAAGGGCCCTGCTGCTGTACAAGAGTATCTTGTTAATGGTATACAGGAAGTTTACCGTCTGCAAGGTGTGAAGATCAATGATAAACACTTCGAGGTTATCGTTCACCAAATGATGCAGAAAGTACAGATTGAAGATGCCGGTGATACCCGCTTCTTAGAGAAAGAGGCTGTTGACAGCTGGGATTTCATGTTAGAGAATGATGAAATCTTCGATAAGAAAGTGGTAACCGATCCAGGAGATTCAAATGTATTAAAAGCCGGCCAGATCATCTCTTTAAGAAAATTAAGAGACGAAAACTCTACCTTGAAACGTAGAGACCTGAAATTGGTTGAGGTGCGTGATGCAATCCCTGCTACTTCAAGCCCTGTTTTACAAGGTATCACACGTGCGTCGTTAGGTACCAAATCGTTCATTTCGGCGGCTTCCTTCCAGGAAACTACCAAGGTATTGAACGAAGCTGCGATTGCAGGTAAGAGAGATACTATGCTTGGCCTGAAAGAGAACGTTATCGTAGGTCACCTGATTCCTTCAGGAACCGGTTTGCGCGAATACGACAATATCCGTGTAGGTTCTCAGGAAGAATTCGACCGCCTGATGGCATCAAAAGCCGAAGAAGTAGAAGCTTAATTTTAGAGTAAATAATAATAATGCACAAAGCCTTCCGCAAAACGGAAGGCTTTGTTATTTTTACACTATGGAAGAACAAAACCAAAACCAGTTAAATATTGAACTTTCTGAAGAAGTTGCTGAAGGAACCTATTCAAATCTGGCTATAATAACGCATTCAAATCAAGAGTTTGTACTTGATTTTATTAGAATAATGCCGGGTACACCTAAGGCTAAAGTAAAATCGCGTATTATAATCACTCCTGAACATGCCAAACGGCTTTTAACTGCGCTTGAAGATAACATTGAGAAATATGAAGCGGTTAATGGCCGCATTAAAGTACAACAGGATCCTTCAGGTTTTCCAATGAATTTTGGTGGCACAATGGGCCAGGCGTAATTATTATTGACAATATTACTGGCCGTTATAAAAAAAAATATGCCAACTTTTTACTTTCCTGATCCAAAAAATATAAAAATAGCCGTGATGGGCGATATTATGATCGACCATTATATTAACGGTTCATGCGATAGGATATCTCCTGAAGCTCCTGTACAAATAGTGGATGTGAAAAATGATACTTACACACTTGGTGGTGCAGGTAATGTGTTGGAAAACTTGCATGCCTTTGGTTGCACCGGTTCCATCATTAGCATAACCGGCGATGATGATTACCGAAACATTGTTGAGGCCGAACTAAAAGGTATTATAACCGGGTTTGTTTACCTGGCTAAAGATACCAGGCGCCGCACTACGCTTAAAAGCCGCGTAGTGGTTAATAAGCACCAATTACTGCGTCTTGATAAAGAAGATAAATTTTATTGTGATGATGTAATTGGCAATGAACTTTTTGAGTGCCTCAGATCAAATATCAATAAGATTGATGTTTTGATATTATCTGATTATTGCAAGGGCGTTTTGAATGATAAGTTGGTAAAAGATACGATTGAATTATGTAACAGACATAATATCATAACACTGGTTGATTCAAAAAATAAAGATTTATCTAAATATCGCGGAGCTACAGTAATTAAACCTAATAAAAAAGAAGCGGTGTTAGCGTCTGGAATTGCGATAGTTGATAACGAAAGCCTGGAGGCAGCTTGCAAAAAAATAGCGCAGGTAACAGCTTGCGAAACTGTTGTTGTAACTTTGTCAGAGGATGGAATTGCTGCCTATAAAAACAATGTATTAATTAAAAAGCCAACAAAAGCCATTGACGTTTATGACGTTACAGGGGCCGGCGATACGGTAGTAGCTGCATTAGCTTTTGCGCTGGCTAATAAGCTATCAATAGCTGAAGCTTGTGATTTTGCAAATAGCGCTGCGGCTATTGTGGTAGCTAAGTTTGGTAGTGCAGTTGCAACATTACAGGAGATAAATAACTTATAAAATAGGACGATACTGTTCAAGAATGATATACAGATACGCGACTTTTATTAAATTAGTAAACTTAACAATTGACTATATCATGCTCAATTTGAGCATGTTTTTAGCGTATTTGTTTATCAATAATCCAACAACCTGGCAAGCCGACAATAAATATTTGTTAATCATTTTGGTTTTTAACTTGGTATGGTTATTATCTACAAATATTACGGGTTTATATGAAAGCGTGCTACATAAAGACTCTATTTTAACTTATCGCGATTTTTTAAAAGCCTACCTGCTGTTTATATTCCTTTTATCGTTTTTTGTAATAATAATAGGTATACAATCTTATTTGGTTACCCGGGAGTACTTGCTTTACTCTGTCATTATCTTTGGTTTTTTAGTAGGTGGATGGAAATTGATATTCCTGGCAATAAGAAAAAGTAACCGCGACCTTTTTGTAAACTCAAGAACTATTGTGATAGTTGGGTCAGGGCGTATAGCTATGGACATATTTCAATATTTTGAAAATCATAAGCACAGCGGTTACAGAGTGATTGGTTTTTTTGATGACAAAGCCTCACGTGTTGCAGAGATTGGGCTATACCTGGGCAGTGTTTCAGATGTTATAGATTTTACACTTGAAAATAATGTCCACGAGATATTTTGTGCCCTGCCTACATCTCAATCAAAGCAAATAGAAGATCTGATGCTAGCGGCCGATAAGCATTTGATCAGGTTCAAGATCATACCCGAATATATCAAGTCGAAAAAGTTGATGCAGGTAGAGAACTACGATCACATACCTGTAATCTCTGTGCGACCGGAGCCATTGGAAAACATGCTGAACCGGTTTATTAAGCGCGCGTTTGATATTGTGTTTTCTCTATTCGTTATTGTGTTTGTTATTAGCTGGTTATTTCCTATCCTGGCTATCATTATAAAGCTGCAATCAAAGGGGCCTGTATTTTTTACGCAAGAGCGTTCAGGAAAGGACAATGTGCCATTTAAGTGTTATAAATTTAGAAGTATGCGGGTTAATGCTGATTCTGACACTAAACAAGCCACACGCTCGGATTCGCGTATTACACCAATAGGCGCATTTATCCGGAAAACCAGTTTAGACGAATTTCCGCAATTTTTCAATGTATTGATGGGACATATGTCTGTTGTTGGGCCCAGGCCACATATGATAAGCCATACAGAACGTTATTCGCAATTAATAGATCAATTTATGGTTCGCCACTTTTTAAAACCTGGCATTACCGGTTGGGCACAAATAAACGGGTTTAGGGGCGAAACCAAGACCACTGAGGATATGTTACAAAGGGTAGAGGCTGACGTATGGTATTTAGAAAACTGGTCGTTTTTATTAGATCTTAAGATCATATTCCTGACCTTTTGGAACGTGCTTAAAGGAGAGGAAAAGGCATTTTAATTATAAAATTAAACATCATAGTAATGGATAAAAATTCCAAAATATATATCGCAGGTCATAGAGGCATGGTTGGGTCTGCCATTTATAGAAAACTTCAAAGTGAAGGCTTCGAAAACCTGATCACCCGTACATCAGCAGAGCTCGATTTACGCAATCAACAGGCTGTTGCCGATTTTTTTGCGCAGGAAAAACCTGACTATGTTTTCTTAGCTGCTGCTAAAGTGGGTGGTATAGTGGCAAACAATACTTATCGAGCTGATTTTATTTACGAAAATCTTGCGATACAGAATAACGTTATCCATTCATCGTATGTAAATGGCGTGACCAAATTGATGTTTTTAGGATCAAGCTGTATTTATCCCAAAATGGCTCCGCAGCCTTTAAAAGAAGACTATTTATTAACCGGCCCCCTTGAAGAAACCAACGAGCCTTATGCTATAGCGAAAATTGCCGGTATCAAAATGTGTGACGCCTATCGTGCACAATACGGCTGTAACTATATATCTGTAATGCCTACCAATTTGTACGGGTATAATGATAATTATCACCCCCAAAATTCGCACGTATTGCCGGCATTAATCAGGAGATTTCATGAGGCTAAAGAACAACGTGTTCCTTCAGTTACCATTTGGGGTACAGGCACACCTAAACGCGAGTTTTTGTTTGCTGACGACTTGGCATCTGCTTGCTATTACTTAATGCAAAACTACGACGAGCCGGGGTTGGTAAACATAGGTACAGGTGAAGATATATCAATTAAAGACCTGGCTTTGCTGGTTAAAAAGATAATTGGCTACGAAGGTTCAATTGAATTTGATACTGCAAAACCCGACGGCACGCCACGCAAATTGATGGATGTAAGTAAATTACATAGTAAGGGCTGGAAACATACCGTTGAATTAGAGCAGGGAATAAAACTTGCATATCAAGACTTTTTAAGAAAATAAATTTTATTATTTATAAAACACATACGAAGCCAAACTTTACGGTAATCTAATTGTTTATTGGATGATAATTTAGTGTTCCTCATATTTAATAATGACTTTTTCGTCAGGTTTGAATTATTAAAATTGCGTATTATTGCACCTGTTATTTTTCAATAAAACATAAAATTTATTGAGTAGTGCTTACAATAAGACATGAATAAACTAAAAATATGTTTGGCTTTGCTGGGCGTAATACTCTGCATTTTTGCGTGTAGTCCGGTATCAGCACAAACGCTACCTCAAAACTTATCGAACGTAAATATTGACAGTTATTCTGATGACCAGATACGTCAACTCTTACAAGCAGCTAAAGCACAAGGTTTAACCGACGCTCAACTCATACAATTAGCTGAAAGCCGCAACCTTTCACCTGATCAAGCCCAGCGTTTACAAGCCCGAATAACTGAAGTGAGAAGAAAAGACGGGAATACTACAGGTTACAGTGGCAGTACCGATACGGTAATAAATACAGATGCAATCCGAAAAGTGAATGGGGGTAAATCTGGAGATGGGATTGCTAAAGACAATAACAATGATGTTTTAAGTGCTTTGCAATCCAAAATTTTTGGCGCCAGCCTTTTCAGAAACGCTAACGCTAATTCCTTTCAACCCAATTTAAAAATAGCTACACCGGTAAACTATATTGTGGGTCCAGACGATAAATTGGTAATTAATGTATATGGTAATTCTATTGCAAATTGGACGCTAACAGTGTCTCCAGAGGGAAATATTAACATCCCTGGGGTGGGGGTTTTGAATGTGGCTGGTAAGACTATAGAGCAGGCCACTACTTCGATAAAAAGCAGACTTGCAGCTAACAGGTATGCTATCGGAAATGGAACTAATGTACAGGTTAGTTTAGGTGATATCAGGAGTATTAGCGTCCGTATTCAGGGCGAACTGGTTAGACCTGGCACTTACACACTGCCGTCGCTATCGTCTGCCTTTGACGCGCTTTATGCTGCCGGCGGGCCGAGTGATATTGGCTCATTTCGTAAAATTGAAATTATCAGAGGCAATAAAGTGATTAGAAAACTTGATTTGTATGAATACCTGGTGCATGGCGATCATAAGGACGATATTGTATTGAAGGATCAGGATGAGATACACGTACCGCCTTATACTATGCATGTTGAATTGCGCGGAGAAGTAAAAGTGCCGGCCATATTTGAACCGTTACCCAATGAAAAGTTAAAAGACATTATAAATTATGCTGGAGGGTTTACAGATCAGGCTTATACAGCTCATATTAAAGTTATCCAAGCCAGCGACAGACAACGCCGTATAAGTGATATTTTTGAGAAAGATTTCGATACTTATACCCCCAAAAGAGGTGATATATATACGGTAGACCGTATTCTAAATCGTTTTGAAAATCGGGTAGTTATAACGGGAGCGGTTTTTCGACCGGGCGACTACGAGTTACAACAAGGGCTAACTGTTTCTCAATTAATCAAGAATGCTGGTGGTTTAAAAGAGGATGCTTTCACAGGTAGGGGAAGTATTATAAGATTGAACCCGGATAATACAACGCAACAACTATCATTTAATTTGCGGGATATAATGAATAATTCTTCTGCAGATATTGTATTACAGCGTGAGGACAATGTTACAATTACGTCGTTATTTGATTTACATGATCCATACAAAGTAACCATTAAAGGACAGGTTAGAAAACCAGGTGACTTTAATTATGCCGATAGTATGAAAGTTGCCGATTTGATTTTGAAAGCTGGGGGCTTTGCCGAAGGAGCAAGCTCGAAAAGGATAGAGGTGTCGAGACGAGTTTTCGATAGCGATCCTTCTCAAAAAGGAAGCAGAGTTGCCCAGGTCTTTAGTATAAATGTTGATTCTAATTTAAAATTCGAGGACATAAAGTTTTCCCTTAAGCCTTTTGACATTGTGTCGGTTTACAGTTTGCCGGGCTATGAGATACAAAAGGTAGTGAAAGTTGAAGGAGAAGTAATATTTCCCGGCTATTATACTATCGAAAAAAAGAACGAGAAAATATCTGATCTGGTTAGACGTGCCGGCGGGCTAACTCAATCGGCAGATGTAGAAGGTGGTAGCCTACGCAGGGACAATGCAGCTGTTTTAGGTGTAGATAAAACTAAATTAGATACAGTAGCTTTGAATAGAGAAAGATCAGAACGCCTGAAAAGATTACAACGTAGCTATAAAGATTCTACAAATAACTCAGTTGATACTTCACAATTTAGAAACAATTATGTTGGTATCAACCTAAAGAAGATATTGGCGCGCCCTGGTTCAGGAGAGGATTTGATATTAGAAAATGGCGATGTACTTAGAATCCCTAAAGAGCAGCAAACGGTTAGAGTAAACGGTGAAGTATTATATCCAAGTGCCGTTGTTTATAGCAAAAATAAATCGTTTAGAGATTATGTATTAAATGCAGGTGGCTTTTCTCCGAGCGCGCTTAAACGAGGAGCCTATGTTGTTTATCCAAATGGTACCGTTAAGGGAACGAGTAAATTTTTATTTTTTAATAGCCATCCCCGTGTCAAGCCCGGCAGCGAGATTTTTGTACCAAAGAAGCCGGTTAACAATACAAACACGGGCCAACTGATATTGGGGTACACTACAGGTTTAGCTTCATTAGGCGCAATTATTTTAGGCATATTAAGTTTAAAAAGGTAATCAGGCATGGTTAATTCAGATCAACAAATTGCTGTAAGCCAAGCTCAAGAAATTTCTCTATCACAGCTTGTCCAAAAAATTAGAAGCTGGAAGAAGTTAATTTTATCTAAATGGAAAAGGATCTTGCTGTGTGCAGTTATAGGATGCGTGATTGGATTGGCATATTCCTTTTATAAAAAACCTGTATATAAGGCTGAGCTAAGTTTTGCACTTCAGGACGAAAAGTCAGGTGGAAATTTAGGTGGGGCTTTAGGTTTGGCTAGCCAATTTGGTGTCGATTTGGGTAGTTTAGGCTCTGCTGGTGGCGAATTCTCGGGCGATAACCTGATGGCTTTGATGCAGTCGCGTTTTGTTGTTCAAAAGGCTTTACTGTCTCCTGTTATGATCAAGGGAAAGAGTACAACATTAGCACAATATTATATTGATTTTAATAAGCTAAAAGAAAAGTGGAAGGGAAACCCTGAACTTGAAAAGATTACCTATCCAGTTGGCGCCGACGCTTCTAAATTTACGCTAACACAAGATAGCCTTTTAGGTGTTTTTCATAAAACGCTTATTAAGGAAAACTTAAACGTAGACAAGGTTGATAAAAAACTAACTATTATTTCAGTTGTAGTTAAAACTACTGACGAATTATTTTCAAAAAACTTTGCAGAAGTGTTAGTTAAAGTTGTTTCTGACTTTTACATAAAAACGAAAACTGAAAAAGCAGAAAAAAATGTTGCAGTATTACAACGTCAGACGGATTCTGTAAGGGCTATGCTAAACGCGGCAATAAGCGGCGTTGCATTGTCTAACGACGCCGCCCCTAACGCTAATCCGTTTTTGCAAAGTTTACGTGTTCCATCTCAAAAACGACAGGTGGATGTACAAGCCAATACCGCTATTTTAAGTGAATTGGTGAAAAACCTGGAAATATCGAAAATGTCTTTGTTACAAGAAACACCACTTATCCACATTATTGATACACCTATTTTGCCTCTTGAAAAAGATAAGGTTGGCAGGTTAAAGGGCGCTGTAGTAGGCGCAATTATCGGCATATTATTGTCAATAATAATTATTACGGTTAATACTTTTATTCAAAAATTACTGGCCTGAAATTGGCAAATGCGTATGTCTATTACAAAAAAAAGATTGCACTTCAAGTGGATAGGTTAAACAAATTACTTAAGTTAAACGATAGCAAAAGCAAAACCGTAGTTCTGAATGCTTTTTATTCGATTTTTATCAAGGTTCTAAATGTAAGTGTAAATTTTCTTACCATACCGTTGGTTTTAACTTTTTTGAGTGTTACCCAATACGGTATATGGCTTACTTTAACGGCGGTTTTAGGATGGTTTTCCTTATTTGATTTGGGGTTTGGAAATGGCCTTCGGAATCATTTAACCATAGCCGTAGCTAAGGGAGATTTTGAGAAGGGACGGATATATGTATCAACCACATACGCGGCATTGAGCATAATATTTGGGTCACTCATCGTCATTTTTTTATGTATACATCCTTTCATAAACTGGGTAAAAGTGTTTAATGCCCCGGTATCAATGGAGTATGATTTAAATAACGCTGTTTTATTTGCTATTTGTTTTTTATTCGTGCAATTTGTTGTTCGTCTTATAAATACTGTGTTGCTGTCATTTCAGCGTGCGGCAATGGCTGATCTTACTAATGCATTAGTACAAGTAGTTATTTTAATAGGTTTATTTCTATTAAAATCATCAAATTATAATTCGTTAACAGCGGTTGCAGTTGTTTACTCGCTGAGTCCTATAATTATTTTCTTTGTTTTCACATTTTATTTATTTTTCAGACCTTATCATCTGATAAGGCCATCTATCTCTTTTGTTAAAAGATCTTACGTTAGCAAACTCATTAAACTAGGTATCAATTTTTTTGTAATTCAAATTGCTGCTTTAGTCCTATTTGCCTCAGACAATTTTATAATTGCCCAACTTTTTGCGCCGGCGCAAGTAACTACTTATAATGTAGCCTATAAATACTTCAGTATCGCGAGTATATTTTTTACCATAATATTAACACCAGTTTGGTCAATGACAACCCAAGCCTACGTCGAAAAAGATTGGACCTGGATAGTTGACTCTATGAAAAAGCTAAAGTTTGTTTGGGCCGGTCTATTGGTGGGTGGATTATTGCAAATGGGTGTTGCCACACCTTTATATAAAATTTGGACTAATAACAAGGTATTGGTGCCATTTCAATTGTCATTAATTATGTTTCTGTATTTTGTTACAACAAATTGGTGCTCTATATATTCAAACTTTCTAAATGGTGTAGGCAAAATAAAAATACAATTGCTTTGTGGAGTTATTGGTATGGTTTTCAATGTTCCATTCGCGATTTTTTTGGCGAAATATTGTAAGTTAGGTATTATCGGAATTCCCTTGGCAACCATTTCTACTATGATATTTGCTAATATTGTGAATTTAATTCAATACAATAAAATAATAAATAATAATGCTCATGGCATTTGGAATAAGTAGCGAATAAAGTGATAAGAGATATTTTAATATTTGGCATCCGGCTTTTTAAAAAATTAATTTTTAAACTAAGTGATTTAGAAAATAGCGCACTTTGCGAAAAACTTACCACTAACAACGGCGGGGTATTTCTATCGCAGGCTAGTATCACAAACCTGCAAAATGACAAGAAAAAAATAATCATTGGTAAAGGGTCGCATATTCGGGGTCAACTATTAATATACCCGTATGATGGTAAAATAACCATAGGGGATTATTGTTATATCGGAGAAGGCTCAAGATTATGGTCTGGCGAAAGTATCACCATTGGGAATAACGTATTGATATCTCATAATGTAAATATCATGGACACAAACGCGCATGAAATCGATTCAGTAGAGCGGGCTTTGTCTTATCGAGATATGACTTTAAATGGCCACCCTTTAAATAAAGGGTCTGTTCAAACTGCTTCAATTGTGATAGGTAACGACGTTTGGATTAATTTTAACGTGTCGATATTAAAAGGAGTGACTATTGGACAAGGAGCTATAATAGCGGCGGGTAGTGTGGTAACACACAATATACCCCCGTATGTTTTGGCTGCCGGTGTGCCTGCAAAAGTGTTAAAGAATTTAAATATCAACGATAAATAACCTACACCCAATTTTTAATATTAATAATTTGTTGTCAACGCTTTATTTTAACGTGAAATATGTTTAATTTATTAAAAACGGAAATAAAAAAGTGGTTGTTTAAAAGACGCTTGAAACAAATACGACAATATATTACTGCCGGGAACTCACTTTTTTGGCAACAATTTGACCTTGTATTGGTTAAACCTGAGCCAGGAAAGAAATATTTACAAGTTGGCGATGATACAGTACTAGATTGCAGAGTAGTGTTCGAAACGTCGGCAGGAAGGGTTATAGTAGGAAATAATACATTTATTGGTTCTAGTACCATTATTTGCCGATCAAAGATCGAATTTGAAAACGATATCTTCGTGGCATGGGGAACCTGTTTTTATGACCATGATTCTCATTCTGTCGACTATAGACATAGAGAAGCTGATATAAGGCAACAGTTAATTGATCATCGGAACAATAGAAATTTTATAGAAAACAAAAATTGGGATGTAGTAAATTCTAAACCCATAAAGATTTGCTCCAATGCGTGGATTGGGATGAACTGTATCATTTTGAAAGGTGTAACTATTGGTGAGGGTGCTATAGTTGGCGCAGGCAGCGTAGTAACAAAGGATGTAGCGCCATGGACAGTGGTAGGCGGTAACCCGGCAAAGATGTTGAAAGAATTACCTGAGAATTTGCGAAAAAAATGAAAATACTAGTTATAGGTTCCAAAGGTTTTGTAGGCTTAAATACTTTTAATTATTTCAACAACGGAAATAATGAGGTATGGGGCGCAGATATTTTGGAGTCAGATGATAAAAATTATTTTAGGTTGGAGCGGCAAAATACTTCTTATGAACCTATTTTTGAAGCACATAAGTTTGACGTTTGTATCAATGCAAGTGGTAACGGAAGCGTTCCCATATCTCTGAATTTACCAGTATTTGATTTTGAGCTCAACGTAACTAATACTTTAAAGGTACTTGATGCTATCAGATTAAATAATCCACAATGTAAATACATAAGCTTGTCTTCAGCAGCTGTGTATGGTAATCCCGCGATTATGCCGGTGACAGAAGATTCGCCATTGAAACCACTGTCGCCATACGGATGGCATAAGTTATACACAGAATACCTTTGCAAGGAGTATTACTATTTATATAATTTGCAAACCATAAACTTGCGGCTATTTTCAGTTTACGGCGAACATTTACGTAAACAGCTTTTTTGGGACACATATCAAAAAAGTTTAAGGTCTAAAACGGTCGAACTTTTTGGTTCGGGTAATGAAACCCGCGATTTTATTTACATACAAGATCTTAACCGGGCGCTTGATTGTGTGATACAACGGGGCTTATTTAACGGTGAGGCTGTTAATGTTGGCTCGGGCGTAGAAACAGCCATTAATGAGGCGGCTGCAATTTTCTGTAAAGCAATTGATCAGAATATCAAACTGAAATTTAATCAGCTTGTTAAGCCTGGCGATCCGCTTAATTGGAAATCAGATATATCAATTTTGAAAAGTTTTGGGTTTGAACCCCAGGTGTCAATAGAAGAGGGTTTAACTAACACAGCTCAATGGATGAAAGAAAACGCATAGGTCTGATTTATCAATACAACGAAAATTGGATCGGTGGTACTTATTATATACTCAATATCATACGTGCCTTAAATAAATTAGACGAACCTATAAAGCCATTTCTAACTATCTATTATAACTCAGGTTCGTCTTTAGATAGTATTAGTGCTTTAGGCTATAAGCATATAGAATTTATTAAATTTTCATCGGCGCTGAGCGTACCGCAAAAAGTTGGAAACATACTTTCTCTTAAAATTTTTGGCACACAAGTGTTTAAGAAAAAACTTCCCGCTAATTATGTCGAGAATTTTTATTTTAAAACCTTTGATATAGACGAAAGTAATATAGGAAAATACTTTTTTTGGATTGCAGATCTTCAGGATCTGTGTTTACCTCAATTTTTTAGAAAACGTGAGCTTGATAAACGTATTGCTAACTATAACCGAATGGTCAAAGAGAAACAGCCTGTTGTTTTTAGCAGCAACGCCGCCCTTGCCGATTTTGATAGATTTTTCCCGGGCAACTCTAATCTGAAAAAGGTATTACCTTTTGTTAGTATTACAGATTCTGATTTCAAAAGCATTTCAATAGGGGCCTTAAAAGTTAAATTCGGAATAAAGGGTAAATACTTTATTTGTTCTAATCAGTTTTGGCGTCATAAAAATCATATTGTTGTTCTAAAAGCCTTTGCTCTTTTTGTTAAAACAAACCCTGAAGTGCAATTGGTATTTACCGGCAAGGAGCATGATTATCGCGATCCTGACTATACCAACGAGGTAAAGGCTTACGCCAGCCAACTTGGGCTTGACGAAAAAGTATTATTTCTGGGTTTTATTGACAGGGATGAACAGCTTAAATTAATGGAAGAAAGCATTTGTATCGTTCAACCATCACTATTTGAAGGATGGAGTACCACGGTTGAGGACGCTAAGTTTTTAAATCAACCAGTGATATGCTCTGATATTGCTGTGCATAGAGAGCAATTACCAGACTCTGCACTCTTTTTTACACCAGCTGATGAAAATCAGCTTTTGGAAAAATTGAACGAAGTTACCGCAAATGGCTATGAAGGCAAAATGCATTTTGACTACGAAGCAGCTATCAAAAAATTTGGCGAAGGTTTTTTAAATATTTTTAACTGATGAAAACATCCGTTTCCCGAAAAATAATTGTGTCACAAGGGTTAACAATTTTGCATTTTCCGGAAGTAGCTACCAGTATTGAAGCTAAAGGTAATGAGGTTACTTATATAACGGGATGGATACCTTCTTTCTATCAGAAACCTATAGCTAATTTTTTTGGACGTCTGCTTAACAAGAAAAATTTGTACGCGAGGCTTATCGCCAGAAAGCCTAAAATTACCGATGACAGAATAATTAAACTGACCCTTTGCGAAATTTATTACTGGCTATTATCAGTTGGGGCTAAACTTAAGTTTTTATCCGTTACACAAGTTAACGTCAAGGCCTGGACGTATTTTGGAAAATGTTCTGCTAAATATATTGATAATCAAAGCATATTTCATTTAAGAAGCGGTACCGGCCAGGGAGGAGCGATCCTTAAAGCTAAAAGCAAGAATATAATTACTGTTGCCGATCATAGTATCGCTCACCCTGCTGAAATGGATAGAGTTTTATCGGCAGAGTATGCAAAATACGGACTACCTTTTGAATTGGGAGCTAATGATGATTTTTGGAAAATAATAATTTTAGATTGTCACCAAAGTGATTATGTTTTGGTGAATTCTGATTACGTTGCGCAAACCTTCATAGCAAATGGCTTTCGGGCCGAAAAAATTAAAGTTATTTACCTTGGCGTACGCGAAGATTTTTTGGGGTTGAAAAATAATTGGAATAAACATCAAATACCAAAATTATTATTTACCGGTACTTTTAGTGTCAGAAAAGGGGCGCATATATTATTAGAAGCTGTAGAAATACTTAACCAAAATGGCTTAGTATTTTCACTTGACGTGGTAGGGCCCGATGAGTTTACCGGCGCTTATAACAAACCGCTTCCGGCTAATATAAATATGGTAGGTAATGTCATACAAGATGATTTAAAGCAATATTTGGCCAATAGTGATATATATGTGTTTCCTACCTTGTCTGAGGGTTGTGCAAAATCTGTTATGGAGGCTATGGCTGCCGGTTTGCCGGTAGTAACTACAGTTAATAGTGGCGCACCTATTGTTGACAATGAGTCGGGCTTTTTAGCTGAAGTTGGAAGCGTTCAGAGTCTGGTAAATAAAATTAAAATTGCCATAGATAATAACGAGTTACGCCAATATATAGGTAAGCATACAATATCACTGGTAGAAAATAATTATAGTTGGCGTAATTACGCCTATAATTTATCGACGTTTTATAATGAAGTATTGAATAATCAATATTAAACCAGTAATAATGACCAGTAACCAAACTGTTATATCTATTATAATCGCCACTTACAACTCGGCGGACGTTTTACAACGTTGCCTAGATAGTATTATTAAACAGACGGTAACCAATTTCGAATTGATCATCGTAGATGGTAATTCTACAGACGGAACAGTTAATGTAATTAAAAATAATGCAGAATTAATAGATAAGTGGGTAAGCGAGCCTGATAACGGTATTTATGATGCCTGGAATAAGGGAGTAAATTTATCAACTGGTAACTGGGTTATGTTTTTGGGTGCAGACGATGAACTATTGCCAGAGGCTATAGAATCTTATAAGAATTTTGTCGCCATTAACAATGAAGTAGAATATGTTTCGGCAAGGGTAAATTTACTAGAGCAAAATGGAGACCTTATTCGTGTATTCGGCGATCAGTGGGATTGGGGTGTTTTTAAAATTTATATGAACGTAGCACACGTATCATCATTGCATTCAAAAAAACTGTTTGAAAAGTATGGTTTGTTTGACGCGACTTATAAGGTTACCGGCGATTATGAGCTACTGCTTAGAGCTAAAAATAAATTAAACGCAGCTTTTCTTAATAAAACGGTAGCCAATATGAGAACCGGTGGGGTTAGTTCCACACCGGCCGGGGCTTTTAAAGAATCTCGAATGGCTAAAATCAAAACAGGTGGCCGATCATACTATTTAGCCATATTTGATGAACTCGTGGCCAGGACTAAATATGGTCTCAGAAAAGTAATCAAAAAATTGTAGTGAAAAATTATATATTTTATAGCACACTCATTGGAATCTTTACAGAGAGGTTATTTGTACACGTCGGAATAGATATAAAATTAATCTATGGTATTTTTTTTATTAACTATTTGATATTGCTGGCTTTCAATAAAATAATAATTCCTAAATTTTTATTCTATATAGTTTTTTATTTAGCAGTTACCTCAATAATTGCTTGTGTTTTCAAAACAGATCAGCCCGCGGCAGCTATAGCCCAGCTATTAGGAATAAGTGTATCTATGCTATATTTTTATAATATTTATAGGTACACCGATCTTGATATTGAAACTGTTTTTGATAAATACTTACAAGTATCTTTTTATCTTTCGGCTATAGGCATACTTATTTTTGTTTTTGAAATAGTTAACGGGCACTTTGATTACAGATTACAAAGCCTGATGAATGAGCCGGCGCACTTTTCTGGCATTATAGCTCCTGCATTTTATTATTCACTAAAAAAATATAAACAAAGTCCGAAGAGATTTTATGTAATTGCCTTAGCATTAATTTTAAGTGGTTCATCTGTGGGCTATATATGCATCCTATTATCTGCTATTATATACAATAAAAAAATATTTGTTTTAAGGAACCTAATTATTTACTGTGCTGCGGCATTTCTAGGCTTAGCGGCTTATTTAAGTTTAGAAAATGTTAGAATGCGTGTGGATGATACCGCAAAATCGTCTGCTAGCTTAGACGTTACCGGAGCTAACTTAAGTACTTATGCCTTAATATCGAATTTGTTCGTTACTCAGCAAGTGTTGATGCACAATCCAGTTACTGGGAATGGATTAGGATCGCATAAGTTAAGTCATCAAAAATATATAGGTGATCTAACCGGAAATGAAACTTTTGATGAATTACAGGACCTTAATGCTGAAGATGCAAATTCATTGTTGCTCCGGGTATTGTCGGACTTAGGCCTGGTAGGTGCATTTTTCGTTTTTAGGTTTATCGGTAAATTTTACTTAAAACAGGATGACTGGTATATTTTATCCCGAGCGGTGTTAATATATTTCTTTTATAAGTTATTTAGAGAAGGGCACTATTTTTCACCTGAGATGTACTTTTTCGTTTTTATGTATTATTTCCACTACCAACAAAAAATGAAAAATAATTTAGACTTAATTATTAAAGCATGAAAACGTATTACTTACGATATGGTTTTTGGGGTACAATTTATATGATAAAGTGTAAACTTATTACAAAGCTTTTTTTTAAAAACGCCAGGTTAATAAGGTTACCAATTGATATTAGAGGTAAAAAGTTTATCGATTTTGGGAATAGTCTTACTACTGGCAAGTATTGCAGGTTTGAAGCGCTCGTTAAAGGTATAGAAAAGCAAGATAAACACAGCCTTGTATTTGGTTCCAATGTTACTATAAATGACAGTGTGCATATCGGTGCTATGAACTCTGTAATTATAGGAAATGATGTGTTGATAGCAAGCAAAGTATTTATTTCTGACCATAGCCACGGTGATTATAAAGAAATTGGGACAGATCCATCTATTCCACCTGCTCAAAGAAAAGAAGTTGCTGCAGCTGTTGTGATAGAAGATAATGTGTGGATCGGAGAATTCGTTTCTATACTACCGGGAGTAACAATAGGGCAGGGCTCAATAATAGGCACAATGTCAGTAGTAAATAAATCAATACCGCCGTTTTGTATAGCGGTAGGCGCACCCGCACGTGTAATAAAAAAATACAATTTTGATAATAAGCAATGGGAAAGATATCATGAATAAGATCGTAATCTCGGGGGTTAATTTAGTTGAGGGTGGGCAGATGAGTGTGCTGAAAGACTGCCTAAACTTATTGAAAGCCGGGAATAATATTGAGCATGAGGTTATCGTTTTGGTGCACTCTAAAAGTCTGGTGACAGAATTCATTAATAACTTTGAAATACGCGAATATCCGCTTGTCAAAACTTCATGGATTAGAAGGGTTAAGTTTGAATATTTTACGTCGAAAAAGCTCTCAAAGCAAATTAAACCTGATTTGTGGTTTTCTTTGCATGATATGACTCCGAATGTTGATTGTAAAACACAAGTAGTTTATTGTCATAACCCTTCACCGTTCTATAAGTTAACTTTTAAGGAAAAGCTTCTGGATATCAAGTTTGCACTCTTCAATGCCTTTTATAAATATTTATACCAAATTAATATCAAAAGAAATAGGTTTGTTATTGTACAACAAAACTGGTTACGCGACGAGTTCATAAAACTGTTTGGTGTAAATACCATTGTCGCATATCCACTTATAAATAACGACTTTTCTTTTTCCAAAGAGGTCATTGAAAATGATGTATCTAAGTTTTCTATTTTTTATCCATCATTTCCCCGTATTTTTAAAAATTTTGAAGTTTTATTAGAGGCCGGGAAGATATTGTCGACCTACAGAAACGATTTTGAAATTATTGTCACGATAAGAGGCGATGAAAATAAATATGCCATAAGTTTATTTGAACGCTATAAGCAATATGACTGTATAAAATTTGTAGGTAAATTAACCAGAAATCAGGTTTATAATTATTACAATGAAGTAGCTTGCCTCGCTTTTCCTTCAAAACTTGAAACCTGGGGATTACCAATAAGTGAGTTTAAGCAATTCAATAAACCCATACTGGCCGCGAATTTACCTTATGCAAAAGAGACAGTTGGCGAATATGGATGTGTTAAATTTTTTGATTCTACAAATGCCTACGAATTGGCTGAATATCTAAGCAAGTTAATTGATGGTAATTTGGAATTTGACCGGTACAAAACATTAGTACCTGCAGCGCCTTTTGCATCAAACTGGGCGCAGTTGTTTGATATCATACTGCAACAAAAAGATATTAACACTTAATAGCTTTGCCTTAAACAAACTTGAAAACAATTTAAACAAAAACAACGCAGCTGTGTTACAAAAAAGTGTGCGTTAAACCGTAAATATACGAAGTTATAATACACAGATTAACATGCCAATTGCCAACAAAAGAATGTAACTCGGCTACGTTGGTATCGAATGATTTATATTTAGTGAAGAAAATAAATTTTAATGATAATGGCTATGTCGATGATGATAAAATAATTTTTGGCATAAATATGATGAAAAACTTAGTTTCGCATCGATTAATAATACTGTCTAGCTATTTTGTTTAGAGATCTGGATGTAAAGTTGGGGACGTAATATACTATAACAAATTATTAACAAATACCTTTGTAATTATGGCTGATCTTTCAGTTTCAGTTGTGCTATATCATACCGATAAAGGAGAATTATACAACTTATTAAAAAGCTTTATTAAGTCAAATCTGTCGATTGATATTTTTTTAATAGATAATTCTGCTAGCGACGAATTAAGAGAAATATCATTAGTGTTTGATAATTCGATATATATATTCAATGGCAAAAATATTGGTTATGGAGCTGGCCATAACATTGCCATTAATAGATCAAATTCAAAGTATCATTTAATTGTTAATGCAGATATAGAATTTGATCCTCAAATACTTAATACGGCGTTGGAGTTTATGAACGACAACCCTGATGTTGGAATGATTAGCCCACAAATAATTTTGCCAAATGGCGAGATGCAGTTTTTTTGCCGGAAGTTACCCACCCCTTTTGATTTATTTGCCCGTCGATTTATACCTTCGTTTATAAAGCCAATATTTAAAAAGCAGCTTGACGAGTATTTATTGGCTGACAGAGATTATTCAAAACCAATGAATATACCAAATTTGCCAGGCTGTTTTATGTTTATGCGCATGAGCGTCTTAAAAGAAGTTGCTGGTTTTGATGAGAATTTTTTTATGTATGTTGAAGATATTGATTTGACAAGAAGAATACATGAAAAATCTAAAACTTTATATTTGCCTGAAATAAAAATTGCACATGGTTTAGCAAGAGGTTCTTACAAGTTTTCAAAGTTAATGTTATACCACATTCAGAGTGCCGCCTATTACTTTAACAAATGGGGCTGGTTTAATGATGAGCAGCGTGTGAAGATTAACAAGGCGCTTTAAGTCCGATTATACGCTGTCCGTCTTATACTAATTAAAGCTCTCAATGGTTCATCGATATACTACTTTTATAAAGGCTATCAATCTTACCGTTGATTATATCATGCTAAATATTAGCATGATGATTTCATACCTTATAGTTGGTCATAGTTTTTTTTCTTGGTGGAATAATCATTATTTGCCCGTAGTGCTGGTGTTAAATTTAATCTGGTTGTTAACCGCCAATATAACGGGCCTGTATGAGTATGTCATTACCAAAGATTCAATTAAGACTTTTAGAGGCGTCATACAGTCGTATTTGTTGTTTTTAAGTTTCACAGGTTTTACTGTTGTAATTCTTATTGGAACTAACTCATACTCTGTCAGCCGCGAATACCTAATTTGCAGCCTGCTTCTTTTTGGCTTTTTATTGTGTTTTTGGAAACTTGTGTTTTTGACTATCCGTAAAAGCGAACGATCTTCACTCATAGATAACAGAACTTTTGTGATTGTGGGTGGTGGAAGAATAGGTGAAGAGCTTTACGCTTATTTCGAGGGAAATCCGGAACTCGGTTACAAAATAATGGGTTTTTTTGATGATGAACCCACAAACGTAACACAGGCGCACCTTTATTCTGGTTCTGTAGACGACTGCATTAGATTTGTTATAGCTAATGATGTAAATGAGATTTTCTGTACACTGCCAGCTGCCCAGTCACAGCAAGTTGAGCAGCTAATGATTGCGGCCGACAGAAATTTAATTAGATTTAAATATGTGCCTGAATACTATGATTTTACTAAGCGCGCCACCTACGTTGAAACATTTGGTCACATTCCTGTAATATCTACCAGACCTGAACCGCTTGAAAACATGTTGAACCGCTTTTTAAAGCGAGCTTTTGATATTTTATTTTCCTTATTCATCATCGTATTTATACTAAGTTGGCTATTTCCTATTTTGGCAATCTTAATAAAACGTGGTTCTAAAGGTCCAATATTTTTTGTACAAATTCGGTCAGGCCGTAATAATAAGCCTTTTAAATGTTATAAATTTAGGAGTATGAAACTTAACGCTGATTCGAACAATAAACAAGCAGTTAAGGGCGACTCGCGTGTAACTCCATTGGGCGCTTTTTTGAGAAGGTCAAGTCTGGACGAACTGCCGCAGTTTTTTAATGTTTTAATGGGCAATATGTCCGTTGTGGGGCCTCGTCCACACATGATAAGTCATACAAAACAGTATTCGCAACTTATTGATAAATTTATGGTGAGGCACTTTTTGAAGCCGGGTATTACCGGATATGCACAAGTACAAGGATTGCGTGGCGAAACAAAAACAACCGAGGCGATGTTACGGCGAGTGGAAGCCGATGTATGGTACTTGGAAAATTGGTCTTTTTTACTCGATTTGAAAATTATATTTCTTACAGTATGGAATGCGGTGCGGGGTGAAGAAAATGCCTACTAATAACACAACTTATCTAACGTTTTATTATTGCTAATGAAAAAGAAATCGATAATTTTAGGATTAATACCACTTATGTTAGCCTGTAAAACCGAGGTGAGTAGAACTGTTGTAGTTTACAATAACGATTTTGAGAGCAATAATTTAACTAATATTACTAACGGTCTTACTGCAACTTACAATGGTTCTACCGTATTAGGGCGGTATAATTCAAATGTTAACAAAGGATTTTTTGATCTGTCGATTAATAATTTGCCCAAGCACGATTTGGTGATCGTAACATTTGACCTTTACATTCACGATAGTTGGGATGGCAATAAGTCAGCCCCCGACGGACCCGATATCTGGGAAATGAAAGTTGACGGAAATACATACATCTATGCAACTTTTGCAAACTTTCAATGCAGCCCCACCGCCATTTGCTCACCACAGTCTTATCCTGATAATTATCCAAATTTTTATCATAATCCTAAGACCGGGGCTTATGCTACTAATTTGCCTGGCATTTGTAATGCCGCGAACAGCACTACACTATACAAAATATCAAAAACCTTTAGGCATTCAAGCAGTTCGTTAATACTTGAATGTTCCGATAAATTAATACAGACAAATGCTACTGACAAGCTGTGCGACGAAAGTTGGTCAGTCGACAATTTAAAAGTTCAAGCTGTATCTTTATGAAAATTATCAAGCTTTTAGTCATTTTTCAGTTGGTTTTTTGGACTTTTAAAAAAGCGGACGCACAATCATTACCGGTTGGGACACCTGCTGTGGAAGATTATTTCCGCAGATTGCAATTGTTCGGTAAGACAGATTCGACAGTTTCATTTATGGTAAGGCCGATATTTCCAAACGATGTTAAAGCCGTGAAATTATCGACTGATAGTATAGAAGATAAATTTAACCTGATGGGGGGGCGTAATAAGGACCATAGGGCGAAACCACTATTTTTAACAGTATTGCCTGTAGGTTTACAAACAGAAGTCAATTCGCATAACCCCTATGGATGGAATGATGGTGCCATGATACCTGCTAAAGGTTTTCAAACCTTAGCCACCTTTGGTTTTTATGCTGAGGTTGGACCATTATCCGTTCAATTAAAGCCTGAAATAGTGATGGCCCAAAATCTGGCTTTTGAAACATTTAACAATAACCAATATGATGTGATTTTTGCACGTTATTACGATATTTATAACAATATTGATTTACCAGTCAGATTTGGTCAACACAGCTATACTCGCGCTTATTGGGGGCAAAGTGCCATTCGATTAAACTACAAAGGTCTGTCGGTGGGCCTATCTACTGAAAATCTGTGGTATGGGCCGGGTATACGCAATTCATTGCTGATGAGTAACTCTGCACCCGGATTTCCCCATATTACTTTAAATACAATAAAACCAATTAAAACTGCAATAGGCTCGTTTGAGGGACAATTGATAGGTGGCCGGCTTGATAACTCTAATTTTGCACCACTGGTGCCTGATCACTATTATTACGGCAGTGACTTGTACGTGCCTAAGCCTGATAATTGGCGATATCTTTCGGGATTGGTGCTCACCTGGCAGCCAAAATGGGTGTCCGGTTTGTTTTTAGGATATGCCCAAACCGCGCAATCTTATGGATATAGTCTAAGCGGAATTAAAAGCTATCTTCCTTGGTTCGTTCCTGTAAAATCTACCACGGCACCAGACCAACCGATAAATGCGCAAGATCAACTTAGTTCAATTTTTATGAGGTGGATATGGGCACCTGAAAACGCAGAAATTTATTTTGAATACGGTCATTACAACAACAGACAAGATATTTATCAATCAGTTTTGCAGCCAAATAATTCGAGAGCGTATGTTGCAGGCCTGAGAAAGCTTTTGCCGTTTAAACAACGAACCGACCAGAACATAATGATAGCCGTTGAGGTTACGCAAATGCAGGAAACATCAGCTGCTGCTGTAAAAAGTGGGCAATCATGGTATGTAAGCCAAGGCATTCGGCAAGGCTACACTAATCAAGGGCAGCCACTGGGCGCTGGTATAGGGCCAGGCGGTAACTTGCAATCAGTAGAGGTTAGTTGGGTAAGCGGCTTAAAAAAAATTGGTTTGCAATTAGAACGATATGTGCATAATAATGATTTTTACTATTATGCATTTTATGACAGTCAAAATTATAGCCAGCATTGGGTTGATTTGGCCTTAGCTTTCAACGGCGAGTGGAACTACAGGAATTTTATTTTTAACGCTAAACTTCAATTTATAAACTCGTTAAATTATCAATGGGCACTAACTCAAAACGGCAATGATATAACATTTTCACACCAGTTGCATCAGTATAACGTGCAATTACAAACTGGCATTACCTACAGATTCTAATATAAGGCAACATGCGAAAAGTTATTATTAACTCATCTTTAATAATTAGTTTGAGTTTTTTTTTAACGCTAACTAAAGTCTGCGCCCAGTCTGTGCCTGTAACATCTATTTTTGACGATTACTATAGACAAATGCAATTGCTTGGTAAAGTTGATTCTAATTTCTCATTTTGCGTAAGGCCGGCGTTGTCAAAGGATGTTTTGAAAGTTAATGATGTTTTTGATCCTTACAGTACTTTACGTAAAAATAGAGAAAATACCGGCGCTGATGGCCGTGGCGTATTTCTACTTTTACCGCTAACTTGGCAGCAACAGGTCAACTCTAATCAGCCATATGGTTGGAATGACGGCGCAATGATACCTGCCAGAGGTTACCAGACTATAATTAGTGGAGGGGTCTATTTAAAATACGGATTTCTAGATATTCAACTTAGGCCGGAATACGTATACGCCGTTAACCCTGCGTTTAACGGGTATGCCAGTGGGCATGGCAGCCAAGACTTGATTAATTACTACGATTTTTACCGGCTAATTGATCTTCCTGAACGATTTGGGAATGGCCCCTACAGTAAGGCTTTTTGGGGACAGAGCAGTATAAGGGCAACCTTTGGCGCTGTGTCTCTTGGGTTATCTACTGAAAATTTGTGGTGGGGGCCAGGTATCACAAACTCACTACTTATGAGTTCTAATGCGCCGGGTTTTAAACATGTTACTTTCAATACGATTAAGCCCGTAAATACTGTTATAGGGGGCTTTGAATGGCAAGTATTCGCTGGCAGACTTGATCAGTCTAATTATCCACTTTTACAAACAGGTTCCACCAGCGTTGACTCCGCCCGAAGAAAGGGCTGGAGATATTTAACAGGATTCAATATTAACTATCACCCCCGATTTATACCCGGGTTAACAATTGGATTAAATCGTACCTTTAACGCCTACAAAGAAGATGTTAAATCCATTGCAGATTATATCCCTTTTTTGTTGTCATACCAAAAAAAGAACGAAAACAACGGAGCCGGAGACGCAATTCCCCGGGATCAGCTCACATCGGCCTATGTCAGATGGTACTTTGCCAAAGCTGAAGCAGAATTATATTTTGAGTATGGCCGCGAAGATAATTCGTATAACCTCAATGATTTTTGGGGAGATCCCGATCATAGTCGGGCTTACACCGTAGGTTTTCGGAAAATGCTTGACTTGAATAGTCATCGTGATCAACATATCTTATTAAGCTCAGAGATCACTCAACTTGCTTTAACAACTGACGACAGATTGGTTAGGTACGATGGTTCATGGTATGTGCATAGCACAGTAAAACAAGGTTATACAAATTTGGGCCAGGTATTGGGAGCAGGTATCGGTCCTGGAGGTAATTTACAATCGGCAGATATTAGCTGGATATGTGGGCTGAAAAAAATAGGTGTTAGTTTTCAGCGATATGAACACGATACTGACTTTATTAATTATTATTATTCACCTATTAACGGTAATAGTCGTAATTGGGTTGATCTTGCTTTTGGCGTGCAGGGTACATGGGATTTTAGGAATTTTTTATTTAATATCAAATTGCAACAAATAAAATCTTTAAACTACGAATGGGTTTTGAAAGACTATATTCCAGACCAATATTATATTCCTCATAACACAGTTTATAATTTTCATGGCGAGCTAGGAATAACTTACAGATTTTAGCAAAGAACTTAATAAATGGACAATCGTTTTTTTATAAAGAAGATACTTGTGGCCGGCATTTTAATCACGTCCGGCATATCATCCTTTGCTCAATCATTGCCGGTTGGAACCCCGGTTTTGGACGATTATTACCGCCGGGAGCAGCTATTAGGGAAAGTCGATTCTAACCTTTCATTCACTTTAAGGCCCTTGGGCAAAAGTAACCTTAAGATTACTGATATTTTCGATCCGGATAGTACATTATCAAATATCCGGGACGGATATGGAGCGAAAAAAGTTTTCGCAAATGCAAACGGGCTTTTTCAGATATTACCGCTAACCTGGCAGCAGCAATTCAATTCTAATCATCCATATGGTTGGAATGACGAGGCCATGATTCCGTCAAAAGGTTATCAAACTATGATTAGTGGTGGCATATACCTAAAAATAGGTTTTTTAAGTATGCAATTGCGGCCAGAGTATGTTTATGCAACTAACTCGTCTTTTGCGGGTTTTGCAGTGCCTGGAAGGTCTGACGCCGAGATTAAGGCATATTACAACTACTATAATAATACCGATGCGCCTGAACGATTTGGTTATGGTGTTTACAGTAAATGGTTCTGGGGGCAAAGTAACATAAAGCTAACTGTTGGTCCAATGGAAGCTGGCGTTTCTAACGAAAGTTTATGGTGGGGGCCTGGAATACAAAATTCCCTTATCATGAGTAATAATGCCCCCGGTTTTAAGCATATAACAATAAATACTTCACGACCAATTAAGACATACATAGGGCATTTCGAAGGGCAAATTATTGCCGGACGTTTGGACGGGTCTAATCAGCCTGCTTTATTAAAGAATCCCCAGTTTAATTACATTGATGGTTCGATATCCAAAACGGCCGATTGGCGGTATTTTACCGGATTTAATATAAATTATCACCCTAAGTGGTTGGCAGGCTTAACGCTTGGTATAACCCGCACATTTGACGCTTATGAAAAAGATGTACACGGATTTTCAGGATATCTGCCATTTTTTACTCCTTACTCTAAATCTGCTACCACTGGGCCAGAAAAATCAGGAACCGGTGATCCTTTTCCGCGCGATCAATATACATCGTTTTATGGACGATGGTTGTTTTTAAAAGCACAGGCAGAACTATATTTAGAGTACGGTTTAAACGATAATTCTTACAATCTGACAGACTTTTTCGAATCGCCTGACCACTCAAGGGCTTATATAGTTGGTTTAAGAAAGATGCTCGCCCTGCCTGGAAACAATGATCAGCATATTTTATTTGGTGCCGAAATTACGCAGCTTTCGCAATCCATCGATCGCATAGTCAGAGGAGCCGGTGGATGGTATGTACATTCTCAGATAAAGCAGGGGCAAACTAACTTAGGGCAATGGCTCGGAGCCGGAACCGGGTCAGGCGGCAATCTGCAATCGGTAGAAACTAGCTGGGTTTCCGGGCTGAAAAAAATAGGTTTTCAAATAGACAGATTTGAGCACGCGGTTGATTTCTCAGA
The DNA here is from genome assembly GCF_042686265.1 of Mucilaginibacter ximonensis. Taxonomy (NCBI): domain Bacteria; kingdom Pseudomonadati; phylum Bacteroidota; class Sphingobacteriia; order Sphingobacteriales; family Sphingobacteriaceae; genus Mucilaginibacter; species Mucilaginibacter ximonensis. The sequence goes on from NZ_JBHUPD010000003.1 coordinate 319,670, forward strand.
CAAATCTCTGCCTGATATTAATGGGAACAATCGTCAGTGGGTAGATTTTGCATTTGCCTTAAAAGGCGAATGGGATTATGAAAATTTTTTATTTAATGTAAAATTACAACAGGTAAAGTCGTTGAATTATGAGTGGATACTGAAAGATTACAATCCTGGTCAATATTATATCCCTCACAACACTGCCTATAATTTTCATGCAGAAATGGGAATAACCTACAGATTCTAAATAAAGAGAATCATTGAAACTTAGTTTTGAAGGTGTTTTCCTTTGTTAGTCTTTGCGTCTAATCAAAATAAATACGCAGAATAGTATTTCAGTAATTACGATACCTGTAGGTATAGTAATGTAGTATTTAAGGCTGTTTTTCTTTAAAGGTAAATCGGGTTCGTCGACTATTTGTACAGTCGGAGTTTCTTGAGCTAACATGGTTTTGCTAGCTTCCAAATTTTTAACTGTTTCGCTATACACTGCCGACAACAATGTTTTGTCACGTTGTTTAACTTCAATATCTGCGTTTGCGCCTGAGTATGCGGGGTTTAAATCTATAACATTTTGATCTGCGGCGGCTGATGTATATGTCTTGTGGTTAAGTAAGTGTTGAACACTGTCGGCTATATGCTGAAGCCGTTCAACATTATTTCTGAGCCTTTTTGTTTTGGTTGATATAAAAAAGCTTGTCGATTGGTCTATCATCCGCCTGCAAAAAAGCTGAGCCAGCTTTTCATCTTTCATGGTGGTATTTACCTCAAAGAAACTTAGCTTTTTATCTGTTTTTGCTATACCAAAATTATTGTCGAGTATTAAATCAATCATTTCGTGCAGCAAACTATCTTGTAAGCGTGTGGCTTTAAACCCGTTTAATGGAAACCTGATGATTTTATCGTCCGGACTATATTTACGCCATTTTTTGCTAAGCTTATAAACTGATGCATATTTATCTGCCAGCGTTTGTGTACTATCGTAAGCGGTAAGCAGAGTCTGTTGCATAAGTTTGCGGCTTTTTATTAACTCTTCAACATTATCGCCGGCCAATACGCCGCTTGCCCCGCTTAAACTACCAAGGTCAAGACCTGCCAGGCCAGCCAGTGCGGAAAGGCCACCGCCGCCACCAATTGATTTCGAATCATCTACCACAAAGGTTAGACGGGCCGTGTATGTTGGGGCTTTGTACCATGCAATAGACGCGCCTATTAACGCACCTATTATAAGACCAGTTGCTAATATTTTTTTAAAACTTAATATATACTTTAGGTCGTTAACCCTTTGTGCCAAAAGTTTTTTTAATGAGAATTCGGGCTCGTATAAATATGAATCGTCTTCGTGGGTCATTATTTGTGCAGAATGGCTATTATACTTACAATTGCTGTTAATGCGGTAGCTAAGCCGCCAATTTCACTGATACCTATTTTAAATCTGCCGTCTATCTGCTTTTCGGGTACAACTATTCGGCTGCCCGGTTTTACAATCGGATATAGACGGAAGAAAAGAAAATGCCTAACCGGTTGGTTTAAACCATCAGGATATTGAATATATGCACCAGCTAATCTTGCATTTTGTTTTGTTCCGGCAGCAGCATTAATATAATATTTAAAACGCCTTGCCTTAAAGGTTATATATTGGGGATTATTAACAGCCCCCGAAACTTCTACGTATGATATTACCCGTGGTACATATACGCTGTCGCCCGGCAACAAAATCATTTTATTGTGATCTGAAGCGGATGACTTACGTGTTTGGGACAGATCAAGGTTAACCCTTACACCGTTGCGATAGATTTGCGTGTTTTCAATGGATCCATATGGTGTAACGCCTCCGGCTCTTGATAAAAACTCTAAAGCAGTTTCGTCGCGTTTCTGCACAGGATAGTTTCCGGGAAAAGCAACTTCGCCTTTTACAATAACATTCCCTAATGGACGATAGTTTACCAAACGCGGCACATTGATTATATCCATCGGCTCCAGTTTTAAGTCTTGATTAGCCTCATTGGTCATATCAACCACAAAAGTATTTACCAGCTGGTTGGCTACACTGTCAGATTTGTTGTTTATAATGCGCGATATTTCGACATGATGTTGTGCCGCTTCGTCGGCGAAGCCTCCTGCCATAGCTAGAGCATCGCCCAGATTCAGGCCGTCGCGATAAATAAAGCTGACAGGTTTTTTTACGTATCCTCCAACAGAAACCTTTTGCATAGAAGCAAATAACGTACGGTCAAGTACAACAACCGAGTCTTCGCGTAAAAGCGGTATGTCGTTTTTTCCAGCAATAATATCACCTGGTTTAAAAGAAATGATTTGTTTCTCAAGATTTGGAAGTGTACGATTTATATAGCCGCGCTCCATATAAGCTTCAGGCCTTAATCCTTGCGCATCTTTTAAAAGTTGGTTTAAAGTGTATCCCGTTTTCAATTCGTAAGCGCCTGGGCGAAATACCGAACCACTCAAAAAAATGCGATTGGTATATCTATTTGTTACCGCTCCAATAGTTACTAAATCTCCATTTTGCGGTACATAATTGGCAAACATATTAGCCGATACGTCTTTAACCTCATGTTGCAAATCCGTAATCTGATCAACTTTTGCAACGCCTTTATACGCTAAAGCAGTAAAACCTCCGGCATAATTAATTAGGTCTTGCAATGTTTCATCATTTTTTAATTCAAACAGAAAAGGATTCTTCACTTCGCCAGTGATACCTACGTGTTTTTTATAGATGGGAACATGTATGATATCTTGATCTTCCAGTCGGATATTTTCATCTTGCAAGCCGCTTTGCAAAAAGCTATAGAAATCAACGGTTTTATAGATCTTGTTGTTTCTTATAAGTTCTATATGTCTTAGCGATCCGTTTTCGTTGGGCCCACCCGCGTTATATAAAATATTAAACAACGTAGTAAAACCTGATACCGTAAAGTTTCCAGGCATTACCACCTCACCGTTAACAGTTACATGGATACTGCGGGTGGTGCCAAGGTTAACAGCTAATTGAGTTTGTCCGCTTTTTAAAGCAGGGTATACTTTGCTCATTTTCGCTTTAATGAGACTGGTAGCTTGTTCAATAGTAAATCCGTTTACATAAATTAAACCGGCGTACGGTAGCAGTATATTACCCTCACCGGTCACTTTTGGCTGCAAGGTAGTTTCGTTTAATCCGGTTAGTATTACTATTACCTGATCGCCAGGGCCCAGTACGTAGTTTTTGGGTGTCGCAATAGAAAAGTTAGGCCTAAAGCTAAGACGATTTTGGGTGAAAAAATTCATTCCGTAAACTTCAAGTGTTTGGGCATCAGATGGAAGTCTTTTCTTTTGCGGCTCGGGCTTAACTATTGTGTCATTAGGAGCGCGGGTGAAATCGGCAGATTTTTCTGACTTGGTAGCTGTTTTTTTTTGCGAGGTTTTATCGCTTAAACCTAGCAACGAAACTCTTTGCTTAAGCATTGCAATATCATCAGCAGAAACTCCTTTCTTTTCAAGAGCGTCATAAACGTCTTTTTCACTTAAACCGGCTTCCTGAGCTCTTTCCCAATATTGAATTATCTGATCATCTGTTAACTGGCCAGGTTTAATACTTGATATATCACTTAACGACAGCTTTTGGGCAACTGCATTTTGCGATAAGAAGAAACAAGGTAGAAACAGAATAAAGAAGAGGTATTTAATTTTCATCTAAAATGATGTTTATAGAACTGGTACAAATATAGAATATATATTGGGTGTTAAGTTATGCAGATTGCCTACACGCAGCTAAACGAAACAACGTTAAATAAGTTTTAATATCGTAACAATAAGGGTTATAAAATTGATTTGTATGCAGCCAAAGTTTGTTGAGCCGCTTTTTTCCATGTATGCTCAGTTAATATTTTATTAGCTAAGTCTTCGTTAATTGGTGCTTTAGCAGCCAAATCAACCGCTTTACGAATGCTGTCTGGGTTTTCTGGTGCACAATAGAATGCATCATCGCCAAAATAATCTCTGGTGTCGCCTTTATCCGTGATTACCAGGTTACAGCGCATAATGGCGGCTTCGAGCGAGCTTAAACCTGTAGTTTCGAACCAGCTGGCCAGTACATGTACTTTAGCCAGTTGGTAGTATTTAACCATATCTTCATGGGGGATACGGTTAAGTAATTGAACGTTAGGGCCGGCAGCATCAACACATTGCTGATAATAGCTTTGTTGAGTTGGAGTAGCAGCCCCAATTAACACCAATTTATAGTCTGTATTATTTAATGCCCTGATAATGTTAAGCTGATTTTTACGTTTTTCAATGCGTCCTACGCTGATAACAAGTTTTTCGTCCTTAGGTGTATTTGTATCGTATTCAAATTTTTCTGGGTTTATGCCATTTGTGATAATTGCGTAAGGTGTTTGGCAAGCATAACGTTCTTTGATACGATTAAGCTCTGACATAGAATTGGGTAATATAATCTTTGCCTTTTTTAACACCTTTTGTATGCTGTGACGTTGGCCTGTAAAAATATAACTAATGGGCAGCCCTTCGCGGCCTCGTATCCAGCGTGAAATAGTTCTGAAATAATCTTTTGCATCTTCAGACATAAGTGCAAATAAACTTCGCCAATTAAAACCTGAATGTTTGTCGTAATCACCGTAGGGGCAATGTATCGTAGAAACCAAGATTGGTTTATCAGTGTTTTTGGTTTGCAGTAAAATAGCCGCCGAACGCGTGATATGGAAGAAGTTTAAAACGTCATATTGCTGGTGTGAGATTACCGCATTTGACAGTAAAATATCGACCTCAACACCTAATTCTCTTAATTTTTTTGCTGTTTGATCTATTTGTACGGTATCCCCGCCAGCTATATCATATAAATTAGGTCTTACGATGAAAGCTACCTTCATTTTCCTTGTTAAAACTAAAATATCACAGGTAAATTAGGGGTCGAAGTTAGTTAATTAACCACTACTCCCCAAATTGATAATGCGCCTGGTGGTATTACGTTTTGGCATTGAATTTTTCATATTAATTAAATTAAAGTTTAATCAATATGGTAGTGGTTTTAATCCGGCTTGCAAAAACAAGGCTATTTAACTACTATTGTACCGGTTAGCTTTTTAATAAACCATCTATGTTAAAAAATATTGCGGTTAATATTTCTACTAAAAATCGACAAAAAAAATATCAGTACTTTCTAAAACAATTGCAGCCTAACGTAAATACGCGAATACTTGACGTTGGGTTCACTAATGATGAACCGTATCCTGGCATTAATTTTTTAGAAAGAAATTACCCGTTTCTCCATAACATCACAGCTTTAGGCATAGAAGATGCGCCTAAATTCAAAGAAAACTTTCCCGAGGTGAAAGTAGTGATGTACGATGGCAGTTTCTTCCCTTTTGCAGACAAAAGTTTTGATATAGCATGGTCTAATGCAGTAATTGAACATGTTGGGGGATACGATAAGCAGCTTTTATTTTTAAGCGAACTGTTAAGAAGCAGTAAAGATATTTTTATCACCACCCCTAACAGGTGGTTTCCTGTTGAAGTGCATACGCGCTTACCATTTTTACATTATTTACCTAAGAAAATTTTTGACAAAGTATTGAAGTTAATTGGGAAGGATTGGGCGTCGGGAGATTATATGAATTTATTGAGTGTAGCTGACATGAAAAAAATGCTGAAGCGTCTTAATGTTGATAATTATATAATAAAGCGAAACAGGAAATTTGGTGTCACTATGGACTTTGTGCTTATTGTTAAACAATAATATTTAGTGTCGCTAATTAGTATATCGGCATTCGTTCTTACAAACATGCAAAACAATATACTTAATTAATTGTCTTTGATATTACAGTAATGTTGCTAAATGCTTTAGGATTGATGGATATCAATCTGCTTAATACTGTATAACTTTTAACAAAAATGCTGGTAATGCACCGAAAAAGGTTAATTTTGAAAAGTTTATAGTTAACTTGCCTATTTTCGTAACTAACATCTGCCAGATGTAGCCGCCAAGGCATAACATTTATATGAAGAAAAAAATTTACATTGCAGGTGCGGGAGGGATGCTTGGAGAAGCATTTTATCGCATTTTTAAAGATGACTACCAGATTAAATGTACTGATAAAGATGTAAATGAAAAATGGCTTGAATTTCTTGATTTTAGAAACTTTGAAGCTTATCGTAAAGATGTTGAAGCATTTAAACCCGACTATTTATTTCATTTAGGAGCCCATACTGATCTTGAGTATTGCGAACTTAACATTGACGATACTTACTTAACCAATACCACATCCGTTGAAAATGCTGTCTTTATTGCTAATAAATTAAATATTCCTTTATTGTACATAAGTACAGCAGGTATTTTTGACGGTACTAAAGACTTTTACGATGACTGGGACGAGCCAAATCCATTAGGCCATTATGCACGCTCAAAATATATGGGCGAACGGTATGTGCGTGAGAATGCAACACGTTACATTATTTGCCGCGCCGGTTGGATGATGGGTGGCGGGCCTGAAAAAGATAAAAAATTCATAAGCAAGATCATTAATCAGCTTATCGCCGGTAAACGTAACTTAAATATTGTTAACGATAAAGACGGCACGCCGACCTTTACCGTTGATTTTGCAAAAAATGTTCGCTTGCTGATAGAGCGGGAATACTGGGGCCTTTATAATATGGTTTGTAACGGAGAAACCAGCCGATATGAAGTTGCAAAAGAAGTAATTAATGTTTTAGGTCTGAAAGATAAAGTTACTTTGCAGGAAGTTTCATCGAGCTTTTTTAATGAAACCTATTTTGCTCCACGCCCACCTTCTGAACGGTTGATCAATAAAAAACTGGAGCTGAGAAGCATGAATATCATGCGCGACTGGCAAACTGCCCTTAAAGAATACATACACGATTATTACAGCGGCTACCTGCAAGAAAACGGAATTTATTTAGTAAAAGAATCTGTTACTTTATAACTTTTTATTTTGTAGATGCGTATTGCGGCATTTGGTTTTCGGTCTATGCCACCTGCAAAAGGCGCTGCAGGAGCAGATAAATTTGCGCTTGAACTTTTGCCTAGATTAGTATGTCGAGGTCATAGCGTTGTTGCATATAACCGCCGATATAAAGATGTTTTTGTTGACATCAATGAATATAAAGGCGTTAAGATCAAAACTTTTTATACTGTCGATAAAAAGGGTTTTGATACGCTCCTTCACTCTTTTAAATGCACATGGGATATTATTGTAAATAATACTGCCGACGTTGTTCATATACAAAACGGAGGTAACAGTATTTGGGCATTACCGTTACGCTTATTTGGTAAAAAGGTATTTATTAGCCAGGATGGTATTGACTGGAAGCGCGATAAGTGGACCTGGTACGCCAAACTTTACCTTAAATTTTCGTCGTTTATCACCGCCTACTTGCCTAACGAGGTAATCTTTGATAATGTGATAGCTAAGAAGCTTTTTGAAGATAAGTTTAACAAGCAATATAAATTCATTCCTTTTGGTAGTGAGGTTGAGGTACCGGCAAGTAGCGGTAATGTACTTGAAAAATTTGGACTTGAAAAAGGCGGTTATTATTTATTTGTAGGGCGTTTTATTCCTGATAAAGGCTTGCACTATCTTGTCCCGGGTTTTAAGAACTCTATATCTGACAAAAAGCTTGTTCTGGTAGGGGGCTCGCCCAACCCGTCGCCTTACGAAAAAAAGATTATGGACATGGCTGATAGTCAACTAATATTTCCAGGCTATGTTTATGGCGATGATACGAATATTTTAATTAGTAATGCCTATTGTTACATACAACCCTCAGATGTGGAAGGATTGTCGCCGGTGATTTTAACGGTGATGGGCTTGAATGTGCCGCTCATAGTAAGTGATATTGAAGAAAATCAGTATGCCGTTCAAAACACCGCGCGTATGTTTGAAAAAGGGAACATCAAATCATTAACCGAGCAGATCAATTATTGCGAGCGCCATTATGATAAGATGAAGGCTTTGGCCGAAAAAGCCAGTCAAAGAGCGCTGAGCGTATTTAACTGGGATAAAGTAGCCGACGAACACCTTGAGCTCTTTGCCAAGAGCTAGGCTACTTTTTTGAATAATTCGATTAACTGTAACGCAGCTTTTTGCCAAGAAAAAAACTGTAGACGCAAGTTGCCTTTTCTAATCAACTCTTCACGTAGCTCTTTATCGTCAACTACCACCTTTATTTTTTGATAGATATCATCAATATCAAATGGATTAAACTGTATAACGGCGTCGTCGCCTACTTCTGGCAGGCAAGTATTATTTGCTACCAGCACAGGGAGGTTACTTTTAAAGGCTTCAAGTATTGGTATACCAAAGCCCTCATTTATAGAGGGGAAGGCATACAATAAAGCATTTTTATACAACAAACTCAGGTCATTGTCACATAAATAGCCAGTCATTACTATATCCTTTTGCGTACCTGTAATTTCAATAGCTTTGGCGATTTCTTCATAATCGCTTTCATGCTTGTTAGGGACAGCGCCCGACAATACAAGTTTTAAATGCGCATAATCACCCGATTTCTTTAGTTTGTCAAATGCGTAGATCAGCATGGCTATATTTTTTCTTTTAAACATAGAACCAGCATGTAAAATGTATTGCTTATTTGCTATCGCAAATAAATTTAGTAGTTCATCTCCTCCTGCCGCATTTTGCGGCAGGCTTTTTGGGCCTTCGTATACAACGATGAGCTTTTCTTTAGCAATGTGCGTATAGTGGTGGATCCGCTTCTTAGCGTATTCGGTGGGCACAACCACTGCCGCCGAACTGTGTGCGGCAGGGACAGCTGTTTTTTTGTATAGCTTTAGCCAAAGCCGGCCATAATTTTCTGGCGTTTCCCAAAAAAAAGCGTCATGAAACACCGGGATGGTTTTAAAACCCAAATGAATAAGCGGAACAAAATTATCGGTGCAAAAAACGATATCGCAGCCGTTAAAAAAAGCCTTTAGTGGGAGGATAACTTGTTTCCAAAGTTGGAATCTGGTATGCTCAACCATTTTTAACAATCTGTTGTTGCCACTATAAACCGGGATACTGACATCCAGGAATTTAAATTTAATATTGTCGTTTTCCAGTTGCTTAAACGCTTTGGAAATTTCTTCGAGGTAGGTGCGTGTGCCTGTTTTCGCTACCCGCAGATCGCGTATGTCTACCCCTATAGTTAGTGGCTTAGGCATTGTCACGCGTTTTTATCACTTTAGCCGGCACGCCCGCAACAACCGAGTTTGCCGGGACAGATTTATTAACCACGCTGCCTGCCGCAATTACGCAACCGTCGCCAACTGTAACGCCAGCCAGTATGGTTGCGCCACCGCCTATCCAGCAGTTATTACCTATGATGGTAGCATGCTTGGTTACACCTTGTTGTCTGATAGTTTGATTTAGATCATGGAAATTGTGGTTCTCGGAAAATATTTGAATGTTGGGGCCCGTAATTACATCATCGCCAATAACAATACCGCCCTGCCCCGCCAAAAAAGCGCGCGCACCTATACCTGTACGGTTGCCGATCACGATTCCCTTACCTTTTTGAGCAATAACCCCAGTACAAAACAATATCGAATCGCGCGCTATTGAGACATTGTCGCCCACGGTTATTCCATTTGTTGATAATGCGTTAATGCTTACATTATCTCCCAGTATTAAATTTTTGCCTGCCAAAAACTGATAAGCGTGATGAACCTTAACTCCTGAACCTATGAATGTTAGGCCATCTGATCGCTTTAGAAACGGTTTTAAAAGCAATCCGCGAAGTATCTGAAAGAAACGTACCCAGCTTACATGCAGCAAATCTTTAAATGAATATGCACTGTCCCATTTATAATCGGGATCATTTTTTAGTTTTCTAATTAATTTCTCGATGACCATATGCCGGTAATTGTTTTGGCGGTTGTATCTGCATAATAACGGCTATCAACAAACCTGATAAAAACCAGTTCATGTATGACAAATAGGTAGATGACTCTAATTCTGAACTTAATGTAGGAATAAAGAAACCAACTTTTATTAAAAACACCGCGATACAAAGTTTTCTTTCTTTGCCTTTTAACCGATTAAGCCATTTATAGCTTATACGTATAAACATAAAAAATATAGCTAAGTCTATTATAACCGCTATCAGTCCGGCTTGCACGCCAATAATGATAAATTGATTTTCACCACCTACACTTTCATCTAAACTGGCAGCTACACGGCCGGATGTTCCCAGACCTAAACCAAGCGGATGCTGACTAATAGATAAGATGCCTTGTGTCCATTGAATAAGGTGTCCGACGCTTGACGGGTCGCTAAAGTCGATGGTGTTCATGAGTACCGCAATAATGCCGGTTTGATTATTCTCAAATTGAGCAAAAAGATATATTATATAAGCAGCAACTATAGCAAAACAAATGTGGATAGTGTTAACCAAAAGTTTGCGTTTGGTTATAAGTGCATAAATATATATTACGATACAATAGCTTACCAAAGGCGCACGTGACAACGCGAATATGATAGATATAGCCGTAGCGCATAAGCCCGCTATACCGAGGCTGGTTATGCGTAGTTTATTATCGTCGTCAGTAAAAAGTCCAAGTATTATAGACATGGCAAGTATAGCGGCTGCGGCATGCTCAAGCGGATTAGTATAAAAGCTGGCAAAACGTGTATAGCCACTGTCTGAGTGAAAAGTTACCGCAATACCGTAAGGGCCATCTGCATCCAAGTTAAAATAATGATAAGCGTAATCAAAATATCCCGTGTGAAACTGAAGTGGCGTTTGCAGTATAACTTCTATAACTAACACTATTGCAGTAGCTATCGCAAGCACAATAAATAAACTAAAGTATTTATTAATATAAACTTTCTTTGGGTCAAATAACCTTCCGGCAAAGTATACTACTATATAAAACGCAATGCTTTTTAATGAACTTAACCTCCCAAAAAAGCTTTGGCCTCCGATAGGCAAAACGGCGTAAACAACCAGGTATAGAAGTAAGGTAAGTATCAGGTAATCGATAACATGAAATCGAGGAAGATGCCTTAATGCAAGCAGATTAAGCAACAGTACACCCAATATCATCAGCTCTTTAAAAGACTGTAGCGCCGGAATGATAAAGTCAAATCCATATAAATAAATAACCGACATTGCTGTCGTATATATGGATAAACCAAAAATCATAAATATAAGCACGCCGCTTGTGTTCCCGTTGTAGATCTCCTTTAAAGCATAGTAAAACGAAGCAATAAAAATAACGGGGAAAATAATAAACATGCCTGCAGCGGTTAATAATTAACTGGGGTCCAAATTAAATTTTTTGGCGTAAAAAGTCCTTCTTTAATACCTTTAATTAAATAGCCTGCTTTTTGCCGGCGGTTGCGCAATATAAAATACCCCAAAAGAGCCAGATAGTAAACGCCATTATAAAGAAAATTGATTGGATAAAACATTGGATTTCCATACCTGCGCAATATCCATATATGGTTACGGCAAATGTAATAGTGTATAATGGGGCTCAAGTTGCCTTCTTTTTTTTTAACCCTGGCCGATATGCCCGCCTCATGGTACATTTTGCACGAAGGGAGGTAATGTAATTCAAATCCGCACTGGCGCAGACGAAATGACAAATCAACATCTTCATAATATAGAAAGAATATTTCGTTGAGCAGCCCGCTTCTTTGTAAGGCCGAGTTTCTGAATAAAGTGCAGCAGCCGGTCAGCCAATCGGCCTGTTCGTAACCATTGATAGATACTGCGTCAGGTAATTTTGTTGACGACGGAGTATTGCCTGTTAATTTATTAAAAGCACCCCTGCCGTTCCAGATTTTGCTACGGTTGTGCATCCAATAAATAGCTGGTTGTACAGCGGCAGCTTCGGTGTGGATATCTAAATGCTTCAAAAGCTTAACTATAATATCTTCATCAACCAGGGTGTCTGTGTTTATGAGTAAAGAATACGTATAGCCTTTTTCAATGGCATAACTTATAGCGCGATTATTGCCTTCGGCAAAGCCCAAATTTTCTTTATTTTCTATGTATATAAGCTTGGGATACCGCACTTTTAAAATTTCAAGCGAATTATCGGTTGATCCATTATCAGCCAAAATAATATCGAACAATTGCTCATTACAATATTGCTTTAAAGAAGCAATACAGTTAACGGTATGCTCCGGTGTATTCCAATTAAGTAATATTAATGCTACTGCTTTAGGCATTATTTAACAAGGGTTTTCTTAAAACATACTCATACATGCAAAACGCACAGGTTTCAATAATCACTGTAAATGCGCCTATCAATAATCGGTTGTTTATACTTACCGCAACAAATGCTGTTATTAAGCCAATAAATACCAAAGCTATAGCTATCCTGAACAAATAAATATTGCGGTTTTTTAAAAGCATGTCCAACACCCCGTACACGTTGAAAGCCGAAATAACAGGTACAAACCCCATGATTCTTAGCATTACAACAGCGTCGGGGTTGTGTTTTTTGGATAGCACAAATATGATCATATTGGCCAATACAAATATTAAAAGTCCCCCTATAAAAAAAAGTCCGGCAAATAATCGTCTTGACTTTTTACGATAGGCTGCCCAGGCTTCGCGGTGTTGTTTGTACAAATTAACCGCATTTGGGTAAACTGCGTTACTTACTATGTTTAATACACTGCGGCATTGTGCTATAAATCTGTCGCATAGCGCATAGGCGCCCAATAAGCCTGATCCGCTCCACTCTAAAGCAAAAATGATGATAGATTGCTGCATTATAGCCGAAATATTGTTGATGGTAAGATAGAAGTTCTCCTTAATCATCTTCAATATCTCGGTTCTTGAAGGCAATTTTAATTTGAGCTTAAACCGGTAAATAAAGTACAGGCATAAACCTATGTAGGTGGTTACGTTGGCGGTGCCTAAAATGAAATTAACCCAAGGCGCATCTTGCGGTTGATGTATGAATATAAATATAGCAGCTACGGCAAAAAAATTTGCTGCCAGATTTGTCAAGTTAAAAACCCTTATCCTTTCAATTCCTATATAAAAACATAGCGGATTCAAAACCTCTGCCAAAACCATTGGGGCTGCTGCTACAATATAATAATAACTTAATTTATGGATAGAGCAACAGGCAATCAGGCAAATTACATATATTGAAAATATCAGAATTCTGACAAACAGTGTATTGGAAAAAGTTAAACTAAGGCTCTCTCTGTTATTTAAATTAAACACCGTGTCTTTTACGCCCGATTGGCTTGTACCATAATTTACCACCGTACCTACCAGCATTGAAAATCTAGAAGCAAACATTACCATCCCAAAACCATTAATACCTACGTTGCCCGTTATTATCCTTATAGTTATAAACAGCAATAGCGTATTTGATAACTGTATGCTGGTAAGGTTAATAAAGTTAGACAAGATATTTGTTGATCTTAATCTTGTATATAGGTCTTTCAGGTTTCTTTTCAAATGTTTTTAGTTGATAACAGGGGCAAATTTAGAGTTATTTATAAGAAACTAAGCAGTTGTACGCCTAACTAAGTTCACATAATAAAAACAAATAAGCGTTATTATTATTTACAATAATCTGTAAGGTATAACTATCTTCGCAACACAACCATTGCGCTATGAATTTTCTGAACGCTTCCATAAAAGACCTTAAGCAATTAGGCATTGATAAACATAATGAATATAAAAATGCCAACCCTTATCCGCATATAGTTATCGATAACTTCTTTAATGAAGAAATGCTGTCAAAGGTGCTTGACGACTTCCCTGATCTTTCAAAAAAGGAAGAGATTATCAAATATGACAACCATAACGAGAAAAAATTTGCGGCCAAAGGGGAAAAATATTTTAGCGATAATACTAAAGCTTTTGTACACTTTTTAAACTCGCAACCTGTGCTGGAATTTTTGCAGGAGCTAACCGGTATAAAAGAAACTTTATTACCTGACCCGTACCTCGTGGGCGGCGGGTATCATGAAATTAAACCGGGTGGCTTGCTTAAAGTACATGCCGATTTTAATAAGCATGATCAAACCTGGCTTGACAGGCGCATAAACTTATTGGTTTATTTAAATAAAGATTGGCACGAAAGCTACGGGGGGCATTTTGAATTATGGGATAAGAAAATGACCGGGGCAGCCAAAAAAATACTGCCTGTTTTTAATAGGGTAGCTATATTTTCAACTACTGATTTTTCATATCACGGGCATCCCGAGCCATTAACCTGCCCACCCGATAGAAGCAGAAAATCAATAGCCTTATACTACTATAGTAATGGCCGCCCTAAAAACGAAATAAGCGAGAAGCCTCATGCAACACTATTTGTTAACCGGGCTGGGATAGATAATGACACCATCAAAGATCCGGTTACCTTAAGGCAGATAGTTGTGGATCTGGTACCGCCAATATTAACAAAGCTTGTAAAGAAAGTTGTTAACAAATAAATTTCTTAGGAGCAATTTTAACATTATGCAAAATATTTTAGTTTTTGGCGCATCGGGTCAATTAGGGCAGTGCCTTAAGAATGTTGCTGAATTAAATAATCAGGATAATATTATTTTTTTGGCCGAAGCTGAGGCCAATATCTTGAATATCGCCGGGTTAGAAACTATATTCGTCAGCCATAAGCCGGCCTATGTGATTAACTGTGCCGCCTATACTGCTGTTGACAAAGCTGAAGAAGATGCCGACCGCGCACATCAAATCAATGTTACAGGCGCCGAAAATCTGGCTGCAAAATGTAAAGCCCATGGTTCAGTGATGATCCACATATCAACTGATTTTGTTTTTAGGGGCGACCTGGCGCGCCCGTTAACCGAGATCGACGAGACCAAACCAATCGGCGTTTATGGACAAACTAAGTTAGATGGTGAATTGGCTGTAGCCGCAGGTTTGGACGAGCATTTCACTATCCGCACCGGGTGGTTGTATTCTGAATATGCAGCTAATTTTGCTAAAACCATGCTAAAGCTAGGCGCCGAGCGGGATGAATTAAATATTATTGCCGACCAGGTTGGCACGCCAACTTATGCTATTGATCTGGCGACATTTATTCTTACCGTAATCAATAGCGAGAGCAAGGCATATGGCACTTATCATTACAGTAATGAAGGGGTAACTTCGTGGTTTGATTTTGCCCGCGCCATATTTGATATTTCAGGTACCAAGGTAAAGGTTAACCCTATCCGCACAGATCAATACCCAACGCGTGCAAAACGCCCTGGCTACTCTGTCATGGATAAAAGTAAAACAAAACAAACATTCAATATTGAAATTCCGTATTGGCGAGACAGCCTCATCATTTGTATAGGCAAAATCAACAATAATTAAAATTTAATTATGAAGGGAATA
This sequence comes from Mucilaginibacter ximonensis, assembly GCF_042686265.1. Lineage (NCBI taxonomy): Bacteria > Pseudomonadati > Bacteroidota > Sphingobacteriia > Sphingobacteriales > Sphingobacteriaceae > Mucilaginibacter > Mucilaginibacter ximonensis. The sequence goes on from NZ_JBHUPD010000003.1 coordinate 335,000, forward strand.
ATTTTAGCGGGTGGCTCTGGTACCCGTCTTTACCCAATAACCCGGGCTATCAGCAAGCAATTGATGCCGATATATGATAAGCCGATGATCTATTACCCGCTGTCGGTATTAATGCTGGCAGGTATCAGGGACGTGCTGATCATCACCACTCCGGAGGACAACGAAAGCTTTAAGCGCTTATTGGGCGACGGAAAAGAGCTGGGCTGCAATTTTCAATACGCCGTGCAGGAAGTGCCAAACGGGCTTGCACAGGCTTTTGTAATAGGCAGAGAGTTTATTGGCAATGATAAGGTAGCGCTGGTATTGGGCGATAACATATTTTACGGCAGCGGTTTCAGTAAACTGATACAGAGTTTTAATGATGTGAATGGAGCCGCCGTATTTGCTTACCCGGTAGCCGACCCTGAACGATATGGGGTAGTTGAATTTGACGACGATTTCAAAGCCTTATCTATCGAGGAAAAACCGGCGCAGCCAAAATCAAACTATGCCGTTCCCGGCTTATATTTTTACGACAACCAGGTAATAGAAATAGCAGCTAACCTTAAACCATCGCCGCGCGGCGAATATGAAATTACCGACGTGAATAAACATTATTTGGCGCAGGGTAATTTAAAAGTAGGCGTTATGGACAGAGGTACCGCCTGGTTAGATACTGGCACTTTTGACTCATTAAGCGATGCCAGTGAATTTGTTCGTGTTATCGAAAAACGTCAGGATACCAAAATTGGGTGTATTGAAGAGGTTGCTTATCGGATGAAATTCATCACCAAAGAGCAACTTACGGACATAGCTCAAAAGTATATTAAAAGCGGTTACGGGCAGTATTTACTTCGCCTCATTTAGTAATAAAATATCAATAACGTCAGGCCGGATATCTTCCGGCCTGAGCCAGTGAATTTCCTTGTCTTTTCTAAACCAGGTTAACTGACGCTTGGCGAAATGGCGGGTATTTTGCTTGATTTGATCGATAGCCTTTTCCAGGCTGATGTTGCCATCAAAATGATCAAATAATTCGCTGTAACCTACGGTGTTCAGCGCATTTAAATGTCGATGGAAAACAAGCGACCGCGCCTCAGCCACCAATCCTTGTTCAATCATTATATCAACGCGATGGTTAATGCGGTTATACAAAACCTCACGTGGCATATCTAAAGCTATTTTTAAAATATTAAACGGACGGGTATTCACACCCGCTTTGCGGTAAGATGAAAAAGGCTTACCCGTAGTTTGATAAACTTCCAGGGCACGTATAATGCGTTGAGGGTTGTTTAAGTCAACTTCATGATAATAATCTGGATCAACTTCTTGTAGCTTTTTTTGAAGCGCCTCGATACCTTTAATGGTAAACTCCCTGTTCAATTTTTCGCGAACCTCTGCTGACGCCTGTGGAATATCGTCAAAACCCGCTGTCAAAGCTTTGATGTACAAACCTGAACCACCTGCTAATATGATAATGTCATGCTCCCTGAAAAGCTCATCGAGCAAAGCCAAAGCTTGTTTCTCAAAATCGCCTACCGAAAAGCTTTCGGTAATTGAATGCGAGTCGATAAAATAATGTTTAGCCGCAGCAAGTTCAAGCCAACTGGGTTTGGCGGTGCCAATGGACATTTCGCGGTAAAACTGCCTTGAATCGGCCGACAGGATAACCGTTTTGTAATGCTGCGCCAGGCTGATAGCAGCTGCCGTTTTACCAGAGGCCGTTGGTCCGGCTATGACTATCAAGGTTTTTTTTGCAGGTTGGGAGCTCACAACTAAATTTTTACCACTTGTCATTTCGACCGAAGGGAGAAATCTATACATTTCAAATAACGCTTGCTTAGCGTGTGTATAGATTTCTCCCTTCCGTCGAAATGACAAATATGTTGTTTGTAATCTAACGACTAATATTAATAATCGTCGTGCGAAGATGATCGTCTTTCATCCTCGTAGTTCTCGTCGTCAGAAAATTCGTTTCCAAATTCGTCTTCCTCTTCTTCGGCCTCGTCATCATGGCTTCCGCGGCTGCTTACAGCTTCGCCTGTTTCATCAACTTCTGAGAAATCTTCGGTATCATCATGGTTCATGCCCATTTCGTTCAGGAAGTCAAAATCACTTTCGTCGGCAGTAGCAGCAGTAGCGGCATCGGCTACGGTAACAAACTGTCTTGGTGCGTCGCCTACTGATTTTACGATAGCAGGGTAGGTGGTATTTGGATTTTCGTCCAGGATGATCTTCATTAATTCAACATGAAAGTCAAACGGGCGGTCAAAATTAAAGGTATAATAAAATTTTTGATGCGGATCGTCAATACGGCTGCTTAGTTTTACTTTTTCCATAAGCGCCACGCCGCGGTCAATACGTCTTTGATTTGGCAAAAAGGTTACTTCTTCACCTTTTATCCATTGGTCATTACTTACATAAAAAGATGAAGGATATTCGGGGTTATAACCGGTTGATTTGTGAATCGCGCGGTGAAGATCTTCAAATGTTTGAGTTGATTTGATGTCGATTTCTCTGGTAACATCATCGTAATCTTCAAAAGTAACTCTAAACCTGTATAGTGCCATTGTGTAGTGTAGTAGATTTTTTTGCGTAAAAATAATATTTTAATTTGTGTTTGAGTTTGCCACAACTTTTAAGCCAATTTCTTCGCCAACCTTAATTGTAAATGTAATTGCTTCTTCGCGTGCATTCCCAATTTCGCCCTCCAATATGGCTTCGCGTATTTTGTTTTTAATAATTCCAACCTCGCGGCCCTCTTTTAAGCCAAATAATTCCATAATATCATTACCTGTAACCGGTGGTTGCCAATTACGTATCTGGTCGCGTTCCTCAACATCTTTCAGCTTTTGCTGAACTAATTCAAAATTGTTGCGGTATTTTTTGACCTTGTACTCGTTTTTGGTGGTAACGTCTGCTTTACACAACAGCATTAGTCCTTCAATATCATCACCTGCCTCAAAAAGTAAACGCCGAACAGCCGAGTCTGTAACTATTGATTGCGATAATACGATAGGCCTTAAATGCAGCAGCACCAGTTTTTGTACCTGCTTCATTTTTTCGTTAAGCGGCAGTTTTAGCTGGGCAAATATCTTAGGCACCATGCGGGCGCCTTTATCTTCATGGCCATGAAAGGTCCATCCGTGGCCTGGTTCAAAGCGTTTGGTGGCAGGTTTGGCTATGTCGTGCAAAATAGCGGCCCAGCGCAACCACAAATCGTCGGTGGTTTCGCAAATGTTGTCCAACACCTGCAAGGTATGGTAAAAATTGTCTTTATGCCCGCGGCCGTCCACATAGTCAACACCATAAAGCGCGACCATTTGCGGGAAGATTTTATGCAACAAGCCGGTATCAAACAAGTAATTAAAGCCGATGGACGGTTTTTTTGACAGGATGATTTTATTTAGCTCATCGGTGATACGCTCTTGCGACACGATGCTGATCCGGTCGACGTTATTTTTGATAGCCTGGATAGCCAGATCGTCAATCTCGAAATTTAACTGCGAGGCGAACCTGATGGCGCGCATCATCCGCAGCGGGTCGTCAGAGAAGGTCTCGATGGGGTTAAGTGGCGTACGTATAAGTTTATTTTTGATGTCCTTAACGCCATCGAAAGGGTCAATCAAGTCTCCATAGGTATCGGGATATAAAGAAATAGCGAGTGCATTGATTGTGAAGTCGCGACGCTTTTGGTCATCCTCTAAAGTGCCATTCTCCACGATTGGTTTGCGCGAATTTGACCGGTAAGATTCTTTGCGGGCACCCACAAACTCAATTTCCAGATCTTTATATCTTAGCGAGGCGGTACCAAAGTTTTTATAGACAGCTAGTTTAACATTCAATCTGGCGGCCACAGCTTCTGCAAAGTCAATACCGTTACCTATAACGACGATATCGATATCCTTTGACGGGCGGTCCAGGAGGATATCGCGCACAAAGCCGCCGATGGCGTAAACAGCCAGCCCTTTCTCGCCGGCTATAGCCGACAGTGTTTTAAAAACCGGATGTTGCAAGTGCTTCTTCATGTACGTTTATCCCGCAGGGAGACAGGGCAAAATTACGGATTTTGGGTTGAAGATTGGTTATTAAAGATTGAAGATTGGTTGTTGAAGATTGGTTGTTGACAATTGAAGATTGGTAATTGTAGCAGAAAACAAGCAACAATTACCAATCTTCAATCTTTAATAACCAATCTTTATCGACGAATAAACTCAAACTTTCCATCGGCCTCCAACCGCATAATGGTTGACGGGGTTTTAATTTCTTTGCTGTGCTGGTCAATGTCGACAACATAATCAACGCCATCAATAATTTCCTGTTCTATTTGCGAGAAGTACTGCGGCGAGGGGCTGCCGCTTATATTCGCCGAAGTGGATACCAATGGTTTACGTAAACGCTGAATCAGTCCCTCGCAAAAAGGGTGCTTGGCTACGCGAATGCCTACGCTGCCATCGACCGCAATCAATGCCGGTGATATATTGCGGGCTCCTGGCATAACCAGCGTGAGCGGCTTTTCGGCATACTCAATCAGGTTGTAGGCCAGCTCAGGCACTTCTCTGATATAACTTGGCAACTTGGCGTCAGTATCCAGCAAAATGATCATGCTTTTGCTTTCGGCACGTTGTTTTAATTTGTATATCTTTTGTATCGCTTCGGTATTAGTGGCGTCGCAGCCTATACCCCAAATGGTATCGGTAGGGTAAAGAATGATACCGCCCTCTTGTATAATTTTTAACGCTTTGGCTATTTCGTCTTTAAGCATGGTTTAAATATTGACTTAAGGCATTAACAATTCGTGGTTCGTCCAACAGTTGCATACACTTGGGTATACCATAAAGTCTGCACTCGTTGCGTACACAAGGTTCGCATTCTAATTGCCCGGCACGTATCACAGTTAAGTTTAATTTATTGTAAGGCGCCGTATTGCGTTCATTACCGGCACCAAACAAAGCTATTACCGGTATGCCCAATGCATTACCTAAATGCGCCGGACCCGAATCTGTGCTCAACATCGCTTTGGCACTGGCTATCAAATTGCTTAGTGTCACCAGCGTAGTTTTGCCGGCATAGTTTTCAATACGGTCGGGGTTGTGTGGGTTTTTTACCAGTTGCTCTATATACAGCACATCTTTTGGTCCACCCAGCAGGCCAAACCTGTATTCAGGGAAAACATGCGTCAGCAAATTGAGCATATTGCGGGCGGTATCTATGGGCATACGCCTTGATTCGGCTTCTGAATTAAAGTTCAATAACACCAGGTTGTTCTTTTTAACCTCGGTTGGGGTTAGCATAACCTTACGGCCGGTTACAGGCATATTGTTTACCTGTTCTAAGATAGACAAATACTCATCAACCCGGTGTGCATTTTTAGGACGTTTACAGGTTTTGGTGAATAGAAAAAAACCACCTTCTTTGCTATAACCTATACGCTGTTTAGCGTTGGTAGCTTTGCCCATTACTGCCGCCGATAGCGAGTCAGGCAGGGTGAAAAAGATATCGTAGTTTTCTGCCCGCAAGGTTTTTCCGTAGCGATAAACACCGCCAAGGCCGCGATACTCGTCTTTTGAAAACGCATGGATATTGGTTAAGCCCGGTATGAGTGAGGCGATAGCGCTTAACTCTTTTTTGATGATAACATCAACCTGTGCGGCAGGATAAAATTGTTTTACCGCCCCGATGAAAGCTGTACTCATTACGACATCACCAAGCCAGTTAGGCAATCTTACCAGGATTTTCATGTTATTGAGTTGATTAAGTGAATAAGTTGATTAAGTGAATGGTTGTTTTAGAAATTAACCAATTCACCTAATCAACCCAATCAACCATTCACTACACAGCCACATTATTATCACGCAAAGCATCGTTCAGCGACGTTTTTTTGTCGGTTGATTCTTTGCGCTGGCCGATGATCAGGGCACAAGGCACCTGATATTCGCCGGCTGCGAATTTTTTAGTGTATGATCCCGGAATAACTACCGAGCGTGCAGGTACACGGCCTTTATATTCAACCGGGGTGCTGCCCGTTACGTCAATAATTTTGGTCGATGCAGTTAACACCACGTTGGCACCTAATACGGCTTCGGTTTCAACGTGTACACCTTCAACTACAATAGCTCTTGACCCCAGGAAACAGTTATCTTCAATAATTACCGGCGATGCCTGAACCGGTTCCAATACCCCGCCGATGCCCACACCACCGCTCAGGTGAACGTGTTTGCCAATCTGCGCGCATGAACCAACGGTAGCCCAGGTATCAACCATAGTACCTTCGTCAACGTAGGCGCCAATGTTTACATAGCTAGGCATCATGATCACACCTTTTGACAAGTAAGCGCCATAACGGGCACTTGCACCAGGCACCACGCGTACGCCGGTAGCTTTGTAATCGGTTTTTAGTTTCATTTTGTCATGGTAGATAAAAGGCCCTGCCTTCTCTTCCTGCATAACACGGATAGGGAAATATAATATTACGGCTTTCTTGATCCAGTCGTTAGTATGCCAGCGTGTGCCGATAGGTTCAGCAACGCGGATCTCGCCTTTGTCAAGGCGCTCAATAACGGTCTCAATAGCGTCAGTATAATCTTTAAATTGTAGCAGGTTTCTGTCTTCCCAGGCTGCTTCGATTAGTTTTTTTAACTCTTGCATCTGTATTTAAACTTTCGACAAATTAAAGGAATTTTGGGGAGATTTGTTTGATAACTGCTGAATCAATGTAAATTGCTTACATGTTAAATTCGAGGCAGCCACTTTCATTTTGGATCAAGGTTTTGTTAAGGTCCGTCCTTCAAATAGCTGTTGGATATTTTGTTTTGGATTATATCCTGTAATGTCAATGCTGTTATTTGGAGAAGGAGGGGACAGTTTATTGTATTCAACAGGAAATCATATAGCCTGGGCAATATCGCCGCTAGTGATACCTTTTTTTTGGAATGCCCAGGAAATATACGGAGCGTATAACACACCGGAAAATAGAAAGGTGTATCAGGTAGTGTTTTTGATTTTCATGGGTGCCTATCTGATTTTTACGACAATCTGGGGCGTTTCAAGAGGATTTAAAATTTGATATTTCTTAACTTCGTGATTCGTTATGCCAGAAAAAGAAAAACTCCGGATAGATAAATACCTATGGTCGATACGCTTGTTTAAGACCCGCACCCTGGCGGCTGACGCCTGCAAGGCTGGTCGAGTAAAACTGGACGGAAATAATATTAAACCCCCGCACGAAGTTAAGCTGGGCGAGGTTTACCAGATATCCAAAGGACCCGATCGGAAAACTATCCGTGTAACCGGACTGCTGGAAAGCCGTACCGATGCCAAAACTGCTGTAGGTTTTTATGAGGATATTACGCCCGTAGAAGAGACGCCAGGTTTCAAATCGATGTTTCACGCCCCGGTACTAAAACGCGACCGTGGCGCCGGCCGCCCCACAAAGCGTGATCGCCGTGAAATTGACGGTTTGCAGGGCGATTATTTTGAAAAGGAGAGCGAGTAGCACCCCTCCCAACCTCCCCGAGGGGGGAGGGCTTTGAGTTTTTATTCGTTTAAACCCAGCGTTTCAAAAGTCTCCCCCTTGGGGAGATTTAGAGGGGTGTTAATACTCCGTTTTCCCTTCGTTCTCGCTCCACTGCCTAAATGCCTTTAACGCTTCGTCGCGCAGCAACTGAACAATAGGCAGCTTACGGTCGCCCATGGCCAGGTCCAGTTCATCATAAATAAACTTATCGTCAAAGCCAATATCGGCAGCGTCAACCTTGGTGTTGGCGTAATATATCTTGTCCAGTCGTGCCCAATAGATAGCGCCCAGGCACATAGGGCAGGGTTCGCAACTAGTGTATATTTCGCAGCCCTGCAGGTTAAAGGTCCCCAGTTTTTCGCAAGCCAACCGAATGGCCGAAACCTCAGCATGCGCGGTCGGGTCATTATTAGGCACTACCATATTTGAGCTGCCAGCAACAAGCTCGCCGTTTTTCACAATTACCGCCCCAAACGGGCCGCCCTGGCTTTTTTCAGATAGCTCAATAGCCATCCGCATAAATTTTTCGTGGTCCATGCTTTTATAGAATCAAGAATTAAGAGACAAGAATCAAGATATCTCCCATAAAAAGAAAAACCTCAACTTGAAGTTGAGGTTTTTCTTTTTATGTTAATTTTTTAAATCATCTATACATCTGCATATTCGCAGATCAGATCAAATTATTTTTTATTTTTAGCATAGTCGTCATTGAGCTCTTTAATGATGTCGGCGGTAACATCTAGGCTTGGGTCCACATAAACTGCATTAAGCGTCGATTTTGAGTAGGTTAATATCAGTTTATAGTTTTTTTCTTTAGCGTAAGTTTTAGAAAAGTCAAAAACCTTTTGATATAGTTTTCGGGTTTCATCAGCCTGAAATTTCTGTAAATCAATACCTGCGTTTTGATGAAATAACTGCAATTCAGATTGTTCTCTGCTCAGCCGTGCTTCTGTTTCCTGGCGCTTGTCGGCCGGTAAAGTAGCCACATTTTTTTTGTATTCTGCGACATTACGTTCGAAGGCTTGTCCTTTCGATTGTTCTTCGGCATCGCTTGCTTTCGCTTTGCTGGTAATTCGCTCCTGCACGTCTTTAGCGTAATTATATTGTGATGATAAAGAATCTAAGTTAATATATACGGTTGTTCCTTTATCTGAAGTAGTAGTAGTTGCGCTTGGTGCAGCAGCCGGGGTAGCAGCAGGTTTATTGTTATTGCAGGCGACAACGCTTGCAGCAACGGCTAAACCTAAAGTGATCTTGGTAATTACAGAACCTGTAGTTTTCATTTAGTGGGTTTGTTTTTGGGTGATATTTTCGATGTCGAAAACGACATCACATCTTTACTTAAATTTTTCACAAAGATAAACTTTCAAATTAAGTATCCTAATCATTTACCCGGCAAGCGGACGTAGCCGAAAACCATAAAAACGAAGCAAAACCGCGGCATTTTAATGAAGTAGTTAACATGCCTCTATTTTATCAACAATGGTAGTTATGTGCGGCAAATTGCGTATTTTTGTATGTTAAACTCCTTTGCGGAGATTTTATTCTTTTAACCAAAATATGAGCGAAGAAAATAAAGACAAATCGAATTATTCGGCAGATAATATACAGGTTTTAGAGGGTTTAGAAGCGGTGCGTAAGCGTCCTTCCATGTACATTGGCGACACAGGCGTAAAAGGTCTGCATCACCTGGTGTATGAGGTTGTCGATAACTCAATTGATGAGGCCCTGGCCGGTTATTGCGATACGATAAATGTTACGATACATAAGGGTAACTCCATAACGGTTGTGGATAACGGCCGAGGCATTCCTACAGGTATCAATACCAAAGAAAATAAATCGGCATTGGAGATTGTAATGACCGTATTACATGCCGGTGGTAAATTTGATAAAGACACCTATAAAGTGTCTGGCGGTTTACACGGTGTGGGTGTGAGCTGCGTTAACGCCTTGTCAACCCATATGATTACTGTGGTTGAGCGCGAAGGCAAGATCTTTACACAGGAATACGAGCGCGGAAAACCAATGTTTGATGTAAAAGAGATCGGCGTATCTGACCGTACCGGTACTACACAGACATTCCAACCCGACCCTGAGATATTCCAGTTAACTACCGAGTATAAGTTTGATACCCTGGCTGCGCGTTTACGTGAGCTGGCTTATCTGAACAAAGGTATCAGATTAACTTTGACAGACGAGCGTGTTACTAATGACGACGGTACTTTCCTGTCAGAAGAATATTTTTCGACCGGTGGCTTAAGCGAGTTTGTTAAGTTTTTGGACGGCACCCGTACGGCCATCATCCCTGAACCAATTTATGTAGACGGCATTAAACAAGGTATCCCGGTTGAGCTGGCCCTGCAGTATAACGATACTTACTCTGAGAACGTTTTCTCGTACGTAAACAATATTAATACCGTTGAGGGTGGTACCCACGTAGCAGGTTTTCGCCGCGGTTTAACCCGTACCTTGAAAAGCTATGCTGATAAAGAAGGTTTGCTGAAAAATCTGAAAGTTGAAATTACTGGCGACGACTTCCGTGAAGGTTTAACTGCTGTGGTGTCAGTAAAAGTTCAGGAGCCTCAATTTGAGGGTCAAACCAAAGGTAAGCTGGGTAACAACGAGGTAATGGGCGCCGTTGATATGGCCGTAGGTGAAATTTTAGGTAATTACCTGGAAGAGCACCCTAAAGAAGCCCGCATGATTGTTAACAAAGTGGTATTGGCTGCAACAGCCCGTGCTGCTGCACGTAAGGCCCGCGAGCTGGTGCAACGCAAGAGCGTTATGAGCGGCTCAGGCTTGCCGGGTAAACTTGCCGATTGCGCCAACAGCGACCCTGCGTTGTGCGAGTTGTTCCTGGTCGAAGGGGACTCGGCGGGTGGTACGGCCAAGCAAGGCCGTAACCGCGAGTACCAGGCTATTTTGCCGTTAAGAGGTAAAATTCTGAACGTGGAGAAAGCCATGGAGCACAAAATATACGAGAACGAGGAGATCAAAAACATTTTTACCGGTTTGGGCGTAAGCCGCGGTACTCCTGAGGATGATAAGGCGTTAAATATAACTAAGCTACGTTACCACAAGATCGTAATCATGACGGATGCTGACGTGGACGGTTCGCACATTACTACACTTATCCTCACTTTCTTCTTCCGTTATATGAAAGAGCTGGTTGAAGCCGGTTACGTATACATTGCATCGCCACCGCTTTACCAGGTTAAAAAGGGTAAAGAGTTTGAATATTGCTGGAACGACGATCAGCGTGATGCTGCAATCCAGCGCCTGAAAGGTGCCGGTAAAGAGGATAGCGTACATGTACAGCGCTACAAAGGTTTGGGTGAGATGAACGCTGAACAGCTTTGGGAAACAACCATGGATCCCGCCCGCCGTACGCTAAAACAAGCCAGCATTGAAAACGCTGCCGAGTGCGATCATACCTTCTCCATGTTAATGGGCGATGAGGTTGCTCCGCGCCGCGAATTTATCGAGAAAAATGCTAAATACGCTAAGATAGATACCTAGGAGTTAAAAAGTTGTCATTCTGAGCATCGCGAAGAATCTTATACGCTTAGCTATCGCTTAAATAAGATTTTTCGCTAGACTCAGAACGATAAATGTATATCAAAGCCGACCGTCAACAGATAGTCGGCTTTTTTTATGGATATTTGTTTATGCAGCAAGGCGAAAGAAAAGATGTTTACAAGGTTTATGATAAGATAGCGCAGTGGTTCCATGCCAATCGCCCTCAAACTTTAATGGAGAAGGGCTATCTGGACAAGCTAATCAGCCGTTTACCGCAAAATGCCAGCGCGCTTGATCTGGGCTGCGGTACCGGCGAGCCCATGCTTCGTTATTTATTGCAACAAGGTGTAAACGTTGTTGGCGTTGACGCCAGTACAGCGATACTAAAGATCGCGCAAGCAAATTTTCCATATACTCAATTTATTTTGCAGGATATGCGCCAGCTTGATCTGGGCAGAAAGTTTGACGCCATTATAGCCTGGCATAGCTTTTTTCATTTACCTGCGGATGATCAGCCGGCGATGTTCCCGCTATTTGCCAAACATTTGAATAAAAATGGTATCCTGATGTTTACCTCGGGCACCCAATATGGCGAAGCCTGGGGAATGAATGGTGGCGAGAATTTATTCCATGGTTCGCTGGAAAAAGAGAATTACCGTCAGTTATTAGAAAAGCACAACTTTCAAATACTTGGCCACACCATAGAAGATCCTGAGTGCGGTGGCGCTACAGTGTGGATGGCTCAATACTGGGGTTAATAATAAATTTGTCATTCAGCGTAGCGAAGAATCTTATATAACCGACTAGCAAAACGTATAAGATTCTTCGCTACGCTCAAAATGACAAGTAGTGAATTAAGTTGTTATCTCTTAACAGCTTGCCTCTTACCAATAATAAATGCGGCAATCTTATCAATATCTGCGGCGCTGACAGCGCCTTTCCAGGCAGGCATACCTTTATCTAAAACGCCGTTGGCAATGGTGCTAATCAGTGCTGCTTTGGTGCTGCCGTGTTTTAAAGTTGTGGCCAGCAGGTTGGCTCCTTTATCCGTACCTCGCAGGTTATCGCCATGACAACTGGCACACAATTGTTGAAACATAGCCGGCGTACTCATTTTCTTTGGCGATGTTTCGGCAACGGTATTAGCCGCTATTTTTTGTGATGACAGAACCGTATTTGCCGACCCCGACGGACGTAACCGGCAAACCATATCATAACCCGGGCGCGGCTGGCCCTCAACCGGGTCTTGCTGTGATGTAGAAAAATAAATATAACCATCTGGCCCGGTAACTACCGAGCGGATACGGCCATATTGTTTCCTGAGCATGATCTCCTGATTTACAATCTTGTCGTTATCTAAGGTAATTTTCAGCAACCCTTCTCCGCGCAGGCAGGTTACCAGCAGTTTGCCTTTCAGGTCCGGAAATTTATTGCCGTTATAAAACATAGCCTCGCTCGGCCCTATTGATGGCGTAAACTCCGCCAGTGGCGATATCATGCCCTCGTGAGTCATTTGGTGATGAATAATGGGCCAGCCATAATTCTGACCCGGCTTGATGATATTAATCTCATCGCCGCCGGTTGGCCCGTGTTCTGACTCAAATAGCGTGTTGGTAACTGGTTCAAACGCTATACCTTGCGGATTACGGTGCCCGTAGCTCCAGATCTCTTTACGGGCGGTGTCGTTTTTAACAAACGGGTTGTCTGCCGGAATCGTCCCATCATCATTTAATCTCAATATCTTACCGTTCAGCGCCTTTAAATCCTGCGATAAAATAGCTTCGTCTGCATCTCCCGTAGTGGCGTAAAGTTTCTTGTCCGGACCGAAAACCAGCCGGCAGCCCGTGTGATTCTGGTTGGCATGAATATCGTTCCTGATCAGGTATGGGTTAATCAGCGTGTCATTCTTAAACTCATAGCGCACAATTTGCAGCCGTATTTTATCGCCCAGCCAGTAATCGTTAGCTATATAAATGAAATGATTGCGTGTAAAGTCAGGATGTATCACCATACCCAGCAGGCCGGTTTTATTACGTTGCGGAATATTAGGTATCACAAAGGCCGGTTTTTCAACCAGTTTACCGTTTCGATATATCCGAAGCCGACCGGTACGCTCGCCAAACAGCATGGTGTTGTCCGGCAAAAAGACTATTTGCCAGGGTACCTTCATGTTGTTAACTAAAGTATCAACCTTAAAACCTGATGAATCGACTAATTTAACGGGCTGCCTGTCGGTTTTACCGGCTATGAATACGCTTGACAAAATTGCAAACAAGCAAATAGCGGCGAGATATTTCAATGCTTTCATGAATATATTGTCGTGTGTGTGGTTTGTATTATCTAAAATACGCAAAACCACTGGCATGGTTGCCGGGGTGGCGTTAAAAAGCTTACTTTTAAAATTATATACATAAAATTCTTAGGTATATAAAATAATTATATATTTGTCGTCATGAGCGCAAATCCATTTTTGAAGGGATCATTACAAACCATCATATTAAAGCTGTTGGAAGACCATACCGAGATGTACGGCTACGAGATTACGCAGAAGGTGAAAGAGCTATCTGGAGGCGATGTGTTGCTTACGGAAGGTGCCTTGTATCCGGCACTGCACAAGCTTGAGGCCGAGGGTTACCTGGAAACTTTTACCCAGGTAGTTGATAATCGTGTGCGAAAATATTACCGCCTGACCGAAGAGGGCGGCAAACAGGTAAGCAGCAAGCTGAGCGAGGCTCAGGCGTTTATTGATCAGTTACAAACTTTGTTAAACTTAAAACCATCGGTAGAATGATTTTGACTGACGAAGAAATACACTGGGTAAAAGAGCGTATGAAAGTATACGACATTAAATACCAGGAAATATATGACGAGCTGCTGGATCATATCCTTACAGCGATGGAGGAGAGCCGACTGGCAGGTAACAATAAAAACGTTGAGTTACTTTTTCAAAACACGGTCGACCAACACTTTAACGGATATCTGGGTATCGAGAATCTTGCTGCCGACGAGGCCAAAATCTACCAGAAAAATATGCGGAACACGTTTCACAAACAGCTTAAAAGGCATTTTAATTGGAGGGCACTGGCCGCTACTGTTGTTTTATTAGCGTTGAGCTATCAACTGCCCAATACCAAGCCTATACATTTAGCCTTTATGATAGCGATGATGCTTTTTGCCTTTTCGCCTATTATATATGCTTATGCGGTGTTGGCTGGTAAAGTAAAAACCATTAAAGGCAAGCGCTCATTGCTGGTAACTTATGCACGCGGGCAAATGATACTGCCAATGTCGCTTTTGCAATGCTTTTGGTTTCTGCCCAACTTTTTTGACATGCTGAATGATCATAAAGATTTTTATAGTTGGAACCATGCATCGCCCATGATACTGATGTGCGGATTGATTTTATTGATGATTATTAACTGGAGCTATATGCAGACGTTTAAGCAGATAGTAGCCAAACAAATGACTTTGCAGGCTTAAATATAGTACCATGAAACCTATTGCAGAACAACAACAATCAATCAAAACGCTATTACGTAGTATACTCAAATACAAGGAGACATATGACGAAGTTTACGATCACATATTGTCGTCGCTTGAAGGCCTGCCGACTGACGCAAACTTTGCACATACCATACGCGATATCGTTGAAAATGAACTGGGGGGTGCCAGGGGATTGAAAACTTTAGAAAGAAAACTTTTCATATCATCTATTCGCGGGTTTATTAAAGATTACTTTATCAATATTAAGGAGTCTTTTACATCAGTACTGATGGTACCTATAGCTCTTTGTACGTGGCTATTTTATCGTGCAATTATTTCGGGACGCCTGGACCAGGAGGGTGCGAGCGCTATAATTATTCATATGACATTGGATGTATGTATCCTTATTATGTTTTTGTTCAATTATAAAAAATGGAGGTCTAAACAGCATTCAATACCGGGAATTATTTCGGTACGGCGAACATTACTGAAGTTTAGCAGCACCCTGCTTTTTATTCCGTTTATTTTATGGGCAAAGACACATGCTTTTTATGCGAACCATGATATTCCTGTAAAAGTATTAACGGCTTTGTTTTTAATAGCAGTCGTACATATTATCTCGTGCTTTAAGCTTTTCATGAATAAGAAAAACTTTCAATATACAACCTAAACCTTATCACATATAATAAATGACACCTACACCTGAAGAGAAGCTATGGCTGCGCGATTACCTATATGAAGCCTTAAGCTACCGTGAAACATTTGACGAAGTATACGATCATATTTTATTGGCCCTGGAGCATGAACCGGCTCAACCGTTTTTTGAAAGCACCGTATATAAAATAATCGACGAGGATTTTGGCGGCAGCATCAATTTGCTTAATATGGAAGTTGAATGCGAGCGCACAACCAGAAAAGAAATTAACGCCCAATATTGGCACACCTTTTTTAGTTGGGCAAAGCCACCCAGAGTTATCTTTATCCTGCTCGTTATTGGTGCCACTTATTTTATAAGGGTTAAAACCTTAACAGGCGCGGTGATTATGCTGGTTGTCATGTTGCTAATCGGGTTCGTGCCGCTAATTACAGTAGCTGTCAGAAAGCTTACTGTACGATTTGTAAATCATGATAAAAAAACGTCAATAAGAGACAGCGCTTTTAAATGGCTGGCTTATTGGTATATTATTATCGCCATATTCGCAGGGAGGACTATAACACGAATTATAGATTTTTGCTTAAGGCATCTGTTTAAATATCCGTCGGCAGATGTTTACCAGAAAAGTTTCCCAAAGCATTTATTAAGCTCTTTTTTCTTTGCTATAGCTATTATTCATATGCTTACGCTCATTGAGCTGTTTCGCCATGAGTATAAAACCAAAATGATCAAGGCAAAGCACTAATTATGAAACCTGATAAGGAACAAAAGCAATGGCTGCGCGATTACCTGTACCAAACGATGCAATACCGCGAAACCTTTGAAGAGGTTTACGATCACGTTTTGCTGGCTTTAGAGGATGAACCTAAGCAGGAATTTTTTGAGACCAATGCATTGAATATCCTTGAGCGCGATTTTGGCGGGACGAATGGTCTTTTACAACTCGAAGAAAATTGCCGCCAGTCGGTTGAGGAAATGGCTACGGTTCAATTTAAAGATAATTTTAAGCAATGGTTTGCTTCTCCGTTAATCGCATTTACTGCGATTTTATTTATAGCGATGATTTATTTACAACTTTCGCCAATTAAAACTGGTGTAGTGTTGGCGCTGCTTTTTGGCGCGTTGTTAATTGTACCGGTAGTGCTTTGTTCCGTAAGAGCGACTCGTTTAGGTTACACCTATGCCGATACCAAAGCTTCCATCAAAGATGAAATTTTTAGAAGGCTGGCCTATAAATCTAATCGCATACTTTTTACACTGACTTTGTACTCAACGGTCATTAATCAGTTTGTAGATTATATGTTTAAACCTAAAAGTTATTTCGCTATGGTCGCAGCTTTTTTATTGATTTGTTTGCTTGTCTGGCCGCACATCAGGCAATATAAAATCAAACAAAAGTATACCGGCGATTTTAACAAACTACCTATAATCCCATTTAAAGAGGATCTTTTTTATGGTTGGTTCGCTTTAACTACAATGGCCATTGATCTGATTTTAAAGTTTACCACTGTCCCTAACCAAACGCCACAAAATTCTTTATCAATAAAAGCACAGGTAATTGGTCACAGTATTATAACTGCTATCTTGATATTAATGATGATCAATGTGTCAGCAACCATAAAACTCTACCGCAGTGAGTTCAAAACTACTATGGTTGTCAGTTAAGGCATATCCCAAGATTTACTCATTCACATATCCACTCAATCGTTCATTAATTAAAACGGATAACCAATCGCCAGGTTAAACACCATGTTTGAGCCATGCCAGCCTGAGCCGGTATAATCCACCCCATCAACAATGCCGGTATTTGATGAAGCCGGTTTAATCAGCGGGAAGCCAAAATCAGTACGCAGTATTAATACCGACAGGTTGAAACGCAGTCCGAAGCCTGCATCTACAGCAACCTGGTTCAGGAAATGTTTACCAAAAGCTGCTCCGGGCAAACCGTAATGGCTGCGCATTAACCATATGTTACCGGCATCGGTAAACAACGCACCCTCAACAATGCTAAATAGTTTTTGGCGCAGCTCAACATTGGCCTCCAATTTTATATCGCCCGATTCATCAGGCAAAAATTGCGTGCCGTTGGTAACCGAAGCAGCCGGATAATAGGACCCCGGCCCTAAAGAACGTGCCTGGAAACCACGCAGACTATTTGGTCCGCCAATAAAAAATTGTTGTGAATACGGTAATATGGTTGAGTTGCCATAGGGCAGGCCTACATCTGCCAAAAAGCGGGTAGCCAGTTTTGTACCCGGAGTTATTTTATGAAAGTAACGTATGTCATTCTCTATTTTGATGTACTGGTTAAATGGCGTGCCAAATATGGTTTTAGCTTTGCCGGCCAGGGTATCGGCTCCTAATATAATGCCAAGTAAATTACCTGACAAACTAACTTTACCCTGGTAGTAAAGGCTGTTCTTCCTGAAATCCTCTGTCGAGTTGTCAAAAGTATAGGTATAGCTTGGGCCAAAGGTTAGCTGATTATTAATAACGTGGGTCAGGGTAGGGTTTCGCGTTTTGCGTATACTATCCTGGTACAATTGGCTTACATTGGCAGCGTCAACGTAGGTTAACTCTATTAAATTAAGCGCGTGCTGCTTATGCAGATTGGGTTTCCATTGGTAACCAAAGGCGGCGTTGAATGAGTTTAAGCGGTATAGCTTAGTACGATCAATTAAGGTGTATCCTGTAGTTAATATGGTCTTGGGGATATAGGCATTATTGGTTTTAATATCAACCGGGCCAACAATTCGCGGCCATACCAGGGAGGGCTGTACACCAAATTGAAAAACATTGAAGCCGTTGTTAAATCTGCCAAATTGCTTATCTGTACTGGTAAAAAAGTTCATCGAGAACAGTTCGCCGCCCTTAAACGCATTTTTATTGCGGAAGGTGAGGTTAAACTGCGTACCATCATAATTGGCAGATGTTTGACGGGCAATGATCTCAGCAGTGAGCGATTTACGCTTGGCCTGCGTCAGGAAGTAATAGATATCCAGCTTCGGCGAATCAGGGGTTACGTCTTCAAAACGGTTTTTTACAAAACTAAACGGACCTAATTCAATAAACCTGTTCAGGCTGTTGTTATGCTCGGTACGGTTGTAAGTATCATTAGGGTGCAGCAAAATAGTATTCTTAAAAATGAATGGCCGCACGGTTTTTTTAGGGTCGATGACATTATACCAGGCATAGTGCTGCGCTGAATCCAATTTTAGCGAAGTGTCTCGTAATGAATATTTAGGATATACATAAATATTACGGATCGAGTATATCCAGCGTGCCTGATCAGGAGTGGTTTCTTTGATGTGTACAAACATGTCAACCGTGTGGTTAGCCTTAGTACTGTCATAACGCATAATCAGGTTATCCGGCGAAAAATAGAAGAACCCTTCCTCTTTCAATTTAGCGTCAATCCGTATGCGCTCGTTTTTGATTACATCCAGGTCATAACGATCGCCTACCTTCAATAAACTTTCTTTAGCGGTTCCCGCAACTGCGGTGTCCAGGTCATCATTACCGGTAGGGAAACCAATCTGGCGGTAATGGTACGCCGGACCGGTTTGTATAGTATAAACCGCTTTAGCCAATTTTGAACCTTTTTTGCTGACCGTATCTGCGCTCACGGCCGATAAAAAATAACCTTTATTTTGTAACCTGTTTTGTAATATCTTGCTGTTTTGAACTAAATCGACTGAGCCTGCAAGCACCGGCGGCTCGCCGAAATGGGTGTTCAGGTAGTGTTTTAAACCTCTTACTTTATTGGTGCGAGTCTTAAAATATATCCACAACTTATAACGCAAACCCAAAATAGTTGAGTTTGGCTGCGGACGAAGCAGTGAAGTTAAATCTTCAGTAATAGGTCCGATATCGCTTTTCTTTGAGTTATGCTTGTCCGTGATCTTTATTTCTCCGCCCGTATACAGCTTTTGGTTGGGTTGCAGGTACTTGGTAGTACTGCAGGCACTCGTTAAAGCTGCAAATAAAATAATAGCTATATTTCTCAGTTTTGTCATGGGTTAGTTTGAGGTTTCTTTTTGCTCAGCCGGTTTATCTGCCGGTTGTGTTACCGGGGCTACATTTTCGTCATGCTGTTTTTCGGCTTCTTTTTGCTCTTTCTTTTGTTCTTTTTGCTTCTCTTTGTATTCCTTCTGCATCTGCTTTTCGCGCTGCGATTTTTTGCGGAAGAGTTCTTTAAAGCGATTGTACTCATAGGTGAGCGAAAAGCCAATGCCGGTTTCAACTACCTGTCCCTCAACTACTATAAATTCATCCTTACGGTAAGCGCGAATCATGTAGCGGCCATCCTGGGTCAGCTTATAATTTACAGAAAGGTTGCCGGCTATATCGGTAGTTTTTTGTCCAGGCTGATTTTGACCTTCCAGGTTAAAGTTGTTGCCTATGGTAACGGTCAGCCTGTCGTTCAGGAATTGTTTTGACAGCCCGACGTTCAGGTCAGTGCGGTTTTGTTGTACACCGGTAGAGTAATCTGCTCCTGAAGTCAAATCAAAACTCAATTGCACGCCGCCAATCAGGTTGCCGGCCAATTTATTTAACTGATCAGATAGCAGGCTGCTTACACTATTTCTGATAGCGCCATTAATACCGGTGCCGCCGCCCTGGCTTTGCAGCGGGTTATCGCCAATAAAGTGCCCCAGTACCAAAACGCCGAGTACCTGCTTGTTCATTTCATTAGGATCTTGCCGCACTTGCGATAAACGGGTATTTACCTGCGTAATAATATCAGGCGATACAGTATAAGTGTCGTCAGGCAATACAATGTCAAAGCTGATATCCGGTTTCAACAACTGATTTTTGAGCTGTAGCAACACATTAAACGGCAGTTTTTGCTTTAACATAGTAGAGTTTGTACTGCCATCGTCCTGCTGGTTTACCAAATCAATAGGAGGGACATTGGCTACATAAATGGCCGTCAGGTTCACGTCTGCCTGGGTTGGGTCGCCCGTCCAGGTAATGTAACTGCCTTTTTTAAATTTGAAAGTACGCTTAACGGTAGCGTAGGCCAGGTTGTAAGAGCCATCCTCAACCGTATAAGTGCCGGTTAAGCTAACTTTACCGCTAGGGTCTATACCGCCATTCAGCTTAGCCTGGCCCTGCAGGTGTACCACATCCCCGTTTCGTTCGTCGATTACCACGGCAAATTTGGCGCCTTTGTTAATGTTGATGGTAGCATTAACATCCAGGCCACTTAAACTGCTTTGTTTCAGCGAATCGAGTTTCCGCGCCATCATGATGGAATCCAGCTTCGGCGCATTCTCATTAATCACCTCAACTACGCCCTTCCTGTCTTCAATGCCGGGGTCGGTTTGCGGCAAAACAAAGGTCATGTCGGTTTTATCGTTCACTGTCAGGTTAACGTCGACACGAGGTGCGTTCTGCGTGCCTCTTACGCTTATGTGGGTGTCTATATACAACTTGCCGTAAAACAACTTGTTGTCGGCTGCTGTCGAGTTAACTGCTCTGAAATTGTTAGCATTAATGTCCAGTCCAAATTTAAAGTCGGTAAAAGTTTTGGTGTACAGGGTACCGGTTACCACCGCCTTATTGCCGGTCGAGTCAACTAGGGTAAAGTCCCTGAACAGAATGCCATCCTCGTTAAAAGTAATAGTTTCTTTAGGCATCGTAAAGTAAGAGTTGAGCATACTTACATTAAAGCCCACCTTATTAAAGTTCACATCGCCCCTTACCACCGGTGCACTTGGCGTCCCTGTTATACGGAGATCCCCACTGATTATGCCGCTGGCGTTCCTGATGGCGCCAAAGCTAAAGCCCTCAATGCTCTTCATATTAAGCTTCACAATGTTAAGGTCGAGGTCGAACCTACTAGCCGGACTGGTGTAATAAACCCCTTGCATGTCAACCTGGTTGCCTTTGCCGGTAATGCTCATTTTAGCAGCATAGGCATCGGCAGTCTGGTTATTTACATTCAGGGCGATGTTACCTACCGTGTCGCCTTTAAAGCTAAAGTCATTGATCTTCAAATCAGTTGTAAACTTCATTGATTTTTGAAAGTCGCTGATATTGGCATCGCCATTAATCACACCGCCAACCTGTAACGAATCCTGTTGGGCCATGCGTGTTAATGTTTCGATATGAAAATCGCGGAAGCTCACTTTTATCGGCGAATTGTACGCTTGCGATGTGCTGTTAACGCTTAACACCTGGTTACTGTTGGTAATGGTAAAGTTATGCGCCAAAACGCCCTTGCTGCCAAATTGCAGCGAGTTATCGGCGTTAACTGCCCATTGGACGTAGTTAAACATCACCCCGTTTTCAAGGAAGCTGAACTGGTACTCGTTAGGTAAAGCACTGAATGTACCCGCAATACGGTAACGCTCCTTACGCGAGGCGTCGCGCACCTGTACGTTGATGCCCAATTTGTTATCCCTGGCGCTGCCGGTAATGCTTGGGTACAGCAAGTCTAAAGACGACGACATTTTTACCTCATCAACCGTTAAGCTATAATTAAGGGCATTGTTGTTGGTGTTGATATTAAGTTTGCCATTATTTATAATGGTTGTCCCATATACTATCTTGGGTATATTACCTAAAACGGTAAACTCGCCTGTGCTGCTGTTAAAGCGCCCGCGTATGTTAATAGGATCAAGCTGTGTTAGCGTAGGCGCAAATTGGGCAACCAGCGGTGTTTTTACTACGTTTAATGCAAACGTAAATTGCTGCGGCGAGTAGGTTGGTTTGGATTTTGGCCTGGCTGCGCCCAGGCTTGTATCAAAATATTTATTGATCAGATCCTGCATGGCATCGCCAACCTGGGTGAGTTTGTATTTGCCGCTCATGCGTGCCGTCAGAAAAGGTGTTTTTAGTCGCAATGCACTGCTATCTGCCGTAGCTTTCGATATCAGGCTGATGGAGTCGATATGGATGCGTTGATCGGCATTAACCACCAGCAGCTCATTTACCTTTACATCGGCATTCAAATAGTCCGGGTCGGCAGTTGGTACATCGGCTACTACTTTGGCATGTATACGCAGCGGTGTAGTGCTAAAATGAAGCGCCTGCAGATTCAGGCTGTCCAGCATCAGGTTAACTTTTATAGCCGGATATTTTTTATTGAGATTAGCCTTCGCATCCAGTTTAAAATTGATGTTCGGGTCTCGCATGGCAGAGGTTACAGCGTAGTTACCATTGGTAGCTGTGCCCTTTAATACCAGGTTTTTATAATTATAACCTTTTATATAAGCCTGCGCAATATTGCCATTAAACTGCAAGCTGGCCTTTTTAGGGTCAAGACTAATGCCCTTTACGTTAGCAGACATAGTAACCATGCCCACCATTTTAGGTTGTTTAGTTAGCGCACCCACATTTAACTGGTTAGCTTTGATATTAGCCGAATACGTTGCGTGATTTTTATTATTGCTGTTTTTTAATGAGGCCACCACATCCATTGCGCCATAAGTTGAGCGCAGGTTTAGTTTGGTGTTAAAATTATACATGCCACCTTTAAAGGTTCCCCTCAAATTCATACTGTTGGGTATGCTTACATTTGAAAGGATGCTTCCGGCCGGAGCAAGTTTTGCAATATCGGCGGCGCTGGTAGTAAAGTCGGCCAGGTTTACATCAAAGTACGCTTTATTCATATCAGGCAGGCCGCGTAACCTGGCCGATGCCTTAATGTGGGTATTAGCTAAACCACGTATCTCCAGTTCGGGGATATTCAGGTTATTCACGGCACCTTCAACTTTGCCATCAATCCTGAAAACCGAATTAGGATAGTGCTTAAATGGTTCCATGCTGGCCATGGTGGGCATTAATAATAATACATCTTTCAAACTAACTTTAGTGCCGTCAACATTAGCATTAATATGCAGGGCGCCAATGTTTTTGGATATGGCAGCTATAGACGGATAACTTACCTGCACTTGTTTTTGAATCACCGAATTCGGGGTTTCAACCAACAGGTTGTTCAGGTAGGCATTTTTTGGTCCGTAAAAGAATTTGGTGTGGAATTTATTTATAGCCAGGCCGCTCTTGTCTTTAAAAGTGAAGGCGTTGATGTTACCTGAAAGCGAATCAGGCGTATAAGAGATTTGTCCCGCGTCGGCATTCAGGTTTTGAATGTGCATGTGCCCAAAATCTAAACCCCTGGCTATTGGCGCCTGTGCGTCGTTATCAAACTTAATATCGTCATTACGCAAAGTTATCTTACCCAGTGTAGCCGACCAGCCCTTGCCATTCTGCGGATTAGCCACTATGGTGTCCAGTTTTTTAACTGCTTTTACAACGGCTTTAACAACGGTTTTGGGTTTGTTCAATTTTAAAGCCGCT
Organism: Mucilaginibacter ximonensis; assembly: GCF_042686265.1. Taxonomy (NCBI): domain Bacteria; kingdom Pseudomonadati; phylum Bacteroidota; class Sphingobacteriia; order Sphingobacteriales; family Sphingobacteriaceae; genus Mucilaginibacter; species Mucilaginibacter ximonensis. The sequence continues at coordinate 358,459 of NZ_JBHUPD010000003.1, forward strand.
TTGGTGTCGCTCAGATCAATACTTTTAATACCTACTTTTTGATTTTTGAGGTCGATCTTATCCATCTCTACCGAAAACTTGTTCAGGTTTACGTTGGCATCCATTTCGGTACTGCGATAAACTACGTTGATGTTAGCCAGATCAATAGTGCCTAAATCAAGCTGGATATTCAGCGGTTTGGCCACTGTGGTATCTATATTGGCCGCTTGTGCTATTGACGAACCTGCAGGCGTTTGAATAACCTGTGCATTTACACCCGATAAGTTGATCTTCGGGATGGTAAATTTCATCTTATCCAAATCAAAATCTTTGATGCGGGTATCAAAATGACCCAGCAGGAATTTGACGTCATTGCCGGTAGTCAGGTCTTTGTATTTAACATGAATACGGTCAAGGATGATCTTATCCATCGAAAATTTCATGCTCGAGGTTGTGTCGGCAGGCTTAGGCTCCTTTTTTTGCTCGCCGGCAAAAGCTTTGATAATGTAGTCAAAGTTAAAAACGCTGTCCTTACCGCGGTAAATATTGGCGGTGATGCCTTGCAGGTTAATTTCATTCACCTCAACCTGGTGGTGCAGTAGTTTCAACATACTGATATCAACTTTCAGCTTGTCGCCTGCTATCAGGGTGTCTTTCTTTTGATCCTCAAAATAAACATCATCCAAAACCAAAAGCTTAGGCAGGCCAAGGCTAATGTGGCCTATCTCAACTTTAGTATGGATTTTATTTTGTAAAAAAGTAACCGCCTTGTCTTTTGCAAAATTTTGTACCGCCGGCACCTGTATTAAAATGATTACAAGCAGCACCAGAAAAATGACACTTGCAATTATCCAAAGAATAGTTTTTAAAGCTATACGTCCAAATCGTCCCAATTTTATAATTTTTTCAAAGGTTAAGATGCATTTGTTTGTTAATTACCAAATAGCCTGCAAAACAGCTAAAAGTTTCGTTTATCCGGTCATTGCTTAGCTTTATTGCCTGTGTTTTGCAGGTAACAAAGAGGGGTAAAGCAGGGGACATGTTTAGATCGGCAATAATAAATTTGCGTATTTCTGCGTCATTATATCAACGTTTACACACTTTTCAACAACGCTACACCTAAAGTTGTTTTTTGATAAATTTGTATTCGTACAAAAAACAGAGACAGGAATAGACGATGCCCGAATTTTCGCACTTACACGTACACACCCAATTTTCATTACTTGATGGTGCTGCTGATATATCAAAATTGTATAAAAAAGCAGCTGCCGATGGCATGAAAGCCCTGGCTATAACTGACCATGGTAATATGTTTGGCGTGTTTAAGTTTGTGGCCGAGGCCGGTAAGCATAATGTTAAGCCTATTGTAGGCTGCGAATTTTATGTAGTTGAAGACCGTCACCGGAAGCAGTTTACCAAAGAAAAAAAGGACGTTCGCCGTCATCAGCTTTTTTTGGCTAAAAATCCCGAAGGCTATAAAAATCTGGTTAAGCTATGCTCATACGGATACATGGAAGGCCTCTATAGTAAATGGCCCCGTATTGATAAGGAGCTTATCCTGAAATATCATAAAGGGCTTATTGCTACCACCTGCTGTATAGGTGCATCGGTACCGCAAACCATTTTAAAAGGTACGCCTGAGGAAGCCGAGGCCGAATTTAAATGGTGGCTGGATTTGTTTGGCGAAGATTATTATATAGAGTTGCAGCGTCATGATATTCCTGAGCAGGAGATCATCAATAACGTATTGCTGCAATACGCTAAGAAATATAACGTAAAGGTGATCTGTTCCAACGATTCACACTACGTAGATCAGCAGGACTCAAACGCGCACGATATTTTGCTTTGTGTAAACACCGGCGATATGCAAAGCACACCAATAGCTACTGACGAAGAAGGTGGTAAGGGCTATCGCTTTGGTTTCCCGAACGATCAGTTTTACTTTAAAACCCAGGCCGAAATGGGGCAGTTGTTTCATGACCTGCCTGAATCGCTGGATAATACCAATGAAATTGTCGACAAGGTAGAAACCCTGAAGCTGAAGCGCGATATTTTGCTGCCTAACTTTGTGATACCTGACGAGTTTAAGATACACAGCGAACTTACCCCCGATGCAGATACCCTTAACCAATGGGAATATCTGAAACACCTCACCTTTAAAGGTGCACATGAGCGATATGGAGAATTAACTGCTGAAGCCGAGGAAAGGATCAACTTTGAGCTGTTTACCATACGCACCATGGGTTTTGCAGGTTATTTTTTAATTGTGGCCGACTTTATCAAGGCCGGGCGCGATATGGGCGTGTTCATCGGGCCGGGTCGTGGGTCGGCAGCCGGGTCGGTAGTGGCTTATTGTATTGGTATCACCAATATCGACCCCATTAAGTATAACCTGCTGTTTGAGAGGTTTTTGAACCCCGACCGTAAGTCGATGCCCGATATTGATACTGATTTTGACGACTCGGGCAGGCAGAAAGTTATCGACTATGTGGTTGACAAATACGGCAAAAATCAGGTAGCGCAGATTATTACTTATGGTTCAATGGCGGCCCGTACCAGTATACAGGATGTGGGGCGTGTTTTGGATATGCCGCTGGCTGATGTATCGGCCATCAAAAAACTGGTGCCCGAAACCTTGGGTATCACCCTTAAACAAGCCATTGAGCAGGTGCCTGAGCTAGAAGCGATCTATAAGTCAAGCGGCGATTTAAAAGGTACCGTACTTCGCGAGGCTGAAAAGCTGGAAGGTTCAGTACGTAATACCGGTGTGCACGCTGCAGGTATTATTATTGCGCCTTATGATTTAACTGATATTGTACCAGTGGCCACAGCAAAAGACTCTGACCTGCTGGTTACCCAGTATGATGGCCGTGTAATTGAAGATGCCGGTGTTATAAAGATGGACTTTTTGGGCCTGAAAACCCTGACTATCATCAAAGATGCGTTACGGCTGATCAAACAAAATCATAATGTCGATATCGACATCGATTATATCTCATTAACAGACGAGAAGACTTTTGAGCTTTACCAACGCGGCGACACCAACGGCACGTTTCAGTTTGAAAGTGACGGTATGCAAATGTACCTGCGCGATCTGAAACCCGATAAGTTTGAGGATTTGATTGCCATGAACGCCCTGTATCGCCCCGGGCCGATTGAGTACATACCTAACTTTATTAACCGTAAACACGGCCGCGAGGAAATTACCTTCGATTTGCCGGACATGGAGGAGTACCTGGGCGAAACTTATGGTATTACCGTGTACCAGGAGCAGGTGATGCTTTTGTCGCAAAAGCTGGCTGGCTTTAGTAAAGGCGATGCCGACGTTTTGCGTAAGGCAATGGGTAAAAAGCAAATTGAGGTGTTGAACAAAATGGAAGCCCAGTTTATGGAAGGCGCCATGGCGAAAGGACATCCTAAAGATAAGCTCACCAAGATCTGGACCGACTGGAAAGCGTTTGCCCAGTATGCTTTCAACAAATCGCACTCTACCTGTTACGCTTTCGTGGCTTACCAAACCGCCTACCTGAAAGCGCATTATCCGGCCGAGTACATGGCCGCGGTATTAAACAACCAGAACAGTATGGAGAAGATCACCTTCTTTATGGAGGAGTGCCGCCGCATGGGTATAGAGGTTTTGGGGCCGGATATTAACGAGAGTTACATGTCGTTCACGGCAAATAAGAATGGAGTGATTCGCTTTGGCTTGGCAGGTGTTAAAGGAGTAGGAGAAAAGGCGGTTGAAAGTATCATTGACGAACGTATTGAGCGTGGTCCGTATACTTCAATATACGATTTTGCGAAACGGTCAAATACCCGCAACGTAAACCGCAAAGCTTATGAAAATCTGGTTTACGGTGGCGCTTTTGATGGTTTTGGTTTAAATCGTGCGCAGTTCTTCGCCAAGTCTGAAACTGTATCCTTAACCGGTGTTGAACGGTTAATCAAATATGCCAACGATTACCAAAATACGCAGAATAGCTCTCAGTCATCTTTATTTGGCGGGTCGGTAGCATCGTATATTCCCGAACCTGCCATGCCTGAATGCGAAGAGTGGGCATTGATCGAAAAGCTAAAATACGAGAAGGAGGTTATAGGCATCTATCTGACCGGCCACCCCTTAGATAATTACAAACTTGAGTTGGAACGCTATTGTAACTCAACCATAACCGATTTAAAAACCATGCAAAAAGCTCGTTCGGGCGAAGGGGGCGAAGAGGTAATGAATGCCTTTGCACAGCTGCGTAAACGCGGCGAGCTAGCCATTGGCGGCTTGGTTGCCAATGCTCAGCATAAAATGACTAAAACGGGTAAGCCTTTTGGTACGTTTGTGCTGGAAGATTATAATGAATCGTACGAGTTTGCTTTATTTGGCGACGATTACATCAAGCACAAGGCGTTGATGGTAAATGGTTATTTCCTTCATATTAAGGGCACTATCGAAGAAAAATTCCGTCAAAAAGACAATTGGGACCTGCGTATCAGCACCGTGAGCCTGCTTTCAGAAATGCGGGACAAGCTGACCAAATCAGTAACCATAAATTTAGAATTGAGCAACCTTACAGATCAGTTGCTAAATGGTATTCAACAAATAGTTGAGGCTAATAATGAGAAATATCCTATGCGTAATTGTTCGCTGCGTTTCAGAATTAGCGGCGACGGTATGAGTGTAGATATGCCTTCAAAAGCCTATAAGGTGAGTCCCAGCGATGATTTGATGACTGAGCTATTTAATTTGACGAATGTGGCACCGGTATTGAATTAGGCACGTTATAATAATATCCAAAAACGGGCGTCATGCTGAGGCTCTCGAAGCATGAGCGCAAAAGCCAAGTTAACGTTTTTAAGTCCTGCGCTTGCCCTTCGACGGAGCTCAGGGTGACACCCCCTTTTTATTGTATGGCGTTTAAGATTTCTCCTCGTACCTTGAAATGACAAAATGGATGATAATTAATAGCCTCCCTGCCACTTCATCATCAAAGTGTATAACTTAACCTATTGTTAGTAATTTCTTTGTCAGATTGTCAGGTGGGTACTTGTGGCAAGTAATTTGAATACTCATATTTGTTGAATAATTAAAACAAGAAAAATCATGGCTTTAGAAATTACAGACGCAAACTTCGAGGAGCTTGTGTTAAAATCAGATAAACCAGTATTAGTTGACTTTTGGGCAGAATGGTGTGGCCCTTGTCGCATGGTTGGTCCGGTAGTTGAAGAAATATCAAAAGAATACGCAGATACAGCAATTGTAGGTAAAGTGAACGTTGACCACAACCCTGGTATCTCTGTAAAATATGGTATCCGCAACATCCCTGCTTTACTATACTTTAAAAATGGCGAGATTGTTGACAAACAAATCGGTGCTGTACCAAAATCTGTATTGGCAGGTAAATTAGATAAGCAAATAGCTTAATTCTTATATATATTTAAGTATAAAAAAGCGTTACAAATGTTTGTAGCGCTTTTTTTATGCACTTTTATGTGGTAATAATTACATTAGTTAAATTATGCCTCAGTTAAACGACGATCAGCAAATACGCCAATTGGCCAACCTCGAGCTCCTGGCCCGACAGGTGGTCGAGGGCTTTGTAACGGGCTTGCACCAAAGCCCATTTCATGGTTTTTCAGTTGAGTTTGCCGAACACAGATTGTACAACAATGGCGAGTCGGTAAAAAACATCGATTGGAAGCTGATGGCCCGTACAGATAAGTTATTTGTAAAACAATTTGAAGAAGAGACCAACCTGCGGTGCTATTTGCTGCTGGATACCTCATCGTCCATGAATTTTCCCGACAGGGGGATGGACAAGCTGCAGTTTTCCATCTACGCCATAGCCTCGCTGATGTACCTGTTCAAAAAACAGCGCGACGCTTTTGCATTAGGCATATTTTCAGATAAAATGGATTGGATAAGCCCGGTAAAATCAACCTCGGCACATTTATTTTATTTGTATGCCGAGCTGGAAAAATTGTACAATAATCCCAAAAAAAATACTACCACCAATATCACCAATGTGCTGCACCAGGCGGCCGAGCAAATCCATAAGCGCTCGCTGGTGATCATTTTTAGTGATATGTTGGAAAATAACCTTGATCCTGAAAAAATGAACGCCCTGTTTGCTGCCATTCAGCATTTAAAATATAATAAGCATGAGGTGGTTATCTTTAACGTTGCCGATAAGCAAACAGAGGAAGATTTTGACTTTGGTAATCGCCCGCACCATTTTATTGATATTGAAAGTGGCGAAGAGGTTAAAGTACATCCCGGTAAAATCCGCGAAGCTTACCAATCGGCCTTGCAAAGTTATAAACACCTGCTGGAGTTAAAATGTGCCCAGTATCATATAGATATGGTTGACGCTGCTATAAGCGATGGATACTATAACATTCTCAAATCTTACCTTATTAAGCGGAACTCAATGGTCTAAATTTTCCAGTTTGTCATTCTGAGCATAGCGAAGAATCTTATGCGATTTGCCTATTGCTTTGATAAGATTCTTCGCTATGCTCAGAATGACAAGATTAGTTTCTGACAAAAAATTAAATTAAGCAAATCAATTTGCGCAGGTATGTGTTAAAACATAAAACTCACTAATAATTTATGAAGTTAGCTGTTGAACGAAAGCCTGTAAGAGTTAATCCAGATCCCAAACGTGTTATAGCCAGATTTTTTTTCAACGGGAACGACCGTGCCAAAGAGGTGTTGGAGCGCGTGATGAGTATAAGTGAGGAAGAAGCATTTAGCATTATATCTCCTCTGTTGCAGGAATATTCTAAACGGCACCGCAACATCACCCGTGTATTAAACCGTCACTGTTCTAAACTCAAGCCATTCTTCTCTGAACTGAATATAGACTATGATACGCTTACCGTTTACCGTAAGCTGCTTATCGGGTCGTATTTTACGCATGAATATTCAATTGAGTCGGCGGCATTTTTTAACCCATCCATTGTGCAGGATCCTGATCAGAATGAACTTACAGAAGGCGAGCGCCGCGTGATCATGAGTTTTAGGGCAGTGGGCGAGGGGCATATTTCGTCTATCACTTTCCGCCGCGCATTGATTGACAAAAACAATAATATCACCGTTTTACCGGCCGGTAATTATATTGACGAAGCCGAAATTGTGCGCAACGCAGTTTACAATAAAAAGCTGTTTTTTGAAAAGGCAGCTATCACCCAGATTAATATTGATGTGCTGCGCGAACTGGAATCAAAGCTCGATCATCACTTTGAATACTCTAACCTGCGCCGCATTATTATTGACTCGCAGAAGTTGCAGGAAAACGATATGAAAAAGCTGGAGTATGACAAAGTGCTTTGGCTCGCCGATTCATACTATGAAATAGTTTTCTCGCTGGATACTGATATATCAGACCGTGTCATATTCCCGATATCTGAATATGAGCGTAAAGGTATTGAGGATGCCCGTTTCGTTCAATTTAAAAACGATGACGGCAGTTGTGTCTACTATGCTACCTACACCGCTTATGACGGTGCCTTGATTATGCCGAAGCTGCTGCAGACTAATGATTTTTATAATTTTAAAATCATGCCGCTGTACGGCGCAGGCGCCCAAAATAAAAATTTGGCACTGTTTCCACGTAAGATTAATGGTAAGTATGTGATGATATCACGTATTGATGGTTGCAACAACTATATCATGTATTCAGACAAGATCAATATCTGGGAAAAACCAATCTTATTACAAAAACCCAAATTCAGTTGGGAGTTTGTACAGATTGGTAATTGTGGATCGCCGATTGAAACTAAATATGGCTGGGTTGTGATTACGCACGGTGTCGGACCGATGCGCCGCTATGTACTTGGGGCCAGTTTGTTAAAGTTGGATGATCCGGAAGTTGAGATTGGCCGTTTAAAAGAGCCAATCCTGATACCTAACAGTGACGAGCGCGAAGGCTATGTACCCAATGTGATCTACTCGTGCGGTGCCATCATTAATAATAATAAGATCATTATACCTTATGGTTTGTCAGATTACTCGACTTCGTTCGCCGAGATTGATATCGACGACCTGATGGCGAAGTTTAAAGAAGACGGCGCTGTAGCTCTTGAAGACCGGAAAGAGATGAAAGCCGAAAAAGCGGAGATGGCCGCGGAGGAGAAGAAAAAGAATCAAGCTGTAGCAACAGCAAAATAGTTTATTTCTTTATAAAAAATTGAAGCCGAAGTAGTTTATACTTCGGCTTTATTGTTTGTTGTGAGTTTTGATGGAATCCTTTTTTCTATCAGGTCATAGCGAGGAACGAAGCAATGACGGCTTTTTATGGGTTTACTTATTCAATATCTCCTGATAAAGTCTAAAATAATCATCAGCCATTTTTTCTGTTGAGAACTGGGACGATGCCCAGTCCATACAAGTTTTGCGATTGATGTTTTTTAGCTCATTTACTACATGAACGGCTTCATCAACATTATTTACCAGGAAACCGGTTTCTTTGTCCTTGATCAATTCAGGCATGGAGCCTTTATTAAAGGCTATTACCGGGGTGCCGCATAGCATTGACTCAGCTACACTTAAACCAAACGGTTCGGCAAAGTTGATAGGATGGAGCAAAGCCAGCGCATTGCTCAGCAACGCATTGCGTTTATCAGGACCGGCGCTACCGACATAAGTTACTTGGTCGTCATCTAATTGCGGTTCTATCTTTTCTTTAAAGTAACATTCGTCCTGCACTATGCCGGCTATCAGTAGTTTCCGCTTGCTTTTTTTAGCGATCTCTATGGCTTCGGCTGTTCCCTTGTCGGGGTGTATGCGGCCGAAGTATAACAAGTAATCCTGCGGGTGTTCATTAAACTGAAAATCGTCAGTATTTAAACCATTGTAAACTGTTGCCAGGTAATTTAGTTCCAGGCTACGGTCGCTGTTGCTTATTGACACATAGTGACTAGTTCTGTTGTACTTTTTGTAAACCGGGATGATTTGCTGCGATGAAAAACCATGAATGGTGGTGATCATCGGTGTATCAATAAGCCCGGAGTAAGTAAGCGGCAAAAAGTCGAAGTTATTATGTATAATATCAAAAGCACCGGCTTTCTCCATCAGGTTGCTGATGTGCAGGCATTCTAAAACCTTAGCATCGTGTGACCGGTCTTCTTCATAACCCTTTTCGCAAACAGATTCAAGTTTGCCGGCGGTAATTGAATCGCCGGTAGCAAACAGGGTAACCTCAATGCCCCTTTTTATCAATCCTTCGGCAATATTTGATGCCACTTGTTCCCACGGGCCGTAATGCCTGGGCGGGGTACGCCAGGCAACAGGTGATAAAACAGCAGCCTTCATTATTTGGCGGTTATTAATTTCTGCGGAAAACGATTGTACTCGTATTCTAATTCAAAAGCTTCCAAAACAGTAAGGTGCGATATCAGGTAAGCCAAGGTGCTTTCTGCGCCCTGGTTACGGTTAATGCCGGTACGTTCCAAGCCATCGCAACAGCCCTTGGTTTCGTGGTCATATAGCGGTGCACGTAAAGAGTTTTCGCCCAGAAACCATTTATAACATAAAAACATTTTTTCAATATGTTCAGGCTTGCGAAATATCTGGTAGGCCTTGAAGTGCATCATTACCATAGCCATGGTTTCAATAGCCTGTTGGTCGTAAAGCGGGAAGTTACCGCCATGTTTATACCAACCTTCGTTACCAACCGGGGTAAGATAGCCGCTCGAGAGTGTCAGATTATCTAAAAACTCCATAGTTTTTAATGCTACTTCTTTAACGCGCTCATTACCGGTTATTTGCGATGAATGCAATAATGCCAATGGCAGTATGGCGTTATCATAAGTCATGGTTTCTTCAAACCAATGCCAGTCGGCAGTCTGCGTCTTTTCGTAAGCTTCAATGAGTGGAGTGGTTAAACGATTCAACTCGTTTGTCATGCCCTCGTCGGTGGGATGCACTTCCAAATATAAGCTGATACCAATAATGGTGTTGGCCATTCCCCTTAGGTGAACCAATGCCCTGAAATGCGGGAAAGAACGCTGAAAAACTTCAGTAGCAAATTCTTTGTAAGAATTACTGTCTGCGTTAGCTATCAGATACCCCAAACACCAAATAGTTCTGCCAAATGAATCTTCAGATCCGACGTCGTCTAAATATTGGCGACTAAAGCTCATGAAGTTTCTGAAGTTACCATCGTCAGTTTGCATGTAGTGGATATAACTTAGATATATCGGCAATAATTCGAATGCTTCACGACTGCCACTACGCTTATGAGCCATTAAAGCCATAATAAGAGCGCGTGCGTTATCATCCAGGCAATAGCCTTCTTTCAGGTTAGGTATACCGTACTTTGCATGTTGAACTATACCCGTATCATCAGTTAAGCGCAGTACGTGGGCCAGGCTAAACTTAGGCATGATCTCTGGATCAACAATGCTGTTCTTTAATATTTTATCACGATAATCGTGTTCATAGCAGGCTTCCTGAGCCACCTTAATAAACTCGGCGCCCACTACCGGCCAGCGCAGGTGCAGGCCGTATTCGTAAGCGTTTTGGCGCATTTCAGTAATCACCCGTTCCTGATCAAGCAACTCATTCACTATCTCAGCCAAAGCGTCGGCGTTTTTAAAGTCAAATAAGCGCCCGCGGTTGTGATCAAGTAGTTCCTGAGCATGCCAGTATGGCGTTGAAACCACGGCAGCGCCTGAGCCTACTGCATACGACAAGGTGCCACTGGTTATTTGTGCCTCATTAAGATACGGAGTAACGTAAACTTCACAAGCTGTTAAATATTGTATTAACTCTTCCTCGGCCACAAACTTATTTATAAAAGCGAGGTTTTGTGCTACGCCTAATTGATTGGCCAAAGTTTTTAAGTGGTCGCGATATTCTTCTCCCGAATTTTTTATAACACCAGGGTGGGTATTACCCAATACCACATACATTACGTCAGGGTGATTTTTGACAATACGTGGCAAGGCACGCACTACGGTTTCTAAGCCCTTATTCCGGCTTATTAAACCGAAGGTTAACAGTACACGACGGTTTTTAAATGGGGTAAGATTTTTAACCGGATTGTCTTCCGGCGCTTCCAGGTCAGGTACGCCATGTTCAATGATCTGTATTTTTTCGGCAGGTATATCGTAGATATTGACTAAGAAATCCACAGCCCTATGGCTCATTACAATGATCTTGGCCGACTGTTCAGCTATCTCACGGATGATTACACGCTGTACGTAACTTGGATCTTTTAGTATGGTATGTAATATGGAAATCAGTGGTTTTTCCAGACGGTTAATTAATGGCAGAATATAAATACCGCTTTCGCCGCCATAGATGCCAAACTCATGTTCCAGAATAACAGCGTCGGCAGTACTTGTATTAACGTAATTTGCTGCGCGGATATAGTCTTTTTGATGGTTTTGACGAATGATATATTTTACTTCCTCAGGATACTCATATTGATTCATGTCTTCCGAATCATTGAGGGCAACCACAAAGTCTCCCTTAAGCAGTCCATTTCGCTCAGGGAAATTGGTGCCAATGGCCCGCATAAGGTTATGGTTAAAAGTAGCAATACCGCATTCGCGGGGTGGATAGGTTGAGATATAAGCAATCTTCATGTTTTTTGGTAGTATGGTAGTGTTAGTCATAGGTCAGTATGTTTTCTCCTGCACAATATTCCTATAGTGACTAAAAAATAGTGCAGTTCTCCCGTCAAAAACGCAGTTTTTGTGATAAAGGCACTATTTTTAGCAGTATACCCTATAAAAGGCATAAACCATACCAAGATTTGCCGAAATAAGTTTATAGTTTTAAGCTCGCGGGATTTCGGCTTTAATACTACTAATCACAATAAAAGCTAATGGCTTCTACAATGACGTCACAGGCTTTTTTTATCTCGGCCGATGTAATAATAAGCGGGGGAGCAATGCGCATAGAATTATCGCAATGCAAAAACCAATCGGTGATAACACCATTGGTAATACAACGGTCGATGATCTTCTTGTTAAGGTGAAAGTTTTCCAACTCAAGGGCCAGCATTAGCCCTTTGCCTCTTACTTGTTTGATAGCCGGATGTACTAACAGGCTTCGCATTAATGCTTCTTTTTCTGCAACAGTATCCGCCAGGTTTTCATCCAACAATACTTCCAGCGCTGCCAACCCTGCCGCACAGCAAACCGGGTGGCCGCCAAACGTGGTAATGTGTCCTAAAATTGGATTTTCTTTTAATGCAGACATGATTTGTTTTGACGATACGAACGCGCCGATAGGCATGCCACCGCCTAAAGCTTTTGCCAGTAAAAGTATATCAGGCACAATGCCATAATGTTCAAAAGCAAACAGCTTACCCGTCCGGCCCATAGCGGCTTGTATTTCATCAAGTATGAGCAAGGTGCCGGTTTCATTGCAACGGCTGCGCAGGGCCTGCATATAAGCCAAATCAGGCACGCGGATACCTGCTTCACCTTGTATGGTTTCAATGATTACACAGGCCGTTTGTTCGGTGATCAGTTTTAGATCATCAACGCCGTTAAATCGAATAAAACCGACACCAGGCACTAATGGCCGATAGGCTTGTTTAAAAGCCTCATTACCCATCACACTTAGGGCACCATGTGTGCTGCCATGATAAGAATTTTTACAAGCAATAATTTGCTGCCGGCCGGTATAACGTTTAGCTACCTTTAAAGCGCCTTCAACGGCTTCTGCGCCAGAGTTTACAAAGTAAACCGACTGCAAATTATCAGGCAATATAGAAACCAGTTTCCCGGCGAAGCGCACTTGCGGCGTTTGCACGTATTCGCCGTATACCATCAGGTGCATGTATTTGTCTACCTGATCTTTTATAGCCCGGATAACTTTTGGATTACTGTGGCCAAGATTGCTTACGCCTATGCCGGATATCAGGTCGATAAAGCCTTTTCCTTCCGAATCATAAAGATATACTCCTTCGGCGCGCTCAAACTCTAACAGCAATGGAAAATCAGTGGTTTGCGCGTTATTAGCTAAAAATAATTGCCGAAGGGTTACCATATCGTCAAAAATACAAAAGGCCTGCCACTTATACGACAAGCCTTTTGTATGTTTCTGAACCGATGCGTTTACATCGGCGTTTTGTTGTCTTCGTGAAGCTTACGTACCAACTCGTCGTTAAACTCACGTTCTGATTTAATAAGCAGACTTACCTTTTCCGGAGGCAATATTTGCAAAAAAGCGTCATTGTATTTTTTACGGATGTTTACCAATTCAGTATCGTAGTTCAGGTCTTTTTTAACTTGCTCAACACCATTGCTCTGGGCATCTGAGTTGTTTAGGCGTTTTAGTCGTCTAACATCTATCAGTTCGTTTTGATACTGGCGGTACAATGGCCAAAACTTTTCGGCTTGGGCACGGGTTAAATCAAGACGTTGTCCAATAAAGGCTTCTTTAACTACCTGTATACGGCGCATACCGGGAGCCATTTGCCTTTCAGGTTTCCGTTCGTAGCTTTGTTCGCGCAGTTGCATGCGCAAATTTTGCGAATAACCGGTATAGCTGATCACTGATAGCAATAAGACAATAAAAATACGTTTACACAACTTATTCAACAGCATATTCTACTTTTATTCGTCGGTTAAATCTTGTAATGCGGCTTTTAGCTGGTCTGTATTAACAGGCAGGTTTTCTGTAGCTACGGTATGTTGTGTTTCATTGCCGTCAACATTTTGTTCAAGGTAACTCTGGATATCACTCACCGGGATATTTGATAACTCTTTATGCAGGAAAGAACGGTCATGAATTGCCTCGGGCGACTCTAACTCCATAACTATTCCGGCACCAATTACAGCTACAATACAAGCCGCAGTAGCATATTTAAATGCATTGGTTGAAAGCATGCGGATAATTGCGCTTTTGCGTTTCACCTCCTTTTTAACCGGTTGGTTAACTGTCTGGTTTAATATGGCCTCATTTAAACCGGCAAAGTACCCTTCAGGCACGCTTAATGTATTTTCAATACCTGCCATAGCGCCATCAACAGCAATGCGGCTTTGGATATTGCTGGCCAATTGTTCGAAATAATTTTCCGGGACGGTGTGTCCGGTATCCCCGGCGAGCATTTCTTCGACTGCTATGCGGGCCTGGATGTTGACACCTAAATTTTCAAAATATCCTTCAGGTACAGTTAAACCTTCTTTAGCATTGGCTTGTTCAATAACTAGCCTGCTTTGAATATTGCCGCTTAACTCTTCAAAATAATTTTCAGGAACAGTAAAGGCGGTATTTTGTGCGTCCAGAATTTCCTCAACAGCGATACGGCTTTGGATATGGCTGGCTAAATTTTCGAAGTAATTTTCAGGCACAGTAAATGCATTTGGCGAAATGGTGTTTTTCATTTCGTCCAATTTAATTACTGATTTGATACGATCTGACAGTTCATCAAAGTAACCGTCAGGCACTGTAAACGGGTTGCTATTAGCTACCTGTTTTAGTTGATCATAGTCATTTAACCACTCTTTATTTTCAATATCCCTTGCCATGATTACCTATAGATGAAATTTAGATGAAAAGGTTTAATCACTTTTTAAAATTAATCTTCTCCAAGTAAAATCGTTTCTATTTTTTTCACCGCCAAATGGAACGATGCCTTTAATGCACCCACACTGGTACCCAGCACCTGCGACATCTCCTCGTATTTCATATCGTCATAATATTTCATGTTGAATACAAGGCGTTGTTTTTCGGGTAAGGTTAGTATGGCTTGCTGCAGCTTTTTCTGTGCGGCATCGCCGTTAAAATAGCTGGAATCGGCCAGCGTGTCTGCAAGGTTGTAAGCCTCATCCTCTATTGAAATGTTGTTCCTTTGTTTCTTTTTGTTCAGAAACGTAATGCACTCATTGCTGGCGATACGGTACATCCAGGTGTAAAGTTGTGAATCATTACGAAAGCCGGGAAGGTTTTTCCATACTTTAATAAACACGTCTTGTACAATATCGTCCGCATCGTCATGGTCTATCACCATACGACGGATGTGCCAGTAAACTTTTTGCTGATATTTATTCAGAAGCAGATTAAATGCTTCGTTCCGGGTATGCTCGTCCTGAAACTTACGGAGTATTTCTGCATCATCAACCTGTGTAGGCATGTGTCTAAAAATTAATTTTAGTATAAATGGTTATTTAAAGTTTTTGTTTTAAATGACCAATAAGTGCTAAAGTAGTGAAAAAATTGGCCCCACCCAACCCTCCCCGGCAGGGAGGGATTTTTTAAAATGATTATTTTTAAGTCTCCCCTTCCCGGTGAGATTTAGAGGGGGCTAATTAAATCCAGCACCTGCTGAGACGAAGCTTTGGTATCCACCTTTTCAATTACATGGGTAATTACACCTTCGGCATCAATAATAAAAGTAGTGCGCATAGTGCCCATATATTTACGGCCGTACATATTTTTTTCGCCCCATACGCCGTACGCTTCCACAATGCTGTGGTCTGTATCTGCAATCAGCGGAAAAGGCAGGTTATGTTTGGTGACAAATTTTTTGTGCGATTTTTCATCGTCAACGCTTACGCCAACTACTTCAAAACCTTTGCTTAACAACGACTGATAGTTATCCCTGAAGTCGCAAGCCTCGGCTGTACAACCGGGTGTGTCGTCTTTGGGATAAAAGTAAAGAATAACCGTTTTGCCTCTGAAGTCAGACAGTGAAACGGTGTTGCCATTTTGATCTTTAGCGGTAAATTCGGGAGCTTTTGCGCCTGCAGTAGGTGTTGCCATTTATCGGGTGAATTGTGCTATGTATTGGGTAAAATTATTCTTTGCATCGCCTACTACAAGTTCAAGGCTGTGCTTGCCGCGCGATAGGCTATCATCAAAGGTATAACTTAGTACTTTAGTTTTATAATCCCATTTCATTAAAACCCACTTGCCGTCAATTTTGCCATTGTATGTCTTTACACCGGTTAAATTATCGCCGATACGAAAATAGATACCCCGTGCTTTTGACATATTTGAGCCATTATGAATATTAATCGGATTAACATAAGGCGGTATGGTATCTACTGTTACGTAAAAATCGCCAAATGACCGGGCCATGCCTTTCACATACCCATTCTCATAAATACAGCTGTCGCATAAGCCACCGCTTCCGGTAATAACAGCCTTGCCGGCCAATTGGCCTAAGCTTACATCGGGTTTTATCCAGATCTGGTAACGGTCATGTATGGGGATAAATTTATTGTGAATACGATGAGTAATGGAATATTTACCGGGTCGCCTGGCAAGGCTGTCATAGGTGAATTCCACGTTATCGTAAAGGTTCCCCGGGTCAATAATAACCTTTAACCGGGACGAGGTAAATACATTGACCTTGTCATAATAAAACAGGTTTGATGGCGGTTTGGTAGCTGCCGCCTGAGGATATGGTGTTGAATGTACTTTAAGGCTTAGCGTCGACGTGTTGCCTGCCACATCTTTTACGATGTATCGGACATCGTGCATCTGGTTGTCGTTGAAATTGATAACGCCCCGATTTATTGACTGCGGATATAAAGAAATACGACTTCCGGGCGGTATAAAACATTTTTGCATAAACCGGTGCTCACGCAAAAATGATGGGTAATCTATATAAGCATTTATGGCGTGGGTTTGGTCAAAGCCAAAGCGTTCCGCAGCAAAAGTGTAAACCGTTTTGCCATCAATCATTAATTCGATCGAATAAGCGCCATTTGGATTTGATGATGCGCTGTTTCTGTCAACAGTTGAAATGCCAAAAGCCGTGTTACCACTTACCTCAATAACCTGCGGATGTAGCAGATGGTAATTACCGGCTGCGCCGCTTACCACAAAAAATTGGTGCGGCGTATGTTCACTGAATGGTTTGTCGCTAAGTTCATAAACACCGGCTGCCATTATTGTCGGTTGCACATGGTCAGGAATAGTGATGCCAAACAGCTGCGGATTGATGGTCTGTTCAGATTTTGTTTCCCTGATTTCAAAATGCGAGTGGGGGCCTGCTACAGCACCTGATTGGCCGGAAATGGCTATCACATCACCTTTACGAACGTTGATTTGGTTTGGCGGCAGGTTAAAATCCACTTCGTATAATTGGTGGGCATATTGATAATCGTGCAAGGCTTTGTCAATTTCGGGCGCAAAGCTCATATTGTGCATATATACAGTAGTATACCCATTGGGATGATTGATATAGACGATGTTTCCACCACCACCAAACTGCACCCTTATACGCGAAATATACCCGTCTGCAGCAGCATGAACCGGATAACCTGTGCGCTGATTAGTTCTGAAGTCTAACCCGGCATGAAAATGATTAGGTCTTAACTCAGCAAAACCGCCGGCAATAGATGGGGGCAGATCAAGGGGATAGCGAAAATAATCCTGCGGATAATCGCGGCTTTGTATAGGTTTTTGCGCCAGGGCAATATTAAAGCAAAGTACGGGCAGAAGTAAAAAGAGGTATTTATTCATCAAAATACTATACACCAGGGATGGCCCCGGAGTTTTAGAAAAAATCAGTTAGTTTAAATACAAGGGTTCTCCCGTGGCTTATTTAATATAAAAATCGATCAGCTTTTCATCCTCCAAATAACCTTCCAGATGGTCGCCTATGTTTACTTTGCCTACTCCTGCGGGAGTACCGGTAAATATCAGATCGCCTTTTTTTAGCGTAATATAACGCGATACAAAAGCTATGATATACTCGAAAGAAAATAGAAGATGGCTTGTATTTCCTGTTTGTTTTCGCTGTCCGTTAACGTCAAGGTGAAAATTCAGGTCATACAGATTGGCAAACTTACTTTTAGGCACAAAGGTGCTTACCGGAGCAGAACTGTCAAAAGCCTTCGCCAACTCCCACGGTAATCCTTTTTCTTTATGCCGTGATTGGATATCGCGGGCAGTAAAATCTACTCCTAAAGCTATCTCTTCATAATAGTTGGCCGCAAACTTTTCACTAATGTGTTTTCCTTCTTTGCTGATCTTTAAAACAATTTCCAGCTCGTGATGCACATCTTCAGAAAAGTCCGGATGATAAAATGGCTTGTTATCTTTAAGTAACGCAGTATCTGGCTTTAAAAATATAACCGGCGCTGTAGGTACAGGGTTGTTAAGTTCGTGAGCATGTTCAGCATAGTTACGACCAATGGCAATGATTTTCATATAATAAGTAATGAGCGTTAGCGCGAAATAATGAAGATAATTCGCAGCGGCGTAAGTTAAGGAAAAATGAATTATTGATTTAAGCGATGTGAAAACAATCACATATGTTACAAAAGAGAGATGCGCTTAATAACAGACTCAGTGCCGGCAACAACACGGATAAAGTAGAAGCCCCGGTTAATTTTACTACTGATAGAGCGGTTAAGTATCTGCTCGCCAGGCTCGACACGGTTTGAAAAAAGTACCATGACATCGTTGCCCAAAACATCTACCATTTTGATAGTTACATTTGAGTTGCGGGATATCACGTATTTAAGATTGATCTGATCGGTTATGGGGTTAGGAAATACTTCAACGTTGCTTAAGAGCTTGTCGGTAGGTAAAACAACCCGAACAGTTGAGGTGCTATTTGGCTTGATAGGGGGAATGGTAAGGCTCATCCCCGGCAATAAAGTTTTTTTTGGTTTCTTTTTGAGTAAACTATAGCTAATTGTGTCTCTTACTTTAGGCTTTTCAGGCTTGGCTGAGGCATAATTCATGAACGTTGCCACAATAGCAAAGGTCAATATCCATGAATTAATAATAGTAAAGGTTCTCCTCATGCCTTATAGTTACTTTCAGCTACAAAAGTATAAATAATGTTTTCATCAAAAACAATGTCTCGGGCATTATTGTGTAATTTAACAAATTTTAACAATGCCCAATTTCTGGTTAACAATAGATTTCATTATACGTTTGCGTAAATATTTAAGTTGTAACTCAAATAATTTAATACTTTTGTGCCTTTATCAATTAGGATAAGATAGTGTCGCAACATAAAGATCTACAAAAACTGACGGCCGCTGGCCTTCTCATCAGTTTAGGAATCATTTACGGAGATATCGGTACTTCTCCGTTGTACGTATTCAAAGCCATCGTAGGCAGCCAGCACATTACAGATACCCTTGTTTTAGGTGGCGTGTCTTGCATAGTCTGGACATTAACGCTTCAAACTACTTTAAAATACGTAGTTATTACATTACGTGCCGATAACAAGGGCGAAGGGGGGATTTTCTCATTATTTTCATTAGTGAGGCGAAAAGCTAAATGGCTCATTATACCGGCCATTGTAGGAGGCTGCGCTTTGCTGGCCGATGGTATCATTACCCCTCCAATTACTATTTCGTCTGCTATAGAAGGTTTGGTGCCCCAGTTCCCGCACTTACATACCGTGCCGGTGGTAATTGCCATTATTGGTGCTTTGTTTATCATACAGCAGTTTGGTTCATCAACAGTAGGTAAGGCATTCGGGCCTATTATGTTTATCTGGTTCACTATGATGGGCGTGTTAGGGGTCACTTATATCGTTCAAGATCCAACCGTTATCCGTGCTTTGAACCCATATTATGCCATTAAGCTTTTGACCAGTGGCGAATATCATGCATTTATTATTCTGGGTGCGGTATTTCTGTGTACAACAGGTGCTGAAGCGTTATATTCAGACCTGGGCCATTGCGGCCGCAAAAACATACAAATTAGCTGGGTATACGTTAAAAGCTGTTTGATTTTGAATTATCTTGGCCAGGCCGTATGGTTATTACAACGCGGCGGGCAAGTTCTTAATCTTAATTTGCAGAATCCTTTCTATAAAATCATGCCCGAATGGTTCCTGATCTTCGGTATCGGGATAGCTACAGTGGCAGCAATCATTGCCAGTCAGGCCTTAATTTCAGGCTCGTTTACGCTGATTGCTGAGGCAGTACGTTTAAACCTTTGGCCGAAAGTTAAAATTCATTACCCGAGCGAGCAAAAAGGACAGCTTTACGTGTCAAGTGTTAACTGGCTTTTGTGTGCCGGTTGTATCGGTGTGGTAATGTTGTTTAAGCATTCAGACCGAATGGAGGCTGCTTACGGTTTAAGTATTACTGTGGCCATGTTAATGACCACTATCCTGGTATCGCGTTTCCTGCGCCGCAAAAAGGTGCCTAATTATATTGTTAACACTTTTTTGGTTATTTATATTTTGATTGAGGGAACTTTCCTCTATGGTAACCTGAATAAGTTTGTTGACGGTGGTTGGTTTACACTATCTATCGGTGCAATACTGTTCTCTGTAATGTGGACCTGGCACACCGCCCGCAAAATCAGAAATCGATATGTTAAGTTCGTCGAGATTGATGATTATTACAATATCATCAAAGAATTAAGCGATGACGATACCGTGCCAAAATACGCCTCGCAACTGGTTTATCTTACCAGCGCCAACTTTAACTCAGAGGTTGAATCAAAAATTATTTACTCGATACTGCAAAAGCAGCCCAAGCGTGCCGACGTTTACTGGCTGGTACACGTTGACGTAGTTGACGAGCCTTATAAAAAAGAATACGAGGTTGATGTGCTAGTTCCGAATAAACTTATTCGCATTGACTTTAAATTAGGGTTCCGTATCGAGCAGCAAATTAACCTGTTATTCAGGCGGGTAGTTGAAGATCTGGTTAAAAACGGTGAGGTTGACATCACCAGTAAATATGAGTCGCTGCATAAACACAAAATTGTGGGCGACTTCCGCTTCGTAGTAATCGAAAAGGTTCTTTCACGCTCTCATAATCTTACATTTTATGAAAAAGCCATTATGGCGTTTTATGGTTATCTGAAGAAGATAAGTTTATCAGAAGAACGTGGTTTTGGTTTAGATTTAAGTTTTGTAACTATTGAAAAAGTGCCGCTGATGCTGGCTGCACCTGAAAGCGTAGAAATAACCCGAATTTATCCCGGATAGTATTTTCTTAAAACTTTTTTGTTAAGTTATTATTACTTCAATATTAATACAGATTGTAACAATAGTTTCGATCTGTATTAATGTTATCTGCCATGAAGTATATAATAATTGCTTGTCTATTTTTAACATCATTAGAAGTTAGCGCTCAGGCGGTACCAGATACCGCTAAGAAAAAGTTGGGCGATACAATCAAGAAAGATATATTAACTGTGCCTGACACTGTGCGCAATTTGCACAGTAAAGCCCTGGCTTTTGTGCCGCCGTTGGCTTTGATCACTTATGGTGCTTTATCCTTTCCGGTACATCCTATACGCAGGTTTGATTATTACATCCGGAATGAGGTACAAGATAAATACCCCACTTTTCATTCTGTTGCCGAAAGTTATTTCCAGTTTTCGCCTATAGCAGCGGTTTATGTACTTAATTTGGCTGGGGTTGAAGGAAAGAACAGATTTGTTGACCGAACAGCCCTGCTGGGTCTTTCGGCCGTTATATTTGGCGGTAGTACCGGCATAATCAAAAAAACCACACATCGTTTACGGCCAAATGGCGAAAATACAATGTCATTCCCATCCGGGCATACCGGGACAGCATTTATGGGCGCTGAATTTTTAGCGCAGGAGTTTTCAGGTAAATCTGTGTGGTATGGTGTAGCGGGCTATACTGTCGCTACGTTGACAGGTGTTTTCAGGATAGGTAACCGCGACCATTGGTTTAGCGATACCGTGGCGGGTGCCGGTATTGGTATGCTATCAACAAAAGCGGCTTATTTTATTTACCCTCATATCCGCAACCTGCTAACACATACCGATCAAAAGACAGGGAGAACAGCTACCTTGATGCCGTCTTATCAGGACGGCGTGCCCGGCCTTTCATTAGCTATGCGATTATAAGTTTATTTATAGCGAATTTTGTAAATAAGAATAGTGCCGGCAAATATAAAGGTAACCAGGTTGGCAGCCGCTACCGGTGCGCTGTGGTACATTATGCCATATAACAACCATAAAAAAGTGCCTACAGTAAATACAACATACATTGATAACGATATGCCCGTTGTGTTTTTTGTGCGAATTGTTTTTACAGCTTGAGGCAAAAATGAGATAGTGGTGCAAAAAGCGGCTAAAAAACCTATAATTTCGATATAACTCATTGTGTGGATATTAGGGTTTGCAAATATAAATAACAAAGTGTTAAATATACACTAAGTATTTAATATTTAACTTCTTTACCCAGCCGGCTGTTTTTATAGCTGTAAGTGAAATAGATAACTAAGCCCAACACCAACCAAATCAGGAAGCGTAACCAGTTGGTATAACCTAATTGAGTCATCAAATAAAAGCAGCTCATCAGGCCCAGAACAGGTATCAGCGATAAGTTTTTGATAAACACCATGATAGTTAACACCGCTGCCAGAATGATAAACAAAAACATCGGAAAATTTTCATGCGCGTTTTCGGCTGAAAATAACTCAAGCATCGGTTTCCAGAAAGCGATCATATCCGCAATGAATAGTACAGGTACAATGAATTTACCATTGATATAAGGCAGTTTGAACCGGCCTTTATGCTCAGCTTCGTGAGGTAATAACAGTACGCCGCCGCATACCAATACAAAGGCAAACAAGGTGCCGATGCTTGTTAGGTCGGTAACCTCAGTAAGATTCATAAATAACGCCGGAACTGCCACTACAATACCCGTAATTATCGTAGAGAATGATGGCGTATGATATTTAGGGTGAATGCGCGAAAATGCTTTTGGAAGCAAACCATCACGGCTCATACTCATCCAGATTCTGGGCTGACCCAGTTGGAAGATTAATAACACACTGGCGGTGGCAATAACTGCGCTAACAGATATTACGTAACTAATTTTATTTAAGCCAACTTTACCAAATACAAACGCCAGCGGGTCGGCAACCTGAAGGTCTTTATAGTTTACCATACCGGTAAGCACCAGGGCTACTAACACGTATAAAATTGTGCAGATTATCAATGAGTAAACCATGCCACGCGGTAAGTCGCGTTGTGGGTTTTCGCATTCTTCGGCTGTTGTCGATATGGCGTCGAACCCAATATAAGCGAAGAAAACACCCGATACGCCCTTCATCACTCCGCTAAAGCCATTTGGCATAAATGGGTGCCAGTTAGCCGGGGTTATGTAGAAAAAACCAATTACAATAACCGCTAATATTACAGCTATTTTTAAATACACCATAGCATTGGTAGCACGCTTGGTTTCGCGGATTCCTACGTACACCAGGTAAGTAATGATCACCACAATTAACAGCGCCGGAATATTGGCTATCAGCCTGAAATCACCTAAACCAGGGGCATTGGCCCACGCAGTTGCACCGGCTTTCATAGTCTCGGTTATTTGCGAAAGGTTATGGCTGGCGGTTAATTGCTGAACCTGTTCATGCGCTTTAAAGGCCGAGTAATAATCCATGGTCAGATATTCAGGCACATGAATACCAAAGCCTTCCAATAGGTTTAAAAAATAGCCACTCCAGGATATAGCCACTGCAATGTTGCCTATGGCATATTCCATCAACAAGTCCCAGCCAATAATCCAGGCAATCAATTCGCCGAATGAAGCATAGGCGTAAGTATAGGCGCTGCCCGCAACCGGTATACGTGCCGCGAACTCTGCATAGCACAACGCTGAAAATCCGCAGGTAATGGCAGTGATGATAAATAAGAAGCTTACTGCGGGCCCTCCGTAAAATGATGCTTCGCCGATAGTTGAGAAAATGCCGGCGCCTACAACTGCCGCAATACCCATGAGGGTTAAATCACGAACATTTAATTCTTTTTTAAGCTGCGAGCCGCCGCCGCCATGTTCGCCATCACCAAACCCACAGGCAACGTCATCTAATATTTTACTGATTGATTTTTTACGAAATATACCTTTTGACATTCTTCTTTATTTGCTGCAAAGCTATCAAACATAACCATTTTTTTGTTAGGATATGCTTACTTTGCACCCATGAATATCGGAATAAAGGACGTTTTATACAAAGTAAGATTCTTTTTTATACCCTATCTGATACTGATAGCCATTTGCCTCATCATTAAGTTAAGTTATACCCGCGAAGAGATTTTTTTTGCCATAAATGCCCGCAATTGGCCCTGGGCCGATTCGATAGCCCAATACATTACTGACATAGGTGATGGCTTCACGACGATAGGCCTCACACTAATTTTGCTGCTGTTTAATTATCGAAAGGCTTTTGTCCTGGCAGGCAGCTATGCACTAAGTTCAGGGCTTGTCGCTCAATCGCTAAAGTATTTATTTGATGCGCCCAGACCTAAATTGTATTTTCATGATCAGCTAAGTCGCATACATTTTGTAAGCGGTATCAACCAGCTAAGTTATCATAGCTTTCCGTCAGGGCACACCATTACCGCATTTTCTACAACCGTTGTTATAGCTTACTGGGTAAAAAATAAGTTTTGGGGCTTACCGTTGCTGCTGCTTGCAGTTATTGTAGGCTATTCACGTATGTATTTGAGCCAGCATTTTTTTGAGGATGTTACAGCAGGGTCTGTTATAGGGGTGGTAGTTACCGTAATGTGGTTGTGGTGGGTCGATAATCGAAAGTTCCTCAAATCGTTGAAGTGGGAAAAGGGATTGCTGAAGAATAGATAATTGTTTGCCGCTTGTACAAAAAAGCCCCACCATAATGGCGGGGCAAATTCATACATTCACCTTTATTCCAATTCCAAATTTCGTTGACGCTGACGATACCAGAAAACCCCTATTATTATCAGCATAATTACGCCCAAAGCAACAATTACCAACGTTGTCGGAAAACCTTTTGAGTTTGACAAATATTGGTCATGTCGGTCTAAAGTAGGTGCCAGTTTAATAGAGCTTACAAAAGTTTTATATTCGCCGGCTACCATTTCTTTCCGCGCATTGGGATAAGCGTATTCAAAAATATAAGTGGCTGCATTAGTGTACAGCAACACAATATTTCTAAGCTGTATATCGCCGCCCCCATTGTCAGTTTGTAAGGTGAAAGTTTTGGCTTTGAGTTTGCCAATAGTGGTATCCCTTACAAATTGGGCGCTGGCGTAGTTGTTTTCAGATTGTATGTTTTTTACATTATCTGAAAGTACCTTGTCCAGGTCGCGTTCATGTTTTAACGGCGGAGTGTTTTTTGCATTGGCAGTACGCAGAACTACCACGTAACCCAATGGCGCATTTGATGAGTATATCTGCTGGCCGAGTGTATCGGTTTTTTTATAAGCTTCAGGCAATGACACTGTAACAGAGCTATCAATTGCCACCGGTTTTAAATCCTGGCTAAAGCCGGCAAAAGCAGATAACATGAATGCTGCAGAGATTAAAAATATCTTTTTCATACCACTACTGCCCCTAAAACCGTACCAAAATGGCTGTTACAACGGCTTTATGACACTAGCATAGACAAGTACGGCATAGCTTTAAAAGCTGTGCCGTACTTGCCGTCTAAAATGATATTTTACTGATAAACAGCTAATTTTACATTACAGTTTGTCAATTTCAGCTTTAATAAAAGCGGCTAATTCTTTAACGTAATCTGCGCTGAAATCAAACTGAATACCCGCAGCCTCATAAATTTCTTTAATGGTCTTGGTGTAACCTAATTTTAGGGCACTGAGGTATTGATCCAAAGCTTTCTCCGGGTTTTCTTTATAATTTTTGTATACCGCTATAGCGCCTAATTGCGCAAAACCATATTCAATGTAATAGAATGGGATCTCAAAAATATGCAGCTGCTTTTGCCATAAGTTTGCCTCAGCAGTTTCAAGCCCGCTCCAATCGGCAAAGTTGGCGCCAAATGGTTCAAATATCTTCAACCAGGCTTCTGAACGCTCGGCAGCGCTATGATCCGGATTGGTGTAGATCCAGTGTTGGAATTGATCAACAACGGCTACCCAGGGCAGTGTTTTCAAAACGTCAATCAGCTGGTCTTTCTTGGCGCGTTTCATATCTTCTTCATTGTCAAAAAAAACACCCCAGTTATCCATTGAGATCAACTCCATCGACATTGAGGCCAACTCGGCTACTTCTGACGGGCAATGTTTGAAATCGTTTAGTTCAAGATCAGCCGTTAGAAAGGTATGTACCGCATGGCCGCCCTCATGTACCATAGTAGTCAGATCACGGAATGTGTTGGCCGAATTCATAAATATAAAAGGTGCGCCGGTTTCAGACAGCGGATAATTGTAACCACCCGGCGCTTTACCTTTGCGACTTTCAACATCAAACAGGTTATTATCCTTCATAATCTCCAGACGCTCGCCAAGGTAGCTGTTGATGTTACGGAAACATTGAATTGATTTCTCAATCAGTTCTTCACCGTTATTAAATGGTTTTAAAGCCGGCTTGCCTGACGGATTTACGTCCATATCCCAAGGGCGAAGGGCGCCGACGTCTAAAGCTTTTTTACGCTCTTCAGCTTGTTCACGCAAGATGGGAACGATCTCCAACTCAATAGCTTCATGGAAAGTATAGCAATCCTGAGGTGTATAGTCAAAACGGCCCAGCTCCTGGAATTTATAATCGCGATAGTTTTCGAAACCGGCGTTTACCGCCACCTGATGACGCAGTTTGCGCAGCAGATCAAACAGTTCATCAAGCTTTTCTTTCTCCTGTAAGCGACGATCGGTTATCTTTCTCCATACCTCTTCGCGTTTGGTACGGTCTGTACCCTTTAAAAATACCGCTGCCTGTTCTAAAGTATACTCTTTACCGTCAATTTCAACCGATAGCGAGCCGCTGATAGACTGGTATTTTTGCTGCTCAACCTGTATTTCAGTTTGTATCGGTATGTTCTCTTCGCGAAACAGCTCTAACGCTTTTTTAACACCGCGCAGGTAAACAAAGTATTTGTCTTTATCCAATTGGTCCAGGTAGTCGCTGGCCACTAGTTTTTTGTTTAAATCATTGCTGTAAGGCGCAATTTTAGGCTCAATCTCGGTGGCGAAATATTGGAAATCGGCCAATAGTTGTTCACTGGCTGTATCGCAGGTCATACGTATGTAGCGCCAGGCAAAGTCTTCTTCCAGTGCAGCTTCAATTTCGCTGCGGTCATGCATCCATTGTACCAACTCGTCAGACGAGTTAATCGGGCGCTCTAAAAGTTCTTTGTAAATAGGTTCCAGCGTTTCCCATTTTATCTCAAGATCGGCCGGGATATATGTTCTTGTCTTTTTGTGGATCATTTTTTTGATGTGTAAATATGCAGATATACAAATGTGCAAATTTTAAGCACGTCTAAAAACGGAGGATTGTAAAATTAGTTTTTGGCCAAGGATAAAATCGCAAACACATCAAATGACGGACGATATTTACCCTTTATACAAAGTCTCCGACAGATATTTAATACCGTCCTTGTAGCTGGTGGGTTTAAAATTGAAGGCTTTTTCAAACTTACTGCTGTCAAAAATGTAATTGTGGTCGCATTGGTAATACATCTCCACGGTACCCATAATCAGCTTGTTGAACAGACCCAGCAAAAACAACATCAGCTTGTTAATACGCATGTATTTAGGTTTAACACCGTAGGTAGATGCTGCCAGTTCTATTATTTCTATACCGGTTAGGGCAGGGGCGGTAGGCAGGTGCCAAATTTGGTTATCGCTGTCAGGGTTTTGGCCCAGTATATACATAGCTTTGCCCATGTCAGCTATATAACTAAAGCTATGCAGACACTTGGGGTTGCCCATCCATTGTGCAGATAGTTTTTTGGCATATTTGCTCAGCACCATCATATCTAAAAAAGCGTTGCCACTATCAGTACCATAAAAATCGGCGGCACGGGCTATGCTGGCGCGCAGGTTGCCTGCTTTAACCTCGCTCATCAGCATTTCCGCAATACCTGCACGGATATGGCCTTTCACACTGCTCGGTTTGTAAGGGGTATCTTCCTTCATTGGCCCTTCGACAAGGCCGTACATGTATACGTTATCGAAAAATATCAATCGGGCGTTATTTTCTTTTGCTACCGCGATAACATTGTGCATGAGTACGGGCCATTGCTGCTTCCAGACCTCTTTATTGTAAACCAAGCCTGCGCACAAATAAATCACGGTCGAGCCTTTGGCTGCTGCGGATAGTTCGGGATAGTTTAACAGATCGGCTTTTTGCCAGGTCAGCTTGTCGCCGCTAAATTTTGACGGGCGACGGCTTATCAGGCGAATGGTTTCATTATGGTTTAATAATTCGACGGTTAGTGCGTTTGCTACCGGTCCGCCGGCTCCTAGTATAGTATGCATGGTCTTTCTTGTTTTATTGTTGAAACAAAGGTAGACCGGCACTGACGCCCAAAACGTTATCTTAAGATAAGATTTTGAGAGATTTAGGATATGAATTATTTATGTACGAGCAACCTGCGGCGTATACGCGATAGCGACACAGGTGTTATACCCAAAAAGTTGGCTATGTAATGCTGCGGCATTCTCTGCAATATCTCGCGACCAGTACTGATGAGCTGCAGATATCTTTCTTCTGGCGATTGGGTAATAAAAGAGGTTACGCGGTCTTCATAGCAGCACAAGTAGTATTCAGCTATTAAACGACCAAAGCGCTCCATTTTGTAAGCCAGCAGCGGATTGCTGAGCATAGCCTCCATATTCTTTTTACTGATGGTGATAAGGCGGGTATCTTCTAAAGCCTGTACGTAGTTAATGGCAGGTTCTTCGGTCAAATAACTTTTATATGAGCTCACAAACTCGTTTTCGAAGCTGAAGTAGCCGGTAATATCTACACCGTCCTTGACATGGAAATATCGTACAGATCCGGTGACGATGAAGCCGAACTTGTCGCACACCTTGCCATATTCTGCAAAATACTGTTTCTTTTTAAGTGTGCTGAAAGTTAGGTGTTGAGTAAAGACAATCCACTCGGCTTCATTAAAGACAACGAACTTTTCGATTGTTGTTCTGAATGCGTATAAAGCGGCCGGTGTATCCATAATGATAGATTAAAGTCTTATGCCGAGGATTAATCCATGAGGTAGCAGCACCCTGTCTAACAAAAATAAAGTCGCAAAAACCACGCTGGCAATGCCATTAGTGGTCATGAAAGCAAAGTTCACCCGGCTTAAGTCGTTAGGTTTTACCAGCAGATGCTGGTAGGTCAGCATCACACAAAAAAATATGATACCTATATAATACAATAAGCCTACAGTTGTAAAGAATACTGGCATTATGATAAATGTTGCTGATAGCACATGAAGAAACGTTGACAAGCGTAGTGCGTTTACTTTCCCCAAATAAGCCGGAATGGAATGCAGTTTTTCGGTACGGTCAAAATCTTCATCCTGCAAAGCGTAAATGATATCAAAACCGCTTACCCAGCACAATACAGCCAGCGAGAAAAATATTGGCAGCAAATCAAAATGCCCCGTCACCACCAAATAAGCGCCGATAGGGGCCAGCGACAAACCCAGCCCTAACACCAAATGGCAAAGCGCAGTAAAACGTTTGGTTGCGCTATAACCCAATACTACCAGCAAAGCCACCGGAGACAGATAAAAGCAAATGGGATTAATGAACCAGGTAGTAATAACAAATAAGGCGCAATTAGCCAAAGCAAATATCAAAGCCGATGTAGCTGTGATACGTCCCGCAGGAATATCACGCACTTTGGTTCGTGGGTTTTTGGCATCAATGTCGCGGTCAAGGTAGCGGTTAAATGCCATGGCCGAGTTTCGCGCGAAAACCATGCACAGCACCATCATCAGCAGCTTTTGCCACTCGAAGGTGTAAGTAGTAGTAGTCACTGCCAAAAAGAAGCCTATAAAGGCAAATGGCATAGCGAATATGGTATGTGAGAAAGTTACTAACGATAGATATTTTTTCATGTGTTTATACTTTATTTATGGGCGAAACACACCCTTCCCGCCGAACTTTCGGCCGCTCCCGCTCTCAAGAGGGGAAGCTTTTTTAATTGATAATTACGTTAATACTACGATACGCTGTGGTTCCCCTCTTGAGAGGGGTTAGGGGTGTGTTCTACTATATGCTTTTCTATTGTCCTTAATACATTCAGCATATCTTTTCGCACTTCCCATTCCGTAAAGCGTATTACGGTTAAATAATATTCTGCAAGTTTTTTATCCCGATTCTGATCTAGTGAATATTTTTCTTCACTATTGTGATATTGACCATCAATTTCGATCACCAAATCTAATTCATTGCAGTAAAAATCGACTATATAATCCAATAACGGTTTCTGGCGTTGAAAATCATATCCGAAATATTTTTTATTCTTTAACTCGTTCCACAATAACACTTCACTTAAAGTGCTGTCATTCCGAAGTTGTCGAGCTAACTCTTTTAGATAAGGTT
Organism: Mucilaginibacter ximonensis; assembly: GCF_042686265.1. Taxonomy (NCBI): domain Bacteria; kingdom Pseudomonadati; phylum Bacteroidota; class Sphingobacteriia; order Sphingobacteriales; family Sphingobacteriaceae; genus Mucilaginibacter; species Mucilaginibacter ximonensis. The sequence continues at coordinate 388,652 of NZ_JBHUPD010000003.1, forward strand.
TGTATGGAATGATTTTGCGCGTCATAGCTTGCGTCGTAACACACCCCTAACCCCTCTCAAGAGGGGAACCAAAAAATGGCGGCACCTCAAACCCGGCGTTGATCTCATTAATGAAATTGAGCACCTCATCCTTACCTAAGTGTTCTTCAGACGACGTTATAAAGCACTCAGGTACCTCGTCAAACGTCGTTAAAAGCGCACGTTTAAACTTGGCAACGCTTTGCGCGGTTTTTGTGGGCGATTGCTTGTCCGCCTTGGTAAATACCAGTACAAAAGCCAGCCCTTTTTCGCCAAGCCAGTTGCAAAACTCCAGATCGATTTTTTGCGGGTCGAGCCGACTGTCGATCAGCACCATCACGCATTGCAGGCTCTCGCGCTTGTCAAGGTAGGTTTGGATGAATTTGTTCCAGTCTTCCTTTTTACTTTTGGATACCCGCGCGTAGCCATAGCCCGGCAAGTCGACAATATACCAGCTGTCGTTCACCAAAAAGTGATTGATCAGTTGGGTTTTGCCCGGTGTTTGCGAAGTTTTGGCCAGACCCTTTTTGCCGGTAAGCATATTGATCAGCGACGACTTGCCCACGTTTGACCGCCCAATGAAAGCATACTCCGGCATTACCGGTGGCGGCAGTTTAGATACCTGGCTGTTGCTGCAAATAAATTCGGCCGATTTGATTACCATTTTGCAAAGATAGTTTATTTAAGATTAGTGATTGAAGATTGAAGATTGGTTGAATTTTTTTGACCATCATTCGTTTGTAAACATTATCACTATATTAATGAAACTATGCAAATATAGTTATATTTACATGTTTAAACATGTATTATTGATTTTTGCTGATCTTTAATCTTCAATAACTAATCTTTCCCGAAAATGGATAACTATAAAATACCAGCTCAAACCCGTATCGGTCACGTACACTTAAAAGTGAGCGACCTTCAAAAATCGCTTGATTTTTACTGCGGATTACTGGGCTTTGAAAAAATGCAAATGTATGGCGACCAGGCTGCGTTTATCTCGGCTGGCGGCTATCATCATCATATTGGCCTTAATACCTGGGAGAGTAAGGGCGCTCCTCCGGCCCCACGCTACGCGCCGGGTCTGTTTCATACCGCTATACTTTACCCTGAACGCAAAGATCTGGCTGTAATTTTACAACGACTTATACAAGCAAAATACCCCATCACCGGAGCGTCAGACCATGGCGTATCTGAAGCGATTTACCTGGATGACCCTGACGGTAACGGTGTTGAGTTGTACTGGGACCGCCCGCAGAATGAATGGCCGCGTGAAGCTAATGGCGATATCAAAATGTTTACTCATCGCCTGGATGTTGAGAGCTTGCTGGCACTAAACGCTGAAGCTTAATAAAAGTTATCTCTTAAAAAAGAAAAGAAATTACGAAATATACGTAGTTAACTACGTATATTTGTTTTATAAATATTTTTATGGAAGATACTTTAACAATACGGCCCATCTTTAACGAGTATTGCCGGCAGATCATCGACATTATTTTGCCCATACAGCAAATAGAATTCAACGTGCCTGTAACGCTTGATGCTCAGCCTGATCTTTTGGATATTGAGGATTTTTATCACAAAGGAGGCGGGTGTTTTTTGGGCGCTTTTATGGGCGAGGAGCTTATTGGTACCATCGCCTTAATTAATACGGGCAACAATGCAGGCGCACTGCGTAAGATGTTTGTTAAGAAAGAATACCGGGGCAAAGAGCTGGGTGTAGCACAGCAATTACTTGAAGTGCTGCTGCAGTTTTGCCGCGACAGGCAGATAATCGATGTTTACCTGGGTACGGTTGAGGTGCTGAAGGCGGCCCACCGTTTTTATGAGCGTAATGGTTTTGTATTGACGGATATCAAAGACTTTCCGCCATATTTCCCACGCATGATGGCCGACAACAGGTTTTATCATTTACATTTGAACAATTAAAAGCAATATGGGTGTAATTGAGCAATCGGGTATATTAGCTATAGCCACCAGGCTGCAGCGTCTCAGCGAGCGCATGCGTAAAGACGGATTGGCAATTTACAAAGCGCACGGTATCGACTTTGAGCCTAAGTGGTTCCCGGTGGTGTATACACTGCATATGAAAAGCCAGTTAAGCGTGGTCGAGCTGGCTAATGAAATTGGTTACTCGCACCCATCAACTATTAGCTTGCTCAAGGAGCTTGAGAAGCTAAAGTTCATCAAATCGACTAAAGATAAGGCCGATGAGCGTAAGCGCCTGCTCCAGCTAACTGAAAAAGGCAAGGCCATGATTGAGCAGATGAAACCTGTTTGGGAGGTGATGATAGCCGCAACCACCCCGCTTATCGATACCAAAAATAATTTGATGAAGGCTATTGAGGAGGTTGAGCACCAGCTTGAATTACAAAGCTTTTACCAACGCGCGCTTAGCTTAATGGCCGCTAACCAGGCTGAAAAATCAGCAGATCAATAAAAATATGTCTATTACATTACGCCCCATACAACCAGCCGACAATGTCGAACTGGCCAAAATAATCCGTGCATCGTTAGAAGAGTTTGATGTGCCGAAACAAGGCACCGTTTACTCAGATCCAACTACCGATGCGCTTTTCGAATTGTTTGACCGCACACCTGGCAGTTGCTATTTTATAGCCGAGCAGGACGGTGTAATGCTGGGTGGCTCCGGTGTTTACCCAACCGCAGGCCTGCCCGCCGGCTATGCTGAGCTGGTAAAGCTATACCTGAGTCCGGCCAGCCGCGGCAAAGGCATCGGCAAAATGCTGATGAATAAGTGTTTTGAGGCGGCTGCTAATTTGGGTTACACGCATTTGTATTTAGAATCGTTCCCACAGCTGGCAAGTGCAGTAAGTTTGTATCGTAAAACTGGGTTTGAATCGTTAGATCATGCTCTGGGTAACTCGGGGCATTTTGCCTGTACTATTTGGATGGTGAAAAAATTAAAAAGTTAAAAGTAAAAATTCAAAATCTGAAGCGGTTAATACAAAGAGCTGTCATTCTGAGCGTAGCGAAGAATCTTATGCGCTGTACATGTCGCTTTAATAAGATTCTTCGCTATGCTCAGAATGACAACGTAAGAAGGTAGGTTACCTTAATCTTTAATAACTAATCTTCAATCATTAATAACCAATCTTCAATTCCCTATCTTTGCCACAATACTATGAGCAAAACCGTAATTCCGTACAGCCAGGAGCAGGGCACCAAAAAAGAGCAGGTGGCCGATATGTTTAATAATATCTCTAAAACCTACGATTTTCTGAATCATTTCATGTCTTTGGGTATTGATATTATCTGGCGCAAAAAAGCGATCAATGAACTGAAAAAAGATCAGCCGAAACTAATCCTGGATGTGGCTACCGGTACCGGCGATTTTGCTTTTGAAGCATTGTCCATTCTTAATCCGGATAAAATTGTGGGTGTCGATATCTCGCAGGGGATGCTTGACGTCGCGAAGCAAAAAATAACTAAACGTAACCTGGGCGATAAGTTTGAGGTTAAGCTGGGCGACTCGGAAGGCCTGCCTTTTGACGCGGCTCAGTTTGATGCAGTAACGGTGGCTTACGGCGTCCGCAATTTTGAGAACCTGGAAAAAGGACTGGCCGACATTAACCGTGTTTTAAAACCTGGTGGCAAAGCGGTAGTATTGGAGTTTTCAAAACCAAAGGCGTTCCCGATTAAGCAATTGTATAATTTTTACTTTAACTATATCACACCGGGCATTGGTAAGCTGTTCTCGAAAGATTCGCGCGCTTACTCGTACCTGCCTGAATCGGTTGCCGCTTTTCCTGATGGTAAGGATTTTATAGCGGTGATGGATAAGGTGGGCTTTACGCATACCAAATGCAGGCCTTTAGCGTTTGGTATTTGTTCAATCTATACGGGCATTAAATGATAAAACGGTACCTGCTTGTCGTCAATCTGGTTTTGTGCTGCGGTAATTTATTTGCACAGTCGGTACCTAAATGGGGTGGCGGGGCAGACCAGTCTGTACAGAGCTTCGGTTTTAGCTTTAGCTATGTAAGCAGTTATTTTAAGATTGATAAGAACCCCGACTGGCGCAAACCTTTTATTGACAAAGAAGGCCTGAAGGTCGCCGATTCCTTAAACAGCATCAGTTCTCCCAATTCGGTAGGTTTTGCAGTTGGTTTTTTGTACCGGTATCGTATAACCGACCATCTGGAAGTACGCACCACGCCATCTTTGGTTTTTGCCGACAGGGTAGTTAACTACACTTACACAAATGCCTCGTTTAATACCAGCAGAACTGTCCAGTCAACCTCGGTTGATTTACCGCTTGGAATAAAGCTCAAGTCAGACCGTATCGGCGATTTCCGGGGATATATTTTGGGCGGTATTAAGTATACACAGGCCATCGGCACCAAATCAAACGCCGACGCTAATTTGGCTCCTATAGATAAACATTTGAAAAACATTCGCGGCTTTGGTTCGTATGAGGCGGGTTTAGGTTGCGATATTTATTTCGAGTTCTTTAAATTATCGCCGGAGATCAAAATATCAAATTCATTTGGTGATGTAATGCTGCACGATAACAATGCGTATTCATCGCCCATAAACAAATTGGGTTTACACACGTTGATGTTTAGCCTATATTTTGAATAAGCAACCTGCTTATAGGGCATAAATTGTTTAATTACCGACGAAAAAACCTAATTTCGCGATGAATTTGTAGTATACCATGGCTAAAATTGCATTAATAACCGGGGCTACCGCCGGCATTGGCGAGGCTTGTGCAGAACTGTTTGCACGCGAAAACTATAATTTGATTTTGACCGGCCGCCGTGCCGACCGACTGGAAAAACTGGCCGCAAACCTTAACAAAAAGTACAATACCGAAGTAGCCATCTGCGCCTTTGATGTGCGCGACCGCGAACAGGTTACTGCAAACTTTGAGGCATTGCCTGCTAAGTGGAAAAAGGTGGATGTGCTGATTAATAACGCCGGACTGAGTCAGGGTCTGGATCCTATCCAAAAAGGCAGTCTGGATGATTGGGACACCATGATTGATACCAACATTAAAGGGCTGCTTTACGTAACCAAAGTGGTGTCGAACTGGATGGTTGAGAATGGTAAGGGGCATATCGTTAATTTAGGCTCAATAGCCGGTAAAGAAGTTTACCCGAACGGCAATGTGTATTGTGCAACCAAACATGCCGTTGACGCGCTTAGTCAGGGTATGCGTATTGATTTGGTACAGCATGGTATTAAGGTAACCGCTATACATCCGGGGGCTGTAGAAACTGAATTTTCAGAAGTACGTTTTCACGGCGATAAGGAACGCGCTAAAAAAGTATATGATGGTTTTGAACCATTGGTAGCCGAAGATATTGCCGAAACGATATACTTTGTAGTATCCCGCCCAAAGCACGTCAATATTAACGAGCTGCTTATTATGCCAACGGCACAGGCTACGGCATCGAATATTGTTCGTAAGTAGGGTATGTGCAGATATGCGATGTGCAAATGTGCAGATGAAACAATAGATTATATAGATAATGAAGTAGATAGCAATCCGAAATCGAACATCCGATATCCGGAATAACATTCACTCAATCACTCATTCAATACTCACTCATTTAAAAAGAAATGTCGTTAATCACACAAATAGATCAGGATATCAAAGCGGCTATGCTGGCTAAACAAAGCGAGCGTTTACAAGGCCTGCGCGCAATTAAAGCTGCCTTGCTTTTGGCTAAAACTGAAAAGGGCGCTGCCGAAGAGATCAGCAATGAGGCTGAAATAAAAGTTTTACAGAAACTGGTAAAACAGCGTAAGGAGTCGGCCGATATTTATAAGGCGCAAGGGCGCGATGATCTATACCAGATCGAAATGAATGAAATTGCCACTATAGAGCCTTACCTGCCGCAGCAAATGACCCGTTTTGAAATAGAGGGCTACGTACAGGAACTGATGACGCGTATTAACGCAACCGGTATGCAGGACATGGGCCGGGTTATGGGCATAGCCAACAAAGAGCTGGCCGGACAGGCTGATGGCAAGACCATTTCAGAAGTAGTAAAACAACTGTTAGCATAAATTATTTGTTTAATTTGTTGCAGGTAAATTGCAATAAGCTATTTTTATAGCGAATAACAGGTCTCCAGGGGCCTTATATAATTAACTTTATACATAATATCTATATGAGTTTCGTGCCTAAAGAGGAACATGGTTTTAGTTACATCGAGGAGGGCGAAGGACAAGTGTTGCTGTTGCTGCATGGTTTAATGGGCGGTTTGAGCAACTGGGAAGAGGTCATCGAAGAGTTCAGGCACAAATATCGTGTTATTTTACCTTTTCTGCCGGTTTATGATCTGCCGGTAATAACTACAGGGGTTAAAACGTTATCTAAATACTTACATAAGTTTATTAAGTATAAAAAACTGGAGAACGTTATTTTACTAGGTAACTCGTTAGGTGGGCACGTAGCATTAATTTACGCTTTGGCGCATCCTGAAAAACTACGTGCTATGGTGTTAAGCGGCAGCTCAGGTTTGTACGAAAATGCTTTCGGAGGCTCATTTCCGCGCAGAGAAAGCAGAGAGTTTGTAAAAGAAAAGACGGAGTACACTTTTTACGACCCAAAAGTTGCTACTCCTGAATTAGTTGACGAAGTTTATAAAGTAGTTAACGACCGTCATAGTGTGATCAGGTTGCTGGCCATGGCTAAATCGGCCATCAGGCATAATATGAAAAACGACTTGCATAAAATACACATGCCGGTTTCATTGATATGGGGTAAAAATGATAAAATTACGCCGCCCGAGGTAGCTGACGAATTTCATCAACTGCTGCCAGACTCGGAGCTGCACTGGATAGATAAATGCGGGCATGCCGCCATGATGGAGCATCCGCAGGAGTTTAATCGTTTGTTAAAAGGTTTTTTAGAAAAAATAGGAGCATAACACATGTATGCAGGCGAATTAATAGCTGACGCAATACCACCATTGCACACCTCTGATACACTTCAGACGGTGCATGACCGTATGGTGGAGTTTCGTGTGCGGCATTTGCCTATTGTGAACGAGGATCAGTTTTTGGGATTACTGGCCGAAAGCGATATTCAGCCTGAAATGGATCAGCAAACACAAGTTGGCGCGCTGGGCCTGTCGTTAGTAAATCCTTATGTGCGCGAAGATCAGCATGTGTATGATGTGATCCGTTTGTTTTATGAGCAACAGCTAAGCGTTGTGCCGGTGCTTGATGTCAAAAAGAATTACCTGGGATTAATACCGATCAATAAAATGAACGAATATTTTGCTACCATTACGGCGGTATCTCAGCCTGGCGGTATCATTATTCTGGATATCAATAACAAAAACAATTCGCTTGCCCACATGTCACAAATTGTTGAATCAGACAATGCGCAGATATTGAGCTCATATGTACGTACCTTCCCTGATTCAACCCGCATGGAAGTTACCCTTAAAGTAAACAAAACCGACATTTCAAACATTATAGCTACGTTTTTGCGTTACGAGTACGACGTAAAAGCAACGTTTAACCACAGCGAACACGATGACGGCGCGATGGACAGATACGCTTCGCTGATGAATTATCTTAACTTATAGTCAATAGACTACAGACCATAGTTTTGAAGAAATAAATACTATCGACCATGGACTATGGTCTATCGACTCAAAAAATCTCCATGAAAATAGCAGTATACGGCAGACCGTTTAATGACCAGGCAGTAATACCTTTTATACAGCAGGTGTTTGACAGCCTCTCGCTGCACTCGGTTGATGTTTATATCCACCAACAGCTATTTAATTATGTAAAAGATAAAATCGACCTGACCCCATACCATATTTTAGGCGATGGAGACAAAATAAAAGGTTTTATTGATGCCTTCATCACACTGGGCGGCGATGGTACGCTGCTGGATATGGTGAGTGTGATCCGTGACTCATGTGTGCCGGTTATCGGTATCAATTTTGGCCGGCTTGGTTTTTTGGCCAGCGTTAATAAAAGCGATATTGCAGGGGCCATTCATGCGGTGGTTAATAAGCAATATACTTTAGACTCGCGCGGCCTGCTCATGGTAGAGTCTGAAATGAATATTCTGGGCATGGACAATTTCGCGTTGAACGATATCACTATCCATAAGCGCGACGATTCTGCCATGATCACCACCAACATGTTCCTGGACGGCGAGTTTCTGAACTCTTACTGGGGCGACGGTATCATCATTGCAACTGCAACAGGCTCCACGGCTTACTCGCTAAGCTGCGGGGGGCCTATCATCTTTCCTGAGTCAAACAGTATCGTCGTAACGCCTGTTTCGCCGCACAATTTAAATGTGAGGCCTATAGTATTACCTGAGAGCAGTGTGCTTTCTTTTGAGGTTGAATCTCGAGGCGCCAATTACATCTTGTCGTGCGACTCAAAAACTGAGGTAATAGATAAGCCGATGCGCTTTAAGGTGCAAAAGGCAAGTTTTGAGCTTAATCTTATCCGTTTAAATAATGAAAGTTATTTATCAACGTTAAGAAACAAATTATTGTGGGGGTTAGATGCCCGCAATTACTAACCGCGGCAAATGGTAAGATCATTACTTGTAGCTTTCTTTCTGGTCGTCATTTCGCTTAATCTGAAGGCGCAGGCCTGGGAGATAGGCGCCTTTGGCGGCGGCAGCGGTTACATGGGCGATCTGAATCAAAAAAATCCGTTTAAAGTTTCCGGGGTTGGTTTAGGGGCTTTTGCCCGGTATAACTTTAATGGCTATATCTCAGTAGGGGCAGGGGTGAGTTATGGCGTAATTAGTGCGGCTGATAGTCTTTCATCCAACCAGCAAACCCGTTTGCGTAATTTAAGCTTTACCACCCGTTTATTGGAAGGCAGTTTAACTGCCGAGTTTAATTTTATGGAGTTTGTACCCTCGGTTTCAAAAAATATTTATACGCCTTACGTATTGTTTGGCGTAGCTTACACTGATTTTAATCCCCAAACAACCTATAATGGGCACACCTATAACCTACGCGATTACCAAACCGGGGGCGTAGCCTATAAAAACACAGCTTTAGCCGTTCCGTTTGGGATTGGTTTTAAGTATAATGTAGCCGGTAGGATGACCCTGGCAGCTAACCTGGGCTATCGTATAGCTCATACTGATTACCTGGACGATGTAAGCGGTATTTATCCTGATAGAAGTAAGATGTCAGCAACCGCCGCTGCCCTGTCTGACCCTTCGATAAATCATATTGGCAGGCCCGGCACTCAGCGCGGCGACCTGCGGCTCCATGATACTTATTTCTTCACCGGGCTTTCTATATCCTATACATTTATTACCCAAAAGTGCTACTACGAGCGGTAGCTTTGGTAAAAAAACGGGTGAATTGCTAAGCTTTTGTCAATCAACATTCAGGCAAAAAATTGGCGCCATTTTGTATAAACTTTCTTTTTCAACTGCATACTAAAAAAGTACAAAGTAAGTTTTACCTTTGTCACCTGAAAAATTGGGCATTATAAAAAGCTACACCAGCTTTTATTTGCCAATATAGGAAATGAGTTATAAGGAAAATATTGATTTGTCGAGGTTACCTGAACATATAGCCATAATAATGGATGGTAATGGCAGATGGGCTAAAGACAAAGGCAAATTAAGAATATTCGGTCATCATAATGGCGTAATTTCAGTAAGAGATGTAGTTGAAGGTGGCGTTGATCTGGGTGTTAAATACCTGACACTTTACACCTTTTCATCTGAGAACTGGAACCGCCCCAAGCTGGAGGTTATGGCTATCATGGAGCTGATGGTGAGCACCATCCATAAAGAAATTAAAAACTTTATGGAAAAAAATGTGCGCTTAAATGCCATTGGCGATTTGGATATGCTTCCTAAAAAATGTTACGACGAGTTACAAAATGCTATTAAAACCACATCAGCAAACACAGGTTTGGTTATGACATTGGCTTTAAGCTATAGCTCACGTCGTGAAATTGTGCATGCCGCAAAAAGTATTGCGCAGCAGGTAAAGTCAGGACAAATTAATATTGAGGATATAAACGAGGACCTTTTTGGACAAAACCTTTATACCGGAGATATGCCCGATCCGGAGTTGTTAATCAGAACCAGCGGCGAGTATCGTATCAGCAATTACCTGCTGTGGCAGATTGCTTATGCCGAACTGTATTTTACAAAAAAGCTGTGGCCTGATTTCAGGAAAGAAGATCTGTTTGAAGCTATCCTGGATTATCAAAAACGCGAACGCCGTTTTGGTAAGACAAGTGAGCAGGTAAACTAATTTTTCTTTTAACAAAATTTAACAACTGTATAAACTATTTTTAGCGCACTAAAATATACGAATGAATAAATTTCTTTTTGCAATTCTTTTCTCTGTTATAAGTACCGCTGTAATTGCGCAGGTCAGGCCTCAACAGTCGGCTTTCCGCGTGTCGACGTCTGATACATTGAATTATTTAAACCCTAAGGAATATGTTATTGGCGGGATAAATATTACCGGTACAGTACACTTGGATAAGGACGTGCTGTCGCAAATTGCTAAGATTAATAAAGGCGATAAAATATTATTACCGGGCGAAGCATCGGCAACAGTAATTAAAAACCTGTACAAAGAAAATTTATTTGACGACGTGCAGATGTATGTTACTAAACTAAACTATGACACCGTTTATCTGGAAATTGCTGTAAAGGAGCTTCCGCGTTTATCAAGATTGCGCCTGCTGGGCTTACACAAGGGCGAGGTTGAAGACATCAACAAAAAACTTGATGACAAGGGTAAGGTAGTTAATACCAATTTAAAGAAACATACTACTGACGTTATAAAACGCTTTTTTAACGAAAAGGGATTTTTAAACACAACCGTTGATATTAAACAACGGCCCGACCCGGGCGATCCGAACAGTTTGATACTGGATGTAACGGTTGACAAGGGCAAAAAAGTAATGATTAACGACGTAACCTTTGAGGGCAATAAAGCTTTTTCAGAAGCCAAGCTGCGTCATTATTTGTCAAAAACCCGTAAACGTAAATGGTATAACCTGTTTGGTTCAAAGAAATTTAAAGAAGATAAATACATTGAGGATAAACAAAACCTGGTTGAAAAAATGCAGGCAGAAGGTTATCGGGATGCTGCTTTGATAAGCGATACCGTAACCAAGCATGATTATCAAACTGTCGACGTAAAACTGAAAGTTTACGAAGGCCCTAAATATTACTTTGGTAAAATTAAGTGGTCTGGCAATGCTAAGTTTACTGATGCACAGCTTAATCAGGTATTACGTATTAAAAAAGGCGATGTATTTAGCGAGGATCTTTTAGGCAAACGCCTGAGCGGCGGCGGGCCTCAGGGTGATGATATTGCATCGTTGTATCTTAACGACGGTTATCTGACCTACAGCTCAGATCCGGTACAAACCAGTATTGCTCACGATACCGTTGATCTGGATATCCGCATTTACGAAGGTCCGCAATACACCATTAACCGTGTAACTGTTAAAGGTAACGATGTTACCAATGATAAAGTGGTATTGCGTGAGCTGCAAACGTTACCCGGCCAAAAATTTAATAAAGCAGCTTTGATTGAAAGTACCCGTATCATTGGTCAGTTAGGAAACTTTGACGATCAGAAAACTGAACCACGTCCGGTTAATTACAACCCTCAGGACGGTACGGTTGATTTGGTATATAATGTAGTTGAAAAACCTTCAGACCAGGTGGAGCTTTCGGGCGGTTTTGGTGGTGGCCAATTTGTGGGTACACTGGGTTTAACCTTTAATAACTTCGCCATCAAAAACATTTTTCACCTTAAAGATTACAAACCGCTACCTAAAGGCGATGGTGAGAAACTAAGTATTAGAGGCCAGTCAAGCGGTCGTAGCTATCAAAACTACTCATTTACTTTCTCTGAGCCATGGTTAGGCGGTAAGCGCCCTATTTTCTTCTCTGTAACTGCATATACCCAGTTAAGTTCAACCGGTCAGTATTATGCTAAAACAGACCCTAATTATAACAACCTGCGTATAAACGGTATTGGTGTAACATTGGGTAAACGTTTAAAATGGCCTGATAATAGGTTCCAGTTAAACTACTCGTTAAACTTTGATCACTATAATCTGGATAACTATCCGGGGTATCTGTTCTCAAACGGTACTTCATACAATATTAAGTTAACGCAAGAGCTTACACGTAACTCGCTGGAAGGTTCGCCGATATTCCCTACAGGTGGTTCAAACATCAGGTTCACCCTGCAGGGCACACCGCCTTATTCATTATTTAACAACATCAATTACAAATTGCCACCAACACAAGAGCAATTGTATCATTTTGTTGAATATTATAAGGTGAAGTTTGACGCACAATGGTTTATCCACCTGGCAGGCAAATTTACCTTATTGACCCAAACCCGCTTTGGCTGGTTGGGCGAATACAACTCAGTGGTTCCGGGTTCGCCGTTTGAGCGCTTTAAATTAGGCGGCGACGGTATGCAAAGCTACCAGTTTTTACAGGGTAGCGATATTGTGGGTTTGCGTGGTTATGAAAACTTCTCTATTGTGCCGGTTGGTTCAAACTATACCGCCAATAATAACCCGGGCGCAGCTATTTACGATAAGTTAACCTTCGAAATTCGTCACCCGGTTATTACCAGCACATCGGCTACCATATTTGCACTGGCTTTTGCCGAGGGTGGTAACGTGTGGGATCATTTCTCACAATTTAACCCTTACAACGTCAGAAGATCGGTAGGTGTTGGCGCCAGAATATTTTTACCTATTTTTGGTTTGCTTGGCTTGGATTATGGTTATGGTTTTGACCCTATCCCGGGTATACCTACTGCTAACAAAGGACAATTTAGTTTCTCAATATCGCAAAGCTTAAGCGGTGGTTTTAACTAAGGAAAAAAATTAAATGAAGAAGGTAATTTTAGTACTGGCTTTAACGTTTGTAAGTTTCACAGCAGCGCTGGCGCAACGTTTTGCCTATGTTGATTCTGACTATATACTGAAACATATGCCTGATTATGTATCAGCACAGAAGCAGTTGGGCGCGCTGTCAGACCAATGGCAAAAAGAGGTAGACAGCCGTTTTCAGGAGATTGACCGGTTGTACAAGGCTTACCAGGCCGACCAGGTTTTAATGACACCTGAGATGAAGAAAAGGAGAGAGGATGAAGTGGTTACTAAAGAAAAGGCGGCTAAAGATTTTCAACGTCAGAAATTTGGCCCCGGCGGCGAATTGGAAACCAAAAGCAGCGCGGTAATGAAACCGATACAAGACCGGGTTGCCAAAGCAGTGCAGGCCGTTGCCGAAGCCGAAAACCTGGATATGATATTTGATAAAAACAGCGAGGTGATAATGTTATACGCAAATCCCCGTTATGATAAAAGTGCTGAGGTGATAACCCGTTTAGGATTAAAGCCCGGCGTATTTGCTAAATAAGATTTTTATATATATAATCGCAAAATAAATTAAAAACACACAGAACAAAGACAATGAAAAAATTAATTAAAGTTGCTTTAGTGGTAGTTTGTATGGTATCGATGAGCAGCTTTGCCAATGCGCAAAAAATCGGCTATATCAACACTAATGATTTGATCCCGAACATGCCTGAGTACAAAACTGTAACTACCCAGGTAGACGCTTATAAAAAGACCTTTGTTGACGTTTTGCAAAACTTAAGCAACGAGCTTCAAACTAAAGGCGCTGATTACCAAAAAAACCAGGCTACAATGACTGACGCTCAAAAAACCGCTAAACAAGCTGAGCTAAATGATTTGAATACTCGTGCCAACAACTATCAAAATGATGCTCAGCAAAAAGTAGCTCAAAAAGGCGAAGAGTTGATGAAACCTTTGCTTGATAAAGCTAAAGCAGCAATTACTGAAGTAGCTAAAGAAAAAGGTTACACTTACGTGGTTGATTCGTCAACTACTACTTTCATTGTTGCTCCGCCGGCTGATGATTTATTACCTGCTGTTAAAGCTAAATTAGGTATCGCTGCTACCTCAACTGCAGTTGGTAAGTAATTGACGATATTTAACTTTACAAAAAGGCGTCTCCAATTAAGGGGCGCTTTTTTTATTTTTGATTAATTTTAAAGTAAATTATGCCCGGTAAGACACCTATAGGTATTTTTGATTCAGGAATTGGCGGTTTGACCGTCTTTCGCTCGATAGCCGAGCAGTTGCCTGCTTATGACTATATTTATCTGGGCGATAACAGCCGTGCGCCCTATGGCAATCGCTCGTTCAATACTATTCACCAATACACCTGGGAATGTGTACAATGGCTGTTTCAGCAAGGTTGCCCGTTAATTATCCTGGCTTGTAATACAGCTTCAGCCAAAGCGCTGCGTACTATTCAGCAAAAGGATATGCAAGGGCTTGATCCGTCTAAACGGGTTTTAGGCGTTATCCGGCCGACGGCCGAGGTTATAGGCAAATACTCAAAAACCAAAGAGATTGGTGTGCTTGGTACTGTAGGTACGGTTAAGTCAGAGTCTTATCTTATAGAGATACAAAAATTCTTTCCCGAATTAAAAGTTTACCAGCAAGCATGCCCCTTATGGGTGCCTTTGGTTGAAAGCGGCGAATATGAAAAGCCGGGATCTGATTATTTTATACAAGAATACCTGGGCGAACTGATGGCGCAATCAACCAATATTGATACCATATTACTGGCTTGTACACACTATCCCTTATTGCAGGACAAAATAAAGGCGCATTTGCCGCAACACGTTAATGTTATAGCGCAAGGCGATATAGTAGCCAAAAGTTTAGTTGATTACCTGCAGCGCCACCCTGAGCTGGAGCAGCAGCTCAGCAAAACCGGCACGCGCGAATTTTATACCACCACTGATGATACTGCCGACTTTGATCATCACGCGTCACGGTTCTTTTCGGCGCCGGTTAAATCGTCATTTGTATCGGTTACTGAGTTTAGCTGTAAATAGGGCTTATGTAATTTGCAATTCCTTTTTAATAAAATACTACTAAATTGGTCAACTTTATACAATCTAATCAATTCAATCACCCTAAAATTTATTAAGTTTGCAGCTAAAGCAAACCGGTTGAACTTTTATATTACATATTTCCTTATAGCGATAGGCTTATTTGTATTTGTAGCCGTATTTACGCTGTTTGGTGTTTACGCCGAACGCAAGCTTTCAGCCTTTATTCAGGATAGGTTGGGCCCAACTGAGGTTGGTAAATTTGGATTGCTTCAAACCGTTGCCGATATTCTGAAGCTTATTCAAAAGGAAATCATTGTGCCGGCGGCCGCCGATAAAGTGCTGTTTTTAATGGCTCCGCTTATTATCTTCGTTGCGGTTTACCTGGGTTTTGCTGCGTTACCCTGGGCGCCTGATCTTATCCCGGCTAAAATCAACATCGGCATTTATTATGTTTTGGCTATCATCTCTATCGAGACTTTAGGCATATTGATGGCCGGATGGGGCTCAAATAATAAATATTCAATTTTGGGCGCCATGCGTTCGGCCGCGCAGATTATTTCGTACGAAATTCCCGCCGGCTTTGCGCTGATAGCCGTTGTGATGATAGCGCAAAGTTTAGATCTTCAAACCATTGCTGTGCAACAGGGCATCCTATCGCACGAAAAAACAAAATTCCTGGGTTTCTGGGATGTGTCTTCAACCGGTGGATTTTTATCGTGGAATATTTTCAGGGCGCCACATTTAATAATTGCTTTTGTAATTTATTTCATCGCTTCATTGGCCGAGAGTAATCGTGCCCCGTTTGATATTCCCGAAGCCGAATCAGAATTAGTTGCCGGTTTTCATACTGAATTTACCGCTTTGCAATTCGCGCTGGTATTTTTAGCCGAGTATGCCATGATGTTTTTAGTGTCGATGGTTGGGGTAATATTATTTCTGGGAGCCTGGAACACACCACTGCCAAATATAGGGGCAGTTCGCCTGGCCGACTGGACGACCGGAACGGGTTTCGGTATTTTTTGGATAGTGCTGAAAACATTTGGACTGATTGGCGTGCAAATGTGGATACGCTGGACATTGCCCCGCTTACGTGTTGACCAGTTGATGAATTTATGCTGGAAAGTACTAACTCCGCTGGCGTTTATATGCATGCTAATATCAGGCATATGGCGGTTGTGGGTAATGTGAAATAGTGATTAGAAAAATCGGTGAAAAAAAAACAGATCAGTGAGATTAACTAAATTAAACGGATTGACTACTGCGCTAAAGGGGCTTTCGCTTACTTTAAAGCATGTGTTTTCGGGTAACTCGAAGAGACAAGTGGTGCCCATCACTGATAATAACTATTTCAAACAATTGGATAATACCACCAATACTATTCAATATCCGCATCAAAAATTACCGGTTCCTGAAGTAGGCCGTTATCAGTTGGATGTGATGATGGATGATTGTGTGGTATGTGATCTGTGCGCCAAAATTTGCCCGGTTGATTGTATAACTATCGATTCTATCAAAGCTACCGAACCTATTGGCCAAACCTCAGACGGCACTACCAAACGTATCTATGCCGCCCGGTTTGATATCGACATGGCTAAATGTATGTATTGCGGCTTGTGTACTATTGTTTGCCCAACCGAGTGCATTATTATGACCAACCAGTATGACCGTACTGTTTTCGAGCTAAAAGACCTGAATTATGAGTTCTCAGACATGTCGCCGGAAATGGCGGCCGAGAAACGCCGGTTATTAGAGAACCAACTGGCCGAGCGCCAGGCGGCTAAGTTTGCTGCTTTGAACAAAAAGGAGGGCGACGCATGAGTTTAGTACAGGTAATGTTTTATATTTTGGCGGCTGTAGTTATAGGCTCGGCATTATTTGTAGCTGGTAGCAAGAACCTGGTGCGCTCGATATTTATGTTTTTTATTACGTTGTTTGGTTTGGCCGGATTATATGTTTTATCTACGGCCGATTTTGTAGCTGTGACACAAATTGTCATCTACGTGGGTGGCGTATTGGTGTTGATCTTGTTTGCGTTTATGCTGTCGGGCAAAGAAAACCTGGAACTGCTTCAACAGCGCGAAAGTAAATTCATCACGGTTAAAAAGCTACCAGCGTTATTGTTAGCAGTTTTGTTTTTTATAGTGATCATCAATATAATTTTAAAAGTTGATATCAGCCGTTTACCATGGATACAGGCAAGCCAGGATAAATTACCACAATTGCAGATTAACGATTCAACCGTCGAAAATATTGGCATAAACTTGATGACCCGATATTTATTGCCATTTGAAGCCATTTCGATATTATTGCTGATGGCGCTGGTAGGTGCCGCCCATTTGGCCAGAAAGGAGCGCGGGCTGCTATGATATCACTAACCGACTTCCTTATTGTTAGCGCTACGCTGTTTTGCATTGGTTTATACATGATCATCACTAAAAGCAATGCTATCCAGGTTTTAATAGGCATTGAGCTGATGCTTAATGCCGCAATTTTAAATCTGGTGGCTTTTGGTAAGTATGACAAAATAAATAATGGCGGCAATGTTTTCGCACTGTTTGCTATTGTGCTGGCAGCTGCTACCACTGCTGTAGCGCTGGCTATTATATTAAACGTTTATAAAAAATACCGGACTATTGACCCGGATAAGGTTAATAAATTGAAGGATTAACCTGTACTAATTGATTTGAGAACATCATTACCATACCATGATCTGTCAACTATTTACTTTGCTGTAGCAACGGTATTATTGCCGCTTTTTGCCTGCCTGGTAAATTGTTGCCTGCCTGGTAAGCGTAATAAGGCTTCGGGTGTTATTTCTACGGCGGCTATTTTGGTGGCGGCTGTTTTGTCAATTATAGTGTTCAGCAAAACCTGGAATGTACATCAGATACATGTTCAGCAGTTGTGGTTTACCATTGGGGCTACGCAACTGCATGCCGGATTATTGCTTAATAATCTGTCAGTCATTTTGCTGATGTTGGTGTGCCTCATCGCCTTGCCGGTGCATATTTACTCGACGGCCTACATGAAACACGACGAAAATTATGATCGTTACTTCATTTACCTGAGTCTGTTTTGTTTTAGTATGCTGGCGCTGGTATTGGCTGATAGCATGGTGCTGTTATATGGCTTTTGGGAGTTGGTGGGTTTTTCGTCATACCTGCTTATCGGTTTCTGGTTTACCAAAGAAAAGGCAGTTCAAGCTAATAAGAAAGCTTTCCTGATGAACAGAATAGGAGATATCGGTTTACTGACAGCTATCATGACCCTGTTTGCACAATACCATACTTTTGATATTGTACAGCTTTTTGGTACTGATGGACTGATCAGCCAATCAACTATTCAAAACGGGCAATGGGTTGGGCCCGCAGGTAGTCTACCCGCTGTTTGGCAATATGTGGCTTTTGTAGGTATACTGCTGGGCGTCGCGGCCAAATCGGCGCAGTTTCCGCTGCATACCTGGCTGCCCGACGCTATGGAGGGCCCTACCTCTGTATCCGCTTTGATCCATGCCGCTACTATGGTTGCAGCAGGTGTGTTCTTACTGGGCCGGGTTTACCCGATGTTTACTACCGGTGAGTTGGATATACTGGCTATCGTAGGTTGCTTTACGGCTTTTATGGCTGCAACCATTGCCTTAACACAAAACGATCTGAAACGTATCCTGGCTTATTCAACCATATCGCAATTAGGCTTTATGGTGATGGCGATGGGTATTGGCGCATATGCCTCGTCATTATTTCATTTAGTTACGCACGCCTTTTTTAAATGTGCGTTGTTTTTGGTAACTGGCGTAGTTATTCACGAGATGCAGCATATCAAACAAGACAACAATCTGGACATCGACCCTCAAAATATTCTGTACATGGGTGGCCTGCGCAAAAAGCTGCCGGTTACTTTCCTGGTTGCTGCCGTTGCCGGTTTGGCGCTTATTGGTTTGCCACTTACATCGGGGTTTTTATCTAAAGACGGTATTTTGGTACAGGCGGTAGATTGGTCTGACAGCAAAGGCCCTTTGTTCAGGTTAATACCCATAGGTGCTATCGTTGCTACCTGGTTAACCGGTTTTTATGTGGCCCGGTTAATTGCCAAAGTATTCTTCGGCCATTTCAGGCTGGAGCAGTTTCATCCGCATGTACAATATCACATTGGCGATGGCAACTGGCAATATCGTGTTCCGCTGATTTTTTTGGGTTTGGCCTCGTTATTCCCGCTGTTTTCATTGAACCCGTTTATTTATGAGCATGCCTGGATCTTTGCCGGGTTCGGTTCCATCCACTTAGAACGCGTAAATATCTATCATACCATTATCCCTGTAGGGGTAAATATATTGAGCCTGTTTGTGATCTACTGGTCATGGTCGGTTTATTCAGGCCGCAAACAAATGCCGTTTAAGCAAACCGGCTTTTTGTTTCATCTGTCATATCGCGAATGGTATATCGATAAATTTTACAATCGTGTTGTTGTAAATCTCGTCCTGAGCCTTAGCAAAGCTATGGCATGGGTCGACCGTACAGTTATCGATGGATTTATCGACGGTTTATCGAATGTCACTGTCAGTCTGGCAAAAGTTACTGCCTGGTTTGATTATCATATAGTGGATGGGATATCGCGTGTACTTACCATTTTTGTGCAGATAACCGGTAATTTTATCCGCCGGTTTCAGGGGGGTAAAGTGCAGTACTATTTATTCAGTATGCTGGTATTGGTACTGGCGCTTATTATTTATTTGACTATTTGATACATTGATCATAAAATGAACCAACTTACGCTACTCATATTTATACCGCTGCTGTTTGGCCTTATTATATCCTTGCTGCCGTCAACCATGCGCAATAGCTTTAAGTACATTACGCTTGTGGCTACGCTGGTGCAGCTGGGTTTGAGCATTTGCCTGTACCTGAACTTTAAAACCGGTGCCGGTTTTGCCGGAGTAGCTAATGAGAGCCAGTTTCAGTTTGTACAGAAATTACCCTGGATAAACCTGAATTTAGGCAACATGGGCCGTATGCAGATGGATTATTTTGTCGGTGTCGACGGTATATCGATCATGCTGCTCTTGATGTCATCATTGGTAATGGTTATCGCAGCCCTGGCATCGTGGGAGATTAAAAGTAACCTGAAAGGTTTCTTTATTTTGTTTCTGATATTGGATATGGCAGTAATGGGCGTGTTCTGCTCGCTGGATTTCTTCCTGTTCTACATCTTCTACGAACTGATGTTGCTGCCGCTTTACTTCCTGATTGGTATGTGGGGTGGGGTAAGGCGCGAGTATGCCGCTATCAAGTTTTTCCTGTATACGCTATTTGGTTCGGTATTTATGTTACTGGTGATGATAGGCTTGTACCTGTCTGTGTCAGACCCATCAACCGGTACGCATACCTTTAATATGGTGTATATGATGAACCCTGCGAATTATGGGGCCAACAGCATCTTCTCCATTGTTAACCATTATACCTTACTGGGAATACCGGCCCGTACTTTAGGCTTTATTGTATTGTTTGTTGCTTTCGCGATAAAAGTGCCGGTAGTGCCCCTTCATACCTGGCTGCCCGATGCACACGTTGAGGCGCCTACACCGGTATCTATCATACTGGCAGCTATTTTATTGAAGATTGGCGGTTACGGTATTATTCGTATCTGCGTAAGCATATTCCCGGAGGTTGCTACTCATGGGGCATTTTGGCTGGGATTATTAGGTGTCATATCTATTATATACGGCGCGTTAAACGCTTTAGCGCAGCGCGACCTGAAAAAGGTTATCGCCTACTCATCGGTATCACAAATGGGTTTTGTTTTATTGGGGATAGCCTCTCAGACACCCGAAGGTTTAAGTGGAGCCACCTTCCAAATGGTAAGCCATGGCTTCCTTTCAACCATGCTTTTCTTCCTTGTTGGGGTGGTTTATAACCGCGTGCACGATCGCGATGTTTATAATTTCCGTGGCCTGGGTTCATTAATGCCTAAATACACGTTGTTTGTCATGATCGCTTTTTTTGCGTCATTAGGTTTGCCCGGTTTCTCGGCATTCATAGCCGAGGCATTCTCATTGGCAGGCGCATTTAAATCGCCAACGGTTAATGGTTTGCTGCCCTATTGGTTATCAGTTGCGGGTGCAGCAGGCATACTGTTAAGTGCCTGCTATTTCTTGTGGACTTTACAACGCATGTTCTTTGGCTCGGTATCGCTAAAAGGCGGAGATGTCTGGAAAGTAGCTTTAACTGATTTGAACGCCCGCGAAATAATTACCCTGGTACCTTTGTCGCTGGTGGTACTCATTTTGGGTATAATGCCATCACTGGTGTTTGATAAGGTGAACGACTCGGTATTGGCTGTGGTGCAACTTTTACATCTAACTAAATAAATATGTTGGTACCCGATATAAGCGCGCAATTAAGCAGTATCCTGGCCGATTTGAAATATATCGGCCCTGAAATCTGGCTGTCGCTTTTATTTTTGGTAGTATTAATTACTGACTTGCTTTTTGGCCGTAACTCTGAAAACCTTTGCCGGATTGTAGCTACAGCCGGTATTTTATTTGTACTGTTTCAGGATTATAAACTGGTTGCCTTATTAGGGGGGCAGGGCCGGTTGGCTTTTGGCCGAATGCTGCTTGAAACAGAGCTCTCTGTGATATTGCGATTTATTATTGATGTTGGCGCATTTATCCTTTTACTTTATTTTGGTTGGGACGAACAGCTTAAATCGCACCCAAAGAAACTTTCTGATCTGTATTCTATCTCTATTGCAGCCATCTTTGGTTTGCATTTGATGACTTTGGCGGCTAACCTCTTATCAATATACCTTGCCATTGAGATGGTATCTATAGCGTCATATTTGCTGGTTGCTTATCGTTCAGAAAATGCCTTTACAGCCGAGGCCGGATTAAAATACGTATTGTTTGGCGCTGCTGCATCGGCGGTAATGCTGTATGGTATATCCTTACTATATGGCTTTACCGGTTCTCTCGGTTTGTTTGACGCCAATTTTATGCCGGGCCTGTTGAATATTAATAAAGCAGCCGCAGCTTTTGCCGTGGTATTGGTACTGGTAGGTGTGGGTTTCAAACTATCATTTGTACCTATCCACTTCTGGGTTCCTGATGTTTATGAGGGCGCATCAACGCCAATCACGGCATTCCTTTCAACTTTGCCAAAAGTGGCAGGCTTTGGTTTGCTTATCAATATCCTTACGCCATTTATTATAGAGCCGGCTTGGAAAACCTTTAACTTTGGGCTGTTTATATCTGTTATCGGCATCATTACCATGATAGCCGGCAACTTTGCCGCCGTTATGCAGAAAAATGTAAAACGATTACTGGCTTACTCAAGTATTGGGCACACTGGTTTTGCTTTAATGGCCATAGTTACCTTTAATGCCGAGGGCATTAAAGCGCTTGATTTTTACCTCGCGGTTTATATGCTGGCCAATATTGGTGCACTTATGCTGGTATCCTATTTTACAGGTATCACTCAGTCAGAAGATATAGAAAGTTATAAGGGTTTAGGTTTAAAATATCCTGCGGCATCAATAGCGTTCGTTATTATCCTGATTTCATTGACCGGTTTGCCCGTCAGTGCAGGTTTTTCTGGTAAATTATTTGTTTTCTCTGCTGTTTATGGCGCCTACACCGTAAATCATAACCATTGGCTACTGCTTTTAACCATAACGGGGGCCATAACTACCGTCGTTTCGCTATTTTATTATATTAAAATACCACTGTATCTTTTTTTAAAGCGTACTGAGATTGCCAAACCTACTCCCCGGCCATCTAATTTATTAACTGCTGCTATTATCATAGCTGTTGCTTTGTTGGCATTAGGCATTTTCCCAAATTGGCTGGGCAGTTTTTTATCGTAATCATTTCTTGCCCTTTTTTATATTCATTTCTGCTTTAGTTTTACAGGGTTTGCGCTCTAATCAACACCCATTTTACTTTAATTTATCATTTTGTTAATTTTTATTCTGCATTTAATGGTATTGCAGCTTTTTTATGGTTTTTAAATTTGATTTTTATAAAAATCGCATATTTAGCGTTGATTTTTAAATAATTTTTGATAAATTATAAGTTTTATATGATTTAAATCATAATTTTAGGCGTTTTTAATAATTATCGCACTAAATTTTTATGAAGCGCTATTTTCCGTTTTTACTTATCGTAGCTATTCTTGTATTAACGTTTATTTTTCCATCGGTAGAGTTTAAAAACACCGGAGCCAGTCATTATAATACCGGTGATATTGCCTGGATGCTAATGTCGACCGCATTGGTTTTGATTATGACGCCGGGATTGGCTTTCTTTTACGGCGGCATGGTTAACAAAAAGAATGTGATATCAACCATGCTGCAAAGCGTGATCTGTATGGTAATTATCACGGTAATGTGGGGTATTTTCGGGTTTAGTTTAGCCTTTGGCGATAGCTTTCATGGTATAATTGGTAATCCTTCAACCTATTTTATGATGAAGGGTATGCTGGGCGATTCAACCTGGCCATCGGCACCAACCATTCCCTTGTTGTTGTTTGCCATGTACCAGTTAAAATTTGCCATTATTACGCCGGCGCTGATCACCGGGGCCTTTGCCGAGCGTATACGTTTCAATTCGTACATTATCTTCCTTTGTCTGTTCAGCATCTTTATATTCTCACCATTGGCCCACGCAACCTGGCACCCGGATGGCTTGTTAGCTAAAATGGGCGTGCTTGACTTTGCGGGCGGTACCGTGGTACATATGTCTGCAGGTTGGGCGGCTTTGGCATCGGCCTTATATTTAAAGAAACGTAATGAGGTAAGCCATTCACCCGCACGTATTACTTATGTATTAATAGGTACCGGCTTACTATGGTTTGGCTGGTTCGGTTTTAACGCCGGTTCGGCCTTTGGTGCCAATCATCTTGCAGTTACGGCTTTGGCTACGAGCACCAGCGCGTCGGCAGCGGCAGGTTTAACCTGGATATTTTTTGACATGCTGCGCGGTAAGAAACCATCGGCCATGGGTACCTGTATTGGCGCTGTAGTTGGTTTGGTAGCTATTACGCCTGCCGCGGGTTTCGTTTCTATCCCGCACTCATTAGCCATCGGTATTATATCGGCAGTGATCAGCAACCTGGTGGTTGAGTGGCGTACCGGTACTTCAATTGACGACACTTTGGACGTGTTCCCTTGCCACGGCGTTGGCGGTATGGTAGGTATGTTGCTTACCGGTGTGTTTGCGCATAAAAATGTTAATCCCGGCAATACTACAGGCAACGGTTTGTTCTTTGGCGAACATCATCTGTTTGTGGTTCAGTTGTTGGCTCTGGTATTGGTATCTATTTTCGCTTTCTTCGGATCATTATTATTACTAAAGATCACCGACATGATCTCTCCGCTGCGCGTATCAGCAGAGGACGAGGTTATAGGTCTGGATATCAGCCAACATGGCGAAAAATTATAATCAGCAATCTCTAAACAATCTATAGACCATAATTTGGAAGGCGGCCGGCGGTCGCCTTTTTTGCTTAACACTGTCCTAGCACTATGTTTAAATCTTGTTAATATTTAATACGATATAATGACAATTAGCCTGCCTATTGTACGGTTTAAAAGTTTAAATTTGCTGCTCCATAATCAATCATGAGCGATCAGATTAAACACGAGTGCGGTGTGGCATTTATCCGCCTTTTAAAGCCACTATCTTATTATCAAAAAAAGTATGGCACTGCGCTGTACGGACTCAATAAGCTGTATCTTTTAATGGAAAAACAACATAACCGTGGCCAGGATGGCGCCGGCGTTGCTACCATTAAATTAGATATTGAGCCGGGTAAGCGCTACATTAGCCGACACCGTTCGATGGCCTCAAATGCTGTTGCCGACATCTTTGAATACATACAGAAGAAGTTTGCCGACATACAGAAGGAATCGCCGGAGAAAATGGCTGATACTGAATGGCTCAAAGAGCACGTAAGCTTTACCGGCGAAGTGTTATTGGGCCATTTACGTTATGGTACCCATGGCAAAAACAGTATTGAAAGCTGCCACCCTTTTCTGCGTCAAAATAATTGGATGACCCGTAACCTGGTGATAGCCGGTAACTTTAACATGACCAATGTTGACGAACTGCTGCAGCAACTGTACGACTTAGGTCAGCACCCGAAAGAGAAAGCCGATACGGTTACGGTATTGGAGAAAATGGGCCACTTTATCGACACAGAGGTGCAAGGCTTGTTTGATCAGTACAAACGCGAAGGCTTGAATGATAATGCTGAGATAAGTAAGCTGATTGCCCGCGACATGGACGTAGCCAAGATTCTGCATAAATCGGCCCGTAACTGGGACGGTGGCTATACTATTGCCGGTATGCTGGGCCATGGCGACGCCTTTATTATGCGCGACCCTGCCGGTATACGCCCGGCGTTTTATTACCGTAATGACGAAATTGTGGTGGCCGCGTCTGAGCGCCCTGCAATTCAAACCGCTTTCAACGTTCCGTTAGAGGAAATTAAAGAAATACAACCCGGTCATGCGCTGATTATCAAAAAAGACGGCAAGATATCTGAAGATATGTTTAGCGAACCGAAAGAGAAGAAATCATGCTCATTTGAGCGTATTTATTTTTCAAGGGGTAGCGATTCATCTATCTACCGTGAGCGCAAGCAGTTGGGACGCCTGTTGTGTCCGCAGATATTAGATGCTGTGGGTCATGATATCAAGAATACCGTATTTTCTTATATCCCAAACACAGCCGAAGTAGCATTTTACGGCATGGTTGAGGGGGTGCATAAATACATCAAACAGTATCAACGCGATCGTTTATTAAATCGCGAAGACAAAATAAGCGAAGAAGAGCTGACCGAGGTGCTGAGCATGGCGCCACGGGTGGAGAAGATTGCTATTAAAGACGTAAAGCTGCGTACTTTTATTACGCAGGATGCCGACCGTACCGAGATGGTGGCTCACGTTTACGACACCACTTACGGCCTGATCAAGAAAGATACCGACACCCTGGTGGTATTGGACGATTCAATTGTTCGTGGTACTACATTAAAACAAAGTATCCTGAAAATATTAGACAGATTAGGGCCTAAAAAGGTTGTGATCGTGTCGTCTGCTCCGCAGATACGTTATCCCGATTGTTACGGGATTGATATGTCGCGCATGGGCGAGTTTGTAGCTTTTGAAGCCGCTGTGAGCTTGCTGAAGGAGCAAGGCAAAGAAAATATTATTGCCGACGTGTACAACCTGTGTAAACTAAGTGCAAGCTTACCTAAAGAAAACGTAATTAACCACGTAAAAGCTATTTACGAACCTTTTACCGATCAGCAGATATCTGACCGCATTGCCCAGATCATCACACCAAAAGACATCAAAGCCGAGGTTAAGGTGATTTATCAAACGCTGGACAATCTGCACAAAGCTTGCCCTGATCATTTAGGCGACTGGTATTTTTCGGGCGATTTCCCGACCCCGGGTGGTAACAAGGTTGTAAACCGTGCCTTTGTTAACTGGATGGAAGGAAAGAATCAAAGAGCTTATATGTGATTTAACTGAAAGCGAAATTACAAAGGCGAAGGTTATCAACTTTCGCCTTTTTTACTAAAGACAGCTTTGGTCTTTAAGCTTTTCGCTTAGTTGCACTTACACCCCAAACTGCCTTAAATGGTGATCCAGGTGTTTCCAGTTAAGCTGGCACCATTCGCCCGCCTTGAATTTATGAAAATATGGGTGAGGGAATTTTACCAATCCTGCTTCACCTTTTTCTAGGGCTGTTCGGATGATCTGCAGAAATTTTTCTTTTGCTTCCTCAAAATTGCAGGAGTGTTCAACACGCATAGCGATAAACGCCGGTATATGGTGGTCCATATCTTTTGTTTTCAAAACGCGGCGTTTGGCTATATTGCCAAACAAAACGCCTATCCAATGCCTGCGGCATTTAGTCAGGCCAAAGGCAATATTCATGGCTGCTGTACAATGCGTCATCATTTGAGCAACATCCATTTTACCCCATAGTGCTTTGGTATAGGGGCATAATTGATTTACGCGGGCAACTAATTCCGCATTGTCATCGGCATTAAAAATACTTTTCATGATGATAACCAGGGGGCTGGCTACGGCGAAGATAGCAATTTATGCTGATGGGGCCGAGAAAACGTAGTGTGTCACTAATTTGTCCACCAGTATTAGCGAGGCAATAATGAGCGCGGCACCTGCAACCTCATTTAAACGATGGACGAATTTCTCAGAAATACGATCGCGTAGTTTATTGGCATAAAAAGCCTTGGTTGTATCCAACCCAAACTGAACAATCAGAATGGTTAAAAACATAATAGCAATTTTAGCCGAACGATTGTGCGTGTCGCTACGGTAGATGGTGCTTGCGGTACCTATAACAGTTATCCAGTGAAATAGCAGCGTGGGGTTAAAAATACACATCAGGAAACCTTTCAGGAAATAACCGGTGCGCTTTAGGCCGGTAGGCTGTGTGTTGGTGTAGTTTACTTTAGGCTTCTTGATGATATATCGTATACCTACAACAAACAAAATAACGCTGCCAACAACGCCGGCTATAGTTTTAGTTTGACTGGTGACTTCGAAAAATTGCGATCCGAACAATATAGAGCCTACAAAAACAACATCACTGCACACTACGCCCAAGGCTAGAAAAACTCCGGCATGAAAACCTCGTTCAATACTGGTTTTAATCAATGCGAAAAATACCGGGCCTGTCAAAAACGTAAGCACTAAGCCAATCCCAATACCCGAAATAACAGCTTCTATCATTAATCTGTAACCTTTGTTCAGTTTAAAGTATGCGAAGATGCGGTTTTTTTCGCTTATACAAAGAAACTTTAATATGGTATGTTTATTAATTTAACACGATAGAATTACAAAAAATAGTTATGTTAGTGCTTTAAAACCAATTTCAAATCAACTAACATAAAAATGAAAGAAAACAACACCAAAAGTTATGGTTCGGCTTTGTATACGCTGGTAACTGTATTCTTTTTTTGGGGCTTTTTGGCGGCCTCAAACGGTATATTTATTCCTTTTTGTAAATCGCATTTTCATTTAACACAATTTGAGTCGCAACTTATCGACTTTACATTTTACGGCGGATATTTTATTGGTTCGCTGATATTATACTTCGCCTCGCAAGCTACTAAAGTTGATATATTAAATAAGCTGGGCTATAAAAATGGTATTGTTTGGGGATTGGTTATATCGGCTGTAGGCGCTTTATGTATGATTCCTGCAGTAGCAACCGGCTCGTTTGCTTTCATTTTAGGATCGTTATTTATAATAGCTTTAGGATTTTCCCTGCAGCAAACGGCAGCTAATCCGTTTGTGGTTGCCCTCGGTCCGCCAGAAACAGGTTCAAACCGGCTTAACTTTGCAGGGGCCATCAATAACATCGGCGGTTTGCTGGGGCCAATTGTAGTTAGTTTGGTTCTGTTCGGCTCTGCCCAGGGCGCTGCGTCAACCAGCGATGTGAAACTATCATCAATAGACACTTTATATTATATACTGGCAGGGCTGTTTCTAGCCGTCGCCGTATTTTTTTATTTCGCTAACCTTCCGGTTGTAACCAGCGACGAAAAAATAGAGAACAGTAAAAAACCTACGCCGCCGCTGTTTATTATGTTTCTGGCGTTTTGTTTGATACTGGTCGCAGATCAGTTAGCTGCTGCTACCGGTATTTCAAAAGCCACTTACATTTATGCTGCTTTAGCCATTATCGTAGTTACGTTGGTAGGTTCATTAATGTCGGCGCAAAGAAATAAAGAGGGTTGGGGAGCAATGCAATATCCACAATTGATTTTGGGTATGATAGCTATTTTTACTTATGTTGGTACTGAAGTAACTATTCAAAGTAATTTGGGTGCGCTGTTAAAAACGCCGGCCTTTGGCGGTTTTACTGAGAGCCAGATGTCTCCGTTTATCTCGCTTTATTGGGGTAGTTTGATGATTGGCCGATGGACTGGTTCAATCGGGGCTTTTAACTTTTCAAAAACTGCCAAAAATATTTTGACGTTAGTTGTTCCGTTTGCAGCATTTGCTATCATACTTTTAGTAAATCACTCAAGCGGGTCTGATGTAAGCAGCCTGTACAAATATGCTATAAGCATTGTTGTAATGATTATCGCCTTTTATATCGGGGCCCAAAAGCCTGTGCGTACTTTAGTGTCTTTGGGGGTGTTAGGTATCATATTTATGCTGATTGGCTTATTTACTACCGGTACGGTTGCAGTGTTTGCATTTATTAGCGGTGGTTTATGCTGCTCAATTATGTGGCCATCAATTTTCTCGTTGGCTATCACAGGTTTAGGCAAGTACACCGGTCAGGGGTCTGCATTTCTGATCATGATGATCTTAGGTGGATCGATTATTCCGCCGGTACAAGGCTTAATGGCCGATACCATTGGCATCCATCAATCATATATAGTTCCGGTGTTAGGCTTTGCCTATATCGTGTTCTTTGCCTGGAAGGTGCGTGTTGAATTGATTAAACAAGGAATCAATATAGACCACGTACAAGTTGAAAAAAGCGGTGGGCATTAATAATTAGTCATTAAGTCATTAGTCATTGAGTCATTAGTGAAGCCACTAATACCAATGACTAATGACTTAATGACCAAATGACTACAACAACATGAAACCATCCTTCGATCATATCTTTATGAAACTGGCTACTGATCTGGCTTTACGCTCACATTGCGTAAAAGCTCATGTCGGGGCGGTTTTAACGCAGGATACACGTATTATTTCAATCGGCTACAACGGCCCACCTGCCGGGACGCATAACTGTGATGAAGAGTGGCCGGAGCAGGGTTGCCCGCGCGACTCAAAAGGTAGTTGCTCGCTGGCCTTGCATGCCGAAGAGAACGCTATTTTATATGCCGTAAAAAGCGGTGCTAAATTGGAAGGCGCTACTTTGTATACCACCTTGTCGCCGTGCATAGCCTGCGCGCGATTGATCTTTTCGGCAGGTATTAAAAAGGTATATTACAATAAGTCGTACGCTAAATACAAAGGTATCCCGAGCGATGAAGGGGTAGACTTTCTGAATAAATTTGGCGTGCCTACAGTAATGCTTGAAGAGGAAGCAGTTGTTTAAATTCAAGAATTTCGCCCATCAACAAAAGGCTTAACCAGGTCTACCGCCAGCTGTAGTTGCTGTTCAGGGGTAAGATTGGTATTATCGAGCACTATGGCGTCCTCGGCTCGTGTTAACGGGCTTTCTTCACGGGTTGTATCTGCATAATCACGGTGTGCCAAATTCTCAAAAACATCTTCAAGTGTAATATCAGGATTGGTTGACTGCAGCTCTTTATAACGACGTTCTGCACGTACTTTCGGATCGGCAGTCATGAACAACTTTAGCTGTGCATGAGGAAACACCACAGTGCCAATGTCGCGGCCATCCATTACTACATTTTTTGATTTGCCCATGCGCTGTTGCTGGCGAACCATTTCTTTACGTACTTCTTTAATTGCAGCTACCTCGCTCACTTTGTCAGATACGGGCATTTGTCTTATTTCGGCAGATACTTCTTCGTCATTTAAGGTAATGTGAGTCTGATAATCGCGCGAATGAAAATTGAGATGGATGTTTTTCAGCGCCCCGGCAACCTGATCATGGTTTTTAGTATCGACATTATTACGAATGAAGTATAAGGCGACGGCACGATACATCGCACCGCTATCAACATAAATAAAATGGAGTTTCTTGGCTAATGCCTTTGCCAGTGTGCTTTTACCACATGACGAATACCCGTCGATAGCTACTACGATGTTGTTGCTCATATCGTAAGCAAAGTTAGTAAAATTTGGCTGTTTAAAATTTGATGGCTGTCACTAATCACAAACTTCATTACCTTTAGCCATGAATTTTTCTAAAGACGATCTGCAGCGCGAAGTCTTTTATAAAACGTCACGCAGCGGCGGAAAGGGCGGGCAAAATGTAAATAAGGTTTCCAGCAAAGTTGAACTGCTGTTTTCTATAACCGGCTCGGTTTTGTTTACCGATGACGAAAAGCAGCGCCTAACAGAAAAACTGTCTGCCAGATTAAATAAAGATGGCTTTGTACAGATTGTTTGTGACGAAGAACGCAGCCAATATCTTAATAAAGTTAAAGCTATTGATCGCTTGGTCAACACACTTACACGGGCTTTAATTGTTCAAAAACCCAGAAAGGCTACCAAACCCAGCAAGCAGGCCAAAGCCAAACGCCTGGACGATAAAAAACAACAGGGCGCAAAAAAAGAAAGCCGCAAACGCTACTTCGAGTACTAATCAAATTTGTAGTACAGTGTCGCTGATCCCCACGCTTCAGACAATTGCTGATATTTGGTGTCTTTACTATGGAATATGGCAGCCACGTCAATCACCCAACGTTTAGTTGCATACGTAACGCCCACGTGGTTGCTCAATACAAAACGTTGCGGTTCGGCAGTAACTTCTAAGCTACCCGCTTCATCCTTTTTATTGAATAAACCGCCCTGGATAGTGGCATCATAAGCAATTACGTTCGCCATGGGCTTATAATATAAAAAGAATTCGTGCTTATTAGGGGTCACTATGCTATTATCGGCAATGACAGAGCTTTGTGTACTGGCCGAATTAAACAACTGGTTAAACACTCCTAAACGAAACAACAATCCGGCCCCTGCACCGGTAAAGCCCGTACCCAAATTTGCGTAAGACGCAAATGAAAGGTCTAATGCAGTATCCCTGGCAATAAGCCTGTTGTACTCGCCTGAAAAATTAACCACTGCATTATTCTTGATTTGATATTGCCAGCCATTCGGGGCATAAAAACCAAAGTTGTTGTGAACCCATGTTTGCGCAGTTTGGCCGCCCGAGGCCGGGCCGATAACCCCTAATTGAACGCCTATCTTAAAATTGGATTCGTTTTTATATAGATAATTCATGCTGGCACCTGCATAAAGATAACCGGCAAATGGCCTGTCGATGTAACTTGCAGAGGGTACAGCTCCACTTTGCGGGTTAAATATTTTCTGACCTAAATCGAATCCCAAAACTTTATTTTTTAGCTTGTCGCTGGCCTTGACATCCAGTGCATGTCTGAAATAAAGGTATAAGCCGTCGGTGTAGTACCGGTCGCTGCCCTGACCCAGGTAAGAATCATTGTCGCTTTGTATACCAAACTCATTTTGATGATTTTGTGCAAATGTGCAAGTTACTGTTATCACCAGCAGCAAGGTTAAGTACAGGTTTCTCATTAAGGTTATAACTATGATAAAGTATAAAGGCCCGTTAATTTCAACGGGCCTTTAAAGTTAATTTAAAATGGGCTTAATATCTTCTTTTACGGTTAAATCTAGCGGGTCTTTTACTTTTTCATTGAGTAAAGCCAAATCAATCACTTCGCGCATTTCGGTAACGTAGTGAAATTGTAAATCTTTAATGTAGCTTTCTTTGATCTCAAGGATATCTTTCTGGTTTGACTTGCAAAGAATGATCTCTTTGATATTAGCACGCTTAGCAGCCAGGATTTTTTCTTTGATACCACCAACTGGCAACACACGGCCCCGAAGGGTGATCTCGCCAGTCATAGCCAGGTGAGGCTTTACCTTGCGTTGTGTGAAGGCTGATGTCAGCGCAGTGAGCATGGTAACACCTGCCGACGGACCGTCTTTAGGTGTAGCGCCAGCGGGTACGTGCACATGGACATCCCATTGATCAAATAATCTGTTATCAATACCAAATTTGGCCGAATTGGCGCGCAAATAGGCTAACGCGATGGTCGCAGATTCTTTCATAACATCGCCCAGGCTACCTGTTAAAGTCAACCGGCCCTTGCCTGGGCTTAAGCTGGCTTCAATAAACAAAATATCACCGCCAACTGATGTCCAGGCTAAGCCTGTAACCACACCGGCTACCGTGTTGCCTTCGTATAAGTCTTTATCAAATATCGGCGCGCCCAGTATTTTCTCGACGTCTAGCTTGCTTACCGTAGTGTTGTACGGTTCTTCAAGCGCAATGTTTTTAGCGGTGCCCCGCACTACAGAACCGATCTTTTTCTCCAAGCCGCGTACGCCCGATTCGCGCGTATAATCCTCAATCAATTTTTCAATGACGTCGGCTTTCAGCATGATATCTTTAGGCCTCAGACCATGTGCTTCGCGTTGTTTGGGCAGCAGGTGCTGTTTAGCTATCTCGACCTTTTCTTCAATGGTATAGCCATTTACCTCGATGATCTCCATACGATCCAGCAAAGCAGGCTGTATACTGCTTAATGAGTTTGCTGTCGCGATGAACATTACGTTTGAAAGGTCAAAATCCATTTCTACATAATGATCATAAAAATTGGCATTTTGTTCAGGGTCAAGAACTTCAAGCAGCGCAGATGATGGGTCTCCGCGAAAATCATTACCCACCTTATCAATCTCGTCCAGGATGAACACCGGGTTGGCCGCCCCGGCTTTTTTTATCGATTGGATAATACGGCCGGGCATGGCGCCAATATAAGTTTTACGGTGACCGCGAATCTCGGCTTCATCACGGATACCACCCAGCGCCATACGTACATATTTACGACCTAAAGCCTTGGCTATTGATTTGCCTAATGAGGTTTTACCTACTCCCGGGGGGCCGACTAAACAAAGGATAGGTGCTTTCATGTTATGCTTTAATTTAAGTACTGCCAGGTACTCAATTATCCTTTGCTTAACCTTATCTAACCCAAAGTGGTCTTTATCTAATACTTTTTGTGCACGTTTCAGGTCGAAGTTGTCCTTGGTAAATTCATTCCATGGCAGGTCTACCAACAATTCAAGGTAATTAATCTGTACTGAATAGTCGGCGGCAGCCGGATTGGTTCGCGCCAGCTTTTCAATTTCTTTGTCGAAATGTTTTTTTACCTCAACATCCCATTTCTTTTTGGCAGCACGCTGGCGCAGACTTTCAATTTCCATGTCGGCAGTGTTGCCGCCCAGTTCTTCCTGAATGGTTTTGATCTGCTGGTTCAGAAAATAGTCGCGTTGCTGCTTGTCCAGATCTACACGCACCCGGGTTTGAATCTGATTTTTCAGCTCCAGCAATTGCAGCTCAATAGTTAAATGCTGTAATACGGCATTGGCCATTTCGGCCCGGTCGGTAATCTCCAGCAATTTTTGTTTGGCTGCCATGTCGGCGTTCATGTTTGACGAGATAAAGTTCATCAAAAACGAGGTGCTTTCAATATTACGAATTGCAATACCTGCCTCGCTCGGGATGTTTGGCGATAGCTGTATAATATTCATAGCCATATCCTTTATTGAGGATATCAACGCTTTGAATTCTTTATCTTCTTTCGCTTTTTTAAGTTCAATAAACGGGTCGATGGTCGCTTTTAGATAAGGCTCGGTCTGAACTTCTTCTTTTAGACGGAAGCGCTTCTTGCCTTGTAAAATAACGGTGGTATTACCGTCGGGCATTTGCAGCATCTTAATGATAAGGGCTACCGTGCCCACTTTATTTAACTGATCGAATGCGGGATCTTCAATAGCTACATCTTTTTGCGATACTACACCAATCATGCGGCTGCCTTTGTTGGCATCGCGTATTAATTTGATTGATTTGTCGCGGCCTACCGTAATCGGAATTACAACACCCGGAAAAAGCACAGTGTTACGCAATGGCAGTATCGGCAAAACCTCGGGTACTTCTTCATTATTCATCTCTTCCTCGTCTTCAGACGACATCAAAGGGAAAAACTCCGAATCTTCATTTATAACCGGCATCGCACTCTTAAAATCAAACGGGTCAAAACTCATTAATACACTTTTTAAAATAAACGCCATGTTGTCAGGTTACGATATTATCGGGCTGCTGAACATTGCTTAAATAACGGCTTTTAAATGCCTGATGTTATGTTTCAAGACCTATGCCAAGTTAAGGCAATATAAACATAACCACTAACACCGACAGGTATTCCACTGGTAATTTGGTGGTTACAAATTTAAATGGTTTTTAATAATTATTGATAAAATTATTGGTAAAGATGAAAAAAAGTCATAGTCTTATGGCTGAAGGTTTTTTACAAAACACCACAATTGAAAATTAAATTGTTATTAGTTCATAATAATTTTAAGGTTAGACAGTTAATAGTGTACAATTCGTTTAATTTTAAACTTTTGATGAGGTTATCAGTCTTATTTTCCATTCTGGTTTTTTCGACTGTTGAGCGTGCAGCCGCACAGAACGCTTATACCCGTTTAGGCCAGCAAGCTTATATCGACGGTAATTTTAAAGTAGCCATAGCGCAGTTGGAAAAAGGTCGCCTTATTGACTCAACCGATGCCAGTGCACTTTGGATGCTGGGCTATTCTTATTTTCATAACGAAAACTTTGCAAAATCTATAGCAGCTTTTACAAAAGAAATTGCCATTGAGCCGGCCGACGCACACGCTTATTATTATAGGGCTAAAGCTCAGTGCCATTTAGGTTTAGATTCACAGGTCCCAACGGAAAAAGAAAAGTACTTTCTGGGGTCTATTATTGATTTAACTAAAGCTATCTCCATTAACCCCGCCGAAGCCCGGATGACATCTTTTTACCTAAACAGGGGAGTAGCTTATAAAGAATACGGTTTTTTTCGTTTGCAGCAAAACATGAGGCTTTATGACAAAGCCCGTGGAATCAATTCATTAAAAGCTGCCATAGCCGATTTTCAGAAAGTGCTGGACTCTGACAGAGGTCGTCAGGACATTATTGTACTGATAGATGAATGTAAAGAAAAGCTCTCAACGGTGTTAGGTCACCACTAATTCAGACTGCCTTTAATAAAATAGTTGTTAGTGCCCAAAAAGCTAACATGTTGTTGCTTTTTTATAGTATAAAGCGAGTCGGGCCTGTAGGTCAGCGTTTCGTCTGTTTGATACAGCCTGTTCTTGCTTTCGTTAAAAATCATGATCCACTTAATGCTGTTGTTTTTATTACGCGTAATGACAATCTCGCGGGTTCGCAGCTCTGGCTCCTTAGCGGTGTAAACTATGGAACCATCAATGCCTGATTGAACCGAATAACTATCTCGCCAGGCCGGTTTGTTAATGTCCGACTGGACGAACAAAGCTAATTCCAGTGCCCAGTCATCAATGTGTACCTTTTTAGTTTCAGTACTGCCATTGTGCGTTACTGATTTTAAGGTAGGGTGATTAAGCTTGCGTTGTTTGGCGATCTCAGCTTTAAAATATCCGGCGATGTCGTAATACTTTGGTTTTGAGCCGTCCTGAACATTATCAGGTTTGCAGGATGAGAGAATAGATAAAAGTATGATGACAAAAATCAAGGCAACTGCATTCTGACCCTTTTTTGAGAAAGGGAAAGCCTGACTGAGCATTTGATGAGATGTGTTATTTGTCATTTAAACTTATTTTAAAAAGAATTGTCATTCTGAGCGTAGCGAAGAATCTTATTCGATTTGCTAATCGCTTATATAAGATTCTTCGCTACGCTCAGAATGACAAGTGTATTATTAAGGTGTTTTATACTAATACGTTACCGCCCATTTCTTTAGGTATCTCAACACCCAAAATGTGCAAAATAGTAGGGGCGACATCACCTAATTTGCCATCTTTTACCGAAGTAACGTCCTTGTCAATCACTATACATGGCACCAGGTTAGTAGTGTGGGCTGTGTTTGGCGTACCGTCGTCGTTTATCATATAATCGGCATTCCCGTGGTCGGCAAGGATAATAAAAGAGTAACCATTGGCTAAACCAGCTTCTACCACATCCTGTGTGCACCGGTCGGCCGTTTCGGCAGCTTTAACAACGGCGCTAAAAACACCTGTGTGACCCACCATATCGGTGTTGGCAAAGTTAAGAATAATCAAATCTGCCCAGCCGCTTTGCAGTTCGGGTACAATGGCATCACGGATACCTTCGGCACTCATTTCAGGCTGTAAGTCGTAAGTAGCAACTTTTGGCGATGGTACCATAAGTCTTTTCTCGTTATCAAACTCTTTTTCGCGACCACCTGAGAAGAAGAAAGTAACGTGCGGGTATTTTTCTGTCTCTGCAATACGTATCTGGTTTTTGCCTGCATCCTGGATAATTTCGCCCAGGGTTTTGGTCAGATCCTCTTTAGTAAACACCACTTTAACGTCTTTAAAAGTTTCGTCATAAGTAGTCATGGTTACGTAGTACAATTTAAGCGGATGCAGGTTATACTCAGGGAAAGCTTTTTGAGTTAACGCAACGGTAATTTCGCGACCACGGTCTGTACGGAAATTAAAGCAGATCACCACATCGCCGTCCTTAATTACAGCGGTTGGTTTACCCTCGCCATCGACCTTAACAATCGGCGGCATAAATTCGTCAGTAACATCTTTTAAGTATGATTCTTTAATAGCCTGTGTTACGCTGTCAGTTGGCTCGCCAATGCCGTTAACCATTACGTCATAAGCTTGTTTAACGCGTTCCCAGCGGTTATCGCGGTCCATTGCGTAATAACGACCAATAGCCGATGCTAATTTAACCGGCGTATTTTCAATGTGGTTTTCCAGCTCAGTAATAAAACCTAAGCCCGATTTGGGGTCAGTGTCGCGGCCATCCAAAAAAGCATGAACAAAAACATTGCTCAGGCCAGAAGTTACCGCGGCATCGCACAGGCCCTTCAGGTGTTTGATATGTGAGTGCACGCCACCGTCTGATACCAGGCCGATAAAGTGCACGTCTTTATTGTTTTGTTTAGCGTAGTCGAAAGCGCCTTTAAGCACCTCGTTAGTCACCAGTTCATTGTCATCAACAGCTTTGTTGATGCGGCCAAGTTCCTGGTAAACGGTACGGCCGGCACCCAGATTCATATGCCCTACTTCTGAGTTGCCCATCTGCCCGTCAGGCAAACCAACGGCCATACCAGATGCTTCCAGTTTTGAGTGCGGATATTTCTCCAGCAAAGAGTCAAAAAAAGGTGTCTTAGCTGCTAAAATAGCGTTCGACTCATCATTGCGGCCGTAACCCCAGCCGTCCAATATAATTAATGCAAGTTTCTTCTTATTTTCCACGACGCAAATATAACCGCCACATAGGATAGATTATAATTTCTTTTATATAGCTTAGTTTATTCAATTATACCTAACCATGAAAAAGTTATTATTGACGGTGCTTTTGTTTTGGGGCACTTTAAGTTTTGGCCAAACCCACAAGGCCGATCGCCAACAAATAGCCAATATCGGCGACTTCAAAGTAGCAGGCGGAACAATAAAAGATTGCAAAGTAGGCTACCGCATGTTTGGCAAACTAAACGCCGGTAAAAGCAACGCCGTAATATTCCTGACCTGGTTTGGTGGGGTGTCCCGAGATATTGTGAATCCTGCAAATTTTAGCGCTATCGATACCACGCGCTATTGCCTCATTATCATCGATGCTTTGGCTGATGGTGTTTCTTCATCGCCCTCAAACAGTAAAACGCAGCATGGTCGTAATTTTCCGGTGTTTACTGCTGCGGATATGATTGAGAGCCAGCATATGCTGTTGACCAAGAATCTGGGGATTAAACATGTAAAAGTGGTAATGGGCATTTCAATGGGCGGGATACAAACGTTTCAATGGGCGGTAAGCTACCCGGACTTTATGGATTACCTCATACCCATAGTTGGTACACCACAATTTACCAGTTATGACAATATGCGCGGCGAAATTTATCGTCGCCTGCTGGAAAATGATCCGGAGTATAACCACGGTAATTATACTGTTAATCCTAAAATCACCATTATTAACATGTTTTGGGAGATGTTGCTCACCACACCAACTGAAAAGGTCCGTGCTCATCCGCATGATGACTTTTCAAAATGGCTAAAGGATGTGGAGGCGCAACAACATAGCGACTGGAACGATACCTGGTATCAATCAAACGCCTTGTCAGAATTTGATATTACCAAAGCATTTGGCGGATCGTTTGAAGAAACTGCAAAGCACGTTAAAGCCAAAATGATAATTATAACTTGCCTGCAAGACCATATTGTCAACCCAAAACCTTGTATTGACTTTGCGAAGGCAGCCAATGCTAGGCTGATTAAGATTGACAATGATGCAGGGCACCTGGGTGGCAACCTTGGTAATGCTGACGCGCGTAATGCGGTTATTGAGGCTTTGGCTAATTAATTGAAGGATATTAATATGTTTAGAGAAATGATATTCTTCATTGCCGTTGACTTTAGTCAACGGCAATGTTTTTTTTAATGATGCCTGATAAGGCAAATTTAGATAGTTTAATAAGGGATTGTGCCACCAAAAACTATCACAACCCAAAAAATGTTACTACTTTTGAACCTTCTAAAAAATAACTGATTTTGGATATAGAACTAGTACAACCGTTTATTGACAACGCCTTAAAAGAGGATGTTGGCGATGGCGACCATACATCGCTGGCTACCATTCCGCCGGGCACTACCGGCAAAGCCAGGTTATTGGTAAAAGACAACGGCATTATAGCGGGCGTAGAACTGGCCCAGTATATTTTTCATCGCGTAGATAAAGCTCTTAGCGTAAATATTTTTATCAAAGACGGCACCGTGGTTAAACCTAAGGACGTTGTATTGGAGGTTGAAGGTGATGTAATCAGCATATTGACAGCCGAGCGTTTGGTGCTTAACTGTATGCAGCGCATGTCTGGCATTGCTACTAATACTAACCATATCGTCGATTTATTGAAAGGTACCAATACCCAGGTTTTGGATACGCGTAAAACTACGCCGGGTATGCGTTATCTGGAAAAATGGGCGGTGCGTATAGGCGGCGGCGTAAATCACCGTTTTGGCTTATATGATATGATATTGATCAAAGATAATCACGTGGATTATTCGGGTGGTATTGCCCGTGCTATTGAGAACGCACACCAGTACATTGAAAAAACGGGTAAAAAACTGGCAATAGAGATTGAAGTGCGTAACCAGGAAGAACTGGACGAAGTAATTGCTGCCGGCGGGGTCGACCGTATTCTGTTAGATAATTTCAATTTTGCCGATTTGAAACAAGCGGTAAATATTATTGAAGGACGTTATATCACCGAGGCATCGGGCGGTATAACGGTGGACAATGTGCGTGAATATGCAAATTGCGGAGTAGACTATGTTTCTATAGGTGCGCTTACGCATTCGGTCAAATGCCTGGATCTGAGTTTAAAAGCGGTTAAGTAAGCGCATTTAAAACAATTTCCCCAGTTTAACCCTCTTACGCTAAGTATGAATAAACTTGTTAGTACGCTCATCAATTTTTAATATTGCGTTGATATGATAACCCCTTATTCAATTTCAGCGCTTATACTTGCTTACTTATTTGGCTCTATCCCTACGGCAGTTTGGATAGGTATGGCGTTTTATGGGATTGACGTACGCGAATACGGCAGCGGCAACGCAGGGGCTACTAATACATTCAGGGTGCTGGGTAAAAAAGCCGGCATACCCGTAATGTTGCTCGATATTTTAAAAGGATTTACTGCGACTAACCTGGCTTATTTTATTGGCGTTACTACTACGGGTGGCGTACACTCAACTTCATATACCAATTA
Organism: Mucilaginibacter ximonensis; assembly: GCF_042686265.1. Taxonomy (NCBI): domain Bacteria; kingdom Pseudomonadati; phylum Bacteroidota; class Sphingobacteriia; order Sphingobacteriales; family Sphingobacteriaceae; genus Mucilaginibacter; species Mucilaginibacter ximonensis. The sequence goes on from NZ_JBHUPD010000003.1 coordinate 429,084, forward strand.
TGCCTTAGCGCTGGGCATCGCAGCAGTAATGGGACATTTGTTCCCAATCTTCGCAGGTTTTAGAGGGGGTAAGGGCATAGCGACGCTATTGGGTATGGTTCTGGCCATACATTTGCACGCAGCACTACTTTGTGTGGTTGTATTTATTATTGTATTATTAATTTTCAGATATGTATCCTTAGGTTCGATTTTGGCCGGTTTTACATATTTAATTGGCGTAACCTTCATCTTTCCAAGCAACCGTTCGGTAGTAATATATGGTATGTGTATGTTCCTGCTTATTTTGGTTACCCACCAAAAAAACATAGAGCGTTTAATTCGCGGTACCGAAAGTAAAGTGAACCTCTTCAAAAAGAAGCAAGCTTAAACATTTCGGTCTTATTTATGTTATGTTCAATAATAGTATTAACCTAACTAAACTATTATGAAAACCGCAAAACCACTATTATTATTCGTATTATTTTTTTCAGTTATATATTCATGCGCTACTGTACCCTTAACCGGCCGCAAGCAGTTGAGCTTGGTTGGCGACAGCCAAATTAATCAAGCAGCGGCAGCAAGTTACTCGCAATTGTTGTCTGACCCTAAAACTAAAGTTATTGCCAGCGGCACGGATGCACAACGTGTTAAAAGAATAGGTGGACAACTATCAGCAGCTATTGAGCGTTATCTGCAACAAAACGGCTACGCCAGTCAATATCAATTTAAATGGGAGTTTAATTTGATTCAAAGCAGCGAGATAAATGCCTGGTGCATGCCGGGTGGCAAAGTTGCGGTTTACAGCGGTATATTACCGGTAACCCAAAATGATGCCGGTTTAGCAACTGTAATGGGTCACGAGATAGGTCATGCCATAGCCCGCCACGCGGCCGAGCGAATGTCGCAGCAATTGGCAGCACAGGCCGGCGGAGCAGCGGTAGGTGCTGCTATCGGCGGACAATCGCAAACTACCCAAGCGATAGTTAACCAGGCTTATGGTATTGGCGGACAATTAGCTTTACTAAAATATTCCAGAGATCAGGAGTCAGAAGCCGACCGCTTAGGCTTAACTTTTATGGCCATGGCCGGGTATGATCCACATGAGGCTATCGCCTTTTGGAAACGCATGCAAGCCCAAAATAAAGGCGGCGCGCAGCCTGAGTTTTTAAGTACCCACCCGGCAGACGCTACCCGGATTGCCGCCATTGAGCAGTTGATACCTGAAGCGATGAAATACTACAAAAGGTAAGCTTCGCACAACCCTGTTTTTTTAAAGGCACAATGGCATAAATTAATAATGATCAACTATGAGGTTGATCAAGATGTGCTTTTGCCTTATTAACCCGTAGATACTGAAATTGATTTATGGCAAGGCAAAGCCCCGGTAAGTATGGTTGGCTTTATGTTTAACAATACCTCAGTTTGGGTATAAAGTAGCCTTTCCATATTAATTTTGAAAAGGTCAATCTCCGGTTTTACCTACGATATTCTGATGGGGCGATTTGGAAGCGCGGAACCGATATCAACCTGCGCAAGGGTTCTAAGCTAAAGATTGCCCCAAAACCTGTAAAATGGCCTTTGCCTTAAGCAGGCATTCGTCATATTCACGTTCTGCGTCGGCGTGGTAGGTAATAGCGCTTCCGGTAGTGAATGAGAGGTACTTGTTACTGCGGTTGTATAGCAACGTGCGTATCACTACATTAAAATCAAAATCATTATTGGGGCTAAAGTAGCCTATTGCACCTGAGTAGATACCGCGTTTACTTCGCTCATACTTATCCATCAGTTGCATCGAACGTATTTTGGGCGCCCCTGTCATGCTACCCATCGGAAAAGTATTGCGGATGGCTTCGACGGGGCTGATATCATCACTTAATTCGCAAACCACCGTCGATATCATTTGATGTACCTGTTTAAATGTGTAAACGCCAAATAGCTCTTCAGTTTTTACAGTGCCGGGTTTTGCCGAATGCGTCAGGTCATTCCGTACCAAATCAACAATCATGACATTTTCCTGTAGCTCTTTGGTATGGTTGCGCAATTGCGCTTTAATAGCTTCGTCTTCTTCGGCTGTCTCGCCGCGTTTAGCCGTACCTTTAATAGGTTGCGATATCAGCTTGTTGCCACGTTTTGCCAGAAAACGCTCGGGTGAGGCGCAGAGAATGTAATTATCCATCCACTTATAAAAGGTGCCAAAAGGGGTGGGGGATATTCGGTTAAGCTGTAAAAACGTAGCCACGGGATCTATGTTGGCGTCACTGGCAAAAAATTCCTGGCAGAAATTGGTTACATAAATATCGCCGCGGCTAATGTGGTCTTTGATTTGGTTAACCGTGGTTACATAATCAGCTTTGCTAAAACGGGCTTGCAAGTTGAGTGTTCGCGGCTCATAGTCTGTTAAAACCTCGGCATTTATATCATCTAACACAGCTTGTGCGTCATCAGCAATAATTTCAACTAAGCCGTTGTTTAAAATGATAATATTTTTTGGTGCAAAGAAAAACAGATCAGGAAAGTTAAGCTGGTCCGGGTTTTCAGATGATAGCAGTTCAACTTCGTTTTTCAGGTCGTAGCTCAAAAAGCCGGTCAGCCATTCGGGATATTTTGTTCTGAAGGTTTCCAGTTCGGCAAAAGCACAGCCCGTATGCGCAGTAATGCTATCATGAATGCCGGCTGTGATCAGCGTATCAAACTTCGAATAAGGGTCGTTAAAGTTGTTGGAATCCAGATAACTACACGCATCAAACCTTGCCGCCCATTTCAGGGCTTTTTGCTTGAATAAGTTGAGGTCAGTTATTTGCAGAATCACAAGGTAAATTTAAGTAAAAAAGAAAAGTCCCGGCGGGCCGGGACTTTTTATTAATGCAGTGTTAAAGTCTGTTTCCTATCCGGACCTACCGACAACCATTTGATCGGTACGCCAAGCTCCTGCTCCAGGTAGTCGATATATGACTGTAGTTTAGCGGGAATCTGAGAGGTTTCGGTAATACCGGTCAAATCTTCGTTCCAGCCGTCAATTTCTTTCAGTACGGGCACAGCATCAACTGAAACGAGGTCGTATGGCATATAGTCAATAGTTTCGCCTAAATAAGTATAGTGTGTGCAAGCGTAGATTTTATCAAATCCACTTAAAACATCAGCCTTTGTCATTACCATTTGGGTAACCCCGTTCAGCATAATAGCATATTTTAACGCAGGTAGATCGATCCAGCCTGTACGGCGTGGGCGACCGGTAGTAGCACCAAACTCGTGACCTATTTTGCGCAGTTCTTCGCCGGTTTCGTCGTTCAACTCGGTAGGGAAGGGGCCGCCACCAACGCGGGTACAATATGCTTTAAAAATACCTATCACATCGCCTATGGTCGATGGGGCAATACCCAAACCGGTACAAGCGCCTGCGGTGGTAGTATTTGACGAAGTAACAAATGGGTATGAACCAAAGTCTATATCCAGCATGGTGCCTTGTGCACCTTCGGCTAATATTTTTTTGCCTTTTTTCAGGTAGTCATTTACAAAATGTTCAGAATCAACCAGCTTGAATTTGCTGATTAGTTCAATGGCTTCAAAGAAAGCTGCCTCGCGTTCGCTGAAATCGGCAACTTCACCATATAGCTGGTGCAGCATTGATACGTGCTTTTCAACCAGTTTTTTATAGCGATCTTTAAAGTCAGGTAAAGTGATGTCGCCCACACGTAAACCGTTCCTGCCGGTTTTGTCCATATAAGTTGGGCCTATACCTTTAAGTGTCGAACCAATTTTGCCTTCGCCCATTTTCTTTTCGTTAGCAGCGTCAAGCAATTGGTGAGTAGGTAAAATAAGATGTGCTTTTTTAGCGATGAGTAAGTTGCCTTTAGCCAACAGGTCATGGCCGGCATCTTTTAACTTGTCAATTTCACGTTTAAGTGTTATTGGGTCAATCACAACACCGTTACCAATCAGGTTTACGGTATTGTCAAAAAATATTCCCGAAGGGATGGTATTTAATACGAACTTTTTGCCGTCAAACTCCAAAGTATGACCTGCATTGGGGCCGCCCTGGAAACGTGCAATCAGGTCATAACCTGCGCTTAGTACGTCAACAATTTTTCCTTTTCCTTCGTCGCCCCACTGGAGGCCTAATAATACGTCAACAGCCATTATATTTTTGAAATATTTACTAACAAGGGGGCGAATTTATACTTTTCTATCGCAAAAACCCTCTTTTAGTTTTTCACAATTACCATAAAGATTCAACGAGTGGTGCTTGATGTCGAATTTTAACAGCCCACCCATCATACTTTGAATCTGCTGGATACGCGGATCGCAGAACTCAACCACCTTGCCACAGTCAAGGCAGATAATGTGGTCGTGCTGCTTATAACCGTAAGATTTCTCGAATTGGGCCATGTTTTTACCAAATTGGTGTTTGGTCACCAAATCGCATGATACCAGTAGTTCAAGCGTGTTATAAACAGTAGCACGGCTAACGCGATACTTTTTATTTTTCATGTGGATATACAATGATTCCACATCAAAATGGTCATTACGTGAATATATTTCTTCCAGAATGGCAAAGCGTTCAGGGGTTTTACGTAACGCCTTATTTTCAAGGTAAGCCTCGAAAATCTTTTTTACCATATCTATAGTTTCCTGTTGGGACATAGTATTTTATTGAAGTATCAAAAGTAATGTTTTTAGTTGATTTTGTTGATAGAGTTTATTGAGTTATGACAAACCAATCACCTAATCAACCAGTCACTGATCAACCCGTCAGGACGCTTTTTCTATCGCATCGAAGCGGGTAACTGCAGTTACACCGTTTACTGTTTTAAGTTTTTTGATCAGGTTATCCAAATGTTGTGTGTCATTTACATACACCATGATTGACCCCTCAAAAATACCATTATCGCTATCTACGGTAATTGAACGCATGTTAACTTTAAAGTCGTTTGATATAACTGTGGTTAGCCGGTTAATCAAGCCAACATCATCAATACCTGTAATACGCAATCCGGTAAGGAAAGCCAGTTCCTGCTGGTTGGTCCAACGGGCTTTAACCACCCGGTAACCGTAGTTGGCCATTAACTTAGCCGCGTTAGGGCAGTTGGTACGATGTATCTTGATGCCGTCGTTTACGGTAATAAAACCAAAAACGTCATCGCCCGGAATAGGGTTACAGCAATTTGCCAGTTTATAGTCAATCTTCTGCATATCCTCGCCAATCAGCAATATATCGCTGTCCTTAGCTTTGATATTGCGCAGCAGACCCTGTAGTTGCTCGTTATCAATGCGATCCTGAGGTTTGTTTTCAACTGCCTTTTCAGATAGTTGGTACTCCTTAAGATCTTTCATGTCGATCAAGCCCTTAGCAACATTAAAGAAAAGGTCTTGTGTAGATTGCAGCTTGAAGAAATAACTGATCTTGTGAAGGTTTTCTGAATTGTAAGTGATCTTCAGGGCTTTCAGTTTACGCTCCAGGATTTCTTTACCATCCTCAGCAATCTTACGTTTTTCTTCTTTTAGCGCAGATTTAATTTTGGACTTGGCCTTTGCGGTAACCACAAAGTTTAACCAATCTTCTTTTGGTATCTGTTTGCTTGAAGTAATCACTTCAACCTGGTCGCCGTTTTGCAGCTTGTAACTCAAAGGCACCAGTTTATGATTTACTTTGGCGCCTATACAACTGGCCCCAACGTCGGTATGTATCTCAAAAGCAAAGTCAAGCGCGGTAGCATTCAAGGGCAACTGGATCAAGGCGCCTTTCGGCGTAAAAATGAATATCTCGTCAGAGAATAAATTCATTTTAAAATCATCCAGAAACTCCAGTGCGTTTGAGTCTGGGTTTTTCAACATATCCCGCACCTTTTGTACCCATTGGTCGAGGCCGCTGTCGGTTGACGATTCTTTATATTTCCAGTGTGCTGCGAAACCCTTTTCGGCAATCTCATTCATGCGTTTGGTGCGTATCTGCACCTCAACCCATTGGCCGCGCGGCCCCATAACTGTAGTGTGCAGCGATTCGTAACCATTTGCCTTTGGCGATGAGATCCAGTCGCGCAGACGGTCGGGGTTAGGGCGATAAAGATCAGTAACTATAGAGTAAGCTTTCCAGCAGTCGGCTTTTTCATTTTCCGGTGGGCTATCCAATATGACACGGATAGCGAAAAGATCATACACCTCTTCAAACGGAACCGACTTTTTCTTCATCTTGTTCCAGATTGAGTGTATAGATTTTGGCCTGCCAAATACGTCGGCATCTAAACCCTGATTTAATAACACTTTTTTAACCGGCTCAATAAAATCGCGGATAAACTTCTCGCGTTCGGCCTTTTTTTCGTTCAGTTTATTTTTGATGAACTGGTAAGTTTCCCGCTCCATGTATTTCATAGACAGGTCTTCCATTTCAGATTTTATAGCATATAAACCTAAACGGTGAGCCAACGGTGCGTACAGGTAAACGGTTTCAGACGATATTTTAAGCTGTTTGTCACGCGGCATTGACTCCAGCGTACGCATATTATGCAGCCGGTCGGCAAGTTTGATTAATATTACCCTAACGTCATCGGCCAGGGTAAGCAGCATTTTTCTAAAATTTTCGGCTTGTAAAGAGCTATTCGTATCAAATACGCCAGATATTTTAGTCAATCCGTCAATAATTTTGGCAACTTTTTTGCCAAACTCCTGTTCAATTTCGTCCAGCGTTACGTCGGTGTCCTCAACAACATCATGCAGTAAAGCGCATACAATTGAAGTAGTGCCTAAACCAATCTCTTCTGCAGCTATCTGCGCAACGGCAATTGGATGGTATATATAGGGCTCGCCGCTTTTGCGCCGCATATCTTTGTGGCTCTCTAAAGCCATATCAAAAGCCTTGCGTATCATGCGTTTATCGCCCTTTTGCAGGGTCGATTTAGATGCACGCAGCAGCGCCCGGTATCGTTTCAATATCTCGGTCTTCTCAGCTTCCAGATCAATTACTAATTCTTTCATTTACAAGGTTGTGTTAGCTATATCATAAACACGCAATAAATTATTAAATTGCGTGTTATTATGACATGCCAAAAAAAATTGCATTAATTTTGCACTAGGTAAATTTATGAAATTATTCGGGCTTTTAGTAGTGTTTTGCTGCCTGATGGGTAAAGTTAACGCCCAATCTGCGCATCCTCCTTACCCTGTTATTGGCAAAAATGATACCATAAAAACCTATTTGACTTTGCTTGATGGCGAAATGGTGCCATGGGTGGTTACCAACGAGGTGGTGATACGTGCAGGCCGCATTTTTAAAACCGATGCCGACCGTAAAGCTTTTAACCTGTTGCGCTATAACGTAAGCAAAGTTATTCCTTATGCCCATTTTGCCGGCGACAGGTATCGTAAATTGCAGCGCGACCTGGCCCTTACAGGCGACAAGGACAAACAGAAACAACTTATAGAAACCTGTAATCATGAAATTAAAGACATGTTTAACCGGGATATTAAAAACCTGACAATTAGTCAGGGCGAGATTCTGATTAAACTGATTAACCGGGAAACAGATGTGACTACTTATGCTGTGGTAAAAGAACTGAAGGGAACCATTACTGCGTTTTCCATGCAAATGCTGGCCGGCCTGTTTGGCCATAACTTAAAGGAAACCTACGATCGCGAAGAACAACGGGATATAGAAACGATATTGCAGGAATATAATTACGATTCTTACAAGTCTCCGTATCAATAATAATGAGCGATAAGACCATCTATACATTTAAAGCCCATCAGATATCGGGCGATGAATTCAGCTTGTCAGACTATAAAAATAAGGTGTTGATGATTGTTAATACCGCGTCTGAATGTGGTTTTACGCCGCAATTAAAAGATTTGGCGGCCCTGAAAAACGAATTTATTGGGCAGGATTTTGAAATACTGGCTTTCCCCTCAAACGATTTTGGAGGGCAGGAACCGTTGCAAGGTGATGCTATAGCCACGTTTTGCGAAAACTACGGATCCAACTTTCCGGTTTTTGATAAGATAACCGTAAAAGGTGCTCAGGCGCACCCGCTTTATAAATTCTTTGCCGATAAAAAACTAAATGGCCGGCTAAGCTCAAAACCGCGTTGGAACTTTCATAAATTCCTGATTAACCGGAAGGGCGAAGTGGTAGATTTTTATTTGCCATTTACCAAACCTACGTCGCCGAAAATTAAAACGAAAATAAGCCAATTGTTGGCAGACGATCAATAAACATCTTACAAAAAAACATGCTTAAATTAGATATACTGGTTTTAGCCGTCCATCCTGACGATGCCGAGCTGGGCTGCTCAGGAACCATTTTGAAACATATTGCCTTAGGTAAAAAGGTAGGTATAGTTGACTTAACCCGGGGTGAATTAGGTACCCGCGGTTCGGCCGAACAACGTGATAGGGAAGCAGCGACTGCCGCAGATATATTGGGCTTGGCTGTACGTGAAAATCTGGCTATTCCTGACGGTTTTTTCGAGAATACCAGGCAATACCAGTTAAAGGTGATTGAAGCTATACGTAAGTTTCAGCCAGAGATCATTATTACCAACGCTTATTATGATCGTCATCCTGATCATGGCCGTGCTTGCCAATTGGTTTCAGATGCAGCTTTCTTGTCCGGGCTTCGGAAAATCGAAACATCGTTAGAAGGCGGGCAACAAGAGCCATGGCGCGCAAACTTGCTGTTACATTTCATTCAGGACATGTACATACAGCCCGATATTGTAATTGATATCACCGAGTATTGGGACAAAAAACTGGAAAGTATTTTCGCGTATCAATCGCAATTTCACAACCCTGAGTGGGAACAGGAGCCGCAAACCTACATATCATCGCCTGAGTTTATAGCCGTAGTTGAGGGCCGAGCGCGCGAGTTTGGAAAAGCCATCCATGTTAAATATGCAGAGGGGTTTACTTCACGCAAAATTTTAGGCGTAGATAGTTTGTTTGATTTGCGTTGATGATTAAAGATAAAAAGTTGTCATTCTGAGCGTAGCGAAGAATCTTATCAAAGCGGGTATCTAACTAAGCACATAAGATTCTTCGCTACGCTCAGAATGACAAATGGTTATTAATGTTATCTGGTTAAACTGCTACGTATTCGAAACGATTATTCTCGTTATTGCGCTGGCGTTTAAGTTTATTTTCTTTAGCTAATTTTAGCAGGATGCCTGAAAGTTCAGAGGTCTTAAATTCTGAATCAAAATGCTCTTTGCAGTAATTGGCAATAGCTGATATAGAATGTGGTGTAGCGAAGAAATCGGTAGTAAGCAACTGGTTTAATATTTTTGTTGCTCCTGGCTTTTTGCGGCCAATAACGGCGCTATAGGCTCCTTGTTCTGTGCCGTTTTTTATTTTGTTTGATTTTCTGTTTAAAAATTCCAGCCCCTCAGCATCTCCTCTCTCAAACTCAATCATCGCATCTAAAAGCTTATCAACAATTTTTACTTGTACAGCTTCTGATTTGAACGCATTTACAACTTCTGATATTTCTATCAATTGTTTTTTTAGTTTTTCAATGGGTTTGCTCATGATATATTATAGGTATGGTTAATATATTATTTCCGGTGAAAGGCTAACAGAACGACACAAAGGGGGGATATTATTCTGTTAAAGGAAATAATGATAATAGATGTTAACGCAAACATACGATTATAGTATAGTTTACCTAAAATAATTGCTTAATACGTTAAAAAAATATCGTGATGTAGCGAAAACGTTACATTGTGGCTTTTAATAATATTACTCAGGATAGTTTTTTAATGATATCGCTCAGGATATTTAAGCCATCATCAATATTGTTTTTTTCAATGATGAGCGCCGGCCTGAAGCGGATAGTGCTGCGTCCGCATCCCAGGAACATCACATTTTTTTCCATCCCTTTCTGTATGAACCTATCGCGGATTTCTTTTTCTGCAAAATCAAACGACGACAGCAAGCCCTTGCCGCGCACGCCGCTTATAATTGTGTGCTCATTAGCTATTGCTGTGAGTTGTTGTTGAAGATATTGCCCAGTATCGGCGGCTTTATTGCAAAGTTTATCTTCTTCAATTATCTCCAGTATTTTGGTCGCCCTTACCATATCTACCAAACTACCGCCCCAGGTGGAGTTAATGCGCGATGATACATTAAACACATTGTGCTCAACTTCATCTATACGCTTGCTGGCCAGTATGCCGCACACTTGCATTTTTTTACCAAAAGCAATAATATCCGGGCGGGCGTTTTCTCCAAAATGATCGTGGCACCAAAACTTGCCTGACAAGCCTACGCCGGTCTGTACTTCATCATAGATCAATAACGCTTCATGCTCATCGGCCAGAACGCGAAGCTGTTCCATAAACTCTTTACGGGCATGATTGTCGCCGCCTTCAGCTTGTACAGGTTCAATAATGATGGCGCAAATGTCGTCTTTGTTGTCTGAAAATGCTTGTTTAATCTGGGCGATTGATTTTTTCTCTCTGTCTATCAAATCGGCAAGGGTCTCTTCTGTTTGCGGGAATTTAATCGCAGGAAACGAAACCCTCGGCCAGTTAAACTTGGCGTACCATTTAGTTTTTACGGGCAGCGTATTGGTGAGGCTCAATGTATAGCCCGAGCGGCCGTGGAAAGCGTTTTCAAAATGCAGAACTTTTAAGCCCTTTTCTTCGGTATAGCCTTTTGCAAAGTTTTTCTGCACCTTCCAGTCCATCGCCGTCTTGAGTGCGTTTTCGATGGCTAAAGTTCCCCCTGAAATAAAAAAAGCGTGCGGCAAGTAATCAGGGATGCCTATGCGCTCAAACGTTTTTACAAACTCTGCATATTGCTCCGTATAGATATCTGAGTTTGACGGATTGGTCAACGCCGCCAACATCAGGTTTTTCTTAAATGCTTCATCATTCAGCATTTTGGGATGGTTGTAGCCAAGTGGCACAGATGCAAAGCAGGTAAAAAAGTCAAGCAGGGTGCGTTTGTTTTTTGAATCGTAAATATGTACGCCCTGGCTTTTTTCCATGTCAAAGGTAAGATCAAAGCCATCGGCTAGAACATGTTTGTTTAGTGAGCTAATAACATTTTCAGGAGCAACAGATAAGTTATACATCGGAATACGCTTTTAACAAATTTACCAAAAATGCCCCTAAAATGGGAAATAAAGCAGTTTTTGAACCGATTTGATAGAAACAACGTTTAAATTGTTTAAACATTGTTTTTATACCAATGCCGCGATCGGTATGTATTAACAGAATGTAAATTTGTGATTGATCTGATAGAATTCTGCTTTTGATGCGTCTTCTTTACGCTAAAAATTTATCCTTCATTCCTAATAATCCAAATAAGCCACCGGTATGAATAGCCAGGATTTTATCGCCGGGTTTAAAATAGTTTTTGGTAACCAGGTCATACAGGGCATAGAACATCTTGCCGGTATAAACCGGCTCGATCAAAATTCCGGTATCAGCCACAAATTGTTTTATAAAACTGATTAGCTCGGGCTTGGTTTTGCCATATCCGCCAAAGTGATATTCGGTGTGAAGTTGATAAGCAGCGGGAGTGAGTAGCAGTTTATTTATTTCATCGCCAATAAAGCCGCCATTTTTTAAAACCGGGATGACGTGGCAAACGGTATCTAAATGTTTTTGGGTAATGCCGCTAATAATGCCGGCTGCCGTTGCGCCGGTGCCGGCAGCGCAAAAAATGTGATTGTAGGTTTGAGGCAACTCGGCAACCAGTTCGCTACAGCCTCTTACAGCTTCGGCTGATGCTCCGCCTTCATTAATAAAGTAAGCTTGCTCATCGTCGCCAAAATAGCGGTTAAACAGGCCTTGCTTGTCACGATAGCTTTCGCGATCTACAAATATCAAATTCATTCCGTGCAGGCGGCATATAAACAAAGTGTCATTATCAACATCTTCGCCACGGACGAAGCCCGTCGCCTTGAACCCAAATTTTGCGGCTGCTGCGGCCGTCGCCAATAAATGATTAGAAAAAGCACCACCGAAAGTCACCAGATGCTTTTTTTGCTGAAGGCGGGCTTCATGAAGCAAGTATTTTAGTTTACGCCATTTATTACCCGAAATAATCGGATGGATCAGGTCGTCTCGTTTGGTATAAACAAACAAATCCCGCTCATCAAACAACTTATTTTTGATTTGATGAACGGGACTAAATATTTCCAGATCGATAGTCAATACCGATTATTAAAGGCCAAAGCCTATACCTGCGTTAAATGAATTATAGCTGGTGCTGCTTACTCCATATGAGGCATAAACTTTAAAGAATGCCAGGCTTAACTGAAAACCCAGATCAGCACGTGTGCCACTTAAGCCTGCATATGAGCCGCTAATTGAAATTGGGTCAGCGTATGATGTGTAAGTAGGTTTACCTGTCAAAGTGGCGCCGGTTACAAACGGATAGTTGCCTTTAAGCGTTACATCTGTATTGCTTTTTTGATAACCCACAGATACAAATGGGGTAAAGAACATTAATTTCTTTGAGAATATCAATGATGCGTTGATACCATTAAAATGACCTTCCAACCTTTGGTTGCTAAAGTCTGTACTGCCGCTAACGGTCGATCCGTTGTCAGGCTGTACATCTAATGATTTTGTATAATTCAAACGGGTGTAGCCAAAAGCAATGGCCAGGTCAAATGGATACTCTTTGCCCTTTATCGCAAAGTCCTGTATGATATCATGCTTTAAACCAAATCCAAACATCCCTACTTTACCTACATCATCGGTTATTTTAACTGTAGGGATAAAGCGTACAGAAAGATCAGTGTGTTTGATCAAACCTACTGTCAATTGTATTTGCGGAGCAGGTACATATTGGGTAACACCTTTAGGCAACGTGGTTGAGTACTTTGCCAACGGGTTGTTTGGGTCAGTATATGTAATACCTGTACTCATGTTTTTATCGCCACCAAAAGTTGGAGCGATAGTTTGATTTGGATCTGTCGGCTTGATGTTAGCCAAACCCAATGAATTGATATCAAAAGTTTTATCTTTTGTCGGGATCATTGACGCTGTCGCACTTATCCTCAAAGAAAAGCCTAAGAAGTGCTGCGTTTTAGCGGTATTGGTCCAGCCGCCGTTTAAGCTGTTACCAAATCCTTTGAAAAGCGATACGCTATAAGCGTTTACCAATTTGTTTACGTCGCTTGGGCCGCCTTTAAATAACGATGAAATCCCATCGTCCGATTGAGCCTGCGCATTGAAAGACAGCGCAGTTACACATGCAAGAGTGATTAGAGAGTAGAGTTTTTTCATATAGTTTGTTATGTTAGGTTTAACGCCACTAAAGTTAGTATATATTTCTTAATAATCAATATTACAGCCCTTTAGTGATATCGCAGCCAGGACTTTTAATTAAATAGAAAGCTGTATTTTTGTCCAAGATATGATAAATGAAACCGATGTCCTTGAACAAGAGGAACAGGATCTGTACGAGCACCTGCGCGTAGTGGTTGACAAAGGACAATCGCTTTTGCGTATTGATAAGTTTTTGATGCATCGTATTGAAAACGCTTCACGCAGCCGTATCCAAAATGCTATTGACGCTGGCAACGTGCTGGTTAATGAAAAAGTAATCAAAGCCAGTTATAAAGTTAAGCCGCAGGATATCATTTCCATCGTTTTGCCGCACCCGCCGCGCGACACGGAGGTTTATCCTGAAAACCTGCCTATAAATATTGTTTATGAAGATGATGATGTACTGGTGGTTAACAAAGATGCCGGCATGGTTGTGCACCCCGGATATAATAATTACACTGGGACGCTGGTAAATGCCCTTGTATATCATTTTCAACAGCTGCCCACGCTGCCGGGTAACGATGGCCGGCCGGGTTTGGTGCACCGTATTGACAAGGATACTTCGGGTTTGTTATTGATCAGTAAGAACGAGCGGTCCATGACCTATCTGGCACGCCAGTTTTTTGATCACAGCATCACCCGTAAGTATATTGCTTTGGTTTGGGGCGATTTGGCGGAGGACGGTACCGTGACCGGCTATATAGGCCGTAGTGTTAACGACCGCCGTGTTATGTCTATTTATGACGACGAGGAAAAAGGTAAATGGTCTGTAACCCATTATAAAGTTTTGGAGCGATTGAATTATGTTACGCTGATTGAATGTCAGTTAGAGACAGGCCGTACGCACCAGATACGTGCGCATATGAAGCATATAGGGCACCCGCTGTTTAGTGATGCTACTTACGGTGGTGACAAAATTTTGAAGGGCGCTGTTTACAGTAAATACAAACAATTTGTCGAAAATTGTTTTGAGTTGATGCCGCGTCAGGCACTCCATGCACAAACGTTGGGATTTGTGCATCCATCCACCAAAAAATATATGTTTTTTGAAGCGCCTATGCCACAGGATTTTGAAGCCGTGCTTCAAAAATGGCGAAAATATATTGGTGCTAATGCCACACAAAATGGTGAAATTAGCGATTAATTGACCATGGCGCTTCTGTACATCAATTTTAACGGAGAAATAGTTCCTTCGGAGAGTAAATTACTACCGGTGGCAAATCGGTCATTTAAATACGGCGACGGCCTGTTTGAGAGCATGCGCATGCTTAAAGGTGAGCTCAAATTCGCCGAACAGCACGCCGACCGGCTGCAACGTGGCATGAAAGCCCTTAAAATGGACGGCTATTCGCAAATGGATGCTTATTTTCTGAAAGAGAAAGCCGAGCAACTTGCTATTCGCAATAAAGCTAAACATGGCCGGTTGCGTTTAACTGTTTACCGTGATTCTGGTGGATTTTACGCTCCTGCGCAAAACAAGGCGGGTTATTGCCTGGAATTTATCCCGGCAGACGAGCCACGTTATTTTTTGAACGAAAAAGGTTTAATTGCAGATGTATTCACCGAACTGCCCAAGCCCATTAATTATTTGTCGAACATCAAAACCTGTAACTCGCTTACCTATGTAATGGCGGGCCTATATAAAATGCAAAACAATCTCGACGAGGTTTTTCTGGTAAATCAGAATGGTTTTTTATGTGAGGCCAGTAGCTCCAATGTTTTTGTGTGGTACCAGGATCATTTGTATACTCCGGCTTTAAGCGAGGGTTGTGTAGAAGGTGTAATGCGTCAAGTGATCATTGATATCGCCAGGAAAAATAATATCGGGATAACCGAAGCTCAGATCAACCCTGAAATTTTGTACGAAGCCGATGAGGTTTTTCTAACCAATGCCAGCAAAGGTATTCAAGGGGTTATGGGATATGGCATTCGGCGGTACTTTAATAAAATAAGCAAGCAACTGATGGATGAGCTGAATAAACTCTGATCGACTTATATTAGCCTGTTGTTCTGATTACCTCCCTGTCATTCTGAGCGATAGCGAAGAATCTTATGTGTCTGGCTAACATATTCTCATAAATCTAATTAAAAAAAATGTCATTTTGACCAAAGGGGGAAATCCATACACGCGCAGTTATAAGCATATGTGTAGATTTCTCGCTCCGCTCGAAATGACAAATATTGAATAGAATTAGATTCTCGTGTTACAACTTCACCCCACGCAAAAATTCAGTAATTTCCATGCGTTTTTTGCCTTCCTGCTGTACATCCGTAACATTGATAAAGCCATCTTGTGCGGCAAATTTCAGGTGCGATTTGTTGTCGGTTATGAAGGCGCCTGGCTGTATACCAGGTTCAGTTTCCTGGTAGTCGGCTTTGTATATTTTAAAGGTTTTGCCGTTTAGTTCAGTAAAAGCAGTAGGCACGGGGCTTAAACCGCGAATAAAATTATAGATATCAACTACCGGCCTATTCCAGTTTATTTTGCAATCGTCTTTGTAAATTTTCGGGGCAGTTTTTAGTTCTGAATTTTCAGCCGCTAATATCGCCTGCGGATGTTCATTGTATCGTCCGCTCTCAACAGCCTTTACTGTTTTTACCAGTAAGCCTGCGCCTTTATACATTAGCCGGTCATGCAGTTCGCCGGCTGTTTCGTGGCCGGTTAAAGTAACCTTTTCAGTAAATAATACGTTACCTGTATCAATTTCTTGTTTTAAAAAGAAGGTGGTTACGCCGCTTTCTTTTTCGCCGTTAATAATAGCCCAATTAATAGGGGCCGCGCCGCGATAATTGGGTAATAACGAGGCATGCAGATTGATTGTACCTTTGTCAGGCATGTTCCAGACCTCTTCAGGCAGCATTCTGAAAGCTACTACTACTTGCAGGTCGGCATCGAGCGATCTTAGTTCGGCCAGAAACTCGGGGTCCTTTAAATTGGTGGGTTGCAAAACACGTAGTCCGCTTGCTACAGCATATTGTTTTACTGCCGACTCGCTTATTTTTTGACCGCGACCGGCAGGCTTGTCCGGTGCGGTTATTACACCTACAATTTCTGAGCCTGATTTTATCAATTCATCTAACGATGCCACAGCGAATTGCGGCGTTCCCATAAATACAAGTTTCATGCTGATAATATCGGTATTAAATCTGACAAGTTAAGGTGTTTTGAAGCCAAATCAGCAAAAATTACTTAATTAATAACGGTCCGCTAAGACTGATTATTGATATAGCAAATATTTGTGACGCGTGGCCTTAAATTTAGCTAACCCGGGCTCCCAACTCCTGCGTATTTGTGCCTCTGTCATGCCTGCCTCAATTTGTTTTTGAAGCCGGTCTGTGCCGGCTAGTTTGGTGAAGTAGGCATTAAAGAAATGCGCCTTATCCGGGAAAGCTTTGTAAAGCTCGATTAACCATAAAAGGTTAATGTGTCCACTGTTTTTAATGATATTAGTATCATAGTTTTTTAGATTGATACCATAACAAATCTGGTTTTTTTGCGGTGGATCTTCGCTCATACCCGGAATGCTCACGGGCTTAAACGAAAAGCTATATTTACCTTTCAGTAAGGGGTGCCCCACTTGTAAAAAAGGTAACAGCGTACCGCGGCCCAAACTCAATGTGGTGCCCTCAAATAGGCATACACTGGGGTATAATAAAATTGATTGCGCGGTATTTAAATTAGGCGATGGATTAACTGGTAAAGTATAGGTAAAAGCGTGCTTATAGTTAGCCATTTTAATAATCCGCAGTTTGCATTGTATACCATTTTTTAGCCAATGTTCGCCGTTAATCATTTGTGCATACTCGCCAATGGTCATGCCATGAGCAATTGGTATTTGATGCATACCCACAAAAGAGCGGAATGCAGTGTCCAGAATTGGCCCGTCGATAATAGTTCCGTTTGGGTTAGGGCGATCAAGAACCATAAGCTCGATATTGTTTTCGGCGCAAGCTTCCATGACATAATGGAGGGTAGAAATGTAGGTGTAAAATCTGACGCCTACATCTTGTATGTCAAATATAAGCAGGTCGATGCCATTAAGGTCAGCAGGAGTTGGTTTGTAATGTTTTCCGTAAAGCGATATTACCGGCAGGCCTGTCTTAGCATCGACTGCATCATCTATTTTTGCGCCGTTACTGGCGTCGCCCCTAAAGCCATGTTCTGGCCCGTAAACTTTTTTGATATTGATACCGAGTTTCAGCAGGCTATCAACTAATGACGTTTTGTTTTTGCCGATGATTGACGTGGGATTAACCACCATGCCAATATTTTTGCCTTTCAGGTAGTTTAGGTAAAGTTGGGTTTGATCGGCGCCGGTCAATATCGTGGGCAAAACGTTGCGACGGTTTAGTGTTCGGGGAGCAACGGGTTTGCCAAAGGTGTTAAGGGCTAAACTGGCCGTTATCAGTACATACAGGGACAAAGTTTTTATGGTCGTCATAAATATTGATCTCTCTTAAATTAAAATACAATATTAGGCGTTAAAAACGCATATTTGCTATTTACGAAAACAAATACTGCCTTGAGTTTCGCATCATTTATAGCCAGCCGCATTTCTTTTAAGTCTAAACGCACTTTCTCTAAATTGATTGTGCGCATAGCCATTGCGGGTATAATGCTGGGGCTTGGTATTATGATTCTTTCGCTTGCTATTATTCGGGGTTTTAAAGCCCAGATTTTAGAAAAAGTGCGTGGTTTTGATGGCGATATAAAGGTTGTAAAATATGATCTGAATGCTTCATATGAAAACTCCCCGTTTATTAAAGCTGATACCTTTGAAAGTAAAGTTAAACATTCAAAACTTGTAGAATATGCGGCTCCCTTTGCTACTAAACCCGGCATTATCAAAGCCAATAATGAGATTGAGGGTGTACTGCTAAAAGGGGTCGATAAAAACTATAATTGGGCTTTTTTGAAGGCTAATTTGATGGCAGGCCGCGTGGTCGACTTTTCTGATACTACCAGGTCAAAGCAGGAACTCATGATATCGCAGACGCTGGCTAACCGGTTAAAGTTGAAGCTGGGTGATAACCTGATGATGTACTTTGTACAGGAGCCATTGAGACGCCGGCCTTTTAAGGTTGTAGGAATTTTCGACACCAGTATTGAAGATATTGATAAGATTTACGTGATAGGGGATATAGCACTCATTCGCCGTTTAAACGATTGGCGACAAGACGAAATTGGTGGTTACCAGATACGTGTTGCTGATTTTAGCAAGATCGAGGAAACCGGCCGCTTTATTGACAATAACCTGCCGCCAAGATTGAAATATACCACGGTGTTTGAAAACTTCCCGATTATATTTGAATGGCTGCCATTGCTGGATGTTAACGCCCGCGTAATGCTTGTGCTAATGCTTGCTGTCTCTGTTATCAATATGATTTCGGCCTTGCTTATTATGATTTTGGAGCGTACTTCGATGATCGGGATCTTTAAAGCTATGGGCGCCACCAACTGGAACATACAGCGCATATTTTTGTACAATGCTGCTTTAATCATTGGTATCGGATTGATTTTAGGTAATGTGCTGGGTTTAGGTTTAAGTTTGCTGCAATATAAGACACATATCTTTAAACTTGATGCCTCGTCATACTACATGCCATTTGTGCCGATAAAATTAACCTGGTATGATGTGGTGGGATTAAATATCGGTACGATGATTATTTGCTTATTGGTACTGTTGATTCCTTCAATGTTGGTATCAAAAATATCGCCGGTGAAGGCCATACAGTACAAATAGGATTATAGTTTCTTTGCTTCGTTCCAGAATACATCCATCTCATCCAAACTCATATCATGCAGTTGCTTGCCGTTTTCGGCAGCTTTATTTTCCAGATACTGAAAGCGTTTGATGAATTTGCGGTTGGTTTTTTCCAGTGCATCCTCTGGATTGATGTTAATGAAACGGGCATAATTGATCAAAGAGAAAAGCAGATCGCCAAACTCGCTTTCGGCACGTTCATGGTCGATGGTTGTTTCATCTTCGGCATTAAATTCATTTCTGAACTCCTGCATTTCCTCTTCAACTTTGGCCCAAACCTGGCTTTTCTCTTCCCAGTCGAACCCGACACCGCGGGCTTTCTCCTGAATGCGCGATGCTTTAACCAGCGCAGGCAATGACACAGGTACACCGCCCAAAACCGACTTGTTGCCTTCTTTGAGTTTGATCTGCTCCCAGTTGCGTTTTACATCATTCTCGTCGTTCACATTAACATCGCCATAAATATGCGGGTGGCGGTTAATCAGCTTTTCGCAAATACCGTTTAATACATCGGTAATATTGAAGTTGTTAGTTTCAGACGCAATTCTGGCGTAAAATACCAGATGCAGCATAATGTCACCAAGCTCCTTTTTAATCTCGGGCATATCGGCGGCCAATATCGAATCTGAAAGCTCATAAACTTCCTCGATGGTAAGATGTCTTAAACTCTCAAGAGTTTGTTTTTTATCCCACGGGCAGTTTAGGCGCAGGTCGTCCATTATGGTTAACAGGCGTTCAAAAGCTGTTGCAGGGGTGGATGCGTATGCAGGTGGAGTTAAAGCCATGATAGATGTGTAAATGTGCAGATATGCAAATGTGCGGATTTTTAGTGACCTACAGAACAGCGCGTAACATTTCCCTTTTGCCCGGCGCTCCCGGAATTTTCTGTATCGTTAGTCCCAGGCTTTTTAGTATGCGTTTCAGATTTCCGGTAATGGCATAGGTTACAAACACACTGCCCGGCTTCATGAATTTTACGGTATGGCTTATCGCTTCTTCGCCCCACATTTCAGGTTGATGGATAGCGGCAAAAGCATCAAAGTAAATCACATCAAACTTTTGCGCCGATTCAAATTCGAGTAATTGCGTATTCGCGACGTGTAATCTGCAATATTCATTCAGATCTACCGGTTGCTGGAGTGTCGTTTGATAATTGCCGAGCATTTGCTGCCAGGTTTCCGGCGATGCATATTCGTTGTATCCGGTATTGTTAATGAATTCAAAGGTAAGCGGATAAGCTTCGATGCCTGTGTAATTTAATTTGATCTGGTGTTCAATGCAATAGTCGGCTGTTAACAAAAAATTTAATCCGGTGCCAAAACCAACCTCTAATATCGACGCTGACTGTGATTGGCTTTGCTCCAGGAAGTATAACAAACCTGCATTCAGGAAAACGTGCTTACTTTCTTGCAGAGCGCCATGTTTAGAATGATAATTTTCACCAACCAACGGGTTGAAAATGGTTTTCGAGCCATCAGCAGTGGTAACTATTTGCAAATCGCCGGTCATGAATTTGAGAATTGAGTGATCGTATCGCTAAGGTCATAAACCGGGGTCGAACTTATTCTGGCGGCAATTATGCTGCTGGCAGCGGCCGAGCGATAACCAGCTGCGCAGTGAACCACGATAGGTTTCCCTGTCGGGATTTCGTGCAGGCGTTTCCTTAACTCGGGCAGCGGGATTGTTAATGCGTCGGCAAATATCTTTCCATGATTAACCTCGCCATGGTTCCGTACATCTACAATAGTAAATTTGTCTGGGTTGGCTTTGAAATCGTTCAGCTCAAAATTGTCCGACTGAACATTGCCCTCATTGGAAACAACGCCTGCTTTGATCTTTTGCTCGTAACCTATCTTGGCCGCCTTTTTTATGGCGATTTCTAAAGCATCGGTGCTGTCGGCCAATAAATAAAAAGACTCATAGGGTTCAACCACCGAGCCAAGCCATGTCTCAAATTTCTCCGCATCCTGCAAATTTATGGCGCCCTGAAGGTGCCCTGCTCTGAAAGCTTCTTTTTTACGTGTGTCAATAATTAAAGCGTCTTTTTGAATATCATCTGCGCCGGTTATTTGTACAGCTTCAACGCTCGGTATAAAAGCCGGTGCGCCTTGTTTATTCATATCTACATCAAAACCAAAGTAATGCGGTACAAACGGCTGGTCGGCGAGGAGTACTTTGATGAATTCACTTTTGTCGGCTATCTGTAACATGTGGTTTTCCTTCAGTTCGCGGCCCACCGTGGTTTGCAGATCAGGGCTGGTAGTTTTACCACACAGCGAGCCTGGGCCATGGGCAGGGTATACGGTAACATGCTGGGGCAAATGCATCAGTTTATCGCGCAGCGAATCAAACAGCTGCGCCGCCAGCTCTTCTTTTTTAGCAGTAATGTTACCTGCATCTTCGCGCAAATCCGGGCGGCCCACATCGCCAACAAATAAAGTGTCGCCAGTGAATAAGGCGGTGGCTCTGTCATCTTCATCCTTTAATAAAACACAGATAGAATCAGGAGAGTGTCCAGGCGTATTAATGGCCGTTAGCTTAATATCGGCCAGACTAATTACGTCGCCATCATCAAAACTTTGATGTGGGTATAGCGCACCAACCAGTTTACTGCAATAAATGGTTGCACCGGTGGTTTGGTGTATTTCAAGATGTGAGCTTACAAAATCGGCATGTGGATGAGTTTCAATAATGCCCACAATGTCTGCCTCGTGCAAAATTGCAAAGTCATAATATGGCTGTGGATCGCGCGATGGGTCAATCACGACCATCTTGTTATCTCTGATAATGGCGTACGACGCATGGGCCAGGCCCTTGTCGTAAAACTGATGAATGATCATGGTATAAAGATACGGTTTAAGGATAAAGCTAAACAACAAACCCCGGCTTTGGCCGGGGCATGTTTGTAATATTACGTTTTAACCACTTTAGAGTCATCTTGTGGCTTCCGGAAGTTTTAAATACCTACCAAACCTTGGTTCTGTCCTCAGGTTTTTTGTACAGCTTATCGCCTGGTTTAACGTTAAATGCTTTATACCATGCATCAATATTAGTTAATGCAGCATACGCACGGTATCTGCCCGGTGAGTGCGGATCAACCAATACAGCCTGGCCGGCAGCCTCAGGACGAACCATACCTCGCCAAATCTGTGCAAACGACAGGAAGAAACGCTGGTCTGGTGTAAAGCCGTCAATTTTAATGTTACCCTTGCCTTGTTTGGTTTTTTTGAAAGCTTCGTAAGCAATATTAACTCCACCTAAATCGGCAAGGTTTTCACCTAAAGTTAAGCGACCATTTAAGTGTAGGGTATCATTAACGGTGTATGCGTTAAATTGGTCGACCACTTTATCGGCGCGGCCTTTAAATTTGTCGGCGTCCGATTTAGTCCACCAGTCATGTAATGAGCCATCGGCATCAAACTGCCTGCCCTGATCATCAAAACCATGGGTCATTTCGTGACCGATAACAGCCCCAATACCGCCATAGTTTACTGCATCATCAGCAGCAAAATCGAAGAACGGCGGCTGCAGGATGCCTGCAGGAAAAGTAATCTCGTTTTTGTTAGGGCTATAGTTAGCATTAACTGTCGGCGGCGTCATGTTGAACTTTTTCTTGTCGACAGGCTTACCCAGCTGACTTACGTTGTAGTTATAGTGCCATTCGCCAATTCTGCGTAAATTGCCTTCAAAATCATTGCGAACTATAACCAGGCCTTTGTACTCTTCCCAATTGTCGGTATAGCCTATTTTTACACTGAAGGCTGCCAATTTTTTTAGTGCACGGGCTTTGGTTTCATCACTCATCCATTCTACACGTTTAATACGGTCGGCAAAAACACTTTTAAGGTTATTTACCAGATTAATCATGTAAATTTTAGCGGCAGGCTTAAAGTATTTAGCTACATAAAGCTGACCTAATAAGTCGCCCATACTGCCGTCAATCTGCGCAGCCATGCGCTCGCTGCGTGGCGACTGAACTTTTTGACCGGTTAGGGTGCTGGTAAAATCAAATGATGCTTTTACAAATGGCGAGCTTAACTCGTTGGCTGAGTTTTTTAATATCTGCCATTTTAAATATACCTTCCAGTCATCAACCAGCGTTGAGCCAACCAGGTCATCCTCAAATTTAAAGAAATCAGGCTGTCCAACAATTACGCTGTCCTGGCCGGGCGCTTTCATATCAACCATCAACTTAACCCAGTTAAAATGCGGAGTTGATTTCTTGAAGTCGATAACAGATAGCTTGTGGTAGCTTTTGTTAGGGTCGCGTAACTCAACACGGCTCAATTGTGCTTTAGCCAGTTTGCTCTCTATACCAAAAATTACATCAGCATATTTAGAGGCGTCGTTGGCCTCGCCTACCAGGCTAAACAGGTTTATAATATACTGTTTATAAGCATTTTGGATTTTTTTTGAACGTGCGTCATCTTTTAAATAATAATCACGGTCGGGCAATGAGGTGCCACCCTGATAAAAGTTGGCAATATTCACCTCGGGGTGTTTTGAATCGGGCCCTACGCCAAAGGCAAATAGCGGGCTACCCAAGGCGTGTGTGCGCTCATAGGTAATTTCAGCAACAACGTCGTCAGTGGTTTTGATGCGGTCTATGCGCGCCAAATCTGCTTTGATTGGTGTGTAGCCCAGTTTTTCAATGGCTACACTGTCCATAGCGCTGGCATACATATCACCAACGCGTTGTTTAACACTTCCTTTTGGTTGTCCCGGTGTTTTGCTTGTTTCTTTAAGGATGGCTACTACGTGGTCAACATTTTGTTGCGCCAGGATGTTAAATGCGCCCCAACTGGTTTTGTTGCCTGGAATAGAGTGGGTTTTTAGCCAACCTCCGTTGGCATATTCCCAAAAATCATCGCCGGGTTTTACGGATAAGTCCATATTTGCCCGGTCAATAAATTTGGGTTTCGGCTTTACGTTGTCAATAACGAAAGCGCTGGCAGCAAGACATACGCCCCCCGCCAAAATCAGATGAATGATTCTTGGTTTCATTGAATAATTGAGTTCAGTTATTTAATACAATATTAATGATTATTTTATGATAAAAGTATGCATGCATAGTAACAATTATCACACAGATATTCCCGCTACGAAGTTTAGCTGCAAAAGCTTATTTTTGCAGCCTTATGAGTATTGCTAAAACATATTTGCCTAAAGAAGCTGAAGAGAAATGGTATAGTTACTGGTTAGAAAATAACTTTTTCAGATCTGTACCTGACGAACGTGAACCTTACACCATTGTAATGCCGCCGCCTAACGTTACCGGTGTGCTGCATATGGGCCATATGCTAAACAATACCATACAAGATGTGCTGATACGCCGTGCACGTATGAAAGGCAAAAACGCCTGCTGGGTGCCGGGTACAGACCACGCCAGCATCGCTACTGAAGCCAAGGTTGTTGCCATGCTCAAGGAGAAAGGGATCAACAAAAAAGACCTTAGCCGTGCTGAGTTTCTGGATTATGCCTGGGAATGGAAAGAGAAATACGGCGGTATAATCCTTGATCAATTAAAGAAACTGGGCGCCTCATGCGACTGGGAGCGCACCCGCTTTACCATGGATGATGACCTGAGTGAGGCGGTGATAGATACCTTTATTCACCTGTATAAAAAAGGTTGGATCTATCGTGGTATCCGCATGGTGAACTGGGATCCGCAGGGTAAAACTGCTGTAAGTGATGAAGAGGTTATTCGTAAAGAAGTAAATCAAAAGTTATTTTACATCAATTATTATATTGTTGGAAGCTCTGAGTTTTTAACGGTTGCAACTACCCGACCGGAAACTATTATGGCTGATGCCGCCATCTGCATAAACCCTAACGATGCGCGATATACGCATTTGCATGGCAAAAAAGTTTTCATCCCATTAATTAACCGCGAGATACCGGTTATATTGGATGACTATGTAGAGATGGATTTTGGTACCGGCTGTCTGAAGGTTACTCCCGCACACGATTTAAACGACTATGAACTTGGGCAGAAGCATAACCTGCCGGTTATTGATATTTTAAATGATGACGGTACACTGAACGCCAAAGCCGAAATTCTGGTAGGCGAGGACCGCTTTGCCGCGCGCAAAAAAATTGCTGCAATGCTGGAAGAAGCCGGCATGCTGGGCAAAGTCGAAGAATATAAATCGCAGGTAGGTTTTTCTGAGCGTACTAACGCGGTTATCGAGCCGAAGCTTTCGATGCAGTGGTTTTGCAAAATGGAAGAGATGGCTAAGCCTGCATTGGATTATGTTTTAAACGGGGATATTAAACTGATACCCGATAAGTTCATTAATACATACCGCCACTGGATGGAGAACGTAAAGGACTGGTGTATCAGTCGCCAGTTATGGTGGGGGCAGCAGATACCTGCTTACTATCTGCCTAACGGGCAGTATGTAATTGCTAAAACTGTTGAAGAGGCACTTGAGCAGGCTAAAGAACTGACTCAAGACTCAGCACTTACGACTCAGGACTTAACCCAGGAGGAGGATGTAGTTGATACCTGGTTCTCGTCGTGGCTATGGCCGATATCTGTGTTCGATGGATTTAAAGACCCCCAAAATGCTGATATCAATTACTATTACCCAACCAATGATTTGGTAACAGCTCCGGAAATATTGTTTTTTTGGGTGGCACGTATGATTATGGCCGGCCATGAGTTTAGAGGCAAAATTCCGTTTGAGAATGTTTACCTGACCGGGATAGTTCGCGATAAGCTGGGGCGCAAAATGTCTAAGTCGTTAGGTAACTCTCCCGACCCCCTGGATTTGATTGCACAATATGGTGCTGATGGCGTACGTGTAGGCATGTTGCTAAGCTCGCCTGCGGGTAATGATTTGATGTTTGACGAAAGCCATTGCCTGCAGGGACGTAACTTTTATAACAAAGTATGGAACGCCTTTTTATTGGTAAAAGGCTGGGAGGTTGATGATAAACTGGAGAATCCTAACCGGTTGGCTATTAGCTGGTTTGAAAGCCGGTTTAATCAGGCTATGATAGAGATCGAAGATAACTTTGGTCAATACCGTTTGTCAGAAGCTTTGATGTCAACTTATAAACTGGTATGGGACGATTTTTGTGCCTGGTACCTGGAAATGATCAAACCTGCTTATCAAGCGCCTATTGATCGTGATACTTATACCAACACCATTGCTTTCTTCGAGAATATCTTGAAAGTATTGCATCCGTTTATGCCTTTCATTACTGAGGAGTTGTGGCACGACGAACTGTTTGGAATCCGGGATACCCGCGATTGTTGCATTGTGGCGCAATTGCCTGCTAATGGGGAAATTAATGCCCAGCTTTTGGCAGACATTGAAAATGTTAAACAAATTATTACGCAGGTTAGAAATATTCGCAATAACAAAGGTATGTCACCTAAAGAAACACTGCCCTTAGCTGTTAGAGCTAACGGGAATGTTAATTATTTGGCTTATCAAACAATTTTAACCAAGTTGGCAAATCTTAGCGAATTAACTATCGTTAAGGAAAAGATAACCGGCGCGAACAGCTTTTTAGTGTCGACAGATGAATTCTATGTCCCGCTAAGTGAAAATATTGACCCCGTTGCTGAACGCGAACGTCTGCAAAAAGAAAAAGAATACCTGGCAGGGTTTCTAAAATCTGTTAATGCCAAATTAAATAATGAAAGGTTCATGGCTAACGCCAAGCCTGAAATTATTCAGGCTGAGCAGAAAAAGAAATCTGATGCTGAGGCTAAATTAATAATCATAGAAGAGGGTTTGCAGGGATTGGCAGATTAATTGCATCAGTGGTTGGGTTTCCTGATTTTTAATAATAGGTTAATTAAACTTTAATAATAAATTTCAAACCCCATTGGTATAGCGTTTTGCTTATCCACTGATTATGAGTAAAAAAGTAGGCTTTTTTAATTTCTCGTTGCGTAAGGTATTGTCTGATGATCTCTCGATCCTCGATAATGCACGTTTGCGTATGTTATACTATGGGTTAGCCTTATCATTTTTTACCTTATTTGTGATACTTGCTGATGTTATATATCAGCATCATACTATATTGACTATTACAACGGGTATGATGTTCATATCAGCCGGGGTATTATTCAAATTTCTCACTTTTCGCCCCCGTTGGACGCTGATTTCTCACTTAATACTGATAGTAGGCACACTGGCGAACATTGTCGATAGCTATATAGCGATACAAAATGTTGACGTAGTTACTGTTGAAGTGATAATCACTATCCTGCTTTTTAGTGTTTACATGCTGGGCCAGAAAGCGGGCATGATTTATTCGCTGCTTAACGTTGTGCCAGTTTTGGCTTTGGCGCTTTTGCAGTTTAGCAATAACTATGTGTTGCCATTTAAACCTGAGAAAGTTGATCAAACCACCACAATAGTGGCTATGGTTGCCTGCATGGCGCTTATTGCTTTTATTGTAAGCCATTTTTATACAGCTTTTATAAAAACTTTCACTCAACTTGTTGAAACTAACGAAAAGGAGAGTAAACTAACTGCCGAGTTTGAGGAAGCCATGGAAAAGGCGCAAAAATCGTCAGAAGCAAAGTCTGAGTTTTTGTCGACGATGTCGCACGAGATCAGGACGCCATTAAATGCAGTTATAGGCATGAGTAATTTGCTTATCAGCGGTAATCCCCGGCCAGATCAGCGTGAAAACCTAGAGGTGCTTAAATTTTCGGCAGGTAATCTGCTGTCTATCGTAAATGACGTGCTCGATTTCAATAAAATTGAATCGGGTAAATTGGTGTTTGAGAATATCAAGTTCAATATAGTTGAACTGATGCAGAATATTTGCGGCGGCCAGGCCATGACAGCCCGAACCAAAGGCTTGTCATTTCAATTAGATATAGACAATTCACTCAATAGTAAAGTATTATTTGGCGACCCCACCCGTATCACCCAAATAGTATTTAACCTCATCAGTAACGCAATTAAGTTTACCGGCCAGGGTGGCGTAACTGTAAAGGTATCTTGTATTGAAGATCGCCATAACCAGGTTACCGTGAGCTTTACGGTAAAAGACACCGGCATTGGTATAGAGCAACAGCGCCTGGCCATGATATTTGAGCCATTTATACAAGAATCAACCAGTACCACCCGGGAGTATGGCGGCACAGGTTTAGGGTTGGCTATTGTTAAACGTTTGCTTGAATTGCAAGGCCTGAAAATTAAAGTAGCCAGCTCAGTGGGTCGCGGGTCAGAGTTTTCATTCAACATGGAGTTCCCGGTATCTACAGAAGTGTTTGTGGCTAAGCCAAATGTGCCGCAGCAAACCAGCGAAAATAGTGATACGTTAAGCAGTGTTAGGATGCTTATTGCTGAAGATAACCCCGTTAACGTAATGCTAATGAAAAAGCTGTTATCTAAATGGGGCATCACCCCAACCGTTGCCGAGAACGGCGAACGCGCGGTTGAACTGGTGCAATACGGCAACTTTGATATTATATTGATGGATTTGCAGATGCCGGTGATGAACGGCTTCGACGCCGCGATAGAGATACGTAAAATGCGCGATCATCAAAAATCAAGTATCCCAATTATAGCGCTTACAGCTTCGGCGCTGTTTGATATCCGCGAACGCGTACTTGAGTCTGGTATGAACGATTACGTTTCCAAGCCATTCAAACCAAATGAGTTACTGGAGAAGATTCAGGCGCTCACTAAACTCTCTGCCAACTCTTTCAGATTTTCTGATAGTCCGGCAATTGCTCAATAAACTGATAGTTGTTTTCTTTAAAATTAATGCGGCAGTAATAATGCTGTAAACCGTTGGTTACGGCCAGCAAGCCAATTTTGTGCACTATATTATAGCGCGCCACCTGGTCAAATACTTTTTGGTCAATAGCAACAGATGGCGCCTTGCATTCCACCATTAAAACTTTATCGCCGGCCGAATTAAAAGCTATAATGTCCGACCGCCGTTGCTGGCCGTAAAGTCTATGACCTCCCTCCAATTTCAATAAACTTTTAGGATAATTTTTGTGCCCGATGAGGAACTGCACAAAATGCTGGCGCACCCATTCTTCGGGTGTTAAAATGATATTACGCTTGCGTATTTCATCAAATAGCGATAACTGTCCATCCTGGTCGGTAATTTTAAAAGGGTAGGGAGGCAGATTTAGCGGTTGCAGCATTTGGTGAATTCAAAAGGTAAAAGTAAAAATTCAAAACGATTTTACCTTATTGTCATCCTGAACATGGTGAAGGATCTTATACGCCATCATAAGATATTTCGTTATGCTCAACATGACAGGTTATTTATCAACCATACATCATTTTGCCTTTTGAATTTTTACTTTTGACTTAATGAACGCTTCTGACATAATTAAAGACCTTAAAAACCGAAAGTTAAAACCGGTTTATTTATTGCATGGCGATGAACCTTACTTTATTGACCTGGTAAGCAACTATATAGAGCACAAATTATTGTCAGATGCAGAGAAGGGATTTAACCAGACGGTTTTGTACGGTAAGGATACCGATATCATGGCTGTGCTAAATGCAGCCAAGCGTTACCCTATGATGTCAGATTACCAGGTAGTATTAGTTAAAGAAGCGCAAGAACTTAAATGGGGCACTGAAAACGACGACAAGAAAGGCCTCAACCCGTTATTGGCTTACCTGGAAAGCCCGCTGCCAAGTACGGTACTGGTATTTTGCTACAAATACGGCAAGTTTGACAAGCGAAAAAAGGCCTACAAAGCCATCGAAAAAAGCGGGTTGGTATTCGAGTCGGGAACTTTGTATGACAATAAGATACCCGGCTGGATAGAAGAGTATGTAACCGAAAAAGGCTACAAGATCAATGCGCAGGCCTCGGCTATGTTATCGGAGTATTTGGGGAACGACTTGTCTAAGATTGCCAATGAATTAGATAAACTAATGCTGAACGTGCAGCCAGGACAGGAGATAACCCTCAAATTGATTCAGGACAATATCGGTATCAGCAAAGAATATAATGTTTTTGAGCTGCAAAGTGCGTTGGGCCGTAAGGATGCTGTAAAAGTCAACCAGATCATTAATTACTTTGAGGCTAATCCAAAGAATAACCCTATAGTTTTGGTACTAGGTAATCTGAATAACTTTTTTACCAAGGTGCTCATCTATCATTATGTAAAAGATAAGTCGCAACAAAACCTGGCGAAAGAGATGGGTGTAAGTCCGTTTTTTGTGAAAGATTATGAGCAGGCGGCGCGTAGTTATCCGTATGGCAAAACCATGCAGATCATTCATTTTTTGCGTGAGTATGATGTGAAAAGTAAGGGTGTCGATTCAAATACCGATCATGGTGGTTTGATGAAGGAGCTGATGTTTAAGATATTGCATTAATGACAGCTTTTAAATTAGATTAAGAACAACACGATTTTTTAAGATAAAAAGTCTTAACTTGCTTCTGCAATCTATCTTATCTAAACCTTCGGCAATGCGTTTCATTACATTTATCGCATTCTTAATATCGGTTTGCTGCCCAAAGTTACTCAAAGCCCAGGTTATTAAATGGGACGAAAACAGACCTTTAAAATGGTCGGACTTTAAAGGCCGGCTTGGGTTTGGTTGGAGCGCTTCTACTTACACTCAAATTAACTATACTTATAAGGTCTTGAATCTTGATTGTAATTATCTGATTACTTTTGATATAGAAAGTGATTTTTATCCTGAAAATTCGATGTCTTGGAGTCATTATAACGGAGACGATGCCTATTTGCTTAAACATGAGCAATTACATTTTGATATTAATGAGCTTTTTACGAGAAAATTTGCTGCCGCTGTAAATGCCACCGTTTTTACAGATAATTTTAGATCTGAAATACAGGAGATATTTAACAAAAACTGGGCAGAACGCTGTGCTATGGAATCCAGATATGATGCTGAAAGTGAGCATTCAAGAAATTCAAAAATGCAATATCGATGGCAGTTGTTTGTTTACTTACAGTTGTTGCACCTGCCACGAAATTATTGATAAAATGTCTCGTAGGCTTTCGGGTCAAAGCAAAAAGTTTCAAACTTTTCTAATTCTCTTCGGTTTTCTGCATTTTTACGCCATCAAATCACACAACATGAACTACTGGTTAGTAAAATCTGAACCTCATAAATATAGTTGGGAAAAATTTAATGAAGATGGTCTTACCTTTTGGGATGGCGTGCGCAATTACCAGGCGCGCAATAATCTGCGCGATATGAAAGAAGGCGACCTGGTGCTGTTTTATCACAGCAACGAGGGTAAAGAGGTTGTAGGTATAGCCAAGGTTGTAAAAGAATCTTACCAGGACCCAACCACTACCGATCCCAACTGGCTGGTTGTCGACCTGTCGCCGGTTGAAACTTTGAAAAAACCTGTAACTCTCGAGCAAATTAAAGCCGACGAGCGTTTAAAAGATATCGGCCTGGTACGTCAGGGTCGCCTTTCTGTAATGGGCATGAAGCGCGAGGAATTTGACCGTATTGTAGAGCTGGGTAGTTAGTGTATGGAAAAAATGTCATTTCGAGCATCGCGAGAAATCTATACATCTGCTTATGAACGAGTGTATAGATCTCTCATTTCATTCGAAATGACAGCCTTTATATTTAAGCCTTGCTCTGATCACTTATAAATAGCGCTTTCAACTCTGTAGCGTCATCCGCTTTCATTTTTCCGGCCAGTACTAAACGTAGCTGGCGGCGGCGCAGCGCTCCTGCAAAAAACTCCTTTTCCTGATCGGTTTCAGGCAGCAAATTTGGTACTTCTATTTTGTTACCCTCTTGGTCAAGCGCTACAAAGGTGTAATAGGCCTCGTTGCTTTTTACTATCGTAGCTGATGGAACGTTCTGTGCCCATACATCCAGTCTCACTTCAACTGAAGTATTAAAAGCGCGGGTAACCTTAGCTTCTATAGTGACCACATCGCCCAGTTTGATGGAATGCTTAAAAGAAACGTTATCAACCGATGCGGTTACCGCAATGCTGTTACAATGCTTTTGTGCACTTATAGCCGCGGCGATGTCCATCCAATGCAGCAGGCGGCCGCCCATCAGGTTGTGCAGCATATTGGTATCATTGGGTAATACCAGCTCGTTCATAATGGTTAGCGAGTCTTTGGGCGTTTTGGTAATCATAGATCAGTATTTGCACGCAAAGATACAGCTATTGTAACTTAGTACAGATATAATTGTCCAAATGAGGTAAATACTTTAGCTTTAAAACAAATTAACTGAACTATGAATAAAACCGCTGCACAATACCTGTGCATGGCGCTCTTGTCATGGAGCGCGCTCATCAATGCCGCCGAGGCTCAAAGCAAAAAAGAATATAAAAACTTAGGAGACGCCATTATGTCGGGCGGGCAATTGCGTGGCCGGTTAGGTCCGCAAAGCGTGAACTGGATAAACGACGGGCAGAAGTATTCGTATATCTCTGGCGAAGAAATCCGCTCAATGCAGCCTTCAACCTTGAAAGACGAATTGATCTTTAATAACAAAGGACTAAACTTTCCCGGCACGCAAAATCCTTTTAATTATGAATCGTTTCAGTGGTCGCACGATTCAAAAAATCTGGTTTTTCAGTCAAATTTCCGTCCCATCTATCGTAAGTCAGGCATAGCAGACTATTACGTCTACAATCTGGCAAGCAAGCAGCTAAAGCCGGTTGCAAAAGATGCCCGTACGGCCGAGCTATCGCCAAACGGCAAAAAAGCAGGCATTGAGCGTAAGGGTAATATGTTTGTGTATGATTTTACTACAGGCAAGGAGAAGCAGTTAACTAACGACGCTACCGGCGATCACGGAATATTTAACGGGCATTACGATTGGGTTTACGAAGAAGAGTTTGGCCAGCCGCAAGCCTGGAACTGGTCGCCCGACAGCAAGTACATAGCTTACTGGCAATTTGACGAAAGTAAGGTGCCCGATTTTGAAATGACCAACTACGAAGGCCATCATAACGATAACATCAAAATTTCGTTGCCGCAAGTAGGCGACACCAACCCAAAGGTTAAAATTGGCGTAGTTGATGTTAGCACCGGAAAAAAAATCTGGTTAAAGCCCGATGAAACCGGCGATTTTTACATCCCGCGTATTTACTGGACAAGCAACCCGGATGTGCTGGCCATGATGACGCTTAACCGCGAGCAAAACCACATGAAGTTGTATTTCTTCAACGTTAAAACGGGCGAGCACCATGTGGTACTGGAAGAACAGAATAATGCCTGGGTTGCAGTGTTCGACTTTTATACCAACGTTAATGATATGATCTATTTCCCTGAGCACAGCAAGGAGTTTTTCTGGGTTTCAGACCGTTCAGGGTATTACCATATTTATCGTTACGGTTACGATGGTAAACTGATTAATCAGGTTACAAAGGGCAACTGGGATATGATCAAATGCGAGGGCATCGATACCAAATCGCAAACTATTTACTATCTGTCGGCCGAATCATCAGGATTGGCGCAGGAGCTGTACAGTATCAAATTTGACGGCAGTAGTAAGAAAAAATTAAGCGCGGTTGATGGTTTTCACGACGTGAATATGTCGCCGGATACTAAATATTACCTGGATAGCTATAGCAATATTAGCACCCCGACACACGTAGCGCTGTTTGACAACAGCGGAAAGGCTCTGAAAATGCTGGAAGAGAACAAAGGCGTAACCACTTACTTAAGCACGCATGCTTATTCGGCTCCTGAGCCCTTTAAAGTAAAAACCAGTGATGGTGTAACTTTAGATGCCTACATGATCAAGCCTTTCAATTTCGACGAAAATAAAAAGTACCCGGTTGTACTAACTGTTTACGGCGGACCAGAATCGCATTCGTTCTACAATAAATTCTCAGCAAATCCATGGCAGCAGTGGCTGGCGCAAAACGGATATATTGTGGTCGATGTAAATAATCGCGGTATTTCTAACTATGGCAGCCAGTTTTTAAAAATCGGCTACAAACAATTGGGTAAATATGAAAGCGCCGACTTTGCCGAGACAGCACAATACATGAACACGCTGCCTTATGTAGATAAAGGGAAAATTGCCATTATGGGCACCAGCTATGGTGGCTATGCTACCATCTATACGTTATTAACGCACCCGGGCGTGTTTACAGCAGGTATAGCCAACTCGGCCGTAACCGACTGGCGTTTGTATGATGATATTTATACCGAACGTTACATGGGCCTGATGAAAGAGAATGCAGCGGGTTATGACGAAAGCTCTGCTATTAAGCACGCAGCAGGTTTACAAGACCATTTGCTGGTAATTCACTCAATGAGCGATGATAATGTGCATCCGGCCAATACCATGCAGCTGTTAACGGCGTTAACCACAGCAGGTAAAGACGTCGATCTGCGTATATATCCCAAAGGAGCGCACGGTGCTGCGTACGACTTTCAAAGTTATATGCTGATTAACGATGTACAGTTTCAGTACCTGGAAAAATGCCTGAAAGGTAAATACGACCAGCCGAACTTAAACGGAAAAAAGTAGAAAAAACATAGTAAAGTCATAAATATATGTTTAAACATGTATTTTGAAGTGGTCTTTTTACATTTGTCAAAATTAATAACAAGACAAATGAAAAAGACCATTTTACTTTTTGCAGCTATTGTATTCACTGCAAATACTTTGTTCGCGCAAACCACCTGGAAATCGGACAAAATGCACTCTAAGTTAACTTTCACTATCACACACCTTTCCATCTCAGACGTTGATGGTTTGTTTAAAGATTTTGATGCAACTATTGTAAGCAATAAACCAGATTTCAGCGATGCTAAAATTACACTGGTAGCGCAAACTGCATCTATTAACACTGAAGTTGACAAACGCGATGCTCACTTAAAAAGCGCCGACTTTTTTGAGGTTGATAAATTCCCGACCATGAATTTTACCAGCACCGGCATTACCAAGGTGGCTCCTAATAAATATCTATTAAAAGGTAACTTAACCCTGCATGGTGTTACTAAACCTGTTGCCATGAACCTGGTATACCGTGGTAACTTCACTAACCCGCAAACTAATACAACTTCTGCAGGTTTTCAGTTAACCGGTGAGTTAAAACGTTCAGAGTTTAACTTCGGGCAGAAATTTACTGCACCTGTATTAAGTGACGAAGTACAGATTAAAGCTAACGGCGAGTTTATTAAGAGCTAATTAGCTAGCAGTCATGATGCTTGTTATTCTGAGCTACAACGAAGAATTTATGAGAGTGATAGTGAATGGGGATGATGTATAAGATTCTTCGTTATACTCAGAATAACAAATGATAAAAGAGAAAGGCTTCACAATTTGTGAAGCCTTTCTCTTTTATTGAACTCTGTTGAATATCATCGTCTTGCCTATAAACTTAAAGTGCCAGTAGCCAACTACTTTTAAAACGCCGTTTTTATCGAGTTTGGCGACAGCGCTCCAATAGTGGCCGGTTTGTGCATCATATATTTTGCCGTTTTCCCAACTCTCTGAATTTGCATCGTAAGTTACCCCGTTTATTACGTCGATACCTAATATTTTACGGCTGCGCAGCTTAGGGTCGGGGTTATGCTTATCGGTCCACTCTTCCATGGTTTTGCTGTTGTCATCACTTTTAAACCAAACCATTTTGCCCCGGTAAATATTGCCGGTTTTATAGATCTGTACAATAAGGTTTTTATTTGACGATATCCATTTGCCGCAAATGCGGTCGCCTTCGAAATTTGGTTTATCAGGTTGAGGCTGCGCTATTAAAGTTGTGAAAAAAAATAGCGTTAAAAATTTAAACATTAACAGGTTATTCGGCATTATTGCTTTAAAAATCAGATGCACTTAAATTGATGTTTATATTAACTAAATTTAAAGCGTGTTGTTTTAAACTTTCAAACCTAGCAATAAAAATGAAAAAGATATTATTTGTGGTTGCGTTGATACTTTTTGCCGCCGATTTTGCCTTTGCAGACACTATTGCCATAAAGCATTTTGACGTAAAGGAAAATCCCTTTGCTGATAGCGAAGTAGCCATAGTTGCCACCGATAGTTTGGGTAATGTGCAGGAAAATGTAGACGGTGTCTTCGCTTTCACCATCAATGGTTTTGAAGAGCAACTGCAGTTTCAAAAAGGGACGGCCTTTTATCGTCATAAGTTAGATAAGTCTGCCTTTTTTTATGTGAAGCATATTAATGATGCAGGTACGCATTCGGCATTGTATTATATCTACAAATCATCCAACAAACTAAAACCGATACATATCAGCTGGATGCTTTTAGTGATTATCCCCCTGGCGCTGGTATTGTTGGGCTATATGTTTAAGCGATTTATTATTATCGCAATAGTGATATTCCTGATA
Source organism: Mucilaginibacter ximonensis (assembly GCF_042686265.1). Classification (NCBI taxonomy): domain Bacteria; kingdom Pseudomonadati; phylum Bacteroidota; class Sphingobacteriia; order Sphingobacteriales; family Sphingobacteriaceae; genus Mucilaginibacter; species Mucilaginibacter ximonensis. The sequence continues at coordinate 465,377 of NZ_JBHUPD010000003.1, forward strand.
TTTATCTATTTCAACCATCACAATGGCCTTAGTGTCCCAACGTTCTTCGAGAGTATTTTTGATGGATTGAAAGGGATGTTTTGAGATGAAGATATGCAGATGTGCGAATATGCAGATGTGCATATGACAATAAATGAAAAAGGCTCATGGTAAAACCATGAGCCTTTTTCATTTAACAGCAAATTTCTCTACAAAATTACCACATCAAAATGATCTATATCTGCATATTCGTACATTCGCATATCCATCAAAACGGCATTCCAATGCCAAAGTTAAGCTGCATGAAGTTATAGGTATCGCCGATTGACCTGCCATTTGCATCTACACCCACACGATTGGCATCCAGGTAAGCCTGTTTGAATGCACCCGGATGAAAAAGTTCATTGCCATGTTTAATGAGCACCCATTGGTCGGCGCCATTAAATTGCGGGTCTTTAAACTTAAATGCGGCATCCAGTCTGAATACGAAAAAGCTAACGTCAAAACGCAAGCCGGTACCAATGCCAATAGCGCTTGATTGCAGCAGGTTATTAAATCTGAACTCGCCGTTTGGATTCTCAGGTTGTTTATGCAGGCGCCAAACGTTACCTGCATCAATAAATACAGCCCCTTTTAACTTAGAGCCAAAAAAATTATTGACTAATTTGTATCTGTATTCGGCATTGGTTACAAATTTAATTTCGCCAAACTGATCGATGTACTTCAAGCGGCTGCGTAGTGTAGTGTCGCCGCCGTAAGCAGTGGCGCGGTTAAACTGCCCGGGACCTAAAGTACGTGGTAACCAGGCGCGGATATCATTTGCCCCGCCCGTGTAAAAGTTTTTCTCAAATATCAGTTGGTTGCTATTGCCGTACGGTATACCAATACCCGGGTTTACCCTGAAGATAAACTGGCGCTCGCCACCAAAACTGCGGTAAATGCGCAAGTCAATCTCTGTTTTTGCGTACTGGGCAAAAGTGTAACCAAACAGGGTATGCTTGCCCAGGGTATCTTTTGGTGAGTTGGTTAAATTGCTTACAGCTGATAAGAAATTACCGCCGATGTCTAACGATCCTTTGAAGTAGGTAAAGTTGTGGTAACTGTTTAGCAAGTTACCATTGGCCTGGTAAGTATATTGGCTACCTGTAGTAAAGATGGTTCGCCCTATAAGATAAATATAAGAGTAACTGTTTTTACTTAACAGTTCGGCACGTGCCTGCGGGTCAATAATACCTCTCGAAAACTCAATATCAATAGGGGTTATGCTATGCACTTTGTTAGCCGTCTCCAGGAAATCGTAAGTGATAGAGTTTACTAAGCTGGTACGCTCAACCAGCCCTTTTTGAAAAAACAAGGAATAATTACTTGAAAACGTGGTATGCGGTACCCCGTATTTTCCCGGTTTGGCAAAATTAAACGGTGTAACTATCCATGGGTAAATCAGGCTCGCCCCAATTTTGAAATCCTGGTTCTCTACAATACTTTTATTATTAGAGGTGTTAGTGCCGTTGTCATATAACACGCTCAGATTTAGTTTTATCTGCAGCGTTACGGCCTTTTTGAAAATGTTTCTGTCGGTAAATGTATTACCGATATTGTAACCGTACCGGCCGTCGGCAAATAAAAACTCGCCTTCTACGCGGTCAGACATGCGCTTAAGCGGTATCAGTTTCAGTACCATGTTTAAGCGGTTGGTACTGTCAGATGTTTTAATGTACTCCGGGTTGGGCACGTTTCTGAACACATTAAGTTCCGACAGGCGCGAGGTGGTGGCCGTTTGTAAGTCTGCATCGTATAAGTCGCCTTTTTTTAACAGCACATAGTCAACCACCGGGTGTGGTTTAAACCGATGCGAAAAATCAACAAACCTGAATTGACTGTCCACTTGTATGGTATCCTCTTTACCCTTATACTGCCCATTGCTGTTTGAAATGGTTACCAATGTGTTGTTCATGGTATAAATAGGGTGGGCGTTCTTATCTGCCGGATTGTCAATAAACATGGTCAGATCAACTACCCCGCTGTTATAAGTGGAGTCGGCCGTATAGTTGATATATTGGCGATAAAAATCATAATAGCCATTGCGTTTCATCTCCTGATAAAACGCATCGCGGTCAAAAGCCAGGCTATCGGTATCGAACCTGCCGCCAGGTTGCAGGTGCGAGAACACCAAACGGGTTTTGCGATATAACAGGCGCACTTTCGTGTCTGCAATACTGTCCTGTATCTTCCGTATCCTGAACATTGGCCCTTGGTTTACAGCAAATAATAACTGTGCCTTTTTCTTTTTGATCTGGATAGTGTCATCCACCTTAGCCTTTAAATAGCCTTTGCTTTTAATAAATTTTTCGATTTGTAAACGCGAGAACTCTACCAGGTTGCTATCCAGGATAGCAGGCGGTTCGCCAATATTTCTTTTACCTTTTTTGTTAAACCAATAGTAAAGTTGCAGGTTAAAGGCATTGTTAGGCTGTTGTTGCTTATCTACATAGTTTAAAGCCTGCTCAACAAACTCTTTATCCATGCCTTTAATGGTCACTTTACGCACTAATTTTTCATTTCCCTTGAGTCCGCGGGTTAAACTGCAACCCGAGCCTATAATAAGCAGCAGAATACTTAATATTGCAATACGGTATTTAGTTGTGCCTATATATGCTTTCAAAATCAAAAATTAGTTTATTACAATCTTTACAACAAAAAAAGTTTCGCCGCGAACATGGTTTGTTTTTGGTTGAAGGCTTCAAATCTGTGAGCGAATTTGACAATTCGGCTTACCAGATCGAAGCTGTTTACCATACGGCAACCATGGCCCCAAAAATGCTTAAATTATCGCAGAAAATAAACTCCATCGAGATATCATCTGCCATAATTGAAAAAATAAGCGCATTAAAAACGGCCGCCGATGTTGTAGCAACTGTGCGGATACCGCAATGGCCGGCCCTGGCTCATGATACTCTTAACAAAAAATTTTCAATTGTGTTGGATGGTATTCAGGATCCGGGCAATATGGGCACCATTATTCGTACGGCCGACTGGTTTGGTATAGAAAATATAATTTGTTCTGAAGATTGTGTAGAGGTTTATAACCCCAAAGTGGTGCAGGCTGCCATGGGCTCGCTTTCGCGGATAAACGTACACTACGTTGATTTGAAACAAATGCTTACCGACACAAAGTTACCGGTTTACGGCGCACTGCTTGACGGTGAGAACATCTATGCTACCAATTTTGGTACTGAAGGATTGATTGTCATGGGTAATGAGGGCAAGGGTTTAACCGAAAATGTGAAGCAATTGGTTACCCGGGCCATCACCATTCCGCGCGGGGGTAAGGCCGAAAGTTTGAACGTTGCCATAGCTACAGCAATATTTTGTTCAGAAATAAACAGAAATAAGCTTAAATAAATGTTGGTTCGCAACAAATAATTACTATTTTTGCATTCCTAAAAAACAGGGTCGGATGGCCGAGTGGCTAGGCAGAGGTCTGCAAAACCTCCTACAGCGGTTCGAATCCGCTTCCGACCTCAGGTATACAGCTATTAAAAATAAAGTCATGGGCGTAACACGTTTAAAAAGAAAAGATAGAAGAAACAAAACCTTCTCAAGATTAGAAGTTCAGTTTTTAAAGAACGCTACCAACCTGGAAGCAGGAAGCCGTTCGCACGAGTCAGCAAAAAGCCAGATCAGCATTAACAATGCGGTGTTGGCGCAAGCTGCTGCTGCTCTTAAATAATATTTAATTTAAGATTATTCAGATATTGAAAGTCCCGTTGGTTGTGCCGACGGGACTTTTTTTATAGGCTATATTTTCGCTTGTTTTAGGAGGCTCCTATGGAGCCAAGTCGTTTTGTTATGCATTTCTATAAACACGAGGGCTCCTAACGGAGCTTTCGCTTAGATAGAATTGTTTTGCCGGGCCAGGCTCAATGTGAACCTCGTGTCAGCCTCCTCACGGAGCTTTCGCTTAAATACCATTGTTTAGCGGAGCTATGGCTCCATAGGAGCCTCGTGTTTATAGAAAAGAACAGAGAGAGGTGTTTGGCTCCATAGGAGCCTCCTTTAAACGCAACGCTATTCATCCCGCCCCAAAATCAAACAAAAACCATTCTTCAAAAGATATATCAAATTTCTTCAATAGTTCGATGTACTCCTGTTTAAATGTTTTCTTTTGATGATGCTTTTCCTGATTCAAAATATATTTAACAACACTATCGATGTGCGATTGGGAGTAAGAAAATACCCCATAACCCTCTTGCCAGCTAAATTTACCTTTTATCCAATTTTTGCTATTAATAAATTCGTTGCTTTCAACTTTGATCTCTTTCACAAAGTCAGCAATCAAGATGGTGGGTTTAAATCCGACAAATAAATGGATATGATCGGGCATGCTATTAATAGCGAGCACTTTGGTATGGCGATGTTGCACTAATGCCGTAATATACCTGTGCAATTCTTCCTTATGTTCTTTGGGTATGAGATTTTGCCTGCCTTTCACAGCAAATACAAATTGCAGATAGATTTGAGAAAATGTATTTGCCATATTTCGTTACGATTTCAATAGCGCTTTATTAACCCTTTTAATCAATCCAGGCCCTTCATAAATAAAACCGGTATACAGCTGCACCAGCGAGGCACCAGCTTCCAGTTTCTCTAAAGCATCCTCGGCCGAATGTATGCCGCCTACACCAATGATGGGGAACGAACCGTTTGATTTTTTTGACAGATAACGAATAACCTCGGTTGATCTTTTGGTTAGCGGTGCGCCGCTCAACCCCCCGGCTTCTTCTTTTAGTTTTGCATCGGCTATTGCTGATTTGTCGATGGTGGTGTTGGTGGCTATAACCCCGGCGATTTTTGTCTCCTGAACAATCTCTACGATATCGTTCAATTGCTCATTTGTCAAATCGGGCGCTATTTTAAGCAGAATTGGCTTGCTGATGCCGTTTTTATTATTACGCTGTTGCAGCGTATTTAATATAGCCATCAAAGGCTCTTTTTCTTGCAGTGCACGCAGACCGGGGGTATTTGGCGAGCTTACGTTCACCACAAAATAATCAACCACATCAAACAGGCGGTCAAAGCATTTAATGTAATCACTTACGGCGTCCTCGTTCGGTGTATTTTTATTTTTGCCGATATTGCCGCCGATGATTAATCCCTGTTGCTTTTTGGGGTGTTTGTGGCGATAGGCCGCAATGCGCTCGGCCACTACATCAACTCCCAGGTTATTAAAACCCATGCGATTGATCAGGCCTTTTTCCTTCGGGCTGCGAAACATCCTGGGTTTAGGATTGCCTGGCTGGGGCAGGGGAGTAACCGTACCTACCTCAATAAAACCAAAACCCAGGTTTGCCATCTCGCTGATTACTTCGCCGTTTTTATCAAAACCTGCAGCTAAACCTACCGGATTGATAAATTTCAAACCAAAAACTTCTTTCTGCAGGCGATGATCCTTAATATCCCACACTGCGCGGCTCAAAGCTGCACCACCCGGCAAACGGTTAAAGCGTTTTAAGTTACGCGTTACAAAATAATGGATGTTTTCCGGGTCGAACTGAAAAAAGATAGGTTTAATAAGCTTATACATAGGCGCGAAGTTAGCAGTTTTAGGGCTGACCCTGAATAATTAAAGTGCCATAGGTTTGAATTTTTAAATTAATCTGTAAATTCGGTCATCGCCAGGCAAGGCATCAACCAATTATAATTTATGGGAAATCAGGAAAACAACCGCCGCAGTTTTATCAAAAGCGCCTCAATAGGTGCCGTAGCAGCTATCAGCATACCGCAAATAGTTAGCTCGGCCGTGGCCGTTGCGCCTAAGGGCAGAAGGGTAAGTATTGATCAGGGCGATGTTATTCTGTTTCAGGGCGATTCAATTACAGATGCCGGTCGTGGTAACCGTAATGCTTTTTCGCCAAACAATGCGGGCGCTATGGGTAATGGTTACGCATTGATGGCTGCCGGACAGTTATTGTCACAATATCCGGGGAAGGATCTTAAAATTTATAACAAAGGCGTAAGCGGCAACAAAGTTTTCCAGCTGGCCGATCGCTGGGACGCCGACACCCTGGCCATTAAACCAAATATACTGAGCATCCATATCGGCGTAAATGATTATTGGCATACCCTGACTAACGGCTATACCGGTACTATTGATAACTACATTACCGACTATAAAAAGCTGCTCGACCGAACCAAAGCAGCACTGCCAAATGTAAAACTAATCATCTGCGAACCGTTTGGCGTATTGGGCGTAAGGTCCGTCACCGATGCCTGGTATCCAGCTTTTAACCAATTCAAAAAAGCTGCACGCGATATTGCCGATCAATACGACGCTGCATTCGTGCCTTATCAGGCCGCTTTCGACAAAGCCATAACCCAGGCTCCGCCCGCTTACTGGACAGGCGACGGCGTACATCCGTCAATTGCTGGAGCTGCGTTGATGGCCCACACGTGGTTGGAGGCGGTGAAGGGATAAGATGTAGAGACGCAATATATTGCGTCTCTTTTTCTGATAATAATTTTGACTTCACAGTGGGGACGCAAAATATTGCGTCTCTACGGAATGATGTCCCCTAATCTCCAATCAACTAATCACCAATCTCCGTTTTTAAGCCCCGCTTAAAAACCGTATCTTTGCGCGCAAATGATTGCTATAAATAATCTTACGTTCGAGATCGGTGCGAGGGCATTGTATGACGAGGCCAATTGGCATATTAAACCCGGTGAAAAGATAGGCCTTATCGGCGCTAACGGGACTGGAAAAACCACACTCTTAAAAATTATTACCGGCGAATATACCCCGACATCGGGTACTATATCAATGGCTAAGGACCTGACTATGGGTTACCTTAACCAGGACCTCTTGTCTTATTCGTCCGACAAAAACATAGTGCACGTGGCTATGGAAGCTTTTGAGCGCCAAAACCAGTTGCATGACGAGATTGAGGCCCTGCTTAAAAAGCTGGAAACTGATTATACCGAGGACCTGATCCATAAACTAAGCGACAAGCAATCAGAGTTTGAAGCATTAGATGGTTACAACATCGAATACAAGGCACACGAAATTTTGGCCGGTCTGGGTTTTAGCGAAGCCGATTGCCATCGCAAGTTAAGCACTTTTTCGGGTGGATGGCGCATGCGTGTAATGCTGGCCAAGATATTGTTGCAGGCGCCGGACATTCTGCTGCTCGATGAGCCTACCAACCACTTAGACTTACCGTCTATCCAATGGCTTGAAGATTATCTGAAATCATTTCCCGGCGCTATCATTATCGTATCGCACGATAGATGGTTTCTGGACAAAGTAATAAACCGTACGGTCGAGTCGCGCAAAGGCAAGCTGACCGTTTATGCGGGCAACTACTCTTTTTATTTAGAAGAAAAAGAGCTACGTGCCGAAATACAGCGTGGTGAGTTTAAAAACCAGCAATCAAAGATCCGCCAGGAAGAGCGTTTAATCGAACGTTTCCGCGCTAAGGCGTCAAAAGCAAAAATGGCGCAGTCGCGTATCAAGATGCTCGACAAAATGGAGCGTATCGACGATGTAGATGACGATAATCCTGAAGTTAACTTTAGCTTTAAGTTTAGCAAACAATCGGGTCGTCATGTAGTGACTTTGGAGCACATTACCAAAAAGTATCCTAATATCGATATTCTGGAAGATGCCGAGGCCATTATTGAAAAAGGCGACAAAATAGCCTTAATTGGTGCTAACGGTCGCGGTAAATCTACCTTGCTGCGCATCATAGCCGGTGCCGACAAAGAATTTGAAGGTAAAGCAACAACCGGGCACAACGTTAGTCAAACCTTTTTTGCGCAGCACCAACTGGAGAGCCTGCACCTGGAAAACCAGATTTTGCAGGAACTGCAATCATTCGCCCCGAAACATACAGACACCGAATTACGCTCAATCTTAGGTTCATTCCTGTTTACAGGCGACGATGTGTTTAAAAAGATCAAGGTACTTTCCGGTGGCGAAAAGTCGCGTGTGGCGTTAGCCAAAGCTTTAACTGCCGATGCCAATTTCCTGGTGCTGGATGAGCCCACTAACCACCTGGACATGGCCTCAGTAAATATTTTAATACAGGCCCTGCAACAATATGAAGGTACGGTAATCGTCGTATCGCACGACCGTTACTTTCTGGACAATATCGCCAACAAGATCTGGTTTATTGAAGATCAAAAGATCAAAGAATATCCGGGTACTTATCAGGAGTATGAAGAGTGGGCCGCAAAGCGTAAAGTTGAGCCTAAAGGTTTGCCAATTGCTCAGCCAAAAAAGGAGGAGAAAAAGCTTGAACCGGTTAAAGTGCAACCATCGGAAAACAAGCAGCAGCAACTGAAAAAGATGAACCAGGATCTTTCAAAAATGGAAGAACAGATCTCAGTTTTAGAAAAAGCTGTAAAGGATATGGAGACCGCGCTGGCCGACGAAAAGATTTATAACGACGCCGGCAAGCTAAAAGAAACCAACGCCACCTACAGCCAAAAGAAAGACGAACTTAAACTAACCCAGCAAAAATGGGAAGAACTGGCCGAGCAGATCATGGAACTGGAAGCATAAGATTGTTTGATAGATTTTTAAGCGTTGAACTCCGTTCAGCGCTTTTTTTATGGTTTCAAGTTTTATACCTAAGAGTCCTGGGTATGTTTCAACGTTGGTGTTTCACTTTAATTCATTACAATGATGAAATTTGATATAAGTCATTGGTATTTTAATACTTAAACCCATATGTTTGAAGTATTGGTAGTGTTTCACACTGTTTCAGGTGTTTTTATAACTAGTTGATAATCAAATGATATTGTGGAAAAGTGTTCCAAAGTGTTTCACATTTATGTGGAACACCCGCGTTTATAACCCACCGAAAAGTACGTATTATTGCATCATGAGAAATTGCGTTGCACTTCTTTTCATATTGATAGGGTTCAAGGCCTACAGTCAGCCCTATACGGATAGCGTTTACAATGCGCACATCAAAGCCGTTCAGTTTTACAATGCCAAAATGGACATGTCGTTCCCGGTTATTGCTTTGCAGGGCGAACAGGCTTTGTTAATGTTTGATGACCTGCGCGGCGGTACGCGCAATTACTATTATACGCTTGAACATTGCGATAGTAAATGGAACTCAAGCAATATCTCGAAATCTGAATACCTCCAGGGTTTCCAGGACGACCGTTTGCTGGATTACAGGTATTCGGTCTCCACCTTACAGAAATATACGCACTATGAGCTAAAGGTGCCTAATGAAAACATGAAGCCTAAAATATCGGGCAACTATATACTGAAAGTTTATGAGGATGCCGATCAGGCAAAAATGGTGCTGACACGACGTTTGTATGTGGTGGATGCCAAAGTTGCTATAGCTGCCGATATAGCGCCCTCTAACGATCCGTCGTTAAGGCAAACCAACCAAAAGGTAAACTTTCAGGTTGCTTTCGGCGGCTTGAATGTACAGAATCCTAATACCGATATTAAAGTTTTCCTGATGCAGAATGCCCGTTATGAAACCGGCATCTGGAACACATCACCCTCAACCATCCGCGGCACGCAGTTGGTTTATAACGATATTAACGCCAATGATTTTCCTGGTCGTAATGAGTTCAGGCACTTTGATACCCGTAGCCTTCGGTTAAATTCTGATAGGGTAGGGCATATCTATAGGGATACGGCTTACACAGTTACCTTGCTAACCGACCCGCCACGTAGTCAGGAGGGTTACACCTTGTTATATGATAACGATGGCAAATACTTCATCCTGAACCAGGACGGCAGCGGCGAGCCTAAACGCGACGCCGATTATGCCCACATGTATTTCGCTTTATTCGCCAATAAAACAGATCAGGAAGGCTCGGCTTACATCGTCGGTAAATTCAATGACTACAAGCTCGATGCCAGCAGCAAAATGGATTTTGACGCCATAAAAGGTCGCTTCTTCACCAACCTGTTCCTAAAACAAGGTGTTTATGATTACGAATACGTTTGGGTTGACAAAACAGGTAAGGCCGACGATATACCTATTGAGGGCAGCCATTTTGAAACGGAGAATGAATATCAGCTACTGGTTTACTATCGCCCGGTAAGCGGCCGATGGGATGAACTGGTAGGTTATCGATTATTGAGCAATAGGCAGCAAAGGTAGTCTGCCAAAACTATTACCTTTACCCTCAAATGGATAAACAAACCCCGGTAGTTGAAACTAAATGGCTTTACGCGCTCATTGGCGTAGCTGTTTTGGTGAATTTTAGCGGGCTGTTTGTCCCGGTAATCGGTCCCGATGGTACCTTATATGCCTGTATAGCCAAAACCATGGCGCAGACCAATAATTTTGTTGATCTGTATGCTTATGGACACGACTGGCTAGATAAGCCCCACCTCCCGTTTTGGGTTACTGCTTTGTCTTTTCGGCTTTTTGGCATTAGTACCTGGGCGTATAAGCTGCCAGGTATTTTGTTTATGATGATGGGTGCTTTCTATACCTATCTGTTTGGAAAATCGCTGTACAACAAACAAACCGGTCTCTGGGCGACTTTGATCTTGCTGACAGCCCAGCATATCGTCCTCTCCAATAATGATGTTCGGGCTGAGCCTTATTTAACCGGGTTGATTATTGCATCGGTTTATCACTTATATCAATCGCATACCAAAAACAGTTATTGGCAATTATTATGGGGATGCTTGTTCGCCGCCTGCGCTATCATGACCAAGGGCGTGTTTGCTGTTATACCTATCGGTGGAGCTATTGCGGGGCATTTTATGATCACCAGGCAATGGAAACAACTGTTTAGCCTGCGCTGGTTAGCGGCTATTGTTTTAACCCTGATATTTATTGTTCCTGAACTTTATTGTCTTTACCAGCAATTCGACTTACATCCTGAAAAGTTAATATTTGACAAGCATTGCGTGTCAGGCGTACGCTTCTTTTTCTGGGATAGCCAGTTTGGCCGCTTCTTTAATACCGGGCCCATTAAAGGGCACGGCGATCCAAGCTTTTTTATTCATACCACATTGTGGGCTTTCTTGCCATGGTCGCTATTGCTATTTGTGGCTATTTACCAATTTATTAAAAAAGGCGCCAGGCACATACAGACAACTGAATGGTATTGCATCTCCGGTTCACTACTGACGTTCCTGCTGTTCTCAACCTCTAAGTTTCAATTGCCGCATTATTTAAATATTGTTTATCCATTTTTCGCTATTATTACGGCTCAGTATTTGCAAAATGTACGTCAGCTAAAAAGCATCAAAGCTATCCGGGTAGCCCAAACCATCGTTACCGGGCTGATGGCTTTGCTCATCATTGGTTTAAATTACTTTTATCAGCCCGAAACATGGAACTTATCTGCGGCTATTTGTTTGTTGCTGTGTATAGCCGGGCTGCTCTATCTGCCGCATCGTGTTACCCGGGGGGTAGTAGCACAGATGGTAGTACTTACTGCGATAGTTTCATTCTTTGTTAATATTTATTTGAACACCATTTTCTACAGCTCGTTATTGAAATATCAGGCGGGCGGCGAGGCTGCGATGTGGATCAATCAAAACAATATTCAGAATTTACCGGTGGTGCAATTGAACGATGAGTATGTGTCATCCTTTACCTTTTACATCAAATCGCAGGTTAATACTATTACCGATGACAACCCAAAAAACTACCCTGTAACTCCGTTTATATTTTACGGTAAGGCCGACAGGATCAAGCAATTGGCTGAACTTGGCTGGCAAATTAAATCATTAAAATTATTTGAACGCTATTGGGTAAGCCGCCTTAAACCTAAGTTTTTAAATAAGGCTACCCGTGCTCAGGAACTGACAGAGATGCAGGTTGTCTACATCGATCCACAACCTAAAAGATAACGCTAAACCGGTGCATCTGGTTTTCAAATCTATAGGTCAGTTGGTAACCGTATTGTGCGCAAATATTTTTTGCGATGGTTAATCCCAACCCCGTCCCATCTGAATTACTGCCGCGTTTAAAGCGCTCAAAAATTTCAGCGTCGTTAAGCGCAGCGCTGCCGCTGTTTTCAAATACCAGCTCGCGTTTGCTTAGCCTGATGTATAATTGCCCTTTTGTAACGTTATGTTTAATTGCGTTATTGAACAGGTTATTAATTAATATTTCTATCAAATACTGGCTGGCGGTGATTTCTTTATCGTCAAGTAAATCAATCAGGGTAATGCCTTTGCTCTGAACCAGTTCCTGTAACTGGCGCTCTTTTTGAACAATAACATTTTTAAGGTTAAAGGTCGATACTTCATTAATCAGGTGATTATCAATTTTCACCAAAAGTAAAAGCGATTGGTTTAACCTCGACAATTTATTAGTGGCTGCGTATATGTGACTGATTTGGGCAAATTGCTCGTCCCGCAATTGTTCATCCTGTATCAGTGTATCCAGTTTAGAATTGATTACTGCAATGGGCGTCAGCATTTCGTGCGAGGCATTTTCAGCAAACGTCTTTAAATTTTGATAATCTGTTTTTACGCGGGTCGACATCGTAGCTACCGCATCATTCAACTCTCTGAACTCTTCAATATTACTACTGTTAGTTTTAATGTTTTCTGAATCTGCAATATTAAATGCTTTTAACTCCTGCAGTATGTCATAAAAAGGCTGCCATATGCCGCTAAAGATATAACGGTTTGTTAATGCCAAAATAATTATTAAAACGGCAGTCAACAATATGGTGACGCCTATAATCAGCTGTGCAATGTTTTCAGAACCCTCTTTTGAAATAGTTACAGTAGCAACATAATTCTTGCCATGAAGGGTTATAAACGCTTTGACTGCGCGCCCTGCTTCTGTTTTGTTATTGCGTTTATAGTAAGGGGTGTCGTAAAAAGTGATGGACGATTCTTGCCGAGTTGTAGGGGTAAATGCCGTCTGGTCGCCTTCAAAATCCAACTGTTGCGGCAAATGCTTATTTTGTTTTACAAAATCGCGTATTTCAGTAAGTTCTTCTATCAGGTCTCGGTCAAGTTGTTTGTTGACGATGTAATTGATTAAGGCATAGTACACCGCGCCGGTAATCAGTAACACAACAATGGTGATAACCAACGTCGCTTTGTTATATCTGGCCGATAATTTTATCACTTATACAAATTTATAACCTACGCCGTAAATGGCTTTGATATAGTCTTTACGTGCAGCCTCCATTAATTTTTTGCGTATGTTCTTGATGTGGGTATAGATAAAATCAAAGCTATCGGCCAAATCAAACTCATCACCCCACAAATGCTCTGCTATGGCATTTTTTGAGATAACCTTGCCCTTGTTGGCAATAAAGTACAACAACATATCGTACTCCTTACGGGTAAAAATAAGGCTTACGGAATTGACCTTCACCTCGCGGGCAGACAGATCAATATTAATCAAATCATGCACGAGTAAGTTGTTGGTATTAAATGCTCTTCGGCGATAAATAGCGTCAATGCGCGCTTTCAGCTCAGCTAAATGAAAAGGTTTTATCAGGTAATCGTCTGCGCCTAAATTCAACCCTTTAATTTTGGTATCAAGCGAATTGCGTGCAGAAATAATTAACACACCTTCGTTTTTGCCGTGGGCTTTCAGATGCTCCAGCACAGTAAAGCCTTCGCCGTCAGGCAGGCCTATGTCCAGCAAAATACAATCATAGTCATATAATGAAATTTTGCTTATTGCGCCATCGAGGGTGTCGCAGCTTTCGCACAACACCCCGGCTTCGCTAAAATATTTTTCAATACTCTCGCGCAGTGCCGGTTCGTCTTCAATGATAAGTAGTTTCAAGAAAAAGCGTTTGGTTTTAAATTTAATAATAGATTTTGAGTAAAATTTGAAGAAGTTCCTCCAAAATTAAAACCTACTTTTGCCACCGATGAATAATTTATTAAAAAGCCAATTTGATAGTATAATTTTTGATCTTGATGGCACATTGTGGGACAGCTCATCTAATGTCGTGGTGGCCTGGCAAACGGCTAAAGAACAGGTAGACTATATCAAAGAAGATTTTACCCGCCCCATGGTCCACTCGATAACCGGCATGACCTACAAAGCCATTTTTGAAACCCTGTTACCTTACCTGACAGAAGAACAGCGTGAAGAATTCAAAGCATTGGCCGGCAAATATGAACTGGAGATTTTATATAAAAAAGGTGGCGATTTATATCCGGGTTTGGAACAGGCTCTCGAGCAGCTTTCTAAAAAATATAAACTTTTCATAGTAAGCAATTGCCAAAGCGGTTACATTGAGGTGTTCTTCAAGGTTAGTGGGTTTGAACATTATTTTGCAGGCCACCAATGTTACGGTGCCAAAAATCAGCCCAAAGCCGAAAATATTATTGACATTATAAAGGATCATGAGTTGAAAGCGCCGGTTTACGTTGGTGACACTTTAGGCGATTATACAGCAGCAACCAAAGCCGGAGTACCCTTTATTTTTGCTGACTATGGTTTTGGCGAAGTAGAGGAAGGGCAGGTGGCTACTATATCATCATTGGTTGAATTGACAGCGTTGTTATAATTAACACAAAACCTTTCGTGGGCAACCCGGTTAAAATCTTATTACACTGTCAACATGAAAATATCCAAATACCTGCACTCTTGTTTAGTTTTTGAGATAGATGACTACAAGCTGTTGTTCGACCCGGGAAAGTTCAGTTTTGCCGAAGGCGACGTTCAACCAGAATTGTTTAGTGATGTCAATGCTATCGTTATCACCCATATTCATCCTGATCATCTGGATATTGATAACCTGAAAAAAATTGTGGAGCTAAGCAACGCCCCGGTTTATACAACCGCGCAAGTGGCCGAAGTTTTGCAAAAAAACGATATGGCGCACAATGTTTGGCAAGATGGTACACATCAACTTGGTCCGTTCAAACTGGAGGCTATTACGGTTAAACATGCACTGATTTTGGATAACCCGCTACCGCAGATGCTGGGTTTTGTTATTAATGACCGTGTGCTGCATCCGGTCGATTCGATGGAAGATGAGCTACTGCGTTATAAAGGTATTGAACTGTTAATAATGGTCACCATGGCGCCTTTTGCCAATGAAATTATGATATCAGCTTTTGCTGACAAGCTGCAACCCGAACAAATACTGCCGGTGCATGATGGTTATGCTAAAGAGTTTTTTATTAAACAACGCTATGAAGCTTATACCAAACATTTTGATAAACAGGGTATCAAATTTCATAATATTTATAAGCCCGGCGATAGCATAACTATTTGCTAAACTTAATGGTTACTGTAATTTATATATAATATCTACCCCGGTATTATCTGTACTTGCGCCCGCGTTAGATAGCAGGATCACAGCTAATTTTTTCTCAATATTATAAGCCAGGAAGCTGCTGCTGCCTTCGGTACCGCCATTATGAAACAGGTAACTCACCCCATTAACCTTAATGATATGCCAACCCAAACCAACCTGCGTATCGCCATTGTTAAAAGTTATTTGATGTGCCAATTCCATAGCCTTTGAGAGCTTGGTGTCAGTTTTGTTCATGTTGGCTTTAGCATAGAGTAGCAGGTCATTAATAGTCGATCGGAGAGAGCCGCAGGCTGCCAGCGCATCAAAATCCCAGGCCGGCGTTTGCTTGCCCTCCTCATCATAAACAAAAGCAAATCGCCCTGCAATAAGCGGATATAGATGTTGTAAGGTTGACTTCATCCCCAGGGGGCGACAGATAATTTCGGTGACCAATTGCTCATATGGTTTTCCGCTAATGCGTTCCAAAATTACGCCCAGCAAGCCCACCGCCAAATTTGAATAAGCGTACTCGGTACCAGGCTTGCTTCTTAACTTGCAATTTGCCAGGTAGCTGAATAACATTTCGCGCGTGTAATTTTTATAAGGATTGGCATCGCTGTAATCTTTTTGCTTCGCAAAGTTGGTGGGTAAGCCCGGCAGGCCTGATGTGTGGTTGCTTAGATTTACCAGTTTAATATCTTTCAAGGCCGGGTTAGCAGCAACCGAGTCGGGCAGATATTTCGTGATTGGATCGTCCAGGCTCAATTTACCTTCATTCACATACCAGGCTAATAAAGTAGCCGTAAACGTTTTAGTGATGGAACCGATCTCATACAGTGTGCCCATGTTGGGCATATTACCTTTACCTTTTTTAGTTTCGCCGTAATTGTAGGTATGAACGCTTCCGTTCCTGATAATGCCCACGCTCATGCTTACCGTATTAGAACGCTGGATATATTTACGCACAACAGAATCAACCAACCCGTCAACCGGGGTTGCCATAGGGTTATTTGTGGCAGCCGGCGATGGTTTGGTTACCGATGTCTCTCTATATGGTTCAAGTTTAAAATAGGATAGTTTATCATTTTCGCTCAGGCTAATAGTGAGCAGCATAGTCACGGCATCAAATTGTACACGATAGGCCGCAGTAACATTGTTTACGAAACTAATGAGCGAGTCTTTCCACAATCCCAAGCGGAAACAGTTCTTTCGCCAGAAAATCATTAAAGTCGCCATGCTGGATGGATTTTTTAAAACGGGCATCGGCCAGGTTATAAATAGCGTCCGGGTTTTTGGTAACGATGTACTGTTTAATAAGCACAAAAACCGAATCGGTTTTGCGAAGCTGGCGTGCCTGTGCGTTTGTGTTGAGACTTAACAATAAGCCAATCGCACAAAGCAATAATCCACGCAGCGTTTTTATCATATTATCAAGGGTTTTGACCTGCCAGCAGGTATAGCACGGCCATACGTACGGCTACACCATTTTCAACCTGATCCAGAATGATAGACTGTTTGCTGTCGGCTACGTCGCTGGTTATCTCTACCCCCCGGTTTATCGGCCCCGGGTGCATTACCGTAATCTCTTTATCTAACGAGTCTAAAATCTCTTTATTCAATCCGTATAGCATAGTGTATTCGCGCAGCGATGGAAAATATTTAATATCCTGACGCTCCAATTGAATGCGCAGCATATTGGCCACATCGCACCAGTTCAAAGCTTTGATCAGGTTATGCTCTACTTTAACGCCTAAGGCACTAATATATTTCGGGATCAGCGTTGTTGGTCCGCAAACCATAACTTCGGCACCCAGTTCTTTCAGGCAAAGGATATTTGATAACGCCACGCGAGAGTGGAGGATATCGCCCACAA
Organism: Mucilaginibacter ximonensis; assembly: GCF_042686265.1. Lineage (NCBI taxonomy): Bacteria > Pseudomonadati > Bacteroidota > Sphingobacteriia > Sphingobacteriales > Sphingobacteriaceae > Mucilaginibacter > Mucilaginibacter ximonensis. The sequence continues at coordinate 482,457 of NZ_JBHUPD010000003.1, forward strand.
TAACAATCTTCTTACCGGCAACATCGCCATATTTTTCACGGATTGAAAAAGCATCCAATAACGCTTGCGTTGGGTGCTCGTGTGCGCCGTCACCGGCATTTACTATCTGCGCCTTTACGTGTTTTGATAAAAAGGTAGCCGCGCCGGCATAGGGGTGACGCATCACTACCATATCCACTTTCATAGCCAGGATGTTGTTTACCGTGTCTATCAGCGTTTCGCCTTTACTCACTGATGATGACGAAGCGGCGAAATTTACCACATCGGCAGACAGGCGTTTCTCTGCTAATTCGAATGACAAGCGGGTACGGGTAGAGTTTTCAAAGAAAATATTGGCAATGGTCACATCCCGAAGCGACGGAACTTTTTTAATCGGACGGTTTAACACCGTTTTAAAATTGTCGGCTGTTTCAAATATCAACTGAATATCAGCTTCATTTAAACCTTTAATTCCAAGTAAGTGGCGTGTGCTTAAACCCATTTTTATTTCGGATTTCGAATGTTCGAATTCGGATTTGTTATAATTATTTTCTTATTAATTGTCGGTTTCCGATTGTTCGATTGGATTTAAATCCGAACTCGAACATCCGAAATCCGATATCTACTTAGCTTCAGATACCAAAAGTATTCTGTCCTCGCCATCAGTTTCTTTCCAGCTTACCACCACTTTTTGCGACGCGATGGAATCAACCTCAATGCCGATATAATCAGCTGCTACCGGGATGTGGCGAGAGTAACGCCTGTCAACCAGCGTTAACAGCTCAACACGCTCCGGCCGCCCAAAGGCCAGCATCGCGTCCATAGCTGCGCGGATGGTACGGCCGGTCCATAGCACATCATCCATTAAAACCACTTTTTTGCCTTCAATAATAAAGTCGATCTTGGTTTGATTAGGCACTAGTGGCGATTCGCGTCGGCGAAAGTCATCACGATAAAAAGTTATATCCAGGTCGCCTTGCTGAATGTTGTGATCGGGTAAAATTTTGCGTAGTTCATCAGCAACGCGTTTAGCCAGGTAAATACCCCTTGGCTGTATGCCAATTAATACTGTTTGCGAAAAATCGTTATGATTCTCAATTAATTGACGACAAAGACGCTGAATAGTGATTTGAAATTTCTGACCGTCGAGCAGCGTAAGATTTTGCATCGTATGGGTGGATTTGGGCAAAGGTAATAATTTTGGTAATTATTTGTGTAGCTTAATCGAGACAAAAGCTAACATTCAATCTTGTTTTACGTAAAAGGCCTTGATGATGTATAAATTTAATTACCCCTTAATTTTGCTGTTGATATGCAGCACCGCATTTGCCCAGGTACCGTTATCTACGCTGCGATCGCGTCTGAAAAATGAGAGTAACCAACAAAAAATAGATACCTACTTAGAAATTAGTAAACTTTATGCTACTGATCAGCCCGATTCGGCTGTGCATTATTGTAACCAGGCCATGCGCCTGGCTGAATTGATGGGCGACCATCACAGTCAGGCTGTATTACTTATGGAGCTTGGTAGCGTAAATATTCTGCATAACCATGCAAACCTGGCGCGCCGGTTTATTAATGAAGCCTTGTCGATATTTCGTAACCTGCATGAGCCGGAAGGTGTGGCCGCAGCGTATGATCAACTGGGGCTGCTGGATGGCCAGGGGAAGAACGTCGCGGTAGCAGTTACTGAACTGGATAAGTCGCTTACTTTTTACAAGGATAGTCATGATAGTAGCGGTATACTGGATACTTATAGCGGTTTAGGTAAGGTATACGAAGAAAAAGGCGATATTGAAAAAGCGCTTACGTATTACCTGCGCACGTTGGTGCAGTATGAGCATCGGCAAAAGAAGCCTGAAGAGTACTTTATTTTACTGGACAGGATAGGCCATCTGTATTTGCGTAAAGGTGATAACCGTACAGCCATCAAATATCTGGAAGAAGGCGTACAAAATAGTAAGATCCCGGCCGAACGCGATACGGAGATCAATATGTTGGGCGAAGAAGGTAAGATTTACGAGCAGGAAGGCCAGTCTGCTCACGCGCTTTCTACATACAAACAAGCGCTTTCTGAAGCTAAAAAATACAATCGCCCGGAGCAGCAGGCCGAAGCTTTGATTAATATAGCCGGTGTGCTGAAAAAAGAGGATTCGGGCCAGAGTTTAAAAGATTTGAAAAGTGCATTGCATCTGGCCGATAGTCTGCACCAGCCACGTCTTGCGGCCAGCATCTACGCAGCAATGGCCGGTGTCTATCAGCAGGAAAAAGATTATAAGGAGGCGATGGCTGCTCTTGAAGAAAATCATCGTTTGCTGGATAGTTTGTTAAATGCCGATACCACCAAAGATATCGCAGCTATAGACAGCAGCTACGCGTTAGAGTCATCGCGCGAGAAGATTGGTAACCTGCAACAAGTAAGTAAAGTAGAAAAAAAAGAGCTTGATTTAAGCCTGGTGATATTAGTGATTGTATTGGCGGCTTTGGTAATGTTCTTTTTTGAGCGACGCAAAATAAGACGGTTAAACAAGGAGCTGAAAGCTGCTAACCAGGTTAAAGATACCTTATTCTCTGTAATTGGTCATGACCTGAAGGGGCCGGCCGGCAGCGCAGCGCAGTTATTTGCTTTGATGGAAACTGAAGATTTTACCGAAGAGGAATTGAAGCTCATGATATCTGACCTGCGCAAACAAACGGAGGCTTCTTTTGAGCTGCTGCAAACATTGTTTGAATGGGGGAGGACGCAATTGCAAGGTATTAAGGTACAGCCTGAAACGCTCGATACCAAGGCTATTGTTGACAAAAACATAAATTTGCTTTCCAGGCAAGCTGCACTCAAAGATATAGCGGTTATTGACCGTGTACCCTTGGGTGCCGGGATTATTGGTGATATTAACCATTTTGATTTTATTATACGTAATCTGCTGTCAAACGCTATTAAGTTTACTTATGAAAAAGGCAGCATTGAACTTGGCGCAGATAAGCAAGACGGCAAGGTGATATTTATGGTTCGTGATACCGGTAAGGGCATTACTGAAGATCAGCAGAAGCAATTCCTTACTTCAAACTTGCAGGTGTCTTATGGTACAAAAGGCGAGAAAGGCAGTGGCCTGGGGTTAAGTCTGATCAAAGAGTTTGTTGCTGCAAACCATGGTAAAATCTGGCTGGAAAGCTATGAGGGTAAGGGTACTACATTTTATTTCTCGTTCCCGGCGGCTTGATAGGTAATTACCCGCAGTAATCTCTTTCGCTATATTTATTTTAATGACAGAGAGCTAATGGAGCTGTTTTGTTTCAGGTGAATGTGAAACAGATGAAACAAGTGAAACAACATTTTAATGTAATTGGCTTATTTATAGCTGCTTACAAAAAGCAGTGAAACAAATTGAAACTGAATGAAACAACATTGCTGACAATGCCCCGTCAGCATAAATATGAAATTTAACTATTTGCAGTACAACTTTTGGGAATGTTTTGTATTTTCACATACAAAGCTTTAAAATTTAAATCCTGAACCTGTGCCCGTACGCAACCGAACCTATGAAAACTTTTTACAGCTTGTGTTAGGTTTTATAACCATGTTAGTTTTAGGCTATATAGCACTTAAACTATTCATCGAGTTGATAAGCTATTGCTCCCGGTTACACATGTGAGGTCTACTTTGTTAATTAAGCGAAGCAATAACCCTGTCAGTGATGATGTTTTTATTATACAAAAAAGCCCCCGATCACTCGGGGGCTTTAGTTTTAAAAATATTCGGTTAAAGCTTATTTAGCTTCTTCTTCAGATTTTTTTGGAGCGGCAGCTTTTTTAGCAGCAGCTTTGGTTTCTGCACCTTCCATTTGTTCTTTCAATTGAGCAAGAACTGACAAGTCGCCTAAAGTTGATTTCTCAACTGAATCTTTCACTTTCTTAACCGCATTGCTGGCAGATTTTGCCTCTTTTTTACGGTTTTCGAAGTCTTGTACACGAGCATCAGCGCGAGCATCTTCCCAAATACGAGCGTGTGAAATCACGATACGTTTGTTCTCTTTGTTAAACTCAATGATTTTGAAGTCAGCCGTTTCGTCAGCTTTTAAAGCTTTGCCATCTTCTTTAACCAGGTGTTTGGTAGGAGCGAAGCCTTCAACACCGTAAGGTAAAGCAACAATTGCACCTTTGTCAGTTACTTTCAATACAGTGCCTTCGTGGATTGAATCCAGTGTGAACACAGTTTCGAAAGTATCCCAAGGGTTTTCTTCTAATTGTTTGTGACCTAAGCTCAGTTTGCGGTTTTCAACGTCAAGCTCTAATACAACCACGTTCAGTTTTTCACCAACTTTAGTGAACTCGTTAGGGTGGTTTATTTTTTTAGACCATGAAAGGTCAGAGATGTGGATCAAACCGTCGATACCGTCTTCCAGTTCAACAAACACACCAAAGTTGGTCATGTTTTTAACTGTAGCTACGTGCTGAGTGCCGATAGCGTATTTCTCAGCAGCATTTTGCCATGGATCAGGCGTTAATTGTTTAATACCTAATGACATTTTGCGCTCGTCGCGGTCTAATGTCAATACCTGAGCTTCGATCTCGTCGCCAACTTTCAGGAATTCTTGCGGGTTGCGCAGGTTTTGTGACCACGACATTTCTGACACGTGGATCAAACCTTCAACACCCGGGATGATTTCTAAGAAAGCACCGTAATCAGCAACAGTAACTATACGGCCTTTAACTTTTGAACCAACCTGAATTGACTCGTCAAGCGACTGCCAAGGGTGTGGAGTTAATTGTTTCAAGCCCAAGGCGATACGTTTTTTCTCATCATCAAAGTCAAGCACAACAACGTTGATTTTTTGATCCAATGATAAAACTTCTCTTGGATGCTCAATACGGCCCCATGAAATATCTGTAATGTGTAATAAACCGTCAACACCACCAAGGTCAATAAATACACCAAAGTCGGTAATATTTTTAACTGTACCTTCCAATACCTGACCTTTTTCAAGTTTTGCGACAATTTCGGTTTTTTGGTTTTCTAAGTCGTCCTCGATCAACACTTTGTGTGATACTACCACGTTTTTAAACTCGTGGTTAATTTTAACAACTTTGAACTCCATAGTTTTGCCCACGTAAACGTCATAATCCCTGATAGGTTTAATGTCGATTTGTGAACCTGGTAAGAAGGCTTCAACGCCCATGATGTCAACGATCAAGCCACCTTTAGTTCTGCTCTTAACAAAACCGGTGATGATCTCATCGTTATCCAATGCAGAATTGATTTTCTCCCATGATTTTTGAGTTTTAGCGCGTTTGCGAGACAATACTAACTGACCGTTAGCATCCTCTTGCGACTCAACAAAAACATCAACTGTATCACCGATCTTCAGATCAGGTGTATCACGGAATTCAGAAACTGATACCAAACCATCAGATTTAAATCCAACGTTCAAGACAACGTCTTTGTTGTTGATACTTACAACGGTACCAGTGATGATTTCGCCTTTGGTGATAGAGCTGAAAGTTCCATCATACAATTTTTCGAATTTCTCACGGTCGCTGTCGCTGTAGTTACCAAATTTTTTGTCATCAGCATCCCAATCAAAATCTGCATTAGGTACTGAAGCAATTTGAGATTTAATCTCTTCGATTGATATTGAATCAGCCTCTGATTCAATAGTTTCTTTTTCGCCACCAGCTCTTGCTGTTTCCAGCTCAGCTTGTTTAGCTTTTAATTCTTTTTCTGCTTCTTGTTTTTTTGCCATTAATTAATTTATCTCCTTTTCCCAATTTGTTAATTGGGACTGCAAAGGTACGACTATATTTTATACAAGGAAATTTTATTTAATGTTAAATGCTGATTTTTAAGGGCTTTTGATGACAAAACGCGGATTTTAGGCGATATTGTTAACTGACAGCTCATTAGCCGGATCTAAATCATCATAAATGAGCTTACAGCTTACTTTCAATCTCACTAAAAATCGACATAAATTCAGGCAGCAACCGCTCACGATAATTGATAACTACCTTGTTCATCTGTGCCTCATGTTGCGGGGTGAAGGGGTTGTCCCAAATACGCATACAGATGCGTTTTAGCGCATATGCAATTTGCTCTGTTTCTGAATAGGTGTTCAGATATTTATCACGTTTAAATCCTTCAAAAAAACGAAAGAAACGGGTAGTGTCTTTCAATCCGGCTGAAACGAGAAAGTCATCAATCACTTCGTTATCGCAACCTTTTAAATGGTCATAAAAATCGCCAACCATTATTTCGCCGGTGGTGAGCAGCAGGTTGTCAATAATTAGTTCGACTGCAATATGACCTAAAAAAAACGGTTTGACCGGCGAGCCTGTTATAGCTGGTAATAATTCTTTCTTAAGCTGATGCGAGTGCGTTATGAAAAAATTTGAAGAGTGGAAATGCTTATCTACATCAAGATGTTTGTTCCATCCGGCTACAATGCTGTTAACTGCAGGGTTGGTATGATGCAGTTTTTCAGGATGCAAAACAATGCGCTTATCCGCATTCTTCAATAAATCGGGCAGTACGGTACCAAGTACAAAATAGCAGTCGGTAGCCTCACAGTCAAAATAAAAGTGGGATAAAAAATTCATAAACGGGCCTCAGCTAAAAATAGGAAAAATGTTTGATAGCAGCTAAAATTTAGATGTTGTTATAACATTTAGATTACTGTAAAATGACGAGTGTTTATAAATCGGTATATAATCGCCCATATAAAGTGTATAAAAATGTATAATCTGTTATCTTTGGCGGCCCGATAGTTACGGGCATTTTAAAAGATACTATATCAATGAATTTTGTTGAAGAATTACGCTGGCGCGGCATGTTGCATGATATTATGCCCGGAACTGAGGAACTGTTAAATAAAGGTATGACATCCGGCTATATCGGGTTCGACCCAACTGCCGATTCATTGCATGTAGGCAGTCTGGCGCAGATCATGACCCTGATACATTTTCAACGTGCGGGCCACAAACCTTTTGCCCTGGTTGGCGGCGCCACCGGTATGGTAGGCGACCCTTCAGGTAAATCGGCCGAGCGTAATTTGTTGTCAGAAGATGTTTTAGCGAAAAACCTTGCCGGTATTAAAGCGCAATTAGAGAAATTTCTTGACTTTAATAGTGGGGCCAATAGCGCTCAGATGGTGAACAACTTTGATTGGTTTAAAGATTTTACTTTTCTTGATTTTATCCGCGAGGTTGGTAAGCACATCACTGTTAATTATATGATGGCGAAAGACTCGGTTAAGAAGCGCTTGGAAGGCGAGACCGGTATGTCGTTCACTGAGTTTACCTACCAGTTGGTGCAGGGATATGATTTTTACTATTTGTGGAAACATAACAACTGCCAATTGCAAATGGGTGGCTCAGATCAATGGGGTAACATTGTTACCGGTACTGAATTGGTGCGCCGCAAAGGTGGCGGCGAGGCTTTTGCTTTAACCACACAATTGATTAAAAAGGCTGATGGCTCAAAATTTGGTAAAACCGAGGGGGGTAATATATGGTTGGACGCTGAAAAAACATCACCTTATAAATTCTATCAATTTTGGCTAAATACCAGCGATGACGATGCAAAAAGCTACATCCGCATATTTACCCTGTTTGACGAGGACACTATTAAAGGTTTGGAAGCCGAGCAAGACAGCGCACCGCACCTGCGTACCTTACAAAAAGCTTTAGCTAAAGACATCACCATACGTGTACATGGCGAAGCTGAATATGAAAAAGCTATCAAATCGTCAGAGTTTTTATTTGGCAATACAGGCATTGAGTTTTTGAATGAACTAAGCGAGGCTGAGGTAATTGGTTTATTTGAAGGTGTGCCTAATTTTAAAATAAGCTTGAGCGATTTACAGGCTGGTATCAGTGCTGTCGACTTACTGGCTGCCAATACCCAAGTTTTTGCATCAAAAGGCGAAGCAAAAAAAATGATCCAGGGTGGTGGGGTAGCCATCAATAAAACTAAAATAGGCGCTCCTGAAGATGTTTATAACACAGATAGTCTGATAGGTGGGAAATTCCTTGTCGCTCAAAAAGGTAAAAAGAATTACTTTTTGATTATTGCTGAGTAAGTAACGCAATCCTGTTTGTCATCAATAAACTCCACTTGTCATCCTGAGCGTAGCGAAGGATCTTATCCGATTGATAGTTAAAGGTCGATAATCGCTTAAATAAGATTCTTCGCGATGCTGAGAATGACAAATTTGATAAAGAGGAAAGGGGCAGATGATCATCTGCCCCTTTCCTCTTTATGGTTTCTTTCAATTACAGATCGCTTAACAAATCCAATTTCTTAGAATTATATTCCTCTTGTGAGATTAGTCCGTTATCGAACAAGGTTTTCAGCTTTTTCAATTTCTCAGTCAACACATCTGGTTTAACCTCGGCGGCAGGTGCTGCCGGAGCAGGAGTTGGCTCAACTTGTGCCGGTGCGGCAGCCTGTAATGCAGGAGCTTGCGGCGGAGCATGCTGATCGTATTGAATAGAGCCCGATTCGGCGCGTTTCTCTTCAAGCTCGCGCTGGCGGCGTGCTTCGCGTTCGGCTTCTTTTCGCTCTTGCGCGTATTGATATAGTTTACGGGCCTGTACCTTCGGTAGATAGTCGACACCCATTTCAGCACCATTGGTGGTTTTTACGCTAAATATAGCGCCAATGATCTCTTCCTTTGTATAAACGTCAACAATATCCTTCCAAACAAAGTCGACAAATTTTATAGACAGGCCCAGGTTTGCCGGGGTAAAAAACAGTACGCGCTTATTCGTAATCGCAATACAATCAGGTAAAATGTTTACCAAAGGTTTTTTTTGTACGGCTATGTATATAATTTCTTCTCCGGTGGTTAACAAGTCAACCAGGCGGGTGTAAACTTTCTCTATCGCTTTTGGGTCTTGCTCGTCACGCAAAAATTGATCCATCATGTTGTTTCGGTATTTGTGAGGTGCAAAAATAGTTAAATTCCGTTAGTTGCATATTAAGTTTTACGCTATCAGTAAATTACAGCCGCGTATATCGGCATTATCAAAACGCCCTAAAACCTCAAAGCTACCATCAGCATAAATCTTACCTAAATCTTTGGTTGCAATGAATGAGCACGAATTAATATTAGCCAGGTCGATAACATTAATGCCGCCAACTTTGCCGTCGGTAATTAAAGTTAATGGGTCGTTGGTATCGCGGGTGATGATCTTCATCCAGGGCGGACAGTAAAAAACTCCCCCGCCTTGTGAGTAGGCTTGCGAGAGCAGCTCAGTCATACCATACTCTGAATGAATGGCGGTTACGCCAAACCCTTCGCATAAAACAGCGTGCAGTTCTTCACGGATCATTTCCTTACGACGCCCTTTCATGCCGCCGGTTTCCATCACAATCAATTCTGGAAAGTTAATTGGGTGCTGCTCCACAAAATCAAGCAGCGCAAAAGTCACGCCTATTAACAAGGTAGGTTTGGCAGCAATCTGCTGTTTGGCCAGTTGCGCGGCCAGTTCGTCGTAGTTATATAAGTAAAAGCCACTGTCAGGGTTGTTTGACTGGGTAATCAGATCCTGGGCCATATAAATCAATGACGATCCCTGACGCTCAAGGTACGAGGGCAGCAGCGCCAGGACGGTATAATCTCTTATATCGCCATAAAATAAATTAAACGCTTTGCGAAAGCTTTCCTCATACCAACTCACGTCAGTTACATAATGGCTGCTGGTGATCATGCCTGTAGTACCCGAGCTGGTAAAGGTAACCTGCGCCGCATCTGCCGAGCTTAAAATATGGTGGCCCTTAAAAAACTCGATAGGCAAAAACGGAATTTGCGTAACTGCGTTTATTCGTTCGGTATCAATACCCAAACCGGCGATAAAATCAGCATAAACCCGGCAGTTTTTTGCCTGATACCTGAAAGTCTGCAAAGCAATTTCGTTAAATGCCGCATCATTATCTATAGAAAATACCTGCTGTTTACCGGGTTTCATTTGTGCAAAGATAAGCACCGGGTTTAATATGCTATTATGCTAAAAACAGATAGGATAATTATATGACGGGGAAACTTACATTTTAGCAAACAACTACCGGATTCGCAGGTTTTGTTCATAACACAAATTAATATCTGTCAATCATGAAAACTTTAAAATTATTTATAGCGCCGGTATTGTTATCTGTACTGATGATAATGGCGTCGGCCACTGATGTGAGTAAAGAAACTGAGCGCGTCAATAAATCAACCGATGTGCTAAAGGCTTTTAGTAAAATGAAAGAAACCATACCCCATGATCTGATATCGCAATATGAAGGTATTGTAATTATCCCGGGGCTGTTGAACGCCGGCTTTGGTGTGGGTGCCAAACGCGGCAAAGGCATTGCGCTGGTAAAGTTGCCAGACGGTAAATGGAGCGACCCGGTATTTGTTACTATGACAGGCGGTAGCATTGGTTTGCAGATCGGTGTGCAGTCTACCGACCTGGTGTTGGTATTTAGGCACAAAGGTGTGTTAGCCAAAGTTAAAAATGGCGATTTTACCATTGGCGGTGACATATCAGCAGCAGCCGGCCCTGTAGGCCGCAGTTCGCAGGCAACTACCGATTATAAGTTAGAGGCCGAGGTTTATTCCTATTCACGCAGTCGCGGATTATTTGCAGGTATCACCATTCATGGTTCAAACCTGGCTATTGATAAGGACGCTAACCATGCGTTTTACAGTAATAAAATGTCATCGGCCGAAATATTTGAGGCTGGTAACAGCAGTAATGCCGCGGTTGTTGGCTTAAAAGCAGCGTTAAACGCTTTATAAATCTTTTAATTCCGGATAGCAGCGGGTACCCGCCCGTTGCTATTTTAATATTAAATTGCAGTACTTTAAAGTACTGAAAATTATGACTTTCATAATTTTTCACTGTTGTCCATCTTTTCCGGCTTCATCTGTCCTTTTTATAGAATAAAAGTCGTTTATTAGCTCTTGAAACAGGCAATTGCCATTAATTTTTGGCTTTTACTGCGAATATTTGTGTGCAAGTGCCGAATCGATCATAGTATATGGAAGAGAACACGACAAACCCCGAATTAGAATTAAACAAATCCACAGTGGCCGAAGAAGAGGTGTTTCAACATGTAAACAACCCTGTAATCGGAATAAAACCCATCATAAAAAAATATCTGGGCATACCCAAACAAGCCGATCAGATAGGTCACAAGTTCTATTTTACAGACGGAGAGGCCAAAGTTGAAATAGTAGTAGTAACAGACGAGATTATCCGGGTTAGACTGGCTCCGCATGGGGTTTTTCTGGAGGAGTTTTCTTATGGAGTGCCTAAGATTACTCCTAAGGCCACTGCCTTTACCTTGTTTGAGGATGATGCTGAGTTTCGTGTTTCAACAGGTGTAGTTACCTGCCATATCCGTAAGGCTGATTTTTTCATCTCATTCTCCGATGCGGATGACACCATTACCAGTATGGACGCCGTACCTATGCACTGGGAAGAAAACGTGGCCTTTGGTGGTTATTATGTGTTTTGTACTAAAGAATGCCTTCCCCGTGAGGCGTTTTTTGGTTTGGGCGATAAACCTACTGAGCTCAACCTGCGCGGTAAACGTTTTGTAAACTGGAATACCGATGCTTATTCGTTCCAATGGAATCAGGATCCTATTTACCGCACCATACCTTTTTACATCAGTATAAATGAGGGTATATCCCACGGTATTTTCTTTGACAATACGTTTAAATCGCATTTCGACTTTGGTTCGCAAGAGCCTGACAAAACCAGTTTCTGGGCTGATGGCGGCGAATTACAGTATTACTATATACACGGGCCACATATGATGGACGTGGTTAAAAACTACCACAAACTTACGGGTACGCATCCAATGCCGCCGTTATGGGCTCTTGGTTATCATCAATGCCGCTGGAGCTACTACCCTGAGGCTAAGGTTAGAAAGATTGCTACTACATTTCGTGAGCAAAATATTCCTTGCGACGGTATCTACCTGGATATTGATTACATGGACGGTTACCGTTGCTTTACCTGGAATAAAAAATATTTCCCTGATCCGAAAGCCATGATCAGTGATTTGGCTAAGGATGGTTTCAAAACCGTGGTAATTATTGATCCGGGTATTCGGGTTGATGATAATTATTGGGTATTTAAAGAAGGTAAGGAGAAACGCTATTTCTGCCGCCGGAGCGACGATTATTTTATGGAAGGCCATGTATGGCCCGGCCGTTGCCAGTTTCCTGACTTTACAAACCCGGAGGTACGTGAGTGGTGGGGCGGCTTGTTTCAGGGCCTTGTTGACGCGGGCGTCGCCGGGGTTTGGAACGATATGAATGAGCCTGCTGTATTTGGTACCAGCACTTTCCCTGATGATGTCCGTCATCAGTACGATGGCCACCGTGGCTCGCACCGTAAAGCACACAACGTGTATGGTATGCAAATGGTACGCGCTACGTATGAGGGCTTGCGTAATATCATGAAAAATAAACGCCCGTTTACAATTACCCGGGCCGGATATTCGGGCGTACAGCGTTATTCGTCAGTTTGGACGGGAGATAACGTGGCAACCTGGGAGCATTTGAAATTGGGTAACGTTCAGCTACAACGTCTGTCAATGTCAGGCATTCCGTTTTGCGGTACTGATATAGGTGGCTTTAGCGGCGAACCAGACGGCGAACTGTTTACCCGCTGGATTCAGTTAGGAACATTCTCGCCGTTTATGCGCGCGCACTCTGCCGGCGATACCAAGGAACGTGAGCCATGGAGCTTTGGCGATCCGTATACCGCTATCAATCGCAAATTCATCGAATTACGTTATAAATTGCTGCCTTACCTGTACTCAACCTTCTGGGAGCACCACCGTTATGGTTTCCCTATTTTAAGGCCTATTGTGATGCAGGAGCAGCTGGAATCAGATAACTACTTCCGCCAGGACGAGTTTACTTATGGCGATAAGATACTGGTTTGCCCGGTGTTGGAGCCTGGTCAGAAAAGCCGCCGTGTTTATCTGCCAACCGGCGTTTGGTATAACTTCTGGACACTTGAAGTTGTCGAGGGTGGTAAAGAGGTTGAAGTTCAAACCCCGTTAGAAACGATCCCCGTATTCATTAAAGCCGGTGCGGTTATTCCGGAATACCCTATACAGCAGTACGTTGGCGAAAAAGAGATTGAAGAGGTTAAACTAAATATTTATTTTGCCGATCATGATGCCAACTCGTTCTTCTTTGAAGATTATGGAGAAACTTTTGCCTATGAGCAAGACATCTACTCTGAGAAAAAATTTGTTACCAGCGGTACCAAAACCAGCATGAGCATACAGCAAAGTGTTGAAGGTTTGTATACACCACGTTATGATATGTATACCTTTACGGTATCGGGTTTGCCGTTTAAAGCTAAAACCATTACTGCTGACGGCAAAGCGATTACCGATTTTGCGGTCAACGCAGATGGCTTGCTAGAGTTTAAATACAGTAAAAACTTTAAGAAGATTGATATTGCCGCTAAGTAATTAGCGCCTGGAATAATAAAAGCCTTGCCGATTTTTTCGACAGGGCTTTTTTGTTTTACACCAAAAAGTTTACCCATCCACCCTTAAACTGTTCACCGGGTTTGCCAATGCCGTTTTAACGGTTTGTAAGCCAATTAATATTGCCGTCAAAACAGTCAGTGTACCCATAGTCAAAACAAATGGTAGCAGTGTAATGCTTACGCGTGACGCGTACCCGTCTAACCAATGCGACATGATGACGTAGGCTAGTGGACAAGCAACCAAACCTGCTATAGCCACGGTGACCAGAAAATCCTTCATGAAAAGCATAATGATGGCATTGATGGATGATCCCAGCACTTTGCGGATACCGATCTCTTTAGTGCGTTTTTGTACGCTAAGCGATATCAAGCCCAATACACCTAATAGCACGATGATTATAGATAAGGCGGTTGCTAATGAGGCCGCTTTTTTAAGTTGTAATTCAGTAGCATAAACTTTTGCCAGAGCGTCGTCCATAAACTGATATTCAAAGGGGGCATCGGGCATCAATGCAGTCCACTTTTTTTGAATAGCGGCCAGGCTGCTTTGCAAATTACCGGGTTTTAAACGGATATTGAAGTAACGGTAAACGGAAACATAATTATTACTCATAAACGTTACTGGCTCTATTTTGTCATGCATCGATCCAAAATGAAAATCGGCAGTTACACCGCAAACTGTAAAAGGCTTTGCCGAATAGGCCCATATCATTACCGGCTTGCCAATAGCCTCCTGCGGGTTAGCCCAACCCAGCAATTTAGCCTGTGTTTCATTAATGACAATTTTTAAGCTATCGGCTTTAGTAAATACCGGGTCGAAAAATTTTCCGGCTCTGAGCGGAATTTTATAAGTTGACAAATAGCCATCGTCGCAAACCAGTCCGGTGCTGCTGATCACTTTGTCTGGTTTGTCGGGTCGGTTCACTTTAAAATTGCTGCCGTTGTGGCCGTCGGGTATTTCGTACGATAGCGATATGTTACGTACTTCAGGTAACTGAGCTAGTTGCGAGCGTATGTATTCCATTTTCTGTACCCCTTGTGATGACCAGTCGCGGGACGGTTGTGCGTAGATCAGATTGTCTTTTTTATAACCCAGATTATCGCTAAAAAATAAACTGATTTGCTGCGACATGATAATGGCGCCTGTTAAAACCACTGCAGCTATGGTAAATTGAAAAGCTACCAGCGTTTTACGAAGTAATACGCTCTCTTTTACCGAACTAAGTTTGCCTTTTAATGAATCGACAGATTTTGAAGCCGATAGTACAATTGCAGGATACAGGCCCGCTAATGCACCTGTCAACAATATAAATACCAATAGCCCAGGACCGATGTATGCCGGGAAGCTAAACAAACCTGGAATATTTCTACCTAAAATGGTACTAAAATAAGGTTTGGCTGCCAGGTATATTATCAATGCAATTAAGGTTGAGGCCAAAACCAATACGGTCGACTCAATTAAAAATTGAAAGATGAGCTGTTTACGTAAACTACCCAGCGCTTTTCGTATTCCCACCTCGCGCATGCGGCTTGCCGAACGGCCAATGCAAATGTTTACGAAATTGATAATCGCCATAAATAATATAAATACTGCTATGCAAGAGAGAGTATAAACCATCTTTTTAATCAGGCCCTTGTTAGCTTGCAGATTATAGTCGGTAAGTTTTACCAGGTATTCTGTAAGCTCTTTTTTAATCGTTTCGTCAGATACGTTTCTATCTATCAAAAACTTCATGGCTTTTTCAACCGCGACGGGGTTTGCACCTTTTTTTAACTCCACATACCCTATATTGCCCGGATTCATCCAGCCGTTAAGGCTGCGATTAAAATATCGCGCACCTGCATTGTTAAAAAAGAACTCATTTTTGCCCGCTAATGATGTTACCGAGTTTTCGGGCATCTCTTTCAATACCCCGGTAATGGTAAAGTCGTGGTTGCCCCCGTTAAGGTTTGCAAAATTGAGGGTTTGGCCGGTTACATCGGTATGTCCAAAATATTTGATAGCCATCTTTTGGGTGATTACTACCGTAAACGGATCTTTTAGTGCGGTATTGGTATCACCATATAATAGTTTAAATCCGTAGGTGCTTAATAAGGTACTGTCGCCTAACTGCAGGTTTTCCCTGAAATGTTTATCGTTTTTTGATACTACTGTCGTAATACCATCGGCGTGATAATAATTGGCAACCAGATTGGGGCAGTTATCCTTAAGCGCTTTTGGTATTTCTGCCAGAACACCAATTTCGCTTCCCAGGTTAGGGTCCTTCCAACGGCTTAGGATGATATATTGGTTGTCGGCATTTTTAAGCTGATGATTGTAGCGTACTTCGCTCCAAACGTAAGCCCCAATTAACAGGGTAAAAGATATCCCAACAGATAAACCGAAAATATTAATGAGCGAAAAAGTCTTGTTTTTTAGTATGTTTCGCCAGGCGATAGTAATGTAATTGTGCAGCATAAGCGTTTGGGTTTTAACCGAAAGTAATCACTAACATTCACCCAACGAAAAGATTAACATTTTTTAACGCAGTATGGCATCCGCAAACAATAATGCCCTTTATTACTTTTTCATCGAACAATTATATGTTTGATTGTTATAAAAAACTCATTACCTTGATTGAGTTTATCTAAAACCGCCCGAAAGGGCAAACCTATTATGGCAAAAAAAACCACGATTACCTCTCCTGAATCTGCAAACCCAAAATCTGAAAAAACTGCTAAGGCTAAAGTTGTAACAGAGAAAGCCGCGCCGGCTAAAGTCGCCAGAGAAAAAACGGCGGACAAACCGAAAGCGGGCAGCAAGTCTGTAACGGCTAAAAAAGCTGTTAAACCTGAAATTGCCGCAGATGAGGTGGCGCATCTGAACGATGTGCGCCGGGTAATTCCATATAGCCGTTTTACTGATTTTGACATAGCACTGTTTCAGTCGGGTAAGCACTACAAATTATATGATAAGTTAGGATCGCATGTGGTTGAGCTAAATGGGGTAGTGGGCACTTATTTTGCAGTATGGGCACCCAACGCACATTATGTGTCGGTTATCGCCAACTTTAACGGTTGGGATAAGGGTTCGCATCCGCTGTATAGCCGCTGGGATGGCTCTGGGATATGGGAGGGATACATACCTAACGTAGGGAATGGTGAGGTATACAAATATTTCATTAACTCTACCACCGGCGAAGATCTTGAAAAAAGCGATCCGTTTGCTTTACGCTGGGAGGTTCCGCCGCTTACAGGGTCAATAGTGGCCGATACTTTTTATGAGTGGAAGGATGCTAACTGGATGGCAAACCGCTATCAGCATAATGCTTTAGATAAACCTTATTCTGTTTACGAAGTACACTTAGGTTCATGGGCGCGCGATTTTGACCGCCCCGACGAGTTTTATAACTACGAACAATTGGCCGAAATGCTGGTGCCCTACGTAAAATATATGGGCTTTACGCACGTGGAGTTTATGCCGATTATGGAGCATCCTTTTTACCCGAGTTGGGGTTACCAGGTAAGCGGTTATTACGCGGCATCGTCGCGCTACGGCACTCCTCAGCAGTTAATGTATCTGATTGAGCGTTTTCATCAGGAAGGTATAGGCGTAATATTGGATTGGGTGCCCTCGCATTTCCCTGGCGACGCTATGGCGCTTTACAAATTTGATGGTACGCATCTTTACGAGCATGCCGACACCCGCAAAGGGTTTCACCCTGATTGGAAATCATATATATTTAATTACGGCCGCAATGAGGTCAGAGCGTTTCTGATCAGCAATGCTATTTTCTGGCTGGACAGATATCATGTTGATGGTTTACGTGTAGACGCGGTGGCTTCAATGCTTTACCTTGACTATTCGCGTAACGTAGGTGAGTGGGAACCCAATGTATTTGGTGGTAATGAAAACCTGGAAGCCATATCGTTTCTGAAAGAGTTTAATGAAGCTGTTTACAGCCATTTTCCTGACATTCAAACCATAGCCGAAGAGTCGACCTCATTTACCGGTGTAAGCCGTCCGGTTTTTGTCGGGGGACTGGGTTTTGGTATGAAATGGATGATGGGCTGGATGCACGATACGTTGAAGTATTTTTCTGAAGATCCGATCAATCGTAAATATCACCACAATGTATTGACCTTTAGTTTGATTTATGCGTTTACTGAAAACTTTATGCTGCCTTTCTCGCACGATGAGGTGGTATACGGTAAAGGCGCTATGTTACGCAAAATGCCGGGCGACGAATGGCAGCAGTTTGCTAACCTGCGCTTGTGTTATAGCTATATGTTTACTCACCCGGGTGCCAAGTTGCTATTTATGGGCTGTGAGTTTGGCCAGGGTGATGAATGGAATTTTCAAACTGCGCTGCAATGGCACGTAACTGAATATCCAAATCATAAAGGTATCAGCGAAACGGTTAGAGCATTAAATCAACTATATAAATCTGAACCTGCATTATACGAAAAAGCCTTTTCGCCCGAAGGTTTTGAATGGATAGATGGGGGGAATGTTGACGACTCAGTAGTGGTTTACCTGCGTAAAGGTAATAACCCTAAAAATGACTTGCTGGTGGTGTTGAACATGACCCCTGTTGTGCGCGAGGGCTACCGGATAGGTGTGCCTACCGCCGGTGACTGGCAGGAAATATTTAACTCAGATGCCGTAGGTTACTGGGGTAGCGGTGTTAATAATAATAAGCCGGTAATAAGTGAGAAGGTAAGCTGGCATGGCAAAAGCAATTCAATCAATATTACCTTGCCGCCGCTGGCTGCAACGGTATTTAAGTTAAAATGATTTGGATGGGTGATTGTAAATAAATTTGCGCAGGGTTTTTGATTAGCCCCGCCTTAGGCGAAAAATTTGCTTATTAATAAATTCAATTTTAAATAAGACTATATTTTTTATAAAAATTTGATTTTTAGAGGTTTAGGGTGTTATATTTAATATAGATAGTTGATTTTTCGTCGCGAATTATCAGTTATCAGGCCCCTAACCCCTAATTGAATGAAACTATTCTTATCACTATTTTTCGCCTTTTGCGCAATAGCAGCCCTGTCGTTTGCTATTTATATAGCAGTTCCAATATATCCTTATATTAAAGACCCGACTGTAATTGTCAGCTTTATGGTGTTCCTAGTATTTTATTACCTGGCTTACCGCTCTTATAACGGGCACAAAAAAAGCAGGGTCATTTAACCTATTGCGCCCATACTTTATTCTCAACTTTTATGCGTACCGTTAACATAATAGCATTGAGTAAAGTAAATATTATCGCCGTGTAATAAAGATGAAATACCAGGGGGATTATGGCTATCTCACAAATTACTTCCATATAGTTGGGGTGTTTGAAAAATTTGTATGGTCCCTTTTTTACAGGGTATACTCCAGGGATACGATAAATCTTGGTGTTCCAATATTTGCCAAGCGACAACAAAGCCCAGAATTTAAAAGAAAGTACAAGCAAGAAACTGACTAGTGCTATCCAGCTAATTGGCTGGCCATCTTTTAAGTTATATTCAACAATCAGCGAAAGCAAAAACAGTGTATGCATGGTAACCATATACGGGTAATGGTCTTGCCCATATTGAATAGCGCCATTGGCCAGCAGCCATTTCTCATTGCGCCTGGAGATATACAGTTCAGACAGCCGCTGAAGAATCAAAAAAGTAATAAAGACGATAAAATACATGATTAGCTTTCTGTAAGCTTTAACAACACCATCTCGCTCGAAAACCCGGGGCCCATGGCCATCATTAATCCGTAGCCGGGCTCAAAGCCCTCGTTCATAAAACGCTCTAAAACATAGAGTACAGTAGCGCTGCTCATGTTACCATTGTCGTTCATTACGGCGCGGGTTTTATTTAAAAAGTCGCCCTCCACTTGTAAGGCATCCGCGTAGGCATCTAAAACCTTTTTACCACCGGGGTGGAAAATGAAATTTTTGATATCGCTTAGCTGTAAACCTTGTTTGGTTAAAAACTCGGTGATATCTGCCTTTACATTTTCATGAATGAAGGTAGGTATATCTTTTGAGAAAAGTACTTTAAACCCGGTATCATTAAAATCCCAGCCCATTACGTCGAGCGAGTCGTAGTATAATTTGCTGCTGGCGCCTATGTAAGCCACTTTTTGTTTTGGGGCGTCAAAGGCATCGCCTTTAATGATACAAGCCGCTATACCGTCTGAAAACAGGCTTGAGCCTATGAAATTACTCTTGCTGTAATCGGTTTTGATTAAGGTGAGTGAACACAATTCAACTGCCACCAGCAAAACCACCGCATTTGCATCGGCAATGGCAGCCATATTGGCTTTGGCCATACCCGACACGCCACCACCGCAACCTAATCCCCACAGCGGGCTTCTCCGAATATGCTGATTAAGCCGCATATTATTGATGATTAAGGCGTCCAGACTTGGCGTTGCAAGGCCCGTGGTCGATACAAAAATAATATCGGTGATATCACCTTTGCTTATACCTGCTTTAACGATACAATCTTCAATCGCCTGTACCGAGTAATTCAATGCATTTTCAATATAATCATTATTGCGCTGCTCGAAGGTGTTGGGTTCTGCATAATAGGAGAGTGGCTTACAGAAATTGCGCGTCACAATCTCTGTATTATCAAAAGCAAATATCAGCCGGTCTGTTTGTGGGAAGTTGGCCGAAAATAGCTCGTGAGCCTGTTGCTTAACTTCCTGTTGACTGATCTTGTAAGGTAGATCTATGGTAGATGTGGCTGCTATATGAGGCATATTGTACTTACGATGGCGTTTAAACAATAGTTGCCCTTAGATAAGCAAAAAGCCTGTTGATTGTTTCAATTTGTCAGCCTAAAAAGCAAAAACCCGTACTTTTTGCAAACACGGGTTTATACTTGAGTGACTAACTTTATAGCAAGCTGCGTTTTACACCCAGCTCCAGCCCCCGCAATTCTGCCAGACCCTTTAAACGGCCAATAACTGAATAACCCGGGAAGGTGTCATGGTTAAAATCATCCAGCAATTTATGGCCATGGTCTGGGCGCATGGGTATGACTGCATCGTCGCGGCCGGCGTCTTGTCTTTTCTTTTGCTCAAGGGCGATAGCTTTCATCACGGCAAACATATCGGTGCTGCCTTCCAGGTGATTGTCTTCATAAAAGCTGCCATCGGCCTCACGTTTAACGTTACGCAGGTGCAGAAAGTGGAAATGCTGACCCAGCCGTTCAACAATACCCGGCAAATCGTTATCGCCACGGGCACCCAATGAGCCGGTGCAAAAAGTTATACCATTGCTCGGTGATGGCGCCGCGTTTACTACATCGTTCAGGTCTTTTTCTGTCGATACTATCCTGGGTAAACCAAAAATCGGGAACGGGGGATCGTCGGGGTGTACACACATCTTGATACCCAGTTTCTCCGCATCAGGAATGATTGCCTGCAGGAAATAAGCCATGTTAGCTTTCAGCGATACCGCATCGGTATTTTCATAACGTTTTAAAAACTCTTTAAACTGGTCGATAGTCAGTACATCTTTAGTGCCCGGCAAGCCGGCCATCACGTTTTTTATGAGTTGTTGCTTTTCTTCAGCAGTGATGCTGTCCAGATAAGCTTTGGCAGCTTGTTGCTGGGCTGGCGTAAATTCATCAAAAGCGCCGGGGCGTTCTAAAATGTACAAATCAAACGCCGCCAGGGCAGGGGCGTGAAAGCGCAAGGCCGAGGCTCCATTTTGTAACCGATAATCAATATCGGTACGTGTCCAATCCAGCACCGGCATAAAGTTGTAACAAACTGTTTTTACGCCGGCGGCAGATAGGTTTTTAAGTGTCTCGATATAGTTTTTGATATGCTGATCGCGACCTGCGGCTGCTGTCTTAATGGTGTCGTGCACGTTTACGCTTTCTACTACCGACCAGCGGAAACCGGCGGCCTCAATGATGTCTTTACGCTTCTTTATTTCATCAAGGCTCCATACCTCGCCGGTAGGGATATAGTGCAGCGCGTTTACAATTCCGGTAGCGCCGGTGTGGCTAATGGCTTGCAAAGTTGCAGCGTCATTTGGCCCGTACCAGCGAAATGTTTGTTCTAAATTGGTGATCATGTAAGGGATGATGTTATCGGTTACAAAAAACGGTATATAGGTTATAAAAAACAACCCTCTTGTTGATTGACAAGAGGGTTGTTAGTATGATGCCACCGGCAAATATTTTTCTTACCAGTAAATTGAATAAAGTGCTACCAGGATACCGCCTACAATCAAAGTACCTACCGCAAAGCCTTTTGATGTTTTAAACATGCTTGAATCAACTTCAAGTCCGTGAACTTTATCACCTTTGGCATTTTCGATCATAGAGATGATGTACATTCCGATAACGCAGATCAGGAATACAAAGCCCATACGGTCAATAAACGGCATCTCATAAACACCGTTAGCGTTTTTAGCGGAGAAACCGTAAGGTGCCAAGCCTGCTAAATTTACATAGCCTGGTAATACTTTGAATCCGCATGAAAGGATGAAACCACCTATAGTTGCAAACAATGCCGCGTTTGAAGTGGTTTTTTTCCAGAAGAAACCCAGGATAAACATGGCGAAGATGCCCGGCGAAACAAAGCCGGTATATTCCTGGATGTATTGGAAACCGCCTTTTTTATCGATACCCAGGTGAGTACATAATAAAATACCCAGCAACATGGCAACAACCACGGTTATTTTGCCAATAGTTACGGTTTGCTTATCGTTAATTTTTGGATTGATCTTTTTGTAAACGTCCAGTGTAAAGATGGTTGCAATACTATTTGCTTTACCAGCCAAAGATGCTACCACAGCCGCAGTTAAAGCCGCAAATGACAAACCTTTTAAGCCCGACGGCAACAGATTCAACAAAATGGGATAAGCACGATCAGGGTTCATGTCGGCACCAACGCCGATTTTATGCGAAAAGTCAAATACGTCGTGTTTGTACAGGATGAACGCAGCAATACCCGGCAACACTACGATAACCGGCATTAACAACTTCAGGAAAGCTGCGAATAAAATACCACCACGGGCAGTCTTCAAATCGGCACCCAAAGCACGTTGGGTGATGTATTGGTTACAGCCCCAGTAGTTCAGGTTAACAATCCACATACCCCCAATTAATACGCTTAAGCCCGGCAGGTCAAGATAATTTTTATTGTCATGGCTAAATATCATGTGAAAGTGATCTGCCGCTTGTTCTTTCATGACACTTAAACCGGCAAGCACACCATGCTGCCCAAATTGCGTAGAAACAAGATTAACGGCAATATAAGTTGTCACCAATCCACCCAGAATCAAGAAGAATACCTGGATAACGTCTGTAAAACCAATAACCTTCATACCACCCAAGGTGATAATTACGGCAAAAATGGCCATCCCCCAGATACAGGCCATCAGGCTAACGCCAGAGATTGCGCTAACCGCCAGTGCACCCAGGAATAATATTGAGGTTAAGTTAACTACTACGTAAAGCAGCAACCAGAAAATGGCCATGATCATAGCAACAGTACCATTATATCGCTGGTTCAGGAACTGAGGCATGGTGAATATCTTATTTTTAAGATAAACCGGAATGAAAAATATGGCTACGATGATCAGGGTGGCAGCGGCCATCCACTCATAGGTAGCAATAGCCAGGCCCATTTTAAAACCTGACCCACTCATTCCGATAAATTGCTCGGCTGAGATATTTGAGGCGATAAGAGATGCACCAATAGCCCACCATGTTAGTGAACCTTCTGCCAGAAAATAATCATTTGAACCAGATTCGGCTTTACGCTTGCGTTGGTAAACCCATAATCCGTAAAAAGCTACTACAAAAAAGTAAATTGCAAATACTACATAGTCGCCGGTTGTCAGCTTATTCATTTTTAAAGTTTAAAATTGGTTGAGCAATTATAAACTTTATATCACGCTTTTTCAAACTATAAGTGCTTATTGTTACAAAATGTTAATAAAAGGCAAATATCATTGATCAACCTTGATGTGTCCGGGTTCAAATGCTATCACCTGAATAGTGTTTTTGTACATTACTACCGTCCCTGTAACGCACAGATGCTTATTTTTAAGATTTGCCCAATCCAACTGCAACTTGTTCCCTTTTACCGCAATGGTGAATTTTTGGTGCGGAACGTTACCGCCCATGTATAAATAGGTAACCGTATCGCTAATTACTTTTACCTGGTAAACCACATCGCACAAGGTGGCTACTTTGGACAGGTGAGTCCGATAGTCAGCAGGATTACGTAAGGTGTCCTGGGCTTTTGCGGTGATGGCGAAACTGACAAGTAGCGTAAAAGCAAGTAATGTTTTTTTCATGGCAATATTGTGTCAATATACAACCATCGATATGCCTGAATGTTCTTTAGCGGTTTGAAAACAAAAAAGTCCGGCCAGTTATGGCCGAACTTGATATTGTGGGTAATTTTTAACCTTATTGTAATACAGCAGCAAAGCCACCGTTGCGCACCATTTTAACGGTCATTTTATCGCCTGCTTTTACCTGTGCAGTTTTGCGGCGATAATCCATAGCCTGACGGCCCGCATTGATGCCATCCTCAAAATAGTTCATGGTATAGGTTTTGCCTTTTTCCAGGAAATTGAAGTTCAATTCCACCTCGCGGGTTTTTTCCTCGCCATTAGCAATACCACCGATAAACCATTTCTCGCCTTTGCGTTTAGCTACTACAGCCACCTGGCCCGCGTCGGCTGCCAAAGCCTTGGTTTCATCCCAGGTAGTAGGTACGCTGGTGATGAATTCAGTACAATCCGGGTTACGATAGTATAGTGTCGGGTTATCGGCCAGCATTTGCACACTAGTTTCAAATACCACATATAAAGCCATTTGGTAAGCGCGGGTGCCTATGCTGGCAGCGTTTGGTCTTTCGGCGCGATAAACGTCAGGCTGCATGTTGATCATTGAACCCGGCGTAAAGTCCATCGGGCCAACTGCGTTACGTATAAAAGGGAAGTAAACGCTATTGTTTGGATAACAACCGCCCATTTGTTCTAAACCGCGCACCCCTTCGTACGATACCAGGTTAGGGTATTTATATTCCAACCCAGATGGTTTAAATGCACCGTGAAAGTCAACAAACACCTCGTTTTTAGCAGCTTCTTTAACTACGTCTTCATAGTAGTTAACCATCCATTGGTCACTGCGGTCCATAAAGTCAATTTTCACACCTTTAATACCCCACTCATGGAAGGTTTTAAACAAATCCATATGGTTATGAACGGTTAACCAGGTTAACCATAATATAATACCAACATGTTTCTCTTTACCATATCGAATCAGTTCTTTCAAGTCAACTTTTGGGTTTGGCGTGAAAGGGTCGGTTGTGCTGTTTGCCCATCCCTCGTCCATTACAATGTATTTAACACCGTATTTCGAAGCAAAATCAATATAGTATTTATAAGTATCCAGGTTATAACCCGACACAAAATTTACGTCAGGGCCATAAGGCGAGGCATCATTCCACCACTCCCAGCTGGCCTGGCCCGGTTTAACCCAGGTTGGGTCGCCTATTGCGCTTTTTGATGCCAGTTTTAAATTCATGGTGTTCTCAATCAGCTGGCCATCTTGTTTAGTGATCACAAAATAGCGCCACGGGAAATTGCGGGTGCCTTTTGTTTTGGCAATGAAGTCGGCTGCTTTTACGATTTTAAGGCTACGGTCGCCATCAGGGCCAAACTCAAGCGGTGCTTTCGGGAAAGTTCCTTCAGCCCCATTTTCGCCCGTACCTTTCAGGAACATGCCCGGGTAATCGCTCAGGTCGGTCTCGCTGATCAGTATTTTATATTTGTCTTTTGTATCGATCAATACCGGCAGGGTAGACATTTTATCAGTCGCCTGCCAGCCTTTAGATGAAATATGGGTATACAGATCTTCGTATGAAGTTTTGAAGCCACCTACCTGCTGCAGATTAAGCGTATAATCGGCCGGGAAATTAATTGAGAAATCTTCATTCATTACCTCGATATCACCTTTCTTGCTGGTAATAAAGCGATAAGCAAAACCATCATCAAAAGCGCGGAATTCAACAGCATAGTCACCTTTAAAAGTTAAAAGCACCCAGTTATAAACGCTGTTTACTGTCGAAAATTTAATCGGGAAATAGGGTTTAATAACCTCGCTGCCTTTACCTTTTTTGGTAGCCGAAAGTTTAGGATTAGCGCCTAAGGTACCATCATTTAAAGTTAAAGCTAAATGATCTTTGGTTAGTAGCTCTTTACCTTGCTCAGATACCGAGTAATAGATCTTGTCGCTAAGTGTAATAGCCACTTTTATCTCGCCATTTGGAGATGTCAGATTGATTGATTTGCCTTGTGCATACACTGCGGTGCCCGTTGCCGAAAGCAGCATAATGCAGCAAACAAGTTTGTTAATAAGTTTCATGGTTTGTAATTGGTTAAACTTAAAATGTCGGGGCTAAAAGTAGCTTTTTTTGATAAACTCCATGCAACAAAATGTGCTTATAAAGCAAAACCTCCGTTACGTAATCGTTGCCGGAGGCTGCAGGGGTATTAAATATTAAAAAACAATATAATCAACTTGCTACCTAAAAATGGCGTCTATCACTTTGCCTTTACCATAATCCATATTAAAATGCAATAGTTTGGCTACGGTTGCGCTGATATCTATTTGCTCAAATTTCTGATCAAAACCTGCGCCTTGCTTAAAATCGGGCCCCAAACCCAGGAATGATATATGACGGCACCCTTCGCAACCATCGCCATGGTTTACAAAACCATCGGCAACATCATTGAGGTGTCTGCCATGGTCATTGGTGATAATCACCGTGGTTTTGCCTTTGTAAACCGGGTCGGCCTCAATCTGATCATATAATGCTTTAATGTAAGTGTCTATTTTAGTGATTGAAGTCAGGTACTTTGCCCAAAGGGCAGAATGGCCCGAAACATCGGCATCTTTAAAGTTGATCAGCATTAGGTTAGGGTGATATTGCGCCAATACTCGTTTGGAATGCTGAAAGGTGGTGTCATCATCGCGATAGCCGCTAAACAGTCCATTAACACCGCAATCAGTGCGCGGCATATATTTGCCATTCCAGCTATCCGTTTTACAATTACCTAAAATCTCTAGTTTATCTTTTGAAGCTACCACCCATGCCGCTTCGGCAGGTTTGCCCGTGGCTTTTAAGTATTGCTGAAAGATAGAAGGGTAAGTTGGCAGTTCTTGGCCGGTGTTTTCAAGGTTTTCATAATTACCAGTACAAATTGCGTCATGGCCCGAGTCGGTATTAGTTGTTCCCATGTTGTAAAAGTTGCCCAGCAAAACACCACGGGTATACATGCGGTCAGAGTTCGGAATATACTTTCGGCTGTAATCTCCAAATGTTTCGCTGTAACGGGGACCATCTAAAACTATAATAATTACATTTTGTGTTTTACAACAGCCAGTGTAAGGCAAGCCATCGTCAGGATTTGCTGTCGATGCATCAAAGTAAGGTGATTGCGAAGTAGCGGACGCACCCGAGCTGGACGAGGTTGAACTCTGGTTGCTGTTGCTTGTTGAAGAAACATTAGCAGGTGCAGTAAAATATCCCGAGCTGGTTGCCGGTACTTTGACATCTTTACCGCATGACAACATGCTGAAAATCAAAGTACCAACAACCGCCCGCAATATGCGGTTGGGGTATCTCATAATTTAAATTAATTAGGCTTGTAGATACAAGTATAAAACATTTATTATAATGTAACAAAAAAGATACAACTTTTATATAAATTTTATTGACCTCATTGTCAGTGAGTTATGTTTTTTAAAAAAGCTTAAGCTTTTTTAACCGAAAAAGTTGTGAGCGAAACAGGGAGAGACTAATAATGGAGATAATATCCAGCTAAAGAAGTGGGCGCCAAAAATATTATTGCAATCGATTGTATTTTAAAGCTTAAAAAAATTAATTTGCGCCGTCTTATTGCTAATCATTATAAACTTATCAGCTCAAATCAGCATGTTATTATTAGGAATCGACGTAGGCACCTCGTCCATCAAAGTGTCAGTGGTTGACGCCCAAACTCAAAAAAACCTGGCGTCGGCACAATATCCTGAAACGGAATCGCCTATAACCACTTTGCAGCCCGGGTGGGCCGAGCAATCGCCCGATATGTGGTGGCAGCATGTGCAGCAGGCTATCAAAATTTGTAATCAAAGCGGTAAGTATGATCCGCAGGATGTCGCAGCCATTGGTATAGCTTACCAAATGCATGGACTTGTGCTGGTTGATAAAGACCAGAATTTGCTGCGCGACAGCATTATTTGGTGCGATAGCCGGGCTGTTCAAATAGGCGAAAAGGCCTTTGACGCTATTGGTCACGAAAAATGCCTGTCGCATCTGTTAAACTCGCCGGGCAATTTTACAGTAAGCAAACTGGCCTGGGTGAAACAAAATGAGCCGCAGACTTATGCACGGGTAGATAAGATCATGCTGCCGGGCGATTACATCGCGATGAAATTAAGTGGTGAGATCACCACCTCGATATCTGCACTATCAGAAGGGGTTTTTTTTGATTTTGTGAATAACAGCATATCGCAGGATATTATTAGCCAGTATGGTTTTAGTGAAAGTTTATTTCCTAAGGTACAACCGGTGTTTTCTAACCATGGCGGCATAATGCCGTCTGTAGCACAACAACTAGGTTTAAAATCTGGCATACCTATCGCTTACAAAGCCGGCGACCAGCCCAATAACGCCCTTTCTCTAAACGTATTGAATGCGGGTGAGGTGGCAGCTACTGCCGGGACATCAGGTGTTATATACGGTGTTAGCGATAAATTGACTTACGATCTGCAGTCGCGCGTAAACACATTTGCGCATGTTAATTATACTGATCAGCAAAAAAGCCTGGGCGTATTATTGTGTATTAATGGTACAGGTAGCCTTTACCGTTGGACGAAGAATCTGTTTGGTTCTGCCATGGGCTATAACCAGATGAATAATGAAGCCGCTCAAGCGCCGTTAGGCAGCAACGGCCTGCGTATATTGCCTTTTGGCAACGGCGCCGAACGGATGCTGAATAATGAACTGATAGGCGTGCATTTTCATAACATCGACCTTAACCTGCATACGCATGCACATATCTTCCGCGCGGTGCAAGAGGGGATAGCCTCTGCTTTTCGTTACGGAGTGGATATTATGCGTGAGAATGGCATGAACCCTACAGTGATTCGTGCGGGTAAAGCCAATTTGTTTTTGAGCGATCTGTTTGCACAAACTTTTGTGAATGCTACCGGCATTCCTGTCGAACTATATAATAATGATGGCAGCGTAGGGGCAGCTTTAGGGGCTGGAATAGGGGCAGGGATATTTTCATCACCTCAGGAAGCCTTTAAACAAATGCATCCGCTGCAACTCATTGAGCCTAATACAAGCGCCTTTGAACCCATTTACCAGGAGTGGAAAAGTTTATTATTAAAACAGCTTTCAATTTCATCATCATAAAACAAAAGCTCAGGCGATGTCTGAGCTTTTGTATAATCGGAAAAACCAAAAGTACAATTTTAGCAAAACGAAAACCGCAATTTTTTCGCAAATTATTTAAAAATTAAAAGCCGCTTAAAACATAATTAAGCGGCTTTTAAATGTGGTTTAACTCAATTGTCTGGCACTCCTGAACAGCCAGCTTGAAAGCCATTGCGACGCCGAAGGCGTTAGCCTGGTGCGTTCGTAATAGTTAGCCTGCCTAACGGCGCAGAATGCTAAATCAAACAGTTTTTCATCTAACGCATTGATACAAGCAAGTGTCAACGCACCGAAATCGCCGTCTACACTAACGGACTTTTGCTTGATCGCATTGCAGGCGATTTGAGCGGCTTTCACAACCCCAATGATACAAGGGTTTACCGAGCAGTCAAATAGCGCATTAGCCTTGATCTGAGAGCTTACAGCGTCAAGCGAAAGCACATCCCAATAATTTGCCTTATAGAAAGACTGTATATCAGCCTGTAATTGAGTATTAGCAGCAAGGGCGGCGTTCATTCTGGCCACACTGATGCCAGGGCTTTCTTTTTTGATAGCATCAATGATAGCCCAGCCTGGCCACTTAGGGTTTGCGCCGCGATCGATGCCGCGGTAAGTCTCAGCCTCGCCGTTGCCTGGGTTATATTCACCCTCTATCTTAATGATAGTGCGTTGGTAAGCAATATTGAAATTAGCCATTACTTTCGCGCCTCCAGCGTCAGGTTTTTGAAGATCTGTGAAACCTTGTCAAGACACAGGCCGATTAGGAAACCGAGCCATTCGCTCACGTCCTGTCCAAACAGGTAACTTGAGAACCTGATGCCAAAGAAAAGCAGCATAAGGGTAAAGCCCAGCCTTTGCAGGTTATCTATAAAAAAGAACTTCCAAGAGAAAAGCGCTGGTGTAGCGTCGCTGAACTGATCCCGATTGTTTACATGGAGTAATAAGGAAAAGATCACGCCCAGAACACTGAATCCATAAATAATTAAAAACTTTCCGGCATCTGCCATGCCGAGAATTTGCTCGATGTAGGTTTGCTTAATCATGATGTTATTTTTTAGGGTTTTTATTGTTTTCGTTAACAGCAGGTGCCTGCGGGTGTCGCTCGTTATAAATTATTGCGATCAGTTTGCTGAGGTTATCCATCACCTGCAATGAAGCTGACGCCTCAGCAGCCGATACAGTACTTGAGCCTGGCAAGCCCTTTTTTACTGTTTCAATAGCTCCATAAAGCCCGGCTAGATTAGCGTCAGCAAATACGCTGGCTTTGATACTTGTTGTATCGTTTTTGAAGGTAGGTTTCTGTGAAGCCTCACTGACTTTTGATTCCTGTTTATTTTGGGCGAACGTCACAGTTGCGATCATCACCAGGATAATAATTAAAATTGCTTTTTTCATGTATTTGATTGGTTAAAAATTAAAAAGTTGAACCGGTGACTTTAATCCAGCTATTCGTAGCGATACACCAAAAAATGCCATTAGATGTATATCTGATCTCACCGGTAGTACCAGTGTCACTTGAACTGGTTGGCGCTGCGTTAAGTGCAGATATTCGTAATTGCGTAACTTTTAAATAGCCTGATGATATGGTATTGCCTGAATTATCCACTGTGAAAACAGTACTATAGCCACCTGCATTCAATTGGGTAGATAGTGTCCATAATGAAGTAACAGGGTTACTGCTGGTTGGCCTAACGTCTAACCTCCAGTTTATACTATTAGCCGTAGATAATATTGGGTTATATGCACTTGCATCCCATCGTATGGCTGTAGAATATTGAATCGGTATGGCTAATGTTGCAGTGGATGCATTTGATAACGCTACCGCATCTGTCGGGGTAGTTTGTATATTCCCTGTATTTAAAGTTATTCTAGGCGCTGTAATGGTGCTGGCTGCATTAAATGTACTGGTGATAGTTAAACCTCCGGCTGGGGTTAATTTCATGATATCGTTAGTGATTGTGCCATTAATATTGCTGTTCCATGAAAAATAAGAAGTTGATAAACTTGCCGAGGATACTGGAACTGTCTTAACAAAAAAGCTAACATATTGCGACGAACCTGCGCCGGATGTTGACCAGCCCTGCCCCCCTGATTCTATAGTCGGTGATGGTTGTTGGACGCTTGAAGTTGCTAATGTTGGATTTATATAATATCTATTTCCGGCACTTGTCTTGTCACCAGTTAATCCGGTTTGCGTGGTGTTTGTAGTAACGTAGTTCGATGGAATATCATCCAAATAAGCAAACACTCCATTTTTATCCTGAATGGTTTGCGATCTGTTATTTGTCAGCGACGGTGCGGTTATTTGAACACCATAGGTCGAATGCGTAATTCCTAAATTACTTGTACCTACGCCGTAATCGGAAATGTAACTGGTTGAGGTTTCAAATGCGCTGCCAATAATCGGAGCTTCAATGTGTAGCTCGTGATTGTCTTTATGATAAAATATCCGGCTGTAAGTAGTTCCGTCTCCATTCAAAAATCTGAAACCCTGCTGTCCATTACCGGCAGTAGCGGTAATATTGGTAAAACTTAAAATACCGGTAATATTCGGCGATTGCCCAATTGTTTGAGTGCTGCCGGTAAGATTGAGATAATTTGCACTTCCTGATATCGGCGCATAGGCCAAATCAGACCAGGCCTGTACTCGCGCCTGGGTGTAATACTTATTGGTTGAACCCTCACCAACGTCATCCGTATTTAAGTTAACAATGCCCTGGTAGCCATTTACCGAGGTTACCCGATTAGTACCAGCGGAGAGCTGCCAGGCGCTGCCGTTATAGATAACAAAATCGCCCTGAAGAAAATGGAGGGTGCCTGAACCGAAGTTATGATCGCCGTCTGCGCTGGCTTCCCATACGTCGCCTGAAGTGCCGGTGCCATTGACCAGTGTAGGCGTATTGGTTGCCGGATTCCACTGACCTTTATAAACCAAAAGGTTTGCGGGTAATTGTGAAAGCGGCACTTTACCACCACCGTCAAGGGTCGCCACGCCGTTTGTGGCTCCTTTTTGAGTTAGCGCAATCTTTTTAACGGTATCAGCATATTTGTTGCCGCCGATGTATAAAGCCTGTTCAGCCGTGTTTAACAGGATACCGGCAGCCCAGTTGCTATCTGGCACGTAGCTTGGCTTTATAACGCCGATAGCTTTGGGAATTGCTAAAAATTCCTGTGCTTTAGATGCCATGTCACTAACCACCTGTCTGGTGAGGGTTCGCTTGTAATCGGGTTTTGCCTGCGCTAATACCAGCGCAGGCAAACAGATCATGATTAAAGTTTTTAATAGTCGTTTCATTGTTATTTATAGGGGTTTTAAAAGCAGTTTAAACACCGGCATATTCTATCCATATACCGATTAAATAAGGGTTCATTATGCTGTATGGCTTGGCTACTTTGTTGCCGCTGCCATCATCCACGCCGCCTGCGCTTTCAGTGGTCAGTGTCCGGTGATCCCCTTCGCCGTCGTGCGTCAGGTCGGGGCCTGCGTTGCTATAGTTTGCTAGATCGCGGCTTGGTATAATGATATCATGCTCATGCGGCACCATTTCCTCAAGCGTGTTGGTGTGCATTTTAGTTCCTCCTGGCGTACCTATAGGTCTGCTCAGGCCGTCAGGATTGGTAACAGCATTGTAGATATCGGCAGGATCATGCGCGATCGGGAGTCGGCCACGCATGGCGATACACTCCTGCCAGCCTGCCGGTATGGCGCCTGCTGATTTAGGCCACCATACTTTGCCACCATTAGGGCCGGTAAGCGTCGGAATAAACGGCGCTGCAATGGCCTTCAGCATAGCCACGTCGGCTTTCAGCTGAGCATACTCGGTGTCTGAGCTGGCGTCGCGTTCACCTGGTAATGTGATTATGATCTGCTCGCCATTATCCAGCTGAAAGCCGCTGATAATAACCGAGCCTTTGGTGTCGTCATCTGGATCAACCGAATTATAGGCGAGTACATTCAGCCTGAAATAACCGCCTCCGAACTGTGTTGTAGCTACCGGATACTGCGTTTTATTGAGCAGGCGTTCGTCAAGGATCTTTACCGTATTTGCTCCGGCATCAGGAATGTAGTTTGGCGAGGTATTGACCACGATAAACGGCGAGGCCACCGATATGATCGAAGTGCCGCCACCGCCACCGCCGCCGCCAGTGCTGGCAGGTAGATCTGATACCGCTACAATGGCGTTTTTCTCCTCTTCGGTCGCCCAGACGAGTATCAGGTCATTATCGGCGAGATCTCTGCCTAAAGCGGGAAAATCGGTAAACTTCTTTTTTGCCATGTTTAAATTTTGTTGAATAGTTTAACAATTGGGGTTTGCGGCAAAACGGTGTTTGCCAGCGTCAGCGAGGTATATAAATTGCGGTTGCGCAGGTTGCGGGTAAAGCCGACCACACGAATCTGCATTTGGATATTGGCCTCAGTCATCACCAGCGTCAGGCTTGAGCCGTTTTTGATGCGTATGCTATTATCCCTGAAGTAAACAGGATTGCAGGCTACGGTGAACGTGAATTTAGCGGGGCCGTTATCGTCCAGGTATTTCTGACCAGCAACTTGCAGCCTGTGCTCAGCATCCGTATAATAAGCATCAGGCATAAGCATATCTACCAGCACATACTCGTCGCCTACAGCCGGTTTTAGCGCCTCTGAAGGCACCGACTGCGTCTGTGTGGTGCTCGACACAATCACAAAGGTTTTAGTGACGTTATTGTATGATCCGATCTCAAAGGTGTAACCGGCCAGCAGACCTGTGTTAAACGTTACCTTTGCCTTATCGCCGTTTGGCAGCGGGTAAAGGTTTACGTCGAAATCCATTGTGTCGTCGGTAAACGTGGTGATATCGCCCACAGCCGTAACAACGCCGGTACGGGTAGGGAATATTTCAGCCAGGTTGTCTGAGCCGTCAAACTTTACTGTCTTTTCGTACAGGCCAAAAAGGTTTACGTTTTTATCCAGGTATAACTTATCCGGCATGCGCAGGCGCTGCGCACCATTGCGGTAATTGTCGCCCAGGTTTTTGCTGCTGCCATATACGTACAAGCGGGTAAATATCCCCTTGGATACATCCGCGTTTTTGCGCTCGATAGACCATAGGGCCTTACCCTTGCCATACTCCAGCGTGATGCCGCTGTTTGGCTGGCTTAATATCAGGTTGATCTTGTTGCTTTCAACCGTAAATTCGGTCTGGTAGCTTTCGGCTACTTTGGTAAGGGCTTCCAGGCAGTTCTGGCCGTCAAATTCAATCGTTTGATAGTCGCCATCCAGAACAGATCCTACCTGCCAATTTTCAGTCGGAAACAAGCGGTTCATGTTCTTAACGGCCAGCGTCACGAAATCTATAGGCCGCCCCGTTAACGGAAAGGTGCCTTCCGTAAGCTCGTTATGGCTGTCGTAGGTAAAATAGTACGGCCTGCTTAATTGGTGATACGGCCCTTCCATTGTCATGGTATAAGAAAAATCCCGCTTAAAAGTCTTCACAAATTCCACATCGCGGTTAATGCGATAGGTTAAGCCGTCCAGCTTACAGTAATCACCGATCTGGAAGCCTACAAACTGCGCCAGCTTAAATGTAAGGTTCAGGGTGTCGCCGCGCATAATGCCGGTATCCTGAGCGTTGCTGGCTTCAGGATCTATCACCGCACGGACGTCGTTTCCGGCAAACTTGTAAATGGTTATCTCTGCCGTATTCATATACCGATTATAAAATTATCCTGCTCGTCAACCAGGTAGTCGCCTACGTTATCCTGCGGGTTGGTTTCGCTGAAAATGATGTCGAAGGATATGCCGACGATTTCACTGGTAAACCGGCTGGTGATCTTCTTAAGGTTTTGCTGCTCTTTGTAATAAACCAGGTAAGTTTCGTCATGATCGGCGAAATAGAACTCATTCAGGCCCGCACTCATCACCTCGTTACGGAAGCCCCAATACTTCGTTTTAAAGTCGGCCAGACCGGCAGCAGTTATCGTGAACGAAACAGCAAATTCGCGGGGATCCACATGCGGATCAACCAGATCTCTGTCCTCGCCGTCCTCTTCCTGGTAATTGTGATTAACGCTGTCCTTACGTTTACCCCAATTAAAAAAAGCGTCCATGCCTTTATTAATAACAGCACCGAAAGCCTGAAAATCAATATTGTTAAATGTGCCTTGCGATATCATATAATGCCTGCTGCTCTAAGTGTGTTGGTTAATCCTGTAGTAGAGGTATTGGTGGCAATTGATGCCAGCGAGTCGACCATTTTGTCGGTATTATCGGCGGTACGCTTCGTGTTAGCCTCGATGTTCTTTTGAACCAGCGTTTGCCTGCGCATCTCGTCGAGCTGATCGGACATAGCTTTACTGTTTGACGGCTGATTGTCTGCGATCTCATTCACAGCTAACTGTATGCCCCTGGTGATGCCCTCCAGCGCGTTTGCCTGCACTTCAGATATCCCTTTGATGGAATTAGCCACAATGCCGCTATTGCTTGCGCTGCTGCTGCCCGATGGCGGCGTAATGCCGGTAATTTTGTACAGATCCTCGTAGGCAGTAGATGCGCCGTTAACCAGGTTAGCGTACTGGCTCTTCAGCTGCGAGATCTCGTCAGGTGTAAGTCCGCCGCCGCTTTCACTGGCAGCAGCAAAAGCTTTGTAGAAGGCGGCGGCCTTATCTTTCAGGTAAGAATCTTCGAAAATGCTATCCAGCGAGGTTTGCATCGCCTGTTCAAAATCGCCGGTAAAATCTGGGAAGCCACGTTTGCCGTTTTTCAGGCCGGTTAATATAGCCTGCTCGAGACTGTCAGCAGTTGTACCGGTAAAGATTTTGTCGATCTGATCATTAACAGCCGCGGTAGCGTCGCTGATATCGCCCATTTCGTCATGAACGTTTTTTAACTGCTCAAACCATTTGGCGGTCTCGTCGCTCAGCTTACCTTCGGTGTACAGCTTTAACAGGGTGTCATAATCAGCACCGCCAATACCGGCCAGATCCTGCACGACTT
Source organism: Mucilaginibacter ximonensis (assembly GCF_042686265.1). Classification (NCBI taxonomy): domain Bacteria; kingdom Pseudomonadati; phylum Bacteroidota; class Sphingobacteriia; order Sphingobacteriales; family Sphingobacteriaceae; genus Mucilaginibacter; species Mucilaginibacter ximonensis. The sequence continues at coordinate 518,372 of NZ_JBHUPD010000003.1, forward strand.
TGGTTTTACGGGCTATGCCCAGAAAGCCGCCGTATTTTTCGGTATGCTCACCGGTTACCTGCTGGCCATTGTTCTGAATGAGCGCCAGGAGCTTGTTATAATCACTCTGCGCCTCCAGCTGCTGCTGTGCCAGTAATTGCTTGCGCTGCTCCAGCTGCTGAGCATTCAGTGCGTTGATATCCTTAATTGCCGATGCCTGCTCACGCAAAAGCTCATTGTATTTTACCTCATTAGCAATCAGCCCTTCCTGGTAGCTCTTCATCTCCTTAGCGGCGGCGATCGCTGATTCTTTGGCGGCCTTGAAAGCGCCGACAACTGAGCCAACGGTGCTGACAACCGAGCTAATGATACCGCCCACAACCGGCACCATACCGGCAACTGCCGATACCGTGCCCAGAATACCGCCACCGGCACTTTTTTTATCTGCGGAGAAATTAGCCAGGCCCTTCTGGAAAGCATTGATCTGCTTACCCATATTGGCCACCTGCGATATGGTTTGCGCGATAGTGCTAAGTGTCGAAGAGAAAGCAGGGTCGAGACCTTCCGCATTGCGGGCGATATTTTCTAAAGCTCCGGCTATTGCATTTAGGCCGTTTAAAATGGTGTTAGAATTTATCGCATCTTCAGCTTGTTTAATGTAAGTCATTAAAGACTGATAGGTCGCCGCAGATATTCTGTTAGCATCCAGATCTGCCTTTACCCTGTCTTTTGCAAAACTGACTTGCAAAAGCGCTTCATCCTTCGTCATACCAGATATCTGGTCATAAAACGACTTATATTGACTTATTAACTGCTGTTGGCTATCAACACGCAATTGCACCTCGTCTACTGCCTGAGAAAGTATTAAGTCGCCTTGCGCTTTCTTTCCTGCTGCATACAAAAGCGTGGCTTTACGCAGGCCGTTTTCAATTATAACCGACAATTGCTGCTGGAAACTCAGGGTATCAGCCAGCATGCCAAGATTTAAAGAGCTGTTGATTTTTTGAATCTCCAGCGCATATTTCTCATACAGCTTTTTGCGATCTTCGAAGGCAGCGGGCGAGATATCGTTCTGCACATCAGTAAGCGACTTTTGTAGGGTCTGAATATAAACCTCGAAAGTCGCACCCGATTTTAACAGATCTGCATATTCTGCATTTGCGGCGTCTTTACCTACTTTTTCGCGATAGGCTTCGTATTCAGCGTACAGCTGCTTTTTCTTTTGCAGGTCAAGCTCAATGTATTTGGTTTCGTTCAGATCGGCCTGATTACCCAGCGCGGCAAACTCCTGCGGGTTGAGCGCATTGATATCACCCTGGCCAATCTGGTTGTTTTTGTTTTTAGGATTGGCATTAAAGGCCGCAATCTTTTGACGCAGCTGGTCAAACTTGTCGCTAATAGCAGTTAAAGCGGCCTGATCGTCGCTCAGCGTACGGCGGTTAAACTGATCGTTGGCCGCAGCCAGCTCGCGCAGGAGCGCCATTTTGTTTCTTAGCGATTCGGCGTCCTGGTCGTCCTGTTGTTTGCGTTTTTCTGCGGCCTTGTCGGCGGCCTCTTTATTCAGGTTATCCAGCTTTTGCTGATAATCTGCCTGAGCCTTCAGCCGCTCCTCGTTAGCTTTGGCAGAAACCACTTTCCGGTCAGAGGCAGACAAGCTCGCATTCAGCAACTGCTGCTTTTCATTCAGGCCAATAAGGTTTAACTCGTCATTAAGACCCTGTTTAAGCGCGGCCTGTCTTTCCTTGAGTGACTTCTGGCGATCTTCAAAAATGGCGTTTTGTGCATCAGCATCACTCTTTACCGTTTGCTTTTGCAGCTCGATAGCATTTGCCGCGTCCTTAGCTAGTACTTTGGCACCATTACCCGCAATGTCACCGCCTTTTTTCTGGAGCTTCAACTGATCGCTGACAACGCCGTTAGTCAGCTGATCAATGTTTTTTTGATAATCCGCTATTTGCGCCACCAGTGCCTTAGCGGCAGGATCTGTGATACCTGAAAGGCCATGAGCCTTTACGTTTTTAGCCAGGTCTATTGTGCCAATAATATTGGCCATACTGCGAAGCGACTCTCCGAATTGCTCCAGAAAGCCGTCACCTACTTTTTTTGTCTGAACAGCTAGCAGATCGTTCTCAGCTTGCAGCAGCTTTTTGTATTTGTCGGTTAACAACGCTTTACCGGCTTCAATCCTTGAGTTTAAATCCAGCGCCTCGTTATATTTTTTAAATGCATCAGGCAGTTTACTCACGATATCGTGAATGTCCTTCAGGTTGCCGAAATAAGTAGGCGATATCTGGTTAAGTTCGCTCAGGATCTCTCTTTGTCGATCTTGCGTCGTATTTGTATTTTGCAGCTCGGCCACCAGCAGGCGAACATTGACCGACTGCTCGGCGTAAATGTCACCGGCTTTTTTGGCAAGCTCCATGTTCAGTTGCATAGCGCTCTCGCCGCCCGTCATGATATAAAACACTTTTTCAAGCGCGTTGCCGAACTCCTCTAACAGCTTGGCACCTACGGCATAGCTTAAAAAACCAACGCCCAGGCTGATTAGTTGCCTGGTTAACTGCGTTACTGCCCGTGCACCTATGGCACTGAAGTCTGAAACCTTATTTAAGGCAGCCGTAAACTTGCTGACCTTCTCAGTCGGCAGCGCATTGCCAAACTCGTCAAAACCGGTTTTACCAACATTGTTAAGCCTGGCGATCTGTGCCTCAGTCTCCTGGATAAGCGCGTTTGTCCTGGCGAGCTTTTCTTCGTCGAAGATACCCGGCCTTGATTCTTTTAGCCGCTTAAGCTCAACCTCCAGCGTTTCAATTAAACCGGCCTGCTCTTTTATCTGGGCGCTTTCCCGCTGCCTGGCTTTTGCCTGCTCATTTTCTGCGACAGTAGCTTGCTGGATAGCGGCTTTTAATTCGTTTTCACTTTTGATAATGGCGTCTAAACCGGCTTTGTATTTTTCCAGTCCGACAATCTGCGGATCTAACGATTCAAACTCGATATGCGCCTGCTGGATTTGAACCAGGCGGGCTTTCATGTCATCCAGTGAAAAACTGGCTTTATCGGCAAACTTTGAGATATCCCCGACGCTGGCGGCAACGGCTTCGGCGGCTTCTTTTTGTGAGTCAGAATAACCTCCTTTAGCTATAAGCTTGGCAATAGCATCACCGGCTGTCTGCGCTTTTTCTTCGATATTGCCTACAGTTTCATCATACATCTGCTCGGTCGCTTCCAGGTCGGCTGCGATCTGCTGTCTGTTGATGATCCATTCTATCTGTACAGGGCCTAAGCTGTTTACGTCCTCGTTCATGGTTGCCAATATTCCATAAGCTCTTCCAGGCTCATGTCTTTAACTTCGTTTTGTTGCGAACTCTTTTTTACTGATTTGTAGCGGGGCGCATCTGCGAACATCCGCCGTACATTTTGCCAGGATATGCCCCAAAGCAGGTAATCCCGTGCCCATCCCGTTTCCTTTATGATGCTTATCTCTAATCCCCAAGGGCTATGCATGCCGAAGCATTTTAACTCCCTTTCGCTGTCTGACCCAGATTCGGCCTCGTCATCTTCATCCCGATCACCGATCTGGTAGTATTCAAAAAAGCCTTATCGAGCCTCAAAGCCTCGATCACCTCACCGACCGTCAGCAGGTGCAGCGGCTGTAAATGCTCCCTGAGCCACCAGGCTAAAGGCTTCCGAACTAGCCAGCCGATCGCGCTTCCATTGCTTATACAAATAGCAATCGCCAGCGATAAGGGCTTCGTGAACCTGCGGCGGGCTTCGTGAATATTGACCGACTGGTCGTCGATCAGCGCCGTCATGCCGCTGGCCTCGACCAGCTCGTCAACCCTGTATAGCGTTCCCAGCGTAGGCGGGGGGATCAGGATGCTGATTTCCTTTTTACCGAAGGCACGTAACAGTGAAGGTGCCCTTGCAGGCACCTTCATTCCATGTTCTAACAATGCCCGCGCGGCTAATTGTTCCTGTGTCATTATGCCAATGCTACAGTTACTGAAACAAGAGCCGAGCTGGTAAAGCCGTTTTCGTCGGTTACGGTTACCTTCAGTTTATACAGGCCGTCAATGGTCAAACCGGTTACCGTAGTGCCTAAAGCGGCAGGCGTACCGAACGCAACAACAGCTCCCGCAGGTTTTGTGTCGACAGTCCAGGCAATGGTGCTGATATCGCCTCGATAAGCAGTCGCAACAGCCAATAGGTTAGCGTGATCTACCGTGATGTTTTGCGCATTACCGGCGTTTAAAACCGGCGGCAGGTATTTGGAGATCATTACCGGTTTAACACCGGCACCGGCAGGCATTAAAGGCGTACCAAAAACGTCGGTCAGGCCCGCCGCATCTTTTTGCAGTTTACCGTTTAGCACCGCGTTTATGCCCATACGGGGAAACTCCATTAACACATCTGTTTGTGTTAATACCGCGTAGCTCTCTTCGATGACAGGCACAGTATCAGGCTCCTGCCAAACGCCGTTTACTACTTCGCCGCCTTTTACGATCTGTAACACTTCGGGCGTCCAGTCAGGCAAGCTGAATGCAAGTTTCTTTGCGCCTTTGGTAAAGAACTGGAAGATCGGATCGTCCTGCTCTTCAACCATTACGTTAAATGCGCTGGCGGCATCTTCCACGAAGCTTACCGAACCTTTATAGGTTGGGCCGATTTTGCTTAACACGGTGCCCATCGTTCCGTCGTTGGGAATCGGGCCGCGCTTTACCCATTTTACGCCTATAGGGATTAAATTTGACATATTTAATAGGGGTTTAAATTTTAATTAATGGTTATTTAAATAAGCTCGGTCGGCTTTTTTATACCTGCTGATCTGAGCCGCTTTGGTCAGCCGGTTTTTCTTCGTCAGCTGGTTTTTCTTCGTCGGCTGGCTTTTCGTCGTCGGCTGGCTTTTCAGCAGCTTTGCCTTTAGCCGGAGCTTTGTCTGTCGCTGGCTTGTCAGCAGCTTTGCCTTTAGCCGGAGCTTTGTCTGTCGCTGGCTTGTCAGCAGCTTTGCCTTTAGCCGGAGCTTTGCCTGTCGCTGGCTTGTCAGGAGCATTGTCTTTAGCCGGTGCTTTGGCCGCCGCTGGTTTCTCAGGAGCTTTAGGCGCTGATACCGGCTGCTCTTCTGTTACCGGCTTGCCTTCGCTGGCTTCCGAGCGGGTGATGACTACCGTTGATTTATCCTTCAGCGTATTGGCGTGATTAAGACAAGGATTCTTTTCAAAGAACGCCTGGCCGTCGGTAGTAAAGTGCAGCTCGTCTTTTGAGCTGTACTTGTCGAAAATGCCTTTGGCCTTTTCTAAAAATTTTGCTTTCATTTATGAGTAATTAAAGTTTGACAATAAACCAGATCTGAGCTATTTGATCAGCGCAGTTGTGGAGACCTTCGACGTCTGTGTGCCAAAGCCTTTTAGCACGACCTTGTACCACAGAAAATTATTTGCCGTCAGTTTCCACGTCTTGACCTGTTCGCCTGCTTTATCTGCGACGGCCAGTGTGTCTGTGGCTGTGGTCACCAGATCCCAGCGATTTTTGTTATTGCCGCCGTAAAGCTTAATAGAGGTTCCTGCGCCAATGGTTCCGGTCAACTTCGTTACACCGGTCATAATGGTAATCACGGTCGGCTTACCCATGATCTGCAATAGCTGGGTTGTGGAAACCGGTGTACCGGTAGTCACGTTGGTATCTAAACCGGCTTTGTGAACCGTTTGATCCGACAGCATATTGTATACACCTGGTTTGTCGGCGGTCTGGGCTTTCGCTACCGAAAGCGAGGCAGTTAATGCAACTGCGAAAATTAAAAGGTATTTCATGTTAAAAGTTGATTGGTAACGATTTAATGAGCCATCTTATTAGTATGGCCAGCAAGCCAGCTGCGAGTAACCAACACCACCAGGGGATACGAAGGCCCGTATGTGTAGTTGTTGTAGATTGCACCTGCGCGGTGGAGTCTTTTTTAATCGTCGCGTGGACATTGACCTGTTCCGTTTTGCTGGTGTTGGTTACTGTCACCGGTTTAGCTATCGCACTGTAATCGGTCTTGAGGCCGGTGAGCTGGTTGTTTTTATATACTGGCTTGAATGTGCCGCTGAGGCTTATGCCGGTACTGTGTAAGCTAAAATTGATCAGCGAGTCGTCAGACGCACTGGTGGTATCTTTTAATGCACTAACTGGTATAAAGCCCACGCCGACAAGCGTATCGCCATATGTTTTGGTACTTACCAGATAGCTGCCTGCTTTGGCTGAGTCTACAGCAACTATTGTATGAACAGCCGTATCGGTTTTAACGCTTTTTTTAACGCTGCCGCAACCGCACAGAAACAGTGCAAGTATGGCCAGCAGGAAAAGCAGGTAATCGGTTAAAATCTTTCTCATTGTTTAGCCCTTTCCTTTTTTAAGTCGTCAATCTCCTGACGCTGGATTTTTAATTCGTTTTCAACATTGCCTAACCGAACCTCTGTAACCCTGTTATTGACCACCAGATCGCTTTTAAGCGCCATGTAACTGCCGCATACTCCGGCTGTTATTAATACTGCTCCTGACAATGTAGCCCAGATCAGCTTTAGCGTTATTCCTTTTATTTCTTTGTGTTCTATTGCTGTCATGGCTTCAAAAAACCGCCCGGGCCAATGGCAGGCCCGAGGCGGTCGGCGGTCAGGGTTGGTGGTTATCAGGGTTAGGGGTTATCGATTAAGCGGCGCTCGCAGATGCAATCACACCAATGTATTTGTTGCGTTTAGGCACACAGATAAAGTAGTGGCGATAAGCTAAGCGGTTAGTTTGGTTCTCCGGATCCAAAGCAGACGGTTTAAAGTACTGTTTGGTCATACCGGTCTTTTTAGCAATGTTCGGCACGTAGAACGCTACTGAACCTTGATATTGACCGTCTGCCGGTACAGATCCGTAAGCCTGCTTGGTAGTACCGTCATAGATTGGGTTATTGATATACTGGTATATCTCAAAGCCTGCAATCATAGGCGCTACGTCACCTGTTTTATAATTGGCCAGCAAGTCGCCAAAGCGTTTTCTGTCCAGTAACAGGTCGTTCCAGTGGTCGCTGCAAAGGATGATCCGGCGACCGTCAGCAGGCACCTGCATGTCGTCGAATTTCTTTTTAAGCGCTACCAGATCCGCATATACCAGGATCAATCTGCCGTTATCGGTGATCGGCGCTGCCTGATCCTCGTCACGCATACCGGTAGTGGTGATCACCGGCGTGTTTACGGTGTTTGCTGCGGCACCCAAAGCCCATACCGCTTTGCCATACTTCTTTTTAAGAATGGCGCGGGTAGTCAGGCCGGTAGCGGCATCAATTTGCACGTAAGACGCGCCCATTGTCTGGTCGTCGGTCAGCGTTACCACTTTGGTCTGGTATTTATCCAGCTGAATAGTGACTTTGTCGTCATCATATTGCTGAAGGGCCAGCGGGTAAGCATTGTTATTGATCAAAACATCCGGTTCAAAATCCGTGGTCGGAATATGAATGATGTTTTGCTCGCTGGCCGAGCCTGAACCTACCTCAATAATGGTAGTGTCAAGTTCTGGTATACCAGCTAAAAACGGGGCCTGGTCTTCGGTGGTCAGGTTGATTTCAACCCTGCTTTCCCACATTTCAGGAAAATTTTGTGGCATGTTCTTTAGTTTAAGTTAATAGGGGTAATTTTTAATTCTCTCTCTCTGCTTTCCGGCGGTGCTTATCTTTTGAACAGGCTTTTATACTCTTCCGGGTTTGCTTCCTTCCAGGCCAGTTTTGCTTCGTTTGACAGCTTTTCGAAATCGTCGATAGATTTCACGGCGGTGGCGGTGGCGGCGGTGCCTGAGCTATTGCTCATGCCAGCGGTCAGGCTAACTTTGCCGGGCAGTTTATTGATCTGCTTAGTAGCAAGCGACAGGTTAGCTAAAGCAAGCTCAACCCATTCGGCCTTATCACCGGCAACGATCTTTTCGGCAGCGATAGCGGCGTCGACTAATGCCTCAGCCTGCAACTTGATTTGTTTGTCATGCTCGGTTTTCAGATCGTTGTACTTTTGATCTTTGCTATCCAATTCAGCTTTCAGCTTCATGATGGCATTACTGATACCAGGAGCGGTATCGCAGTTTGTTAAACCGAAAGCCAGCAGGAATGCGGCCGCGTCGGTTGTTAAAGTGATTTTTCCTTCCATTGTAGGGGTATTTGAGTTTTTAAAGTCTGCTTTTAGTTGAGCCAGCGAAAGCTTGATCTGATCTTCAGTAATGATTTCGCCGGTACGTTTATCGAGTAGCTGAACCAATGAACCTGGGCCGCTCGGCACGGCGCAAACGGTGCCTTCAACCATTTCAGAGCGTATCAGATCCCAATTGCCGTCCGGTTGGCGCTCGAAAGGATCTTCGCTCCAGTCTATGGCGAGACCAGGCGATGCGCCTTTGACAAAACCTCTGTCGACTTGTCCCTCCAGCGTTTGCGCTGCCGGTAGGTCTACATCAAAGTTTCCGTCCATAACTAACTTAGATCCTTCTGTACGCCTGTTTTTCCAGTTTCCTCTTACATAGGCTGTCTCGTTTCGATGATCTTCGAGCATTACCGGATTGTCGTCGAACCTTTGAAAGTTGATACCAGAGTTTCTCACACGGAAACCATAAGAGTTGATCACATTTTCATCGTTCAATACAAAGGGGTAAAGCTTCTTTTCGGACATCGTTTTTAATCGTTGATGGCTCAAAGATGCAAGCATCTTTAAGCGGCATCAATTAAGCGCGCAAGGCTTGCACAACTATTTAAAATCGGGGGTATTTCAGGCCACTTTTGCTGAGCAAAAGAAATCCAATGGCTAACAAAAAAGAGAAAACAAGGCTAAAAGCAGAGGAGTGGTACATCGAGCACACCGACTGTACACAGGCTCAAATTGCCGAATTATTCCACGTCGCGCCTAACACCGTCGGCGATTGGGTGCGAAAGCATAATTGGGATGATAAGCGATTAGAGTATCACTCCTCGCCGGTGCGTATTAAGCAGATCCTGCAAGATGAGTTTATCTGGGTATCACAGGGCAATAAGGCCCGTATTGATACAGATGCGCTTTCGAAGATTAACGCCTCGTTGGAGCGCGTCGATCGCAAAGCGGATCCTTATGTATACGCGCGTATGCTTAAAGAGCTGGATAACTTCATTAGCCAGATCAACCCAAAATTCGCAGCTGACTGCACACCATTCCACAAGCTTTTTTTACAACACCGTATAGATCTGGAGGCATAATGAGAACAACTGTCAAATACAAGAAACGTGCTGCTGACTACGATCAGTACTTAAAACAGCTTAAAGAACAAACTCACACGACGACTATCGAAACGCGTGAGGACAAATACATTAGAATTGCCAAAGTGCGGCAAGATTTCGGGGCATTTGTTAAGTTCTATTTTCCTGATTACAAATCGTTACCAGACGAGGCGCTGTCATTTCACAGAGGCTTAGTTGAAAATCTTATCGGGTCGTAATGGTTGTTAAGTCAGCGAAATATCAAAAGCTCATTGCCGATTATGACAAGCATTGCCTGCGCATTGCCAAGGCCACCTCTGTAAACATACATGAGACAGAGGCAGAAAAGCAAAAGCGCATTAAATGGCTTGAAGAAGATTACGTGCGCTGGTTTGAATACTACTTTCCAAACTTCGCTAAAAAGAAGTGCGCATGGTTTCACGTCAAGCTTGCTAAGTACATCATAGAAAATAAGCGCATCAGGCTGTTGGCGGAGATGTTCAGATCTGCCGGTAAATCCGTGCATATCTGTATGGGTATACCGTTATTTCTGTACCTGGCTAAAAAAGAGTTAAAGTTCATGCTGCTGATCGGCAAGACCGAAAAGAAAGCCATGTTACTACTTTCTGGCCTCCAAAGTCAGCTCCAGTACAATAACCGGCTTAAGAACGACTACGGCGACCGCTACCAGCAGGGCAGCTGGGCCGAGGGCGACTTCACAACCAATGACGGCGCTAAATTCTTATCGCTTGGCTTTGGTCAGGATTGCCGGGGCGTAAGAGAAAACGCTGACCGTCCCGATTATATCGCCTGCGACGATGTGGACGGCAAAAAGCACCTGAATAATGACCGTATTATGAGCGAGTCGCTGGAATACATCACAGAGGACGTTTGGGGCTGTTTTGATGCGGACGACGATAGCATCGAACGGTTTGTATACGCCAATAACAACTTTCATAAGGACTGTATTACTAACCGGCTTAAAGGCTTTTACAATGTGGTTATCAATAAGCGAAAAGCCAGGCTAAAAGAGCGTAAAACGTCCCGACCGCGCGACAGCTTTAAGTCTACCGAGTTTAAGATCTTAAAGGTTAATGCCGTTAAGAACATTGTAGACTTTACACCTGAGTGGCCTGAGAAAACCTCAGCAGCCTACTGGCGTGAAAAGTTTGAGGAGATGTCCTTCCGTTCGTTCATGCGCGAGTACATGAATACGCACGTAAGCGAAGGCAAGATCTTCAAACACGAGTATATCCAGTTCAAAAAAATGCGGCCGCTCGGCGAATACGATGCGCTGGTTATGTACGGTGACTTAAGTTACAAGGACAAAGGGGATTTTAAGTCCCTGGTTCTGGTCGGCAAGATCGGGCATGAGTTCCACATCATTTATGTTTTCCTCCGGCAAAAGAGCCGCGCCAAGGCTGCCAAATGGCTGTACGATCTGTACGAGGAGCATAACCTTGAGAAATATAATATCAAGTACAAGATCGAGGGGCTTTTCGCGCAGGATGAGTTTGTAAATGACTTTGACGACGAGGGCGACCGGCGCGGCTATCGCATACCCGTAAGGGCTGACAAGCGCGGTAAAGAAGGCAAGTACGACCGTATCGAAAGCATGGACGGCGACTTTGAGCGCCTTTGGTTTTTCTTCAACATCGATTTCGAGACTGATCCGGATATGGTTGAGCTTGTCGATCAATTTTTAGAGTTTGAAAAAGGCAGCACCAAAAATGACGACGGCCCAGACAGCGTGCACGGCGCAAAGAGCCTGTTAACGAGACGAACCAAAAAATCAACCAGTGGATACGCCAGCGGCGGCCACACAGACAGACGATACTAATATGGCATTTTTAACTAAAGAAGATCTGCGCAGCGCGATAAGAGAGTATCAGCTGGACGCTATTACCGATAACGACGACACGATCGTGCAAATGGCCATCGACGCCGCCATTGAACAGGCTAAAAGCATGCTGACGCCAAACGATATGAAGATTTGGGACGATGGTAGGCCGCATTATGATGTCGACGCAATTTTCACGCAGGAAAATGCCGACCGCAATGCACTTATGCTGGCCAATACCAAGACGGTAGCGCTATGGCACCTGATACAGCTATGCAATACCGGTTTGAATTATGACGACGCGAAAGACCGTTACGACCGCGCTATTAAGTACCTGAAAGATCTTGGAGCCGGTATCGTTAACAGCGGCACTTTGCCGAAGATCACCGCCGATCCGCCGCCAGATCAGCAGCCGTTCTACTCAGGCAGTAGAGCTAAATTTTCACACGATTATTAATTATACCCCTATTAAAATGAGTTTTAAAGAACAATTAAACAGTGTGGTAAACCTGTTTAGGGGCCGGTCAGATGTTAATCTGGCGGCTGCTGACTATAAACCCGGCACCGGTCTGCCCGTTCATCAGGGCCAGTTTTTGCAGCACGACCTTAAAAGTGTATTCCAGACCCGCAAGGATATAAAGGACTGGCGCAGGGCCGAAGCTTTGTATTACAGCCAGGATCCCAAAACATGGATGCTTCAATTATTGCTGAATGACATTTATAAAGACGCGACACTTACCTCGCAAAAAGAGAACCGCACACAGCAGGTATTTGCCCGTGAGGTAAGGATCAAAAAGAAAAACGGCGATATCGACAAAGAGCAAACCGACGCGCTTAAAAAAATGCCATTGTATCGCTTCCTGACCCACAAGGTGCTCGATGCCATTTACTACGAATACAGCGTTGTGGAATTATCAATGGAGCAAACTATCGACGGCGAGCAGTTCCTGGTCGGCAACGATGTGCCGCGCACCAATATCGTACCGATAACCGGCACCTTTTACAAAGATTACATGGACACGGTAAACGGCATTCAGTACCGAGACATGCAGGAGTACGGCGTCTGGATACTGGAGTTCTGGACAAAGGAGATGCCGCTGTTTAACAAAGCGGTGCCGCACGTGCTGTTCAAGCGTTTTGCCGAAAGCTGCTGGAGCGAGCTTTGCGAGATCTTCGGTATTCCGCCGCGTGTATTAAAGACCAACACACAGGATAAAAAGATGATGGATCGGGCACAGCGCATGCTAAAAGATATGGGCGCTGCCTCCTGGTTTATTATTGACGAGGACGAGGAGTTTGAGTTTGCCCAGGGCGCTACAACCAACGGCGATGTTTACCACAACCTGATCAACTTGTGTAATAACGAGATGTCGCTGCTGATAGCCGGTGCTATTATCGGGCAGGACACCAAAAACGGCAACCGCAGCAAAGAGGAGGTTTCAAAGGATCTGGCGGCCCTTCGCGTTGAAAGTGATATTGCAATGGTCGAAGAGGCTTGGAATAACAAGATTATCCCCTGCCTGAAGCGCCACGGCATGCTCACCGGCGACATTACCTTCGAGTTTGTGCCGGTAGTGAACATCAAGGAGCTTTACGAGCGCGTTATCGGTCTTTTGCAGTACTGCGAGATTGACCCCAAATGGATCTCGGATGCTTTAGGCATACCGATTTTAAAGCTGCGCGATAAATTGCAGCCGGCAGATCAGAAACAAGCCGACAAATCTAAACTTAAAGCTTTTTTCGACTAAGCCCTTCAGCTCCGCTCGGTGCGCAGCTGGCGGGGCTGGGGGGCTTAGGCTTCGACAGGTTAAAGACAGCGGTCGACATGCTTTATAAGAGCTGCTGTCCGGCCACCGGCAACCACATTATTACGCTTTCTGCCGAGGGCAAGGATCACGTAGACAAGCTGATCAAAAGCATCTATGACGACAAGGCCATACCTGATATGGACGCTGGCCTGGCGAAAGCCTACGGCGGTAAATTGGGCAATGCGGTTGTCGAGGGTTACGGCGCTGATCTGGCCGGTGTCGACTGGAACTCGCCCGACTATGCGACCATATCAGCCCTGCAAAATAACGTCTGGCAGTTTAGCGCCGCCAAGACCAGGACGCAGTTAATCGACTTTGGCAAAGCGCTGATCGGGCCTGACGGCAAGATCCGCAGCTTTGACGATTTCCAACGCGCCGCGCAGCAGATCACCGACGAGCAGTTACGCTGGTTACGTACCGAGTATGATACGACGGTAGCCGGTGCCCAGATGGCCGCTAAGTGGCAAAGGATACAGGCAGAAAAAGACACTTTCCCGATGCTGGAGTTTGACGCGGTGCTGGATAGCCACAGCTCGACGATCTGTCCGCCGCTGGATAAGGTACGCAAGCCGGTTGATCACCCGTTCTGGTTAAAATGGTATCCGCCCAATCACTTTAACTGCCGTAGTACCGTAAGGCAGCTTACCGAAGGCGAAGAGACGCCGGATGATCAGATCGTATACCCTGAGAAGATATCGCCGATGTTCGCCGGTAATGTGGGTGTGAGCGGGATCATCTTTCCGAAGGATCACCCGTACTATGAAGGTGTCGAGCCGCACATCGTGGATAATGCGACACTGTACATGCCGGAAGAGGAGCAATACCTGATCACCTATGAGCCTGAAAAAGGCGACGGCGGTGTTACAGTAAACCGCAAGACGTTAATCGCTGACAAGCCCGACCTGGAGCAATTGCAGCAGGCAGCCGAGGCGCTGGCCAATGCGGGCAAAAAAGTAGAGATACTGCCGGAGATCCACGCTGCCGAAAGCGCATTGCGTGACGAACTGTTACCTGATGCCAAGCCTAACAAAAATCCGGATATGCGCGTCGACGGCAATTATACCGAGGTGAAAGCGCCAGGAGCGCCGCTGTCAGTCGATAAGCTGGAGAAAGCAATATCCAAAGGCATACGGCAGGCAAATGATCTGGTAATACTGCTGGAAGAGGATTTCGATAAAGACGCCCTGAAGAGCGCGGCAGAGAATCGTTTCAATTTATATCCGGAGCTGGATAACGTCGGCTTTGTCACCATTGACGGCGAGTACGTAGAGTTTAAAAATGACAAGAGGCAAAAGAAATAAATCTTTTGCCTCAAGGTCGACCAGGTACGCAGCCTGGTCATAAGCACAAATATAAAGTTTAATCAATTCAAAACCAAATGTCTAAAGGCAGAGAGCAGGTCAAGATCATTTTCTCCAAGCTTAAAAGCGGGATGGATGCCGCCATGAATGAACTGCCTATGATTATTGGCAATGAGGTTGTTAATTACACATTAGAAGCTTTTGACAAACAAGGCTGGAACGGAAAGCCCTGGGAGGAGCGCAAAAACGATAAGGATCCGGGCAGAGCCATCAATATAAAAACCGGCAGGATGAAACGCGGCAACAGGATCATACGCACTACGGTTAATTCGGTTGTAGTAGGCAATGACGTTCCTTATGCACCCATACACAACAACGGCGGTGTGATCAAGCGCTCCGCGCATTCTGAAACATTTGTGCGGCCACGCTTTAAACGAGGCGATAATCGCGGTAAGTTCAGAAGAATGACGCGAGAAGAACGATCGGCAGCACCAGCGCAGGGCTTCCAGGTGAAAGCCTATGAGATTAACATGCCACAGCGCCAGTTTATAGGTGTCACGCCCGAAGAGATTAAACGGGTTAAGCGTGTGGCCAATCAGCATATTATCAAATTCATAAAAAGATGACAGATATTTTTTTAACCTTCCGCGACCTGTGCGCTGGTGCCGACGGCATTAAAGAGGCCGACAGGGATAACGGCCAGCTTAACCAGGCTAACCCAGCGGTTAACTTTCCATGCGCTTTGATCAAGCTTACATTTAACGGATCTACGCTCACTACCAAAACCCAGCAGTGTAAAGGCAGTTTGCAGGTTACCGTGGCGCACAACCTTATGAAGATGGAAACGACATCACTGGCTCCCGATGAAGCCGCGCAGCGAAGCCTGGCTTTTGTTACCTATGCCAATAACGTTTACAAAAAGCTTCAGGGATATGCTGACGCTATGATCAACTACACGGACAGGATCAGCTATACCGACATGAATGTAAACGGACTGGCTACGGTAGTGATGACGTTCAACTTTGGATTTTTAGATCAGTCTGCCGAGGACTAAACGGGAAACAGTGTAGGCTGTTTGTATTCGGACGGCTTCATACCCTTGTAGTTCATCAGGGTACGATAAGAGATAAAGATATTGTATTCGGCGAGGCGTTTCAGGATGCGGGTATCGGGCACGTCGCTCTCTTTTAACTCGTTATATTTATTCATAACGTAGTTAACCCGCTTTTGCTGATTACTCCTGTTGTATGCCATTGATACAAAGATAAATGGCATGTTTCGATATTTAATTTACGTTTGCTGAAGGCCGTATGCGAAGCTTTGGAAGTTCTGATTCGGCATAAAGTGCGGTACAGATGGCGCATTGATAAAGGTTGTTTTCAGGCACCTTGTAAACAGGGCCGGTGCACTCTTCGCAGCACCGGCCACTATCGGCTATTGTTTGAGGGTGATTTTGCATTAAAAATAAGCTTCGTGTATCAGGTAAAAGCCGTGAACTTCATAAACGTGCGACGGTTTGTGATCTTCATGCCATTTACCAGGAACTGCTTGTGCAGCATTGTTGTAAAGCTCACACAGCCTGTCGGCCTCTTCTTTATCGCTATACATGCGCATCTCTTTTGCGTTATAGGGGGTGAAAATCAACCCATCCTGAACGATCACCCACACCTTTCTGAACTTTTTTGGCATGGGTTAAAGTTATGCTAAATGAATTAGTATATCAATCTATAATTCCGGATCAAGTCTTTCTCCTAGTTCATAATCCTCCCGCGTTATTTCTTGCCAGTTCAATAACACGTATTGCCTTTTCGCTCCTGGCTGAGGCGCGGCATCCGGCCTATCATTCACGCTATCTATATACTCAAAAGGATGATAGTTTAACACTCGCGTAAATTTGTAAGCGCTGCCTGAGTGTACTACCGTACACTCAACACACATCCAGTAATATTTAGTCGTTTTGCTCATAGCTACCCAGTTCGTCAAGTTTCTCTTTTATCGTGTTAAAGGTAGAGTCCAACAATGAGGGGATCGAATTTTCTAATTTGTTGCAATCAAACAGGTAATCCACATAGTTTTTGTTTTTCCAAACGCGAATCGATATTGCATTGTCATTTTCAAAAAAGTCTATCTTATCGTAATTGCCTTCCAGTGATTGCCTGATATATGCCACTATGCCCGACTGGTCAAGTACCGGCTCTTCTTTGCGTGTTACTTCACCTGTAGGCCAAATATAATCGCCATTACAATTAAAACGGCCATGATTAGGGTAATAATCAGATGCTGGGTTATTGATCGATCCAGCCGATTTTTCATTAGTCGTATCCGAGTCCTCGTTTTTCAAAAGATGCTTATAATAAGTATCTGTCATTTTAACAGTATAAACTCCATCTGATTCAGATTCCTTCATTTCTAAAAAATAACCTTCGGGAATTAGGCGTAAATATCTTTCAAGCGGATCAGCAATGTCCTGTACGGCTGCCTGAGCTTTATAGTCGCTTATAAAAGATTCTAACGAGTTCCAATGCTGATTGTCATTAAAAGTGTGGAACCGGTCGCAAATAGTCGTAAACCAGGCAAAGCAGGGGTCGTCGTCTAGGTATATCTGACCTCTCAAATCAATAAATCTAATCATAATGTGAAGTTACTTCTTTATTTGGGTTGTGGGGTTAAATTCATCTTGCTTTATTAAATAAGTAGTCTTTGACCACTTAAAGCACAAAAAATAAATGCTTTGGAAGAATTGAACGTGTTGTTTGTCATAGGCAAAGTATTGCGTAAAATAGCCAAATGCTAAAACGGGCCAAATACTAAGCTTGTACTTTGTTTTGCCGTTCAGGCGGTATCCTGTTTTCATATTACTGTTTGCTTTTAATTGGGATTAATTAAATATCGGTAATTGTATCAGTTGCGCCCGTGAAATATCAAACAAACCTGTTTCTTCATTAAAGAGTTCGCGGTTATATCTTTCCTCATAATCAGAAAAATATAAAAAGTCATCAGAGACGTCCCTTACATAAACTTTACTAAGAAGTTTACCTTTGTCTTTATTAAAAAATGATGGGGTGTGCTTAAATACAAAAACCTCATCTGTTATGTGAGATGTTTTCCAAGGCCAATACCACTTCCCGGGCAGTGAATTATTTTCAATTAGAAGTTCGCCTACTGCCTTTCTGAATTGACCTACGGTTTTAGCTTTTTCAAAATCGCCATCATAGGCATTTGATGTACAACCCAGTAACTCTAATTTTCCGTCAGTGTGTTGAATATAGAAATCTGCTCTTGTTGCCATTACTTTTGATTTATTTGGTTTGATATGACCGTTAATTAATTCTTTGATTGATCCGGTTTATAAAACTCTATAATATTATGCGACGTATCCTTTTTAGCCACAAAGCCCAGGCTTCGCAGATAGGCGAAATACTCGGTAGCTTTAGCCGGTGATAGCGTGTTGTAATAGGGCTGGCTCCAGTGATCCGGATGCGGGCTTTTGGGTTTACCGGCGTTCTTAACCTCGACCAGCAGCTCGTTATAAAAGTTAACCAGGTTGTGAATGCTGTATTTGCCTTTAAACAGGTTGTTATTGCAGGTAAAGTAAACCGTCAGGATCTGCTCGTCAAGTTTCACCAGTTTGATTTTGCCGGAATCCTTCAGTGTCACTTTATACTTTAGGCCGACATGCTGCTCATAAACCGGCAGAATAGGGCTATCTTTTGATTTGCGGCTGGCTCCTGGGTAACTACCAGGCCGATACCGGCCAGCAGTGTCAGGTTGCTTTCAAACTGCGGTATGGCACCCATCAGCGTATCAAACTGAACGCTGTTTAATTCGCTTTTAAAATCAATTTTAATCACATTTAAAAGGCCCTTATCATATTGCAGCTCGACGCATCCCGTCATCTTCTCGCTTGTTAGTGTGTAGGTATTCATTTGTTTAAGTTGGTTAAGAAGTCGCCCAATACTTTATCCTCGTAAATGGTGCAGATCACGCCCAGTTCGGCGACGTTGTGCAGCATGAGCGGCTTTTTATATTTCTGCTTTCGGCACCAGCCGTCGAGGATCTGCGCAAGCTCTTTATTAGTTTTGCCTGCATACATCTGCTTAGTGATCATGAACATTTTGCGGCGGATCTCATTACCTGGCGGAATCTTATTAAACTGCTGCATCCACACCATGAGGCGCCTGAACTCGTCGTCATTCAGTGCGGTCAGGCTATTGGTGCGCTGATCGGTAAACTGCAAAACGACCTCCTCCTTTGTGAAGCCGTTTTTGTTGCAGATAGCGTAAAATTCTTTGTAGGATCTCATTCGCCTTCCTCATTGTTGTGCCACCGTATAAAATCTATCACCGCCCTGATTGTCGCATCAAACTTAGTATCGGACTGATGTTCTGTTATAGGCACCTCGCCATCTTTGTGTATAAGGCAGTAGTTTGAATCGATTTGAACACCGTATACCACATTCAAGCCGTCAGGTTTTATGCTTTCTATCTTTTCAACTACTGGCATTAACCAATCCCAGTGTGAGTGGTAATAAGTATCATAAATTGAGCGGCTATAAATCCAATCTCCTTGAGCATTTTGGTAATACATACCAACATCGCCACCAGGCGTATCCTCGACTTTATAGCCTAAAAATTTTGCTATAAGCTCGGCGTGTTCTATTTCTGCTATTGTCATATTATATCTATTAAATTTTTTGATTTCTGTTGATCAGACGGCTTGTCGAACGCCATCGTGATTTGTGGGTGCTTTTTGCGGTGTGCCATAATTTCTCTGGCCACCAGCTTAATGGTCTGGTACATGGTGTGGTTAAAGTCTGTGTTGAAGTAGCTTTCGTAAGGCGTATTGCATATTACCTCATTTTCGAGATAGGTTTCAAGATCTGCCTGGTGGCAGTTGATAGGTAACTCTTGTTTAGCCGCCTGCTTTTTAAGCGTAATGTAAAACCTCGCCTGAAAGAATAGCACATTCTCTTCAGGTGTCAACCCGACACCGGCGTCGCGCTTATCCATCAGTCTTTCCTGGGCTTGTATAAAATAATGCTCCTTTTTGGTCTCAGCGGTTACAGGCGTCATGTTGTCAATGGTGAAAGCTGAGAGCATTGTTTTAATGTTCTCAGCAATCGAACTGATACCCTCTTCAACATACTCACCTTCTCGGAAAACCTGATCTATTCCGTCGAGCAGTGACTTTATCTCTACGAAAAGGTTTGCAATATGCTTGCTATCAACTTTCATGGCGATCAATACCAAAATTTTGTCCAGTGAAGTAATACGCCTTTATAGGTTCTGTCGGGATGTTCCATTAAAACGGGTATCCACCAGCTTTCAAAGTCTTTCCAGTCTTTAAAACCGTCGCTAACCGCGAAGTTGTCTTTTTCGGGATAGCCGTAAATGAGCGTTTCGTTTACAGACACTTCTAACTTTCCGTTGTAATAAGTCATAAATAAATCCTGAACAGATACGCATTCATGCTCTGTAAATTGGTGATACTCTTTTGAGAAACGACCACCTGTATACATGTGCATGGTCATTCCGGCTTTCCAGCGACCGCCTTTATCTTCTCTTATCGTGTGTATTTTGCTGCCTGTCAAAATCGGATTGACAAACTGCTGTTTAAATCCTATTACCATTTTTCACTCCATTACCACGTTTAACCCGAACCTTTGAGCTATCTCAAACTCTATTCTCGCGCCCTCGCTGTCCATCCAGTCCGGCAGCAAGTAAATGGTATCGGCCATGCAGAGCAGAGGCAGTGCAAAGCGCATCGCCATTTGCCAGTCTTCGTCTGCTTTTATAAAGTCGCAGGGATTTAACACTGTCCAGCCGTCAGCCTCAAGCTTCGCCTGGGCGGCTTTGAATTTTAAATAACACTCTGTTGGTTCCAGCCCCGTTACCTTTCCGGCTACGTAGGCGACATGCTTTTTACTTTTTGTAATGGCCGTAGCCAGTTTAATTAGGAATTGAATTTTGTTATCCATTTTCTGTTGATTTATGCCGCTGCTAGGCCGTTTTTAAATTCTTTGATTGCTTTGATATTGTGTTTGAGTTTCTTCTCTGTCCAGTATGGCGGAACGGCATTGCCGATCAAGCCGACAGCGGCTTTGTGTGACAGCTTTAGCTCCGGATGACTGAAGTAATCGCGCGGGAAGGTGCTGCAACCAGCTAATTCGTCAGGGCGTAGAAACCTTACCTTTATATCGAAGTCGTCAAGTATGGTTACCAGCTGATGCTTGTTAATTTCAAGTATTGCCGAAATTGGCTCGTCAAGGCTTTGGGTATTGTATTCCGGATTGCCTGAGCTGTTAAAGTACTTGGCTATAAATTGCGCTTTCTCCAATCTAACTAGCTGGTGTGTATCCCTGCACGGTATTGTATAAATTGGCTCGTCAAGCGTGTTCGACTGGATACCACCGCCATAATATTGAGTGATGAACGTTGTGTCTATCGTTGCAAACTGCTTTGTTTGTCGGGTTAAAATTGGCTTGATAGGTTCCAGCAAACTGTGATAATTGTCTGAATGACAATGATCCATTATGAATTGTAGTTTTTCAACTGTCACCAGTTGATGCCGGTTGCTGCCGTCTATAACTGCGATAGGCTTGTCTAAACTTTGCGAGCGCTCCGGATTTTCACCCGCATGATACTTACAAAGAAATTGGTTTATACCAGCCAGCGCCGCGAACGTTTCAGGACATTGTTTTTTAATACCGCCTATTATCCGGCGTATGCTGTTGGCACAAAGCGGCTGTTGCTGGATCTTTTTAAGAGACTTATTGTATTTGCGTCCAAATATGCTGACACCGTGATCGTCAGTGTCAATGTGCGGCCTGCATGCCAACCATTTTAATTTACCATCTTCGCCGGTCTCTGAGTGAGTGTACTCCGGAAACGATATATTCATGCCTGGGCGATAGAAGTAACAGAAATACCTTACTCGGCGTGTAGGCAGGCCGTCATCAGCGGCGTTTCTAATCGATTCGATATAATCATAACCTAAGTCCATGATTGCTTTTTTCCAGCGTTCAAACTCTTCACCCTGGCGGGCCTTAATAGGTTGGTTGTGTTCGTCGAGCGGTGCCCATTTTTTAAACTCCGGAACATTCTCAATGCTTATCAGCATAGGGTTCAGATGTTTAAGGTATCGGTAAAACTCCCAGCCCATTGTATAAGAGCCGATCTCCTTTTCTTTTCCTGCGTTTGCGCCGGTGTGCTGGTCGCATTCTAGCGACGCCTGCACTATATCAACCGGCTCCATTTCAAGCTCGTCCTGCACGTATACGTCTGCCCAATAAGCCTTAACGCCTTTGTTATGAAAAGCACTGGTCTTTATAGCAGTTGCATCATGGTTTAGTATCCAGCGCAGTTCTATGTCTTTTACTTTTTTGGCACCGTGACTGATGCCGCCACCACCGGCAAAAAACACGCCGAGCGTAATTTTATCGCTGGCCGGTTTGGGCTGATCTAAGTTTAAATTGTATTGATTGTGGTTTATCCGCATAGTTTTAGTTGGTAACCCGCGCACGTTCACACATGCGCGGGGGTTAATTAGGGGTTGGGGTTATTTCTCGTTTTCGCAGGCCTCGCAAACGCAAAAGCAGCATATTAGCTCGCCGCATTTGTCGCAGGTCTCCATTTCGTCAAGTTCGTCCCTGTTACCGCAATTGCTGCATGTACCTATTTCTGTGTCTTTCATGGCATGTTAATTAAAGTGGACGCTCAAACCTGTTCCTGACCTTTTTACATTCAATGAAAGCATGTGCTTTGTTGAAATAGTTGCCAAATCCATTACATCACTGGCGTTAAGCGACTGCTTTGTAAATGCCAGGTTGATACCATTAGCGCCTGTTGAGTTTTTAACTTTTGCATCAGGGAAATAGCCTTGTACTTCCTTTTCGATTGCGGCTAAATTTTCTGCTGTAATCATGTTGTTTTGTTTTTTAATTGTGGCAATATTACCATCGAACCCGCGCCGGTATCGATCCGGTCGCTGAAGCTCCAAGCCGGGTTAGTTAATTTCGGTTACAAGATTTTCGTTAATCAGGCGTTCAAGGGCCTCATTCGGGGTTAAACCTTCCGCATATAGCTCGTCGACAGCTCCTTTTATTTCAGATGGAATCATGATTTTCCTTTCATATCCCAATGTGGTTAACTGATGTAGCCAGTTATGGTACTCTTCCTGTGTAGCCGAGAAGCATTCGTTACAGTAGTCGTTACCTTCCGTGTCGTTACCGCCTGCCTCGCCTTCTAATATTGACACTCCGCAGCCATTGCAGTGATCAATACCTAACCACTTGTCGCCATCAAAGACACTATCTGCCTTAAAGCCTCTATTTTGCTTTTCAGCCAACTTTACCGCATCCAGCGGGGTAGCTGCTTCGACATCCACGTCAATGATCGATCTGAGTTCTATTCTGTAATTTTTCATGCTACAGATCTTAACAGGTGTACATCCTGCCAATCAGGTAAATAAATGCGCCGCCTAATAGTATCAGTGTTGTAAATACAAACACTGCTTCAGTAAGCGACATTTCGTCGCTTATTACTCTGTCTATAAATCTTTTTGCTTTCATGTTATTTAATTGTGTTTTAAATGGTGATTAATTCGGGTTATGCTGTGATTGAAAATGACATGCTGATCTCACGTCCGTCTTGTACCTGTTTGCGGTAGTAGCCGCGCACATACATGGTCGTGCGTGTTTTAAACTGGCTTTGCTCGACGATCTCCACACCCTCGGTAAATAGATCATTATCCATTTCGGCTTTAAGCTCTGACAGGGCTATTACCTTTGTCGGGTTCAGATCGCCCTTTTTGTTCTTTTTGGTAAGCGTGGATATGATCTTTTGAAGCTTTTCGCGGTTGGCATCGTCTACAGACAGCGACGAGATAAACTCATGTATTTTTTGCAGGCCAACGTCAACCGTGTTGTCAAAGCCGATGATCTCATTGTAACCGATGATGATCTGTGCTTTGCCGTCGCGGGCGGTAAACGTGTGGCTTGACTGCTTTTCATCAAAGCCGTAGGTCTCCTTTTTAAGCGCTATAACCGACGCGAACCGATTAAAGACAGTTTGTATTATCTCTTCCTGTTTTTGGCCGAAATCAGCGCAAATCGGGGCCAGCTCGACCACCGCTTCATCCATCAATGTTTTTAGCGCTTCGCGGTCATCTACTTTTTTCTTTTTGGCGGCTTTCTGCTCTGCGGCCAACTCGTTTAGTAAGGTTTTCTTTTCTTCTGGTGTTAATGTTTGTAAATTCATATCAATAATTTTTATGCGTATACTTTGTCTATTTCTCCGATGTGATTGTTTATAAAAGCGGCCTCATAAAGGCGGCTGTAGCCTAAACCCCTGTCCCTGAAGTACAGGTAATAGGCGATAGCTTCTTCGTCGGTCAGTGCCAGGCTATACCCCTGTCCTTTTAGCCTTGCTTCGAGTCGGGTTCTGAGCTTCTTATAAATTTTAATCATGATAAGCTGCAATAGCTTGTCGTCCATATGGATTGGCTTTTCTGGTATTACCAGATCCTCGAAAACTAGTCGCAGGGCGTTAGCTTGCTGTATGTTCAGTTTTATGGTCATGTCGTCGGTTTATTCTTTCTAATAATTGGTTCACACGGGCTTTAAATCTGGAGTCGGAAAACATCAGGTCGTTTACCGTATCGATACTGTAAATTGCCGTTGAATGATCCAGTTCAAACAGCCCGCCTATATGCTTAAATGGCATCTTAGGATAGGTCTTTCGAATCAGGTATATAGCAACCTGTCTCGGTTCGGTATAGGCTCGTTTTCGGCTTTTCTTTACGATCTTGTTAACCGAAACCTGATAGTTATTTGCGACTATTTCTATGATGTCGGCAGGTGGCATATTTGAGCCAAGCACCTGCGCCGCCCCGTAGGCATTCCGCCATACAAAAGGCGATGGTTTACAATAGGCCATCATGCCGCATCCTCCAGTTGTGTGATCCTGCCCATAATCGACAGGTAGCTCCTTTTGAAATACCTGTCATAGCCATCCATCCAGGGCCATGTACTTAAAATCGCGTCCGCATTTTGTATCAGCGTATAAACTCGGTTAGGAGAAACGCTGATCATCCTGGCTATAAAGGCAGCGCCGTAACCTTCCTGGTCTAATACCAGCGCTATCATGCAGCGCAGGCGCAGTCCTGGGTGATACTTTGAAAGCCGCACCTCGTAGGTGCCTGCTATCTCTGAAAGCCGCATACCCATTTCCTGCTCTGTAATCCTTATTATCTCTTGTGGGTTCATTTGCAAATCATTCTCACTACGTTTTCAAATCGGTTATAAAAGTTCTCGTCGGTATAAAGCTGTTTAGCATCGTGTATGTACCGGTATTCGGCCCGCATTTCCGGCACATCGAACTTGCACTCATAGGCCGCTGGCAGAAATTTCTGCTGGTTACGCGCCGACCATTCGTTATTCCAAAATCCGCGGTAAAGCGGCGAGGTCAGTATCGGACGCATCAGCTCATACTTATTCTCGCAGGCCATGGCGACAAAGCTTTCATACTGGCGGTACTGATCCCAGCAGTAATGCTCAGGCGTGTAGCCCAAAAGCGCACAGATTTCGCCCAGCTCTTCAGCCTGGCGATCTCTCACCTTGCCGATGTGTGTTGCAGGTATGGTTAGTGTCTTCATGCTGTTTTGTTCATTATATCCTGACCGTGATACAAGAGCGACCGGCTCTCGTCTATCATGATCATACCGCCAGGGCATCTGCCGGATACGTGGCAGGCCAGGCCCTCAACTCGTATTATAATTTTTGCCAGTTTCCGCACTTCTCTCGCCAGTGCTGTATAAGGCTCTCCGCGCTCTTCGTGAGCCAGGAAAATGAATAGTACTTCGGGAAACTCCCTGAGTAATGGTTGTACTTGTGATGGCTTAAGCTCGGCGCGATAACAGGTCAGGTTATCTATGATGACTATTCGGGGCGCTTTTCGCTTTTTTAAGCGCTCTTTTAAGTCTTCCAGGGCTTCGTACTCCTCAACTTGTATCTGCGTGTCTGAGGCGCTTATTTTAGCCCTCTTCAACGATGCGACGAAATCCTTTCCGGTTCCCTCTTCCGCCGACACGTAATGCACTTTTTCAAATTGACTCAGGTACTTTGCCGCCAGCATTGTAATCCACGTCTTGCCATTCTTTTCAGGCCCCCAGATCAGCCACGCTCCGGCTCGGTCAGGGTTGCCGCATCTATCTTTCCAGATGCCGTCAAATTCAAATTCCTGGTGTTTTTTATCGAAGAGGTTTTTGATAGTTTTAGCCCTCCTCATTTAGTCTATGCCGCCCTTTCTAAAATCAGTGTACTTTCCAGTCGTCTCAAACCGCCTATCTGGTTGGTCAGCTTGTCAATCTTCATACATTTTGCTGCCAGCGCAGGTATTTGCGCATGGTTCCTGATGTTTGCCTCCAGTACCTTGTAGATCAGGTTTCTGATAAACAGCGTTCTGTCGTTGGCGCTCAGTTCTGAGGTAAGGCTGGAGAATGAACCGGAGAAACGGCTGAATAGCGCCCTGAATCCTGGCTTGTGGCTCCTGATCGCTTTCTCTATCAGGTGGCTCAGGCTATCATCGCCGATCATGTACCACGCGCAGTAACCTTCAGTACCATTCCAGAACTCCTTTAGCTCCAGAAATACTTCCAGCTTCAGGTCTCCGGCGTCGTCAATGATCACTATAGGTTCTTTTAAGGTCAGCAGCTGCTCTTTGATCGATGCTTTGATATCGGCTATCCTTCCGCTGTTGTCTACGCCTACGGCCTGTGCAAGCGCACGAACGAAAAGGTGTTTGGTTTTGCACTGGCTGCCATCCAGGTAAATCACGTTCTCTATTCTCATGGCCAGATCTTTGGCGGCAGTGGTTTTGCCGATCTCGCAGATATCCACGAATATCATAGCCTTGCTATGCTTTTTACAGAACATCACATCCTCTTCAATTTGCTCATACACGTCCGTTCTGGCTATTTTAAGGTTTAGCTTACCAGGCAGTATGTTTAACTGCCTGCCTATGCGAAGCCAGTTTGCATCGCTGATAATGCCGGTAAGCTCGCCGCCTTTTAACCGGCTGAATACCGACTTGTTGATATCCCATTTGATGGAAAAAGCTTCGTTTGTACCGCCGTAGTTTTTGCGCACTTCCAGTAACGCCTTAGCTACTTTTTGTCTGAATTCATTGTTTACTTCAATCATGGTCATCAATAGTTTAAAATCTTTCGTTAAGGCTCCTTCTGAAGCCTGGTTGCATATATTGGTTGTTATTAGGAATTTCAGTTTCGGTATTGCCGGTCTCACCGGTGTTTCCCTCCTGGTAGCGTACCTTTTTAGGTAGGCCAGGCATCACGAAGTCATCAAACTCAGGCTTTCTCTCGTCTATCAGGATGATAGGATCTATCGAGCGTTTAACACGCCTGCCGTAAGCATCGATCGTGGCGGCATAAGCGCTCATGATGGTTCTGGCATGGTGATCGTCGACCGTCTGCTCAATCCGCGCACGTTGGTACTCCGGTTTCTGTATGGCCTCGCAGATCAGCTGGCCGTCAAGGTATACCAGCGCTTTGAAGATCACTCCGTCGTCGTCGTCCATCCAGTACACCA
The DNA here is from genome assembly GCF_042686265.1 of Mucilaginibacter ximonensis. Classification (NCBI taxonomy): domain Bacteria; kingdom Pseudomonadati; phylum Bacteroidota; class Sphingobacteriia; order Sphingobacteriales; family Sphingobacteriaceae; genus Mucilaginibacter; species Mucilaginibacter ximonensis. Next base: position 545,130 of record NZ_JBHUPD010000003.1, read on the forward strand.
CTACCTTTTTACCTTCAACCTGCTTCATTAAGCCGATCAGCTTTTCGCCGAGGGCGATGCTGCCGTCAAGACCGAGCAGGTATTCACCGTAGTTTAATTCGATAGTTCCGGTGCGCACGCTGGTATCTGTTTTATAGCCTATATGCGGTAATATGGCCTCGTAATTGGTGGCTTTCAGATCAGGGTTTTGCATTGTGCAAAACATCTTCCAGCGCGAAATATGGGTATGCGTGCGGTGCGGCTGATTGTTCCATTTGGTAATGTCCGCCAGTGAGTTCTCTACGATCTCACCGTATGGCAGGCGCGGAACGTTTTCTGAAGGTATGGCCGGTTGGTTAGCCTCGGTGATGGCGTTAGGTCTGGCCAGCCATCCTTCTTTGTCTTTTTCGTAACCGTAACGTAATGATCTGAAGTAGCGCTCTATCTTCTTTGCGCGGGCCTTGTTGGCTTCAATACGCACGTATTGGAACATCGCACCCTCACGCAAAAAACTGTCTTTGTAGCTGCTGTTTAAGCTCATTTCGGCCTCAAGCTCTGCCGGTAGCTTAAAGCCCCAGCTATGATAGTTGCGTACAAGCTGGCGGTAAAACTCCAGGATAATACCTTCCTTGGTTTCGCCGTGCACCCAGCAGGTGAACGCTTCGCTGGCCAGATCAATGCCCATGTAAAACCATAGCCTTTTGCCGTTCTCCATTTTGAAAGGCGGCTGGCGGTCGTCGATAGAAAGGATACTACCGGCGTATTTCGGAATCTTAAGTGAGTGACTCGGTGTAAAGTGCTGCATGTATACCTGGCGGTTGCCTGAGCGCAGTTCGTAGGTGCCTATGGCGCTCGCCCACGACTTCATATAGTTTTTTACGGTAGTATCGCTCAGGGCCTTAAAGTCCTTCGGATCGTAAGCCTCGCCGGTGTCGCCGTTGATGGCTTGCATATAGCCGTTTATAAAGGCGTCATAACGGCGGTGTACTTCGGTTGCGGTAGGTTTCTTTTTAGTTCCTGCAAACAGGCACTCCAGCAGGTTAAGTGTGGTATCGGTAACCTTGCGGGTGTTCTGGTTGCCGTGTTTTTTGCTGATTAGGGTTTCATAGCCTTCACATTCGAACGCCTTAAGCGTATCCATGAACGTACGGTAGTTATCCGGCAGCGTGTGCTCTACGTTATCCTTGTCAAGCAGGTACTTTCTGAAGCTGATGGCATCTTTCCATACCGTCTCGTTAACATCGCCGGTCTTGCCACCTTTGTTTCTGCGGTCATCTATACGGGCCTTACGAAGACGTAAAGCAGCTTGAAGGACGCTGGCGTTAGTGATGTACCGCTCCTGGTATTCCGGACGCAGGTACGTGCCGTTTTCAAACCGATAAGTGGTGTAGTAAGCGACAGCGTCAGAGTCAACCCTGTAAAAACGCTCCATGATATGATTAATCCGGCGCGGATCTGGGATTGAGTTTTGCACCTCGGCAGGCAGCGTATCGTAGTTATACAAGGCAATGCGGCCATTGCCGCCACGCTGTACGCGCTTGATGCCGTAGTTTTTTTTAAGGTGACGTCTAACTGTCTCTTTTAAATTACTGTAATTGAAAAACTTTGGCACAAGTTCATCCTGCGTCACTACTAAAATATCGTTCCAAATGTGCGGCATAGCTTAATTGTAATTAGGTTAGTTATCTTATAGTCCTTTTTCGATAAGTTGCTCTCTCTGCTCGACGATGATTGTTAAAGCTTTGATCATTGATTCATGATGCTTGCTTTCTTCTCTCTCTATGGCTTTATAACCATTAGCTGTACTGATCCCTACCATTTTTGAAGCGGTGTCGATATCACCAGGTTTAATTTTTTCTTTCAGATTATCGATTGGCATAACTATGTTTGTCTAAATATTTAGACAAATGTTGCAAGAATTTATTTCAAATGCAAGAAATTATTTCAAAAAAGTGAAATGACTATACACGCCCGCATAAAAGACCTAAGAATACAGTCTGGTAAAAGCCAGGAGGAGTTTGCTGTATCTATAAATTTGAAGCGGGGTAACCTATCTCAAATAGAATTAGGCAAACAATTGCCGACTTTAGATACCATTAGAGAAATTGCAAGAATTTATGGCAAAAGTTACCAGTGGATTATTGATGGAAACGAAAATTCGGCATCCTATGGCGAGCATAAACCAGCGGTTCCTGTCCTAAACGAACCAAAGGTGAGTTATATTCCACAAGTAGTTACTGTAACGCCAGATGATGACGATATCATTAGCATTGTTGGACAAAAAGCTGCTGCGGGATATTTGAATGGATATTCTGATCCTGAATTTATCGAAAGACTACCTACGATATCAGCACCTGGTTATCGGGGTGCCTTGCATCGTGCCTTTGAGATCAGAGGTAACTCTATGCCGCCTTTGCACACAGGTTCAATAAGCATAGGCAGATATGTAGAAAGCCTTACTGATATTAAAAACCGGCGCGTCTATATAATACTGTCAAAACTTGATGGGGTGGTTATTAAGCGAGTAATAAATGTTCCTGAAGAACAAAAACTTATCTTAATATCGGATAATCCAAATAAACGAGAATTCGGAAATTATACCATTGACTATGAAGACATTCTCGAAGTATGGTATTGGCGGGGGGGATTGATTAGAGAACTTCCAGATCCTTCAGATCTATACAACAGAATGAACGATTATGAAGCCAGATTGACAATTTTAGAGGAAAGACAACTACAAATGATAGGAAAAGGCAAACAAAAGGGTTAAATAATTATGCATCAATTACTATTTAATTTTTCTGGTTGTAAAACTTTCGAAGAATTTATGCAGGCAAATGAACAGTTTTATTTTTGCTATAATAATTATAAATCGGAAACTTTTTTTTCGGAAGCCTTATTCTTTCTTGAAGAAAGAGCCCTTATTTTAGCTAAAAATGAGTATGGTCAAGCCATCATTCATATGCAATTAAAACGATTATGGGACAATATAGTAACTAATATTAATATCTTTCCATATTTGGAATACGATGCGGTTATAGATGATTACGCTACAGATATTGATCGGAAATTAAATAAGGTTATCAAAAGAGCAGATGATGATTTTTGGGATGTATATTTCCCTCTTAATTACAAGGGCGATAGGAGTACGGTTAGACAATTAATATCTGGAAATCTGTCGAATGTCACTGATCTACCATTGCCAAATCCAGGTTACAGAAAAAATTTATATAAAATTCATAAAATCGACTTGAACAAACGCATTTTTTTAATTCATAATACACAGGAAAATATCTCTTTATTTAAAAACAGTTTTAAAACATAAGTATATGAAAATACAATACTTGTTATTAATATTTGTCTCTGCTTTTTATAAAGCAAATGCGCAAACTGTAACAATTGACAGTATTTATAAAACGAGCAAAATAGATACAGTTGTTTTTACAAAATTCACTAGATCTCAAGCATACGAAAGCATATTGAAATATTTCCGTTCGAGACCTGATGGGACAAGTGATTTAAGATATTTGACAAGTCAAGATCCGTTAGATGGAAAGATAACTTTTACAGGCCATATAGCTAAAAATATCATCAAACATTTAAGGCCAAAAGATAAAGACACAATCGAATTAGTAGCCCTAAACTACAAAGGAACAGTTTATATTAAAGATCAAAAATATAAGATCATATTAAACTCGCTTGTATATCAATATGGCTTTAAATCAGCTATTGATATCCCAGATTACGCCTTAAAAAATGGTATCGATTGGACGCCTTTATCTGCATCAAATGATGAAAATAAAGAAAATACTTTATGTAAGGAACTTGCGAAATCTCTTATTGTTGATATTGCGCGAAAAACAAATATAAGTTCAGATTCTGACTTTTAATATAACTACCTGAAGATCAATAATATGTATTTGTATACGGTTTTAAACTTTTTGTTTTATAGGGTGTCGAATCATTAAAAACAAGCATTTTTTACCCTGTTTTATGACCTTATAGGGTACTTAATTCGCTAAATTAAACACACATTTGTGTCCCCAACTGTGGCCCCAACTGTGTAACCAACTGTTTATACTTGTTGTTTTTGGCATAAAACAGGGGGTAAAATTGCTATTTCAGACAGGCACCTGCACTGGCAAATCAGCGCTAAAACATCAATTTAAACCGCTTATAAACGCTGTTTTAAGTCGGTTTAAACGCTGTTTTTACCTATAAAATCTCAGTTTTTGTAACAATTGCAAGGTATGCAGGGGCAAGTTTCACAGGCAAAATCGCAGCAAATCGCAGTTTGCACTTTTCGTTTTTCGCCGCCACCAAACAAAAAAAGCGCTAAAAAGCGCCTTAACAATATCAAAAAAGCCTTTTTTTTCAATTTTGCCGTTTGGTATTATTTGTATGTTTTGTTTTACCCCCTATATTTGTTTTTAAACAACCTGTTAATTCTACGCGTTTTAATAACCTATATTTGTTTACGCATGAGTTTAGAAAAACGCGAATACGATGCCATTGTAGTAGGTTCTGGCCCTAACGGACTGGCGGCTGCTATCTTGATGCAAGAACAAGGCTTACGCGTTTTACTTATCGAGGGCATGGATAAGTTAGGAGGTGGCCTGTTATCTGCTGAGTTAACTTTGCCCGGTTTTATCCATGATGTTTGTTCTGCTATTCATCCGCTGGCTGTGGCTTCTCCATTTTTTAAGACCCTGCCATTGGAAAGACATGGGTTGAGTTTCATACAACCTGAACTGGCGGCGGCACACCCTTTTGATGACGGCAGTGCCGCCATACTTGATCATTCTATCCAAAAAACGGCGCAATATCTCGGAGCCGATGAAATAACTTATATAGAGTTAATGCAATCGGTTACCCAAAACTGGCAGCTGATTGATAAAGATGCCTTAGGTCCGTTGCATTATCCGCAACATCCGTTAGCTATGGCCCGTTTTGGCTTAAAAGCATTAACAAGCGCGGGGCATTTTATTAAACGATTTAAAACTATTGAAGGGCGGGGTTTATTTGCTGGCATGGCGGCCCATTCTATACAACCCTTAAATAATTTAGGCACTACAGCCGTAGGTTTAGTGCTATTGGCCGCAGGGCATATGCAAGGATGGCCTATACCTAAGGGCGGTTCAATTAGTATTGCCAACGCTTTAGCGAGCTATTTTATGTCGATAGGTGGGCAGGTGCAAACGGGCACTTATGTAAAATCGCTTGAGCAATTGCCACCTGCCCATGCCGTTTTGTTTGATGTCACACCGAGGCAGTTACTGCAAATTGCCGGACATAAATTTTCGCCCATTTATAAATGGCAATTGGAGCGTTACCGTTATGGAATGGGCGTGTATAAAATAGATTGGGTGCTTGACGGACCGATACCTTTTACCAACGCAGATTGCCGACGTGCCGGTACAATTCACCTCGGAAATACGTTCGAGGAAATTGCTGCAGGTGAACTGTCAACCAGCAAAGGCCGGCCGGTTGACAGGCCATTTGTGTTATTGGCACAGCAAAGCCTTTTTGACAGCAGTCGCGCTCTTGAGGGAAAGCAAACGGCCTGGGCTTATTGCCACGTCCCCAATGGCTCAACAAAGGACATGACCAATATTATTGAAACCCAGGTTGAACGTTTTGCACCGGGCTTTAGAGATTTGATACTGGCCCGGCATACAATGAACACACATCAAATGCAGCACTATAATCACAACTATATAGGCGGCGACATCAACGGCGGTGTAATGGATATCCGTCAATTGTTTACCCGGCCTGCGCTACGCTGGTCGCCCTACAAAACATCTGCAAAAGGTTTATATATCTGTTCGTCGTCGACGCCGCCGGGAGGCGGTGTACACGGTATGTGCGGTTATAATGCTGCTAAGCGGGCACTCAAAGATGTATTTAACATCAAAGTTTCGCTGTGATCCACTGTCGTTTTTTAAACGATTATCTGCCTATTGTCTTCTTAAAATAGTTTTTATTGGACGCTTTGTTGCTGCAGTGTGTAGATAAAAATATACGTCTATGCCTTAAAAACGGCTTTTTTATATTCAAAACACTCGTGGCATAGTTTTTATTTAGTTAAAGATGAAAAACAGATGAAAATCGGCTTATCGAATACCGAAGAATCAAGCTTAATATCCTAATAAAAAAGCTATTGCCGGTAGATATTAAATAGTTTCAGTTTAAAAATAACTTGTGGTTAACCGTTTGATGGTTAAAGGCAGTTTGGTTTGGGCTGAGCTATGAGTAAAACGGAAAGTAATTTGTTTTTTAAAAACAACGCTAATAAACAGTATGAAAAGATTTGAAGAAAATGCATCTGTAGTTTACACAGATAATGAAGGAAGGCAAATTGACACCTTTGTGATTTTTGCTACCGATGCCGTGACGGGGCTTACACACATTAACCATGAAAACCTGCAAGTACCGCTTGACAGGCTCAGGCTGCACGAAAAAACAGTTACGCGTTACCACTTACCTATAGCCGATGCTTTTAGCTTTGAGATATTTAGAAAATTAAGGGATAAATATGCAGCGCTTGACAGCCGCGTAAAGCAGGAAATTTTAAAACCAGAACTGGCGCCCCTTACCTTATTGGCAAAAGCTTCGTAAAAGAAATTTTGTTTAACTTTTACAATTGCGAAACCCTTTTCGGCGAAAGCTGCAAAGGGTTTTCTGTCATAATTCAACCTTGTAATGGTACACCAGCCGGCCCAATTCGCCGGCGGCATCAATACCTTCAATTACAACGCGGTAATTACCCGACCCATCGGCATTGTAAAAATCAATCGTCGCTTTGCCGGCAGCGTCGGTATTTACATAAGGGTCCCAGTAAATAGTGCTACGCAGATCGGGTTTGGGTATATCATTTGGATGATTATAACGCGGCGAGTAGAACTGCCTAACCTTATTGTATCCTTTTGGAGCAATGTTTACAATATTAGGGTAGTAATGTTTACGCTCGCTAGGTGGTTTGGTAACAATAAATAAAAAACCTGCCGGATGATCAGAGCCCTGACGTAACATATTAATTATGGCCTGATTATTTCTAACTACTTCTATTTTCGCTATATCCTCCAAATTCATGTCTGTTAGTGGGTCACCGGCTACGTGTGCACCATTTACAACAATTACGATTTCATTGCTGGTGCCATCTGTGGTTACCGGCCTAATATCCACCACTTTGCTGTTCCCAAAACTGTCAGTTTCAATTCTTAAATTTGAAATCCTGGCTTGGATAAAACTTTTCAAGTCAATGAAGCTGTCGGGATCCGGTATGGTATATATGTGATCTGCCGATTGCTCATCTGGAAGGCTAAACATTTCTTGCGTTACAATTCTTTGATTTTTTTTATTTCTCAACGCTTTAATATCAACCTGTTTCAAAACATGACCGGTTAAGTTAATTCTTTTGCCATCGTCCACCGCTTTTCGCAGGTTAGTATTAATGATAGCCGCATCGGCTGTGCTTGGCTTAATATTGACAGTAACACGCGGAAGGCTATCTAAGGTAATAATAGCGTGGTCAGAATTATTAGGTGCACGAGCCTGAATAGCAAATTTTGCGCTATCCGCAAATATCAAGCTGTCAAATTTAAAATGCCCGTTTTGGTCGGTTAGCATGCTTTTGTTAATACGCGCATTTATTGACACTAACGATACCACTGCTTTTTCCATCGGTTGATGTCGTAAATCGGTAACAACTCCGGATATGATATTGCCAAAGCCTTCGGCCTGGAAAGCTGGTTTAATGCTTACCACATCGTTTATAGCCTGCCACTCAAACCGACGATATCCTTGCGTAAGCATGAGGTTGTCTAAAGCCTTGCTTGTTAACGTATCTGCCGAGAAATAATAGTTGGGTTTTTCTACATACCCTTTAATATCTGAGGTAAGTAATAAATTAGAAAAAATGGTGCTTTCTGAATCTTCGTCTCCAGCTACTTTATTTTGATCGATCACCGCTACCGAGAAACTGCCATAGGCAGGCATGTCCTGATCATTTTTGATGTTCAGATTCAATTGCACATGTTCGCGGCTTTTATAAGTGGTTTGCGCGCTGTCAATGCTTATTTTTAGATTATCGTTGTTTTTAATAAATGCAATGCGTTCGTTTAAAGGGCGATTATTACTGTCAAAAATGGTGAACTGCGCTATACCGCTCGGGAAAGTTTTTGTATCCAGCCAAATGGAACTCATTGCGTTTTTTATAGTTATAGGCGACGCAAAGATTATCTCCCCACTGCTATGAACTATCAGGGTAATGGCGGATTGTTGTAAGTTCTGCGATGCCTGTATGCGTACCAGTATACTGTCTTTATTTGGCTGGTAAACATTTAATACATAGCCATCATTCAGCGCGTCAGGAAGTGCAATATCTTTTATAACACTGTCTGCAAGTTTTACATGAGCCATATAGGTTTTGCCAGCCAGGGGTCTTAGCAAAAAGCTACCCATACCCGCGTGCAAGGTGTTTACTACTGCTACCTCTTTGTTGTCGTTATCGGTAATTACGCCATGTATGTTAACACCTAATCCGTTGGTGCCGACGGCTTTAAAAGCAACTTTTGTGGTAATATCATTTACTAAATCGCCACTTTCCGGGAAAAATTGTATATCGGCTTGCTGATGCGAATTGTCTTTTTCAGGTTTTTTAAAATTTGCCGGGTCTATAACAGCAATAACATGATCAAAAAAGTAATCTGCACCCGTATTTCGCATCCATTGTGTATAGGCTCTGATCCGATAAGCGCCGGGCGGTATATCTTTATCTAAAACAATATCGCCGTCTGTCATGCCCGCAGTTACGGGGCGTTTTATAGTTTTTACGATGTGATTTTGCTGATCAACCAAATCTATATAAACTGAGCCGCTCAAGGCAGAAAGCTGATGCCGGCTACCAGTGGTGAGATAGGTTTTGAACCAAATGGTATCTCCGGTTGCGTAGTAGGGTTTATCCATATGCAGGTAAGCTTTTTCCTGCGGGATGCTATCTGTCCATTTTTGTAGGGCCGCTACCATAGGGTTAACTGAAAAGGCACGGTGAGCGGCAGGTGTGGTGATTGATTGATATTCAAGTGGTAATTGGTCGCCCACCCGGTATCTGGCCCAATAGCCATGAATGTAAAAATCGCGGTAGTCGGTATAGTTGCCCTGGCGGTCAACTACCGCCTGCTCATTCGCCAGCCTGAGTACAGATGCTTTTTTTTCAATAAAAATGCTTTTGGTATAACCTGTAGCATTCGAAGCGAAACCTATTGATTTTGTTGGGTCATACAAAACGTAAAGCTGATTGAATTTTAGAGAGATAAAGTTAGTATCAATGCTTGTAACGAGCGAGTCGAACTTTACCGGGCTGTTTTTTACAATGGCTTTAAATTGGTTATCTATAACACTGCCATCGTAACGCAGGCTTCCGTAACCGAACATAGGTTTGGTAATAAAGCCATTTTCTGCCGTGCTATTGCTATAAACAGATCGTAAAAAATGCATAAACGAACCCAGATAGGCATCTTCACGGTTTTTAGCCCGTTCTTTCCGCTGGTCGTCGGCACCGGTCAATTCTTCGAAATTACATTGGCCATTATAAAGTGCAATATCTCTGCGCGAATTATATTCGAAACCTTTAAGCAGATAACGGATTCTATAACCAAGTCGCTTGTTTTCTATTACCAGAAAATCGTCAGCATCGGCCATTAATACCCCTTTTTGTGTGCTGAAATTTATCAATTCGGGATTGAGAATAGTACAAGCTTTAGCATTTTCAGATGTGCCTAAAAAGTTTTCTTTAAATAGTTGGTAGTTTCTTTCCCAGGCGCGTTTATCGGTGATTACTTTATTTAGCAATATAGGTTTGGTTTGCATTTTTAGTTCAATGCTTACAGGTGCGTTCTTTATAACGATATCGCGTGTTACCGATGCATACCCGATCATCTGCACTGAAATCTGAAATTTACCTGGTAAAACATGTCCAAAATTAAAATGGCCATTTGTGTCGGTAGGCATCACCCGTTCCGAGCCGCCAATGAAAACCGTAGCGCCCCTAAGCGGTTGTCCACTTTCATTAACAACGATGCCGGATACGTTGTAATCTTGAGCAAAGGTGGTAACCGTTATAAATAGTAGGGGAATAATGAGTAAATAACAAAAGATGGTTTTCATAAGGCAGGTAATAGGCGTAGTAAATATACAACCTTGTTTAATCGGTTGCAATAGCTGCAAATTATAGAGTGGAATGCATAAAAAAAGCCTTAGATCACATGATCAAGGCTTTCAATAGGAGTGATCTCATTTGGATTCGAACCAAAGACCGACAGATTAGAAATCTGTTGCTCTATCCAGCTGAGCTATGAGACCATCACGAAATAGATTCGTGCTGCAAAGATGCAAAAATCCTATAAAATACCGAAGCCAATTTTAAAATAATCAAACCCTCCGTTTTGGGTTCAATTAGTCTTGGCAAATTGATAAATATTACATTTTGATATTACCAATATTAAGGATTGTAAAATTACGATTGACGCAATAAATCGCGTTAATCTTTAATTATTTAGCTTACAATTAATAATAATGCTGCATAGAAAATATAGCAGAATAGGGTTTTATTATTAAAAATTTAATCAACCCTTAATATAAAGCATAAGCTCGATCATATTTTTTTGGATACAAAGTGTAGGAAATACAATAAGAAGTTATACATTTAGCCCACTATTTTAAAAACTTAAAGGTATGATCATAATTGCTGACGGCGGCTCAACCAAAACGAACTGGTGTTTACTGAATGAGGAGGGTAAGAAAGTATACTTCAATACCGAAGGATATAACCCATATTTTTCAAGCGTAGAGTACATCATAAATTCGTTAAATGAAAGTTTACCTGCCGATTTGGAAAAGGAAAAAATTACAGAAGTAAACTACTATGGTGCCGGCTGCTCAACACAAGAAAAACGCGACCAGGTTAAAGAAGCAATGGCTGCAGTATTCACTAAAGCTACTGTAAACATTGGCCACGATTTATTGGCTGCTGCACGTGCATTACTGGGCCGCAACGCCGGTTTTGCTGCTATTTTGGGTACAGGTACCAATACCTGTATTTATGACGGTAAAGACATTGTACAAAACATTGATTCAGGCGCCTATATACTGGGCGACGAAGGAAGCGGTTGCTATATCGGAAAGAAATTACTGACCGACTATATACGTGGTTATATGCCCGAGGTAGTGAGGACCTTGTTCTGGGAAACTTACCAGCTTACACCAGATGATGTTAACGAGCAGGTTTATACCAAGCCTTTAGCTAACCGATTTTGCGCCAGTTTTAGCAAATTTGTTTACGACAATAACGTACACATTGAATATTCAAGAAATCTGGTGAGAACATCTTTTGAAGATTTCTTTAAAAACCTGGTAACTCATTATCCTGACTATCAAAAATATACTTTTAACTGTATCGGTTCGGTAGGTTACAACTTCCGTAATGTGCTGGAAGAAGTGTGTATTGAGAACGGTATGCAGGTGGGTAACATCATTCGTTCACCTATAGATAGCCTGGTTAAATTTCATCAGGAATTAGCTGCCGAATTAAAGTAATAAAAACAATAATCAAGAGTCAGGAATCAAGACCAAAACCAAACCGGAACTGATTTGAGACTAACAAAAAATGCAGATTATATGATCTGCATTTTTTTGTTTATAATAAAAACTAAATCTTTATTTCTAACCATTGTCTTGGCTCCTGGTTCTAAGCTCCTGACTCTAGAAATCACTCCCCCATTAATTCATTCTGAAATATCTTAGCGTACTTTCTTCGGTCAAACTTGTACAATTTAGCTGCGCGATAGGATACACCTTTTTGTTTTTCAACCAGTTCTTTCAGAAATCCGTAGCTCAGCATCTTTTTGCGGAAATTACGCTTGTCCAACTTTTTGTTCAAAATAGCTTCATACAAGGTTTGCAACTGCGTAAGCGTGAATTTTTCGGGCAACAAATCAAACGCTATAGGCTGATGATTTAAGCGGCGGCGTATTTTACTGAAACCGGTTTTAAATATCTCGGCATGGTCAAAGGCCAGCTTAGGTAAACTGTTAACCGGGTACCACACCGCGCGGCGGGCATAATGGCTAATCGGCCTCAGCTCTTTTTGTCCATTAATGCGTATCAGTGCGTAATATCCTACGGTAATTACCCGGCCTTGCGGGTGACGGTTAACTTCGCCAAATGTATGAAACTGTTTCATTTGCAGGTCCCGCAAACCGGTTAGCTCATAAAGTATGCGATCGGCAGCGTCGTCAAGGCTTTCATCTTGTTGAACAATGTATCCAGGCAGAGCAAACCATCCGCTGAAAGGCTCTTCATTACGTTCAATTAAAAGTATTTTTAGTTCGCCGGCCTCAAACCCAAAAATCAGACAGTCGATACTGAAAATCGACTCAAAAGTGGGTAATTTCTCTTCCAAAATAGCGTTGTAATTAAGATGTTATTTTATTTAGATAAATGCTTTACTGCCACCAAAAATAAATAAAAATAAATTTAAGAGTGTAATTTTCACACCTTATATTCGCGTAAAATTTTTTTGAACAAAAAGATGAGTAAAATTTCGAAAATAGGAGTACTTACATCAGGTGGCGATGCGCCGGGCATGAACCCGTGTATTCGTGCCGTTGTACGTACCGCTATATTCAACGGATTAGAAGTTGTTGGTATTAAACAGGGCTACAAAGGGATGATTGAGAACGATATGTACGAAATGGGTACCCGCTCTGTAAGTAATATTTTAAATTTAGGCGGCACCATTTTAAAAACAGCGCGTTGCCTGCCTTTTCGTACCGACGAAGGTATGGAAACCGCTTATCAAAACATTAAAGCACGAGGTATTGACGGCTTAGTAGTTATAGGCGGCGATGGTACTTTTACCGGTGCCCTGCGTTTTTCGCAAAAATATCCTGATGTGGCCGTGATTGGCGTACCAGGAACTATTGATAATGACCTTTACGGTTCAACCTATACCTTAGGTTTTGATACCGCTACCAATACCGTAATTGAAGCTATTGACAAAATTCGGGATACGGCCGATTCTCATGACCGTTTGTTTTTTGTTGAAGTAATGGGCCGCGACTCGGGCGCTATTGCTTTACGCGCAGGCATCTCCTGCGGTGCTGAGGCCATACTGTTACCTGAAAAAGAAACTGCTTTGACAGATCTGATCGAACATCTTAAAAACGGTGCAACTAATAAAAAGTCGTCAAGTATTGTAATCGTTGCCGAAGGTGATAAAACCGGCGGTATTTACGACCTGGCTAAGGCTGTTCAGCAGGAGGTTACTCACTATGACATTAAGGTTACCGTGTTGGGCCACTTACAACGTGGTGGTGCGCCGAGCAGCTTTGACCGTGTATTGGGCAGCCGTATGGGTTTTGCTGCGGTTAATGCGTTGATAGCCGGACATAACCAGAAAATGGTAGGTCTTGAAGCCAACCATATCAAATTGACACCTTTAGACGAAGCGTTAAGCCATCACGATTTTAAACTTGAGTCTGACTTGTTACAAATGATGGACGTTTTATCCATATAATGATAGCAGTTGTTTATAGCGGATCAAACCATGCAGACTGGCGCTTGTCAGACAAAGGACGGACTGTTTCCTCGTTCAGAACAAATGGTATCAACCCCTATTTTATCGATGAAAAACACATCGTACAACTGTTAAACAAAAATATTAACCTGATTCATCACGCCGAAGAATTAAAACGAATTTACTTTTTCGGTGCAGGGTCATCATCAACCGAGCTGCAGGCTATCGTCCATAATGCTTTGGCTTCGTTCTTTAAATTTGCTAAGATTACCGTATCGCACGACATAGAAGGTGCTGCCATAGCATGTTGTAAAAATACGCCGGGCATCATTGGTATTTGTGGCAGCGGATCAAACGCAGCCTGGTACGACGGCCGTAAAGTAAAGCCTAACAACTACGGTTTGGGCTATATTTTAGCCGATGAAGGGTCTGGCAACTGGCTTGGACGTGAGCTTATTAAAGGTTTCATGAATGAGACGTTGCCTGAGCACCTCCGCAAGAAATTTGTGCACAAGTATGAAGCCGACAGAAAGACTTTGCTTGAAAAGGTATATCGCCAAAAACAAACTGCTTTGTATTTAAGCGCATTTAGCGAATTTTATATCGAGAATGCAGGCGATGAATATCTTAAAAGCGTCATAAAGCGCGGTTTTAATTTACTTATAAACACATACTTGTTACCTTTACATAAACAGCATCCGCAGGCGCCGCTTTATTTTGAGGGCTCGGTTGCTTTTGCGTTTCAGGATTATCTGCAAGAAGCTACCGCTGAGGCTGGTTTGACGATAGCAGGTATTATAAAAGAACCTATAAACAATCTATTAACGTATTATTCAAATAAAAATTAAAAAATCATGAAAATAGGAATTAACGGTTTCGGCCGTATCGGTCGCCTTGCTTTCAGAGCTGCAGTTGAAAGACCCGACATTGAAGTTGTTGGTATTAATGATCTTGTTGAGCCGGATTATATGGCTTACATGTTAAAATACGACTCAACTCACGGTCAGTTCAAAGGCACAATTGCTGTTGAAGGCGGTCATCTGGTTGTAAACGGTAAAACTATTCGCGTAACTGCTGAAAAAGATCCTGCTAACCTTAAATGGAGTGAAGTAGGTGCCGAGGTGATCATCGAATCAACCGGCTTATTTCTGACTCAGGAGAGCGCACAAAAACACATTGACGCTGGTGCTAAAAAAGTAGTAATGAGCGCACCTGCAAAAGACGATACCCCAACGTTTGTTATGGGTGTAAACCATAAACTGTTGAAAGCTGATCAGAATATAGTATCAAACGCTTCATGTACTACCAACTGTTTAGCACCAATTGCTAAAGTGTTAAATGATAAATTTGGTATTGAAGAAGGTTTGATGAGCACTATCCACGCGGTAACTGCTACTCAAAAAACTGTTGACGGCCCGTCTGCAAAAGACTGGAGAGGTGGTCGTGGTGCTTACCAAAACATCATCCCTTCATCAACCGGTGCTGCTAAAGCTGTAGGCTTGGTATTGCCTGAATTGAAAGGTAAATTAACCGGTATGTCTTTCCGTGTACCAGTTGCCGACGTTTCGGTGGTTGACTTAACTGCACGTTTGAAAACCCCTGCTACTTACGAGGAGATCAAAGCTGCCATGAAAGAAGCTTCAGAAGGCGAATTGAAAGGTATCCTGGGTTACACTGAAGACGAGGTTGTATCTGAAGATTTTAAAGGCGATGCACGTACATCAATTTTTGATGCTAAAGCAGGTATCGCTTTAAACAACAACTTTGTTAAAGTTGTTTCCTGGTACGATAACGAGTGGGGTTACTCAAACAAATTGATCGACCTTGTTCAGGAAATCGGTAAATTATAATCGAACACGTTAATATAATTGGAAAGCCGCTGAGTAATCAGCGGCTTTTTTTGTGATACCGCGTGGGGTGTCACCCTGAGGCCCTCGAAGGGTGAGCGTAGGGAATGGAACGTGTTGACTGGTCTTTGCCCTCATGCTTCGACAGGCTCAGCGTGACACCCTTTGTTTAGTTAATTGCGTATATTAGTCATACACATTAACTGCACCACATGCTTAAAAACTCATTACTCATCGCATTATTATGCATAGCCATCACTGGCCGTGCGCAAATCAAATATCCCACACCGCAGGAAAGCGACTACATTGCCAAAGACTTCAAATTTGAAAGCGGCGAGACCTTGCCCGAACTGCGCTTGCATTGCATCACCGTCGGCAAGCAACACAAGGATGCCAAAGGCCAAACGGATAATGCAGTGCTTATCATGCACGGCACCACCGGCGACTCAAAAGGGCTTATTGGTATTGAACGTTTCTCAAATACCTTGTTTGCGCCGGGAGCGGTTTTGGACGCTAATAAGTATTACATTGTTTTTGTAGATGGCATAGGTCACGGTAAATCTAGCAAGCCCAGCGATGGTCTGCACATGAAGTTTCCGAAGTATACTTATAATGACATGGTGAAAGCGCAATACTTGCTTGTAACGCAGCATTTGGGCATTAATCACCTGCGTTTGGTTATGGGTACCTCAATGGGTGCTATGCACACCTGGGTTTGGGGCTACACTTACCCTGATTTTATGGATGCACTGATGCCGCTGGCCAGTAACCCGGTGGAGATTGCCGGCCGTAACCGAATGATGCGCAAATTGGCTATTGACATGATTGAGAATGACCCGGCGTGGATGGGCGGCGAATATAAAGAGCAACCTAAAGAAGGCTTATTAGGGGCTACCGCTTGCCTGTTATTTATGGGTAGCAGTTCATTGCAAATGCAAAAAGCAGCTCCAACCCGCGAACAGGAAGATGCCCTGCTGGCCCGCACAGAAGAACGGTATTATAAGATACTCGACGCAAATGACGTGATTTATGCTTTTGATGCGTCACGATATTACAACCCGGCTCCTCATTTGGAACAGATCAAAGCGCCGCTGTTTGCAATTAATTCAGCGGACGACGTCATTAATCCCCCTGAACTGGGATTGATTGACAAAGAGATTAAACGAGTACCTAAGGGGCGATATATACTGCTGCCAATTACCGATAAAACATCTGGCCACGGCACGCACTCCAACCCGACTATATGGGGCGATTATTTGAAGGAGTTGATGTCGGTGTCTGAGAAGAAGTAAAAAATAATCGGCTTGTCATCCTGAGCGATAGCGGAGGATCTTATACGATTTACTTGTTCGCAGCTCGCTTGAATAAGATTCTTCGCTATCGCTCAGAATGACAAGCTGGGCAAAATCGTTTTAAATAAAAAAGCCTCTGCATCGCGCAGGGGCTTTTTTATAATTAACTGTTCTTATTATTATTTGCGAAGTTTTATGCCTCCTGGATAGAGTCATTCACATCGTTAGCTGCGCTTTTTACTTTTGATTTTGCGCGTTCAATATGATCTTGAGCCTGGTCTGCAATATCATTGCCTCTTGAGCGAATTTCGTCAGAAACGCCGTCTCTGTAATTGTACAGGTCGTCTGCCGCGTTGCCAAATTTTGATTTTGCTCTTTCATACATGTCATTGCCATAATTTTTTATCTGGTCGGACACTGAACGTGCCCCGTCTTTTGCTTTCCCTGCAAGGTCATCAGCATAACCTGCCAGGTTGCCTCTGGTTTCTTCACCACTGCCGGGAGCAAATAATAATCCTAATACCGCGCCTGCTGCAGCACCCACTAAAATTGCTGCTAAAAGTTTTGATTGATCTTTCATGGTTTTCATTTTTATGTAGCCGACAGGTTATTACAACAACGGTGCCAATAGATTAGACATGATAAAAAATCCAAGGCGGTGGCGTAAAGCTGTAACAAATACAATACGGAAGTGACTTACATGTAACACAAAATAATACAATACTTTATTGGCTCGTTATAAATCGTAATTTTACCCGTACGCATAAATTAATGGATATGAAAAAGTTTATCATTCTTACAGGTTTAATAATAACAACAGCCGGCGCTAAATTATTCGCCCAAACTAATATTACCGCCAAAGACGCCGCCAAACACATCAAAGAAAAAGTGGTGGTGACTGACCAGGTTTACGGTGGCAAGTTTTTAAGTAATGGCGGTATTACACTGATTGATGTCGGCGGAGCTCACCCTAATGAAGCTTTAACGCTTTTAATTAAAGGAGATGATCGTAAAAAATTTAAAGACGCGCCCGAAGAAGCTCTGAAAGGCAAAAAAGTGATTATTACCGGCGAAGTTATTGATTACAAAGGCAAGCCGGAGATTGTGATCACAGACCCAGCCCAAATTAAAGTGCAGTAATGAGGTTGAATAGTTAATAGTGAGCATTGGGTCTATAAAAGTGGTTTTCTGATAGTCATCATCATCCCTTATTGGTATTCACTGCTCACTATTTCCAATTCTATACTGCCCACTCCCTATCAGGCTACAATAGCCAATTGGTTGCCAATAGTACTTTCTGAATCTTTAACTATCTCACGTATTTTAACGTCGAGTTCATTTACGGTATGTTCGAGAATGTCAAAATATTCAAGGCCCGCACTTTTCTGTTCCAGCTTAAGAAGCGCCATAATACCCAATAGGGATGCAACAGGCCGCCTTAGCTCATGCGATTGTATGATGGCAATACGTGTTAAGGCAGCATTCTGGATATTGATTTGATATTCCTGATTCTTACGCTCGGTAATATCTGTCGAATTTAGCGCTACGCCTATAATGTTTTTGATACTGTCTTTTATTGGTACAAACTCCAGTTCTTTCCAGGCTGCATTTTCTGTGTCCGGACGCATATGCCACTCAAACTTGATGGTTTTGCCCTCAAATGCTCTGCGAAAGCACTTTGCAAAAGCTTCTGTCACTTCAGGGTCGGCATACTCCAGCACAGAAGCTCCTATCTCTAATTTTTTGCTGTAAGCGTGTCGTACAAATACTGCCGAAGCACGATTAAAAGCTACAACCTGCAAATCTTTATTTACCAGTATGTGCGTATGCTTAGAGCTGTTGAAAATAGCGTTAAGCTTTAGCTCAGACTCAGCAATCAGAACTTTTTGCTTTTCAGTTTCGGTTTGGTGCTGTTCTTTGTCGCGGCGCGCATAATTTAGCTCCAGCATATTCATCACTTGTTTTGATAAAATGCGCAGCGTGTTTTTTTGAGTTTCGTTTAAATGGCGGGGTTTAAAGTCGACAATGCACAAGGCGCCGATAGCATAGCCATCTGAGGTTGTTAAGGTTGAACCCGCGTAAAAGCGAATGTTCGGCGCTCCGATAACCAATGGGTTGCTTATAAAACGTTCATCTAATAATGTATCGCTAATGATATGCAGATCGTTTTGCAATATAGTGTAATTGCAAAATGATATTTCACGGCCGGTGCAATCAATATCCACTCCCTTGCTGGCTTTAAACCATTGGTTGTCCCGGTCAAGCAAGGTTATTAATGCAACCGGGGTGTCACAGATCTGGGCAGTTAGTTCCACCAGTTCATTCAGGTCTTTTTTCAGGGCATCATCAAGCTGCATAAATCTGCTGACAGCATTCAGGCGATTGAGTTCATTGCTCATTTACGTAGGAGTGTTTGGAGTTAAATGCTGTTGTAAAATTTATTATAGATACGTTTCGATATATCCGTTAGTTTTCGAATTTAGCTTCAAAATAATGCTCTTTGCGTAACTTTTATGGTACAATTGTTTCTTAATAGTTACGTATTAACTATTGATAAATAGTCGTCGTGAGGTTGTGTGTCAATTATTGTATCGCAGGCAATTGTGCTTAACCTATATGAAAAATAACCATCTGGTATTGTCGACTATATTAGCACTATCTGTTCGTCATGTACGCCATTGTATTTGCCGGCAATCTATCTCAGGATATAGCTTAGACGCGCAAATCGGCATTATTTGAAGTTTTGACCATGATTAATGATTTTAGGATAGCCTGGATTTGATTTCGTAATTAATCTGTTAGATTAATCCTGTCGATGACTATAGAAATCAAGGCAATGCTAAAATCCTTTAATCACGGTTAGACAGAATATAAACTCTGTACCCTGTCCCTCAAATTATAACCTGAAGCCATAACTTCGCCATATGCGCCAGCCGTACGTACGGCAATCAAATCGCCTCGAAACGATTCGGGTAATTCAACATCCTTGCGGAAACAGTCGGTGCTTTCGCATATGGGGCCCACTACATCATATTTCAGATCGGCAGCGCCGGTGCGACTAACATTTTCAATTTCATGATAAGCCTGGTAAAGCATGGGGCGTATTAACTCGGTCATGCCAGCATCCAGCACCAGGAAATTCTTTTTCTGTCCGTTTTTAACGTACAATACTTTTGAAACCAGCGACGCACATTGAGCAACTAACGCACGCCCCAGTTCAAAATGTACTTCCTGATCGGCACGGACGTTCAGAAAATCTTTAAAAACTTTGAAATAGCTTTGAAAATCGCTGATGTTGTTAGTGTCCGGATTGTGGTAGTCTACCCCCAAACCGCCACCTGCGTTTAATATTTTTACTGTAAAGCCGTGATCTTCAAACCAGGCTGCAATTTCGTTTATGCGTATGCAAAGGCTTTTGTATACCTCCATATCGGTAATTTGCGAGCCGATATGAAAGTGCACACCCATAAACTGTATGTTTTTGCAGGCGCGTAAGGCTTTCAATACATCGTCCAGCTGCCAGGTGTTAACGCCGAATTTGTTTTCGTCTAAACCAGTAGTAATAAAGTGATGTGTATGGGCATCAACATTTGGGTTTATTCGGATAGCCACTTTAGCGATTTTGCCTTTTTTTTCGGCCAGCTCATTAATAATTTCAAGCTCCTGTACAGATTCTACGTTGAAGCAGAAGATATCAGCGTCTAAAGCAAAGTTGATCTCTTTGTCTGATTTACCCACGCCTGCGAATACCACCTGGTTGTTTTTAAAACCATAGTCTATAGCTGCCTTAACCTCGCCGCCGCTTACGCAGTCGGCGCCAAAACCAAACGACTGGATCATTTGCAGCACTTTTGGGTTAAAGTTGGCCTTTAAAGCATAATGAACATGAAAGCCATAGCGTGACGATGCGTCATAACAAGCCTGCAACGTTTGGCGAAGCATGTCCAAATCGTAATAGTAAAAAGGTGTTTCGGCGTTTTTAAAACGGGTAATGGTATCTGGAGTGAACATTATTGGTAAGTCAAAATTCAAAATTAAAAAGTCAAAATCCGGAGTCGATATCAAAGTATTAACCCGAAATCGAACATCCGAAATTCGATATTAGAACAGTCTGCTGTGTAAACTTCTCAAAGCCTCTACTTTATCTTCGGTTTTTACCAAAACAGATAGGTTGTGGTTGCTCCCGCCGTACGATATCATGCGTAACGGCAAATGTTTCAACGCCTCTAAAACGCGCGAACCAAACCCGTGTTTATCGGCAGCGAAATCGCCAACTACGCAAATAATAGTTTGATCGGTATCTACCTCAACATCGCCAAAGGTTTTCAGTTCACCTAATATCTCTTCAAGATGCGTAGTGTCATCTATAGTTAAAGATACAGCCACCTCTGAAGTGGTGATCATATCTATCGATGTTTTATATCGCTCAAAAACCTCAAACACACGACGCAGGAAACCGTAGGCCAGCAGCATGCGGCTTGAGTTAATTTTAATGGCGGTAATGCCATCTTTAGCGGCTATTGATTTGATTTGGTTCTTCTCACTATCTGTAGTGATTAATGTGCCCTTAGCCTGCGGGTCCATTGTATTAAGCAGGCGCACCGGTATTTTATATTTTTGCGCCGGAAAAACGCTTTGCGGATGCAATATCTTTGCGCCGAAATAAGCCAGTTCGGCAGCTTCATCAAATGACAGCTGGGCAATAGGCCTGGTACCCTGAACAATACGTGGGTCGTTATTGTGCATGCCATCAATATCGGTCCATATCTGCACTTCTTCGCTGCGAATGCCGGCACCAATAAGCGACGCCGTATAATCGCTGCCGCCACGGCGCAGGTTATCAATTTCACCGAATGAGTTGCGGCAAATATAACCTTGTGTAATGAATAGCTTATTATCAGGCGCTGCTTCCAAAAGCGGGGTTAAATGAGTTGTAATGAAATCTACATCCGGTTCATTGTCCTCGTCTGTCTTCATAAAATCTAACGCAGGTAACAAAACTGATGGCACACCAATTTCTTTCAGATAAACATGGTATAGCGTTGTAGATAATAACTCGCCTTGAGCCAAAACTATCTTGTCCTCAACAGGTGTGAACAGATCGTTCGCAAAATTGCTCAGCAAACTAAAATGGTAATCAATCACCTCTTTACCTTGTGCTAAAAACTCAGGCTGGGCAAACAGGTCGTTAATGAAGCCTTCGTACTTGCTTTTTAAAACAGCAATTAATTGAGTAGCCTTTGGCTTATCGCCGGCTAAATAAGCCTGGCCAATTTCAACTAAACTGTTTGTTGTACCCGATACGGCCGACAGCACGATAATTTGCCTTTCAGAAGCATCAATAATGTCCAGCAGCTTTTTCATCCGCTCGGGACTGCCTACTGATGTTCCGCCAAATTTTAAAACTTTCATTTTATAGTTCTTAAACACAATTGCTACCTGATATCTATCGCATCAGCGTTAGCGGCGTTAAAATTAGGATTTTAGCGCCTATTAATTGCATTAAAGATCACAAAAAGTGTATGGCTGAAATGCGCTTTTTAATCCTTTTAGCCCACTTTAATAGTCAAGAAACATTGCGAAAATGTCAAAATACTGACTAACTCGTCAGAATTTGAAAAGAGTACGCGCTATTTTTTGGAGCTGGTTATTTTATTACTTTACTTTACAACAGGTTATTTTAATAGGGGTATTAAATAGCTATAACCAGCCGCTTGTGTAATTACAAGCGGCTTATTTTTTTACAGGTCTTTTCTATTTGATATACTCTTTAGTAATAAGGTTGAATAACTCATCATTATCTACATTTTCATCAAAACATTCTGTTAGTAATTGTTCTATATGATCGTAATTAAGGCGGTTGGCTACGGTTTTGAGCAAGCCGTAAGTTGTAATATTGATATTTTCCAAAATCTGCACGTAAATTATCAGATCC
The DNA here is from genome assembly GCF_042686265.1 of Mucilaginibacter ximonensis. Classification (NCBI taxonomy): domain Bacteria; kingdom Pseudomonadati; phylum Bacteroidota; class Sphingobacteriia; order Sphingobacteriales; family Sphingobacteriaceae; genus Mucilaginibacter; species Mucilaginibacter ximonensis. Next base: position 567,759 of record NZ_JBHUPD010000003.1, read on the forward strand.
ATATCATTCAATATTGATAGCTCATGTTTTTCGTTCAGGCAAAATTCTTCTTTAACAATAGCCTTAATGGGGTTGCAATTTTTGTCTGAAGGATATTCGCTGATCACATCATAGATCTTGTCCATCCGGGCAATTTGTTTTTTTACGTCTTCCCAAAATTCAGTCATGCCTAACTGCAATGTTTTAAATGAAGCCATTTCAATTAAGTTGGGCATTTTTTGATCCAGATATCGTTTTGCAAAGTATAGGCGATTCAAATTGTGAACAAATATTTTGAACAGGGTTTGTCCGTCGGCGGTGTCGGGTATGTTTTTCATGGTATAGTGCTTAAATAGAAGTGCAAGAAGCGACAATACTAAAACAATTAAAAAACGGAATGTTTGCCTTTATGGATTTATATACGGTAGCTTTGTGCCCATAATTTTGCAGCTATGAAATATAAATTAGGCGATTTTGTGCGATTTGTTGATGAGAAGATGGAAGGTTTCATTACCCGCATTATTGACGACCAGATGATAGGCGTAACCGGCGAAGATGAATTTGAAATACCGGTACTGGCCAGCAAAGTAACACTGGTACACGGCTACAAGCCCGCCGGCGCAGACGCGCAACAAGTAACCGGTAACGAGCCTCAAACACCTCAGGGTGAATTTAAAACCAAAGGTGTTTACCTGGGTGTAGTGGCCGATGCCAAAGCAAATTCGGTAGTTCATTTTCACTTACTCAATGATACCTCGTTTCAACTACTTATTACACTTACAACCGATAAGCAGGGTTTTAAAGGCGAGTATGCAGGCATCGTCGCGCCAAAAACGGCCACTAAAATATATTCAGCACAGTTAGCCGATCTGCAGCTATGGCCTAAGTTTCTGCTCAATATACTTTATTACACTACCCAAAACGTAGAAGCGCCTCCACCATTAACCTTTAGCGAGAAATTTAAGGCGAAAGATTTTTCGGGCAGCAAAAAGAATTTGCCGTTGATAAATCAGCAGGGCTGGTTAATTCAGGTAGATGAGCCGGAACTGGTTATCGATGCGCAAAAGTTGAAGGAAAGTTTTTTCAAATCGCCAGAAGAAAAGGTGGCGATTGATAAGCCGCAACGCGAAGTCGACCTGCACATCGAAAAACTGCGCGACGATTATCAATTTTTAAACAGCACCGAGATACAACGTATCCAGATGGCACATTTTAACAAAGCGTTAGACGCGGCGATTGTACATCAATTGCCCGATATAGTTTTTATTCATGGCACAGGTAACGGTGTGCTGCGTCACGAGATACAAAAGGTGCTTAGCAAACATCCTAAAGTGCAAACCTTTATGGATGCCTTGAAAGAGAAATTTGGTTATGGGGCTACACGAGTAGTTCTGAAATAATAATTAAGATGCTGTTAGTTGTGCCTTATGGTAGCTGGTTTGGGCGTACTCTTCAAACAGCAGGTCGAGTATTTGCTGCGTGTTATCAGGATAGTTTACCTTGATCACCTTCCCGTTTTGCAGCCAGTCACGGATGGTATCGTAATGTTTAGGTTTTAAGCTTTTGATAACGGGCACCCCCATTTCACGCAACAATTCTGCATTTAATTGTTGTTCGTACTGGTTTTTCATCGGGGTAACCATTAGTTTCTTACCAAGAAACAGCGCTTCGGCCGGTGTCTCAAAGCCGCCGCCGCACAATACCCCGGCGCTTTGTGCCATGCTGCGCACAAATGCTTTATTCTCAATAGGTTGTATGGTTACGTTTTTCTGGGTAAATGTTTTTTTGTTATGTTTTGAGAAAACGTCCCAGGTAATGTCCGGGAACTCGGCTAAACGTTTTACCAGGCGCTTATCATCGTAAGCCGGCAGATAAACGGTATAATGTCCTTTATTGCTTATAGGCTGCTCACGTACCTGTTGGCGTATAACTGGAGTGAATATGTTTTTATCTAAAGCCTTAAAGTGAAAACCGTAATTGGCGGTCACAGGTGCATAGTTTTTCAATATCAGTCTGCCTATCATATCAGCATCTGCAGGTACAGGCGCTTTTTCGTGCAGTACCGCTGCCTGGTGGCTCAAGCCAATGCAAGGCTTATTTTTTAAATAACAAGCCCAGGCCGATACCGGTTCAAAATCGTTGATTACCAGATCGTACTTGTCAATCGGCAAATTTTTTATCTCTTTGATAAATTTCCTGAAGCGTGATTTCATGAACGACGCCCACAAATCAACCCCGCCCGATTTACCAAAGATAAATCCAAACCCATGCAATTTATACTTAATAGGGAAAGGCAGGTTCAAATCGCCCTGTATGCCACTAACCAGTACATCAACATCGCCCATTTTTTTGAGCAAAGGTACAATGTCCATCGATCGGCTTAAGTGGCCGTTTCCCGTTCCCTGTATGGCATATAAAATCTTCATGAATTATAATGAGAATGTTTGAGCGATAAAATAGTTTTAAAAAAATAAAGAGAGCCTTTTGCGCTCTCTTTACTATTAACTGATCTTATTAGTTCAATGAAAAAAGAACGATTGGTTAGTACATCATCTGAATAATGCTACAAAAGTAAAGGTGTAATGTTAAGCATTGATTAACTTAGTGTTAGTTGTGTGCCAGATTAACATTTGTTAGCCATTCATTTCATATGCACCAAATATATTACTTTCGCTCAACAGCATTTTAACCCATGGCACCGGCAACCCCCAAAAACATTGATTGGATAAACAGCCTCAGGCTTATAGCCTTGCTGGCCGTGATTGTGCTGCATGTTTCGGCGATACCGCTTGGTCAATATGGCCACATCGATATTGATACCTGGCTTACAGCCGATTTTTATAACGCGCTGGTGCGCTTTGCCGTACCTGTATTTGTGATGATAACCGGCGCGCTCACCCTACACCGGGATTATGAACTTGGAGCTTTTCTTAAAAAACGGCTAAGCAGGGTAGTGATTCCTTTTATTTTTTGGAGCCTGGTGTATGTTTGGTACTCCTGGTATATAGAGATTCTTGTATTTACAGGCAATTGGTGGGCAGATAGCAAACTGGTGCTGCACCAGTTAAAATACAGCGCATCGTACCATTTATGGTACGTATATATGCTCATTGGGCTTTACTTCGTAATACCTGTTATCAGTATATTTGTGCGCAATGCTACCAAGCGCCAACTGGAATATTTTTTGGCGATGTGGTTTATTGCTATGCTGCTTACACAACCCGGGATATCACGCTTTAACCCACAGGTTGATATCCATTATTTTAGCGGTTATGCCGGTTATCTGGTGTTAGGGCATTACCTTACTTTCTGCGTTAATTATAGCAGGCGGCTACTGATTACTATATGGTCTATGTTCTTTAGCTTGCTGATAATTATCACGATAAGTACTTATTTTATGTATAAGTACACCACTTGGATTACACTGCTTTATGAGCCGCTTGGCCCACCTGTGGTGTTGCTGGCCGGTAGTGTATTTTTGTTAGCAAGATTTACCAAAATGCAATTGCCTGGCTTTATTATTAAAGCCAAAGACTTTGCTTGTACCTATAATTATGGCATCTATTTAAGCCACGCATTAATACTTTATTTCCTGGATGACCCTTTTGGTATCAGCTTTAAATTATGCACATCAATTTTGAGTATTCCGCTTACGGCTGTTATTTGTTTTGGAATATCGTTATTGTTGGTATGGCTATTGAGTAAGTTGCCGGTGTTTGGCAAATGGCTTGCCGGTTTGTAAATGGCACCGTTTAAGCCTACAGCATTGAATATAAAATTGAACAAATGAAATTAAAACTACTTGCTTTCTTTGCCTTAACCTTTACGGCCAACATGGCGCTTGCGCAAAGCAATTGGACCTTTAAAACACAAAGCGGCGATATTAAAGTTTACGTGGATAAAGAATCGCCGATGAAGGTTAAGCCTATTAAGGTTGAGAGTACTTTTAGCGCAACCCCTGTTCAGCTAGCGGCTATTTTACTGGATATAAAAAATTACCCGGATTGGGCATACAAAATCAAATCGGCAGCTGTGGTAAAACAGGTTTCGGCAACAGATCTGTATTACTATGCAATAGTAGACATGCCGTGGCCAGCGCAAAATCGAGATTTTGCCGCACATATAAGTGTCACACAAGATCCGGCTACCAAGGTAATAACCGTCGACGCGCCCTCAATAGCCGACCTTGTGCCGCAAAAGGAAGATTTGGTGCGCGTTAAAAAATCAACCGGTAAATGGATATTAACGCCAGACGGCGCCCACCAAACCAAAGTTACCTACTATCTCACGCTTGAACCTGATGGCGGCGCGCCTGCCTGGATCATCAATATTTTTGTTTCTGACGGACCGATGCAAAGTTTCAAAAAGCTTAAAGAACAGGTGCAGAAACCGGCATACAGGAATGTGGCGTTGCCGCTTAGGTAGCCAACGTAAAACTACCCCAGGTTGTCATTTCGACCAACGGGAGAAATCTATACACATGCTAAGCATAACCTCTATGAACGGGTGTATAGATTTCTCGCTACGCTCGAAATGACAACGTGTTAATTATATAGAGGCTTTCTTCAACATTCAGATTACGCAATCGTTGGCGTAGTTTTTACTTCTAAGACAGGGCAGATATGGTTAGCTTAGCCCAACAAACCAATTGCTGTTAAATACATGAAGAAGTTTTACATAGCCTGCCTGGGCTTATTGATGTCTCTTAGCTCGTTTGCGCAACATACTATTGTTAAATATTTGTCGGGTACCGATAAAGATCATACCGTGCAATGGGATTTCTTTTGTACCGAAGGCCGTAACAGTGGCGTCTGGACAAAAATTGCCGTACCGTCGTGTTGGGAACTGCAAGGTTTTGGCACTTATAATTACGGTGGCGACAAAGATAAAGCTCACGAGAGCGGCTTGTACAAACACCAGTTTATGGCTGGCCTGTGGACCGGTAAACGCGTATTTATTGTTTTTGAAGGATCAATGACTGATACTAAAGTGATGATCAATGGCAAACAAGCCGGACCGATCCATCAGGGTAGTTTTTACCGGTTTAAATACGATATTACCGATCTGGTAAAATTTAATACTGAAAATTTATTAGAGGTAAGAGTCGATAAAATGTCGGCTGAATCATCAGTAAATGATGCAGAACGTAACCGTAGTGATTTTTGGGTTTTTGGCGGGATCTATCGCCCAGTTTATCTGGAGATAGTGCCCGAAACTTATATAGACCATACTGCTATCAATGCCGGGGCCGACGGCTCTTTCCGAATGGATGTTTACGCCAGCAATCTAAAAGGCGATGAAATAATTGAGGCTCAGGTACAAAAAACAAATGGCCAGAACGTAGGTAAACCAATTGTGGTAAAGGCCGACCCGTCTGCCGGTCATCTGGAAGTAAAAGCTAATTACAGCAGACCGGCTTTGTGGAGTTCAGAGTTTCCAAACCTGTATCAGGTAATCGTCAGTATAAAAAATAAGCAGGGCACAGGACACATTATCAAACAGAAATTTGGTTTCAGAACCATCGAAGTGCGCCCGCAGGACGGCATATATGTTAATGGCGCGAAAACTATTCTGAAAGGCACCTGCCGACACAGTTTCTGGCCTGAAACCGGGCGAACCTTAAGCTATGCTGTACAGGTGGCAGACGTAAAGTTAATGAAGGATATGAACAACAACGCCGTACGGATGTCACATTACCCGCCTGATCAGGATTTTTTGAACGTTTGCGACTCGCTGGGCCTTTATGTGCTGGACGAGCTTACCGGCTGGCAGTCTAAATACGATACCGTGGTTGGTCATAAACTGGTTAAAGAAATGGTAATCCGTGATGTTAATCACCCTGCTGTTTTGTTTTGGGATAACGGTAACGAAGGCGGCTTTAACTTTGGCCTTGATAATGACTATGCATTATACGATCCCCAAAAACGCGTGGTGTTGCACCCCTGGTCAAATTTTCATAACGTGGATACACATCATTATCCGGACTATAGTTATATCGAAAAAACGGTTAACACAGGTAAGGACATCCTCATGCCAACCGAATTTATGCATGGCCTGTATGATGGAGGCGCAGGTGCCGCACTCGAAGATTTTTGGAGTAAGATGATGTCTTATCCGCATTTAGGGGGCGGTTTTATCTGGGCTTTTCTTGATGAATCTGTGATCCGCACCGATAAAAACAATACTTACGATGGTAACGGTAACCGCGCACCTGACGGTATCCTTGGCCCGCACCGCGAAAAGGAGGCGAGCTTTTATACAGTGAAGGAAATTTGGTCACCGGTTTACATCAAGCCCGAGCCTATCGACGAAAAGTTTGATGGTAAGATACCTGTAGAGAACCGATATGTATTTACCTGGCTAAGCCAGTGTAAGTTTGTGTGGAAACTGGCTAAACTACCATCCGCGCAAGCGAAAACAACATCTGCTATTATCAACTTAACAGGCAAGCCATTGCCACTGGAGTTGGCTCCGGGGCAAAAAGGAGTATTAGATTTACATTTACCTGCTAACTGGGCAAGCAATGACGCTTTGTATCTTACCGCTTACGGCCCGCATGGTGAAGAGCTCTGTAGCTGGAGCTGGGCTATTAAATCGCCGCAGGCAATTGCTAAAGCCCCTGTTATAGCAAATGGCGCAATAAGTCATGTGGAGCAGGGTGATGAGTTGATAGTTTCTGCCGATGGCAAAAAATATTACTTTAACAAAAGCACCGGTTATATTGAAAAGGTAGTTAAAGGCGATAAAACCATCTCACTATCTGGCGGGCCTGTACTTGCCGGCGTAAATACAACGCTTAAAGACTTTACGGCTAAAGCCGAAGGCAAGCAATTTATTATCCAGGCTAATTATACCGGCGATGCCACCATGCAGGTAAAATGGACCTTTGCGCCTGGCAAACGCGTTAGGCTCGATTACACTTATAGCCAAACAGGCGATGCAGATTATATGGGTATCACTTTCAATTATCCTGAAGCAAAAGTGACCGGTATGAAATGGATGGGCCGCGGGCCTTACCGTACCTGGAAAAACCGGGTGCCGGGACAGCAATTTGGTGTATGGCATAAAGACTATAACAATACTATTACCGGCGAAAACTGGGGATATCCTGAATTTAAAGGCTATCACGGCGAATTAAACTGGGTTGTGCTGGAGAATAAGGAGTCGCCGTTTACGGTTTATACTGATACCCAAAATATGTACCTGCAAATGTACCGCCCTGCCCGTGAAATGGATGCGCTGAAAAATAACAACGTTGAGCCGCCTTTTCCTGACGGCAATATTGGTTTCCTGAATGCCATCAGCGCCATTGGTACCAAGTTTCAGGCAGCCCGGCAAATGGGTCCGCAGAGCCAGAAAACACATGCTGATGGCACACCGTTAAGTAATACATTATGGTTTGAATTTTAGAGATAGTACTCCTGCCACATGTCATGCCGAACAAGTTCGGCATCACGCGTTAATGGTATCTCCCAATTTTTTCCTTTACAAAATGTAATTATCTTGCGGTATCTCACTCTAACAACAAAACGAATAAAATGAATACTGGGCAAGATCAATACATTTTGAAAGTAGAAGGTTTGGCTGTCAGTTACGGCAGTTTTGAAGCAGTAAAAGATGTCAGTTTTAATGTATTGCAAGGCGAAATTTTTGGGTTACTGGGGCCTAACGGCGCCGGCAAAACCAGTACGTTAAGCTCGATAGAGGGGCTGGTGAAATTTAAAAGCGGCAGCATTAAACTAAATGATTATGACGTACAGCAGCAACCCCTGCAAGCCAAAGCCTCAATGGGCGTACAGCTACAGTCAACCAGTTTTCAGGCTGAACTGAATGTTGCCCAGATACTGCAGTTATACTCAGGAATATATGGGGTACCGATGGATGCGGATCAAATAAAAACGACTTTAAGGGAGATAGGTTTGGATGAAGCTGGTAAAAAGAAATACAGCCAGTTATCCGGCGGCCAACAGCAACGTCTGTCGCTAATTATTGCAACTATTCATAACCCAAAATTAGTTTTGCTGGATGAGCCGACTACCGGCCTCGACCCGCAATCGCGCCGCCAGTTATGGGAGCGTATAGAGGCTATAAAAGCGCGCGGTCATGCTGTGTTGCTAACTACGCACTCTATGGAAGAAGCAGAAGCGGTATGTGATCGGATAGCTATTGTAGACCATGGGTGTGTAATCGCCATTGATACCCCGCAGGCCCTGGTTGACAAACATCGAGACGACCCGGAAGTTATCGCCGTATCGCGCCGTGGTAAAGTAACTTTAGAGGATGTATTTATCGGCCTTACCGGCAAAGCGGTGAGGGCTTAATTAATTACAATATGGAAAATAATAACGTCAGTATACCCAAAACTTCAACGGTATTAGCTACCCTATTCAGGGCCGATGTAGCCACGCAGGTTAATAACCGCCGTTCGGTAATGATCACCCTGGTGGTGCCCATCATGATCATGATATCTTGGAAAAGCTTCGCCCAAAAAGTAGGTGGGCCTTATGTACTGTCGTCTGCAATAGGTATCGGTTTGATATCTATCGGCCTGATGGGCTATTCTCTTGCACTAGCGCGCGACCGTGATAAAGGTGTTTTTCAGCGCTTGCGTGTAGCACCTGTGCCAGCTTGGGCAATTATGTTTAGCCGTATTAGCATTCAATTGCTGATGATTATGATCCTGAACCTGGCCATTTTTATTGTAGGTGCCCAGGTTGATAAAGTGACTTTGTCGGCAAGTGGTTATGTGGCGGCATTTTTTACCGCTTTTATAGGTGGCGCAGTATACCTTAGCCTTGGCCAGCTGATTGTCGGCTTAATTAAGAGTTTTGAAACGGTAAACGCAACCGTGCGCCTTGTATATTTTCTGTTTATTATGATCGGGATGTTTGGCGAGCTGGGTTTGCTGGGAGAATATGTTAAAAATGCGATCCATTGGTCGCCTTATGGCTCGGTAAAAATAATGCTTGCAGGCAGTATGAACCCCGATAAATGGGACGCCGATGCTACCCAAGCCCTACTGTTATCGCTGGGATATATTGTGGTATTTTCGGCGGTTGGTATTAATAAGTTTAAGTGGAGTACTAAATAGATTAAAAAGAAAAAGGCCAGCAAACGCTGGCCTTTTTCTTTTTAATCTATTTTCCAAACGGAACCAATCCATTCAACTGTCTGTATAATGGATAATCAGGCAGTGGCTGTTTTGACTGATGGAAATTTTTGCAGTAATAAACCTGCAAATGTTCTTCAACCACCCCACCGCGAATAATCGGCACATCAGGTAGCTTGGTAATGCTGTCAAAAAATGGCGTCGCATCATTGTAAATAGTTTCGTCGTAGGCATGAGCTTCGCCAATCATTATACAATCTTTGCCTATCAGTTTTTTGGGATCAACCAGGAAAGCCAGGTTGCGCGGATCGCGATTAAAGCATACAATATCTTTTTTTCCTTTTAGCGCCCAGTCTACTTTACCGGCCAGCCACCAGCGGGTGCTGCCTGCAAATATCTTGTCGTTTTTTATCCAGCCTTCTTTTTCAAAACGGGTCATTACATCATCGTAGTCTACACCCTGGATAGTGGGGTCAATTTTAGCGCCACCCAGGCTGGCTACCCATTTTGGCCCGTAGCTTTGCCAAAAACCGGTTACCAAATGCAGGCCCAATATGGTGATGGTGATCACCGTAAAACATATCGAGAAATTCAACCAGCGACGAGTAAACCGCTTACGCTTTTGATTGGTGCCATTAAGGGCTTTGTCAACCGCAAACCCTAAAGGCATAAACAGCATCATATACCCAGGCGCCTGCCAATGGAAATGATATTGCAGATCGGCCCAAAGCGTAATTACCGTAAAGAAAACAATCGGCAGTACCGACATCCAGAAGTTAAATCCATACGCTTGCTGTACGCGTTTTTTGTAAGCAATAAACATTTGGCGGATGGTAGGGAACCAGATCCATGGCAGCAACCATACCGCCTGCCCGGCGATGCTGCGGAGGAACCAATCAAAATGGATGGTAAAAGGTTCATCGCGGGTGCCCGCGCGCGAGCCTTGCCACACAAACGATACCCAATTGTTTTTATAGTTCCAGTACAGTACCGGGGTAGCCATAATAATGGTGATCAGGATAGCCAGATAAGGGCCAGGATGCGCCAGCCAATGGCGTTGCTTTTTGTTGGTGAGAATAAACATAAACACCGCCGCAAACAGAAACAGTACGTGGTATTTGCTCAAGGTAGCCAAACCCATGCAAATGCCAATGATTACCCAAAGGCCATAAACTTTGCTTTTATCGGTTTTTGGATCAAGGGGCTTTTCTTCGCCTATGCCCAGCACTTTTACAATGTACCAGGTGCTTAGCAGCCAAAAAAACATAAGCGGGGCATCGGGCTGATACCAGCAGGCTACGCCTACCGTAAATAAGGCGCTCAAATTCATTACCACTACGGCCCAAAAGCCTGCAGCAGCGTTAAACAGTTTGCGGCCAAGCAAAAACAGCAACCAGCTTGTTCCCGCAAACATTAATACATCCGGAAAACGTAAGCCAAAATTGGTTAAGCCAAAAAGCCGGATACTTAAACCACCTAACCAAAAGAAAAGTGGTGGCTGGTCAAAATAGCTCCAGTCTAGATGAATAGCTCCCCGAAAGTAATACGACTCGCCGTTGCCCAAGCCTGTATATGCCGCTATCCATAACCTGGCAAAAAATGTAGTAGTGATTAGCACCAGGGTATATAGTGCGGCGTTTTGTTGGGTTATTTTTTTCATGGATGGCGAACGCGAGCTTTGTTTTACGCGTGCAAATCTCCGAAAAAAATGTAATTAATCCGCATTGGGTTGCGTAGTTTGGCTAGAAAGCCTGCAACAATACAGGTAGGGAAGTATCGTAAGCTCGCTACCTCTATTATAAATAATTTATGCCTCTAACTTTTGCTCTTTACGTAGTTTGCGCATATTTACCACAATAACTACCAGAGCCGCGGCAAAAAAGAGCAAACCGGTACCACTTACTAAAATGCGCCAAAGCTCGCCTTTATTCAAGGCTGATATAAAGGTACAAAGCGCATAAATAGTCATTGAGCCGTTGATTACTAACGATGCCGTAAACTTTTTCTGCGGATTTTTTACTGGTTCTTCCATACCAGTAAATATACAAAAATTATTTGCCTGCTTCTTCTAACGCAGACATATCTAACTTGTCCATTTTCATCATGGCTCGCATAACGTTCGCAGCTTTCTCCGGGTCTTCATTATGCAGCAATTGTCCCAGGTTATCTGGTACTACCTGCCATGATAAACCGAATTTATCCTTTAACCAACCGCAGCGGCTTTTTTGTCCACCCTCTGCCAGTCGCTCCCAATAATAATCTATCTCTTCCTGGTTAACGCACGATATGAACATGGATACAGCTTCGGTAAATTTAAATAGCGGCCCGCCGTTTAATGCCATAAATTTCTGGCCTTCCAGTTCAAAGGTTGCGGTCATGATCGTACCTTTCGGTCCCGGGCCTGCATCGCCGTATTGCACTTTATAAAGCAGGCGGTGGTTCTTAAAAACAGACGAATAAAATTTAATGGCATCGTCCAGGTTATTGTCGAACCATAAAAATGGGGTGATCTTGCTCATGATTTTTTGCTTTTATTAATGCAAATTTATAAGGTCGCAAAACTACCCATAGGGGGTGTATGGGACATTTTAAGGGCCAAATCAGGACTAAATATGATAGCCCTCTAGCTGGTCACAGATCAAATTAAGTACGTATTCTGACACCACGCCAGGGTTCTGGCAAATGTGTAATATTTTGTGATGATCGGGCTCTAAACTGCCTACGAATTTCCCTTCTTTAAAAACTTCGTATTTACACTTGTCGCCCTCATGGTGCATATAGTCACGAATTTCAAAATGTTGATTTTGATTATTTACTGGCACTGATATTTCAAATTTCTCCATGGTCACAAAAATGTTTCTACCTACAGAAACCATTAAGCGTTATAATTGTTGTAAATATACTTGTAGATACAACCAATAGGAACAAAACTTTTTGCCCCTCCGTTAAAAACCAATAAATTATAAGCCCAAACAAAATTTAAAGTTTGCCCCAACGTACGTATGACCGACGAAATTCAAGCCGATATTGAAGCAGTTTCACAAATCCCCCTTATTAATACATTATTGGATGTTGCAATTGAAACCACCGGCTTAGGTTTTGCTGCTATTGCCCGCATTGTTGACAAGCAATGGATAGTTTATGCTGTAAAAGATAGTGTTGGCTTCGGCTTGTTGCCCGGCCGCGCACTGCCATCAAATATGGCCGTTGATAATGATATACTTCAAAGCGGCGAAACGGTTATTATAGACGATGTGCAGACTCATCCGCATTACCGCAACCACCCAATGGCCGCCGCGCTGGGCTTTCGCAGTTATATTGCTGTGCCTGTCTTAAAAAATGATAATAATCCTTTCGGGATTTTATTTGCTATGGACCGGCAGCCAATAAGTTTTGATACATCTAAATTTATTGGCATGTTTAATTTATTTGCTAACCTAATAGCAAATCAGCTCAATGCTTTTGAAAGTTCGCACAAGTCAGAGTCAGAATTGCTTCGTGAACAGCAAATATCAAAACTACAACATGTTTATAACAATCAATTAAGCGAGGCTAACAGGAACTTAGAAAAAGCCAATCTTAAGTTACAACAGGCTATTGACACTGGTAATATGGGCACATGGAGCATAAATCCTGAAAGTAAGCAGGTAACCATGTCTGCTTTTATACGGAATCTGGCCGGTTTGCCAGCTGAAGGCGAGCTTACAATTGAGCAAAGTATGTCGGTTGTTGATCCTGCCTACCGTGAGGCGTTAACCGATGTATTGAGAGATGCACTGGTGAATCATATAGATTGTGATATTGAATACCCTTTAATAAATGGTGTAACCGGCGAGCGAAAATGGGTGCGTTGTACAGGAAAGTTATTGTATGATGGCGAAGGTAATATTACCGAATATTCAGGTGTTTTACTGGATATTACCAGCCGTAAACAACACGAAGATAAACAGGCTATGCTGGCTGCTATTATCGAGTCGTCAGACGATGCAATTGTGAGTAAAACACTCGACGGAATAATTACCAGTTGGAACAACTCGGCCGAGCGAATGTTCGGCTACACCGAACGTGAGGTGGTTGGTAAACATATTTCTATAATTATTCCTGAAGACAGACTTGCCGAAGAAACCCAGATTATCAGCAAAGTGAGCAACAGCGAAAGGGTAGAGCATTTTGAAACCATGCGCCGCACTAAATCGGGGGTGGAGATACCGCTATCATTAACCATATCGCCTATACGTAACGAGCGTGGCCAGGTAATAGGCGCTTCAAAGATTGCGCGCGATATCAGCAGGCAAAAGATAGCCGAAGAACGCCTGCAAAACTACGCCGAACACATGGAGATATTAAACTCTATTGGTCAAACAATTTCTGCCGACCTGGACACAAAGGGTATTTTGCAAAAAGTAACCGATGCTACAACGCAATTAACAGGGGCTGAATTTGGCGCATTTTTTCACAACATGGTCAATGATAAAGGCGAATCGTACACCTTATATACTTTATCTGGCGCTCCGCGCGAAGCTTTCGAAAAGTTTCCGATGCCGCGAAATACCAAAGTATTCGGACCCACTTTCAGAGGCGAGGGTATCGTACGTTCGGATGATATTACCAAAGATCCCCGTTATGGTAAAAATGCTCCTTATTATGGTAAACCTGAAGGCCATCTACCTGTTGTCAGTTATTTGGCTGTACCTGTAACAGCCAAAAACGGAGAAGTAATAGGTGGTTTGTTCTTCGGACATTCCCAGCCGGGCAGGTTTAAAAAGGAGCATGAGCAACTGGTGGCTGGCGTAGCTGCTCAGGCTGCGGTGGCTTTGGATAACGCTAAATTATATGATGAAATCAGGATATTAAACGCTAAAAAAGACGAGTTTATAGGCTTGGCCAGTCATGAGTTGAAAACGCCTGTAACCAGTATTAATGGATATCTGCAGATAGTAGAGCGAGGTATGGCTAAAGACGATCGTAATAAAACGTTTATCAATAAGGCCCGCACACAAGTAAGTAAATTAACGACGCTCATTGAGGATTTGCTCGACGTATCTAAAATACAAACCGGTAAGTTGCCGTTTTCATACACCAAATTTGACCTGGCAGCTATACTTAACGATATTACAGATATGATGCAGCAAAATAATCTTACTCATAAAATACAGCTGCATTATAATCAACAACCCATTATGCTAAAGGCCGATCAGCAGCGTATTGAACAGGTGTTAATTAATCTGATTAATAATGCTATCAAATATTCGCCGGGGGCAGATAAGATTATTGTAAATGCTGAGCTAAGCGGTAATAAAGTAAGTGTTTCAGTGCAGGACTTTGGTATCGGTATCGAGAAAGATCAGCATGAACGCATCTTCTCGCGTTTTTATCGTGTCGAAAACCTGGCAGCACATATGTCCGGTCTGGGTATTGGCCTTTATATTTCTCAGCAGATTATAGAACGTCACAAAGGCCGGATGCGGGTGGAGAGCGAACCCGGTAAAGGCTCAACCTTTGTTTTTGAACTCCCCGTCAACTAAATTAAAAGGCGAATATTTTACAATATTCGCCCTTCAAACTAAACATTATTGATGGTTATTATTACGGGTTTTCAACCGTAACATCTTGTGCAAGGGTAGCGTCGTCAGGCGTGTTCTTGAGGTCATTGTCAAGTGCATACAGGGCATCGTCCTTAGCGTTAGCACCGCCTGCTACTTTAATCTTGCTTAACAGATCGAGTGCCAGGGTTTCCTCTTCTGTTTGCTCTTTTACAAACCACTGCATGAAATTCCAGGTGGCCCAGTCTTTTTCGGCCATACTCAAATCTACAATACGGTAAATCTTAGCCGTATTTTCAATTTCTGATTTGAATACCTTTTCAAAACAATCATTTACGTTAATGGGGTCTTCACCAGGCGCCGGGATAGCGCTAACTACCACCTTGCCGCCACGTTTTAAAATGTATTCCAGAAATTTCATCATATGGTTACGCTCCTCATTGGCGTGCCTGAACAAGAAATTTGAAATGCCGTCATAACCTTTATCAGCTGCCCATGATGCATAAGCCAGGTATATCTGCGCATTATGAGCTTCGTTGGTCATTTGTTCGTTTAAAGCTTGCGCTATTGTGGGTGATAATCTGTTGGTTTCCATAAAACCTTAAACCGACAGGCACGCTAATAGTTTTTACGCTTTTTCTTTTTTATTGAAAATGATTATCTTCATATAAAAGAAGGTATAAATGGCTAATAAAGAGTATTTTTCGATTAACGGCGAGGGCTTGCTCAAAAAGGTAAAAGAGCTAATTGCCGAAGGTAATGTGACCCGCATTACCGTGGCCGACAAAACCGGAAACGAAATTGCCAGCTTCCCGCTGACACTGGGTTTGGTGGGTGTAGTTTTAATGCCGATGTTCGCTGCGGTTGGCGCCATAGCCGCATTAATAGGGGAGTGCACTATTATAGTTGAACGAAAAGAAACCGAAGATACTAAACAACAATAGCTACTGACTGATTGCGAAGCCGTTAGTTTTTACAGATCAAATTGGCAATACCGGCCAACGCAATATAGTCCACCCTTACTGTGCCGTAAATGTACAAGGTATTTGCTTTACTGCGCCCGCACACAATTACCCGGTATATAACTGAAACTTTACAATTGCGATACGCTGATTACACTTAACTTTGTTGAGAAAAATCTATCATCGCCAACATATTTGCCGGTTAAATATGTCACAATTAGCCCATTTATTTATGAAAAACCTGTTTATGAATCATCGTAGCGTTAAATCCCTGGTGTTTGCCATAGCTTTGGTAGCTGCAGCAAGTTGCAAAAAAGGCAGTAATAACAATGGCGGGAGTTCAGCGTCCATTACTGCAAAAATTGATAGTGCCGGGGTAACTACCGGCGCAGCCGAGGGGTTGAATTATACTGGCGCCAATACTGATGATACCTATACGTCGACAGACTTTCCGACAACGGTATCCATCGCATTTTTCCCGGGCGGGGCGACGGTTACACCGGCAATCGCTAATGGCGTAACCATTACGCAAACCGGCGGTAATGTGGTGGTTACCGCAACAGGATCAGGTATACAATATATGGTTTCAGGTTCGACATCAAATGGTTCGCTTAAGATTTATAGCGATAAAAAGTTTCTGGTAACTTTAAATAACGCCACCATAATTAACCTTACCGGCCCTGCGGTGAATATTCAATCTAAAAAAAGAGCTTTCATTTCGGTAGCCGATGGTACAACAAATACGTTGAGCGATGGTGCTACTTATGCTTCGTCAACTGAGGATCAAAAGGGCACCATCTTCTCCGAAGGCCAGATAGTGTTTGGCGGTACCGGAACCCTGAAAGTTAGCGGTAATTATAAACACGCTATTTGCAGCGATGACTATGTAAGGATAGTTAGCGGTAATATCAATATAAATAGGTCAGTGAGTGATGGTATTCACACCAATAACGCTGTTTTTGTTGACGGAGGAACGATTAATATAACCGCCGGCAGCGACGGAATAGAAGCCGAAGCCGGCAATATCATTATTAATGGTGGTAACCTGAATATAACATCGGGAGGTAAAGGAATCCGAACCTCTTATACCGGTACCGATGGCTCGATAGCGCGTTATATCGTCATAAATGGGGGTAACATAAACGTTAAATCGACTACTGACGAAGGTATATCAAGCAAGGGTAGTTTAACTATAAATAAAGGTAACATATCCTCATTTGCCAGCGATGATGCATTTAAGGCCGATTCGGCCATTTACGTAAATGGGGGCTATGTTTTTGCCAACAGTACGGCTAACGATGGCATGGACTCCAATGGTATTTTCGACCTGAACGGTGGTACCGTAGTAGCTATTGGCGCCCCGGTAACTGAATCAGGCATTGATTGCGACGACCGCCAGTTTAAAATCACCGGCGGACAGTTGATAGCAACAGGCGGCAGCACCAGTGCCCCAAGCGCAACTTCGACCATTAATTCGGTTGTTTTGGGTGCAGGGACGGCACAAATAATTCATATTCAATCAACCACCGGTACTGAAGCGCTTACTTTCCAGGCGCCTGCTACCTACGCCACATTAGTGTTTGCCAGCGCCAAATTAAAATCCAACACAGCATACAATGTTTACACAGGCGGCAGCGTTAATAGCCCTGTAAATTTTAGAGGGTTATTTACCGGGGGAACCTATAAGGCAGGTACCAAATCATCTACAACCTTTACTACCGGTAGTGTGGTAACCAAAGTTGGCGGTATTATAGCAACCAATTAAAAGTTTTTAATATTAATTAGGGTAAGCGGATGGACTAACGTCATCCGCTTTTTTGTTGCCGGCAGTTTCTTTAAAAACGTACGAATAGCCGTATATTGCTTACCTGAATTAACTGTACTTAACAAACACATGAACAAGTTTTTATTGGCCGCTATACCCCTGAGTTTAGCGTTTACTGCTGATGCGCAACAAAAGCAGGCGGTAACTGCACAAGATTATGCGAGGGCCGAAACCCGCCTGAGCTACAATATTGAACCATTAGTGCAACGTAACGGCATTCATCCTAACTGGCTGCCCGATGACCAGTTTTACTTCCGTACGTCTGATGCCGAAGGCGGCAAATATTTTGTGGTGAACCCAGCTAATGGTAAAAAATTACCGGTTTTTGACCAGCAGAAACTGGCTGAAGCTCTATCGCAGGCAACCGGTAGCAGCGTTGTTGCAGAAAAACTGCCGATCACGAAGATTCTTAGCATTGACGACCGGGGTGTAATATTTAGCGCCGGGGGCAAGCAATGGAAATATAAAGATAATAAGTTAGTGGCTGATGATAGTTCTATACAGGCAGTAGCAACAGGCAGGCGCGGCCGCCGTGGCGGCGCGGGCAGCGACGGAAATCCCGGAGAAGTTTTGTCGCCTGATAAACAAAAGGCCGTTTATATCAAAGATTTTAATTTGTGGCTGCGCGATGTAAAAAGCGGACAGCAAATACAGCTTACCACTGATGGTGTTAAGGACGATGGCTACGGTACCGACAATGCCGGTTGGGCACAGGGCATTAGTCCGATTTTGGTTTGGTCGCCCGACTCAAAAAAGATTGCGACTTTTCAGCAGGACGAGCGCAAGGTAAACAACATGTACCTGGTGAGCACAAAAGTTGGTGCACCAAAACTAAGCGAATGGAAATATCCGCTCCCTGGCGATAAGGAGATCCCAATGTTGAGCCGTGTGATCATTAACGTTGACGCGCCAAAAGTGATTAAACTACAATGCGACCCTGATCCGCATCGCTCCACACTAAGCGATGATATTAAGGGCGGCCTGGGCTGGGCTGATGTTTACTGGAGCGATGATGCTACCAAATTGGTGTTTGCCTCAACCAACCGCGACCATAAGGTTGAAAAAGTGCGCATGGCCGATACTGAGACCGGTGCCGTACGTGAAATATTTACCGAAACCGTTAAAACACAATTTGAATCAGGCTGGGACGATGTTAACTGGCGTTACCTGAGCAAGAGTAATGAGATTTTATGGTTCTCTGAACGCGACAACTGGGGGCATCTGTATTTATATGATGCTGCTACAGGCAAACTTAAAAATCAGGTTACCAAAGGCAATTGGGTGGTAACCAATGTGGTTAAAGTTGATGAGAAAAACCGTATAGTGTACTTCACTGCTGATGGTTTGCAGGCGGAGAACCCATATTTTAGCCAATTGTGTAAAATCGGCTTGGACGGTAAAGGCTTCGCAGTATTAACGCCTGGCGCAGGCAACCATACCGCGGCTTTTTCGCCCGGCGGTAACTATATTGTCGATACTTACTCAAAACCCGATGTGCCGCCGGTAACGGTGTTGCGTGATACAAAGGGTAAACAATTAATGGAACTGGAGAAGGTGGATGTAAGTAAGTTGCAAGCCACAGGCTGGAAGCCATGCATCCCGTTTTCGGTAAAAGCAGCCGACGGTAAAACTGATATCTACGGATTGATGTGGGCTCCGGCCAATGCTGATCCAAATAAAAAATACCCCATCATTGATTATATCTATCCTGGTCCGCAGGGTGGTAGCGTGGGCAGCTGGTCGTTCTCGGCTGTAAGGGGTGATAATGCGGCATTGGCCGAGTTAGGTTTTGTGGTGGTTGAAATTGAAGGAACCAGTAATCCGCTCCGCTCGAAAAGCTTCCATGATATGGCCTATGGCGATATGGCACAAAATACCCTGGCCGACCAAGTGACAGGTATTAAGCAACTGGCAGTCAAATATCCATATATGGATTTGGATAGAGTAGGTATTTGGGGTCACTCTGGCGGTGGTTTTGCAACCGCTGGCGCTATGTTCCGTTACCCCGATTTCTTTAAAGTTGGCATTGCCGAATCGGGTAACCATGATAACCGTAATTACGAGGATAATTGGGGCGAACGCTATAACGGCCTGCTGGAAAACGCCAATTACGAAGAGCAGGCTAATCAGAACCTGGCCAAGAACCTGAAAGGTAAGCTAATGCTGGCTCATGGTTTAATGGACGATAACGTTCCGCCGCAAAATACCTTGCTGGTGGCTGAGGCACTGGAGAAAGCCAACAAAAGCTTTGACCTGGTGATCTTCCCGAATAGCCCGCACGGTTATGGGCAATATTCGTACTACATGATGCGCCGCCGCTGGGACTATTTTGTGAAGAACCTGCTGGGCGCAGAGCCTCCGGTTGATTATAAATTGGGGCCAAATAAGTAAGCCGTCTAAAATAATATTGAAGCGGATAACCGGCCGGTTATCCGCTTTTTTTGATTACAGAAGTCCCAGATTCCCTGAATTTTGTAATTCTATTTTAAAAAAGATTGTTTGGTTTTAATAAAATTAATCGTAATATTGCGATTGATATATGGGTGCGTCAAAAACAGAAATATTCTCGACTGAGCAAAACGAGCTGGCTACTTTGTTGAAAGCAATGGCACATCCGGCACGTATTGCCATACTGCAGCATATCATTGCTGCCAATGCATGTATCTGCGGCGATTTGGTTGATGAACTGGGTTTGGCGCAAGCCACCATATCGCAACATTTAAAAGAGTTGAAAAATGCAGGTATTATACAAGGCACTATTGAAGGTGTAAAAACCTGCTATTGTATAAACCCCAAAACCTGGCAGTTGCTCACAGCGCAATTGGGCGGATTTTTAAACGGATTTAAGTGCGGCGATAATTGCTGCTAAAATTTTTTGATCATATTAATCGTAATATTACAATGGATAATTTGGAATTAATGAACTGGCAATCTTTCAGAGAGAAGTTGCTGGCCAATACTGAATTTATACTGCAATTTGAATATGCTGCCGGCAAGTGGGTCGACGCAGCTTATCACATCACCGAGATTAAGCAAGCACAGATAACATCGGTTGATTGCGGCGGGAAAGTTAACGATTGGACGGAGGTCATTGTGCAGTTATGGGAACCTCAAGGTAAACAAACCGATCAGGCTATGGAGGTTGAAAAAGCCTTGTCTATTATCAACGTGGTAGAAAAATCATTGGCTTTGAACCCCGAAGGTGTCGTAAAGATCGAGTTCGGTAATTCACAATTTGATACCCGGCAAATGTATCCTGCTGAGTTTTTAGTGAGTGGTGGAAATTTGATCGTTATACTGAATCCTGACAAAACGCAATGCAAAGCAATTGGCCGCGGCGATACTTGCGGCGATGGCAAATCAGTTGCAAAGCCTAAAGTACAATTGGCAACATTGGGGAAACAAGATACTTGTTGTGCGCCTTCATCAGGTTGTTGCTAACATGGAGGTGAATTTTAAGCGCTATAAAAAGGCGGCTATCATTACTTCGTCGGTAATGATATTACAGCTCATATTTGGTTGGGACGCCAAGTTTTGCATCATCAATTTAGTTTGGTTATTAGTTTAAATTATACATGAAAAAAGTATTGGTACTTTGCACGGGCAACAGTTGCCGCAGCCAGATAGCCGAAGGTTATTTAAGATATTTCGCCGGCAATAAGGCTGAAATTTATAGCGCAGGGATTGAAACCCACGGTGTCAATCCGAAAGCGATTAAGGTTATGAAAGAGGATGGTATTGATATCTCCCATCATACCTCAAACAATATCGACGAGTATAAAGACATCGATTTTGACTACGTGATAACTGTTTGCGATAACGCTAAGGAGAGCTGCCCGTATTTTCCGTCAAATGCTGTCAAGTTTCACTATAACTTTCCCGACCCTGCGAAAGCAGTTGGTACCGAGGAGGAGGTGATGGCAGAGTTTAGAATGGTGAGAGAGATGATCAAGTTGTATGCTAAGGATTTTGTGGCGGATAATCTTTTCTGACAATGTCATCTCGAACAAAGTGAGAGACCTATACACCTGCTAAGCAATCTTAACTATCTATGTATAGATTTCTCCCCTTGGTCGAAATGACAAAAACGTAATTACGGATTAAAAAAAATCCCCGCGTGAAGACACTGGGGATTTTTTTTATCGCTTTAAACAAACTTTATGCTTTCAACGCCTGCTCGGCAAAGTCGCGGCATTTTTTAACCTCGGCAACTGCGTCCGATCCTTTAGGGATGTCGTACTCCAGCTCAATAGTTACCGGAAACTTATATTTTTTGTCTCTTACCGTGTGCAGAATATCTGCTAACGGTGTATCGCCTTGTCCCCATGGCTCATTAGGTCCGTCATGAAATTTGCGGTCTTTCAGGTGCATACTAACAATACGGTCGTGATATTTTTCAATAAATGGAACAGGGCTGCTGCTGGTGCCTGAGGCATAGTGGCCGGCATCCAGGTTAATGCAGTTGTATTTTGACTGGCTTAAAGCGGTATCCCACAGAGTTGGCGTGGCCTGCGTATGCGCGTGATAACCAATTTTAAATTTATGAGCTGTCGCCAGATCGCCCAGGCGTTTGGTTTGCGCGGCATCACCCAGTTCAACAGTCACGTGGCTGGCGCCTAAGGCTTTACCGGCATTAAAGGCGTAGATGATCTCATCGTCAGTGTTATGCGGGTCTAAAGCACTTGGCTTCCAGGCGTAAATGCTCACGCCGGCATCTGCATACATTTTGCGAATCTCTTTAAATTTATCCATTGATACCGTGGCACGCCACTGCGCAACGGCTTTATTGTAGTCTTCGCGCGACTGGCCCTGCTCGTGTTTTGGAATGCCGGCATAAGCTTCGGGAGCGTCGCCCATTAACTCTATAGCATTGATGTTGCAGGCCAGGCAATATTTTAACAGGTCTTCAATAGACGAAGGCATGCTTCTGAATGAGTAAGTTATAGTACCTATCTGTACGCCTGCAATTACTGAATTGGGCTTAGCCTCAGCACGTAAGAGGCGTGATGCAAACGATGTTTTTGATAAAAACATAACCCCTGTTGCGGCAAGTGCGCCGGTGCCCAAAAAGCGGCGCCTGGATATCTGAGAGTTTTCCATAATTATTTTACGGTTTATTGGTTTTTAAACGGTGTTTTCAAATTTAAAAAATTAAAGCAATTTGCATAAGTTGTACTAAAACTGTTACTATAGAAAATATAGATATAAACTTTTGTGTAATGCCAATGTTGCAGAATTTGTTTCCGATAATTAGGTATAAATGGTAGAATTGCCATGGGTTATAACTAAGCGATAATTGATAAAAATTACAATCAAATAGGTCAATCCGCAATAATTAGATCAGTATAAACGCTTGCGACCTGAAGGCGTAAAGGCGGCTTTATCCTGGTAAATTTTGCATAGCAGCGTTTATTTTAAAATATTTGAAGACAAATCAATCCACATCTAATAAATCTATATGAATACCAAAAAGCACAATCTACTTTTTGTTTTACTGCTGACGTTTACCGCCGGATTGGCATCGGCACAAACCAAAACCGGTGGTAACTACTATAACGAAATGAAGTCGTTACAAACCGCTATCGAGAAAAATTTTCATGACAAAAAATCGGGCGAATACTTTGTAGAGCTTGATCCATCAAAACGCGAAAACAAAAATGGTTACCTGCGCGAGTATACTTACCTATGGTCGTACTGTGCCATGTACCAGGCGGCTAATGAAATTGAAAAACTGGAGCCTAAAGCCAACCTGATGGCTCCAATGTTGAAGTTGATGTATGAATATTACAGCCCGGCTCCGCCCGCTGCCGGTTTTACTGACTATATCATGAAGCTAAAACCTGGTGAACGTTACTACGACGACAACGAATGGATAGGCATTGCTGCTTTAGATTCGTACGCGCGCACTAAAAAGAAAAGCGACCTGGCCTTAGGCAAACTGATGTATGATTTCATTATGAGCGGCCATGATCAGGTGTTGGGTGGCGGCATTTACTGGAAAGAAGGCGACCTGAGCTCAAAAAATACCTGCTCAAATGGTCCAGGCGCGTTGGTTGCCCTGCAAATGTATGAGGCAACCAAAAAGAAAGCATATCTGGATACAGCTATTAAAATTCTTAAATGGACGGATGCAAAACTGCAAACCCCTGAGAAATTGTATTGGGACAACATCCGTACTAAAGACGGTAGTGTCAATAAAGGCATTCTGTCATACAACACCGGTACGCCTTTGGAGGCTTATATTTACCTGTACGAGATTACCAAACAGAAAAAATACCTTGACGAGGCTAACGCAATTGCTGATGCTTCGCTGGCTTTCTTTTATGGCGAAGGAAAATTCAGGGATGATTACTGGTTCAATGCGGTATTGCTAAGAGCTTACCAGCATTTATTGAAATTTAATAAAGACACCAAATACATTTTGGGCTTTAAAAAAGCTTTGGATAACACGTTGCAGCACGAGAAGAATGAGCAGGGCCTTTTTACCGGCCGCAATGGCGTGCGTAACCTGGTTGACCAGGGTGGTTTGCTAGAAATACTGGCCCGTTATGCGTGGCTGGAAAAGCACTACGATTTGAAAGGATAATCTATTTCTGATGTTTTGGCATCAAGAACGTAGCGAGAGATCTATACGCTGACCTGACCTTATCCGTGTATAGATTTCTCGTTAAACGAATGGCCGGTTGGGTTTAAAGCTCTTTACTGAACCAGGTGCAGCTCGGTATCCAGCACCCTTGTCTCAAACTCGGTGATTGGATATTTTGCTTCAATTAGTTTCAACAGCATTTCAATGGCTATCTGACCCATTTCAAATGATTTTTGTTTGACATAAGAAATAGACGGCTGCAGTAGGTCCACCACATCTGAATTGGCAAATCCGGCTATGGCTATTTCTTTTGTGTCAAAGCTGAGGTTTTTGAGCGCACGCACACAGCCAATACTTATACGGTCGGCGCTGATAAAAATAGCGTCAGGTTTGTCGGCCATAGTGAGCAGGCCTTTCACCGCATCTTCAACTTCCTGGTAATTGTTGCCGCCCTCGTTGCAGTAACGTATAAAATCCTCGCGGAAAGGCAGACCATAATCAACCAGTGCCTTTTGATAGCCCGAACGACGCTCATTAGTGATAGATAAATGCGAGGCACTGGCCAGCAGAGCTATCTTGCGTTTACCTGCCTTAATCAGGGATTCCGTAGCGTTGTACGCGCCCTTGCGATTATCAGAGGTTACTTTAAAGGTATCGATCTCATCTATCGTACGGTCAAAAAATACCATTGGCATTCCGTCGTCATGTAAGGCTTTTAAAAAGCTGAAATCTGAAGCTTCTGATGATATTGATATCAGCAAACCGTCTACCGATCGTTGTGCCAGGTGATTTATATTAGCCCGTTCACGTTCTGCCGATTCATGACTTTGCGTAATTATTGTAAAATATCCCCGTTCGTGGGCTATTGATTCAATCCCGGCTATAGCCTGCGAAAAAAAGCTGTTAGCCAGCCGGGGTATTACAATACCTATCGAATAGCTGCGCTTGTTTTTAAGGCTCAGGGCAATAGGATTCGATTTATAATTTACCTTTTGGGCATAAGCTACCACCAGCTTTTTAGTTTCTTCACTAATCTCATAACCATCGCGCAAAGCACGCGACACTGTGGAGGGCGACAGGTTAAGCGCGAGGGCAATATCTTTTATAGTGGCGGGTTTATACATATTTGTCGGCTAAGTACAATTATACGGCTAATTCAAGTGAGTGCCATAAAAAAATAAAAACGGTAACGATTGCATAAATTTTTAGTTATCAATTGGCACTATTTTGCCATAAAACGACATAAACATGCCAAGATTGTGTAATATTTTAATGATAAAATACCATTTTTAAGCGCTTATTCTGCTTTCTTTGCTATTACCAATTAAAACCAACCGTACTTAACTATGTCAAAAAACAAATACCTGTTCCCATTAATTTTGGTGACCTCGTTATTTTTTCTTTGGGCGTTCTTGCACAACATCAACCCAATCCTTATCCCTCACTTAAAAAAAGCTTGTCAATTAACTGATACCCAGTCGTCATTTATTGACTCGGCAGTTTACCTGGGCTATTTTCTGATAGCTATACCGGCCGGTTTATTTGTACATAAGTACAGTTATAAAAAAGGTATTATTTTAGGCTTGATATTATATGCTTTGGGCGCGTTGTTATTTATACCGGCAGCTGGCGCGCAAAGTTATGCTTTCTTTCTGGTGGCATTATTTATCATGGCCAGCGGGGCTACTTTTTTAGAGACCGTTGCCAACCCATATATAACTGTTTTGGGCGATAAGGAAACATCGGCACAACGTTTAAACTTTGCGCAATCATTTAATGGTGTAGGGGCTTTCGTGGCGCCGATTGTTGGTGGCCAGGTTATTCTTTCAGGTATTGAACATACGCCTGCGGAAATGAAGGGCATGTCTCCTGCGGCTTTAGCCTCTTATCTACAGTCAGAAGCTGACACCGTTAAAATTCCGTACTTGATTATCGGCGCTGCTGTTATTATATTGATTCTGCTATTTGTATTCAGCCATATTCCTGATGTAAAAGAAGACGATAGCGCGATAGACAGTCACCATGCGCCGGGTACAGACTTTTCAGCAGCTGTGTTAAAGCACAAGCACCTGGCCTGGGCCGTTGTTGCTCAATTTTTCTATGTAGGTGCGCAGGTGGGCGTTGGCAGCTTTTTTATCCGTTATTCGAAATTTGTTGCCGGTATGGCCGAAAAAGAAGCCGCATTTTTATGGGGATCAATAGCTATGGTAGGCTTTATGGTTGGCCGCTTCGCGGGAACTTTCTTTATGAAATTCATCGACCCTGCCAAGCTGTTGACTATTTATGCAGGCATTGCAATTTTGTTGTTGGCCGTGGGCTTAACTGCACATGGTAACGTAGCCTTATATTCAGTAATGGCGGTGCCTTTCTTTATGTCGATCATGTTCCCAACTATATTTGCTTTGGGTATTAAAGGTTTGGGTGAGGAAACCAAAATTGCCTCTTCTTTCCTGGTAATGTCTATCATAGGTGGCGGCATCGCTCCGCTGTTTATGGGGCTGATCTCAGATAAAACAGGTAGCATCCAGATGGCTTATATTGTGCCATTGATCTGCTTTGTAATTATATTGTATTATGGCGTTAAAGGACATAAAGTAGTAAAAGCATAATGGCCAGATATTGTTTAGCGTTAGATTTGGTAGACGACCCGCAGCTGATTGCCGAGTATGAAAAGTATCACGAGTCGATTTGGCCCGAGATACATGAAAGCATTGTAACGGGTGGTGTTACCAATATGGAGATATACCGTGTATTTAATCGGTTATTTATGATTATGGAGACAGATGACGCGACTTTCAGCTTCGATAAAAAAGGGGCAATGGATGCCGCGAACCCAAAAGTGCAGGAGTGGGAGCAACTGATGTGGAAATATCAGCAGGCCTTGCCCGGCTCAAAGCCCGGCGAGAAGTGGGTACTAATGAATAAAATTTTCAATCTATAGAAAATATAATGTTTAGTTTAAAAGATAAAGCAGCAGTAATTACCGGCGGTGGTAGTGGTATTGGCCGGGCTATAGCTGTAAAGTTTGCCGAGGCAGGCGCCAAAGTACATATTATTGAGCTTAATGCTGACGCCGCAGCCGATACCGTACATGAAATAACCCAGGCCGGTGGCCAGGCCGAAGCCCATAGCTGTAACGTAAGCAACCAGCAGCAGGTGCTCGATGTTTATAATAAAATAGGCGACATCGATATCCTGGTAAATAATGCCGGCATTGCGCACATCGGCGAAGCCACAACTACCAGCGAGGCCGATTTTGACCGCATAGTAAGCGTAAATATTAAAGGCGTTTACAACTCACTGTTCGCGGCTATTCCGTTAATGAAACAAAAAGGCAAAGGCGTTATACTTAACATGGCATCTATAGCGGCAACGGTAGGTATCCCTGATCGCTTTGCTTATTCCATGAGCAAGGGTGCAGTTTATTCTATGACACTGTCGGTAGCGAAAGACTATCTGGCCGATAACATCCGTTGTAACAGCATATCGCCTGCAAGGGTGCATACCCCTTTTGTAGATGGCTTTATTGCCAAGAATTATGCAGGTAAAGAAGAAGAAATCTTCGATAAACTATCAAAAAGCCAACCCATAGGCCGCATGGGCAAGCCCGAGGAAGTAGCCGCACTGGCGCTATATTTATGCAGTGACGAAGCCGGTTTTGTTACCGGCTGTGACTATCTGCTGGATGGTGGCTTTGTGAAGTTGAATAATTAAAAAAAAACAATACCGTCATGCCGAACTTGTTTCGGCATCCCAATCGCTAAACAGACGATCTGTCTGTCCTGTGGGATGCTGAAACAAGTTCAGCATGACCTAATTTATATAATATGAAACTAATCAGACACGGCGCACTGGGTAAAGAAAAAACCGGCGTCATTATTAACGATATTAAATACGATACCTCCGCTTTTGGCGAGGACTATAACGAAGCTTTTTTTGAGAACGATGGCCTGAACAGACTAAAGAAGTTTTTGGCCGATAATGAAGGGAAACTAACAAAGGTAGCCGATGGCGAACGTTTAGGCAGTCCTGTTGCCCGACCATCGAAAATCCTTTGTATTGGTTTGAATTATGCCGACCACGCGCGGGAAACCAATGCACAGGTACCTGCCGAGCCGGTTTTGTTCATGAAATCGACCACAGCGCTGGTTGGCCCGAATGACGATGTGATCATTCCGCGCGATTCGGTTAAGACGGATTGGGAGGTTGAATTGGCTGTAGTGATTGGTAAGAAAGCAAGCTATGTAGAAGAATCAGAAGCTTTAGATTATGTTGCTGGTTATGCTTTACACAACGACGTATCTGAACGCGAGTTCCAGATAGAGCGTGGCGGCACTTGGGACAAGGGTAAAGGTTGCGATACCTTTGCGCCGGTTGGTCCGTTTATGGCTACGCCCGATGAATTAGGCGATATTAATAACCTGCGCCTGTGGCTAAAGGTTAACGGTAAAACTATGCAGGATGGTAATACCTCAAATTTTATCTTCAATGTGCCTTTTGTGATTGCTTACGTGAGTAAGTTTATGACCCTGTTGCCCGGCGACATCATCTCAACCGGCACGCCCGCGGGGGTTGGCCTTGGTTTTAAGCCGCCAATTTATCTGAAAGCCGGCGACGTAATGGAACTGGGTATTGACGGTTTGGGCGAGTCGAGACAGGAGTTAAAAGCTTATGCAAAGAATTGATTCGCACCAGCATTTCTGGAACTATGATCCGGTAACTCATGGCTGGATCAGTGACGATATGGAGATCATCCGGCAGGATTTTTTACCTGATGATCTGGAACCGATATTACAGGAGTATGGTTTTGCCGGATGTGTTTCAGTACAAGCAGATCAGTCAGAAACGGAGAACCATTTTTTG
This sequence comes from Mucilaginibacter ximonensis, assembly GCF_042686265.1. Lineage (NCBI taxonomy): Bacteria > Pseudomonadati > Bacteroidota > Sphingobacteriia > Sphingobacteriales > Sphingobacteriaceae > Mucilaginibacter > Mucilaginibacter ximonensis. Next base: position 596,626 of record NZ_JBHUPD010000003.1, read on the forward strand.
CTGGAGCACGCTATCAATAAAAGCTTCATAAAAGGTATTGTAGGTTGGGTTGATTTTAAATCGGCAAATATTGACGATCGGCTGAATTATTACCGGCAGTTCGACAAAATGAAAGGCTTTCGCCACATATTGCAGGGTGAAGCTGACAGGGCTTACATGCTTAATGCTGATTTTAAACGCGGTATCAGCAAGTTGAAACAGTTTGGTTATACATATGATATTTTGATCTATACTGATCAGCTAGCATACGCCAACGAGTTTGCAGCAGCATTTCCTGATCAGCCATTCGTGATCGACCATCTGGCGAAGCCGAAAATAAAAGAGCATGATATTGACCAATGGGCAAAAGACATGCGTACGATCGCCCAAAATCAAAACGTAAGCTGCAAGCTATCGGGTATGGTAACCGAAGCCGACTGGAAAAACTGGAAGCCTGAAGATTTTACCCCATATATGGATGTGGTATTCGAAGCTTTTGGCGCTGACAGAGTAATGTATGGGTCTGACTGGCCGGTTTGTCGCGTGGCGGCAACTTACGGTGAGCAGCTATCAATATATGAGGATTATGTGGCTAAACTATCAGCCGATGAGCAGGCCAAGTTTTGGGGTAGGAATGCGGTTAAGTTTTATGGGTTGTAAATAGAATTTTTTGTCATTCTGAGCGTAGCGAAGAATCTTATGCGCTTTGATAAGATTCTTCGCTACGCTCAGAATGACAGCTTTTTAAAAGAGAAGACAATAACAAAATCAAAATATGGACTTACAGTTAAAAAATAAAGTGGTAATAGTGACCGGCGGTGCAAAGGGCATTGGCGAGGGTATTGTGAACGTGCTGGCTAACGAAGGTGCTATACCCGTGATAGTAGGCCGTAGCGAAAAGGATAATTTAAAAACAGTTGAAAGCCTTGCAGCTCGCGGCCTGCAATGCTTTCAGGTACAGGCTGAGTTGACCGATCCGGCCGAATGTGAAAAAGCAATAAATGCAGTTATAGAAAAATTTGGCCGTATTGAAGGTCTGATTAACAATGCCGGCGTGAATGACGGTGTAGGATTAGAGAAAGGCAATTACGACGACTTTGTACGCAGCCTGCATCGTAACGTAACGCATTACTACCTGATGGCAAAATTTGCCTTGCCTGAGCTAAAGAAATCAAAAGGTAACATCGTTAACATAGGCTCAAAAGTAGCCGAAACCGGTCAGGGCAATACTTCTGCCTATGCAGCGGCAAACGGCGGGCGTAACGCGCTTACGCGCGAATGGGCAGTTGAGCTGTTGCCGTATGGCATACGGGTTAACGCAGTAATTGTAGCTGAGTGCTGGACGCCACTTTACGAAGCCTATATAGCCGGTATGGAAGACCCTGAGGCTAAATTGAAAGATATTGTAAAAAATATCCCCCTGGGTCACCGCATGACCACTGCCGAAGAAATCGCCAATATGGTAGTCTTCCTGCTTTCTGAGGCGTCAAGCCATACTACCGGCCAGCTGGTACATGTGGATGGTGGTTATACGCATTTGGATAGGGTGATAGAGTAGTTAAACAGCTAACCAACTTGTCATTCTGAGCGAGAGCGAAGAATCTTATGCGCTTTGCCAGCCGCTTCGATAAGATTCTTCGCTCTCGCTCAGAATGACAAATGATTTATGTGAGGCGTTGTATATAAGTTTCAATTTGATTTCTTCCCCACCACTCATAGTTTCGCGATAACCCATACAACCTATGTTCAAATTTGTCCTCATCGGCTTCCTGTTTACTTTTTGCGCGTTATCAGGTATCGCCCAAAACAAGACGATTAATCCCGGCGCTGTTTGGCCCGACGACCGTGGGCAGCATATACAAGCGCATGGTGGCGGCATTATTAAAATTAAAGACACTTATTATTGGTATGGCGAAGAGCGGGCTCAGGGGCTTGATCCGCATTATCGTTACGTTAGCTGCTATTCGTCAAGGGATCTAACCAATTGGAAGTTTCGTGGTGATGTGGTTAAAATGTCTGATCCTGAAAATTTAGGCGAAGGTTGGATATTGGAGCGCCCTAAAGTTTATTACAATAAGCTCACCAAAAAATACGTGATGTATTTTCATCTGGATACCCGTAATTACCAGTACGCGAGGGTAGGCATAGCGGTGAGCGACAAGCCTGATGGCAATTATACGTTTGTAAAGAGTTTTCGACCATTAGATCATCAAAGTCGCGACATCGGTCAGTTTATTGATGATGATGGTAGCGCATACCTGATATTTGAGGATAGGGCGCTTGGTTTTCATATTGTAAAACTGGCCGACGATTATATGAGCGTCGCTAAAGAAATGAGCCTGGTGAATATGCCTTTAGAGGGTGGCGCTGTAGTACATTACAAAGGTTTATACTATGCCATAGGCTCTGCGCTAACCGGCTGGGCTCCTAACCCAAACAAATATGCTACCGCTACATCGTTAGCAGGGCCCTGGAGCGAATTTAAAGACATTGCACCGCCTGAAACAAAAACCTACCATTCGCAATCAACCATGATGCTGAAGGTTGTGGGTACCAAAGATACTACAGTAATTTTTATGGCCGACCAATGGAAACCCAACGCGCAATGGGATTCAAGATACCTGTGGATGCCGCTGGAAATAGGAGAGGGCAAGCTATGGCTCAATGAGCCAAAACCCTGGAAGATAAATGTAAAGACAGGGGAACATAAGATTGCAGAAAAGCTATAATAATCAACATCCAGTCATGCCGAACTTGTTTCGGCATCCCACTCACTAAGCGGGCATACAGCCTGTCCTGTGGGATGCTGAAACAAGTTCAGCATGACGGTCTTTTTTACACGCCCCTTGTTATTCTCCCTGTCAATCATAGCTTTGCAATAACCAATACGCAAACCTATGTTCAGATTAATCGCTGCCTGTTTTCTGCTATGTGTTAATTTATCAGCAATTGCACAAGCTAAGAAGCCCGCTGGTCGCCTCGACGTCTGTGTTTATGGCGGCACATCGGCGGGTGTAATTGCCGCATATACCGCAGCCAGGATGGGCAAGAGCGTTGTGCTAATTGAGCCGGGCTATAGATTGGGTGGCCTTTCAAGTGGCGGACTGGGTTTTACAGATATCGGCAATAAATATGTCGTAACCGGGCTGGCGCGCGATTTTTATCGCCATATAGGCCAACATTACGGAAAATTTGAACAATGGACCTTTGAACCGAAAGTAGCTGAAGCTGTTTTCCTGGATTACGTTAAGCGCGGCAATTTTAAGGTAATTTACGATGCCCGCCTGCGTAATGTAAAAAAGTCGGATAATCATATCTTAAGCATTGAGTTGGAAAAGTCCTCGAATCCATCGGCACACACACAAACCATAAAAGCTAAGCAATTTATTGATTGCAGTTATGAAGGCGATTTAATGGCAAAAGCCGGCGTGAGCTACACAACCGGCCGTGAGGCCAATTCAGTTTATAATGAAACGGTAGATGGTGTGCAGTTAAAAGATCAGCATCAGTTCCCTAATGGCATCGATCCATATAAAATTCCGGGTAAGCCGGAGAGCGGTTTGCTTTGGGGTATCAACAATGAAACATTGGCGCCTATCGGCAGCGGCGATAAAAAGATACAGGCTTATAATTTCAGATTGTGTTTAACTAATGATGCGGCTAATACGATCGAGATTACGCGACCTGCTAATTATGACTCTACGCGTTATGAGTTATTGTTGAGATATCTGCAGGCTAAACCGGCTAAAGATTGGAGCGCGTATCTGAAACCCGACATGATGCCTAACCATAAAACAGACATCAATAATAACGGTCCGTTTAGTACAGATATGATTGGGATGAACTATGCCTATCCAGATGGTGATTATGCTACCCGCGCGGTTATTATTAAAGCACACGAGGATTATACCAAAGGCTTTCTCTATTTTATTGGTCATGATCCGCGCATGCCAGAGCACTTGCGTGCGCAGGCGCTTAAGTGGGGTTATCCGAAAGATGAATATGTAAATTCAAATCATTTCACACCGCAGTTGTACGTCCGAGAAGCGCGAAGAATGATTGGAGCCTATGTGATGACCGAGGCCAACTGCCTGCGAAAAGAAGTTGTAGAAGATAAAATAGCTATGGGCGCTTATAACATGGACTCGCACAATGCCGAACGCCTGGTGGTAAACGGGATGGTGAAAAATGAAGGCGATGTACAGCTTCGCGGAATAAATCCGTACCCCATTGCTTATCGTTCAATTACACCTAAGGTTACGGAGTGTGGCAATTTGCTGGTACCGGTTTGTTTATCGGCCAGCCATATGGCTTATGGTTCTATCCGAATGGAGCCCGTATTTATGGTTTTAGGGCAATCGGCTGCGGTGGCGGCTTGCCAGGCTATTGATGAGGGTGTCGATGTACAAAACATCGATGTTAAACAATTACAGACCGAGTTGACCGGTAATCCGCTGGTTGATCATAGCACGCCTGAGATTTTGGTGGATAACGATGACGCAGATAATGTGATCAAAACCGGTCAGTGGATAAGGCAGACCACCGGTGGTTACGGGCCGTCGTTATTTATCGATACTGCCAAAAGCTCTGCTGCCGAAGTTAAATTCATCCCGCAGATAAAAGAGGCAGGTAAATACCAGGTATACGTGTACTATCCAAGGGTGTCGCACGGCTCGAATGTCACACAAATTACTTTATTTGATGGCCAAAACATTTCAAATAAAACCATTGAAAAAAATAAAGTACAAGTGGTAGGGCAAACATCGGGTGAGTGGGTATCTATGGGAACGATGCAGGTCCCAGTTGGTAAAAAAGCCTATGTCTCGGTCTCTGATAAAGGTGCCGATGGTGTGGTGGTTGCTGATGCCGTACTTTTTATACCGCAGCGGTAACCCTTACTAAATCTAAACAGCCTGTTTATTGTTAATTTAATATGGACGATTTACAAAGATTTATTGACGCGCAGGAAAGCAGTTATGCCGATGCGCTTGCCGAAATAAAACACGGCCGTAAACGCAGCCATTGGATGTGGTTTATTTTTCCGCAACTGCAGGGTTTAGGTTTTAGCGAGATGTCAAAGCGCTATGCCATCAAAAATCTGGACGAGGCAGAGGCTTATATCAATCATCCCATTTTGGGCCAGCGACTGATTGAAATATGTGCAGAACTACTTAGTCTGGAGACTAATAGTGCTTACCAGGTCTTCGGCTCGCCTGACGATCTGAAATTGCGGTCGTCCATGACTTTATTTGCCTCGTTGCCTGATGCTTACCCGGTTTTCAAATCGGTGCTTGATAAGTTTTTTGAGGGTGCTATGGATAAGGCTACTTTACATCTGTTAGGAGAGATATAGTTTGAATCTGGAAAAGCCGGAACTATTTAAATGTTTACATAAATTTACCTTAGCTGGTCTTTCGGCATTATGTCTGAAGTAACAAGCAACCCGTATATGCCTTTATTCGTAACAATGATAAATTTGGCCTGCACTTAACCGAACCATTATGAAAAGAATTATTATCTGTTTAGCCGTACTATTTTGTACCGGCTTTTTAACCTCAAAAGCGCAAGATCTGACTATACCGCAGCCAAGTACGCCACAAACTATTATTCAGGGTTTTGGGTTGGGCCAAATAACACTCACTTATTCACGCCCCAATGTAAAAGGCCGCAAAATTTTTGGTTATATGGAGCCTTATGGAAAAGTTTGGCGCATGGGCGCCAACTGGGCCACTACCATAAAGCTTACTGACGATGTAACTATTGAGGGTAAAAGCGTCGCTGCCGGCGAGTACGCGTTGTTTAGTATACCCGGTGAAAAGGAGTGGGTTTTTATCTTAAACAAAGCTGCTAAGCAATGGGGTGCATATACTTATAAAGAAAGCGATGATGTCATCCGGTTTACAGTACCGGTTAAAACTACATCTGCCATTACCGAGACTTTAACGTTTAATTTTGAAAATGCTACGCCAACTGATTGCTTCCTGCAGCTTAATTGGGAGCATATACATACCGGTTTGCACTTAAATACAGATGTAGATGCAAAAGTAATGGCTAATATTGACCGCGCCATGCAAAGCGAAAAAAAGCCTTACTACTTTGCAGCTATTTATTACTACAATAACAACCACGATCTGAAAAAAGCCCTGGAGTGGATGCAAATTCAGGATAAAGCACAACCCAACTCTGATAACTTGAAATATTGGATTGCCCGTATTAAATTGAAAATGGGTGACAAAAAAGGCGCGATAGCCTCAGCTACTGAAGGCCTTAAGCTGGCAACCCAAAGCAACGATACCGAATATAGCCGCATGAACAGGGAAGTATTAGCAGACGCTTCAAAATAAATTTGATTTAGTTTTAGTTTGAAAAAGAAAGGCACTTTAATAAGAGGTGCCTTTTGTATTTTACAAATTAGGCAGCAAATAATAGAGCAGTAATAAACTGCTCATAATAATCCCGATTGTCAATACAAGCAGCAGTTTTGATTTTGGATAAAATGTTTGCGAGAGCAATTGCTTCTCAATGCGCTGATAGCGCAGATACCCAATTAAGGCAGTCAAAGCGCCTATGGCAACCATCCCCATTCCAATTAGTCCGGAAAATCCCCGGGCCGCAATAACGGGGTGCCCTGTAACAACCAGTGATAACTGGCGCACAAAAAGCGAAAATTTGACTACCACAAAGCCAAAGCCCATCAGCGCAATGGCGGTTCTTATCCAGGCCAGGAAAGTACGTTCATTAGCCAGGTGGTCGCTGGCGCTGATCTTTGGTTTATGGTTTTCCTCCAATGTTGTTACTTTTTGTTCTGTTTGGCAAAGTGCGCGCGGGCCTGCTTTAAGCCGGTGGCGATAGCCTCGCCTTCGTTGCCGGTTGTTTTTAAAACTTCGTTAGCTATTTCGGTTGCCTTATCACGGATGCGTTTAGGTTGGTTTTTGTATGATGGCGGGTAATCGCCGTTGTGCCATGGCATAATGTTGTCTCCTTTCTGCTTATAATAAATGCGTTAAGGCTATGTGTTGTTTTAGATGTCTTTATTTTTTTCTGATCGCACTGATCTCGCCATTTCGTTCAATGTATACGTGATCTATTTCGCGCAGGTCTTCAGTAAGCGATTGTCGTCTGATACCCTGCATGACGTCTTCGCGGCAGATCTGCACACGCTTCATGTTATCCTCAAGAAACTTACTATCCTTATAAATCAAAATTTTATCGCCTTCTACAAAACGGCTAAAGCGTGGATTTCTGGCAATAAACCAGCCCAAAGTTCGGTGCAGGGTCACTACAATGAGACAGGTAATAACAACCGGCAAAAATGGCGAGGCGCCAACTACAGCCCTGCTTAACACAGCGCCCAGTAATATAGAAACGATATTATCAACCGGTGTCCGCAAACCGAATGACCGACGCCCGGAAATACGAATTAAGATCAGAGCCAGGACAAAAATAATTACACCGCGGATGGTCATTTCCGAAATATCCAATCGCTCTTTAGTACCAAACCAAAAGTCATAAGAAAATGATATCATAGCACTTAAATTGTTGTCGATAATTAACAACAACCCGGGGTTGTATTTTGTGTGATTAGAATGCAATAAGAACTTTAATCTGGTAGGGCTAATACAGGTCGACTAAAAATTAGATGATGTGTCTGAAAGTAATTTTCTTTAAAGTTAATAACGGCATGGTAGCGTCTGTTTTGTATATCTGAAAAAATATCAGCTAAATCTTCAAACCCGGCTATGGCCGGGTTTGAAGATTTAGATAGATGAAAATTAAAATTTGTAAGAGACAGACAGGCGATAATTGCGCGGAGGATCTGCCTGCCAGTAATAAGCTTTAAGGTAGCTGTAGTATGAACCGCTGTAGGTATACTTGTCAAGTATATTAAATACGTTAGCAGTTATACGCATTTTAGTGCCTTCCCAAAACAAGCCGCCATCCATTTTAAAGTAGTTTGGCAAATGCTGCAAGCCCACGCTCCAGGTATCGGTTTGCCGGCCACCCAGGTACGTGCCGCCTAATGATACACCTGTACCTTTTAAATCGCCGCTTAAAACCTTGTAGGTTAACCAGGCATTGGCCACATGTTTAGCATAGCCGGGCACCACATCGCCCACTTTGATACCCAGGCTATCTGTAACGCCCGGATTTACTTTGCTAACCTTTGAATCGGTATAAGCGTAGTTAGCTGTAACATCCAAACCTGGAGCCAGCTCGCCACGCAGATCAAACTCCAAACCTTGGGCTCTTTTTTGTCCAAATACAATGCTATATCCGCTATTCATATGATATGGGTCGGCAGAAAGCTCATTGTTTTTTAGAATACGGTATACCGCTACAGTAGTATTCCATTTACCATCGGCCCAGTCTTTTTTCAGGCCAAACTCGGTGTTGCTACCCGTTAAAGGCTGTAATTTACCCACGCTTACTTTGCCGGCTTGCGGTAAGAAAGTTTGATCATGCAACCCATAAACCGCTGTCTCATCGTCTATGGATACACTTAACCCAACACGCGGTGTAAAGTGATTGGCCGATATCGGCGTACCATAGTCTGACATATTTACGTTGGTGTACCGCCCCGCCAGGGTTAACCTAATTTTGTTATCTAAGAAACCCAGTTCGTCCTGAACATAAAAACTTGAATAGCGCGAGTTAATAATGCCAAACCCTGCTTCGGCTAATTGTTCCAGACTTTTATTGGTGGTAAAATCGCCATAGCCGTTTGAAGGGGCTGTTGGTGGCGCTAACGGATTATACGGCTTTGAACCAGTATCCAGCGAATGAGAACGCGAATAGTCTGCCAGGTATCGCTTGTCGGCCATATCAATACCTGCAAGTATTTTATGAACTACATTACCGGTGCTAATTTTTCCATTTAAAAATATTTGCCCTAAAGACATGGTACTTTTAGCAACCCACGGGCCCGAATTACGATAGTAAGTGCCATCTGTATTCACTGAATCGGCCCACGATGATGTACCCGTTTGCCCATAATTATATTGGGCAGCCTGCGCGGTTAACTTCCAGTTGTCTGACAGTTGATGCTGTAAGTTTATGGTGAAGCTATTGTCATTAATAATTGTCGGCGGCAAACCGGCAGCCAGCGGACTGGTATTTCTTGGCAAGGTTGCATAGCCTGTGCGGCTAAACAGGTAATATGAACCTAAATCAGACATTTTAGCGCGCTGATACACATATTCGCCGGTAATTTTGGTTTTGTCGTCCAACTGGTAAGACAGCACCGGGGCCACAACATAACGATCATTATATTCACTGCCCCGGAAAGAACCTTTGTTTTGTGCAGCCAGATTTAAACGATACAATAGCTTACCGTCTTTGCTCAGCTTGCCATCCAGGTCAAGCATAGCCCGGTTAAGGTTAAAGCTGCCGGTGGTATAGCTAAACTCGCCTTTGGTTTGACCGGTAGGCTTTTTGGTTACTACATTGTATAAACCACTTGGGTCGCCGTTTGAAAGCATGAAACCTGCCGGGCCTTTGACAAATTCGATATGGTCGACAAAACTCATATCCTCTGTAAGCGGGCCCCAATATGAGCTTACTACGTTAAAACCGTTGCGGAATGCCTGCACCTGCGACCCGCGCATCGTAATATTGGTATAAAGGTCGGCCCAGTGTTCTAAACGTACAGCGCCGCTTACATTACGTATTAATCCATCGCTCATGCTAATAATTTGCTGCTGTTTAAGCGCTTCAGCCGAAATTACCTGTATGTTTTGCGGTACCTCTATCAGCGGCTCCTGCAAGCGCAGCGATTGCGAAGGATTATCCATTTTGATGCCGTTGTTTCGGGCGTTGATTTTTACTTCTTCCAACTGGGCGTTGTTGATATCAAGCACAAAGTTGGCAACAGCATTTTGGCCCCCAATAATGGTCACCATCTTTTCTTGTGCAACAATGTTTACAGCAGTAACGCTTACAGTGTAGGTGCCCGGCACTATATGATTAATGCTGAAGTGGCCCTTATCGGTAGTTGAAGCGCCATATGATGTGCCCTTAAGCAACACCGATACATAAGCAACCGGTTCGCCGCTTGAGGTAGTAATTGTACCACTTAAACTGCCATGCTGCTGGGCAAATGTGGTTGAAATGGAGAGAAGTGTAAGGAAAAGTAGTATGATTTTTTTCATCTTTAATTAGATTAATTCTAAACAGTGGCAAAGTAAAGTCAAAAAAACTTACAAGGCAAATATTTTTTAGAATAATTCTAAATAACATAATATATGTCTGTAATTCAATTTGTTACATTGTTATTATTTGCTGGATTTCTTTTTGGTTTCGTCTGTTAGATACTTGTTGTAGCTTTACAAACACTTGATATTTTTAATCAGATAAAAGACTATTCCAAAAATGACTGAAGAGATAAATACGTTGCTTGATAAGCTGAAAGGCGGATTGCTATCATTTAAAGATGTAATTGAATTTATAGAGGCGCATTACCAACATACGCCCACTGCCTTTAAAAATGGCGAAGCCTTTAATGAAGCCACTCAAAACCAGGGGAGCGCCAAAGTATTTGCATTTGCGAAACTGAATAACCTGAGTAAAGATGATACTTTACACCTTTTTGCCGAGCACTACAAGGCAGTCCTGGATACACCGGAAGGCACCGATCACCAAAACATTCGCCAGTTTATGGCTCATGGCTGGGAGGGGATTGTTTTTGAAGGGCGGGCTTTAATAGCCAGGTAATTTTATGCCCCGGATCATTTTTATTTTAACGCCTTAGCACTTACATTTGGCTATGCGATTTTTGTCTGTCGTTTTAATGGCCTGCATTATTTTCCTGTCCTCATTTGGGGCCATGGTCAAGCCCGCGCAGCCTGAAATGGCCGACTGTTGTAAAAAGATGGCTAAAATGGTTTGTCGCGAAAAGCCAACCAGGCAAAAAAATAATCATGACGACTGCGGCCAGCCCGGTTGCGCTGTTATGCTTTCATGCAGTATCTGCGGATTTGTGGTGTGCGATATTTTAACTGTTGGCCCTTTGCAGGGTCATTTAATTCAGAAACCGGTTGCTCATTATATTACCGGCAATCTTGCCACTTATCAACCCGACAACTGGAAGCCACCCAAACGTTGTTAAATGATGAAACGAACCTTGCCTTATCCGCATAAAATAAAATCATTTAACACTTAAAAATACTTAAAATGAAAAAAATAATGTTAAGCATGCTGGCAATTGCTTTTGCCGCAACAACTGTAATGGCCGGCGGTACAACACCTGCTAAACCTAAAGTTAAAGCAAAGCAGGCTACCTGTACCAAATGCTCAAAGACACAGAAATGTGGTAAACAATGCGCAAACACCTGCGATAAAAAGGATGTATGCTGTAAATAAGCATTTGCCGTAAAGCAAAAAGCCCCTGAATTTTCAGGGGCTTTTTTTGTTAATTATCATTCAAAGGTTTCTCTCTCTCTTCGTTCGAATTACTTTCCTGGTTAGTTATTTCTTTACCACTTTATTCATCTCATAACTATCCTTCATCACGGCGTCATTGATCTCCTTAACGCGTTGCGGATCCATCTTTTCAACAGCCCGGTCATAAGTAAGCAGTCCGTTTACTTCGTGCTCCACGTCGGTAGTTTGGGTGTAAATGGCTACGCTGAGTCCGTGGTATTTCATGAGCTGGTCCACCTGCTGCAGCAGTAGCGTGTAACGGTCGGTGAGGGCGGCTTTGGTTGGCTGGTAGTCGTACGCATCATTTTCAACGGGCCACATGTGGCCCATCACAAACAAGCCCACGCCGCCAAATTCGCCCAGTGAGGCTGCACGGATCTTATCGGGTTTTGAGGCTCCGTTGGGGCCAATGTAGATATGCGTGTCAACGTAGTCGCCGTTTTTAGGGTCGCCGTAAGCTTTTTGATAGCCGGGGTTATTGTTAAAGCCCGAGTTGCCATTAACCAATCTTGAAGGGTCATATTTTTTTACCCAGTCGGTAATCTCCTTTACATCAAAAGCGCCCCAGTTTTCGTTAAACGGCACCCAGGTAATAATGGATGGGGAGTTATAATGATCATCCATTATTGCCTTCAGTTCTTTACGAAACATGCTGCGATGGCGCAGGGTATCTTCATTTTGATACCAGGCGGCAGGCATATCCTGCCAAACAAAAAGGCCCAGTTTATCGCACCAGTAATAAAAACGCTGCGGCTCGGTTTTCATGTGTTTGCGGATGAGGTTAAAGCCTGCCTTTTTGGTGAACTCTATATCAAATTTCATGGCTTCCTCGGTTGGTTCGGTCAGCACGCCATCGGGCCAGTAGCCCTGATCAAGCAGCCCCAGCTGCATGATGAACTTGCCATTTATTAGCGGCCGGTTTACGCCGTTTAGTTTGCCCAGTTTAATGTCGCGCATGCCAAAATAGCTCTTTACCTCGTCGGCCACGCTGCCATTGGCATTGTAAAGTGTCAGCTTCAAATCGTACAGAAACGGGCTATCGGGCGACCATAATTCAGGTTTATCAATCGGGATGTAAAATGATGTACCGGTTGCCGACTTAGCCTCACCGGCAACTTTTTTGCCATTTAATGCAACCGCAGTCACCTGGCCATTGCCATTGCTGTTCACCAGAACTTTTAGCCTGTGGCCGTCAACATCGGGCAGTAAGCGAATATTTTTAATATAGGTTGCGCTAACAGGCTCCATCCAAACGGTTTGCCAAATGCCTGACGAAAAGGTATAATCGCCACGTGGCCCATTTTTACCTAAGGGGGTAGTACCGTCGTTAAGATCGTGGGCCGCAACAATCAGCGTGTTTGTGCCTTTGCCCAGGAAAGCCGTAATATCAAAGCTGAAAGAATCATAGCCACCGGCATGTGTACCTACTTTTTTGCCATTGACAAATATGGTGGCATCATGATCTACCGCGCCGAAGTTGAGCATAACATGTTTACCTTTCCAACCTGACGGCACCTCAAAGGTGCGGCGGTACCACATATTGATTTCCTGTGCACGCTCAATACCCGAAAGGTAAGACTCAGGGCAATAGGGTACCAATATTTTTTCGTTGCCGTTAAAAGCAGCAGCAGTCTCAGGATGTGATGCATCAGGCGCATCTTTGCCACCCCGATAGTCCCATTTCCCGTTCAGGCATAGCCAGTTGTCGCGCTCCAGTTGAGGGCGGGGGTATTCTGATAGCGGAGTTTCGGCATGTTTGGCAGCCTCGGTCCATGCCGTTGGCAATTTAGCCTCTTGTGCGCGGCTACTCAAGTATGAAAACAACAGAATGAAAGGCAGAATGGCTTTTTGGCTAAAATTCATGGGTATGGTTTATAGTTTTTATTGAATTTGCGGGCTTAAGATAATCAAAATCTTTTTTTGCTGTTAAAGCAAGATTTAAAACAAGACATACAAGGCTTGGCTGTTGTACTTGTAATAATGGCTTATCCCGGACTATCGCAGATCCCGAGCCCCACTTTTTATACAATAGGAGAAGCTTAGTTTTTTTGGATGATTTTGTTAATAGCTTCCACTTGCTTGCTTAGCAGGTTTATTTGTTGTTGTTGTATTTTGGCGTTTTCTTCTTGTTGTTTCAATTGTTTGTCCTTTTCAATCAGGTACAGCGTCAACTCTTCTACTTTTTTAACCAATACTTTGTTGATCTCGCCCAGATTTTGGCCATCCGCGGCAATTTCCTTTTCAGAGGGCATATCTGGCAGGTGTTTATTTTTGTCGATATAAGCCTTTAAGTCTGATAAATTGGGTAATGTATATTGTGAAGCGAAAACATAATCAGGCCAGTTTGCGGTCTCTATTTTTATTTGCCTGGCGCGGATATTGCCATTTACAGATAACATCTCATCACGTGCGGTGGTGGTTCCAATAAGTATTTTCCCGCTAAAAGAATTTTTGGTACCATTAAAGAAAGAATCGCCGGAATTAATATATAAGGCGTAAGGACTAGTTATGATTGTATTGGCGCCAGGGCTTGGTGCACCGGCTATATACATTGTTGCTGCTGTGGTATACGTTACGGGGCTTCCAGAAGTTCCGTTAGAAGCTGTTAAGGCATGAGGCCCTAAGGTAAATTGCGTTGTTGTAATCCCTGAAACTGTTGCACCTGTTGCTGTAGAATTATCAATAGCTGTTCCTGAAACAAATAACATAGGTGAAATTGAACCCCACGCAGAAGCCGAGGCACTCCCAACTTGTAACTTAGCTATTGGAGTTGTTGTTGCAACTCCCAAATTTCCTCCTATATAGTTTGCAGCATTGCCAGCCATATATAAATTCCACCTGCCTGTGCCTGCCGGAATGTTTCCCAAAAAGCCGTAATTATTTGCGGCGCCTATAAGCGAGTTTGTCGCAGTAAAGCCGGCTTGGGTTGTTATACTTGAACCAGTACCTATAGTAGATTGGCTTGCGCTGTAATGGTATAAGTTAGTTAAATTGAAATTTGAAGATGCGGTGCCAGGTGCTGTTAAAAAAAGATAAGCTGTGCTAACGTCGGGTTGTATGACATTTGTAGAATAAACACCGTATGCTGATGAGCTACCGGTCAGAATTTTACCTAAGTATAAATTTATATTGCTTTGCGTAGTAACACCCTGGCTCATGTTACCTCCAATTTGCACATACCCGTTAGTTAGGCTTCTTATAGCATAATTATGTACGCTGGTATAACCTAATCCTGTAACTGTAATGCTAAAGCCACTTCCGGCTCCAATACTATCAAATGAAGCCGCTGCACTTAATACATCACCAACAGTGTATCCGGTACCATTTGTAGTAACACCTGTAGAAGTCACTGCTCCACCAGATACTGTTATACTAGCTAAAGCGCCAGAACCAGTACCACCAGTTAGAGGTACGTTTGTGTAAGTACCATTAGCATAACCTGACCCTCCAGTTAAGGAGCCAAAATTTAAGATTCCTGTTCCAGAATTAGTAAATGTTGGACTTATGTCCAATGCTACTTGGCTTGAACCATTGCTTGTTGCACCTAATGATTGTGCCAGATAAGCGCCTCTGGTTACGCCGGCTGCGGTGATGCCAGCTAATGTAACATACAAGGGGGCGGTACTTGTATTTGTTGTACCAATAGACAATTGCCCCGCCAGATAGTTATTGGCAGTGCCGGGCATGTATAAATTCCATCTTCCGGTACCTGCGGGGATACTACCGTAAAAGCCAAAATTGTTTGTTGCTCCCACCATGGTACTGCTGACAGTAAATCCATATTGATTAGTTACAGTCGAGCCAGCGCCAAAGGTGCCCTGACTGGAGAGATAGTGGTATAAGTTTGGCAATGTGAATGAAGCTGCTGCTGTTGACGCCCCGGTTACAAAATATGTGCCGGTGGTAGTAACATCTGATTGTATAACACCCGCTCCATATAAACCATATGCTGTTGACGCCCCTGTCATCGCTAAGCTATTGTATAATCCGGTCGCTATTTGAATTCCTCCCAGCCCTAAGTGTCCGCCACTTGGCTTAAAAAGTAAATTACCTGCAGAGCTGGTGGTAAATGTCGAATAATGTGTTGAATCATAAGCTAACCGCAACTGTTCCGTAGTTGATAAAATATGCGTTTTTACGGCCGGAGTGTAGGTGCCAATACCCACGTTACCACTTGGGGGGAAATTGTTTGTTTGAGCGAATGCACAATGGCCTATAAATACAACAGCCACTAAGGAGATTGCTTTTTTCATTGTCGATAAGGTTTTGATACCCCTAAGATAACTAATGCTTAGTCAGAAAAAAAGTCTCTAAGATTATTTTGGCAGCTTTAATTAACATATCAACTTGCTTGTTTCCCTTTAAAGAACTACAACCATTTTACAAAGTACGCTCCGGTATTGATAAATAACGAAATCCATGACAATCACTGTGAGCATGTTTCATACTAACTGTTTCACTCTAATAGCGTCAAAAAGTCAAAAAAAACATAAGTTATTCGTTTACAGTAAAATGTGTTGTTTACTTAAATGTTTAGTACTGTTTCAAAGTGTTTCACTGAAATTTGTTAAATTATTGATTTTTAATATATTAATTGAAAATGCTGTTTCAAAGTGTTTCATATTTAGTGAAACACCCAATAGCCGTTCATCAGGGTATAAAATAAAAAGTCCGCCCTGTTTAAAGGCGGACTTTTTATTGAATTAATCTTGTAGATGTTATTGTCCCACCGATACCGGATTAACTTTACGGATCCCTTTTTCAACCAGCATAGCGCCGATCTGGTTCACCATATTAACCGAGGCTTCAATTTCATCTTTACGGATAGCAACGCTTTCAATATTAAAGCCGAAAGGTATACCACGAGCCGAGCATAACGCCGTTAGCTCGGCAGCTATATTCATACATACATTAACTGATTTTTCGAGCATATTTTCAGAAGCCTTTAGCTCTTCTTTTAAACTATGCGGAATATGAATACCCAGCCATTCCATAAAAGTCAATGTCTTGGTCGATCCGCAGGCGGTAAGCGTAAATATAATAGTCGGAAACTGCTTGTTTTCCCTCACACAGGTATTCCCTAAATCTTCAATAACGCGTTTGGCATATTCGATATCAAAAACGCATTGCGAAATAAAATAAGAGACGCCGCAGGCCATTTTGTCCAATATGCGCTGGTCTTCATCTTTTAAAACCGCATGCCTTTCGGGGATGGTTACAGCACCTATTGCCGATGTGTTTTTGTGCTTGCTCCAAAGTTGATAAGCTTCAGGCAAAGTGGTTTTTACCGGGAAATCGGGCGCAGGCACACCTACAAATACAGGGTAAAAGTTAAGTTTATGCAAATCTTCCAGCCAGTCAGAAAGTTCATCTTTAGAGAACTTGCCCGCCGGGCGATAAATGATCTTCGGCACTTTAAGGTCCTGCAAATGCTGGCTGGCAAACTCAAATGGGTCCAAAGCCTTTAAAAAAGGGAATGGGCGCTCTTCTGAAGTGCGGGCGGCTTCATCCTGCACATCATAAACTATAAGCGCGTCGATATCTAAAGGAATAAGCCTGGCTATGGTTCTTTCGGCTATTTCAGCAACCCGCTCCGGGCTTGTTTCTGACTTAGGCGGCGTAATGCCATATATTAAAATGCCGGATTCGCCCGACTGGATCTTATTTAAGAACATAAATATTAAAACTTTCCCGGAAGCTCAGCGCTCCCAATATCTTCTCATTAATGGTTGATGGTGTAAAATTATATAAATAAAAGCTGCGGGCAATAGCACCCGCACTTTTATACGTTAAATAACAGCTTCAATGTTTATTTGTTCGCGTGCCTGGCGGGCAGCCTCAACCATGTTTTCTAGAGCAGCTTTGGTCTCTGGCCATTTGCGGGTTTTTAAGCCGCAGTCAGGATTTACCCACAGGTTTTGCGCCGGCAGCAAGCTGGCAGCTTTAGTTAATAATGATACCATTTCTGCTGTTGAAGGTACGCGTGGGGAGTGGATGTCATAAACACCCGGCCCAATTTCATTTGGATACTCAAAGTGGGCAAAGGCCTGCAGCAGTTCCATTTGCGAGCGCGAAGTTTCAATAGTAATCACGTCGGCATCCATAGCGGCAATATGTTCTATAATGTCGTTAAACTCGCTATAGCACATGTGGGTATGTACCTGGGTTTTATCTTCGACGCCACCAGCGGTTATACGGAAGGCTTTTACTGCCCAATCCAAATAATGCGGGCGTTTGGCCTTACGCAACGGCAAACCTTCGCGAATAGCTGCTTCGTCAATTTGAATGATACCTATGCCGGCCTGCTCCAAAGCAACCACTTCGTCGCGTATAGCCAGGGCTATCTGGTTGGTGGTAACCTCTCGCGGCTGGTCGTCGCGTACAAATGACCATTGCAAAATAGTAACCGGTCCGGTGAGCATACCCTTCATCGGTTTATAGGTTTGGGCGGCGGCAAATTTGCTCCAGCGTACGGTCATATCCGCAGGGCGGCTAACATCGCCATAAATAACCGGTGGCTTTACGCAGCGGCTGCCGTAGCTTTGTACCCATCCGTTTTTGGTAAACAAAAAGCCATCTAATTGCTCGCCGAAATACTCTACCATGTCGTTGCGCTCAAACTCGCCATGAACCAGCACGTCCAAACCAATTTCTTCCTGCCAGCGGATAGACTCAACAGTTGCCTGCTCAATGGCTTGCTCATATTGCTCAAGGGTTAGGTCGCCTTTTTTGAATTTGGCGCGCAGCTGGCGGATATCGTCAGTTTGAGGGAAAGAGCCGATGGTAGTTGTAGGGAAAGCCTGCAGCTGAAAACGCTCACGGTGCAATTGTTGACGAACAGGGAACGCGCTCTTGCGGGCAGCGTCGGCCTCGGTGATAGCAGCAACACGGTCTTTAACAGCCTGTTTATGTACTTTCAACGATGTACGACGGCTTGCTATTGCTTGTTTATTGGCATCTAAAAGCACATTATTGTTTCCTTCTGCAATTTGTTTAAGCTCTGCAACCTCATTCAGCTTTTGCTTGGCAAAAGCCATCCAGTTTTTAATTTCCGGATCGATGACGGTCTCCAGATCCAGGTCTATAGGGCTGTGCAATAGCGAGCATGAAGGCGCAATAATTACACGGTCGGCACCCAGTTTCTCAACCGCTTTATTAATGTGCCGGAGCGATCTCTCGTAGTCGTTTTTCCAAACATTACGCCCATCAACCACACCTATTGACAGCTGAAGAGTTTCCGGGCTTAAAGCCAGTACTTCATCTAGTTGTTCAGGTGCACGCACCAAATCAACATGTAACGCGGCAATCGGCAGGTTCAGCGCTAACGGTGCATTATCAAGCAGGGCTTCAAAATAAGTAGCCACTAATAATTTCACGCCGCCAATTGCGCCGCCAATAGCGCGGTAGGCGTATTCAAACGCTTCTTTGTCTTTTTTTGATAAATCGAGTGTCAGGTACGGCTCGTCCAGTTGCATCCAGGTTGCACCTTGTTGTTTCAGGCGATTGATGATCTCTATATAAACCGGTACCAGGTTTTTAATCAGGTCAATACGTTCAAAGCCTTCTTCTTTTTCTTTACCCGATAGCAGATAAGTTACCGGGCCAATCAATACGGGTTTAGCTTTTGCGCCCAGGATTTGTTGGGCTGCTGTATATTCATCAAATATTTTTTCTGAGCGTATTTTGAATTGTTGGTTAGCTGCAAATTCAGGAACTATGTAATGATAGTTGGTGTCGAGCCATTTGGTCATTTCCATGGCGGTAATATCCAGTCCGTCTCTTTGGTATCCACGAGCCATCGCAAAATAAAGGTCGGTTTCTGTATTACCCTCCACTTCAGTTACGGGCATATAGCGCTGTGGAATAACACCAAGTGATAAGCTCATGTCCAACACATGGTCATAAAAGCTGTAGTCATTACAAGGTATCAGGTCAATGCCGGCGTCCAGTTGAGTCTGCCAGTTTTCGTCTCTGATCGCGTTTGCTGCCTGGTTTAGTTCATCCAGGTTGATTTTGCCTGCCCAATAATTTTCGCAGGCTTTTTTAAGTTGTCGTTGGCTGCCAATGCGCGGGTAGCCCAGGTTTTGCGTTAACATTTTTTGATGGTTTAAAAATTGATAACCATTTATCACAAAAAGGCAGATATCCTGACTTGTAACATCGCTGCCATCCTTCCCATCCGCTGGCCGGCGTAACGGTGGACATTATTGGCAGAGACTTTTTTGCGTTACTTACAGTTGCGCGACAGTCCATGATTCACACATGGTTCCCTTTTAATCCATCTGCCAGTTGGCAGATGAAACCTTTTGCAATAACCGATCAGTTAAATAATATAATAGTCTAAAATTCTGCTCAAATCTATAAATCAAAGATTAATAAGCTTTATTTTAATATTAATTCGGTTTAAAAATCTAAATTTATTTACTATTTAAGATGTTTAATCTTTTTAATTTGATTAAAATTGTTAGCAAAAGAAAATTATTCTATGGAAGAATTAGATAACACCGATATCCATCTCTTAAAGTTATTGGGCGATGATTCGAATATGACGATGAAAGAGCTGGCCGCAAAAGTTAACCTTTCGCCGTCTCCGGTTTTTGAACGGGTTAAGCGGTTGGAAAGCAATGGGTACATTAAAAAATATATAGCCCTGCTTGATGCCGAAAAATTGAATCATGGTTTGATTATTTTCTGTAGTATAAGGTTAAAGCAGCATGACAAAAGCATAGGGATGGAATTTGTACAGGATATTATGAAAATAAAGGAGGTGGTAGAATGTTACAACGTTTCCGGCGATTACGACTTTTTGCTCAAGGTATATGCGCGGGATATGAAGCACTACCAGGATTTTGTATTTAACAAATTAGGTTCGGTAAAAAGTATTGGCAGTACACATAGCACCTTTGTGATGTCTGAAAATAAAAACAGCCATAACGTCAATTTGTAATCTTTCGGTTTTGTTAATATCGTGTTCGCTTTGTGCCTGCATGAGCATAAATTACCGGTGTGACCTTAATTATAATAATACGATCTTTACGTTATGACTTATGCAGATTACAACAACTTATTCCAGCAAATACTGGATAGCGAACATCCGCATGCTCCATACGATGCTGCAGATTACCTGCATTATACGCGGCTTAACCAGACGCGCATGAGGCGGTGGGACAGACAACTGACCCTGAACAATCAGCTTGTTGATGCCTTAAAGAAACTTGATCAAAAACAACACTGGATTATTATTACCGAGCCTTGGTGTGGCGATGCAGCGCATATTCTTCCGTTTTTGATGCAACTGGCTGCATGTAACCCGCTTATTTCTTATGATATTCAGTTGCGGGATAGTCCGCCATTTTTAATAGAATCTTATTTAACCAACGGTGCCAAAAGCATACCCAAACTGATTGTAAGGGATGAACATGGCGCTGATATTTTTAACTGGGGCCCGCGGCCAAAGCCGGCGCAGCAGTTAAGGGATACCCTGAAGGCTGCAGATGCCAGTTATGATGTGATCAATAACGCGCTGCAACAATGGTATAATCAGGACAAAGGGGTATCACTTTGCGAAGAATTATTGACGCGCTACTATACCCTATGAATAAGTTTAAAGCGTTGCTAACGCGTAAAAATTTAGGAAACGCAGTGTTTTTAATTATCTGCGTTGTAATAGTCGTTAGTCCGGCAGCAAAGGCATTATTAATCAGGGCGATGATGTATATCGGGCTCATGCGGCCGCCCACTCAAAGTACGGCCTCGTATAGCGCACCTGCCATACCGGCAAAGTTGTTCCTTAAATCTTCAACAGACAGCTTAATCACGATGGAGAAGCTTAAAGGTAAAATAGTGATTATAAACTTTTGGGCCACATGGTGCCCTCCATGCCGTGCCGAAATGCTGGCGTTGGCAGAGCTTTACAAACACTATCAAAAAGATCCGGGGATTGTGATATTGCCGGTTGATGTAGATGGAGACCTGGCGCGGTCAAAACATTTTATGGAGACTTATCAATATTATTTGCCCGTTTATAAGCTAGCCGCCGATTTACCTGCTCAGTTAAATTTTGAAAGTATCCCCACAACTATTGTTCTCGATAGTAAAAGCCGTATTGCCGCTAAACACTCGGGCGCGGCTAATTATGCCGACCCTGCATTTTATGGTTTTATCGACCAGTTGTTAAAAGCTGCCAGGTAAACCAACCCAAAACGATAATCCCCTTATCATTTTGATAGGACTTTTTAAAGCTGAAAATTTTAATGAATAACGTCTTGAAGCTCTGAGATAGCCATTTATCAGTTAATTAAAAAAAAGGCATGTGTTTGGCGAAGGCTTTAGTATGGAAACTAAAATAACATCATCTGCCAATGTGCTTATCATTGACGATGAGCAAGGCTTGGCGGCTTTAATATCCCGAATTTTAGAACTCGAGGGTTTTCAAATGTTTAAATGCTACAATGCCAAAGACGGATTGAAAATATTGATGCTGGAGGATATTCATGTGGTCATAAGCGATGTGAAGTTACCCGACATGAATGGTGTAGATCTGGTAAAATTGATTAAAGAAAAAAAGCCTTATGTAGAAGTAATTAATCTAACCGCTCACGGTACCATTACCGATGGCGTACGGGCCATCAAAAATGGCGGTTTCGACTACATAACAAAAGGAGACGACAACGACAAAATCATTCCACTTGTTTATAAGGCTGCTGAGAAGGCATTGCTGCAATTGCGCATATTTAATCTGGAAGGCCGCATAAGCGGAAAGTACAGTTTTAAAAATATTCTGGGCCAGTCAAAGGCAATTACCTCTGCTATTGAACTGGCAAAGAAAGTGGCCCCGACAGACACAACCGTATTGCTGTTAGGCGAAACCGGCACCGGCAAAGAGGTATTTGCGCAATCTATTCATTATGAAAGCGGTCGCAGGCTGCAACCGTTTGTCGCTGTTAATTGCAGCAGTTTTTCGTCAGAGTTATTGGAAAGCGAATTGTTTGGCCACAAAGCTGGTTCATTTACAGGAGCATCAAAAGACAAGAAAGGCTTATTTGAAGAAGCTAACACCGGCACTATATTTTTGGATGAGATAGGCGAGATGAGCCTTGAGTTGCAAGCCAAATTGTTGCGGGTGCTTGAAAGCCGGTCGTTTATAAAAATAGGGGACACCAAAACCACCAAAGTTGATGTACGCATTCTGGCGGCAACCAACCGCGACCTGCAAAAAGAGGCAGATGCAGGCAGGTTTAGGCTCGATTTATTTTACCGCTTATCAGTATTTACTGTAAATCTGCCGTCTTTAAATGATCGTAAGGCAGATATCCCTGTAATTGCCAAACATTACCTGAAACAATTTGCAGCTAAAACTAATAAGCATATTGAAGGTATGACCGATGAGTTTTTGTATATCCTGACCCAACACTATTGGAAGGGTAATGTACGCGAACTCAAGAACCTGATAGAGCGGGTGGTGATCCTGGCCGAAACCGCAAAGATAGGCGTAGAGTTACTGCCAATTGAATTCAGGACAGTACACGTAGATGCCGAGGCGCTTGACCTGGAATCAATCGAAAAGCAACATATCTATAAGGTATTAAACCATACGCACGGTAACAAAACCGAAGCCGCCCGCCTGCTCAACATTGGCCTAACCACACTTTACCGTAAATTAGAGCAATACACCATAGTTTGATATTGAAATCCCATTATGATAACCCGACCCTTTCATTTTGAAAGGGTTTTTGTTTATCCGTATTTTTTGGCACAAGGATATTTAAAATAATTTGCTGAAAATCAATTACTTATTAATGTGATCATGCCAGTGGCATTCGCTTAGCATATACCCACATAAAAAATTAAATAATCATGGACGTTATGCAAGTTGCGCTTTATCTACTGGCTTTTATCGCCACGTTTTGGCTGTTTTTCAAATCTGTTAACTACTTCGAAAAAATTTAACCGTCATGGTAGCACTATTCATTGTTGCAGTGGCCGTGTTTATTTACATGGTGTACGTACTGCTTAAACCCGAAAACTTTTAATCCTCACAAATCATGAACACCGAATTAGCAGGTATAATTTTTACTTACGCGCTTTCGCTGGTAATTGCCGTTTTAATGGGCCGTTACATAGCCCGCGTTTTTAAAGGCGAAAGCACATGGCTTGATTTTATGGCCCCGGTTGAGCGCCTGATCTACCGTATATGCGGTATAGACCCACGCAAAGAAATGACCTGGAAACAGCACCTGTATGCATTGTTAACCGTCAATAGCGTTTGGTTGGTATACGCCTTTTTCTGTTTGCTGTTTCAGGCACACCTGCCGCTTAACCCCGACGCCAACCCCAGCCAAACACCCGATCTGGCTTTTAACACCGCCATCAGCTTCCTGGTAAACTGCAACCTGCAGGATTACTCGGGCGAGAGTGGCGCCACTTATTTTACACAGCATTATGTTTTTATGTTCCTGCACTTTATGTCGGCTGCAACAGGTGTTGCTGCGCTGATTGTAGTATTCAGGGCATTTAAAGATAAGGTTACTGACAAGCTGGGCAACTTCTGGGAATATTTCCTGAAAACTATTACCCGCATTTTGTTGCCGATATCGATAGTTATCGCCGTTATTCTGGCATTTAACGGTATGCCAACCAGCTACAAAGGTAAAGATACGTTTATCAGCATGCAGGGCGATACCGTTCACGTTTCTCGTGGTCCGGCAGCTGCGATGGTAGCTATTAAGCACCTGGGTACCAATGGCGGCGGCTGGTTTGGTGCCAACTCGGCCCACCCGTTGGAAAATCCAAACTATTTTACCAACATTCTGGAAATGGTGGCCCAGCTGATCATCCCGATGGGGTTAGTTTTTGCTTTAGGTTTTTACCTTAATAAAAAGAAATTCGCTTATGTAATTTTTGGCGTAATGACCTTGGGTATGCTAATGCTGCTCATTCCGACAGTTAGTGCAGAAATCGGCGGAAACCCAGCTATTGCACACATGGGCATAGCACAGCCAACAGGCGCCATGGAGGGCAAAGAGGTGCGTTTTGGCCCGGCTGCCTCAGGCTTTTGGAGCATCATTACAACTATTATCTCTACCGGCTCTGTAAATTCTATGCACGACAGCGCCATGCCGATGTCAGGCTTTATGATGCTGATGGCTATGATGATCAACTGCTTTTATGGCGGTTGCGGTGTCGGGTTTTTAAACTATTACATATTTATCATCATCGCGGTGTTTATATCCGGCTTGATGGTGGGGCGTACGCCAGAGTTTTTAGGTAGAAAAATAGAAGCCCGAGAAATGAAAATTGCGTCGCTGATAGCCCTTTTACACCCTTTTATCATATTGGTAGGTACGGCCCTGTCGTCATATATATTAGTGCACATGCCCAATGCCGACTGGGCTACCAAACCATCGGCATGGTTAGCAAGCCCGGGTTATCATGGTTTCTCTGAGATGTTGTATCAATACACCTCATCGGCTGCCAATAACGGTTCTGGTTTTGAGGGTTTGAGCGATAACAACATATTCTGGAACGTAACCGCCGGCTTTGTTATGATTTTGGGCAGGTTCCTGCCGATAATCGGTCCGGTGGCTATTGCCGGTATATTGGCCAACAAAAAGTATATCCCTGAATCGGCAGGTACTTTGAAAAGCGATACCTCTACGTTTGGATTGATGACTTTCGCGGTTATCGCCATTGTTGCTGCGCTGTCATTCTTTCCTGCCTTGGCACTGGGCCCAATTGCCGAACACTTTTCACTATTTAGATAATTAAGAAAATGAACTCTAATCAAAATACATTGTTCGAGGCCAACCAAATGAAGGCCGCGTTTAAACAATCGTTCGTTAAACTTGATCCGCGCATACTGGTGCGCAACCCGGTAATGTTTACCGTTGAGGTAGGTACCGTGGTGATGCTCTTTGTAACGGTTTATTCATTTGCCAATAAGGGCCAGGGTAGTTTTGGTTATAATTTAACCGTGTTCCTGATCCTGCTATTAACTGTATTATTCGCCAACTTTGCCGAGGCTATTGCAGAAGCCCGTGGTAAAGCACAAGCCGAAAGCTTACGCAAGACCCGCGAGGAGACACCGGCCCGTATGCTGGTAAATGGCAAAGAGCAAACTGTAATGTCATCCCTATTAAAAAAGGGTGATGTGTTTGTTTGCGAAGCCGGGGACACCGTTCCGACTGATGCCGAAATTATTGAAGGTATTGCTACCATTGATGAGTCGGCCATTACTGGTGAGTCTGCCCCGGTTATCCGTGAATCGGGTGGTGATAAATCATCGGTAACGGGGGGGACTAAAGTGTTATCCGATCGTATTGTTGCCCGCGTAAGCACTCAGCCCGGCGAGAGCTTTTTGGATAAAATGATTGCATTAGTTGAAGGCGCATCACGCCAGAAAACACCTAACGAGATAGCATTAACCATTTTGCTGGCCGGTTTTACGCTGATCTTTGTGATTGTGTGTGTAACGTTGAAACCATTTGGCGATTATGCCAATACTCCTATTACTATTGCCGCATTTATCTCGCTGTTTGTATGTTTGATACCTACTACCATTGGCGGCCTGTTATCAGCCATCGGGATTGCGGGTATGGACAGGGCGTTGCGCTCAAACGTTATCACCAAATCGGGTAAAGCTGTTGAAACCGCAGGCGATTTGGATGTTTTACTGTTGGACAAAACCGGCACCATTACTATTGGTAACCGCAAAGCCACCAACTTTTATCCAACCCAGGGTGTTGACGAGGCTGATTTTACCACCGCCTGTGTATTAAGCTCGTTGGCCGATGAAACTCCTGAAGGTAAATCTATCATTGAACTTTCTGAGCAGAGCAAACCCCAGCTTTCAGTAAAAGCGCCTGAAGGTTCGCAATTTATCAAGTTCACTGCCGAAACCCGCTCAAGCGGTTTGGATACGCCTGATGGATTAAGGATACGTAAGGGTGCTTTTGATTCTATCCGCGAGATGGCCATCAAAGCCGGCCACACTTTTCCTGCTGATGTTGAACTGAACGTGAAAACTATCGCCTCAAATGGCGGTACGCCGTTGGTAGTAGCTCAAAACGAAAAGATAATGGGTGTGATTGAGTTGCAGGATATCATTAAACCCGGCATAGCCGAGCGTTTTGAGCGCCTGCGTAAAATGGGTGTCAAAACCGTAATGGTAACCGGTGATAACCCGCTTACCGCCAAATTTATTGCCAACAAGGCGGGTGTTGATGATTTTATTGCCGAGGCTAAGCCTGAGGATAAAATGAACTACATCAAAGCCGAACAGGTACAAGGTAAACTGGTAGCCATGATGGGCGATGGTACCAACGATGCCCCGGCCCTAGCCCAAGCCGACGTAGGCGTGGCTATGAACAGCGGTACCCAGGCTGCAAAGGAGGCCGGTAACATGGTCGACCTGGATAATGACCCTACCAAGCTCATTGAAATTGTTGAAATTGGTAAACAGTTATTAATGACCCGTGGTACTTTAACAACCTTTTCAATAGCCAACGACGTAGCAAAATACTTTGCTATTGTACCGGCGCTGTTTATGGTATCTATCCCGGCTTTGGGTGCTTTAAATATCATGGGTTTGCATAGCCCGCAGTCGGCAATATTGTCGGCGGTGATCTTTAATGCTATCATTATTCCGTTATTGATCCCGCTTGCCTTGCGTGGGGTTGAATATAAGCCTATCGGCGCCAGTGCGCTATTGCGCCGTAACCTGCTCATCTATGGTTTAGGCGGCGTGATTGTACCATTTATCGGTATCAAGGTAATTGACTTAATCGTAGGATTTTTAATATAAACATAGACGTGAGATATGAGATTTGAGACGTGAGATATCACGTGCAAATCAAATGTCTCACATCTCATATCTCAATACTCAATCTCAAAAAAATGAAAACATATCTGCTTCCCGCTATAAAGATGACCATTGTATTGATCATTCTAACAGCAGCAATTTACCCCCTGGCTATAGCAGGGGTAGGCAAATTAACACCGGGACAAGGTGATGGCGAAACCATCAGTTATAAAGGCCGCGTGGTTGGTTACGCCAACCTGGGTCAAAAATTTACTAAGGACAAATATTTCTGGTCACGCCCGTCAGCAGTTGATTATAATGCTGCCGGCTCAGGCGGCTCAAATAAAGGCCCTTCAAACCCTGATTACCTGAAAGATGTAAAAAGCCGTATTGATACCTTTATGAAACACAATCCGGATGTGAAAAAATCAGATATTCCAGCCGAACTGGTTACCGCTTCGGGCAGCGGCCTTGATCCTGACCTATCGCCAGCTGGGGCAAAAGTGCAAGTGGCCCGTATTGCTAAAGTGCGCAATATTTCTGCCGATGTGGTGAATAACATCATCGCCAAAAACACCGAGAAACCGCTTTGGGGTATGTTTGGCCCGGCAAAGGTAAATGTGTTGAAGCTAAATATTGCTTTGGATGAATTGAAGTAAATAAGAAAATAAAAGCCTGTGCTCGGGTTCCCCTCTTGAGAGGGGCAGGGGTGCGTCTTAGCAAGCGCCAAACACACCCCTGCAGCCGCACATTGCTTAGCGCACCCTCTCAAGAGGGGAGCCATTATAAAACTTAAATATTAAAGGGCATGCATGGGCTTTTATATCAGTCGGATTTGTTGATTTGATCGATTGCTACAAAGCGTACATGCTCAGGGGGATGCTGTGATTCGCATCCCCTTTTAGAGTTTTTAAAAGATTATGGTTCCAGATGATGAACAACCGGTTGAACATTTCCTAGAGCTGATCCGAAAATCGCGGCGGGGAAAGTTCAAAATTTACATAGGCATGAGCGCCGGTGTTGGTAAAACCTACCGTATGCTACAGGAAGCTCATGCGCTGCTGCGTAGTGGTGTCAATATCCAGATAGGTTATATCGAAACGCACTTTCGTGCTGAAACGCATGCTTTGCTGGATGGGCTGCCGGTTATCCCGCGTCGTAAGATATTTTACAAAGGCAAGGAACTGGAGGAGATGGATTTGAAGGCCATTTTGAACAGGCATCCTGAGGTTGTGATAGTTGATGAATTGGCGCATAGTAATATTGAGGGCAGCAAAAACAGCAAACGCTGGCAGGATGTGATGGATATTCTGGAAGCAGGTATTAATGTTATATCGGCAGTAAATATTCAACACCTGGAGAGTTTGAATGAGGAGATTGAAAGCATTACCGGCGTAAGCATTAACGAGCGTATACCCGATAAGGTGTTGGAAATGGCCGACGAGATCGTTAATATCGACTTAACTGCTGACGAATTGATTGATCGATTGAAAGCCGGGAAAATATATGATAAAGCCAAAGTGGCGCGTGCGCTGGAAAATTTTTTCCGCAGCGAAAAGATCTTGCAATTGCGCGAAATAGCCCTGAAAGAAGTGGCTCATCACCTGGAACGAAAAATTGATACCGAAATACCTAAACAAATCAAGCTGCGGCCCGAAAAGTTTCTGGCCTGTATATCATCCAATGCCGAGACCGCTAAAATCGTGATCCGCAAAACGGCGCGGTTAGCTTCATATTACCGGTCGCCCTGGATTGTGCTGTACGTGCAAAGCAGTAATGAAAGTTTAGACAGGATTAAACTGGATAAGCAAAGATACCTGATAAATAACTTTAAATTAGCTACCGAACTGGGCGCCGAAGTATTGAAAGTTAAAAGCGACCAGATAACACAAACAATCATGCAGGTAGCACGCGACCGCGACATTACCACCATTTGTATTGGTAAGCCGCATTTAAGTTTATTCCAGGTGATATTAAGAACCCCCGTATTTAACGGTCTGCTTAAAAATATAGCAGCTGCCGAGATTGATTTAGTTATACTGTCATGAAAGTAAAAAATAAACTCCGTTTGGGCTTCGGCTTCCTATTTGTCGTGGTCTTGTTGTTTGGTATGATTACCTTGTTTTATATCAATGAGATATCAAACAGCGCCAAAGTAATTTTGAAAGATAATTATGAGTCGCTCAATTTTACGCGCGACATGCGCACCGTTCTGGATGAGCAGGATTTACCATTGAATGCTAAAAGCGCCGATTATTTCAATGCTCAACTTATTAAAGAAGAACATAATATAACAGAAGCAGGTGAAGCCGACCTGGTCAAAAGCCTGCGTAATGATTTTATCAAACTGCAGGATAAAACTGCAACGCCCGAACAACTAAAACTGGCCGGGCGGGATGCGCGCCGTCGTCTGCGTGATATTGACCGGGTAAATATGCGCGCTATTGTTTTAAAGAACGATAAAGCCCATGAGTCAGTAAAGCATGCCGGTATCTTTATGGGCCTGGCAGGTACGCTGATGTTTTTAATACTGTTTAGTTTTAGTGTTAATTTCCCCGGCTTTATCTCTGATCCGTTGAATTCATTGCTAGATGGTATCCGTGAGATTGCCCGTAAAAACTACCAATCGCGCATTCATTTTGATAAGAACGATGAGTTTGCAGAGGTTGCCAATGCTTTTAATGAGATGGCCCTCAGACTCGACGAATGGGAGAACAGTAATATCTCTAAAATCATGTCGGACAAGCAGCGGATAGAAACCATTATTGAGCAAATGCATGATGCTATTATTGGGGTAGACGAAAATCAGCATATCCTCTTTATCAATTCGGCGGCTAAAAATATCCTGGGTTTGAAGGAAGCGAGCCCTGAAGGTAAATCGGTGGAGTTGCTTGCCAGGGACAATGATTTATTTAAATCTATAGTTCAGGGTGATCAAACAGGCCTGCCATTCAAAATATTTGCCGACGGAAAGGATTCACACTTTCAGTTAGAAACACGTAAAATATCGGTCCCTAATCTGTCCTCGGTTAATGAATCTGAGGCTATACGCAGGTCGCAAATGTCGGCAGGTATTGTATATGTATTAAAAAATATAACCGAGTTTAAGGAGCGCGATGAAGCTAAAACCAATTTCATTGCTACCATATCGCACGAATTAAAAACCCCGATATCGGCTATAAAAATGAGCGCCAAATTACTGGCCGACGCGCGGGTAGGCCATCTGAATACCGAGCAGCAACAACTGGTTGAGCACATCACCGGCGATGCTGAGCGCCTGTTAAAAATAACTTATGAGTTGCTGGATCTGTCGCAGGTTGAAACCGGTAATATTCAGTTAAACTTTGTGGTAGCTAACCCTGCGCAAATTATTGAGTATGCTGTGAAGGCCGTGAAATTTGAAGCCGATCAGAAAGGGTTGATCATTGAACAGCACATAGCGGGCAACATTCCCAATATTAATGCCGACGTTGAAAAAACCGCCTGGGTGATGATCAATTTCCTGTCGAACGCGTTACGCTATAGCCACACCAAATCAAAAATACTGGTTAATGTAACACGCGAGGGCGACAAAGTAAACTTCTCAGTACAGGATTTTGGAAAAGGCATTGATCCGCAATACCAGGAGCGGTTGTTTGACCGCTATTTTCAGGTACCTACAGATGGACAGAATAAATCAGGCTCCGGACTTGGCTTGGCCATATCCAAAGAGTTTATAATGGCGCAGGGCGGTGATATACATGTGGAAAGCGAAGTAGGGGTGGGCAGTCGGTTTTATTTCAATTTGCCTGTGGCAGAAAAGTAAGTTTCTTAGCAGTTTTTAAAAGCGTACCTAATACAAAAGCCTTCCTGATCATAAGGCTTTTGTATTAAATTGGGGATGTCTTGACCTGATTAGTTACAGGTAAAACATTTAGTTTAGTCGTTTTTGGTTACTTTAACCCAGTCAACCAGCATTTTGGCTTTGCCGCTTTTAATGAGCTCAATGGTTGCGGCAGGCATACCATAATAAGGGCTTTTTACGCCGTTTAATTTAACGGGATACGCACCGCCCAGTGCATAATTTAAAATGAGGAACTTTTCGTTGTCGAAGGCCCATTTGCCATAGTGCTCGGCCATTTTACGGTTTACCCTAAACATTAGGCGGCCATCATATTTAAAATTAAGGCTGTTAGGCGTCCATTCTACAGCGTACGTGTGCCATTGTGTAACATCATTATTTGCCGGAAAATATTGACGGTTTACAAAAGGCGTTTCACCACTGTAGCCCGGCCCGTGTACCGCGGCGCTGGCCCAATCTTTTTCGCCCACATACTCCATAATATCTATTTCGCCCGTCCCTGGCCAATCGCCTTTGCCCAACATCCACCATGCAGGCCACAGGCCTGCGCCGTCAGTTAGTTTTATGCGGGCCTCGGCAGTGCCATAGGTAAAATTAAACTTATCGCGGGTGTTAATGCGGCCCGATACAAAATCAAAATGTTGCCCGTCTTTTGTTTTGTAACCCGTTGCTATTCGCGGCCGTAAAACCAGGGCTCCGTTAACTGCGCCGTCTGCATCTTTGCCATGTGTAATAGCGATGGTGGCAGCCGAGTCAACATACGCCTGTAACTCGTTATTGACGTGTATGCCCGTGATTTCGACGTTCCATTTGCTGCGGTCGAGCCTGGTGCCATTAAAATCGTCGAAAAAAACAACTTTCCTGGTTGAGTTAGCCGGCCTTTCAATACTCACAAAAGCGTATAGCCCGAGCAAAATAAATGGGCACAAGCCACCTAGTATGTAAATGTATTTGTGTTTTTTAAAATTCATTTTGATAAAGTTGAATAGCGTCTACTGATAGTATCTGATATAGTCAATCTCCATAGTCCCGCTTGTAAAGTTCGGATCTACCGTACCGCCCAGATTACCGCCCATCGCTACGTTTAAAATGATAAAGAAATTGTGGTTGAATGGCATACTGCTATTGTTGGCAATGTTGCGGTATACCACCCCGTCAACAGAAATTTTAATGGTGGTAGCGTCCCATTCCAAACCATAGATGTGAAAGTCGGTGGTTGCATTGCTTACAGCGGTATTCCCGGTGTCGCCGTTGCCGCCCGAATGGCCTGGGTAATGTATAGTACCCAAAACGCGACTTTTGTCAGCGCCCGTTTGCTCCATAATGTCCATCTCGCCGCAGGCGGGCCAGGTGTTTGTGGCAAAATCGGTCCCTAAAGTCCATATCGCAGGCCAGGTTCCGGCGCCCGCCGGCAATTTAGCCCTGATAAGCAGTTTACCATACTTAAACGAAAATTTGTTATAAGACGTTAAACGTGCCGAGGTATAAGCGCTGCCATTATAGTTTTCTTTTTTGGCGATGATCTTTAATGTGCCGTTTGAAACAATTGCGTTATCTGTGCGACTGGTATAATATTCCAGTTCATTATTGCCCCAGCCACCGGCACCAAGGTCATAGCCCCATTTAGAGGCATCGGGTGCACCGTCAACGTTAAACTCGTCGCTCCAGGCTATCGCCAACGTCACCGTAACGGTAACCGATATGGATTTGGAAATAGTTTTGCCGCTGGCGCTTTTAGCTGTAACGTTAACCGTATAAGTACCCGATGCCGGATACTTATACGTTACTACACCTGACGGAACGGTTTGATAAATGCCGTTACCAAAATCATAATCAAATGAAACAGCGTTTGATGCCCCTGCCGTAAAGTTTACATTGCCGCTATTGTCGGTGCTTACATCGGCCGTTAAGGTGATGTTGGTAGGGGCTATATCTGTCGAGCCATTCCCGCCATCACTTTTTTTACTGCACGCGGTACATACCGATACCACTAAGATCAAAACAGATATGCGTAGATATTTCATTGGATTATGATTATTGTTTAACTTTTAGTTTCTGATACCAGGCCAGTCCGTCGATACCGATATTACGCAGCGTAATGTTGGTTGGAGTAAGCGATAATATCTCGTAAGTGGTGCCGCCTGTTCCAAAATTAATTAATCCGTTACCCGGAACTACAAACTGTACCCGGGTTGATATTGCAGATGTAGAAGCCGAAGTAGCATCCATAAAAGATAGCTTACGCGGTGCCGATACATCAATCACGTAACAGCCGTCGCCGCCCGATACGCCATAGAATACGGTTGAGGCGCCTATTACAAATGATTTGCCTTTATTATCGATAGTTAACGATATGGTACCATCGCTGTTTTTGGTAAAGGTCATCAAGTCATCATATAAACAAGGATCGCGTTGGTTCGGATCGGCAGCGTAATAGGATGGTGTAAAGCCGTCAGCAGGGCCAACACCTACGTGGCCTGGCGCCAGGTTATCAGTGATCCAGGTTTTACTTGATCCGCCGGTAAGGTTAGCCATAATATCGTCTGGAATAGTATAGGCTACAAAAACGGTTACCTGTTTAGTGATGGTTGATGTGGTACCGCCGGTACCCACTGCGGTAACTACCACGTTGTAAGTAAACGTACCCGGATTGGTGTATTTATAATTTATAGTGCCTGATGGAACCATTTGTGTATTGCCGTCGCCAAAATCAATGCGGTAGCTTATGGCATTGGTAGCGGTAACGGTAATAGTGACGTTGCCAGTACCACCGCCATTTGGATTAGCAGAACTTACTCCGGCAACTGCGGTTGTTAAAGAAAGCCCTGAGGGCGTCTTTATTTCACCAAAGGTATATTCCCGTTTTTTGCAGCTGTAAATACTTGTTCCTGCCAGTAGCAGCAGTATCAGGATTGCTTTTATATGAATTTTCATGATCATTAATTTTAAGGTTAATTCAATGTAATGTCGTCAAAATACCAGGTGTAGTTTGCAGAGCCATCGCCTTTGGTGCCGTTGTCAAAAATCAATACTACTTTTTGGTAAGATTTTGCGGTGTTGATGCCGGTGTAATCAAACGTTAGTGTTTCCCAGGCATTTGCAGCGGTTGACGCTACTTCCTGCTGGTAGAATACCGTACCATCGGTCAGGTTTTCAACTTTCAGTAATACCTTGGCACCCACACGAGGAGAGTACACTTTCATTTTAAAGGTTTTTGATCCTGAGAAATCAATCGGGCTTGGTAAAGTAAGGTAACTACCTCCGTAAACCTCGCCATTACTTTTAACCATTTTGCCCACTTTGGCGCTGGTGTTAATACCTGTGGCTGATGGATTATTTACGATTGTCCATGCTCCGCCGTTAAAATCAGTAATTGCAGCAGCGTAATTAATGGTTGTCGATTCAAAGTTTAGTGGTAAGCCCAATACGTTTGATGCAGCAGCCATTTGCAGGTCATCCCAATAAAACTTCTTGCCGTTTCCTGCTACGCCAAAGTCAAAGAACACGGATGCTTTGTCGTAAGTGTAAGCGGCATTATAAGCGGGAGTGCCCGCCGCAAGGTTGTTAAAGTCGAATGTCAAGGTTTCCCAGCCGTTGGCAACGGTGGTGAGCACATCCGTTTCTATGGAATGTGTACCATCATTGTGATCTTCCAACTTAAGCTTAACATCTAAACCTGCGGCAGGCGAATAAACCCGCAATGTCATTTTTGAGTTTGATGGAGTGATTGGCACCTTAGCAGCAAAGCCCTGTGCGGTACCAACTGTTGTACCGGCCCAGGTTTCAGCACCCGCCGGTTTGGTGGTTAGTTTAACTTTGTTTGACGCATTGGCAGGGTCGACACTGTTAACGGTTTGGTTATTACCAAAATCAGTAACAGTGTAGTCAACGGTAGGGTCATCAAAAGTTACCGGCAAGTTTATTTGAGATAGGGCCGGGATGAATTTCAGGTCGTCGGCATAATAGGTTTTGCCATTACCCGCCACACCAAAGTCGAAGAATACTGAGGCTTTGTCGTAGGTCCAGGCGGCGTTAAATGCAGGGGTACCGGCAGCTTGTTTGCTAAAGTCGAAGGTAAGGGTTTCCCAAGCGTTGGCTACGGTTGTCAGTACGTCGGTTTCAACGGAGTGCGTGCCATCGTTATGATCTTCCAATTTCAATTTAATATCCAAACCTGCAGCAGGAGAATAAACCCGCATGCTCATTTTGGTTGATGTAGCCGTCAGTGGTATTTTGGTGGCAAATCCCAGCGCAGTACCTATGGTGGTACCCGCCCAAACTTCTGAGCCCGTACCTTTTACCGCTTTTAATACCTTGTTAGCAGCGTTTGTAGGGTCGGCGGCTATTGACGATACGTTGCCGCCAAAATCGCTCGTGGTAAGGTCGTAGTTCGGATCGTCAAAGGTAACCGGCAAATCTATTTGCTTGCCTACTTTAACCGCCTGCGTGGTCTCAGTAGTAGCTTTACCGCCGCTTAGCGCAACAACACGCACATTATAGGTACCTGCACCTGCGTAAGTGTGGGTGATGGTTTGTCCCTCTAAAAATGTAGCATAGTGCAGCGGGGTTACAGTTAATGAGTCGCCAAAATACACATGGAACATGGTTTCATAGTTGGCAGATGCGCCAACGCTCAAAACCAGGCCCGAGGTGCTTAAAGTAGTTTTTAAATTTTCCGGCGCTCTGAATGATACGGTTAGCTGTTGCGTCATATCGGTAGTTTGACCGCCCAGCCCTTTAGCAGTAATCTTGACAGTGTAAACGCCTTCGGCGTAAGTATGCTGTACGCTTTTACCTGCAGGTACATTGGTTGGCTTGGTGGTACCGTCGCCAAAATATACATCGTATGACGCAGCGCCTTCACCAGATGGGATGATAGTTACTAAACCGGTATTATCCTGCGTAATGTTAAACAGCACCGACAGCTTGGCCGGCGCCCCTATGTTTGATGCAAATGAGGTATCATTATAGCTTTCTTTTTTACAACCGGCAAATACGGCTGCTGTAAGCGCAATACCTAAAAAATATTTCATTGATCTCATGATCGTCAGTTTAAAGGTTAATTGAATTAATAGCCAGGGTTTTGTGCGAGTCTGGCAATGTCAACTTCATTTTGCGGTATAGCAAATACCTCGTTTTTGCCTGCTTTAAAGCCCGTAAGCTTGGTAGCTGCCTGTCCGGTGCGTACCAAGTCGAAAAAGCGGTCGCCTTCCATAGCCAGCTCTAAACGGCGCTCGTCCCAAATAGCTTGCTTCAATGCTGTACCGGTTACTGTTACGTTGTGGTTAGCATCACCAAAGGCACGTGCACGTACCTGGTTTAAATAGCCTTGAGCTTTTGCATCGTTAGGAGCAGTGGCGCGGTTGTTGGCTTCGGCCGCCATCAACAATACCTCTGCGTAGCGGATGATTCGGAAGTTGTTATCGTAGTTTAATTCCACCTGGCCGGAAGTTTCACCTTTACGTGGCAGATATTTACCGTTATAATAACCGGTGTTTTTGTAAGGAGCAACCTGGTAAGTTAAATTGAAGCTTGGATTTGCGGCTGCATAAGCGGCTGGGTCAAACAGGGTAACGCTTTTGCGCGTGTCGCCGGCAGTGTAAGCAGCCGCCAGGTTTTGCGATGGCAGGTTAGTACTCCAGCCTGCTGCATAAGGCATGTTTGGATTAGCGCTGCTAATACCTCTTACACCATTTTGTTGCACCGCATAGTTTCCCTGGCCGCGGGTTGCGCCGCCCCAGTTATAATATGGTGAGCCGTTGGTATATTGAATTTCGAATATAGATTCAGGGCCGTTTTCTCCGGCCAGTAAAAACATCGACCCAAAATCATTCACCAATGAAAAAGCACCAGATGTAATGATCCCTTCAAGCACCGGAACCGCAGCGTCAAATTTGTTTTCGTATAAATAAACTTTACCCAGCAAGGCTTGGGCAGCATACTTCGTAATTTTACCTTTTTCGGTTTGTACCGCCGGTAACACGGCTATCGCCGCATTTAAATCGGCTTCTATTTGTTTGTAAACATCCGCCTTAGGGCTGCGTTTCAGAGATCCTGCATCAGTGAGCGTTAAGCGCTTGTCAATAAACAGCGGCACGTCACCAAACATGCGTACCAATTGGAAGTAGTAGTAAGCACGCAAGAAATAAACCTCGCCATACACGGCATCTTTACCCGCAAAATTTACGGTTTGGCCGGCCAGGTTTTTGGTTTTGTATTCGGTTAGGTAATTGGTACGATTAACACCTTCATAAGCCACCTGCCATAAATCGGCCATCGTCGAGTTTACAGAAGTATTAGTATAATCGTCAATTTGTTGTAACGGCAATACGTCCGATGCACTTTCGCCACCGGCCACTGAGTTATCTGACGCAATATCGGCCACCACATACTCCTGGTTCAGCCATTGCAATGGCGAGTAGGCGCTCACAACCATGCTGCGATAATCGCCTTCTGTTTTTAAATAGTCCTGCTCGGTAACCTGAAAGTCTTCGTGCGGGTTATAGTCAACAAATTTCTTGCATGCCGAAAACGTGGTAATCAGCATCACCAGGCCCAGCGTTTTTATGTATATCTTATTCATCTTATTAGTATTAAATGATTACAACTTGATGTCTAATCCTACGGCATAGATACGCGGCTGCGGATACTCGCCACGGTCGACACCGCTGTCCATTACACCTCCTGAAATTTCAGGGTCAAAGCCAGAGTATTTGGTAAACACAAAGGCATTTTTAACCTGTCCGTATATCCTCACACTTTTAAATATGTTTTTGGTGATTGAGGTAGGAAAGGTGTAACCCAATTGTATGTTTTTGATCTTCACGAATGAGCCGTCTTCAACATATCTGTCGCTTACGCGGATATTGCTGTTAGGGTCGGTAAATGAATAGCGCGGGGTGGTTGCATCATTTGTGGTACCCGGCCCGGTCCAGCGGCCCAATATGCTGCGGAACTTATTGTTGAAAGTCGCATTGCGCTCATAGGCACGATACACATCATTACCTACCGATGCATAAGTGAATACACTTAAGTCGAAGTGCTTGTATGATGCAGCGAAGTTCCATCCGGCAGTAAAGTCAGGGAACGGATCGCCGATCTGTACCTGGTCGTTCGCATCAATTTTACCATCGTGGTTGGTGTCAGCATAGCGAATATCGCCGGGCTGTGCGCCCGGTTGAGTGGGTGCAGCAGCAATCTCGGCAGCTGTTTGGAATAAGCCCTGAGTTTTGTACCCGTAGAAGTATCCTGGTGTAAAACCTTTTTGGAAAACAGTAACCGTTTGCGATTGTCCGTTGAAGTAAGAGCCGCCCAATACTTTGGCTGTACCGTCGGTATTAGTAGCAGTAACTTTATTACGGCTGGTAGTAAACGTGAAAGTGTTATTCATGTTAAACGCGCCAATTTTTTCGCGATAGGTTAAAGTGATGTCGATACCACGGCTTTTGGTTGAACCAATATTGGCGATAGGAGCGGGCACCGTACCCAGGTATAGAGGCACCGATGGGGTAAACAACAAACCGTTTACTTTTTTCTCGAAATAATCTGCCGATAAAGAGAAGCGCTCGTGGAAGAAAGTTACGTCAAAACCTGCGTTTGATTGTATTTGGGTTTCCCAGGCCAGAGCATTGTTTGCTGCCGAACCTACTGTTGAACCCGGAACAAACACGTTGTTATAATTATAGCCATTGCTGTTGGCCGTAGGGCCATAATCAGGGCCGCCGGTGGTTATGCGCACAAACTGCGGACTAACCTCTTCATTACCGGTTGAACCGTAGCTGCCTCTAACCTTTAAATAATTAACAAAATCTGAGTGGAAGAATTTTTCGCTGCTTACTACCCAACCTAATGAACCTGCGTAAAAATTACCGAATTTTTTGTCAGGGCCGAAGGCCGAAGATCCATCGCGACGAACAGAGAACGACGCCAGGTAGCGGTTTTGATAATCGTAATTTAAACGACCGAAATACGAGATATTACGTTTAAAATACTGATAGTAACCACCGGTTTGTGCCGATGTATTGGTGGCCGAGTTAACGCCTGTTGCCGCGGTAAAGTCTGCAAATTCGTATGAGTTGTAAGGCACGTCTTGTCGGGCAACATTCATTGAATTACCGCTGGTTTTAGCTAACGCGAAACCTGCAACAGCCTGGAAGTGGTTGTCCTGCGCTATATTGAAGTCGTAGTTTGCAAAAGACTCCCAGTTGTAATTGAAATTGCTGTTTTTAGTTTGTGCTACGCTGTTGTGGGCACCAGTTACCGTGCTGCCATCAGCATTCATGGTATTGTCTACGTTTTGAGGCCCGTAAAACACTAATGGGGTAAATGTTTTTGAAATATCGTCATACTTGGTATAACCAAAGCGGCTCGTTAAATTCAGGCCTTTAATTACGTTGTACTGTAATTCAAACTTGCCATATAACTTGTTGCCGGTGTTACTGTTATAAGTATTGTCAAGCTTGGTTAATGGGTTATAAACTTCTGACAGAATGTTGTTGCTGAACCCGTATTTGCCCACCGTGCCGGGTACTGTATTTAGCACAGGTACTGTGGGATCGAAGTTCAAGGCACTACCCAGGATACTGTTAAATGAGTTTTCCTGAACGCCTTTGCCGTTCAATACAACATCGGTAGCATTTACAATAAATTTAACTTTAGGAGCAAGATCAAAAGATAAATTGGCTGTAAAGTTGCCTCTTCTGAAATTAGACTTATCAATACCGCCAACAATACCGCCCTGGTCTAAATAACCTGCCGATAAGAAGTATTGCATTTTATCGCTGCCGCCACTGGCCGATACATTATGTGTTTGCATAGGCGCGGTATGAAATACCTGGTCCTGCCAGTTAGTGCCCACACCCAGGCTTGACAAATTAGGGAATATTACGTTGCCGCCTGATGTCACGCTACCTTCGTTAATAATAGCTGCATATTCGGTGGCGTTTAACACGCCAATTTTATGTATTACCTGTTGTATGCCATAATTACTGCTTACAGAGATTTCGGTTTTTTGATTTTTACGGCCCGATTTAGTGGTAACTACAATAACGCCATTGCCGCCCTTTAAACCATATATAGCATTGGTTGCAGCATCTTTTAATACGTTTATTGACTCAACGTCTGAAGGTGCCAGTGCATTCAAATCTGTTAATGTTTGCAGTACTCCGTCAATTACAACGGCCGGGCTATTGCCCGAAAACGAAGGGATACCGCGAATAAGCACTGTTGGTGCCGAGCCCGGCGAGCCGCTCTGTATAACGTTAACGCCCGATGCCTGGCCCTGCAGCGCCTCTTCAATACGCACGGGGTTAAGCTTTTTAATATCGGCGCTTTTTACAACCGATATAGCGCCCGATATATTGGTTACTTTTTGCGTACCGTAGCCAACTACTACAACCTCATTCAGGTTACTGGCTTCGGTATCGTTAATTATAAAATTTAATGTATTGGTTCCATCATATGTTTTTTCACTATCTGGCATGCCTATAAACTTAACTACAACTACAGCGCCTTTTTGAGGCGCCGGCATCGAGTAATTACCGTTGACGTCTGTCACGGTGCCTGTAGTAGTTCCTTTAATAAATACTGACGCGCCGGGCACAGCCTCGCCGTTTGATTGCTGGGTTACTTTACCTGTTAACCGGCTGGTTTGCGCATGGGCTTGATTTAACAAGCCTAACAGCAAAGCAATGCCGAGGCAAAACTTCATTTTTGATAACATAGAAATTATTTTTGGTTTATAATTGGGTTTAAGCTGCACGTTTTAACGAGCTGTTCGCCTCTTACGGGCGAATTTATAAATTGGGTTGTCAGAATATATCAAGGCGGATATCCGTTGACTTTTTCTGCGATTGGTTTAACAAACAAAAGGCATGCATTTTTATAAAATATGCGTTGCACTGTATAGTTTATTGCATTCATCATACAAGCGTTTTTTATTTCAGGAAATGGTGCTGAGGGCAGCGGTTTATAATGACTCAAAGGTATAGGCAACCTTATTTACTGCGAAATTTTAGACTACATCACTACTACACAACTCTAAAAAAAAATTACAATGATTGTTATTGGCGCTTATGTTTGATATTTTTAGAAAATGTTGCAACCAACAACATAAGCCTACATGTTTCTACGTACTGTTTTAATATTATTAATGCTTGCCGGCGTGCAGGTATTGCGTGCTCAATCATACATCGGGCAGCGCGAAACCATTAATTATTCAAAAAAGCAATACAACGCCGGCACCCAAAACTGGAAGATAAAACAGGATGCCCAGGGCCGCATTTACTTCGCCAATAACGAGGGCGTGCTGGTTTTTGACGGCGCCAACTGGCAGCTTTATCCATTGCCAAACAAAACTATTGTTTGGTCTATTGAATTTGGAGCAGATAAACGTCTGTACGCCGGAGGGCAGGATGAGATAGGTTACTTTTCACCTGGTAAAAACGGACTGCTGGTTTTTACGTCATTAAAAGAACTTTTACCGAAAGCCGACCGCAAGTTTTCTGATGTGTGGGATATCGTGGCTTTGGGTAATGATATTTTCTTCCGCTCGCGCAATAAGATTTTCCGTTACCACGATAATCAAATGACGGCCTACCCATCCGTGTCAGGATGGTTGTACCTCGGTGTCTATAAAAATCAGTTATTGGCGTTTGAAGACCGGAAGGGCATAATGCTTTATAAAGACGGCAACTGGCAAACTTTTATTGAGAAGTCTAAATTACCGGCAGGTTTTTATATCACCAGCACTCTGCCCATAGGCGTAGATAGCACGCTAATCACCACTGCGCGAAACGGCAACTACATTTTAACGGGAAGGCAATTATCCTACTGGCCGCTTAATGGTTTGAGTATTGATAATCATCAGCATTTTTTGAGCGCCATAGCGCTGGGCGACGGTTACCTGCTGGGAACCTACACCAACGGAGCTTACCTGGTAGATAAAAAAGGCCACGTCTCTGAAAATATATCGAAGAAAGAAGGGCTTCAAAACAGCAATATCCGGTGCTTGTTTATGGATACCAATCAGAATATATGGCTTGGCCTGGATAATGGTATTGACCTGGTAACTTACAACAATGCAGTAAAACACATCAACCCGGCTATATTTAAAGATGGCGGTGGTTTCTCAATGACCAAGTATAACAACAGCTTATATTTTGCGCTGTCCAACGGTATTTATGAGCTGCCGTTTCAAAACATTCCTGACCAAAGCTATAACACTGGCAGTTTTAAACTTCTCGCTGACGGACTGTCATGGCAGGTATCTGTAGTAAATAATAACGTACTTGCCGGCCGGGATGACGGTATCTTTAGAGTATCTAATGATAAATTAGTTCCGATAGCCAATAACACCGGCTTTTGGTTATTTGAGCCTTTGCTAAATACACCAGGGTCGTCATTAATAGCTGCCGGTAACTACGAGGGCGTAAGGGTGTTCGATCAAAATGGCGGTACTTTTATTGATAAGGGCAACATTAGCAGCTTCAATGAATCAGCGAGATTTTTAGGTATCGACGACAGAAATACCATCTGGACCTCACACCCGTATCGTGGTATATATAAGCTTGGGCTAAACCAGTCAAAAGCCAGGCTGTACGGCAGGGCTGAGGGGTTACCTTCGTCATTAGATAACTTTATTTTCAAGATACGTAACCGGGTAGTTGCTGCTACGCAGAAAGGTATCTATGAATATAACTATAACACAGACAGGTTCGAACTATCGCCCGAGTTTAGTGGTATTTTTGGCACCAAAAGCCTGCGTTATTTAAAGGAAGACCCGAATGGTAATATTTGGTTCGTTGAAGGTAAGAGCCTGGGCGTGGTTGATTTTTCGGCTAAAGAACCAGAGATTATCTATTTCCCCGAGTTAACCGGCCGCGTATTGAGTGGCTTTGAAAATGTTTACCCGGTTGACAGTCAAAATATATTTGTAGGCAGTGAAAATGGTTTTTATCATCTTAACTACGCTAAATACCGGCAAAATATTCGCCCGCTTAATGTTTATATCCGCAAGGTAAAAGCTATAGCCGACAATACAGACAGCCTGCTTTTTGGCGGCTATTTTAAAAATGTAAATGGTGACATTGTCCAAAATACCGCAAGTATACCATCATTAAGCTATTTATGGAATTCAATACACCTGGAATACTCATCGCCGGTTTTTGAAGCGCAATCTAATGTAACCTACAGCTATTTTCTGGACGGGTTTGATCATTCCTGGTCAGAGTGGACTAAAAAGACTGAAAAAGATTACACCAACCTTGCTGCCGGAAATTACACGTTTAAAGTAAAGGCGCGTAATCATCAAAACAATGAATCGGCCGTTTATAGCTACTCGTTCACTATCAATCCGCCATGGTATCAAACTATTTGGGCATATATTTTATACCTGATCATTATTGTATATCTGCTTTATGCATTTTATAAACGCCAGGAAAGGCGTCACATCCGCGATCGTGAGAAAGAGTTGCAACTCCAGCAGGAAAAAAATGAAGAGTTACAGCGCGAAATGGCTTACCAGCATCAACTGGAACTGGAGATATCTGAAAAAGAACTGGTGAAGTTGAGAAATGAAAAACTGGAATCAGAAATTGAGTTCAAAAACTCTGAGCTGGCCACGACGGCTATGACACTGGTTCAAAAAAAGGAATTTATATTAAAAGTACAGAATGAATTGCAACGCCTGCAAAAGTTGGGCAAAGAAACTATTGACACTATTGAGATAAAAAAGATACTGCGCTTATTGTCTGAAGAAAAAAAGGTAAACGAAGAATGGGAACAGTTTTCGGCGCATTTTAATAAAGTACACGCCGATTTTTTAACAGTGATCAAGGAGCGTTACCCCACCATTAATCAGCAGGAATTAAAACTTTGTGCTTATTTAATTATGAATTTATCAAGCAAAGAAATAGCGCAGCTGTTGTCAATATCTGTACGCGGTGTTGAAATAAGCCGTTACCGCTTGCGTAAAAAATTGCAGATACCTACAGAAGTTAACCTATTTGAGTTTTTATTTGAGATACAGCGCGATTGCCTGCGGTAGTTAAAATTTATAGGTTACCAAAAGGCAGTTTTCTCTTTTTCAATTTTTTATCCTATTTTGGATCCCGTAAACCTGGCTATGAGAGACGAGATTCTATTGCAGGATTGATGAATAACGGTTTATTAGAAAATTTAACTGATCAGGAACTATTGACGCAACTGACTGCTGAATGCAGCCGGGCAGCTTTTGATGTCCTGTATAATCGTTATTGGAAGCAGGTGCTCAACCAAGCGTTTAAACGTTTGGGCGATGCCGAAGCCGCACAGGATGTAGCACAAGAGGTGTTTTTCCAGCTCTGGAAAAAGGGTACATCTGAAAACTTAATTATTGGAAATTTAGGGGGATATTTATTTGTTTCGGTACGGAACGGGGTGCTCAGGCATTTCGAAAAGGCCAGCCGTTATGAATCATTGTCAGACGTAGTGTCTGAAATGGAACAATTGCACGCAGGTGCCGATGGCAACCTGTTATATCAGGAGTTCCTGAATTCTTTTTCGGCATTGATCAATAGTTTGCCACCACAAC
This sequence comes from Mucilaginibacter ximonensis, assembly GCF_042686265.1. Lineage (NCBI taxonomy): Bacteria > Pseudomonadati > Bacteroidota > Sphingobacteriia > Sphingobacteriales > Sphingobacteriaceae > Mucilaginibacter > Mucilaginibacter ximonensis. Next base: position 641,233 of record NZ_JBHUPD010000003.1, read on the forward strand.
AACAAATAATTTTCAGATTACGATTTGATGATGGCCTGAGCACCCAGGAAATAGCCGAACAGCTTGATTTATCTGTCAAAACCGTACGCAACCACTTGGGCCGGGCCCTCGCCACCTGTCGCGAGGCCCTGTTATTACAAGTTATAATTTCTTTTTTTTTGCATCGTTAGGAGCCTGCTTAACATTTTCTTAAAAAAAAGTTTACCTGCACTGGGCTTTTCTAAAAATTACGTATCATTTAATTATACAAGCTTAATATGAAAGATATTGACAAACAATATTTCAAGGAAATGATGGCGCGCTATCGCCGGGGAGAGGCATCGGCTGAAGAGCGGCGTTTGCTGGAATCTTTCTATGAAGCTTTTGACGCGAACGAAGAACTTGTTACCGCAGATAATGAGATAGCTTTAAATCAGCAGCTGAAACAGCGTATTGATGCCCGTATTGAGGCAGAGCGCCCTGTAAGGCGTTTGTGGATACGCTGGTGGGCCGCTGCAGCGATATTGTTGCTTATCGGCACCGGTATTTGGTATGTACGCATGCCTGAGATAAGCCAATTGGCTCTGGCTAAGAATAAAATAGAACCAGGCGGTAACCGTGCGACCCTGCAGTTAGCAAATGGCTCGAAGATTGACCTTACAGCGGTGGGCAATGGCCTTATCGCTCAACAGGCAGGTGTATCGATTCAAAAAAATGCGAAGGGTTTATTGGTTTATACCATAGCATCGCCAACTGCAGGGTCGGTGGGAGACAATACGATTTCAACGCCGCTAGGCGGCCAGTATGAAGTGGTGCTGCCTGACGGCACCAAAGTAATGCTAAATGCGGCTTCTTCCTTAACCTATCCTTTGGTGTTTGGCGCTGAACGTAAAGTGACTTTGACCGGTGAGGCCTATTTTGAAGTTGCTAAAGACAAAGCGCATCCGTTCAAGGTAAGCTCGGCCGGGCAGACGGTGACTGTATTAGGTACACATTTTAATATTAATGCCTATGCTGATGAGGCGTCTGTGAAAACTACATTGTTGGAGGGTTCTGTCGAGGTAGCAGGTGGCGCAGTTAAAGAGCGGATTGTACCGGGCGAGCAAGCAATGATGCAAGGTACAGATCTGTCAAAGCGTACGGTTGATGTAGATAAGGAAGTAGCCTGGAAGAACGGTTTATTTGCGTTTGATGGCGATGACCTGAAGACTATTTTAAGACAGGTGGCACGTTGGTATAATGTGGAAATTGTATACGATGGGGCAGTGAGTACAGAGAAGTTTTATGGCGAGATTCCGCGGGAAAGCAAGCTGGCGGATGTGTTGAAGATATTGGAGTTAAATAATGTGCATTTTACAATTGAGGGGCGCCGCCTCTTGGTTTCAACTAACTAAAATAAACTATTAACGATTAACCCCCAAAGACAAGCCTATGCAGCAATTCGACTAAACTTCATAAAAAAAGCCGGGGCATTGGAGTGCCGCCGGCCCGATCAAAAAAGGTGGACAGTCCCCATTGGAACCGCGGACTGTCTGATTTCTCTTACCTCTTATTTCTTGTTCAAAAATATGAAATTAAATTTTCTTCGCGGCCCTATGGGTAGCGCGAAGCATAAAGCCTATGTAGTGATGAAGTTAACTACTCTAATACTCCTTGTTGGCGCACTCCAGCTTTCGGCTGCAGGTTTTGCGCAAACGGTCACTTTAAGCCGCCATCAGGCGCCTTTGGCATCGCTTTTTAAGGAGATAAAAAAACAAACCGGCTATACCTTTTTTTACAGTGGAAAGATTGATACACGCCAATTACAGGATGTTGAGGTGAAATCGGCGTCGTTATCAGATGCCATTCAGGCATGCCTGAAAAACATGGGTCTGACTTTTACTATCGTTGATAAAACTGTTGTAATTAGTCCGGCCAGGCCAAAGATTACTGAAATACCTTCGGTAATCGGCCCTGGTGCTGTAGCGCCTATTGTAATTCAGGGTAAGGTAATTGATAGCGCAACACATGAGCCTTTAATAGGCGTAAACGTCAGCGTTAAAAACAAACCCATCCATGTGCAAAGCAATGTAAACGGCGACTTTGGTTTAGCCGCCAGTGCTGGGGATGTGCTGGAATTTAGCTATGTGGGTTACAACCTGAAAGATGTGGTAGTTAGCGCTGCTAACAATAAGCCATGGGTAGTAATGCTGTCAGCACGTAATAATCATGTTAATGATGTGGTGGTAACCGGTTACCAGGTGATTAAAAAAGATAATTACACCGGTTCGGCTATCACTATAAAAGGTGAAGATTTGCGCAGGGTAAACCCGCAAAGTTTGATTAAAAGTATTGCAACTTTTGATCCTTCGTTTCGTATAGCAGATAACACTTTATTAGGTTCAGACCCCAATAGCCTGCCTAAGGTAACTGTACGTGGATCTACAACGCTGCCTTCTGTAAACGGTTCGATTATAGATAAAAACAACCTTTCAAGTACTTACAACCAACCGGTATTTATTTTGGATGGTTTTGAGGTTTCGCTTGAAAAAATAGTAGACTTAGATATGAACCGCGTATCATCGGTAAATATTCTGAAAGATGCGGCGGCAACTGCGGTCTACGGCTCAAAAGCAGCAAACGGCGTAATTGTGATTACCACCCGCGCACCTGTGCCGGGTAAACTGCAGCTCACCTATAATTATGAACTAAAGGTACAGGCCCCTGATTTGACCGGTTACCATGTATTAAACGCAGCCGATAAGCTGAAATATGAACAGCTGGCCGGCCTGTACAGTGCGGTAAATAATACTGCCACAACACAAGATCAATTAGATCAGCAATATTATGACAAACTGAGCAATGTGGTAAGTGGAGTAAACAGCTATTGGTTATCGCAACCTTTGCAAAATGCTTACGGCATGAAGCATTCGCTGTATGCCGAAGGCGGTGACTCGACATTCCGTTATGGTATTGACCTGCGTTATGAAACACAGCCCGGGGTGATGAAGGGCTCGGGCCGTGATCGTTATACTGGCGGTATGAGTTTCTTTTACAACCCAACCCGCAGTTTGCTGGTGAAAAATGAAGTTACCATCAGTCAGATCAAATCCACCAATACTGAATATGGTAATTTTTCTACCTATGTCGCAATGAACCCGTATTATCCCATCCGCGATGCAAACGGCAATTATTTGCGCGAGATAGCTAACTGGCGGATAGATACTCACCAGAGTGGCTCTGCTCAATACAGGGACGAACCGGTTTATAATCCGTTGTTTGAATCAACGCTGGGTAGTTTTGATCGCGCAGCTTACCTTGAACTACAGGATAATTTTTCTGCCGATTGGAGGATAGTACCCGGCCTTCGTTTGATAGGGTTATTTAGCCTTATTAATACCAAGAGCACAACCGACGTCTTTGTTTCGCCGTTAAGTAACAGTTTTTATTACGGGCCAACAAGCGATATACAAAATCGTGGCAGCTATAATTATACTAATGATAACATGCTGACATTGAATGGTAGTTTGAAATTGGTTTATAACAAACAACTTGGCGACCACTCCATCAATGCCGTGCTCAACTCGCAGATTTATACTTCTAACGAAGACTTTAAAGGTTTTGAAGCACGTGGTTTCTCTAACGATCGGTTTACCAATATAGGCTTTGCACGTACGTATACACCCAATTCAGCTCCCAGTGGCGACATAGCACAAACGCGCACTATTTCGCAGTTTTTAACAGGTAACTACGCTTATAAAAACAAGTACCTTTTAGATGCAACATTGAGTGCAAACGGATCATCGGCTTTTGGGGCCAATCAGCGTATTGCACCGTTTTGGGCAGCGGGTATTGGCTGGAATGCGCATTATGAAGATTTTATCAAAAATAATTTACCAGCCATATCTCGTTTAAAGCTGACTTTTACCACCGGTTTAACAGGTTCGGTAAACTTCCCGCCATCGCTGGCCAGAACAACCTATAGCTACCAAACTAATAACTGGTATTCAACCGGTGTCGGTGCAACAGTAAATGCATATGGTAACGAGGATTTGAAATGGCAGAAAACAACCAACTACGATTTCTCACTGGAACTGGGTTTGTTAAACGATAAGATATTGTTGAATCCGCATTATTACTATAAGCTAACCAAAGGGTTGGTTAACAGTATCAATATAGCGCCATCAACCGGTTTTACAACCTACGATGCCAATTTGGGCGATATGAGTAATAAAGGTTATGAACTTTACTTAACCCTTAATGCTTATCGGGCAAAGGATATAAACATTAATATCATTGGTAACCTGGCTCACAACAAAAATACCATTGTAAGGATATCTAACTCGTTAAAGGCCTACAATGACGCGGTAAATGCGTATCAGTCTAACACAGCCAACAACGCGCAGGGTGTGCCTTTGCTTCACTACCAGGAAGGACAGTCGTTATACACCATCTGGGGGGTAAAATCATTAGGTATTGACCCTGAAAATGGTAAGGAGTTATTGGTAAAACGCGATGGTACGCTAACCTACGACTGGAATGCGGTTGATGAGCAGCCCATTGGCAACATGGAACCTAAGGCCGAAGGTTTTATAGGTAGTAACATCACCTATAAGCAATTCTTACTGAGCTTTCAGTTCCACTATAAGTTTGGCGGGCAGGCTTTCAACCAAACTTTGATTGATAGAGTAGAGAATGCCGACCCGCGTTTTAACGTAGACAGCCGCGCGCTAACCCAACGCTGGCAGCAACCTGGTGATAAGGCTTTATTTAAAAATATTGCCGATCTGGGAACATCGTACGCAACTTCACGTTTTGTGCAGCGCGAAAATACCATTGATCTGCCGTCGGTTACCTTGTCTTATGACGTTACTAAATCATTTGCCAAAAAAATAGGCATGCAATCTTTGCGCGCAACAGTTACCGTAAATGATGCTTTTTACTCGTCAAGCATTCAACAGGAACGCGGTATATATTATCCCTATGCACGTAGTTTAACGGCCGCTTTACAGGCTACTTTTTAATGGAATGGATATGAAAAAAATATTTTATATAGCTTTTTTAGTTGTGCTCACATCAAGTAGCTGTAATAAGTTCCTGGATGTTAAGCCAGCTTCGCAGATTGACCAAAGCGATTTATTTAAAACCGAACAGGGTTTTGAAGAAGCCTTGAATGGCGTATATACGCTTTGCAGCGGTTCTTCGCTTTATGGAGGTAATTTGACTTTTTATAACGATATCCTGTCGCAAAATTACCAGTTCAATGACGTAATTCTGCAGCAGACAGCCAATTTTAATTATACGTTGCCCTCGGTGGTATCAAAAAATTCGGATATCTGGAACAATGCTTATCGGGCTATTGCTAACTGCAATTACTTACTTGCCGCAATTGATAATCAGAAAGTACAGTTCAGCGCCGGCAATCGCGACCTGATCAAGGGTGAGACTTTAGCTTTACGTGCTTATTTACATTTTGATTTGCTACGGATGTTTGCGCCGGCTTACGTAACCGGTGCTGGTCAAACTGCTATTCCTTATGTAACGCAGGTAACCACCAAGAGTACGCCTAATTCAACTGTTCAGCAAGTTATCGATCAGTTATTGACAGATTTAAAATTGGCTAAAACATTGCTGAAAAGCGATCCGATATTGTCGGCCAGTTATGTCGTTGGTTATCCTTCAGCAACAACAACTACAGAGCTTGCCTCGCCGAGCTTGTTTATGCAGAATCGGCGTCAGCGTTTAAATTATTACGCGGTATGTGGCGAGTTGGCAAGAGTGTATTTATATGAGGGTGATAAAGCCAATGCGTTAAGTAATGCGCAGGAAGTGATCAACTCGAAAAAATTTCCTTTTACCAAACAGGATGACTTTTTCGCCAGCGACCCTCAAAAACGCGACCGTATTTTTTACCCAGAGCTGGTTGCTTCATGGTTTATTGATAATGCCAATGAGGTTGGCTTGCTGCAAGGTCTTTATACAGGCAGTAACCCATATTATAGTGGTACTGTTGACCAGGTGTCTGACATTTATGAACTGGGAGGTGACGGCGCTGAAGATTGGCGCTACAAACAATGGTTCCTCTCTACGGCTTCAGTTACCGGCGGAGCTAACCGAGCAGTGCTGCAAAAATATGTAGAGAATCCTGCCCCATTAGCTAATCTGCACCCGCTTGTAGCGCCGGCAATACGTTTAAGTGAAATGTATTATATAGCGGCAGAAGCAAGTTTTGATGTTAACCCTTCGGCGGCGCTGGATTATTACAATACCATTCGTACTAAGCGGGGTATCGGTAATAACCTCACCGTTGTGCCGTCAAAAGACGATTTTATTAATCGCTTATTGGCAGAGGCGCGTAAAGAGTTTTACGGTGAGAATCAAATATTCTACATGTATAAACGCTTAAACCATGCCGTAGTGGTTAATTCGACGCAAACCGTGTTGCCATCAAACAGCGTTTTTGTGTTCCCGAAACCACAGGATGAATTGACTTATAGAACCAATTAAAGATCAACGACATGAAAAAAATCACTCTGTTTTTAGTTTGCTGTGCGGTTGGACTTTTATGGACTGCCTGCAAAAAAGAAAACCTCACCACCTACAGTTCTCCGGGTGGTAAGGATAATATATATCTGGGTTTGGCTACAACTGATACGGCCGGATATATCTATACATTTGCGTATAATCCGGCGCAGATTAGCGATACACTTTGGGTTAAGGTAACTGTATCTGGCGAACGCGTTCATAAGGCCCGCAGTTTTGTATTGAGTGCAGATCCCAAGAGTTCTACCGCAATACCATCGGTACATTATGAACCCTTGAAGCCAAGCTATATAATGCCCGCCGACTCGGGCATAGTGCATGTTCCCATTATATTATTAAATACAGACACGGCATTACAAAATAAAACCGTTACTATTAAACTGGTAGTTACTGGCGGTACCGATTTTAGTACTAATCTGCCGTTAGCTGACCGGTCGCGCTTAATCTCGTTTTCTAATCGTTTAGAAGAACCGTCTTGGTGGCCGTATTGGGGGCAGTTGGGCGCTTATAGCCGGGTAAAACATCAGTTATTCCTCATCGCATCCGGCACCCGCGATCTTGTTGAGCTAAATCCGGCTAAGGACCCTAATTTTTATTTACAGATCCCGCGTTGCCTGTATTATATCGAAAACCTGCATGAGTTTCTTCAAGATCCGTTTACCTGGGTTGCGCAAAACCCCGATAAAGGTTACACGCTTACCAAGCGCAACGATAATACCGGCGACTATGACTTTTACAGCACTAGTGCGCCCAACAAAAAGTTTTGGCTTAAATATTTTCCGTCAGTCAATAAACTCATTTTTATTGACGAAAACGGCAATCAAATCCTGATCTGATCATGAAACGTATTTTATTTATTTTTTCGATACTCGTAATAGGTCTGGCTTCATGTAAGAAAGATCTTGGTAACTACAACTATCATGTTCCCAGCAAACCTATTGTAACCGGGTTTACCGATTCGACTTTCCAGGCTTTGGTAGGCGACTCATTAATACTGGCGCCAAAAGTAACCATACAAGGAGCCAACCCACTCACAGATTTAACTTACCAGTGGGATATTATTGTAGCCGACGAAGCACGGACAGATACTTATATGGGTTACCCGCTAAGGATAGTTTACAACCTGGCGCCCAGCCTTCGAGATGCCAAACTTACTATTACTGATAAACGTAATGGCATTAAGTACTTTTTCCCGTTTAAAATTCAAGGCGGTACCCAGTTTTCTACAGGTACCAGTGTACTAACAATTGATGGCAGTACTACAAAGCTATCGTTCATTAAGCCAGATGGTACAATTTTGAGCAACCTTTACAAATCATTAAATGGTGAGGATCTGCCGGCAAACCCTATACAGCTGTTTGCCAAACCATTAGCTTACCAGCCGGGCACAGTAGAGGATTACTGGGTAGTTTGCCAGGATAATAATAAGCAAAGCGTTATTATTGATGGCAGCACCATGTTGCTCAAGCGGTATTTTAACCAGCAGTTTTTCACTGCTCCAAACCCAATTAATCTGGGGCATTTTGAGGCGTCGACAGGTACTCCTACCGGCGAGATCAATGGTAAGTTGTATTTATCGGTAACCAGTACCGCGCCGTTTGCGCCAGATTTTGGTAAATTCTCCAATGCGCAATCAGGCACTTATACCTTATCTCCTTATTACAGCCGCACGCCAAATTATTTCTTCGGATTCGATTCGGCTGCGCAGTCGTTCATCACCTTTGATGGCGGCGGTAATTATATGGGCAATGATTTTACATCAGACGGCAATGCCTTTGATCCCAAGCATATTGGTAGCTCTAATCTGGTATTTATGCAGGCACAACCGGGCCAATCCTACGCCTATATAAAAGGCGCTGATAATCAGCTATATGAATTGTCTTTTTACATCGATATGGACAACTACGCACAGCGAACGTTGCATGTTTATGGCAAACGGATATTTAAAGGCGCTGCGTTAGTGAATGCTGATACCAAATGGCAGCAATCAACCATCAATGTTTTTTACTTTACCTCAAATGATAAAATTTATCGGTACAACCCGCTTAATGAAGATCTGCGCGCACTTGACGCCAACTTTGGTGGTAAAAAAGTAAGCATGATCAAACTGAGTGCAGATGGCAATACACTTACTGCGGGTACAGATGGGGCGCTTTATACCCTGGACATAAGCGTAGGTAAAAACGGCAATATAACTAAAACAATAACAGGCATCCCCGGCGCACCGGTTGATGTCGTAATACGTTAAACAATCTATGAAAAACATATTCACCACATTATTATTAAGTGTAGCTGCGCTGGGCGCGGCTGCACAAACGCCCGGCTTTACCGTAAATGGCCATATAGGTAATCTGGACGGTCAAAAAGTTTATTTGAGCTACATGACTGAAGGTAAAGATCATACTGATTCAGCCACGCTGGTAAATGGCGAGTTCCATTTTAAGGGGAGTATGAACCCTTACAGCTCTGTACGTTTGGCGCTTGACCATAAAGGCTTGGGGCGTGAAATTGCTACACATGGCGGCGACGTAATTTATTTTCACTTTGGTAATGAGACGTTAAATATCTCGTCAAAAGACTCATTGGAAAATGCCCTGATAAGCGGTTCAAAAATCTATGACGAATATGCGGCTTATGCCAAAGCAGTAGGCCCAATGCCGTGGGATATCGACAAAATATCAAACGCCGAGATTGCTGCTGCACCTGAATTAGTTAACGATACAGCGTTTACTAATCAGGTGGCGCGTCACCATTACAAAATGATAGCTGATTTTCAGGTAAAAAACCTGGAGTTTGCCAAAACACACCCTAATTCATATTTCGCGCCGGTGGCATTGTTTGGAACTGCCGCAAATGACAGGACGGTGACCACAGCCGAAGAGGTTTTCAAAACCTTTAGCCCTGAAATTCAGGCGACTGATAACGGCAAGATTATTAAAGAATTTATAGCGGCGCATTATCGTTTAAAAATAGGTGGCCCAGCCCCGGTGTTTACCCAGGTTAACCCTGCCGGTAAACCAGTGTCGTTAGCCAATTATAAAGGTAAGATAGTGCTTATTGACTTTTGGGCCAGTTGGTGTTCACCTTGTCGCCAGGAAATCCCTAACTTGGTGAACCAATACAAAATGTATAAAGACAAAGGTTTTGAAATATTATCGGTGTCGTTAGACAATAGCCGCGACAAATGGCTGAAGGCCGTACAGCAAGAAGGTATGGCCTGGCCGCAGGTTTGCGACTTGAACGGTCAGAATAATAAGGCAGCAGTTTTATATGGTGTTTCTGCAATACCTGCTACTTTCCTGGTTGATCGGGACGGTAAACTGATCAGTACCGGTTTGCGTGGCGAAGAGCTGAATAAAAAGTTGGCTGAATTATTCAAGAACTAATATGCGTAACCGCTTTTATATCATCCTGCTCTGCTTGCTATTCCCTGTATTGGTGGCGGGGCAGGATCTGTATTCAACCATTTCTAAGGTACGGCCGGCTTGTGTACGAATGTGGGGCTTTGACACCGTGCAGCAGCAACGAACAAGCGCGCAGTTTAGCGGCGTAGTAGTAAAAGGGAAATATGTACTTACAGCCGCGCATGTAACCATACCGGGTAATACCTATAAAGTATTTTTTACAGATGGGCGCGAAGCAATTGCAAAAGCTTTGGGTAAGATAGAACTTGCCGATGACAAAACCCGCCCGGATGTGGCGATGATGATGATTGTGAAAGGAACCGATTGGCCGAGCGCGGAGATGAGTGAATCTAAGTTAAATGACAATGAGCCATGTCTTAGTATCGCTTATCCTGAAAGTCTTAATCAAACCCAACCTACGGTTCGTTTAGGTAAAGTTACCGAGCCGCTGAATAGCCGCGGCTTTATACGGTCGACAGCGCTTATGGAGCCCGGCGATTCGGGCGGTCCATTGTTCAATATACGCGGCGAACTTATTGGGCTGCACAGCGCTATTGAGATACCTGAAGCGGCAAATTACGATGTGCCGGTGGATTTATATCAAAAATACTGGCTTGCTTTGCAGGACCCTGTTGTTTACCACAACTGGCCCGAAAAGTCAACTTTTATTGCAGGCAAAACCCGGCTTTCAACATTTTCCTGGCCAAAGGCTGGTAATTATACAGGTGCTTATGTAAAGATGACAAGCTTTTACAAAGGGCAGGCTCAAAATGTACTGGGCACAGTTGTTTCCTCATTGGTGGTTTCTAAAAGCTCTTTAGTCGGCGATTCGGTAATCATCATGGGTAAGCTGGCAACGGTCATTGCCCGCGATAAAACCAATGACCTCGTGTTGCTTCGCCCTGTACAAAAGCTTAAAGGGATAAGCATCAATCCGGTAACACCTCAAGTAGGCGATTTTTTATTTGCGCCAGTTGAAGATTCAGTAGTTGCGGGAATTATAAGCGGCGGCCAGCTTGATCTTGCCAAGGTTAGCGGTGGCGGTTTTCTCGGCGCTACACCTGCACATGGCAGCAGTCCTGCCAGGGTTTATTTTGTTCGTCCGGGTTCGCCTGCTGCGCAGCATGACATCAGGGTAGGGGATATTCTGGATGGTTACGCGGACGCGGCTGCGTTTAATGCTATGATTGCAAACCTATGGCCTGGTGATACTGTGAGTGTTCAATTGAAAAGGGGCGCCGAAATACTGAAAAAAACGATCGTCCTGACTTATCCTCCACAAATTGTGTATGATCATCCGGCCGATCACTTTGCCGGCGGTAAAAGCCTGCGCCGCGATGGATTTAAAGAGGTTTATACCAGCGATCTGGTTTTAAAGCCTGAACAATGCGGAGGGCCTGTATTTGATGCAAAAAATCATTTTTGCGGCATAGTTATAGCTCGCTTTAGCCGCGCTAACAGCATAATTCTTACTGCTGAAACTATCAGGAAATTTATTGAAACAAACTATTTGAAAAAATAATCAGTTATTGATAATACATCGATTTTATATTTCGCAAGATCAACTAACAAATACCTGCATTTTAATGCGGGTATTTGTTTTTATATACCAGCGGTATTATGGTATTATTAAGCTTAACCGGCCTTGGTATTTATAAAAATTGAAATTGTAATTTAGCAAAGCAATTTTTAACAAGCATGGCATCAGGCATTCCTGTAAAATCTAAGATCGGTAAAACCGAATTGCTTAAAATCAGCCCCTTTAAGGAAGTAATTAAACCAACAGTGCCGCATAAACACGCAGGTTATTTTGAACTGATAATACTAAACGACGGCGCCGGAATACACCAGATTGATGATCAAAGCTATGAAGTGACACCGCCCGTTATATTTTTTTTAAAACCCGGCCAAACGCACTGTTGGGATTTCACCCGGATACCTAAGGGTTATGTTATACTATTTAAAGAAGAGTTATTAACAGCGGATCAGCTGGCAATTATTTACAACTTGAATATGGTAATGCATTTAGTCAATGATGAAGCCTATTTGCAGTTGCTAAAATTGTTTTGCGACGAGTATCGTCGTACCGAAGCCGATATCCAAATATTAACCGGCTATTTACGTCTGTTAATTCAGAAGACAGCTATACGGGCCCAGCAAATTGACAAGCCAACCGTTAGCGCTCTTTACTACCGGTTTAAAAGTTTACTTAACTCAAGTGAGCCGGGGTTAAAGAACGTGCATGATTATGCTATTGAATTGGGTACTACGCCACAGCAGCTAAACACCGTTTGCCGCAAGGCCGCAGGTAAAACTCCTTCTATGATGTTGAATGAACGTTTATTACAGGAATGTAAGACCTTGTTGTCGGCACCTGAGCAAACTATTAAAGAGATAGCGCATCTGCTTCATTTCAGCGATACTTCGCATTTTGTTAAATTTTTTAAAAGCTCAACCAACCTTACACCAGGCGCTTATCGCGAGCTGATTGTCGCTAAGCGTTGAATATACCGTATAACCTGGCAATTTTACCGTACTACCATGCAGCGCATATCTAATTTTGAGTATTCCTTTTTATCCATGAAGAAAATATTTTTGTTGTTATTATTATGCAAAAGCTTCAGCCTTTTTGCACAATCAAGCTTGGTTAAAGGCCATATTATGGACAGCAAAACGCATCAGCCTGTTGAATATGCCAGCGCCGCATTATTTAGAGCAGACAATTCAAGTTTGGTAACCGGCACAGTTACTAAAGCCGATGGTAGTTTTGAATTGAATAACCTTTCGGCTGGTAATTATTATCTGAAAATTGTTTTTATAGGCTATCAGAATTTTATAAAGGCCGACCTGGAATTAGACGGAAGAACTCACCTGGATTTAGGCGAGCTTTTATTACAATCTGCTAATCATCAGCTTAAACAGGTTGACGTTCAGGCACAGCAGGTTAATACGCTTAATAAAATTGATAAACAAGTTTACAGGGCGGGGCAATTCGAGGCAGCAAAGGGCGGCTCGGCTATTGATGTTATCAAAAACCTGCCGTCGGTGTCGGTAAATGGAGAGGGCAATATCAGTATGCGTGGCTCTGAAAGTTTTATGGTGCTGGTGAACGGAAAACCGGTGTTAACCGACGCTCAAACGGTACTCAGCCAAATACCGGCAAATGCGGTGGAGAATATTGAAGTAGTTACTTCCCCGTCGGCAAAGTATGATCCCGATGGTCGTGGAGGCATACTTAATATTATCACCAAAAAAGGTGCTAACGACGGATTTACTTTGGCAACTAATGTTCAGAGCGGATTGCCAAGCAACAATGACTTTAATAATAGCCGTGAGCCGGTACGTATTGGCGGTGATGCCACAGTAAACTACCGTAGAGGAAAATGGGATGTTTCGGTAAGTGGTAATTATAATCGTAACGATAACGCCGGTTATCGTGAAGGCGATGTCTACACCAAAAACTTCGCTGCGGGCACTATAACACGTTTTCCGTCAACCGGCGAGCGCAGCTTTAAAAAGTATAATTATGCCGGCCGGGCGTCTGTCAATTTTACAGCCGATGAAGCAAATGTTTTTTCAGGCGGATTGTTTTTAGGTCAACGCTATCAGGATCGGCTTGCCAACTTGCTTTATCATAACACAACCTCCAGCTTGAGTAATGGCGGGTTTATCAAAAACACAACCTATTATAACTCTAACCTGCAAACTAAGGAGGGAAGTTTTGCGCTGGCTAATTTTGATTATACCCATACCTTTACTGATAAATCCACATTATCTGTTGGTATGGTATATGAACATGCCGGTTTATATGGTAACACTAAGAACCGTAATTTACATTATCCTAATACTGCCGATACCATACAATATGTTTACAATCCTTACAAACGGCCAATTACAGGTTATCGCTTTAAACTTGACCACAGTATAGCCTTAGGAAATGGCAAATTAGAAAGCGGTTATCAGCTGCGGTACGATACTCAGGATGGTCAATTTGATTACCTGGTTACCCCCGCAACTTCACAGCCTGACGCCGATAAGTTTCAAGGCAGCCTGCACGCTAAAAATGTAATCAACTCGGTTTATAGTCAATATTCAGGGAAATCAGGCAAATGGGATTACAACGGCGGGCTACGTTACGAATATGCTACCCGTTCCGTCAACCTTTCATATGACGCAAACGTACATCAGCTTGATCTTTCAAATTTGTTTCCTTCAGCATTGCTGCAATACAACTTAACTGATAATTGGAAGATTAAAACAGATTACAGTAAACGGATAAACCGCACAACTAACTTAGAACTTAACCCAATTCCGGAACGTGAGCACTCAGAAACGCTGGAAGAAGGTGACCCCGATTTATTACCCGAATTTATAGATCAGGTAGAGCTGGGATTTGTTCATACTTTTAAAGCGGGTTCGATTTTTTTTAACGGGTATTATCAGCATATTAAAAACCCCATACAGCGGCTTAATAGTGTTTATGCTGATACCATATTAAATCGCGTTTATACAAACGCCGGCTCGGCTAATCAAATAGGTGCCGAAATGGGTACAAGCTTACAACTTACAAAATGGTGGAATTTTTACCTGGGCGCTAACGCTTATAACTATCATATCAGTGGCGCCATACAGATACTTAATCAGCCGGTAACTGTTAATAACCAGCGATGGGCGTATTCTCTCAATATGAATACTGCTTTTCAATTAGCCAAAACGTGGAGCGCTCAGGCTAACTTTAACTACCTGTCAACACGGCCTACTGCCCAGGGCGAAGATTCTCAATATTTTATTCCAAATGCTTCTGTTAAAAAGACCGTTATGAATGGGCGTTTGGCAGCATCGTTATTGTGGCAAAACATTGGCTTATTTAACGCGGCTAAACAACGTATCACAACCTCTGGCGCAGACTTTTATACTACCACCAATTATATTTACGAAACCAATATATTGCTGATTAACTTAAGTTTCAACCTCAATAAGTTTACCAGCAAACTGAAATTGCCTAACAGCGAGTTGAACGATAAAGAATTTTAGTTGTACGATTTATCATAGCTCAAATTATTAACTTTTAGTGTTATCGGCATTTTTCGTTAATTTGCCTGCTTAACGCGAAGCAAATCTATTGCCGGTTATTTTAATTAGTTTTTGTGATTATCGGATGATGTATCCCACACTCAAATTTTACCCTTATCGATGAAAAAAGTACGTCCGCAAACCAAAGCAATTGTTCGTATAAAAGATATTGCGCTTAAAGCGCAGGTTTCAACCGGAACTGTTGATCGCGTGATTCACAACAGGGGCAGAGTTGCAAATGACGTGAAGGAAAGGGTTTTAAAAATTATTAAAGAGCTAAATTATGAGCCTAACCTTATGGCTCGTATGCTGGGGTCAAAGAAAGAGTATCACCTTGCTGCTTTATTTCCCGATCATAATTACGATGCATTCTGGACAGCCCCAAAATCAGGTATTGAAAAGGCCGAGCAGGATTTTAAACAGTACAACGTTTTTATTGAGCAGTATGTATTCGATCCTCATGACGTTAATGATTATGTTAAAAAAGCTACCGAGCTAACCCGCAAAAAACCCGACGGTGTCTTATTGTCGCCTATATATTATAAAGAGACATTACCCTTTTTTGAAAAATGGAATGCCGATAAGATACCCTTTGTGTTATTTAATACCCAAATAGCAGATTTTGACCCCCTGAGTTATATTGGTCAGGATTCATACCAAAGTGGCCTGCTTGCAGGTAAGTTAGCACATTATGGTAACCCTGACGCTTGCTCCATGTTGATAGCACATATTGACGAAAAAATAAGTAATGCACAGCACCTGGTTAAAAAGGAACAGGGTTTCAGGAATTATTTTGCCCAAAATAATCTTGACCATAAATATAAGATACTAACTGTTGAACTTACCCGCTCAAGTCAGTCAAGCTTTATTAAAAGCCTGGACGCGTTAATTGAAAGTACATTTGATCTGAAGCAAATTTTCGTCACCACATCGCAGGCCTATGATATTGCTAAATATTTAGAACAGCGTCATATCAATCATATTAAGCTTATAGGGTACGACTTAATACCGCCCAATCTGCATTATCTAAACAATGGAGGTATTAGCTTTCTTATCAATCAAAATCCGAAGGGGCAAGGTTATTGGGGTATTTATCAATTGGCAGAGCATCTGGTATTCAAAAAAGAGGTTCCTATTATTAAATACCTGCCTTTGGATATTGTAACAAAGGAAAACCTGAACTATTTCCTTGACGAAAAAGATCAGTCATTCGTAGAAATATAATAACAGTTTACTGGTGATTAACTTGTTTATTTACAGAACAAGTTTAAATTTGTGTCCGTGCACGCGGTTTATACGGTGTATATTACCTTTTATCTGCATTGATACATGTCAAAACAAATAAACTGTCAATTCATTTCTCCTGAAAATGAGGACAACGCTGCGATATTTTTAAATAATTATCCTAAAGAAAAGCTGAACAACCTTTTGTGGAGCGAAAATGGTTATTTTCCTGAGGTTAGTTTTAGCATGGCCTACACTAGTAGTAGTATTTTGTTAAAATATTGGGTAACAGAAAACTATGCTGAGGCAAGGCACACACAAGTGAACGATTTGGTTTATAAAGACAGCTGTGTGGAGTTTTTTATATCATTTGACAATGGCGCTAATTACTACAATCTTGAATTTAATTGTATCGGTACACCCTATGCCGCTTACGGTGCCTGCAACCCGGGGCGCGTTACATTACCGGCAGATGTGATTGAGCAATTTAAGATTTTTGTTAAAACAGAAAGTTTTGAAAATGAAAGTCTTAGTAAGTGGGAACTAGTTCTTGATATACCTTTTTCTGCTTTTATTTACGATGATATCAAATCTTTAAAAGGCGTAATCTGTATGGGGAATTTTTATAAATGCGGCGATGAGACGACGGTACCTCATTACTTAAGCTGGAATAATATTGTAAACCCTGTACCTAATTTCCACTTGCCCGAGTTTTTTGGAACCATCAGCTTTAAATAAAAAAATATTTTTTTAAATGTGTGCGCACACGCAAAAAGTTTATATATTTGATTTTATCAAGTCGCCCATTGGCTGTGTTGTTGGAATTATATGTCTGTATATTATTAAAATGATTTGTTGATTGATTAGTTCATGGAAAAAAAGGTAAATGTTTCGTCAGATCGCCTGGTTTCGCTCGATGTAATGCGTGGACTTATTATGATTTTGCTCGCCGGCGAAAGCTGCGCTGTTTGGGAGTCATTAAAGGAAATGCATCTGGGCAAAGCCGGAGATACGGTTGTTAACCAATTTTTTCATCATAGATGGCATGGACTGCACCTATGGGACATGGTGCAGCCAGCCTTTATGTTAATGGCTGGTACAGCAATGTACCTGTCTTATCAATCAAAATTAAAAAAGGGTGTTAGCTGGTCTCAAAATTTTAAACATATAGCCGTTCGTGCCTTAAAGCTATTTTTGCTGGGAACCGGTCTTCATTGTATTTATGCAGGTAAGTTGGTTTTTGAGTTGTGGAATGTGCTTACACAGCTTTCATTTACTACATTGATAGCCTATTTGATCATTAACAGGTCGTTTTGGTTTCAAATTGGGTTCACGCTTTTTTTGCTGATATTAACAGAGGTTTTATATCGCGCCATTTTGATGCCTGGTTTTGATCAGCCGTTTGTAGAGTTCCATAATTTCGGCGCTTATATGGATAACGTACTCATGGGTAAAATAAACCCTGACGGATGGGTAGCTATTAATATCATACCAACCGCTGCGCATACCATTTGGGGGGTATTGGTGGGCAAAATGCTGACTTCTCCTTTCACATCTAAACAAAAAATCTCGTATTTAATAATAGCCGGCGCAGTTTGCCTGATTGCGGGTTTTGGACTTGATATTGCAAATATTACTCCTATTATAAAAAGAATAAGTACAAGTTCATTTGTTTTGGCATCAGCAGGTTGGGTACTATTGTTCATGGCGGCCTTGTACTGGTTTATAGATGTACAGCAATTAAATAAGCATGCCTGGATATTTACAGCCGTTGGCATGAACGCCATTTTTTTATATCTGTTTTTTGAAACCGTAGGTGCGCAGTGGTTTAATGGAGCTATAGGCATTTTCGTAAAAGGTGGCCTGAGTTTACTAAACGTATCAACAACGGTGGTAGCCCTGGTATCTGCAATGGTAACGTTATTTGCAGAGTGGTGTATTTGCTATTGGCTAAGCCGCAACAGGATATTCATCAAAATATAACGACCAACATAAATTGCTGCGCGGAATAACCCGCCAGCTAAAATTATTATGCTATGAAGTCTTTTTCAGTAGTACTGGCATTGTTATGGCTGGCAATTGCCGGCAAAAATGCTTTTGCAATGCGGCCTGATACAGTTATAACTTATCATGAAAGCAGCGACGATATAATGAACCCTGAAAGAGGGTTTTACAGGCCGCATAACATTTTTGCATCAAATTATATTCCGCTAAGTGAAAGTACACTAGCTGGTTATCGTAACCGCCAAAAGGTTGAAAAAGCATTGTACGCCGTTTCAAGCAGCCTGATTTATGTAGAATATGTATTGGATACTTTTACGCGGACACCTATTTCTGATACTTTTTTAAAAAAATTAAATGCCGATTGTGCAACGGCCCGTAAGGCAGGCGTAAAGCTTATTATCAGATTCTGTTATGTTAATAAAACGCATGGAGGTTCGTGCCCCGGTGGCGCGTTTTGTCCGCCCTATGGCGATGCACCTAAGTCAATAGTACTTAAGCATATCAGTCAGTTAAAACCTTATTTGCGGCAAAATGCAGACATCATTGCCTGTATGCAATTTGGCTTTATAGGGGTTTGGGGTGAAAATTATTACACCGATTTTTTTGGGAATGCCTCAGACAGCGCTCAGGGGCGCTTACTGGATACCAACTGGCGCGATCGTATCGAAGTATTAAAAGCATTATTAAATGCCTTACCAAAAAGCCGTATGATACAAGTGCGCATACCTCAATTAAAGCAACGAGCCGTCTACGGAATAAATGCTCCAGTTGAGTCTGCTGGGTTGACATTGGCCGAGGCCTTCAATGGTTCAGATAAGGCCCGGATAGGGTTTCATAATGACTGTTTTATGTCCAGCCCTAATGATCAGGGCACCTACATGGATTATGGTAATTCATCAACCCCTCAAAAAGATGCTACGCCGGCCTTGCGTAAATTTGAAATGGCCGATAGTAAATTCACAGTGGTAGGCGGCGAAACCTGCGACGACATGTTTAGCCCTGAAAATGATTGCGGACCGACAGGACGGGTGCAACAGGAGCTTGCCGCGTTTCATTATAGCTTTCTTAACGCGGGATATAACACAGAGGTAAACAACGATTGGGTTACCGGTGGTTGCATGGATGAGATTAAACAAAAATTAGGGTACCGGCTGGTACTGCGTAAAGCAAGTATTCCAACCCGGGTGCAAAAAGGCGGTGTAATTGACGTTGCTTTAAATATCGAAAACGTGGGTTATGCGTCGCCTTACAATGCAAGGCCGGTGCAGTTAATATTAAAAAATCGTGCTAATGGCAAAGTAGTGGTTTTGCTATTAAAAACAGACATACGCCGCTGGTTTACAGGCGCGGTAAATTTACATCAAAAACTAGCTTTACCTGCTGATGTAAAAGCCGGCGTGTATGATCTCTATCTTAATTTGCCCGATGCGGCGGCCACAATTTCTTCAAGACCTGAATACAGCATACAGTTGGCTAATCAGGATCTATGGGAAGCCAGTACCGGATATAATAAATTAAAAGTTGCACTACAAGTGAAATAAATCATGGATGGAATGCGTGTTTCAAAAAAAAGTAAAGTATTAGTGACTGGCGGTACGGGTTACATTGGCGCCCACACCGTAGTCGAATTGCAGCAATCTGGTTTTGAGGTGGTTATTATAGATAACTTGTCTAATTCTGATATCAGGATCATCGACCAGATCAAAACCATCACTGGTATTACGCCAGTCTTTGAAAGGCTTGATTTGCGTGATAAAGTGGGTGTATGTGCGTTTATACAGTCACAGCCCGATCTGGAGGGTATCATACATTTCGCAGCGTCCAAGTCTGTGGCAGAATCAGTTAAAGACCCATTGCTTTACTACGATAATAACATCTGTACATTGATTAATTTACTCAATGCTATTAAAGGCCGGCCTGTAAACCTGGTGTTTTCTTCCTCGTGCACTGTTTATGGCGAACCCGATGTTTTACCGGTAAATGAGCTGGCTCCTGTAAAAAAAGCTGAATCGCCCTATGGCAATACCAAACAAATTGGAGAAGAGATTTTAAAAGAAACCGCTCACGCAGTTGCCGGTCTAAAGGTCATCGCTTTGCGCTATTTCAATCCGGTGGGGGCTCATGCCTCTGCGTTAATAGGCGAATTGCCTTTGGGAGTGCCGCAAAACTTAGTGCCTTTTATAACACAGTCGGCAATTGGAAAGCGCGGGCAGATAACTGTTTATGGCGACGATTACGACACAGCCGATGGAAGCTGTATTCGCGACTATATCCATATCGTTGATTTGGCCAAAGCGCATGTCGCTGCATTAAAACGCATGGAGGCCGGGCAAATGGAAACTGTTTTCGAAATATTTAATGTAGGCACAGGCAAAGGCAATTCGGTACTGGAGGTAGTCAACGCATTTGAACGCGTAACGGGTGTTAAGCTTAATTACCGCATCGGCAACCGCCGCGAAGGAGATATTATTAAAATATGGGGCGATGTTACTAAAGCCCAAAACAAATTAGGCTGGACCGCGCAATCAAACCTTGATGACATGTTGGCTTCTGCCTGGGCTTGGGAAAAATATATAAATGAAAATCCTTTTCAATAATGATTGATCTGAAAAAATATATACTAGTTACTATCAGCTGCTTAATTCTAAGCGCAGAAGTTAGTACTGCGCAGGTCGCTTACCCGGGCATTGTCCCAGGTATTGCCTCCATAAAAGCACAATACAACACCATAACATTACAAAACCAGCTACTCGGCATCAGTTTTAAAAATAGCAATGGTAAATTGGTGTTGACGGCTTTTCAAGACCGGCAAAATCATCGGCGGATAAGCTTGAATCAACCCATTTTTGAAGTGTCGCTCGCCGACGGAAAAGTACTTTCGTCCGATGATTTTAAGCTTGATAAGCAACCGGTTTTAAATAGTAAAACATCTATTAAGACTTACACGGCCCAGTTGGAAAATGCAAAACTGGGGCTGAAGGTAAGTTGGAAAGCGTCACTAACCGATAACGACAACTTTGTGAGACAAACTTTTGTATTTGACGCGAGTGATTCTGTAAAAATCAGTAAAATAACCTTGGTCAAATTGCCGTCTGTTTTAAATGCCAGGAAAACAGGCACAGTAGATGGCTCTCCGCTGGTACTTGATAATTTCTTTTTTTCAGTGGAGCATCCTATGGGTCAGACTTTGGTTGATAAAGCATTTACGACGGCTTATTTGCCGCGTTTAGAAGCGCTTGGTAATGGAAACCCTGTTACCGTATCGTCAGTTTTTGGTGTGGTGCCGGCAGGGCAGTTGCGCCGTGGATTTTTGTATTATGTTGAAAGACAACGCGCACATGCTTACCGTCAAATATTGCATTATAACTCCTGGTTTGATCTGTCGTGGGTTGACCGTAAGTTGAATGATAGCGTCTGTTTAGACCGTATAAAAGCATTTACCGACAGCCTCATCAGCAAAAGGGCAGTAAAGCTGGACGCCTTTTTGTTTGATGATGGCTGGGATAATAATAAAACGCTGTGGCAATTCAACGCCGGTTTCCCTAACGGATTCGCTAACTTAAGTAAAGCAACCCGGGCAGTAAATGCACGCCTTGGTGTGTGGATCTCGCCATGGGGTGGTTATGATGAGCCTAAAGCACAGCGCCTGGCTTTTGGCAAAAAACAAAACCCTCCGTTTGAAACCAATGATAACGGATTTTCATTAACCGGGCCGGTTTACTACAACCGGTTTAGAGATGTTACCATGTCATTTATAAAAAACTACAATGTATCTATGTTTAAGTTTGATGGCGTAGGCGCGGGCAACGGCGCCTCGGGGGCCAGCATAACTTATCAAAAGGATATCGAGGCGTTTCTAAAACTGATAACTGAGTTGCGCAGTAACGAGCCGGATCTATACCTGAGCCTTACTGTGGGTACCTGGCCGTCGGTTTATTGGCTTAAATATGGTGATGCTATATGGCGGGCCGGCGATGATACCGGTCTGGCCGGTGACGGCTCAAAAAGACAGCAGTGGATAACCTATAAAGACGCACAAGCCTATAAAAACATCGTAAAACGTGCACCGCTTTTCCCGCTCAACTCAGTTATGTATCACGGTATTTGCATTGCTGACAATGGCCTGCCAGGTAAACTAGAAATGGATGATAAAGACATTGCCGACGAAGTTTGGGCCTTTTTTGGAACAGGCACAGGTTTGCAAGAACTTTATATAAATCCTCATAAGCTTAACAGTAAGGCCTGGGATTGTATACGCGACGCGGCAAATTGGTCAAGAGCCAACAAAAAACAGCTTGAAGATATACATTGGGTAGGGGGCGACCCTGAAAAAGGCGAGCTTTACGGTTATGCCGGTTGGGCAGAAAAAAAAGGCGTACTCACCTTACGTAATCCTGCGGGACACCCGCAGGCAATAGTAATAAACGCCGGGCAGGTATTTGAAATACCCGGCGGACACTTAAGAAGCGGCTATGTTTTTTATGATGCTCGTAAGAAAGGCAATCCCGAACAATACTCAGGCAGCACTGTGACTATAAAGCTTGCACCGTACGAGGTTAAGGTAATGAGCGTAAATGCTCTATAATTACACACGTTTTTTAAAAAAATAACATTTTGCGTGTACGCACACGCAAAATGTTATTATATTTGCAATACACTTATAAGTGCTGGAATCCTGTTAAAAAAATTCCACTTACCACATTAATAATGAATAATAATAAAGCAGTGGCTTACAATTTTGCTGATATACTTGCACAGTTTGATATTGTCGAAGGTGAATTTAATATCAAGCCGTTTGGATCGGGGCATATCAATGATACATTTATCATTCAGTCGAAAAACAAAAGAGTGGGCGATTACCTGCTTCAAAAAATTAATCGTTTTGTTTTTAAAGATATTGACGGGCTCATGGATAACATGGTGTATGTCACCAATCACCTCAAACAAAAAATAGCAAGAACCGGAGATCCAGAAAAGGAAGTATTAACCCTTATAAAATGTCATAACGGTAAATATTACTGCCAGGACGCTCAAGGCGAATATTGGCGAATGACCAATTTTTTGCATAATACTAAAAGTTACGATCTGGTTACCAATACCAAACAAGCTTTGCAGGGCGGTATTGCTTTCGGAAGATTTCAAACTTTATTATGCGATCTGCAGCCGGATAAGCTGGTACATACAATTCCCGATTTCCTGAATATTGAATATCGACTTGGAAATTTTAAATTGGCCATACAAAATGACTGTGTAAAAAGACTATCATCTGTACAGTATGAGGTAGACTTTTTACTTAGCCGTGCCACCAACATGAACGAGATATTGCAACTGGGTAAGGCCGGCGTTTTGCCATTGCGTATTACACATAACGACACTAAGTTTAATAACATATTACTTGATCAGGACGATGAGATACAATGTGTTATTGATCTGGATACGGTTATGCCCGGTTATGTGGCTTACGATTTTGGCGATGCTATTCGCAGTATAATCAATACCGCTCCCGAGGATGAAAAAGATCTGAATGCTATCAAGCTAAACATCCCATTATTTGAGGCTTTTGCCAAAGGATATTTAAGTCAAACTGCTTTTTTTTTAACAAGCTCTGAACTGAAGTCACTTATGATGGGGGTGGTGTTATTGCCTTACATGCAGGCGGTACGTTTTTTAACGGATTACCTGGAAGGTGACATATACTATAAAACACATTTTCCTGAACATAACCTTCAACGTACACGAGCGCAGATGCAATTGCTCAGATTGCTTGAAGCAGATTATCAAAACCTTAGCGATATAATACAAAGCCAATGGCTGGCGCTGAAAAACTCAGTTAAGAATGCAGCCGCAATTGTGGTTGAATAACGGATATCAATAATACGCCTATCATCATACAACTTTAAACTATGCCACGCTTAAATCTTTTAGAAGAAACACGATTTGAAAAATTACCGGTAAAAGTTTACCCCGATATGTACAGTGCCTCAAAAGCTGTGGCACAACGTATAGCGGCAATTATTAAACAAAAAACGCAGAAAGGCGAAAAAGTTGTACTTGGCCTGGCAACCGGGGTAACGCCCATTGGTGTTTACAACGAACTGGTCAGGTTGTACCGCGAAGAAGGCCTGAGCTTTAAAAACGTTGTAACCTTCAACCTGGATGAATATTACCCCATGAACCCTGAGGCACCGCAAAGTTATAAAGTTTTTATGTACAAGCATTTGTTTGATCATGTAGATATTGATCCGCAGAATGTGCATATCCCTGACGGTGCTTTGGCACAGGACGATATAGCGGCTTTTTGTCTTGATTATGAGCAAAAAATAACGGCTTATGGCGGCTTGGATTTGCAAATACTGGGTATTGGGCGCACAGGGCATATCGGGTTTAATGAACCTGGCTCAGCACCTAACTCGGGTACGCGATTAGTAACCCTTGACGAACTTACACGGGGGGATGCTGCACACGATTTTGGCGGTAAAGCGAATGTTCCGCTTAAGGCTATAACCATGGGTATAGGAACCATATTCAAAGCACGCGAGATTATACTTATGGCCTGGAACGCCAAAAAGGCCGAGATTATCAAAAAAGCGGTTGAGGGTGAGATATCTTCAGATATCCCGGCTACTTACTTGCAACATTCTGACAACGTTGAGTTTGTATTGGATATAGCCGCTGCTTCTGCGCTTACCCGTTTTAATACCCCCTGGCTGGTTAAAGACTGCATCTGGGACGAGTGGCTGATAAAAAAGGCAGTGATATGGCTGGCTAAAACCTTGAATAAGCCTATTTTGAAATTAACGGACGAAGATTACAATAATCATGGCATGGCGCAACTGGCAACAGAAAAGGGGCCGGTTTATGACATCAATATCCATATTTTTAATAAGCTTCAGCACACCATTACCGGCTGGCCGGGTGGTAAACCAAATGCTGATGACAGCCAAAGGCCCGAGCGGGCAGAACCCGCAAAAAAACGTGTTATCGTCTTTTCACCGCACCCTGATGATGATGTGATTTCAATGGGCGGTACTTTTATCCGCCTTGCCGACCAAGGCCATGACGTGCATGTAGCTTATCAAACCTCGGGGAATACCGCCGTATGGGACGATGATGCTTTGCGTTTCGTGGAATTTGCCATGGATTTTTTACAATCGCAAAATACAGATGATCAAAAAATAAAAAGCATTTACAACGCTGCCCGCAACTTTTTGAAAACAAAACAACCCAATGAAAGAGATCCGCAAGAAGTCGAAACCATTAAGGGCTTGATTCGTAAAGGCGAAGCTATAGCAGGAGCCAGGTTTGTAGGCCTTGACGATGCGCATATTCATTTTCAAAATTTACCATTTTATGATAGGCGCAAAGTAAGCAAGGAGGTATCATATGAGGATGATATTTTAAAAACCATGACGCTTCTGCAGCAGGTAAAGCCACATCAAATTTATTCGGCTGGCGATTTTGCTGATCCGCATGGTACACATAAAATATGTTTTGACATTTTATATGAATCATTAAAAAGACTGAGTAACGAAGATTGGGTTAAAGACTGCTGGTTATGGCTTTACCGCGGCGCCTGGCATGAATTTGAAACGCACGAGATAGAGATGTGTGTGCCGCTTTCTCCGAAAGAAGTTGAGCGCAAACGCGAGGCTATTTTTAAACACCAGTCTCAAAAAGACCGGCCCGTATTTCCGGGTGATGATGCCAGAGAGTTCTGGATGCGCGCAGAGGATCGTACCAGCGAAACCGCCAAAATCTATAATCAGCTAGGCTTGGCAGAATATGAGGCGATGGAAGCATTTGTAAGATTCAAATTTTAAGACAGCTTGTAACCGTATGACACTCATCAAATCAATTTCCGGAATAAGAGGGACAATAGGCGGGCCGGCCGGTGCAGGCTTAACTCCGGCCGATATAGTTAAATATACCACGGCTTACGGTCGTTGGGTTATAGCTACCACAAACAACAAAAAGGTGGTTATTGGCCGCGATGCGCGCATCTCTGGCCCGATGGTCAATTATTTAGTGACCGGAACCCTAATGGGCCTAGGTATTAACGTGGTAGATCTGGGCTTGTCAACCACGCCAACTGTTGAGTTGGCGGTAGCCGATGAGCAGGCCGGCGGTGGCATCATCATCACTGCAAGCCACAACCCCAAAGAATGGAATGCATTAAAATTACTCAACTATAAAGGCGAATTTATTAATGACGATGAAGGTAAAAAAGTGCTTGAACTTGCTGAAAACTCCGACTTTCAGTTCGCGGAAGTAGAGCAATTAGGCACTGTAGTTCCTAACCAAACGTACCTGCAAAAACATATCGACAAGATATTGTCATTGTCGCTGGTCGATGTTGACGCAATTAAAGCCGCCAACTTTAAGGTGGTTATTGACTGTGTAAATTCAACCGGCGGTATTTTTTTGCCACCCTTATTAAATGTGTTGGGTGTGACGCAAATAGAACAGTTATACTGCACGCCTGACGGAAACTTTCCGCACAACCCGGAACCGTTGCCCGAGAATCTTACGGCTATCTCAGCAAAGGTTTTGGAAGTTAAAGCCGATTTTGGCATTGTAGTAGATCCGGATGTTGACCGCTTGTGTTTTGTGAATGAAGATGGCAGCATGTTTGGCGAAGAATATACACTTGTAGCCGTAGCTGACCATGTGTTGCGACATACTCCCGGCAATACGGTTTCAAACTTATCATCAACGCGTGCTTTGCGGGACGTGACCGAAAAGCTAGGCGGCACTTACGAGGCTTCGGCTGTTGGCGAAGTTAACGTAGTTGCCAAAATGAAAAAAACGGGCGCGGTAATAGGTGGCGAGGGTAACGGCGGAATTATATACCCTGAACTGCATTACGGGCGTGACGCACTCGTGGGGATAGCTTTATTCTTGACCCATCTGGCAAAATCGCAAAAAAGTATAACCGCATTAAAGCAAACCTATCCTGCTTATTATATATCGAAGAATAAGATAACCCTGCAGGCAGGCATGGATATAGATGGTTTGCTCAAAAAAATTGAATTGAAGTATAACCACCAGCCTTATAGTACAATAGATGGGCTGAAAGTGGAATTTGGTAAACAGTGGGTACACCTGCGCAGATCAAATACCGAACCGGTAATCAGAATTTATACTGAAGCTGATTCGGCCGAAAAGGCGGAAGAACTTGCTCAGTACATTATCAGCGACATCACCTCTTATCTGAATAGTTAACTTAAGCTATCTAAACTTGCACATGTCTGAAGGTTGTTAAATTTTAACAACCTTTTTTTGTTAAAACGCCGCTAACAGTTGTGTGCCAGATTTCAAAGTGGCCGGCACTATTTCCAATCCTTTTCTCATTTGGTTAGAATAAACGAATATTATTAAAAGTGTGTTCGATTACAATCAGTAGTAAATCTAATTTTTATATTAAATCCGTCATATTATAGCTGTAATTAACTGGTTGTTTACCCAGTGTTAAATTTTTTTTAAAATAAATTTTGATTTGTGTGTGCGAACACGCTATATTTAAGAAATATATAACCAACTGAAATATAGTATTTAAGTGTATCGGTACTTACTTGCTATTGCCAGGCAGAACAACTAAACTAATTAATGAATACGCCAGATTTTGATATAACCGCCGTTGCACTTAACTTCCAGATAGCAGGAGAAATTTCTGAGGTGCGGAGTTATGGTAACGGCCATATAAATGATACCTTTCTTTTAGTAACTACAGATGCTACTGCCCCTGGTTATTTGCTGCAGCGAATCAATCATCATGTTTTTAAAGACGTTGCGGGCTTGATGGAAAATATAGCCAGGGTAACAGCACATATTGAGGGTAAGTTTTTACCGGGCAACACCCAAAAGCTGTTGCATCTTATCAAAACAACGGAGGGAAAGACCTATTATCGAGACCAGGATAATAATTATTGGCGCCTTTACTTTTTTATCCCCGGCTCCAGAAGCTATGATGTTGCTGAAACAGAGCGACAGGCCTATCAGGCTGGTATGGCGTTCGGCCATTTTCAATCCATGCTTGCAGATATGGACCCTGAGTGTTTAACGGAAACAATAGCTGATTTCCATAACATCGAGAAAAGGCTTAAAGATTTCTATCAAGCGGTGCAGCTTGACAAAGCTGGTCGCGTGGCTGGAGTGAATGCTGAAATAGCTGTTATCTCACAGCATGAGCAGGCAATGACTACCATAAACCAGTGGGGGCGAGCCGGTTTGCTACCCAAACGCATTACGCATAATGATACCAAGCTAAATAATGTATTGCTTGATGATAATGACAACGCTATATGTGTGATAGATCTGGATACGGTTATGGTGGGTTACGTAGCTTATGATTTTGGTGATGCTATAAGAACCATTGCTAATACTGCTGCCGAGGACGAGCCCGAACCGGATAATATCCAGGTAAATACAGCTTTTTTTAAGGCTTACACAGAGGGCTACATTCAGGCGGCAGGCAGTTTCCTTGAAGAAAAAGAAATCGAATCGCTTTTATGGGGGGCGTTGCTTTTGCCTTATATGCAGGGCGTTCGCTTTTTAACCGATTATCTGGATGGCGACAATTACTTTAAAATTGCTTATCCGGAACATAATCTTATACGTGCCCGGGCACAGTTCAGTCTTTTTGAAAAACTAAGGGCTTTAAGCCCACAACTGCAGCAAATTATTACCGACACAGTTTTGAGCTGCAATAATCTAACATCAGCCAGCAAACAATTATCAGATAACTAATGAATTAATTTTTACTAACGTGCCACCAAAAAACCAAGTATGTATTACAATTATTTAAAAAAAATGAGGCTCTTATTTGCAGTGATATTGCTTTTAAACTTGCAGTATTTACCCGCAATGGCTACAAGCGTAGTAAAGAGCAAAGCTGATGGACGCCGGTTGGCGCTTATTAGCGGTACAGTAACCGACACCAAGGGAGAGCCGCTTCCGGGTGTAGTTGTCACTGTTAAAAACAGCACGGTTACTGCCATAACCAATGCAAAGGGAGAGTTTAGCATAACCGCTAATGCCGGAGATGTTTTAGTGGTTAAATTAATTGGCTATAACACTAAAGAAATTGTTGTTGCAGACAATTTACCCTTAAGTATAGTGCTTGAAGAATCAAACACTGGCTTAAACGAGGTAGTGGTGATTGGTTATGGTACGCAGAAGAAAAAGGACCTAACCGGAGCCGTATCATCAGTAAAAACAAGCGACCTGGTGTTAGGACAAGGGCCCGAAATTGGCAATATGTTGAAAGGTAAAGTAGCAGGGGTAACTATCAGGCAAAATAGTGCGCAGCCGGGTGGTGGGTTAGACATATTGGTACGTGGCTATGGCGGCTCTGCTTATGCCAGTTCAGAGCCGTTATATGTTGTTGATGGGTTCCTTATATCAGATTTAGCTCAGCCAGAAACAGGCGGACGATATCAGGCAGGAACGCAAAGCCCGTTAACCTCATTTAACCCAAATGATATTGAATCTATTGAGGTATTAAAAGATGCTAGTGCAACTGCTATATATGGTTCGCGCGCAGCCAATGGCGTAATTTTGATAACTACTAAACATGGCGCCGAAGGTAAACCCAAAGTTAATTACCAGGTAAACTTTACTTATCAAAAATTCAAGAACCCGTTTGACGTACTGCCGTTAAATGAGTGGATGCAAGTAAGGAACGAACAAGGCCAGGAACAGTGGGACTTTGATAATCATGTTGCGCCATATGGTACTGCAACTGCAGCCGATGTGTTAGCATCGGGAGTGGCTCCTTATCGTAAGTTGTATACGCAAAATGCCATCAACAATGTTGGTCGTGGTACAGACTGGATGAAGCTGGTTACCCGTAACGGTACAACCATGCAGCATAACGTTTCCATATCCGGGGGCACTAAGGCTACAAAATACTTTATATCAGCTAATTATTATGACCAGGAGGGCGTTATTAAAAATTCAGGTTTAAAACGCTATAGTATGCGCACGAATATTGATCAGGAGCTAAGCAAGCTGTTTAAATTCAGCATAAATTTAACCGCTAGCCGTATTGATAATTTAAATAGCCAGTTAGGTGGCGATCAATATGAAAACTCGGGGGTGATCAGGGCCGCAATACAGCAAGGCCCACATATTCAGGCTATCGACGAGGACGGAAATTATCCAATTAATCCCCAATTAGTATTAGAACCCAATCCTTATTCTTTATTAACCATTACAGATAGGGGTAGGGTTGAGCGGCTGTTGGTAAATGGGTTTTTGGATATTACCCCAACAAACGATTTGACCATAAGGCTTAAGGCAGGCGCTGATCGCGGGTCTACTTTGAGACAGAGTTATATTCCAACATCAACCATACAAGGAGCTTTAGAAGGCGGCCGTGCCTTTATAGGAAGTACAAATAACGATAACTATCTGTTAGAAGCGACAGCCACTTATAAAAAGACTATCGCAAACTCACATAACATTGAGTTGCTTGGAGGTGTTTCAAAACAAAAATTTGTAGATCAAAGTAATTCTTCTGGCGGTACAGGCTTTATTACCGACGCATTTCTATGGAATGATTTGGGCGCAGCCAAAAATGTCTCAACTCCAGCATCTAATGGATCTAATAACGAAATAGCTTCGTATTTCGGCCGCTTTAATTACAATTACCAAAGCAAATATTACTTTACCGGTACCCTGCGTAAAGATGGTGCAAGCGTTTTTGCCCGGAATCACAAATGGGGAACTTTCCCATCGGCGGCAGTGGCATGGAACGTGGCCGAAGAACCATTCTTTGCTAAAATAAAGAATACGGTATCGCAATTTAAACTTAGGCTTAGCTATGGTCAAACCGGTAATGCTTCAATTGAAAAAAATATATCACAGTTTGCAAATGCTTTTGCAGCTTATGGCGCTTACCCGGCATGGTTATCGTCTCAAGATACTAAGTTGATCGGTGTTTCATTATCACGACTTGAAAACCCTGATTTGAAATGGGAGACCACAACCAGCGCCAACCTGGGTTTAGATTACTCATTATTTAATGGGAGGGTCGATGGATCTATAGAGGTGTTTCGAAATGTAGTGTCTGATTTATTGGACCTAAAATATCTCAATTCATACCAGGAGATCAATTCTGTAATATACAATGTCGGTAAAACCTTAGGTAAAGGTTTTGAGGTCAGCATTAACGTCCGTAACATTAAAACTGATAAATTTCAGTGGAGGACATTATATACTTTTTCAAGGGTGAAAAACAACTGGAAAGAGCGTTCGCCAGATTGGAAACCTAACGTTTATATGAGTCCTAATGATCCTCTCAGGGCAAATTATAATTACGTGTCCGACGGTATTTTACAAATCGGTGAGGCGCCTCCGGCTTCGCAGCCCCTGTTATTGCCCGGTATGATCAAGATAAAAGATATCAATGGTTATGTACGTGACGCTGCCGGTCACCCGGTAGTTGATGCCCAGGGCAGATTTTTAAGAACCGGTAAACCAGACGGCATTATTGACGATGCTGATGAAAAATTATTTGGTACTACAGATCCATATGCTATGGCAGGTATCACCAATATAATTAACTACAAAAGGTTCTCATTAAATTTTGATTTTAACGGCTTGTTTGGCCGCTCAATGGAAGATCCGAATTATGTAACTTACGGTGTAAGCGCTTATGGCATCTACTCAAACGGTTACAATGCTTTAAGATCTGTTAAAAATAGATGGACGCCAACAAACCCTTCTACAACGCAGCCAAGCTCTTTTTACGGCTTTTCACAATATCCAACAGGTAACTTTTTCATGGAAAATGCTTGGTTTATAAGATTGCAAAACATATCGGTGGGCTATGATATCCCGGTTAAATGGTCAAAAGGTGTAATTTCTTCCATGCGTTTTCATTTAGACGGCCAAAATGTTTTTGTGATCACACCATATAAAGGAGTTGATCCTGAAACTGATTCATATACAGCTGCTTACCCTAATATCAGGTCGTTTTTAGCTGGTATAAATGTTACATTTTAATTGATACTAAAAATTAAAAGATGAAAAGATATATATTAATAACAGCGTCGATAGCACTACTATTAAGCAGCTGCACCAAAGACCTTAAGTCTATTGATTATTCAGACATCAATCCGGCTATTTTTCCCAAAACAGCGTCAGACCTTGACGCAATGGTTAATGCGGCTTACTACCCGCTAAGGGGGGCATACAGCAACGGCATTTTTTCGACTTCAGAAAAAGGCGTAATGTTTCTGTCAGATGCTACGACAGAAATACTTTATGGCCCCTACGGCGATCAATATACCGCTACCTTACAAAGCTATTTGCCTAAAGACGCCGCCTTTACGCATTATTATGATGATTATTATAATAAAATAAGCATGATGACAAACACCATTGACCTGATACAGAAATCAACTGTCAGTGATGATTTGAAAAAGAAAGCAATAGCCCAGGTACGTTGCGCCAGAGGACTTTTAGCCTATACCTTATTTGACTTGTACGGACCAATTGTTATCGCCCCGTTGGACGTTATCCAGAACCCGTTAAAAGAGGCCACACTTCCCCGTTTATCAAATCAGCAAATGGTTGATTATATCAAGGCTGACCTGGTGGCTGCTGCTGCCGACTTGCCCGCGCCCGCCGATGCCGAATACGGCCGGTTTAATAAAGCCCTGGCAAAAATGATCCAGATACGGTTAGATCTTCATGAAAAAAACTGGTCTGAGGTGTTAACATTATGCAACGATATCATTGGTTACGGTTATTATAGCATCGACCCTAACTATGTAGGTATGTGGGACCTTGAGGGGGCTAAAAACAGTAAAGAGGTTATTTGGGCTATACCTTGCGATTATGCCGGTACAAGCGAAAACCAATGGCAGTTGATGGTATTGCCGGCAGTTTACGCACCCAAAGGCGGTTTTGGTACTATACAAAGCACCTGGTATTTCTACGATAGCTTTGAAGCCAATGATAAACGTAAAACCATGCTCATTTCTGAGTTTACCGGTACAGATGGTATAACTTACAACAGAGCTAATCCGGGCACGCTGATCAATTACGGACCTATACCGCTTAAAATTAATCCTGACGCTGCCCGTACAACCGGTTTAACAACTGTTGATATTATTATGTATCGTTATGCCGACGTATTATTATCTAAAGCAGAAGCTATTGCCAATCTTTCTGGCCCAAACCAGGAAGCTATGGATCTGGTAACCACTATCAGGAAAAGAGCGGGCCTGGATCCGAAACCTCTTGCAAATTACTCAACCTTATCACAATTTAACGATCTCATTTTATTAGAGAGAAGCCATGAGTTTTGGTGCGAGAACGGCCAGTATCGCGCCGATTTGATTCGCATGGGTAAGTTTATATCCCGCTGTCAGGAAGTTAAGCATTCTACGCTTACTGCCCCGTACAAAGTGCTGTATCCGTTTTCGCAGGCGCGTGTAGCCGAGGGTAAGGGTAAATTTTTACAAAATCCCGGTTATAATTAAAGATTGCTAAGGGTGTTCAGATAACCTTTTAAACGATAAGATGATGAAGAACTTTAATAAATTGATTGTTGCAGGCGCCGCGTCTGTCTTGTTAACCTGTAGCATAATTGCAGCCTGTAAAAAAAGTGGGTCCGGTGGTAACAGCAATCCTGTTGTAACCACAGATGACGGGGTGAAATTTGACCAGTCTACAGATATATTTCCGAACCCTGAACGCGGTTTTACGAAAACGTATACAACTAATACGCCCTTAGACCCGGTGTCATTAAATACTTTTCGCGTAAACCAGAACACAACGCTTATAGTTCGGCTTTTTTATCTGTCAGATTATAAAAACAAAGCAATTGATCAGACTTATCTTGATTTTATCCAAACCGATCTGAATACCATTCGTAACGCGGGTCTTAAAGGTGTAATACGCTTTGCATATACTGAAACTGGAACAGATGCTCCACTTGCCATTGTTGAACAACATATGGATCAGCTTAAGCCAATATTTGAGTCTAATAAAGATGTGATTGCATTTGTGCAAGCCGGTTTTATTGGCGACTACGGCGAATGGCATGACTCAACCAATGGCTTAGCTACCGTTGATAATGAGAAGACCATACTCAATAAATTGTTAAGTGTTGTACCTAAGGATATCATGATACAAGTACGCACACCGTCTCAAAAACAACAGATATTTGGAACCAGCGTAGCTATAACTGCAGCGCAGGGCTATTCAGGAGCCGACATAGCCAGGATAGGGCAGCATAATGATTGTTTTTTGTCCAGCGATGACGATTACGGTACCTATGTAAACGCCGCTGTAGAAAAACAGTTTATCAGTAACGAGGCGCTATATGTACCTGTAGGCGGCGAAACCTGCCCGCCAATCGGTAACTATTCTACCAGTTGTGATCAGGCCCGTACGCAAATGAAGCTGCTGCGTTTAACTTATCTGAATATGGATTATTATCAACCCACACTTAGTGGTTGGAGAACGTCAGGTTGTTTTGATGAGTTTATCAGAAACCTGGGTTATCGCCTTGCTTTGGTAAATGCAGTGCTTCCCGGCGCAGCCAGTTTAAACGGTAGCTTAAAATTGGGTATTAACATCACCAATGTGGGCTACGCGCCGCTTTACAATAAAAAAAATACCAGTATTATCTTAAAGAATACCAGTACGGGTACTTATTATGAGGCCCCGCTTGCTTACGATATCCGCGGAGTAAAGCCCGCCGCCACCGTAAAGCTTGATGAGTCCGTAAGCCTTAATGGTATCCCGGCGGGTACTTATGCGCTTTACCTGCGCATTGCTGATCAATCGCCAGCTTTAAAAGGCAGAATAGAATATGCCGTAAGGTTAGCGAACAAAAACACCTGGGTTGAGGATAATGGGGGGATGAATGATTTAAAATCAACTTTAAAAATTCAATAATCTTTATAAATATTAAGAAAATGAAAAAAAGTATTTTATACCTATGCTGTATCGCTATAGCGATGATTAGCATCAATGCCTGTAAGAAAAATGATCAGGGCAGCGGTACCAAAGCGGTTTTTAGTTACGTGGCCGATGGCTTCAATGTCAACTTTACCAATTTTTCGCAAAATGCCACTGAGTACAGCTGGGACTTTGGTGACAACAGCGGTGAGACCTCTACTAAAAAATCGCCGCAACATATTTTTAAAAGCAAAGGCGACTTCCTGGTTACACTAACCGCGAAACAAGGATCTTCAATCAGTAAATTCGCCGATACGGTTAGTATTATAGGCCCGAACATAAAAATTGACGGCGACTTTACCGATTGGCAATATGTAGATTATGCGTTTACCAATACCGATGCTACAAACGGAGGTACGTTGCTTGCTGTTAAAACCTTTGCCTCGCCAACAGATATTAACGTTTACCTGGAAGGCACTACCGATATGAAATTTGATATCATCGATATGTATATTGATTCAGATAATAACCCCAAAACAGGTTTCACAACCGGTCAGTATCCGGCAGGCTCAGGAGCTGACTATTTGTTTGAAGGAAGTTTATCAGGCGGTTGGGGTAGTTTGTACATCCATAGCGGCGACCCTGCAAGCTTTTCATTCTCGCCGGTTTTTGACATCGCCAACGTTCTGCATTATTCAGCTATAAAAACGGTTAGCGGTAAAAATGTGATGGAGTTTTCAATCAAAAAATCTGCATTGGGTACTCTTAAAAGCGCTATAAACTTTTGCATTGTCGAAAGTACTTCAGGCTACGCGCAAACAGGCGCTATCCCGGCTAATAATTCAGCATCATCAGGGTTTTTACAAGTAAAGTTGTAATGCCATTACTTATCCAGATTTGCACCTAATTTTATACACTAGCCGAGAAACCAATGACGACAATTGAACTACCCCCTCAACAAATTAAAAAAAACGCTAATCCAATAGTTATTATTGGTTCGTTGTTTTTTGTTTTCGGTTTTGTAACGTGGTTGAATGGTACGCTTATTCCTTTTTTGCAATTAGCTTGCCAGCTTAATATATCACAAGCCTTGCTGGTAACCTCGGCCTTTTATATGGCTTATTTCTTTCTGTCGCTGCCATCATCGTACATCCTTAAAAAAACAGGATTTAAAAATGGCATGTCGCTTGGGTTATTTGTGATGGCTATAGGTGCCTTAATATTTATCCCCGCAGCCAATACGCGTGTTTTCCCGTTGTTTTTAATTGGCCTGTTTGTACAGGGCATGGGTCTGTCTTTATTACAAACGGCCTCTAATCCTTATATTACTATTGTCGGGCCTATTGAAAGTGCCGCACAACGCATTAGTATAATGGGGATATGTAACAAAGCAGCAGGCGCGCTTAGCCCGCTTATATTAAGCACGTTGGTGCTTAAGGGGGCGCAGGGTATTGAGAACCAATTAAAAACCATTACAAATGCTGCGCAGAAAGAAGTTTTATTAAATGATCTGGCAGCACGTGTAATTGTGCCCTACATTATCATAGCTGTTGTGTTGGTAGCGCTGGCTTTACTAATCAAATTTTCGTCTTTGCCTGAAATTGATACCGACAAAGAGCAAGTGAACGCCGATGGAACAACCAGAGCGTCCAAAAGCAATATTTTCAAACATCGCAATTTAAGTTTGGGCATAATATGTATCTTCCTGTACGTTGGAGTTGAAGTTATGGCCGGCGATGTGATTGGCACTTATGGCAAATCGTTGGGTATGAGTTTAGATCAAACAAAGATATTCACCTCGTATACGCTGGCCTCGATGGTTGTAGGTTATATTATTGGCATACTTACCATCCCGAAATATATCAGTCAGGAAAAAGCCTTAATGGTGTCGGCCATAGTGGGCATCGTATTCAGCGTCACAGCCTATGCAACACACAGCTACGTTAGTGTGGCATTTATCGCTTTGTTGGGTCTTGCAAATTCTTTAATGTGGCCAGCCATTTTCCCGTTGGCAATAAAGGGTTTGGGCAAATATACCAAGTTGGGCTCGGCGCTTCTGGTCATGGGTATTGCAGGCGGAGCTGTGGTGCCACAGGTATACGCAGCACTAGCAAGGTCATTTACGGCCCAGCTGGCATTTTTATGCAGCATGCTGCCATGTTATGCTTATATATTATATTACGCCGTTGCAGGTCATAAAGACATGGCAAGCCGGTAGCAAAGCCAGGTATTAATAGACATTCATTAAAAAAACGATATAATACAATTACTAATTATGGAAAGAAGAACGTTTTTGAAACATAGCACCATTGCCGCTGCCGGTATAAGCTTACTACCAGGCGCTAGCCTTTTTGCGTCAGCACCTCAAAAAGTCAGAATGGGCTACATAGGAGTAGGCGCGCGCGGCATGGGGCATGTAACCGAAGGTATTCTACGGGATGACGTAGAAATTGTAGCGGTATGCGATACACAGGAAAGTTCATTAAAAATATTCAGAGAGTTCATAGCAAAAAGAGGGCACGCGCCCGTAAAAGAATATACAGGAGGGGTAGACGCTTACAAAAAGCTGCTTGACCGCAAAGATATAGATGCCGTGATCATTGCTACGCCGTGGCAGTTTCATCATCCCGTGGCGATTGACGCTATGAAGGCTGGCAAATATGTAGGGTGCGAAGTGATTGCCGGGCTAACGGTTGAAGATCACTGGGATATTGTAAATACATCAGAAAAAACGGGGATGCCTTACATGACGCTTGAAAACGTCTGTTATCGTCGCGATGTAATGGCAGCCCTGAATATGGTCAGGCAGGATCTGTTTGGCGAAATTGTACACCTTGAAGGGGGCTATCAGCATAACCTGCGGCAAGTTTTGTTTAACAACGGTAAACAGTATTATGGAGGCGGTGTTGAATTTGGGCCCAACGCCTTAAGCGAAGCGCAATGGCGCACGCAGTTTAACATTGATGTTGACGGCGATATTTATCCTACACATGGCGCCGGTCCTTGTATGCATTATGTAAATATTAACGCCGGGAACCGTTTTACAAATTTGGTTTCGGTAAGTTCAAAAGCCAGGGGTTTGGCAGCTTATGTTGAAGAGCTGGCGCCGGGTAACAAAAACGCTAAGATCAATTATAAAAATGGCGACGTAACCACAACCATGATTAATTGCGCCAATGGTGAGACGGTGCTGCTTAGTCATGATACGCACTTGCCGCGGCCATACTCTTTAGGGTTTAGGGTACAAGGTACAAAAGGGCTTTGGATGGATGTGGCAAACAGTGTTTATATAGATCATAAATCGAAACAAGATGACGAATGGGACCCGGCTCAAACCTGGTTCGATAAATACGATCATCCGCTTTGGAAAAAATATGAAAAATATGCTGCAGGCGCCGGCCACGGCGGTATGGACTGGTTTGTATTTAATGCTTTTGTAGAAGCCGTTAAACAAAAGAAACAAACGCCGATTGATGTTTATGATTCTGTTACCATGAGCGTTATCACACCATTGTCAACAAAATCCTTGCGAGAGGGTAATGCACCACAGGAATTTCCGGACTTTACACGAGGCAAATGGAAAACCAGAAAAAATACTTTTGCACTTGATGACAGCGGATTTTAATGAATCTAAAGTTCTTAATATTTTAAAGCTACCTCAAAAGGGTGGCTTTTATTTTTGTGGTGTTGATTGACACAACACAGTTATTCAATCGAATGACGCAATTATCCGCCTGCTTATTCGAAGTAAAGCCGTTGTGCAAGTATGTACGTGATGAACGAAGTTAGGGTTATATGTAAAATGACAGGACAAATAAAAGTGGCTGTCTCAAAGTAAGACAGCCGCTTTTCTGGTGTGGACGCAGTGAGCCAGATCTTACACCAAAAGAGCCTTCATTGGTTAAAAACGAAGATTATTTGTTAAAAGCGCAAAACATACTTGATGCCATTGAAGGGATGTTAAAGTCGCCAAAAGATATCAAATCGGGTCAATGACAATCTCATGGAATGGTTGCCAAATTGGTTATGTTATTCATACCTAACTGCTAAATTTTAAACCCCAATCATATACATTTCCAAAACATCAATAGGTTTAATTTATACTATTTAGCGCCTTATGAACTAACCATTTGTAGCTTTCGCCTATAGGAAGTTCAACTGTTCCGATCTCTACATCGCTTGCTGTAAAAGCCTTTATTTGTTTTAAGTTGGCAATAAATGAGCGATGAATACGTAGAAAGCCCTTAGCCGAAAGTTTATTTTCGAGATCGCTAATGCGATATTTGACGGTCAGTGTTTCTTTGGTAGTAACGATTTTTACATAATCCTTTAGGCTCTCTACGTACAAAATGTCGTCGGTGTTGATCCGGATGTTTTTATAACCCGATTTAAAATAAATGACATCAGGTTCAGGAGATTGTAGATGGGCAGTTTCGGTTACGGGATGGTCATTGCCCCGCAAGTAACGCTCGACCGCTTTGAAAAAACGCTCGAAGGTGATGGGTTTAAGTAAATAATCGACAATATCCAGGTCATAGCCATCGACGGCGTATTCCCGGTAAGCGGTAGTGATGATCACTTTTGGCGGATGTTTCAGGGTTTTCAACAGGTCGATCCCGCTGATGGCGGGCATTTGGATATCCAGGAATACGAGGTCGATCCCATCCCGCTTCAGCACTTCCAGGGCTTTTAGCGCATTGCCGCAGGTGGCGGTTACTTCCAGGAAATCGAGTTGCGCAATATGCTTTTCCAGTAGCATAATCGCCAGGGGCTCATCATCTATCAGCAAACACCTGATCTTTTTCACGCGGGAATGGTTAGTTCTACTCTAAAGGTACAGTCATCTTTGTTGATCTCCAAGCTATAGGCACTACCATATACGAGGTCCAGTTGCCG
This sequence comes from Mucilaginibacter ximonensis, assembly GCF_042686265.1. Taxonomy (NCBI): domain Bacteria; kingdom Pseudomonadati; phylum Bacteroidota; class Sphingobacteriia; order Sphingobacteriales; family Sphingobacteriaceae; genus Mucilaginibacter; species Mucilaginibacter ximonensis. Next base: position 681,252 of record NZ_JBHUPD010000003.1, read on the forward strand.
TCTTAGATTTTGCAGGCCGATGCGTTCTGTCAGATGGACTTGCGCGGGCTTATCGCGGGCCATGGTGTTGACGATGCTGAACCAAAAACGATTCTGATCGGCCCTTAGTTCAATCTTGATCTCGGGCGAACCGGCATCATCGCTGGCACCATGTTTAAACGCATTCTCGGTTAATGACAACAGCACGAGGGGTGCGATCTTGATTTCTCCTGCGATATCGGCGGTAAAATTTACGGTCAGCCGTTCATCATAACGCAGTTTTTCCAAACCGATATAATTCTCCAGCAAAGATAGTTCAGCTTTTAAGGGCACAAGGTTATCGTTACACCGGTATAGGATATGATCTAAGATGTCTGCCAGCCGGGCAATGGATGGCGAGGTCGCCGTCGATGAGGTCAGCGATAAGGAATAGATGTTATTGAGCGTATTGAACAGGAAATGCGGGTTAAGCTGGTTCTTTAGCATCTTCAACTCCGTTTCTGCTTTTTCTTTTTCCAATGCCAGCGCCCTTTTTTGGGTTTCCAACTGGTCTTTAAATATTTTGAAGAATACAAAGACAAATGCGACGGTTATGATCTGGAAATAATAGACGTAAATGAGCTTCGGGATATCGGTCAGTATTTCGGTATAGGTTTCAAAGGCTTTTGGTGCCACACCAGCCATCGGCTCACATATCTTAACGATAAAAATGCGGCCCAATACCGAAACCGCATAGCTTAAAACGATAAAGGCGATGATAGAGCTAACGTATTTTTTCCGATAAACAAATTGTGGAATGATCAGATAGGCTAAGCCATAGCCTGCTATTACCTCGGTTGAGATATAAAGTGCGTCGCTGATAAACTCAAAGCTGTAAGTGCCTTGCTTGCCATCAGCATATTTGCTGGCGCTCACCGAGATCAGCAGGAAAATGAACCAATAGAGCAGATGGCTGAGCCAGCGGTGCTTTTTGTGAAATGATAAGACGGTATCTACGAGGTTCATGTACAATGATAACCAATTTAACGGGCTGATCTTTCATTTGTCGACCAACAGGCAAAAGCGCCCCCTGAAACGGGTTAATCGCGCTATTTTGCTTGTCTGCCGTCCGAGATCGACTTACTGCCTTTTGTTTGACGCGCGCGTGTTTGAAGAGCTTATCCTTGCCGCAAAAACGACCGTATGAAATACCTGTTTTGCCTGCTCTTTCTCTTTAATTATCTGTTCGCCGATGCCCAGTTCAGCCTGAAAGGGAAGATCAGCGATGAACAAAAATTGCCTCTACCATCGGCCATAATCCGTTTAAAACAATTACCGGATTCTACACTGTATAAAAGTGCCGTGGCCGATACCGCTGGACTTTTTACGCTGACTGCTATCCAGCCGGGAAATTATGTGCTGATGGTCAGTTCAGTAGGTTACCAAACTTTTATGGCAAGCGTTGGTGTCAGCAATAATCAAACGATGGATTTCAGTTTGAAATCTTCGCAGTCTACTTTAAAAGAAGTAGCTATCCGGTCTACTGTACCGCTTTTCGAAAAACAAATCGACAGGACCGTAGTCAACGTGGAGCAAAACATCGCCAATACAGGTATCAATGCGTTGGAGTTATTGAAAAAAATACCGGGTGTACAAGTATCGTCCGACGGACAGGTCACGCTCAACGGCAAATCGGGTGTTAATATCACGATCGACGGGCGAACAACATTTTTGTCGGCCGATGACCTGGCTAGTTTGTTAACTAATACACCTTCGTCGGATATACAGAAGATCGAGATCATGACCAATCCATCGGCCAAATATGATGCCGGTGGCGCTGGCGGTATCATTAACATCATCCGGAAAAAGAACACCAAAAGCGGATTTAACGGAAATGTCACCGCCAGCTCCGGCTTGGGTCCGCATTACAGTCGTTATAACAGCAGCCTGGTGCTCAATTTCAAAACAGACAGGTATAATTTGTATTTGAATAACAGCTACGGTTATAGCAATGGTTATACCGCCAGTTACGGCACCAGTGACATTATGAATGGCAACGCTTTAGCTTCCGAACAAACCACGACTAACCAGGCGACGACCGTCAACGAAGCGTACAATTCCTCAGCGGGCCTTGACCTTTATCTTTCAAAAAAAACCACGCTGACGCTGACCGGCAGTATCTCTGACCGCAGTTCCAACAATAACCTCACCTCGATGTTAACCACCGCAGACAGCAGCCGGGTTAAAATCGGCAGCGAAAATTTTAACGCGCTGAACATCGACAAGCCGTTGAATTTCACGACCGGGGTTCAACTCATGCATAAGCCGGATACGACCAACAGGCAGTGGTCTGTTGATGCGGACTACTCAGACTATCATTACCGGCCCGGCCAGTACAATACAGGGTTAAACTATGACCCATCGGGGAACTTTTTGAGCCGTAGTGACGTATTTATCGACGAAATGCGGACGCTACATGTTTTCGGGACAAGGACAGATTATGTTTTGCCCTTACGGGGGAACGGCAAAATAGAAACGGGCCTAAAATCGAGTTATGTCAAAACCCTGAACAATAGCATTTATTATAACCGGTCGGGCGGGCTAAACGTCGAAGCCCCCTATCAAAGCAATCATGATGTGAATATTGAAAACATTAACGCGGCGTATATCAATTTTAATCACCCGTACAAAAAAATAACCCTGCAAGCCGGTTTAAGGGCCGAACAAACAGTCATGAACGGTGAGCAGTTAAACAACGCCGCTTCCTTCCATCAAAACTATTTCGGACTGTTCCCGACTGTTTTTATTAACGGCAAGATCGATGAGCATAATACCTTAAATTTCCAGTTCGGGAAACGGACCGACCGGCCGGATTATCACGAGCTGGTGCCTTTCAGACGGCCGCTTTCGGCAACGCTTTCTTTCCAGGGGAACCCGAACCTCAAACCGGACATCAACTGGCATACGGAATTGACCTGGTCATGGAAGAACACCTTTTTTGTGACGGCGGCTTATGATATTGACCGTAATTATCTGCGCACCTTATACTATCTAGATTCCGATAAAATAACCATTACCCGCATGCCCACCAATATACCGCTTGCGCATTCCTGGAATATAGACCTCAGTTTCAATAAAGAGCTGGCCAAATGGTTCAGCACCAACACCACCGCCACTTTTTACCGTAACCTGTTTAACGGCACCGCTAATAACGGCTTCAGTTTTGACGACCAAGGGTTTGTCACGCTTGACCTGGTGACTAATAACAGTTTCCGCCTGAGTGATAAATTATCCTTAGAAGCCGATTTTGAGTATGAATCACGACGGCAGTTCGTAGGTTCTATTTTTGGCGCCTATTCGGTTTTAAACCTCGCTGCCAAACAAAAATTGTTTCATGGACAGGGTTCGCTCAGCCTGAACGCAAACAATATATTAAACACCGAAAGCCGAGGTAGCAGCGACCGTTATCTCAATCTGAATCAATCCGGTTATTCCTACGTTTATTCCCGTGCATTTTTATTGACCTTCAATTATCGCTTTGGTAACGGTAAACTCACTAAAACACAAAACAGATCAGGCTCAGAAGAAGAACAGAAAAGAGCCTGGAATTGACATTATACAGACACTCGCCTGAAATACTTGGTGGAAAATCTAATGAGAATCGCAAATTGGGGAAACAGCATGACTGCACTGAGAAACAATGCAATCGGATTGCGTTCATTTCATATTAATCTTGTCTTCTAAAGTAGGCTATAGATTGTGACCATCAGCCTCACTTTTGGCAGCATATATCGTTTCCTGCTCAATAATTTCGACGATCATTTCAGCGATAAGGTCAAGCATATCTGTACATTGTTCTGCACACTCCTTGCTACACGCTTCTCCGGTCTTCCTTCAATAATGGCTTTTACAATTTTGATATCCTCGTTATGCATAAATTATAAAGCTAATATTTAAGCATTTTGATACCCAATTTGAAAACTGTTCAACTATGGTTCAAACCTATCGTTAAATTTTTGCTTTTCAATTTGCTTAAGAATGGCTTGAAATGCAGTCCTGATGCGGTTCAATTCTCATCAACCCTCGCAAAAAATGAATGAGATTATGCAATTTTTCAAATGGAATTATAGAAAATATACCTAAATATCAATTACTTATAAAAGTAAAAAATAAACGGGAATGTGGTTCTAAACATTCCCGTTAAGTGGAGCCGGAGGGATTCGAACCCTCGTCCAAACATGGTATAAGGTACGCTTTCTACATGCTTAGCGTCTCTTTAATTGTCGGGAAGGGGAAGGTGAGCAGCTTACCTGTACCGTCTTCCTTAGGTGCTTTGTTTCGCCGGTTGTTCGCACCTTACAATCAGCTATTTTCATTTGTTCGATGCCCCGGATGCCGGCCCAATGAAACCAGAACCGGCGGGACAAAAGCTATGCTAATTCTAAATTAGGCAGCTAAGGCGTAGTTATTTTCGCCAATTATTGTTTTGAATGTTCAGATTAAAGCGCTAATTCATCCAACGCGCTGCATGCTTACATACTTATCTCCATCCTGTCAATTCCGGTCGACCCCATTAATGAGCCAAAAGCTGAAAGGATAAAGCTTAAAGCGATTACAAATATACAAAACTCAAGCCAATTGCTAAGCCTTTAAAACGTTTCCAATGTAATGGTAAGTCAAATGGGCGCTTCCAGCTTTATGCTTTACAAAACGCTTTCAGCTTTGGCTTTACGCTTTCAGCTTCAACCCGTCCCGGATAAACTTTCAAAGCTTCCTCCAGGCATACCATGGCTTTTGCCAGGTCGTTATTGTTCAACACATAGGCTAACCTAACCTCATTCAAACCGGCACCGGGTGTGCTGTAAAAGCCGGTTGCAGGGGCCATCATTACAGTTTGGTTCTCGTAGCTAAACTCTTCCAGCATCCATTGGCAAAATTTGTCAGAGTTGTCAATAGGTAATTGAGCCATTACATAAAACGCACCTCCGGGATTAGGGCAAAATACACCTTCCATGTTGTTTAACGCATTAACTACGGTATTTCGGCGGGCCGTATATTCAGCTTTTACGCGGTCGAAATACTCGTCAGGCGTGTCAATAGCTGCTTCGCCGGCAATCTGCTCAACCAGGCCTACGCTTAGTCGCGCTTGCGCAAACTTGATAGCTGTTTCCCAGAATTTTCTGTTCTTGGTAATAATACAACCCAAGCGTGCGCCGCAAGCACTGTAACGCTTGCTCATGGTATCAATAATGATCACATTATCTTCCAGTCCGTCCAGATGCATTGGCGACACAAACTCCTGGTCGTTATAGCAAAACTCGCGGTAAGCCTCGTCGGCAAAAAGATAAAGATCATGTTTTAATACTAGCGCTTTGAGTGTCTCCATTTCGTCGCGCGAGTACAGGTAGCCTGTCGGATTATTTGGGCTGCAAATAAAAATAGCGCGGGTTTTGTCGGTAATGGTTTTCTCAAACTCGCTGATAGGCGGCAAGGCAAAACCGTTACTAATGTGAGACAGTATGGGCTTTACAACAATATCGCTCTGGCTGGCAAAGCTGTTGTAGTTAGCATAAAATGGCTCGGGCACTATCACTTCGTCGCCAGCATCCAGGCAGGTCATGAAGGTGATCGATATTGCTTCTGAACCGCCTGTAGTTACAATAATATCGTCGGTAGTGATATTGTAGCCGTTTCTGTTGTAATATTTAGCTAATTGCTGGCGATAGGATAAAGTACCTTCAGACGCGGTGTAAGCCCAAACTTTAAAATCTATATTTTTAACCGCCTCAATCATACCCGTCGGGGTTTCGATATCCGGCTGTCCGATATTTAAATGGTATACTGTTTTTCCGTCAAGCTTGGCTTTGTCGGCAAAGGGTGTTAATTTTCTGATCGGGGAAGCGGGCATCCGCTGTCCCTTACGCGATATACTTGGCATTTGGCAAAAATAGAAAAAAGATGAATTTTATTTTGAATAAATCGATTTAGCGTATAATTAAATTGCATATAAACAAAAAAGACCCGAATATTCGGGTCTTTTTTGTTTTGTTTACTGACCCTTTATTCTGTAGAGATTAAAGGGTTAAGCTATAATCACTACCTGGTACCTGTCGCCGCCGCTTTGGCTACAACTTCGCCTACGATAGTTAAATATTTTTGTGGGGTTTTTGCATTACTGGTAACCACAATAGTTTTGCTGAATGGCGCTGCTACAGCCGCATTATAAGTAATGGTAATTTTACCGGTGGCTCCTTTTTTAACCGGTGTTTTAGTATAGTCAGCTATGGTGCAACCGCAGGTAGGTCTTACTTCAGTTAAAATCAACGGGTCATTTCCCACGTTGGTGAAAGTAAATACAGTGGTAACAGGCGTACCTTGAGGTACTTTGCCAAAGTCGTGCTTTTCTTCGTTAAATTTAAATTCAGGCTTGTTAGCGTCCTGGGCATTGTCTTGTGCTGAGGCGTTAACAACGAATCCTAAAACTACTGCGCACATTAAAATAAATCTTTTCATAACGTATGTTTGATTATTACAAATATAAAAGGTTTAACTAAACCATTGCTGTTCATTTTAAAATTAATGAACTGTTTTTGTGGTTTATACGGCCCTACAGTCATTTTGTTAGAGTTTAGCACAAGATTTTTACAAATGTAAATATCGCGCCATAGTTAGTGAGGCAGCATTGCACCATTAAATACTTTTTATATGTTTGCCAAAACAGGGGTAGGTATTGCACTTAACCGCGGCGCGCCGAAACATCTGCTTTGCTGAAAAAAAACTATACCATAAAGCGCTTGTTTTGATAGAGGGTTATATCAATAACCAAATAGATTTTTTTAATTTTACAGACTAAATATACGCTTATGCCCGAAACTACAAATCCTGGTACCAGTAAAATTGATCTTACTGAACTAAGTTTTGATGATTTCAAGAACGTAGTAATTAATGATTACCGTATAGCTTATGAGAGCCGGCAGGCCAGCCTGATAGGCCGCCGTGAGGTACTTACGGGCAAGGCCAAGTTTGGCATTTTTGGCGATGGTAAAGAAGTTGCCCAGATAGCCATGGCTAAAGCCTTTAGAAAAGGCGACTGGCGTGCGGGCTATTACCGCGACCAAACTTTCATGTTTGCTACGGGCATGAGCAACTTGAAGCAGTTTTTTGCGCAATTATATGCTAATCCTGATATCAGTGTTGAGCCATCATCAGGCGGCAGGCAGATGAACTGTCATTATGCAACACGATTTATTAATGAGGACGGCAGCTGGAAAAACCAGGTAGAAAGCATGAACTGCTCGTCTGATATGTCAACCACCGGTGGCCACATGCCACGGTTGCTGGGTTTGGCATTTGCTTCAAAACTATATCGCGAGAATAAAGAGTTATCAGCGCTTGATAATTTTTCTGTTAGTGGCAACGAGGTGGCTTTTGGCAGCATCGGCAATGGAGCTACTTCTGAGGGTTTATTCTTTGAAGTGTTTAATGCTGCCGGCGTGCTGCAGGTACCTATGGCTATTTCTATTTGGGATGATGCTTACGCGATATCTGTTCCGGCTGATATCCAGACCACCAAAGGCGATATTTCTGAGGTTCTGCAAGGGTTTCAGCGAGAAGAAGGCACCAACGGTTTCGAGATATTTAAAGTAAAAGGCTGGGATTACGTGGCCCTTTGCGAAACTTATGAACGTGCTATAGCCATGTGCCGCAAAGAGCATGTGCCGGTAATGATACACGTAATTGAGATGACCCAACCCCAGGGCCACTCAACCTCGGGTTCGCACGAGCGTTACAAAAGCAAGGAGCGTCTCGATTGGGAGAATGAGTACGACTGCCTGCTGCAAATGCGCACCTGGATGCTCGAGTCGGCTATTATTACTGAGGATGAACTTAGCGCTTTGGAAGACAGCGCTAAAAAATATGTACGCGAATGTCAGCGTGAAGCCTGGAACGACCTGCTAAGTCGTGTTAAAGGCGAGATAGACGAGGTTTCAAACCTCATTGATCAACTGGCGCAGGTTTCAGCTTTTAAAAATGAACTGGATGCTATTAATGCCGAGTTATTGGCTTGTGTAGATCCGGGGCGAAAAGATACCACAGCAGCCGCACGTAAAGCGCTGCGGTTAACCGTTTCAGAAACTTCTGCAGAAAAAAATATGCTGAGCAATTGGCTGGAAGTTGAAAACGAAAAAAATGCAGATCGCTATAACTCAAAATTATTCAGTAATTCGCCCGACTCGCCGTTAAACGTACCGGTAGTGCCCGCGCAGTACACAGACGACGCGCAGCTGATTGACGGCCGCGAAGTATTAAATGCCTGCTTTGACGCCAACTTTACCCGCGATAAGCGTGTAGTTGCCTTTGGAGAGGATGTTGGCGCTATTGGTGACGTAAACCAGGGCTTTGCCGGCTTGCAGGCCAAGTACGGCCGGTTGCGTATTATGGACACCGGTATACGCGAATCGGCTATTATTGGTAAGGGCTTAGGTTTAGCTATGCGCGGACTGAAACCTATTGCCGAGATTCAGTATGTGGACTATGTTCTTTATGCCTTAACCGTTTTAAGCGATGATCTGGCCAGTCTGAGTTATCGCACAGCCGGCGGGCAAAAAGCGCCTGTTATTGTACGTACCCGGGGCCACAGACTGGAGGGTATCTGGCACTCAGGCTCGCCCCTGGGTATTATGCTGAGTTCAATGCGTGGTTTACATATATGCGTGCCGCGTAATATGACCCAGGCTGCCGGCATGTATAATACCTTATTGCGCGGTGACGAACCTGCTATTATGGTGGAATGCCTGAACGGATATCGCCTGAAAGAGAAATTACCGGCTAACGTAGGCGATTTTACGGTGCCATTAGGTAAAGCTGAGATTTTGCGCGAAGGCTCTGACATGACCGTCGTTTCTTACGGCTCTACCTTGCGTGTTGTTCAGGAAGCCGCAATTGAACTTGAGAAATTAGGTGTCTACATTGAAATCGTCGATCCGCAGACTTTATATCCCTTTGATATTGATAATGTTTGCGGAAACTCGCTTTATAAAACCAATAAGCTTTTGGTGGTTGATGAAGATTTACCGGGAGCGGCGTCCGCTTATATCCTGCGCAATATTTTGGAATCCCAAAAAGGCTATTACGCGCTTGATGCGCCGCCACGGACGTTAACTGCTAAAGATCATCGTCCTCCGTATGGATCAGATGGCGACTATTTCACCAAGCCATCGGTTGATGACGTTGTGGAGCTGGTGTACAGTATGATGAGCGACAGTAATCCGGGAAAATATCCTCCTGTCTATTAAACGCGGCTTAGTGAGCAAACAAACCCACGGAAATAACAATGAAGCCGGTATGGTTTGGTGGCCGTACATCAAGTATGAACTGGTCAGTAAATTATCGCCTGAGCAAATCAGGCAAAAAATTGAGCTATCAGGTGAGGAGGATTTTGTCATTCATTATTTGAATGGTATTATTTACATCAAAGAATCATCCAGCTTTAAATTTGGGTCGCATTCGCGTTCATTTAAACCTGAAGCTGCTTTGATAGGTGCGTCAGCCGGCGATGCGTATAAATATCGTGTCGAGCTCAATGCAAGGCTAAGTTCAATGCTTTTATTGGGCCTGGTATTGCTGGCTATAGTGGCTACCATAGCTTTTTCTAAAAGAAATGATCTCATCATCGGGCATTACAAAGACGCTGTAATTGCTTGTATTTGTGTGTTGATGATGGGTTATGCCTTGCCGGTAGTTACTTTCAATGCCGATTTGAACCGGATCAAATTATTTATCGATGACCTGTTGGAAATCGAACCTTAAATTAAATCTTACAAATTCTTATGGATACAAATTTTGAAATTGTTGCCGGCGTAATTAAAAATCGTCGCACCATAAAGCCGTTTATGATGAACGGCCAAAAAATAGATAATGCACAAGTTACTCAACTGTTGGAACTGGCCGACTGGGCACCCAACCACGGATTGACCGAGCCCTGGCGCTTTGTGGTTTACGCTAACCCCGCTGACTTTTGCAGTGCACACGCGGCGCTTTACAAGCAAAACACCCCGACTGAAGAATTTGCCCAGGGCGTTTATGACAACCTGGCTCACCAGGGTGATAAAGCCTCGCATGTTATTGTTGTGGTAATGAAACGCGGTAGCCTGCCTAAGATACCCGCTTTTGAAGAAATTGCTGCGACGGCTTGCGCTATCGAAAATATCTTGCTGGGAGCTACAGCCGCCGGCTTTGCATCTTACTGGGGCACAGGCGGCATGATACTAAAACCTGCAATGCGTACGTTTTTAGACTTAGGCGATGAAGATGAGGTAATGGGCGTGCTATACCTGGGCTATGCCGACGAGCAGCCTAAAGGCATACGCAGGATACCATTAAGCGAGAAAATTAAATGGGCCTGAGCCTAACTAATTACAAGGTGTTTCGTAAACTGGTATAATTTAGCTGATATATAATTGTTTTGTCAGAATTTAAATAGGTGTTAATAAAATTTATTTAATAGTAAAAATTGCGTATATTTGTATTACCAATTACACCAACTCACTGCCGATTTTTTATTAACTATTGGATTTTAAACTCAATAAAGTATGAGAAAACATTTTTGGTGGATTAACTGCGTACTAATCATTTTATTGATGAGTGTTATAAGCTGGACACCGGTTCGCACGATAAAGAATTCTAAAAATTTAACGGTTACACATAACGCTACTGCTAAAGAATTATTTAACCAGTATGTAAGCACGGTTTACCAGACAGCAGGTTTGCAGCAAAGCGGGCTAAATCTGGAAGTTTTTGAGAAAGCGTTGACAGGTTACTTTAACATTAAGGCGCAAAATAATCTGGCTCAAAATAACTCGGTTATCACCGTGGTTGACTTTACCAAATCAAGCCGCGAAAAACGCATGTGGATCATAGACTTATTGAACAAGCACCTATTGTTAAACACCTGGGTGGCCCACGGTAGGGGTAGTGGCGACGAAATGGCAACCAGTTTTTCTGACACTAACGAGTCGCATCAAAGCAGTTTAGGCTTTTACCTTGCCGACGACGTTTATGTTGGTAAACATGGCCGTTCGCTGCGTTTGGATGGCCTGGATGCAGGTTTTAACAGCAATGCACGCTCACGGGGCGTGGTTGTTCATGCTGCTGCGTATGTTAGCGAGGGTACTATAGCGGCTATGGGTCGTTTAGGCCGTAGCTTTGGTTGCCCTGCGGTATCACCAATGGTAATCAACCAGGTAATTAATACCATTAAAGGTAAGTCGGTGTTTTTTATCAATGGCAACAGCAGCAACTACACTTCAAAATATTTAAACGAAGCTGTATTTGCCAACTTTACGACGCCTGATACTACTACCCAGGCCATGATCGAGTCGCCGAAATTGTAAGAACTTTTTCGTTGTAGTTTTTTATAAAATAATAAGGCCCGCAAGTATTTGCGGGCCTTATTATTTTATAACGTTTGGTTGATTCGGCACCTTGTTGTTTTATAGCGATAGCTAAAATTGCAAAGCTGCTATTTCAACGTCGCCAGTGCATTATATAGCACAATATCCAACCCGTATACATCGCGGGCTGCTTTTAAATTACCTGAATTGTCAGTCCAGGCAGTTTGATAAGTTATAAGCACAGGCACTTTAGGACTGAGTGTAACTGAGGTTGGTTCAGGTTTATCCAGTTCCATATCTTTTGATATCAGGTCGAATTTTGGTCCTTCTCCAAATAAATTCAGCGCCAAACCTTTCGGGTCGCCAAGCCTAACGCAGCCGTGACTGATGGCGCGCATTGACATGCCGAACGCATTTTTAGCAGGAGTGTCGTGCAGGTAGACGCTGCTTTGGTTATTGAATAAAAATTTAATTTTCCCTAACGAGTTATCATCACCGGGCTTTTGTTTAAACTCATAATCAGCAGCCGTAGCGGTATCCCAGTCAATGTCATCCGGGTCAACCAGTTTACCGTCTTTATAAACATTAATGCCTTTGTTTTCCAGGTAGTAGCGGTCTTTCTTCGCTTCTACAATAATCTCTTTATTGGCTATACTTTGCGGAATATTCCAAACCGGGTTCACCTCCACACTATGTATCAGGCTGCTTAGTTGAGGTGTAGAGTGGCGGTTCGGTTTGTCAGTTTTACCGGTATCACTATAATTCATTAACGATTCGCTATAATTACTGTTGCGGCCCTGGCCTACACAAACCTTCATGTTTAGTGCCGATTTGCCGTTCTGCATCACATCAAGCTGAAACGCCGGGATGTTTACTTTGACGAATTTACCGGCATCAGGCATGTTCCGCCATCTTAAACGTTCAAGGTTAACAATTAGCAAACGTTTAGTTTCTTCCGGCGAAAAACCATCTGCTGCACTACCCGCAGCTAAAGCTTTTTGCAGCGTAATATATTCCGGCGATTTTGGCTGAATGCTGTCCAGGTAGGCTTTGAGGTCTGTAACCTGGAAAACTTTAGTCATGCCATTAGTATCAGGCCTTGGTGTAGGGATGTAATACCGCACATAGATAGATTTTGGATTGATCACACCATATTGCAAGGCATTTGAGTACCGCAGCAATGAATTGGCCGATAATATCTCCAGTTCGGCAATGTCATGGTATGCTTCATCAAGCGTTTTAATGCCTTTCTTATCATAAAACTTATTGACCAATTGCGCAATCTCTGACGCTTTGAATAATTCAGGATCCAGACCGTGTTGTGCGGCATTTTGGTAATAGGTCACCGCTGTATTCAGGTCTTTGTTGAAAATATGATCCATCACAAAAACCGGATCATAGCCGTTTTGCTCGTAAAAATTGCTGATAAATGTACCGTAAGTAAGGTTATGCTTTTCGTCGGCCAATACTTTTTGAAATACCTCGGCAAGGCCATCGGGTGTAACATCTTTAAAAACTTTATTTTTAGTTTTTTTGTAAAGGGTCTGCCCCATATCTGAGCGGCTTTTTTTACAGCCGGGAAAAAGTAAGGCGGCCGCCAGGAGCATTATACATAGTTTGATGTAGGTTTTTGTACTTGTTATCATAGAGTTTAAATTAAACGCGTCGATTATTGCAATACCTATACCATTTAATTAAATAAGCGCATAATATTTGCTGAAAAAACATGCTTAATAAAAATATTTATGGAAAACGATAGAAAGTTGGAGGTTTGGCTCCGCGGGCCGCTGGAAGGTATTTCGCCGTTGTTACAGCCTGTTGCCCACGCTTTACTGCAAGCGCGGGAGGAGGTTAACCGCTTAATGGCCGATTTCCCGGAGATATTATTGTGGGTAACGCCGGTGGGCATGGCCTCGCCGGGTTTTCACCTGCAACATATGGCCGGCGTGCTCGACCGCCTGTTTACCTATGCACGCAGTGAAGCTTTAACTGAACACCAGCTCCATAAACTGTCGCTTGAAGGACAAATGCCCGAAATAGGCTACAGTGTAAACACTTTACTGGAAATTTTTAACCGGCAGGTTGACGATGCTATCACGCAGTTAAGTAGTGTTGACGAAATTACGCTGACTGACAAACGGGCCGTTGGACGCGCTAAATTACCATCGACAGTTATAGGGCTTTACACCCATGCTGCCGAGCACATTATGCGGCACCTCGGCCAGCTTTTGGTAACCGCCAGAATGTTAAGAGGATAAAAGCGGTAAAACATATTTTAAATTCCGCCCGGCAATTTTGTATTTTGGTATGCTGCCCGCTAACCTCATATAGCCAACCATTATGCAAGAGAAGAAAACCAACACAGAGATAAGCCGCCGTAAGTTTGTGGAACTTGCCGGTGCTGCATCGGCCATAGGTTTGATGCCTAAAAGTACGTTAGCTGCAAATCTGGATTATAAAAAAGCTTCAGGCACCCCAAATATCGGCAATACACCTAAGGAAAATGCCTTGCCGGTAAACCAGATAGCTGAGGTGCTTGAAAACAAAACAATTTGCGTTGAACCCGGGCGCTTCCAAATTTCACTTACTAATGAGCTGGACGTTAACGGGCATCTGGTTAGCAAAGGATTAGTAATGGAGCCTAACCGTTATCTGGGGTGGCCAACTATTCTTAAAAGCAACACAGGCAGATTATTTGTTGTTTTTTCAGGCGATCGCGATTCGCATGTTTGTCCTTATGGAAAAACACAGGTAATTATATCTGACGATAACGGCAAGACCTGGTCAAGCCCCGCCATTATTAACAACACGGCGTTAGATGACCGCGACGCAGGTATCATTCAGACGAAAAAAGGAACCCTGGTAATGAGTTGGTTCACTTCGCTGGCTTTTGAAGATCCGTCGAGAGGCGCTACTTACGCCAAATATGCGCGCATTGGTGAAAAGATTCCTATTGAAACTAAAAAGCAATTGCTGGGCAACTGGACAAGGCGATCAGAAGACGGCGGCAAAACCTGGCTGTCGCCAAGCCGCACCAATGGCACTGCTCCGCACGGCCCCATAGCATTAAAAAACGGCGATTTGCTATATATTGCAACGGGCACTTACCAGGGCAAAGCAGGTATCATTGTCGAACGGTCGGCCGACGATGGCCGCACCTGGATGGTAACCGGCAAAATTGAAAAGCCTGAAGGTTTGCAATCCTCATTGACAGAGCCCCACGTAGTTGAGCTCAAATCCGGAAAATTGATTGCCATGATACGCAATGAACCGAAAGACCGTACGCAATGCTTTTTACTACAGTCTGAAAGTTTGGACGGTGGCAAAACCTGGTCGGTAATGAAAAGCACCGGCATATGGGGCTATCCGCCACATTTAAAACAGCTAAGCAATGGCTGGGTGTTGCTGGTGTATGGCGTGCGTAAACAGCCGTATAGCGAGCGGGCGTGTATCAGTAAAGATGAAGGCGCTACCTGGGATTATCAGAACGAAATTACCCTTTGCACTGCTGATAGTGCTGATCTGGGCTATCCATCAAGCGCGCAACTGGACGATGGTTCTATATTAACGGTTTATTACCAGGCGCCAAAAGCCGGTGAGCCGGCTTGTTTAATGAGCAGCCATTGGAAGTTGAAGTGATTAATTATCAAAAAACACCCCCGAAAAGGTAGGATATCCCGGGTTTTTAAAGCCATCGTAAAAAAATCGCGTTAAGCGCAGTTGTACATGCCCGCTTATGTTATAATTGAGATAGATACCGTTGTCAAAGTTGGAAATGATATTATAGTTTAACACCTTTTTGGTTATCGGGTCAATTGCTTCTACGAGCATTTGCCGGTGCTGATGCTGACAATCAAGTACATACAGGGATATCTTTTTCCTGGCGTGGTCGTTGATCTTGATATCTATAAGCTCATGTAAGGTCGCCGTGTTACCCGCGGCTATGCGGTTTTGTTTTTTGGCCGATGCATATAAAGCGCTGTTATCTGTTGTGTTTGGTGTTAAGATTTCAGGGCTATTGCCAATATAATTTAGGCTGATGCCCGCCGGTAGCTTGCGTTCGCCGCCAACAATATCATAACCTAACTTTCCATATTTCCCAACCCAATTGCCTTTGGTTTTTCTGTCGACGCCGTTAAAAGTTGTCGCTCCCGAGGCGGGTAGCTGATAGATGGTGCGAATGTTATTGATGTCTGTACCATGTGGAACGATACTTACACATTCGCCGGCATTCATTTTGAGGGTTATGGTGTGATTATGTATAGCCCGGTTAGTTTCTTTGAGCAGGATAGTATCGGGTTTGATAAGATAGACATCCGCACGTTTTATTTTGTCCCAGCTTTTAGGGAATGTCCAGGTATGTGTCGCCCCATTCAGGGAGTAGCTCATCATCTCTAAATGATCGAGCCAGTAAACCGGCATAAAAACGTCATAGCCTGATTTAATGAGATGGCCGTCCTGCGTAATGGTTTGCAGGCTGTCTTTATAGCTGCTACCGGTATTGTCAGAAAAACAGGCTGTGTATGCGCCATCATTCACCAAATATTTTTCGCGCAGCAATCGGTTTAAGTTAAAGTAGGTGAGGGTATGATGCGTAAACTCACGCTGCGCTCGTTCGGGGTGTCGTTGAAACTGGATATCCTCAAACTGAACGCTGCTGCCAAACACCTGCAGGGCCGGTTTAATATCCAGTTGTTGGTTCAATAGTTTATCATGAGCGATGTCGCGTCCGCCACACATCAAATAAGGCGGTACCTCCATCGGGTTTACGCCGAGCGAGTATTCGCCCCAGTCCCAGGTAATACCCTGCGACAAATAGCCGTATAGCTGTTTATCGCCATATTCGGCAATTAGTTGTATGCCGTATATGTCTTTGAGATAAAGCGCTATCTGTTTAATGGTATTGCGCTGGTCGTCCTTAGTATGATTATGATACGGGCTTGCCGGATACTGCGTGATGTTATCAAAGTAAAGCACGCCTGTTTCTTTCAATTGCGGAAAGGCCGCTATGAAAGCATCAATACGTTGCCTGGTAACGCCCGTGCTCCACTCATTCACCAAATCAACAAAATAACATTGCCGCCCCCACCATTTGGGGCCCCTTACATAGCTTCCATCTTTTTCTTTGCAGATCAGGTCTTTACCGGCATACAAACCCCATTGCGGGCTTTCCATATAAGCATCAAACGGGTTAACGTGGAAGGTGCAATGGGTATGGTATTTAGCGGCTTCTTTTATGAGCCAGTATAGGGCAGCTTTTCCTTTTAGTCCGCCGGGAGCAAACAATGTGGTATCTGCCGGCAACCACCACGGATATTGATGATCATGCCCGTCTTGCTGGTAGCCGCCCAGGATCACAATTTTGGGCAGCCCGCGGGTAATGTTGTCCAGTTGCCTGATATATTTTAAAACGGCGCCGAGATCGAGATTTGAAACCTGGTCGGGCGTGGCGCACCGCAGCATCACTTTAAAGGTCATGGTCTGTGAAAGGTCCCTGCCAAAGGGATAAGAAACCCGTGGTTGTTGCGCCAATAATTGCCCGGTCATTAACAACCAGACAAAAAGGAGAAAATATTTCATGCAGATGCTTAACCTAAGTTAAGCGCTTTACCACAATATTTAAAATAAAGGTGTTTCATTTTAACTGTTTCACTGCATTTTAGCAGAAAGCAGTAAAAAGTCATATAGTATTTATGAGCAGGGGTTTACAAGCTTTACCTTAAGCTTTGCTACTGTTTCAAAGTGTTTCACTGCTTTTGTTTAAAAAACTGATAATCAGTTTATAACAGTAAATTGGTGTTTCAAAGTGTTTCATATTTTCATGAAACACTTTGCGACTATTGAGGCAAAATAGTGTTGCGGTTACGCAGCCAGTGATCGGCCAGAACCAAAGCAGCCATGGCTTCAACAATAGGTACGGCGCGCGGCACTACGCAAGGATCATGGCGGCCCTTGCCTGATATCTCGGCCGCATTACCTTGGGCATCAACCGTAGCCTGGTTGTGCATAATGGTAGCCACCGGTTTAAAGGCAACTTTAAAATCAATAGGCATACCATTGCTGATACCGCCCTGTATGCCACCCGAGTAGTTGGTTATAGTGCGGACGCCTGTATCAGAAGTGATGAAAATATCGTTATGCTCAGAACCGCGCATCTCGCTGCCCTCAAAGCCCGACCCAAACTCGAAGCCGTGCACTGCATTGATGCTTAGCATAGCTTTGCCTAAGTCGGCGTGCAGTTTGTCAAATACCGGTTCACCCAAACCAACAGGGCAGTTCAATATGTGGCAGCTTACTTTACCGCCTACAGTATCACCGTCTTTACGTACTGAATCAATAAAGGCAATCATTTCTTCGGCTGTCGCCGGATCAGCGCAACGCACGATGTTCTTTTCACGATCGGCTATAAATTCCTGCGCGCTTTTGATCTCTACATTTGGCGCATTTATCTTGCCTACGCTGCTTACGTGCGCTACAATCTCAATTCCCTGCGATTTCAATAGCAACTTAGCCAGAGCGCCTGCTGCTACCCGGGCCGCAGTCTCGCGCGCCGACGAGCGGCCGCCCCCGCGGTGGTCGCGGATACCATACTTGGTTTGGTAGGTGTAATCGGCATGCGAAGGGCGGAATACATTGGTATTATGGCTGTAGTCCTTACTGCGCTGATCTTCATTCGGTATCAGCATCATAATTGGCGTACCGGTGGTTTTACCTTCAAACACACCCGAAAGAATGCGTACGGTGTCGCTCTCTTTGCGCTGGGTAGTAATCTTTGACTGACCCGGCTTGCGTTTATGCAATTCAGCTTGAATATAGTCCAGGTCGACCGGTAACTGCGACGGGCAGCCGTCAATGATTACGCCTATAGCCTCGCCATGCGATTCGCCAAATGTGGTTATCCTGAATAATTGTCCGAATGAATTACCTGCCATTTTATAATGAGTAAATGAGTGATTTGCGAATGAGTGAATTGTAGATGCGTTGTTATTTAAAAAGGATTGCATCCGGCGCTAACAACAAACGCCTGGGATGCAATCTCTTTTGTATTATATGTCTTTTACTTCAAAACCTACTTTTTCAAGATCGGTCCAGAAGGCAGGATATGATTTTTCAACTACCATGGCGTCTTCAACTTCTAGTTCAGGAACTATCAGCGCCAGTGGTGCAAAAGCCATAGCCATGCGATGGTCGTCATAAGTGTTAATAAACATTCGTTCGGGGATAAATTTACCGCTACAGTCAAGGGTGTAGGTTTCATTATCCTCAATTAGCTTAACACCCATTTTGGCCAGCTCGTTTTGCAAAGCTGCTATACGGTCGGTTTCTTTAATTTTTAAAGTCTCCAAGCCGGTAAAGGTAACCTCATGATTCAGGGCTGCACATACCACTACGATGGTTTGCGCCAGGTCAGGGCACTTCTTTAAGTCAAACTCTTTGCGTACTATTTGCTTAGGCTCTTTTTTAATATGCACGCCGCCGTCTCTAAACTGCGAGGTAATACCAAAATTAGCCATGATCTCAGCGATCACGCTGTCGCCCTGTAAGCTGTAAGCCGTTAAGCCGTGCAAGAACAAATCAGCTTCATCAGCTAAAGCAGCTATGGAGTACCAGTATGATGCAGCGCTCCAGTCAGGTTCAACCGGTAAGCTGGTTTCTTTAAACTCCTGGTGCGGGATGTTGATCACATTGTCATTCCACTCGTGCTTAATACCAGCCTGCTCCAGCATCCCCAAGGTCATCTCCACATATGGGCGCGATGTTAAATCGCCTTCAATATGTACTTCCAAACCCATAGGCAGTTTTGGAGCGATGAGTAACAACGCAGTGATATATTGGCTGCTGATGCTGCCTTTAATGCTAATCTTATCAGTAGCCTGCTTAATATTGCCTTTGATACGAATAGGAGGGTAGCCATCGTTCTCCTCATAGCTGATCTCTGCACCCAGTTTACGTAAAGCGTCAACCAATATACCTATCGGGCGTTGCTTCATTCGCTCGCTGCCTGTTAGGATAACCTCTTCATCCTGCAAAGTATAATAAGCAGTCAGAAAACGCATAGCTGTACCGGCAGGGCCGATATTCACAATTTTATGCTCTGCTAGTTGTTTAATAGGTTGCGACTCATAACCAGCGGGTTGCAAAGTCAAGCCCAAAACCTTTTGCAGGGTAACGGTGTCGGCAGCGTCTGATATATTTTCAACACGCACCTTTCCGTCGCTCAGCGCCTCAATAACTAATGCGCGGTTGCACTCGCTTTTCGAGCCGGTTAGGTGTACCTCGCCTTTGGCTACTTTATCTTTTTTAGTAAGCAGAATGTTCTGGCTCATTGTAATATTAAACGTGAGTAAGTTTCTCAGCTTGCTGACCTGCTGCCTGACCTTCGTTCATGATCTCAGTTTGTCTGCGGATAGACTCAGTGTGCAACAACTCTAATAATTTCTCGGTAAAATCCGGGCTTAATTTCAGGGCTTTGCCGTAGTTAACGCGTTTGTTTAATATTTCGTCCCAACGGTTTACCTGCAAAATGGTAATGTTGTTCTCTTTTTTGTAAGTACCAATCTGCTCAGCAATTTTCATACGCTCAGCAATTTTCTGAATAAGCAGGTCGTCAATCTTATCGATATTGTTCCGCAGCTCAGCCAATTTATCGTTAACCTGCGCATTGTTGGTATCAGGTTTACGTAAAGTTAAATGGTCAATCAAATCAGACAAAGCAGCGGGAGTAACTTGCTGTTTAGCATCGGTCCAGGCAACGCTTGGATCAATGTGCGACTCGATCATTAAACCTTGCATATCCAGATCCAATGCTTTTTGAGACACATAGCCAATCAAATCGCGGTTACCGCTGATGTGACTTGGATCGCAAATTATTGGCAGGTGAGGTGCTAGGGTTTTCAGGTGAATAGCAATATCCCACATTGGCTCATTACGGAAAGCGGATTTTTCGTATGATGAGAAACCACGGTGAATAGCAGCCAGTTTAGTAATGCCTGCGTTATTAATACGCTCAATAGCGCCAATCCACAAAGAAATATCAGGGTTAACAGGGTTTTTAACCATTACAGGCACGTCATGACCTTTAAGGGCATCAGCAATTTCCTGAACGGTGAAAGGGTTAGCGGTTGAACGGGCACCCACCCATAAAATATCAACGCCTGCAGCTAAAGCTTCTTCAACGTGTTTGGCGGTAGCAACTTCAACTGCGGTAGGTAAACCGGTTTCAGCTTTAGCACGTTTTAACCACTCTAAGCCAATACTGCCAATACCTTCAAACTCGCCCGGACGGGTACGTGGTTTCCATATACCTGCACGCAACGCAGTAACGCGGCCTGTGTTTTTTAATAAATGAGCGGTGGCTACTAATTGATCTTCAGTTTCTGCACTGCACGGGCCTGAAATTAGTAACGGTTCTTTAGTTGCGGTTATCCAAGAACTTAGTGGTTGGATGTTTAAATTAAGTTTCATTTTTGTTGTTGTTATAATATCTTGACTTATTTACTATCTTTTGCCAGCTTTTTTATGTTGATATATTTGCGCTCGGGTTTAGCGGGCGACGTTTTGATACTTCTTTCTGGGGCAATCTCTTCTTCGTAGCGTTTGTATTCACCCAGTATATTAAAGTTGTGGGTGTATTTTAAGATCTGTTTTACCGCACTGTCGTATTGCTTGGTTTCTTCCCACTCCACGTCTACATAAAAGTTGTACTCGTTACGTTTGCCCAATACCGGCATCGACTGTATTTTGCTCATGTTAACGCTTTGGTTGGCAAATATGTTAAGCACTTTGGCCAAAGCGCCAACCTGATTACTTACCTGGAAACATAGCGAAGCCTTATTTGCTGTGGTTTTAACTACGTTTTCATGCGTAGTTAAGATTAAAAAGCGGGTAAAGTTTTTCTTGTTCGATTCAATACGACGCTCCAGAATATCCAACCCGTAAAGTTTAGCTGCTAAAGTATTAGCGATGGCTACGGTATCGGTTAATTTTTCGTCGTGGATGCGTTTTGCGCAAGCTGCGGTATCAACGCTTTCTACAATTTTTAAATGCGGATACTCGTCAAAAAAATCAATACACTGGCGGATGGCGATAGGATGCGAGGTCACATATTTAATCTGATCAAACGACACGCCCGGCAAAGCCATCAGGTGTAATTGTATAGGCAGGTAAATTTCTCCGATAACCGGGAAATTGTAGTTTAATAACAACGAGTAGTTAGGTAATATACTGCCCGCAATGCTATTTTCTATCGCCATTACCACATAGTCGGCCTGGTTATTTTCCAGAGCGTCAAATGTTTGCTTGAAAGAGTTGCACTCAATAGTCTGGATATTTTCGCCAAAATATTTAAAGGCCGCCTCTTCGTGGAACGAAGCGCGGATACCTTGTATAGCAACTCTTGGTTTTTCTTTCTTCATAATGTTATTAAAGCAAAAAGTCCCGGCTGTTTGGGCCGGGACTTTTCAGTTTCTTTATATGATTGTTAATGCATATCAGTCCCGGCTCTTACTGGTAAAGTAAAAGTAGTAGCCATAAAAATATGCAGCGTTTAATTTCATTTGGTTTGTTAATTTCTGGCGTAAAAATAGGAGTAATAAACTACTTTGTCAATAGATTATTTTAATTATTTGAAAATAATTAAGTCTAAACAAATTTTATATTGAAAAATGAGATTTGAGGGTAGTTTGTTTGGTCTGAAGCTCATTAATTCAGCGATGCTTGTAATTTCAACGCCGCTTCATTTTTGGGATTTATTTTTAGAGACTTGTTTAAATATATTTTAGCTTGACTTATATTTTTTAAATAAAAATAACCTTTAGCGATTTCAGCATTAACACTATCGTCTGTCTTGCTCCAATGGCCTAAAACTATATGTTTTCCGGTGAGCATTGACTTTAATAGCGCTATACCTTTATCAACATCTATATTTTTGTCGATATACCGGTAACCTATAACATACAGCATGCTTTCATTTTTTGCTTTTGTATTTAGGTACCCTTCCTGCAATATTTTTAATGCTTCATCTGGTTTTGCATCGAGGTCATAAACTTTAGCTAGCTGAAAATAAACACTGATGTCATCCATATATGATTTTCCGGTGTTTTGTTTTTTCAGTAACGCCATTTGATAAGCCTTTTCTGCGTTTTGATACAAACCTTTGGACATAAGCTCATATCCCACAACAAACAGATCGATGTCCATGCATTGTTTCATGCTGTTTACCGAATCAATAAACGCTTTAATCTCGCTATCAGTGGATTTACTTATATCAGAATTACTCAGAATTTGATAAATTAATTCATTATAGTTGATATTACCATATTTCTCCGTCTTTTCTGTTAACACAGCGTTGTAATAAGTAGCTAAAGCTTCATCAGAACGCTTTTTCCTTACTATATTATAGTTCTTAAAAGCAAATAAAAGCGCCTCAGGCAAAGCATAAAGTATGCTATAAGAGTGAATTGCATTGTTGAAATTTTCTTTTTGTATGTTGATATAAGGAGATTTCTTCAGCGAGTCGACCAATTGATTTGCGAATTTGACTCTTTCGGGGATGTCATTTGCAATTGCTATAAAATAGGCGGTTGTATCTTTTACTTTAGCTGTATAGGATGAAAAATCGGGTGTGTAATAAATGGGGCGCTCTAATGAAAAATTCAAATAAGTATTGAAAAGCGAGGGATCATTACGAAGAATATAATTGATATAATCTGCTCCCTGCGAAAGGCCCGCTGCTACTTTTAGATTTGCCGTATTATACGTTTTATCAATGTAGGGGATAAGTTCGTTTTTAACAAAACCGTAATATTTAACCCCTTCAGCATCGAGGTTAGTGCTTTTGTAGTGATCATTGCCGCCCTTTATATCAGCATGAACCACTAAAAGAGCAGGTATATCCCACATATTGCTTGCTGTGGCGGCAATATAATTAGCATGATCATAAATAAACTCGTAAACAACGGGATATTTTTCTGTTTTTGAATAGTTTTTAGGCAAGTAAACTTCTATAGCAACACTGTCTTTTACATATGTAGAAAAAATTTTCTTGGTTATCAGTGTTTGAGCGTTTGCACTTATCGAAAGTAAAGCAAATAGAAATAAGGTAAATAAAGTTCTTTTCATCTTTTACAGCATTATTGAAACCAACCTGGTAAGTGTAAATATGTGGTTGTTCCTTGCCTATAAGACGTACTGTTTAATAAGGAAGTTGCACAGACTTAGATATCAATGCTGAAAAGTAAATGTTACCAAAAAAAATACCCGGCTGGTATAGCCGGGTATTTTTCGGTACTATCTATTTAAAGAATCAATTATAAGTTAGCATAGTAGTTTACACCTTCAATTAGTTCTTCCGGTGTACAAATATTGTCAATATTAAACTGACCGATTTTGCCTAACAAAGTGCAATTAATCTTGCCGTTCTGATTTTTCTTGTCTTTTTGCATGTATTCTATCAAAATGGCAGTATCTGCTTTTTTGAGATCGTAACGGGGATATAGTTCAATTAAACTTCTGATTTTTATGGTTACTTAGTTCATCATCGAAGACTGCCACTGCTACATAATTGCGATTTAACCATTAAAACACACATAAAGCATAAGCGGATCCTGGCTTTTAAAAGTTCGGATCAGGCTATTCTCTTCGCGGTCAGCCAGGAAGGTGGCGTTACATCATACAAGTCTTCCGCCTGATCGTGGTGACGCGCTCCAATAAATTCATACGCGGTCATGATCAATTTAGCAAACAAATCATTAATTTGGCCGTTAAATCAATACAAGTTAACGCATATGATGAGCAAGGAAGAACTACTGGACGGTCTGGAACTACTGTACACCGGTAAAGCTTTTAAAGGCTTTACGGAGGATAACCCATTTGTCACCTTTTTAGGTTATGCCAAGCGAAGCCGCTCACGTATCTGGGTCAAGTACGGCGGTAAACGGATCTTTACTTCGTTACGCCACGTCATGCTCAAACGGGATGCGTTGTCAATTTAAGTCATAAGATTCCCGGATATAGACGAACAGTTCAGGGCGGATATCGTCAGCCGAAGAAATCCGAATATGATTCTCGAACTTCCTACCCGCCGCAACGCATTTGATGACCGGTTTTTCTTTATGCTCCGCCGCCGAATAGAATTTAATATCCAGCTCCTTTTTCATTGGCCGGATGATCAAAAAGCCGACCCGTCGGGTGAACACGATACAATTGGGTGTAACGCCGATCAACACCTTCGGCCAGTCTGCTACCTCCGCCAGGATCTTATCAAAAGCTAAAACCAGCTCCGGCGAGCGACCCTCGAACAAACTGTCAAGGCTTACCCGCTGGCAATAATGCCGGTAATCTTTCCAGGGCAATTCGCGGTCGCAGTTTGGGCAGGTCCAGCTCATATTCATAAAAACGGCCCAGGCACCATATTAGTTTGCCTTATTTGCTTTTTCGGCTGGCGACGATGCGCTGGCGGTGATTGATCCCCCAAACCTTCAGTTCATGCAACACCTGCTGTAAAGACCGGCTGTAATCGGTTATTTCATACGTCACGGTAACCGGAACCGTTGGGATAACCCGGCGGATCACAAATTCATTCAGCTCCAATTCCTTCAGTTCTTTCGACAATATTTTAGGCGTGATATCGCCCAGCGTGCGTTGGATATCCTTAAAGCGGGCCGGGCCTTCGGTTAACGCAAACAGTAGCGGCAATTTCCATTTACCATTCAGTACATATAAAGCATCCCGGATGCCAGTGACCCCTTCGCTGCAGGCATTCTGCCCGCAGGGATGGTCCCCGCCAAGGCCATTGGTCAGATCTGTTTTCATACAGCAAAGATAAGCAGTATCCCAAATGATACCGGTATCCTTTGGGATAGTACTATCTTTTTGAAAGCCAGGCTTTTTACGTTTGCGTTGTAAAAAAACACAAAAGCATATGAAAAAAATATTGCATATCATTTCGAGCCCCAAGGGCCAAGCCTCTTTCAGTATTAAACTGGGAAACGCGGTAATTGAACAGCTCAAAGCCGCTTATCCCGGTAGCACGGTCAAGGTCCGTGATCTTACCCAAACCCCATTTCCTCACCTGGAAGAAGCCACGCTGGCCGCATTTTATACGCCCGCTTCCGAACAAACTACCGCGACCAAAGCAGCCCTCCAGCATTCTGATGAAGCCATCGCAGAGCTGATGGCAGCAGATGTGATCGTGATCGGTGCTCCCTTATGGAATTTTAGTATCCCGTCAGTACTCAAAGCGTGGATCGATCACATTGCCAGGGCAGGGATAACCTTTAAATACAGCGACGCCGGAGCGGAAGGTCTGGTGAAAGGTAAGACCGTGTATGTCGCCATGGCTTCTGGCGGGGTTTATTCCAGCGGGCCGTACCAGGTCTACGACTATGTATCTACCTACCTGAAAAGCGTACTTGGTTTTATGGGCATGACCGATCTTAAGGTCTTCCGGGCAGAGGGCGTGGCCTATCCGGCACAGGCGGAAGCCGCCCTGCAAAAAGGCCTGGACAGTATCGCGCTCTGATCAAATTTAAAGGAGAACGACCGGCCAACGTTCTCCTTTATTGCGTTGAAACTATTGCCTGTTAATTTTCCGCTGCGTTATAAATTGGTAAACAGATCCTGCTATAAATAGTATGAAAATAACAAGTAGTGTTTTTGCTATGACAGGGTCTGTGGGTGCCTTAGCCAGCGGATGTCCGACCGGAACACGGGTCAACGTTTCATTAACCGTGGGAATCCAGGATAAGAAAAAACTAAAAGACAAAAGGAAATTCTCAAAAAACCGGGCTTTTGTATTCCCTTGTTTTCTTGAATTAAGCAGAAAAGCTATTACCACCAATACGACGATGAACAGAGCAAAAATATGCCCGGCATTGAAACCGCCATGTTTGGATATGCCTAATGCTGTTAACGAGGTAACAACAGTTGTATAAAAATAGATCTTGCCGGTATTATGCCTTAGGTTTATTTTGCCGAACCTAACGTAAGATATCACAGCGGCAATAATGGCTGTGATACCTATGATCGTATGAAAAATGCCTAAATTAGATAAGCCCATTTTAATAAAAATTGAAGATTGCTGTAATTAAAAAGATTAAGATATCAGGCGAGCGTCTGAACTGATTGGTATGTTCAATACTTTTGAGATCAGGCAATTCTTTTCAGCACCACTTACGATAGCTTCAAAATCAGCAGCATCAATGCCCGGTACCACACCAGTAATCGCAAGATGGATACTTTTAATAGCAACACCTTCCATTAATAAAGTGGCTTCAGTATCCAACGATGTCGGGTTGAATCCTTTTTCTGTTAACCCTAAGCTAACGGCCATGGTAAAACATCCGGCATGTGCTGCGGCCAACAATTCTTCCGGATTGGTACCTGTCTCTTCGCCTGTGAAGCGGGTTTTGAAACTGTAATTGGTTTGGTTTAAAATTTCGCTTTGGGTACTTAACTGGCCTTTACCTTCTTTAATTGTGCCTTCCCAATGTGCTTTTGCTGTGCGTTTCATGTTGTTTATGATTTAATTTTTGATTGTCGATATTGACAATACAAAGGTGCAGCACAGCCAGGAAACACGTTTTGTTATTCAGGTCAATTACTTGGCAATTTGGTTCAGCCGGTAATGGGTTGGAGAGAGGTGGTATTTATCATGAAAGCTTTTGGTAAAATTAGCCAGATCATTAAACCCACACTGATAGGCAATGTCAGCAATGCGGTTATCAGAAGCCAAAAGCAGTTCTGCAGCTTTCTCCAGTTTTTTATTCTTGATATAATTTGCTGGTGTGTCGTTGTATAATTTGGCGAACTCTCTTTTAAATGACGAAACACTTAAGTTGGTTTTTTGCGCCAACTCTTCAATGTTGATCTGTGAAAACAGATGAGCTTCGATAATTTGTTTAAAGGAAAATTTTGCGGGCGAAAAAAGTTGAGATAAAATAACCTGAATGGTTTCCAGCTGCTGCGTTTGGGATAATAAAAGAATGATCTCCTTTAATTTTAAGATCAATATCTCCTCATTTACCAGTGATGGGTTCTCAAAATAAAAAAGCAGCCCCTCAATATACTTATGGATCAGGAAATCATTATTGATCCTCTCGTGAGATTGATTGGATATAGATTTGCCCGGTTGAATGATAGCGGGGAGTTCCCTTTCATAAATTTTCTTTAAGATTTCCGGGTGAAAGGTCACAATGACCACTTCACCCACGCCGGTGTCTCTGGTATTGCGAATTCGTTTCCCGGAGTTAAGGCAATTCAATAACAGCGAATGGTTAACAGGAATATCTGTATGGTCATCCTCAAATTGAAATTGCATTTCACCCTGCAAAACATATAAAAAGCAGGCGCGCTCTTCTACCGGGAAATCATATGCAAAGGGAGGTTTTACCACCAACTTTTGGAGGAACGGCTTTCCAAGCAGATCGATCTTTTTATAATTGTTTTGCATTTTCTTAAATACTCTCCACGGATGTGCTAAAATACCAAAAAAACGGATGCTTGCGGAACCTGATGCGTCGCTTGATCTGGATATATTCATTCATTGTGCGGCAAAACCATGAGTAATGGAATATTGAATGACTAAAGACGCTAACTCTTAAATCGCATGAAAATCTTTTATCGTCACGATCTGGTTATCACCCCAATAATTAATACCAGACCCCCGCATAGAAATTTATTAAAAGGGTTGCACGACTGGCAACCCCTTTTAATTTAACTAACCTATAGACCTGGTTTTTCTAGCGATCCGAATAGTTCGCTTAAGATTGCAAATGTTCAAAGTGTGATAGCCCAGCTGAACCTTATTTCACCACCGGAAAATTGCCGCCGTCAATAAAATAATTTGCCCCGCTGATATAAGATGCCTTTGGCGATGCCAGGAAGTATATAAGCTCGGCCGTTTCTTCCGGTTCAGCCATTCTGCCCAGCGGTACCCCGCCAACCCGGTCAAAGAGCTTTTGGGTCATTTCATCAAAAGTAATGCCCTCTTTGGCTGCCAGCTGACCCAGAAAGTCGGACATCGCTTCCGTTTTATTAAGCCCGGGGGAAACGGTAAGTACGCGGACGCCATACGGACCCGCTTCATCCGCCAGCGATTTACTGTACGAGTTCAGCGCCGCTTTGGCCGCACTATAGGCCATGGTCGATTCCCAGATCGGGAACTGCCCGCTTGTAGAAGAAATGTGTATAATCACGCCGCTCTTCTTTTCCAGCATCTTTGGCAATAAAACCCGGTCTAACCGTACAGATGATAGCAGGTTGATCTCCAGCGCCTGGTACCAATGCTCATCAGCAAGCGTACTGAAACCACCACCAGGAAAGGTGTTAGCCCCCATGTTGTTGATCAGAATATCAACCCCGCCATACTGCTCATTGATTTGCGCCGCAACTTTCTCTGCGTCCTCATGCTTAGCCAAATCGGCAGCAATAAAATGATATGGTTTATTAGGCTCATCCGGTTCGTTTCGTGCCGTAACAATAACCGTTGCTCCCGCCTGTAATAATCTGGCGGTCAACGCTTTACCGATGCCTTTGGTGCCGCCTGTTACCAATACTATTTTTCCTTCAAGGTCTTTAATCTGGTGCTTCTGTATTTCCATATTTATAATAATTACTTTTGTTTCACAAAGAAACTAAAGCAGATGGGCTATATTTGAAGACATTACTGCTATTAGTGGTTACAAGCAGGTAACTAAAGCAAAATAGCAGTAACCTATTGGTAACTAACAAATGAGAAAGACGCTGCAAAATCCCGAAAACTGCGCTGTTGTAAGAACGGTGGGTTATATTGGGAACAAATGGAAGCCCATCATATTGGTGCGCTTGCTGAATGGGGGAAAGGTCCGGTTTGGTAAACTTTGTGTGCAAATGGCTGATATTTCACGGAAAATACTCAGTCAGCAATTGAAAGAGCTGGAAGAGGATGGGCTGATCATCCGTCATAGCTATATGGAGAAACCGCCGCGGGTAGAATACGAGTTAAGCGAACTGGGCAAAACGCTTATTCCGGTGCTGAAAGCTATGTATGACTGGGGAAATCAGATCGCACCGCCGGAAAAGCAGGGAATCTGGGATCCGGTAGTGAAATAATAAGCTTACTTTTTAGTCTCCAACCTGATTTTTTCACGGTGCAGTACGCCCCAGTTGATCAGTGCATAAACAACCTCTTTTAAGGTTTGGCTATACGGCGTAAGTTCATACTCCACGACCACCGGCATCGTATCAGCCTTAACTTTACGCTCGACGAAGCCGTTTAACTCCAGTTCTTTCAGTTCTGCCGAAAGCACCTTACCGGATATCCCGGCAATAGTTCTTTGCAGGTCATTGAAACGCTTATGCCCTTGTGACAGTGCAATGACCACTCGGAGCTTCCACTTGCCGCCGATAGCGTACAAGGAGTCGCCGACGGCCTGTAATTTTTCAGCACAGCCCAGTGCCTCTACGCTGATTTCGTTTTCCTTTGTCATCCCGATTACCTTGAGGTTAGTAGTTACCTTTGGTAAACTACTGGCTTTTGGTAAGTAAAGGTAGGTATCTTTGATCGAAATCAAAATTTCAGCAACCATGATCATTGCAATAGCAATTTCCAGCTTGTTAGCCTTCACCGCCTCCATCTTATTTTTGTATTGGGGCTATGCATCTACACCAAAAGCGCCCCGTTTGTCTTCAAAAATATCTCGCGAAGAACTGATGGTCGGCACTGAAAAACGTACCTATTGGAAATACGTTCCCGGCGGCCGGGGCGAGGATAAAGTGCCGCTGGTTATCGTTTTACATGGTTCCGGTATAGATGGCGCTAAAATTCGGGCCTGGACCGGTTATGAATTTGACCAACTGGCGGATCAATATGGTTTTGCGGTGGCTTATCCCAATGGCTATAGACACAACTGGAACGATATCCGCAAGAACGCGCCCTTCCCCGCAAAGAAGAAAAATATCGATGACGTCGGTTTTATCCGGTCGCTTATTGAAAGTTTCCGGCTGTCGCATAATATTGATCCTCAGCAGGTATATATCTTCGGCTACTCCAACGGCGGTATGATGGCACTCCGGCTGGCCATATCCAACCCCGGTTTACTGGCCGGCATCGCTACCGTCGGGGCTAACCTGCCGACGCCCGATAACCGAACCGACAACCTTCAAGCCCCAATGCCTCCTGTGATGATGATACACGGCACAGCAGATCGTATCATTCCTTATGAGGGCGGCAGGGTTAATTTTTTTGGCAAGGACCTCGGAAATGTCCTCAGTACTCAGGCTACCGCTGAAGCCTTTGCTGAAAGTCACCACGGACACAAGACGATAAAAGCCGATCATTTGCCGCATTTAGATCCGGATGACCCAACAACTGTAGATCGGCAGATTTGGTTACAAGGCGAACAAAAGGTTGTTGAATTATACACGGTACATGGGGGCGGCCATGTCGTCCCGCAAACGGTAGCCAAATTACCGAGACTGATGGGGAAAGTAAACAGAGATATCGAAGCAGCCCGTGAAGCCATCGCATTTTGGGGATTGGATCAACCATGATTGACTGAACGATCTGTTAAAAAATTGGCTGAATCGGGCCGCAATTAACTCGTTTCTTTTAAAAGTGTACTGAACTAATGCGGATGCTTAAGCGATCTAAAATAGTTTAGGTCATGATACGCACATGCACAAAATATGCTAGCAATCTTTAGTTAAAAGAGCGCCTGAAATCCAAAGGCGATACATTGGTTTTGAGCTTAAAGAATTTGCTGAAAGACTGGGGATGTTCGAACCCTAACTCATAGGCTATCTCGCTTATGGACGCTGCACTTGTCGATAACTGCTCCTTGGCTTTTTCGATAAGGTGGTTATGAATGTGCTGTTGTGCATTTTGCCCCGTAAGGGATCGTAGCATATCGCCTAAATAACTGGCACTGACGTTTAACCGCTCTGAAAGAAATTGAACAGTTGGAAGCGCCTGCTTTTGTGTGGGTGGTGACCGGAAGTAAGCCTGCAAAATTTCTTCGACCTTTTGAAGCAGATCGCTGCTTACCGCCTTGCGGGTGATGAATTGCCGGCTATAGAACCGGTTGGCATAATTCAGCAACAATTCGATCTGAGAAATAACCACGTCCTGGCTAAAATTATCAATTCTGCCTTTTAATTCTTCTTCAATACTTTCAAAAACAGCAATGATCGTCATTTTTTCTTTTTCCGATAAATGCAACGCTTCATGGATGGAATAAGAAAAAAAACCATATTCTTTGATCTTCCTGGCGAGTTCGTAACCCAATAAGAAATCCGGGTGAAAAAGTAACGTATAACCCGATTGATCATTAAGCGGTTCATGGGCTCCTGTGATCTGGTTCGGCGAAACAAAGAACATTCCCCCCTCGTCGAAATCGTAGTAATGCTGCCCATATTTAAACTTTCCTGGAAGTTCATCTTATAGGAGATCTTGTAAAAGTTCAAAATGTGAGGGCTGGGTAGTCTTTCCAGCGGTATGCTCCCTGAAGCGTTATTAATCAAACTTACTAATGGATGCATAGGCGCCGCCATGTCCAGCGCCTTATGCATCTTTGATAATGATTCAAATCTATGGTTAGACATTTCGGCCTTCATATTGTCATTTTATAATTTACTTTCAATGCTGCCTAACGCCCCCTCTACGCCATTCAGCGACTTTTTTGCTTTCTCCCAACTTGGATCGTTCGCATCGAATGTACTCCGAATATAGGCAAGAATACTCTCACATACAAAGGCAACACGCTCGGGGTTTTCATCACTTGTCTCACGGGCATCATACCCTGATATGCCACCAAAGATATGTTCAGCGCCAAACACGGTCAGTAGGTCCTTTGGGCCGGGGCTCTGGTAATAAGCGTCCGCGCGCCAATTATCCACGTCAGAGAACATGAGGTTGATGTCTTTGTCTCCATTCACAATTAGTGCTGGCAAAGTCATGGTGCCGAAATTGCCGTTCGCCAATACAGGATAGTGCTGTCTGACTGATCCGTTAAATCCTTCGGGCCCACCGCTCACACCGATCAGCACTTGCGCTGTTATCCGTGGCTCTGTGAAATTCACTATTTTACCTGTAGCTGGATCCGTCACTTCCATGCCAGCCAGCATTGCAACCGTGTGCCCGCCCATGGAATGCCCGATGGCTGCAACTTTTGATTTGTCGACTCTCCCGGTTAAGCCAGGCACGGTTGAAATTATCTCGTCCAGGTGATCCAGGATAAATTTCATATCCGTTGCACGTGAACTCCAAAATAAGGGTGCTTCAGGAAGGGATGCAGGAAGCGCGAGTGCTCTGGAGTTTTGATGAGTAGGTTGGATGACAACAAAACCTTCGGCTGCAAAAAAATCTACAATAGGGCCATAGCCTCTGTAAGAAGAGAGAAAGTTAGAGGGGCCATGTCCATGCGAAAGCAAAATTACCGGCAGATTGTTTCCGATTGCGGGAGCAGATACTTTTATTTCAAGGTTTACGTGACGGCCAGCAACGGGTAAGACAACCGGGCTAAAGCTCATAATGGGTGTTTTTGACTGTTTCATTTTTTTATTGATTAAATTTTGATAAGTCAAAGGTCGTCAGCCTTCGGGTACCCGGCGTAGTGAAATTGGGGCATTACTTAGCCAAACTCCGGAAGTTGCAATCACCAGATCAAGAAAATGTATCTTACAACTTTTACGAACAGCATTAAAGTACTTTACAGCGAAGATGAGTAGGTTGTACTAATTAAAAGCAAGCATCGGTATCGACTTAAAGGATGGACATTGTTAGCGTTCGAATATTAATGATTTGAGGCCGGTTTGGCCTTAAGTAACTCCTTGAATTACGGCAGGCAAAAACTTTGTGGTCCGTTTAGAACTATTTTTTCACAACGAATTCCTAAACCTGTCTACCGAATAATAGTAACATGCCCTGACAGAGGCTCACGGCCGGCTATATTGATAACATAATAATAGACTCCAAAGGGCAACAAAGCACCTTTCCGGGTGCCATCCCATGAGTTTTGGTAGCCAGTTGAATGGAATACCAGTCGGCCATATCTATCGTATACATTTACCTTACAATTTGGCAAGCTTACCAGTGACGGAATCAGCCAGGTGTCATTTATACCATCGCTATTTGGAGTGAAAGTATCGGGAATAACAATAGTAGCGGGTGACGCCAGCATAATCTTTAAATCATTACTGCTGATGGGCACGCTGCAAGGCAGGTCGCTGGTAACAATACAAACTATTACATCATTATTATGTAGCTGGTTACTTTTAAAAATACTGTCATTACCCCCCGCGCTTTTGCCATTAACAAGCCATTGGTAGTTTATTATATTACCGGCGTTAGCGGGGTGTGCTGCCATTGTTACGTAAGTACCTTCGTACATACCATTTTCAATAATGCTGATATTTAAAGTAGGCGGCGGATTTGAAGCTGTAACAATACTCACTTTATAAGGTGCAGAAACAGCATTTTTAGATATTATGCAATTGCCAGGAATATCAGCAGCTTCACATGTAACAATATCATCATTGAGTAAGGTTGCAGTCGCAAAAGTTGGTGAATTAGTGCCGGCATTAATCCCATTCACCTGCCAATTGTATGCTGCAGGGGACGCACCACCGCTTACCGTTGCTGTAAAAATAATTGTTTGGCCAGTGCAAACTAACCCGGTCACCGACGAATTGATGGTTATCGATGGAGAACTATAAGCTTCGATATTTAAACCAGTTAAACTATTTGACGTGCCGGGCGGCAGGCAGCCCGTTTTGTTTGTCGCTGTGCAAATAAGTTGATCGGTCGGATTAACGGCATTCAAAAGCAATGTCGGGCTATTGCTCCCGGTACCAACGCCGTTAATAGTCCATTGAAAATTAAAATCAGTAGCTACCTGTCCTGTTATCGTAGCATTCACGATTATTGGGGTACCCTGACATACTTTTGAGCTATCGGCAGTAATAATAACTGCAGGAGCTACCGGTTGGGTAACCGTTAACTTTTGTGTTACTGGTGAGGCTGCATTATAAAGACCATTACCTGCTTGCTTTATAGTAATATCGGTTGTACCCACACCTACTATATGGATGTTTCCCATATTATCAACCGTTGCTACGCTGTTATTTGAAGTTGTATAAGTAAGCGGAATAGACGCATTGTTACTGGTGGCGTTTAATTGAAAACCAAGCGAACATGTAGTTTTTGCGGTAAGAAGCGGAAAATTTATCGTTTGCACACCAAAAATTGTTAACGGTTGCGAAATTGACCCCGCAGCGTTAAAGTCATCGTCTGCAGGCTGGCTGGCGGTAATGGTAACTGTGCCTGGCGCTAATATATGGAGCTTGCCGTTGGCATCTATTTGAGCTACTGCAGGGTCGCTACTGACGTAGGTAATGGGTGTAGAAGTGTTGGTGCTGCTTGCTCCGGGATCGAAAGGTGCGTTATCATTGGTCGTTTTGTTGGCCAGTGGAGGGAACGTGATGACAGGCGTTTGTTTACCCGGATCGGAAAGTAATATAAATGTTTGGCTCGTATTGTTGCTTGTTTCTATAATATCCGGCTTGCCGTTGTTATCCATATCTGCAATTGCCAGTCCCCTTGGGTAATTACCGAACGGAAAATCTACCTTACTTGCAAATGTAATAGCCCCTGACGGCGAACTGGTATTAATTAATACTGACAAGTTATTACTTACCTGGTTAGAAACGGCTAAATCAGGCCTGCCATCGCCGTTGATATCACCCGCCGCAATACTAAAGGGATTTAACGGGGTGGGGGAAGTTTGAGCGGCTCC
This sequence comes from Mucilaginibacter ximonensis, assembly GCF_042686265.1. Classification (NCBI taxonomy): domain Bacteria; kingdom Pseudomonadati; phylum Bacteroidota; class Sphingobacteriia; order Sphingobacteriales; family Sphingobacteriaceae; genus Mucilaginibacter; species Mucilaginibacter ximonensis. The sequence continues at coordinate 716,374 of NZ_JBHUPD010000003.1, forward strand.
GAACGATATAGTACCCGGCGTACTTGTGTTGTTGAATGTGTAGATACTGCCGGGGGCATTGTTAGCGGCAACCGCTATATCGGGTTTATCATCGCCATTAAGGTCTACAGACACAACACTTTCGCAAGATGCGCCCGTTATGCCAAATGCTATATATGGTGCGAATGCTATATTGCCTGGCGTTGAGGTATTTCTGTATACCAAAACGCCACTACTCTGACTCGCCACTACGAGTTCAGGTTTTCTATCGCCATCAAGATCGGCAGTTGCTATTCCCCGTGGAAAATATCCTGATGGAAATTGTTTGTCGGCACTAAATGTAATAGGCCCGCCAGGTACGGTGGTATTAGTAAGTATTGAGATGGTCGCCGGCACGGCATTTTCATCAGTAACAGCAATATCTGATCGTCCGTCGCCATCAAAATCTGCGATGACAGCATTGTATGCGCCCGAGCCTACGCCTACTATCAACGGGGAGTCGAAGCTCACCTGTCCAGGTACGGATGTATTTTTAAAAACACTAACAGTATGTGCGTTAAAATTGGTCACCACAGCATCAGGCTTACCATCGCCATTTAAATCATCTAACACAATACCAACACTGTAGTCATTAAGTGTTTTATTCACCGGTGCCGCAAACGATAATGTATTGGCTGTAGTGTTTCTATAAAAACTAATGCTGCCGCTACTATTTACCGCAGCCATATCTGAAAGACCATCGCCATCGATATCTTTAATTGCCACGCCGTAGTTGCCCGCGTAGTCTTGAAAAACAGTATTAAAGTAATTTGTTGAGAAAGCCGGCGCCGCAAATGTCAAATTAAACGGCTTAGGCGAATATGCAGTTAGTCCATTTGATGTGACGCTAATAGCTTGAAGAGTTGCCCCGTTTGGCACCTTTACGGTAATAGTAGTAGCGTTAGCGGTTAGTACTGTAGCTTTTGCTGCACCAAAATATACTGTATTGGCTATAGCTATCGGACTAAAATTATTGCCGCTAATACTTACTGTAGTTCCTTTTGCGCCACTTAAAGGACTTATTGAAGTTATTACTGGGACTTGACCTAAAACGCGGCTGTGTATAGCAATCAGCGACAGCCAAAGCAGCTGATATTTAAGCGATTTAATTGTGAAACAGATTCGGTTCAGCATCAGGTGCATAAAGTCTCTAATATATCACAAATCATTGAAATCAGCGATCTACGACACGCAATAGCAACTTGCACAATGGTTTTTCGTAAGACTGAAAAGGATTTTGAATAAAATAAATAACCCTGTAAATCGTTGATTTACAGGGTTATCTAAAAAAGAAAGTTGTGTTAAAACTCTCTAAAAGTGCGCCCACCTGGGCTCGAACCAGGGACCAAAAGATTATGAGTCTTCTACTCTAACCGACTGAGCTATAGGCGCGGTTGAAATCCTTCGAATTTCAGGCTGCAATGTTACAACTTTTAGCCAATATATCCAAAGGCTTATTTAATTAAAATAGTATATTTTTGGTGCGCAGGATTAAAAGTATTTTTGTCAAAATGGAGCAATTATCACAAAATCGCAGGCGGGCATTGCAAACTTTGGGTTTGGGCGCCGGGGCAGCATTGCTGAATACTAAAGCTTCAGGTGTGGGAGTGGCCAAAAAATCTGCCCCGCCTTTTAAATACTCACTTAACATGAGCACCATACGCGGCCAGCAACTGGGGTTTATTAAAGAAATTCAGACTGCAGCCGCAGCCGGCTTTACTTCGGTTGAGATTTGGCTGGATACTTTTCAGGTTTTCCTTCAAAACGGCGGGACTACAAAAGAAGCGCACAAAATCATCTCCGACCTTGGCGTAACTGTCGAAAATGCTATCGGTTTTGCACCATGGATATCAGATAATGCAAATGCCCGTAAAGATGCACTTGCTACATTACAACACCAAATGAACTTACTGGCCGAAATAAAATGTCATCGCATAGCCGCTCCTCCTGCCGGCGCTACTGGTTTGCCCAAGATCGACCTGGATGTAATTACAGAAAGATATCGTGCTGTACTCAATCTGGGTGACCGTACTGGTGTTAAACCCATGCTGGAGATGTGGGGAGGGTCGCACAACCTAAAAAAAATAAGCGAGGTACTTTATGTGGCAGCTGCAAGCGAACATAAAGATGCAGCTATACTGTTAGATGCCTTCCATATTTACAAGGGTGGTTCAAGCTTGAATAGCCTGCCGCTAGTGGGTAAAAATGCGATCGAGGTATTTCACATCAATGATTATCCCCCAGCTATATCCCCGGAAAAAATATCTGAGCCTGATCGGGTCTATCCGGGCAATGGCGTGGCGCCCTTAAAAGAAATATTACAAATTATTAAAAACCCTGACAAACCAGTTATATTATCGCTCGAAGTATTTAACGAAAACTATTATAAACAAGATGCCCTGCAGGTAGCAAAAACCGGCCTGGCTAAAATGAAGGCAATTACCCAAGGAATATGAAACCCATAAAAAACATCATTTTTGACTACGGCAACGTGATCTTTCACATAAATTTTCAACAGGTTGCCAATGCCTGGAAAGCATTGGGTATTGATAATGCCGATGAGTTTTATGGTCACCGCAAGCAGGATGATGTGTTTAATGCGCTGGAACGCGGTGAGATTACCCCGTCAGCATTCAGAGACCGCATTCGCGAACTGACTCATAAGCCAGAGCTGACAGACCAGCAAATTGACGATGCATGGAACGCGATATTTATCGGCATCCCAAAAGGAAATCACGAACTGTTGCTGGAAGTAAAAGCAAAATACCGGACGTTTTTGCTAAGCAATATTAATGCAATACACTACGACTATGTACATAATTACCTGCGGCGCGAGTACAATATGGAGGGCAACTCTGTATTGTTTGAGAAAACTTATTACTCGCACCTGATGGGCAAACGCAAGCCTGATGCCGAAATATTTGAGCAGGTTTTACAAGAGAATAATCTCAACCCTGTCGAAACGCTCTTTATTGATGACAGTCCGCAACATTTAGAGACAGCCAAAAAGTTGGGTATGCAAACTTACCTCATGACAGCCCCTGATAACATTCAGGACTATTTCAAAACCAACGGGCTGCTGTAATTAAATACCGCGGCGTTTCTTTTCCTTAACAATAAGGCTTAGCTCACGGCTCATTTGGCCGGCGATGGCTGTATTTTCCTGCGCACGGCGGAACAGGTAAGGCAATACTGCTTTTATAGGTCCGTAAGGTACATATTTAGCTACAAGGTAATCAGCATCTGCCAGGTTAAAGCTCAGGTTGTCGCTCATACCCAGCAACTGTGCAAAATAAACGTGGGGGTGTTTGTGGTCTATCTTTTTGGCTTGCATCAGTTCGGTAAGCAGCCGACAGCTATCTTCGTTGTGCGTGCCTGCCACAAAGGCAACCTGGTCAATATGATCCGTACAATATTCCAACGCCAGGTTAAAATCGCGGTCGCTCGACGCTTTGTCGGGTTGTATGGGCGACGGATAACCTTTTTCATCAGCGCGTTTACGTTCTTTTTCCATATAGGCACCCCGTACCAGTTTTGCGCCCAAGATAAAACCTTCTTTTTTGGCTTCTGCAGCATCAGCTTTTAGCGATGCCAGTTTATCGTGACGGTATAATTGATAAGTATTATAAACAATAGCTTTTTCTTTATTGAATTGACGCATCATTTGCAGCGCCAGCCAATCTATGGTATCCTGAATCCAGGTCTCCTCAGCGTCTATCATCACCGGGATACCTACCGAGTAGGCTTTCTCACAAATAGCTAGTACGCGCGTTTGTACTTTTTGCCATTCTTCTTCTTCAGAAGCTGTAAGTTTTTGTTTGGCATCCAGCTTTTCAAGCAAGCCGAAACGGCCTACACCCGTAACTTTAAATACCGTGATGGGAATAGCTTTGTCTTTGTTAGCACGTTTTATGGTGCGAATAATTTCTTCGCAGGTCTCATCAAAAACTTTTTCGTCGTCCTCCCCTTCAACTGAATAGTCCAGGATGGTACCTACTTTGCCGCGCTCTAAGGTCTTAATAGTATTTTCGCATTCGCGGATGGTTTCACCGCCGCAAAAGTGGCTGAATATGGTCTTTTTGATCAATTCTTTAATTGGCAGGCCTATCTTTATTGCAAAGTTGGTTATAGGTGGGCCTATTTTTACCAGGGTATTTACGTTGATGATTTTAAAAAGCCAGAAGGCACGTTTCAGATCAGCATTTGTAGAATGGCGGAATGCTATTTCCGTATTTTCAAAAGACAAGCTTTGTTTTTGAGTCATATAAATATTAGACGATCCACGTTTTCGCTATCCGCAAAACCAATAATGCTTTAGCCGTGAACCCTTAGCGTAGTGCAAAATTATAAAATGATAAGTTACATAACTCATTATTCTGCGAATAGTTTATTTTTGCTGCCCAATGATAGAGTTTAAAGTTGACGGCGATTACATCCCGATGATCCAGTTATTGAAAGCTACTAACCTGGTTGCTACCGGCGGCGAGGCGCAAATAGTTGTTGACCAGGGCGAAGTAAAATACAATGGCGAGATTGATTATCGTAAACGATTGAAAGTTAAGCCCGGCGATATAGTTGAGTTTGCCGGCAACAAGATTAAAGTAATTTAAATGATGAATACAGTAGATAACGATATCTGCACAGAGGTTATGGATACTATTGAAAGCAACAGCTACAATATATATTTTGAGAACAGCCTGGGCGAACTGGCTAACTTTATTGAACGGGGACGTTACTCGCGCTTTTTTGTTTTAACTGACGAAAACACAGGTAAACACTGCCTTCCGTTATTACAGGAGCGATTGGGTAATCCGGACAATTTTGATCTGATTGAGATACCAGCCGGCGAAGAAAGCAAGGACATTGACTTTTGCATCGGCGTTTGGAAAATGCTTATTGATTTTGGTGCAGATCGTCAGAGTTTGCTAATCAACCTGGGTGGAGGCGTTATCAGCGATCTGGGAGGCTTTGCTGCCTCAACGTTTAAGCGCGGCATCGACTTTGTTCATGTACCCACTACACTACTTTCGCAGGTTGATGCATCAGTCGGTGGCAAAACAGGTATCGATATTGACAGTATCAAAAATATTATAGGCACATTTACCCAACCAAAAGCCGTGTTTATTGAAGCCGATTTTCTGAAAACACTTCCAGCCCGTCAAATACTTTCGGGCACAGCCGAAATGCTAAAACACGGGCTGATTTGCGATGCTGACTACTGGAACCGACTTAAACAAAGCGACCTGTCTACTCCTGCTGTTGAATTGGTACATCGTTCGGTCGAAATTAAGAACGCGGTGGTGCTTGAAGATCCAAATGAAAAAGGTATACGCAAATCGCTGAACTTTGGCCATACCATTGGCCATGCTGTTGAAACTTATTCTTTGATCAATGATAAAGATTCATTGTCGCACGGCGAAGCTATTGCTATCGGTATGATCTGTGAAGCTTATCTGGCCCACAAAAAAACAGGACTAAGCGCAGAAGAATTATCCGAGATCACCGAAGTATTAATGGAACTATACCCACGATACGATCTTAAAAAAGCGGATACGGATATTTTGATAGAATACATGCAGAAGGACAAAAAGAACCAGAACGGCAAGATTAATTGTACTCTGTTAGACAAAATCGGTCAGTTTAATATTGATAATATTTGTACACCGGAAGAACTGATTGAAGGTATAAATTATTACGCTACTTTATAACCAGCGTAAACTATATTAAAACGCCCGGCTTTAAATTAAGTCGGGCGTTTTCTATTTATGTCGTGATTGCCAGGATAAATATAATCAGACTGATACTTAATATCCCGATAACGCTACATTCGGGATGCGAGGATCGCAAAATACTATTGCCTCAAGCATTGCTTTTGTATCATTTGAAATAAGCCTGCGCTAATGTTGTGGGTGAGCAAGTCTTTCCTATGATGCGACCGCAGGGTAAGCTGGTGCAGATTACCAGCCACTTTGTTTTTGTAATTCGCAGGCTGATTATAGTGTTTTTGACTTTTATTAACATCAAAAACGTCTAATTTTAAACACAAATCTGTAAATATCGCACTACTATTTAGGAATTACACCTCTGAGTATGAAAATTTTATTAAGAATTTAAAAAAATATCTAAATTTAGATTTTCGGTTGAAATAACATGAGCGATTATCGTGAACTTTCCGATTGTGATTTAGCGTTTCTCTTAAAAGACGGAGATCATGTCGCTTATACCGAAATTTACGAGCGCTATTTCGGGCTACTTTATGTACATGGCAGAAAGAAAATCCGGGATAATGAAGAAGCAAGAGACGTGGTTCAGGAAACCTTTGTTTCGCTTTGGAAGAATAAGATTCACCTGAAACCTGAATTAGGTATTAAAGCATATCTCTACACTTCTCTAAGGAACAAAATCATAGATTTCTATGCCCATCAGGATGTAAATTCCCGGTATATAAACTCGTTTAAAGACTATCCGCAAGCTTCGTACTGTATTACAGATCATCGTATCCGAGAAAGTCAATTAGCAGCGATTATCGAAAACGAGATTAAAGCGCTGCCGCCGCGTATGCGGGAGATTTTTGAATTAAGCCGGAAAGAACATCTTACGCATCGGGAAGTTGCAGAACGCCTTGATCTGTCGGAGCATACTGTGAAGACACAGGTAAAGCACGCCTTACGCATCTTAAGAGTACGTTTAGGATTCCTGGTTTATTTATACCTGATAACGCGTTTTTGAAAAGGTAACTGAACTTAACATAAATATCTCGCTGCTTCTTTTAACTCGTCCCAGTAATAACCGCTAATGCCGGCGCCATACACTTATCTTATACAAATAAAGGTGAATGGTAGCAGGGGAGGCGCAATGCGAGCTAATAAAAACATTACACTCTGTTAAAAATAATTTAACAGTATATACCCCCCACCGTCGCGAAGCCCGTATACACATTATATAGGTATACACTTAAGATGGATAATCAACGGGCTAAAGAACTATTAATAAAATACAATGAGGGCCAGTGCACCGAAGAGGAAAAGGCATTGGTAGAAAGCTGGTATTTATCGACGGTTCAAAATGACGAAAAAATCACTCACGACGAGATCGAGTCTGCGATGCACCACGTTCGCAAGGCTCTTCCTGGGCTCAAAGTTAAACGGCTTTCTCTATGGCCCCGTATTGCAGCGGCTGCAATATTATTGGTTGCAATTGGTGTAACGCTTTTGTATTTGAAAAAGTTGCCTGAAGCTCAATCTGACGTAAAAAACGATATGTTGCCAGGCAGCAATAAAGCGACCCTCACCTTAGCAAACGGTAAAAAAATATCGTTAACAGATGCTGCCGATGGTACTGTTGCCAAAGAACGCAATGTTACCATTAATAAAAATGCAAATGGCAACCTGAGTTATGTTTCAGGAGACCAGCAGGTAGCGCCCGGGGAAATTGAGTACAACACGATTGAAACGCCTAAAGGCGGACAATATAAAATTAAACTGCCCGACGGTACAGACATTTGGTTAAACGCAGAAACCAAGTTAAAATACCCTACAACTTTCGCATCACTTAAAAACAGGCCGATCGAACTCGAGGGCGAAGCATATTTTGAAGTTGCGAAAGATAAAGGCCACCCCTTTATCGTAACAACGAGCAAAGAAAAAGTAGAGGTGTTAGGCACTCACTTTAATATTAATGCTTATGACAACGATAAGGTTGTAAAGACCACTCTGCTTGAAGGCTCTGTGAAGGTTTCCAATCAGGCCGGCAGTACCAAAATTATGAAACCCGGCCAACAAGCTACGGCTGACGGCGAAAGTTTGGCTATCAGGGATGTTGAAACAGACTACGAAGTTGCCTGGAAGGACGGTTATTTCATATTTAACAACGAAAATCTGGAATCTATTATGGCCAAGATTTCCCGCTGGTATAACGCGGACGTAGTATTTATGGATCCAACATTAAAATCGAAAAGCTTTATCGGTACGATCAGCAGGTTCGACAAGGTTTCAAAAGTACTGAATATGTTGGAGAGAACTGATGTAGCTGTTTTTAACATTGAAAGTGGAAAAATTATTGTAAGCCGCAAAACCAGGCATTAGAAATACACAGCAATCATATAATAACATACAGATAACCTACATTAATTAACTGATCAAACTCAAAGACGATGAAAAAAAGCACCCCGCCCCCGTGGAAATTGTAAGGATGCAAAAAAGGCCTCGATTGGCGTCGAGACCTCATAACTGCATTACAAGAACAATTTAATTAACAATAATTCTTGACGCTGGCGAGTGCCTTATCCCTTGTAAAGATCGGCACAGACCATAACAGACTATTCAAATGTATAAAAACTTTACAACATTTTTTTGTACGTCGTGCAGCCCCCTACATAAAACTGCAAGAATCATGAAATTGACGACATTACTATTGATAATTTCTTTCCTGGAAGTAAGCGCATCGTCATTCGGCCAACGCTTCACGTACAAAGCAAATAATTTGTCAATTACCAAGGTTTTTTATGAGATAAGAAAGCAAACAGGCTACGATGTGCTTGTAGAAACTGACCAATTCAAAACCTCCAAATCAATCGACGTTAATTTTAACAACACAAAGCTGGAAGATGTTTTAGCAAAATTAACGGAGGGAACAGATTTAACCTTTACCATTGAAGACAAAACAATCGTTATTAAACCCAAAGATGTGTCATTTCTCCAAAAACTGAAGGACAAGGTCAATTCAATAATACAACTGAATAAAGACATACGGGGCCGTGTAAGTGATACCAGTGGCACACTGCTCACTGGTGCAAGCGTAACTTTGAAAAATGAGAATTTTGCCCGTACGGTCTTATCAGATAACAACGGCATTTTTGAGATACCAGCGGTACCTGATGGCGACTATACACTGACTGTGACTTACGTTGGCTATGAAAAATATGAAATAAAAATCGCCTCTTCCAGTGTTGCGGCCACCTTATCGGTGGTATTATCCAAAGCCTCATCTGCCCTGGACCAGGTGCAAGTTATTGCTTATGGACGGAATACGAAAAGGTTCAGCGTAGGCGCTGTCGCAACTATTACGTCAGAAATCATCGAAAAGCAACCAGTAACCAACCCGCTATTAACTTTGCAGGGGCAGGTACCCGGACTGATTGTTACGCCTACCGGCGGGGCACCGGGATCAGCAGTAAAACTGCAAATTCGGGGACAAAACTCTTTACGGCCAACCTCAAGTGTTTATGCCCCTCAGCCTTATGACCAGCCGCTCTATATAGTTGATGGCGTACCATTTGCACCACAAAGTAAAACTTTAGGTAATTTGTTAACATATTCTATATCAGCAAATTCGCAAAGTGTATTGCCCGATAATGGTATAAGTCCGTTTGAACTGATCAACCCTCAGGATATCGAAAGTATAAGTGTTTTAAAGGATGCCGATGCCACATCAATTTATGGCTCGCAAGGTGTTAACGGGGTTATCATTATTACAACAAAAAAAGGCGCTGCAGGTAAGGCATTGCTTAACGTAAACGTTAACTCTGGTTTTAGCGCGCCCACGCGGCAGCTTCAAATGATGAATACGCAGCAGTATTTAGCCATGAGGCGCGAGGCGCTCGCCATTGACAAGGTCACCCTTACATCAGCGAATGCAAACACCTATCCTGATTTGCAGATTTTTGATCAGACAAGGAGCGTGGATTGGTATAAGCAATTTTTTGACCGCACGCCATTCAATACAAATATTCATGCAAGTTTCAGTGGTGGTCAAAACAATTCTACTTATATTTTTTCCGGCGGATATAACAAGACAACATACAATTTCCCGGGTGACTATGCCGATAACCGTATCACATTTCACGGCAACTACACATATCGCTCTATTGATAACCGGTTCACAGTACAGTTTGGAACAGACTACGCTTACGATAAAAACTTTGCCAGTTCGGCCCCTTCTGTGGCGGCTGCAATGTCTTTAGCACCCAATTTTCCGGAAATGATTGATGCACAAGGCAACTTGATCTGGTCTTACAAAACTTACAAATTAGGTAGTCTTAACCAGTATTCTAAGCTGCTGCAGCCGGCTAATATCCAAAGTTACGATCTGAATAATACGGTACGATTGAGCTATGAGGTAATACCAAACCTGCTGGTGAGCGCCAATATGGGGTATAGCAGGGTAGATAGTAAAAATTATACCGCTACTCCAAAATCTGTGCTGGATCCTTTTAACACCAACCTGCAGTCATCAGCAACATTTATCAACAATGTGTATCAAACGCTGAATATTGAGCCTCAGTTAAATTATCAGCATCAGCTTGGTCAGGGTGTGCTGTCTGTATTGTTGGGCGGAACATATAAAAAACAGTTTTCTGATTACAATTATCTTAGGGGTGCTAACTATCCAAATGATGACCTTTTAGGCTCAGTAAACGGCGCCACAACTATTACCGGGCAAAATTCAAACACCATTTATAAGTATGCGGCTGCCTACGCCAGGATCAATTACATTTACGATCAGAAATACATCCTCAATTTAACAGGTAGGAGAGATGGTTCGAGCAACTTCGGGCCTGACCGTCAATTCGGTAATTTTGGCTCTGTTGGCCTCGGCTGGATATTCTCTGAAGAATCTGGCTTTAAAAATGCCTTACCTTTTGTAAGTTTTGGTAAACTATCGTCCAATTACGGTACTAATGGTACCGATGGTGTCGCGCCGTACAGTTATCAGGCCTTTTATACTGTTGCCTATACAACACAGTATGGCCCTTATCAGGGTGCCCGCGCTTTCATGCCGGCCAATCTGTATAACCCCAACTATAGCTGGTCAACAAAGAAATCTTTAAATGCAACGCTTGATCTGGGCTTTTTTAAAGACAAATTGCTATTGAATGTTACTGCCTATCAGAGCAGAACTTCAAACGAGTTGATCAATTATGCCTTACCAAGTCAAACGGGCTTCAGTGCTGTGTTAGACAATTTTCCGGCAACATTACAAAACAGGGGCCTTGAATTCACGGTTACCTCCAACAACATAAAAGATGAGGATTTTAAATGGACAACTACGTTTAATATTGCATTTAACAAAAATAAGCTTGTATCATTTCCAGGCTTAGCAACTTCATCATACGCTGACGTCTACGTGATCGGCAAAAGTCCGAATACCGTTTTCGCTTTTAATTACAAGGGCGTTAATCCAACAACTGGTTTGTTTGAGTTTTATAAAACTGATGGCAGTATAACTACCAACCCAACGCAGACCAACGCAACTGCCGGCGGTGATCTGAAACCGCTTTTTGATAGGGATCCCAAATTTTCCGGCGGATTTGGAAATACATTTACCTATAAAAATTTCAGCTTATTGCTATTCTTCCAATTCGCCAAGCAAACTGCTTACAACTATTTGGCCGGAATATATTCCTACGGTATGCCGGGAAGGTTTAATAACCTGCCTACTGCGGTCATTGGAAATTACTGGCAAAAAGCCGGTGACCAGCGCCCAATGGAGCGGTTAAGCGGAGCATATGGTGACGGCGCTTCTACTATAGCTGCCAATGCGTTTATGCAATCTTCCGGCGCATACAGTGATGATACTTATCTGCGTTTGAAAACAGTCTCATTAAGTTATAGCCTTCCAAAACAATGGGTTAGACATATTGGGGCAAAAAATGTCAACGTATACGCTAACGCCCAAAATCTGCTGACTTTTACAAACTACAAAATTGGAGATCCTGAACAACCGGGTGTCTTATACACCATACCCTTGCAACGTAACATTGTAGCCGGTCTTTCTTTAACCTTTTAATGGATATGATCATGAAACATTTTATTGATAATAATAAAAAGATTTCGGCTTTAGCCGCAATTATATTAACTCTGAGCTTAAATGCATGTAAAAAGTTAATCCAAATACCACCTAATCCATCAAATCAGGTTTCAACAACACGCGTTTATTCTGATAGCACGAATGTGATGAGTGCTCTCGCGGGTGTTTATGCCGGTTTCAATACAGGTAGTTTCGTTTCAAACATCAATGGTGGTTTGCTTAGTCAATATACAGGTATGTCGGCAGACGAGCTTGTTTATACTTTTCCGGGGCAATCAACGCTTGATGCAATTGCTAACAACAACATACAGGTAGATAATTCTGTGGTTCTCAGTATGTGGTCTTCAGCCTATACTGGCATATACCAGGTAAACGCATTTTTAGAAGGTGTTACCGGCAATACCAAAATCTCGGCTTCTTTTCAAAAACAAGTTAGAGGCGAAGCTTTGGTTAGCCGCGCGCTTTACTATTTTAACCTGGTAAATGTATTTGGCGGAGTGCCTTTAGTTACCACCACTGATTTTAAGACAAATGCCGTAAAGCCGCGGTCGTCTGTTGATGAGACCTATGCGCTGATAACCAATGATCTGACTACAGCGATCAGTTTAATGAATGAAACTTATCCGAGTGCCGGCAGGCTTAGGCCAAATATATACGCAGCAAAGGCGTTGCTTGCACGCGTTTATTTATACCGCGGGCAATGGAAGGACGCGTCAGACATGGCCACTTCAATTATTAACAGCGGCCTTTATGACCTTGTAGCGCCAAATCAAACATTTAAAGACGGTAGCCGCGAAGCGATATGGCAAATGTTGACGCTAAACCCCTATACGCAAACTGCCGAGGCGCAGGGCTTTGTTCCTTATTCCAGTTCATCTTATCCATCATTCACGCTAATTGATAATCTGAAGAATGCCTTTGAAGCGAATGACAAAAGATTTACTACCTGGACGGGCACCAACGTTATTAGCGGCATAGCCTATACTTACCCGGCTAAGTACAGAAACCTTAATAGTACCGATTCGCCGAAGGAAGATTACATGATCTTCCGCGCAGGTGAACAATACCTCATCAGGGCCGAAGCACTGGCCAACCAGGGGCTGCTTAGTGACGCCATTGCGGATATCAACAAAATCAGAAACCGGGCGGGCTTGGGTAATACCACGGCTGTAGCAAAGAATGATGTACTTGCCGCTATAGCTAAAGAGCGCCAAACGGAGCTTTTTTGCGAGTGGGGCCATCGTTGGTTCGACCTTAAACGTACTGGTCAGGCTACGGCAGTACTTGGGCCATTAAAAGGCACCAACTGGGCAGCTACCGATATGTTGTACCCCATCCCGATAACTGAAATTAAAACCAACCCATACTTGGTACAAAACCCTGGTTATTAAATTATTATAACTAAGCGAACGCGCGGTCTGCCGGTATAAAAACCCCGGCAGACTGTGGTTCGTTTTGCCAAAATTTCACTGAACTATGCAAAATTCAATCTTAAAAATTGAACATCTGTCACACAGATATTCAAGCAGTTGGGCCATCCGGGATATTAATATCGAGATAGGTAAAAGTGGCGTTACCGGGTTACTTGGATCTAATGGCGCCGGAAAATCAACCACCATGAATATCATATGCGGCACTTTAAATCAAACAGAAGGAAATATTTTTATCAACGGCGTTGACATGAGAGCAGAGCCGCAGCGGGCTAAAACAAATATCGGTTTTTTACCGCAAACGCCCCCGCTTTACATGGATTTTACCGTCGACGAATATCTGGGTTATTGTGCGGATCTGCGACATATTCCTAAAGCCTCAATCAAATCGGCTGTTAAAGACGCAAAAGAACGCTGCGGCATTGATCACTTCAGCAACCGGCTAATCAAAAACTTATCGGGTGGTTACAGGCAGCGGGTGGGTATTGCCCAGGCAATTGTACACCGGCCGAAGCTGGTGGTTTTTGACGAACCTACCAACGGGTTAGATCCGAATCAAATTATCGAAGTTCGGGCGCTGATAAAAGACATTGCTAAAGACCGGGCCGTGATATTTTCTTCGCATGTACTTTCTGAAGTAGAGGTGCTTTGTCAGGACATTATGATGATTGAAAACGGCCGGATTGTTTTTTCAGACACTATGAATGCTTTCAACAATTACGTACAGCCTCATTGCATGATAGTGTCTATGGAGAACTTTCCGTCAGAAGATGAGATTTTAAAAATTAATGGTATCACAAGGGTAGAGGTACTAACGCCGCGCCGGGCTCGGATATATTTTAACGGCGACCAGGAAATCGCCGAAAAAGTCGTCATCGCCAGCGTTCAGCATGACTGGCGCCTGCGGGAAATAAGTCTGGACAAAACTTCAATTAACGAAGTCTTTGCCCAATTGTCAAAAAACTCAACTAATTCCACGATTTAATGAAAACAATTCTAAAAATCGCAAAAGCGGAACTCCGCACGCTCTTCTATTCTCCAATCGCATGGTTTTTGATGATCGTATTCCTTATCCAATGTAGCGTGGTTTACATTGCGCTGCTGGAAGCTAATGCCCGTTCGCAAGAGCTTAACGGCAGTGCGCCAACCTATTTCGGCTACTTAACAGAAACGATCTTTTTGAGTCCGGGAAGTTTGTTCTCCACCATCATGCAGAATCTATATCTGTATATCCCTTTGCTGACAATGAGCCTTATCAGTCGCGAAACAGGTAGCGGAACTATAAAATTATTATACTCATCTCCAATTAAGGTACGGGAAATCATTTTAGGGAAGTTTGTTGGGATGATGGGATACAACCTGGTTTTGGTTTTTGTTATATCCATCTTTTTAATTTCGGGCATTTTCCATATCCAAAACCCCGACACGGGAATGTTTTTTACAGCCGTGCTGGGCTTTTATTTACTGCTGAGCGCTTACGCGGCGATAGGTTTATTTATGTCATGCCTAACTACCTACCAGGTTGTCGCTGCTATATCCACCTTCATTATGATTGGGATTTTGAGCCATATTGGTTCGCTTTGGCAAAATATCGCGTTTGTGCGCGAGCTTACCTACTTCCTGTCCATGAACGGCAGAACGCACAATATGCTAATGGGATTGATCACATCTAAAGATGTAATCTACTTTTTGGTAATTGTATACATTTTTTTAGGCATAAGTATCTATAAGCTAAGAGATGGTATGGAATCAAAGTCCGCTTGGGTGAGGACGGGCAGATACGTGTCTGTAGTTGCTACCGGATTGTTAGTGGGTTGTATCAGTTCCATTCCAAGCATGATAGCCTATTATGACGCCACGGCCAATAAGCTGAGAACTTTGACACCTAATGCACAAAAAATTATCAAAGAACTTGGTCATGATCCTTTAGAGGTAACGGCTTATAATAACCTGCTCAGTAAATTCTGGTTCCTGGGAGGGCCGGATTCTTATAAAGATAACCAGGCAAGGTGGGAATACTATCAGCGCTTCAAAAACGATATCGTTTTGAAAACCGTTTACTATTACGATACCCCGCTGGACGAGCCCTACGTTCTATTAAGTTATCCGGGCAAAAACTTAAAGCAGGTGGCTGAGACATTTGCCAAAATAAAAAAAGTGAGCTTCTCAGATATCAAAACTCCCCGGGAGATACATAAGATGGTGAATCTGCAGCCCGAAATGAACCGCTATGTAATGCAGTTGAAATGGAGAGGCAGAACAACTTTTTTACGTGTTTTTGAAGATCAGGCTATCTGGCCGTCAGAAACTGAGGTTTCCGCAGCAATCAAAAGGTTGTTGCAGGCAAGGCTTCCAAGGATAGGTTTTGTTACCGGACACCTGGAGCGTGACGTTAATAAAATGGGCGACAAAGATTATATGATGCTCACTAAAATGAGTGCGCTCAGAAATTCGCTCGTCAATCAGGGATTCGACGTTGATTCTGTATCATTAGACGGTCAATCAATACCCGACAATATCTCGACATTAGTGATTGCAGATCCGAAAGTTGAGTTGCCCGCAGCAACACTTGCCAAGATTGAAAATTATATCAGCAAAGGGGGCAATCTACTTATTGAGGGTGAGCCTGGCCGCCAGCATATATTGAATCCCTTGTTGGCAAAAATAGGTGTTCAAATGTCCGAAGGTTTGGTGATACAAGAAAGCGACCAAAACGCTCCCGACCTTGTGACGGCCAGACTAACGCCATTCGCCGGCACGCTTTATAAGCCGCTTATAAACGCTATTGCTGATAGTACTAAAGTATCTATGCCAACCGCAGCAGCCTTATCATATAGTGGAAACGACGGCTTTAACACCCACCCGCTTCTGCTTACCGACCCGGTAAAATCCTGGATAAAGAAAGGGAAAATAGATATTGAAATGTTCAATAGAGCTAACGCCGCCAATGCTACAGGTAACGCCAACTCGCCTGGCGCTACTAAGGCCCCGGCATTAGGTACGCTTCAATATTCTTCTGCCGATGGAGATATTAAAGGCTCCGTGCCAACAGCATTGGCGTTAAGCAGAAAAATCAATGGTAAAGAACAGCGAATTATCGTAGTAAGCGACGCGGACTTTCTGAGCAATTCAGAACTAAGAAGATTCAACATGCGGACAGCCAACTTCATTTTCAGTACTGGTCTGTTCAGCTGGTTAAATAATAACGAGTTTCCGATAGACACGTCAAGGCCTGAATCGAAGGATAAACGACTCAATGTAACGCTGAATCAAATACCATTGCTCCGTATTATTTATGTATGGGTTTTGCCGGCGGTTCTTTTGATCTGTGGTGTGATACTGTTATTAAGACGCAAGAGAAAATAACACGAATGGCATTTTTAACAGATAAACAAACGTTGGATGACCTGAATATCTTTGGGCATCACAATGGCGATTCCATTTACAGCATATTCAACCGCTGTGTAACCAGGGGAGGTGCCGCAGTTTTAGAAGATTTTTTTCGATCTCCGCTTTCAGACGTTGCGGAAATAAGCAGACGAAGCGAAATAATAAAATATTTTGCATCGGCCCAAATAGAGCTCCCTTTTCAGCCTGCAATTTTTGATGCGCTGCAAGTTTATCTTTCAAATACTGACGAAAGATCGAAACTGGTTGCCCAAGATGTTTCGCTCGGAAAAAAAGTAGCCGGCTTTTTAAATACCGACGTTACTGTCGCGCAGATTCAAAAGGGAATACTAGCGGCAATTGAGCTGGTGAAAGGCCTACACCGCTTTGCCGGTACGTTAAAGGCTGACAGCGGATCAGCCCTTTATCAAGAGATGTCGGATATACAAAATTTATTATCGTCACCGGTATTTGAAAATTTGCTAAGCAGTCATCTAAAGCCTTCATCACCAGAAATGGCGAAGCTTGATGATCTCATCAGGTTCAAAAACCCGGAATTGATGAACAGACTGATAACACATATTTATCAGCTTGACGTATTTATCTCGGTCGGCAAGGTAGCTTCCGACCGAAAATTTAGTTTCGCTCAAGCGCATAAGTCTGACGGTACTTTTTTCGATATCATTGGCTTCTACCACCCCCGTGTACAGGCAGCTGTTCCTAATAGCATCAATATTACAAACCAGCAAAATGTAATTTTTCTTACCGGCGCTAATATGGCCGGTAAATCTACCTTAATGAAGTCATTAAGCATTGTGGTTTACCTGGCTCATATGGGTTTTCCCGTGCCGGCCGAAAAAATGACTTTTTCTGTTTTAGATGGCATCTATTCAACCATCAATCTGTCGGATAATCTGGGTTTAGGTGCGAGCCATTTTTATGCAGAGGTATTAAGAATAAAAAAAATAGCTCAGGAGTTGCGTAAACGAAGACTATTTGTGGTGTTCGACGAGCTTTTCCGGGGCACCAATGTGAAGGATGCGGGCGAAGCGACCAAAGCGTTTACCGAGGCATTTTCACGCAAATCAGGCAGTGTCTTTATCATATCCACTCATATTATTGAGGCCGGAGAAAGCCTTAAAGAGACCAACAAAAGGATAAATTTTGTTTTTCTGCCAACTATCGCAAACGGCAATGAACCAATTTACACCTACCAGCTCCAGCAAGGCATCACTGCGGACAGGCACGGTATGCTGATTGTGAACAACGAAGGAATATTGAATATCCTTATTAAAGGGCAAAAAACCGTGAAAGAACCTACAAAACCTGTTAGTGAGTTTAATATTGATAAACAAACACTTACCGACCTGAATATTTTAGGCAAATACAATCCCAATTCCATTTTTAGTTTATTCAATAACGTTAAAACAAGCGGGGGTGAGCGGTTGCTCAACGAAATGTTTACGCATCTGCTTACAGATGCCGATCAGATAAACACGCGCAGTAACTTATTCAGATACTTCGGAGAACTGACCACAAAGTTCCCGATAAGTAATGAAACCTTTTTAATGGCCGAAAGCTACTTTGCGATTGGTACAGCAACAAATTTTATTGGCTCGGCTGGTAATTTATTACTTAAGAAAGCAAAGTCGGTGTTGTTGCAGGACGACCAATATGATAAAATATACGCCGGGCTTTTGGCGAGTATTCATGTATTGACCGCCTTTTACAAATTTTTACAGCGAATTAAACAAAATAACGGGTTTGACAATGTTTTTGGGGCTGAGTTGAAAAGGCTGTTGAAGCTTTATGAAGATTCGGGTCTCACAACACTGATCGATAAAGTGAAAGACCAAAATTTATCGCTAAGTGATGTAATTAAATATGATCATTATTTAAAAAATAGCATTCGCGATCACGTTGAAACGATCCTTAACTCAATTTACAAAGTTGACGTTTTTTTAGCGGTAGGTAACACGGCAGCCGACCGGGGATTTTTCTACGCCACGGCGTTACCTGCCCACCAAAATACAATATCCAGTACAGCATTATGGCACCCGTCCATTTCACGGGGAGTGCCTAATCCCATATCTTTCAGTAAACGTGAAAATATGATCTTTTTGACCGGCGCAAATATGGCCGGCAAGTCAACACTTATGAAAGCTGTAGGGATTGCTGTCTATCTGGCCCATATGGGTTTTCCGGTGGCGGCAAAGGAAATGCAATTCTCAGTAATGGATGGCCTGTACACCTCTATAAATGTATCTGATAACCTCAATTTGGGCTATAGTCACTTCTACGCGGAAGTGCTGAGGGTAAAAACTGTGGCAGAACAAGTTGCGTCCGGCAAAAACCTCGTGGTTTTGTTCGACGAGTTGTTTAAAGGCACCAATGTACAGGATGCCTTTGACGGCACCTTTGCAGTTACTCAGGAGTTCTCTAAATACAGAAATTGTTTTTTTATCATATCTACCCATATTATAGAAGCGGGACACGCTTTAAGAGACCAAGTGGACGGACTTAGGTTCGCTTACCTGCCCACCTACCTGAATGGGAACAAGCCGCAATATACCTATCAGCTGGAAAACGGCGTTACCAATGACAGGCAAGGAATGACCATCATAGAAAATGAAGGGATACTGGAAATTTTGAAATAGCGAAGATACTTAACAATGGTTTTGGTAGATCTTAACCGGTAAGATAATAGGCAGGTTTGCCTGCAATAAAAAAGATCAGCATGATCATAAGATGGCGTGAGCTTTCAAATAGTTAGTCGCTTGAAGTTTAATTTTTTTTGTAAAAAGCAAGCTTATAGCAATGGTTTTATAATTGGGATTGAAATAAATACGATATAATTACAGTAAAAGCATAAAATTTACG
>NZ_JBHUPD010000004.1:0-568458 GCF_042686265.1 Mucilaginibacter ximonensis
CGTAAATTTTATGCTTTTACTGTAATTATATCGTATTTATTTCAATCCCAATTATAAAACCATTGCTATAAGCTTGCTTTTTACAAAAAAAATTAAATCGGCAGTGCCTTCAATTATGATATTCCCTCCTGCGCGCCGCTTAGTAATTTATGTTATTAGCGCTGTGAATATTAATACATTTTTCATGGTTTCGACTCAAAAATTGATGTCAGCATTTTATCCATATCCTCTTCTGTACCGCCATAACTATCACCATAGCGGCCTATGATCTTTCCATTGGGGTCAATTAATATCTTTGTCGGGATAGATGCTATTCCGTATTGCTGGTCTAAATCCTCCGGGTTTTTTACACCCTTCATGATCATGTCCATATTAAGGCCCCGTAATATATTATGCCATATACCCACACCATCTTTAACTACTGCAGCATTCCATACATCAAGCTTTCTGTCATCATCTGCTATACCTATCACATCAAGCCCTTTGCCTTTATATTTTTTATAAAGCTCAATCATATGCGGGTTGCTTTTTCTGCAAGGAACGCACCAGCTTGCCCAAAAGTCAAGTATTACATATTTACCTTTAAAATCAGCTAACGAAAGTTTTTTCCCGTTGATATCTGTCTTGGTAAATAGCGGAGCAACAGCGCCCGGTGAACCAGCTTCTATCTGTTTAATGTGGTCATCAATATCTTTGCCTCCAGCCGTAGCTTTCATTTCAGCATTAAATGCGTTGTAGATATGTTTAGCCGAATCAAGGCTCATGTTTGAAGTATAGTACCTCATCATATCCAAAGTTACATAAGAGTTTGGATGATCAAGAAAAAACTGATAAGTGGCTTTTTTTATCCTTGCGTTAAAAGGTTCAAACTCATCATGAATAGCGGCTGCTATATACTTCAGCGAATCTAACGTAGCTTCAGGCTTTTTAGCTTTTTCAGCGGCGATATAAGCCTCATTCGCTTTTTGATATTTTAATTCAAGCGGCTTCTCTTCCTCACGAATAGATTGAGTCTTTCTGTTCAGTACTTCATATTCGCCTTGTGTTTTTGAACCTGTAATTACTAAGGTTTTTACATTTATCGGATCGCCTTTAATGGTAATAACAGCCGGCTCGATATAAAATTCTCGCATACGTTCCTGTTGCTGTTGATATGGGATCACTTCGCCCTTTTTCTTAAAAATAATACGCGCGCTGACAGCGTTAGGCACGTTACCTGTAATAGTAAACTGATTGCCTTTAATGGCTACAGTCTGATGCATATACTTCTGGCCAGCGCCCTCATAATAAAGTGTTGCCGAGTCTGCCTTATCACCTGTTATTGTGCCTTTTATGACAAATGGCTTTGCCCCTGGTGCGGTTTGTGCAAGGCCGTGCTGTAACAACCCCAGCACCATAGCAGTACATAATATTGTTCTTATTTTCATGATTTTAATAATTATATCTGTAATAATTTATTGTCTTTATTTATTAAAAATTGATGCCAGCATTTTATCCATATCGTCATCTGTTCCGCCTAAATTGTCGCCATACCGGCCAATTATTTTACCCTGGGGGTCAATTAATATTTTAGTTGGTAGTGTGCGTACACCGTAACTTCCATTAATATCATTTTTACTGCCGGCCGACCCGGTAAGAACATGGTGCCAAATGCCTATATTATCCTGCAATACAGCCGTTTTCCAGGCTGTATCGTTTTTTCCATCATCAGAAATACTGATAACATCAAATCCTTTACTTTTATAGGTGTTGTATAATTCAATCATGTGCGGATTACCTTTTCTGCAAGGCACACACCAGCTTGCCCAAAAATCAACCATAATATACTTGCCTTTAAAATCTGCAAGCGCTAATGGTTTACCATTAATATCATCAGTTTTAAAGTTTGCAGCGATGGTGCCCGGCGTGCCCAGGCCCGATTCAATTTTTTCAATCTCTTTTTTTAGCTTTTTACCGTAGTTACTTTGTTTGAGCGCCGAGTTATAATTGTTATAAACCTGTTTAATAGAATCAAGCCCCATTACATCTATTAAGGAAGGAATGCTGTATAATATTTTATATGCAGTTACATATGAATTATGATGCGTTAAAAAAAACCGGTATTCTGCTACTTTTTCCTTGTCTTCGCAAGCGGCATACTTTACGTGTGTTTCGGCAATTTTTGTTTTGTTTTTTTCTTTAAGATATTGATCAAACAGCGCTGCCAATTCATCTTGCTGCTGATGAATAGGACTGGTTACCTTTTCAAGGGCGAGATATTCATCTTCGGTTTTTGACCCGGCTAATACCAGGTTAGCCAGATTAACAGGATCGCCTTTAAGTGATAACACACCTGCTTCAAGAAAAATTTCTTTATTAATTTCCCAATAACCTTTTTTAGATGTTATACCCGGTTTGTATTTAAAATGTATTATGGCGCCTGTTGGCTGCTTAAGTGTACCCTTTAAAATAAACTTTCCATTAAACACTTTTGCCGAAGCGCTTTGATATTTACCGGTATCGCTCAAATAATTAATAAATACAGAATCGGCCTTATCAACATAAACACCCCCCTTTATAATAAACGACCGGCCAGCGTTTATTTTTTGAGCAAAAGAATACTGTAAAGTAAAAACCAACACAACTACGCATACAATCTTAATTGCTTTCATAGATTTAAAAGTTAAAACAGTTACGATATTAAGGAAAGATTAAACCGGCAAGCCGGATATATCCGACTTACCGGTTTAACATATTTAACTGCCGAAAACTTCTTTCAGCTTGGCATCAATTTTGGCTTCATCGCCGCTGTAAACCAGTATCTTTCCATCCTTATCTAACAGCACATAAAAAGGGATAAAGGTGGTCATGTATAAGCTGCCAACTTTTGCGGGCATATTCTTTACCGGGAACTCGTCGTCAACCTGGTTCCATGGCATTTTTTCTTCGTCCATGGCTTTGATCCAGTCTTTCCACTTGTTATCATCAGAAACGCTCAGGATATCAAAGCCCTTGTCATGGTATTTTTGGTAAACTGATTTCCAGTGAGGGATAGCCTGTCGACATGGATGGCACCAGCTGGCCCAGAAATCTATCATCACATATTTTCCGCGGAGCGATGACAAGGAAAGCTTGGTGCTATCGCGCTTTAGCAAAGTAAAATCAGGAGCGACCTCGCCAGGTTGCACAGCTTTAAGCATAGTACGCGATTTATCTAAACTTGCATAATAGGTTGATGCCTTTGCCTCGCCGGTAAACTTGTTTAACATACTGTCAAGTGTACCATAACGCATGGTACCCTTAACAAACATGTACAACTGGCTGAACATATAAATACCCGCTACAGACGACGGATCTTTGTCTACATATTCATCGATCTTCTTTTTCTGCCAGGCCTGCAATAATTTTTGCACCGAGTCCATTTGGTCCCTCACCTTATATTCGGCATCAACATCTTTACCTGCAGCTTTGAACTTTTTATCCAGTTGGGCAAATACAGGTTCATATTGCTTCTGTCCCGGATCATTTTGATACTTCATCCAATCATCATAGTTTTTTGAACCGGTTTCGGTGTAGTTCTTTATAACCGCACCTTTGCCCATACCATAAGCAGTGTAATCATAATGCGCAGAGCCGGTAGTATCAGCAGTAAGGGTGATGGGTGCATTTTCAACAAACGCGCTAAAGCTCCAACCACCTGGCTCAACCATAACCGTCACCATTTTTGGCGTACCGATATCGCCCTTCAGTTCAAACTTACCATCGGTAACTTTGCCACTATCAATAGTTTTTAATGTACGGTCGTCATCATTCTGATAAACCAATTTTACGGTCCCGGATGTTACACCCTTTATTGATCCGCTTATTACATACTGCTTATTCTCTGCTTGCTTACACTGCGTAAACGACGCCATGATAACAGAAGCTATCACGCAAATCATAACATACTTTTTCATACCTATAATTTTTCAGACAGGAGATCCTGCGGTTTAAGGGTTTTGTATAACGTTGCCGTTTGTGGTTATTTCACTATTTGGTATCGGTAAGATCAGTTGGTTTACCGACTTAGCAGCGGTTTGAATCTT
This sequence comes from Mucilaginibacter ximonensis, assembly GCF_042686265.1. NCBI lineage: Bacteria > Pseudomonadati > Bacteroidota > Sphingobacteriia > Sphingobacteriales > Sphingobacteriaceae > Mucilaginibacter > Mucilaginibacter ximonensis. The sequence goes on from NZ_JBHUPD010000004.1 coordinate 4,065, forward strand.
TGAGATCGCATCGATATTCGGCTGCCCGTTTGTAATTCCAAGCCGGCGCAACGCAAACCAGTCCTGACCAGCTTCGGCAAAAAAGTTTTTAATTTCTTCTTTCACTACCAATTCTTGTAAAGCCGTAGCTGTGGTAGCCGCGTCAATAGCCGAAAAGTCGGTAATACCCGCGTGGCCTTCTATAGTTTTTAACAAATCTTTTGCAGTTGCCAGGTCCCCGCCAGATAAAGTGATCGCTTCGGCCTCAAGCAGATATGCTTCTGTTAACCTGAATGCATAGCATGTTTCAGAAAGTGGAGTTTGACTTGGGTTGGCGGTATCGCCCGAATAATATTTGGTAATTTCATTAAGGCTGCCATAATAGCCGCCATAAACAGTACCTCCCTGATCATCGCGATATAGCCATTGGTTACGAGGATCATTAGCCAATAAGTTAACGAAACCGCTGGAAGCCGGATATTGGCCATAATACTGATTAGTCTGGTATTTCCAGGTTTCTGTGGCAAAAGGCTGTACACCTAAAATTACTTCAGTACTTGTAAAGCCTTTAGTAAGGAACAGGTCTTTTAAGTTAGCTTCGAGTGAAAAACCGCCATTGGCAATAACATCCTTGGTGAGGCTTATCACCTTTGCATAATCGCCGCTGGCGCCACGATTAATTAATACACGCGCCTCTAATATTTTGGCTGCTGAGGCATTTGCATAATAGGCTTTTGTATTAGTTTTTGGCAAATCAGGGATAGCAGCCTCAAGGTCGGCCAATATTGACGTGTAGGTTTGCGCTACAGTGGAGCGCGGTAAAGTAATATTTGTAGAAGTTACAAACTCGTCACGCAAAATTATGCCGTATTTACTTGCCGGGTCATAATACTGTCCGAAATAAAGCAATAAATGAGCATCGCCAAAAGCGCGCAGGAATTTTGCCTCGGCTATCATTTGCTTTTTTGTTGCAGACGGGATAGTTGTTACCGGAGCTACGTTTTTAAGGAAACCGTTAGCCGCGTTTACCAGCTGGTAACCATAATTCCACATGTCAGATGCAACCACGCTTTTAGGATCAGCACCAAGGGAATACACTCTATCGTCGCCACTTGAATTAGATAGTGAGCCGGCAAATTCTGATGGGTAAATTTCATTTATGTCGCTCCATTTTACCGACGGGATTTGGTTATAATCAACTCCGGCATTAGCAAAACGGTAATAAACACCGTTTAACACCGTAGATGCGCTTTTAGCATCAACTATAACATTGCCATCAACTTCTGAAGTTGTGGGGTATACATTTAACTGCTTTTTGCACGACCATAAAAATGCGATGGCTAAAACTGCAAAAATGTATTTAAGATCTTTATGTTTCATTTTACTAGTTATTAAGATGGTAAATACTAAAAACCGGCTTTTAAGCCTACTGAAAATGACCTGATAGTTGGATAATTACTTACGTCAAAGTAACCGCCCTGCACACTGTATGGATCATCTGACGTTTCAGGATCATTACCAGGGTATTTGGTGATAGTAAACACATTGGTAGCTGATGCAAACACCGTAATATTATTAAAGCCGGCCTTCTTCATCCATGGCTTTTTATTAAAGTGATAGTTAAAGGTTAGCGTACGCAGTTTTAAGTAAGATGAGTTAAACAAATCCTGTTGTGTTTTATAATAAAACCCATTGTCATTATTTAATACTAAACGTGGCTGATTGGTGTTTGTATTGGTTGGCGTATATCTGTTAAGCATAGATACGTTAGCATTTGACGACCCAACAAACTCAACGCTTGATACGTGATCGCCCCATAATAATTTACCGCCTTCTGAAAACGTAAAGTAAAATTGCAGATCGAAGTTTTTATAGGTGAAACCCTGGGTGATACCGCCATAATATTTAGGTGCTGCATTACCAATAATGGTATTAAAGTTAGGGTAATGATAACCACCGCCCTCATCCTCTAACTGGTACATCGGGTCGCCTATTGACAGGTATGGAAAATATGCAGCATAACCGCCTAATGCTTTCTTATAAGCATCAAGTTGCGCCTGGTTTTTAATAACACCGGTCATGGTAATACCTGTAATTAACCCTAGCGGTTTGCCTTGTATAAGCGTTGTATTACCGTATTCCATACCGGTAAGGTCGCCTATTTGAGTAAGGTCAGCTTCTGAGCTTAATTTGGTTACCACAGAATTATTCCAGGTAACGTTAAAGCCTGCGTTCCATTTAAAGTTAGGCGTACGGATAATGTCTCCATCTACAGATATCTCAACACCTGTATTTTTAATACCAACAGCATTACTTAGCAATGAACCATATGAACTGCTTGGTGCAACAGGCAATGACAACAGGTCGCCACTGGTTTGCCTGTTGTAATAATCAAAAGTTGCAGTCAAGCGGCTATTAAATAACGATATATCCAAACCACCGTCGGCTTCTTTCGTAGTTTCCCATTTGATATCTTTATTACCTAATTGTGTTGGTACCAACGCGCTTACGCCGCCGTATGACAACGGACTATAAAGCGTGCGGTACATTTGGTCGCCAATGCTTTGCGTACCGGTTAAACCGTAACTACCGCGTATTTTAATATCATCTATCCACTTAACGTTTTTCAGGAATTCCTCCTGTGATATGCGCCAGGCCGCAGCACCTGAGGGAAAATAACTGAATTTATTGCCCGGGCCTAGTTTTGATGACCCGTCCGTACGACCGGTAAAGGTTAACAGGTATTTATCCATCAGACTGTAGTTTGCCCTTAAATAAAATGACAGCAAATAGCTTTGCGGTGCAGATGGGTCGTCACCCCTAACTAACAATGGCGATACAGCTGATGAAAGACTGGTTAACACATTATCATTAGGGTAACCCGTGGCCGTAGCGCTAAAAAAGCTGGTTTTACGGGTCTCGTATGATTGCCCTGCCAATACATTAAGTGTGTTATTTTGATCGAGTTTTTTGTTATAGCTTAAGGTATTTTCAAATATCCAGTTGGTTAAGCGGCTGTTTGAGTTACTGCCTATACCACCATCATTAGCAACACTACCGTAAAAGCTGCCAATTTGTATAAAGCTTGGTGTAAAGTTACGCTGGTTGTAAGCTTGCGAGTTAAGGGATAATGAAGTTTTAAATTGCAGATCCTTTGTAATATCATATATGCCCGATATAGTTCCAAGCAAACTAAATGTTTTGGCATTGTTAGTAGCCTTGAGCAAAGCAACCGGATTTTGGAAACCCAGATATGAATAGCCGACATTTGAAAAATCTGTCAGGTTACCATTCAAATCATATGGTGCATAGTCAGGCCTGGCTTTAAGCGCCTGATCAAACGCACCATCACCTATATTCTGATTTACATAACCTAATATCAGGTTGGTAATAACCCTGAACTTCGGGCCAATTTCATTTTCCAGATTGATCTTTCCTGATATACGGTGATAGTCTGTATTCTTAACCACACCTGGTGTTGAGTTATAAGATATAGAGCTGAAATATTTTGATGAATTACCACCACCTTGTATAGCAACCTCTACATTGTTTGAAACCGTATTGCGGGTTACTTCTTTTATCCAGTCAGTATTTGCTGTACCAAAAAATGATGAAGGATTATTTAATATAGCTGTTGTATTTGCAGGGAAAGTTGTTTTACCTGCTGCTACGCGCGAATCCTTGTCATTTTGTGCAGCTTCGGTAATTAACATCCTGTATTGCTGCGCATTTAAAACTGTAGGTGTTATAGGCGTGCTTACTGTGTTGTAATAGCTTGCAGTAATTACCGGCTTCATATCTTTTTTACCTTTTTTAGTGGTAATAATTACTACGCCATTAGCCGCCTTTGAGCCGTATATAGCCGTAGACGACGCATCTTTCAATATAGTGATAGACTCAATATCGTCAATATTTAAACCTCCCAGACTGTTTAGGCCATTAACAAATGACGTTGACAAACCGGTGCTTACGCCTCCGTACCCTGTAACGTCATTACCAACAGGGCTGCTGACGTCATAACCAGGAGCCTGGAAATTACTTGATACCTGTACCGGGATACCGTCAATTACATACAATGGGTCATTACCACCCAAAATTGAACTTGAGCCACGTACTCTGATACGTACGGCCCCGCCCGGCGAGCCATCACTTTTAGTAACCTGTACACCGGCGGCTTTACCGGCTAAAGCGTTATCGATTGTAGCAAACGGCACATCCTGAATGTCACCAACATTTACGGTAGACACAGCTCCGGTAAGATCCTTTCTTTGGGTTGAACCATACGCTACCACCACAACGTCCTGTAAGCCGGCAACATCTTTTTCCATCTGTACGGTAACTATACTGCTTTTAATAAAAACTTCCTGTGTTTTATAACCTACATAGGTAAACACCAGTATGTCCCCGTCTTTTAAATTTCTGAAAGTAAAAGCACCCCGATCATCTGTTGATGTCACGTTATTTGTGCCTTTAACTCGTACAGAAACACCTGCAAGGGGGCCATTTCCGTCATGTACAGTGCCAAATACATCTTTTGGCGGGGTTAGCATAGTAGTCAGCCTTTCCAGTAATGAGGACTCTTTTTTCTTTAAAACAACATTGTTTTCAATCACTTTAAAGCTTATGGGCAGGTCTTTAAAACATATTGAAAGCGCCTGGTCTAACGATACATTATTTACCTTGATGCTCACCCTGGCATCCTGCACATCGTTGATATCATAAAAGAATGAATAGCCTGTTTGGTTTTTGATAGACTTTAAAACCTTAGATAAGGGCGCGTTATTTTCATTCAAATTTATCTGACTGTAGCTTTTGGCACTTACCTGTACCAAAAATGCGAATAATAGAAAGGTGGTTATCTTCATCGCCAGTATTACTTTAGGGGGTAGCCATCCGCCAAAGGGGCGAACTGTTTTTATAAAAGCATTTAATTTCATTACTTTTGCAAAGTTTGGGTTAATACACTAAATAGTTGTCCAAATTATTTTCCGGCCCGATGCACACCGAGGCGGAGGGTTAACCTGAATATTTTCCGCAGGAGTAGGTCCAAGTACTTCTGCGGTTTTTTATTCCGGCCACCAATAAGCGCTGATTCTTTACTGTTGTAAGTTTTTCTTCATACCTTTCTTTTTTAGGGGGTTGATGATTTGCGTTGATTAATTGTTATTGCGTTATGATAATTTTTCTTCCGTCTACCTTAAAATTCACATCTGCATAATTGAGCAGTTCTAATGCTTTTAAAAGGCTCAAATTCCTGTGTATTTCACCAGAAAAAAGCCTTTTATTTGTGTTGCCATCAAATTCTGCTTCGACATTATACCATCTTGCAAACTGGCGCATAACAGTTTTCAGGTCGGCATTTTCAAATTGAAAAAAACCGTTTTTCCAGGCTACAGCTTCTTCGGTGTTAGCATTTTTTACAATACTTATCTGAGGGTAGCTGCCACTGCCTTTACCAATTTGTGATTGTTGCCCGGGCGCTAACAAAGCAGTATTGTTGCCTGCTAATATCCTCACACTACCTTCAAGTAAGGTTGTTTTAACCACATTTTCATCATCGTAAGCATTGATGTTGAAGTGAGTACCTAAAACTTCGACTGTCTGGTTGTGAGTAATTACATGAAATGGCATTGCTTTATTATGAGCAACCTCAAAATAAGCCTCGCCGGTTAGTGACACTGTACGATACTTGCCCGAAAACGCTGCCGGGAAACGTATGGAGGAATTTGCATTGAGGCACACTGTACTGTTATCAGACAGTACAACAACAAACTGCCCGCCGCGCGGAGTAGTTATAGTGTTGTAACCTGTATCACTATTAGCCGCAACATTTTTAATTTGGTATACCAGTTGCCCACTACTTGCTTTATGAATTTGTATCCCGCCCTGCTGCGCTAAAAAACCGCTTTTTGCATTATTTAAAATAATTTGCCTGCCATTAGCTAACATCAATACCGCCCTGTTACTACCAGGAGCCACGTCATTATTGGAGACAAGATTTACCTTCTTGTATTTGTTAAAGGTTAAAATACCCGCCAGAAAAAATAGCAACACAACGGCGGCCAATTTTAGCCAATAATAAAATTTGTTTGGCTTTGGTGCAGGCTGCTGCTGGGGTGAAGATATTTTTTCTTTAATGTTATCACGGATCTGATTCTTAAGAAAATCTATTTCATGATCATTCAACAATTCAGTAACATCAGGTTCGCTGTCAAATAAATTATAGTACGCAGCCAGGTAAGCTTCCTCCTGTTCAGTAGTTTCACCCAGGCGATGTTTCTTTAAAATGGCTAAAAATTGCTTCTTTTCCACAAGCGGTTTGGTTTGCTTTTATATACATGACAGCCCAAACCAAAAAAGTCCCACGCATTTTTTACTTTATTTCATTTTTTAGTTTATGGAGCGCTTTAGCATCAATATGTCGCATTACCGCACCGGCGCAAATCATAATTAGTAATTAATGCAAAAAACCTAAAGGCAGGCTCTATATAATTTCACTTAAAAATCAACAAAGATTTAGTTTGTAAGATTGTAAATACCTATTGAGATTTTAAGCCGCTTTGGCTATAAATATTGGCAGGCTATTGTCTATTAGTTTATAAAGCAAGAAACTATGAGAAGACGAATAATTATTGGCCGATGAGTATAATTATTGATAGTAATAATAAAGAAGCTCTTAATTGGGCTACCGCCTTGCCTAATTGGTTTTGAACAGTTTTACGCGATATGGATAACACATCGGCAATCTCGCTGGTTGACATATCTTGCTGGTAACGCATGCGAAAAATATGTTGCTGAGAGGTGGTTAAAGTATTAATCAGCGCCTCGCAAGCCGCTTCAAAATCTTTTCTGATCAAGTCGGCATCGGTCTGGTCGCGTGATGATTTAAGTTGAAGCATCAACTCAGGCACTGGTACAAACCTGCGCTCTTTCTCCATACAATTGTAGACTTTGTTCCTGGTAGCAATGTGTAAATAAGCAGGGAGGTTATCAATCCGGCTTTCTTCCCGTTTTAGCCAAAGCTGTAAAAATATATCCTGTGTAATATCTTTTGCTTGGTCTGGGTCTTGAAGACGCTTAAAAGCTGCTGAATAAACGCTTTTCCAATGCTTATCATAAAGCGCGTCAAAAGCTTCAATGCTTCCCTCTTTTAATTTTAAAAGAAGGAGTTTATCCTGAATTCTTTCGTCATCGCTTTTAAACATTAGATCAGTTATGTTTAAATCAAATTTAATAAAAATGAAACATTAAACTAAATTTAATATCACATTCATAATTTTTTATCATTCCTGTTTGCTAATCCTTAAAAAATTACGAAAAAAAAACCGAATAATCCCGGTATGAAACATAGCGCACAATCTTAGTTTTTATATATTATTTGAAATCGGAAATAAATTTCAAATCAACTGATATAATACGCTCCCAGTATAACAGATCAATACAAATTGTAAACTTGTATAAGTACCAAGTTTCATTGTTAGCGTGACCAGTTCCACATCATTTTTATAAAAATCATTATTACAGATATTTATAACAACGTTTTTTTCAATAACCGAAAATTTTATGGAATTTATATTAAAAATTATTTCTATTTACAGAAGGCAACTGCCTATTTTGAGATAATCACTTTAATTTCTCTATACTAATTATTGGTGCAGCGGTCCAACAGACCATGCAGGGGCCATAAGGTCAACCAAGAGCAGGCTAGTGTAAACTGGCGAACAGGCAGTAATCGCGGATGGTTTTAAGCAATGATTGTGGGCATTATTAACATAGCACTGCCATTTATCCTTTCCCGGGCGTTTCCGGTAAATTGGATAGATAGACCTTAAATCTGCTTCGATTTAATCTTTAAATCATTATAAAGTAATTCAAATAACATCGGTGCACCATACGAGATATTAAAGCATAAAACACCCCGGTGCCGATTTCGAGGGTAAAAATTAGTCTAGCTGATCATAGAAAAAGCCTCTCTAAAATCAATTAGAGAGGCTTTCTACTTTTAGATGAACTACAAATAAACGCTCCGATAGTGCAGGAAAGATAAACCCTAAAATCGGTTCGACAGGGATCTTGCTGACTATTGTTAAATTTAATCATCGTCGTCTTTGAAGTGCGGGTCTGCTTTTAGGCCCAAAGCTTTCAGACCTTTGCCATGCGGACCGAAATATTGTTTAGGGAAAGGCACATCGCCATGCACTGTTGACCATAAATATTCGCTGAATAATAACGCATCCTTGTCATTGAGGTCAGGTTTAGAAAAATCCATCCTCGCCGTTAATGGCGCTAATCGTAACGTTGTTTTACTGGTCATTTTTTTCTTTGGCGGGTTCATTTCATTAATGGCAATAGCCGGTGTCAAAAAGCTGTAACCCGTATAATCAGGATTTTCCTGAAAACACTCGGTCATTAAAGGGGCCATAGCCACCATTTGGTTCATAGGCTGAACGCCAAAGATCTGGCAGATGGTATGGAGAACCGACGATTGGTTATAAAACTTGCTTATTAGCGCGTGGCGCTTTGCATAAGGGCTTGCTACAAAACATACCGACCGATGGCCGTCTACGTGGTCTGTTCCGCTTTGCGGATCATCCTCGTTCACAAAAATTGCCATGTCCTTCCAAAATGAGCTTTTAGAAAGCGCATCTATTACCCTGCCTGTAGCCTCGTCGTTATCAGCCACATAAGCGCGAGGTGTAGGTAGGTTTTCACCGTAACCACTGGTATGGTCATTGGGCAAATAAATGATGGTAAAATCAGGAAAACTACCTTTTGCTTCATATTCTTTTAAGGCCTTCACAAATACATCGGCTCTAATCTGATCCGGTATTGTTAAGTTCCACCCGGGGAAACGCAAATCGCTGTAACTTTCCAAACTTTTAATCGGATAGGCGCACTTGTACCATATGGAGTCTGTTTGGGCTTTCCATCCGTTATATAAGTCGGTCCATGATTTTCCTTTCGTTACATCTGCCAGGTCAAACTCGCCAAAGTTCCGAAAGGAAATTCCCTTGCGCAGCAGATGATTCCAGATAAAACCGCAACCGGCAAAACACAGTGGGTCTGTACCGAAATCATAGGCGCAACGCCCGCTCGAAAAATCCTTTTCGTGGTAAGGGGTAGATATGCCCTCTGTGGCCCATTGATGGCCGTCACTGGAGTTAACGCCGTTGCAATAATAATTATCTAACAAAACAAATTCTTCGGCAAGACGGTGTGCGTTGGGCGTTACCTTTCTTGAATATTCCACCAGCGTAGAATCACAATTACCTTTTCCGATATCCCCAAGCTCCTGGTCAAATTTTTTGTTTTCCCTGATAATATAAACAACGTGTTTAATAGCTGAAGGCTCCCCCACCTTTGCCGGCACCGGTTTTGATTTGGCATTAAGATTACCTTCAGACTGTGCGCGCAACATTTCTATAAAATGAAATCCCTTTTTTGCATTGGCAGTATAGGCGTCCAACTGTGCTTTACTGGTGGGCAGCATTACCTTTTGTAAAGAACCTTGTTTCAATGGGGTGACATTACCAATAAAGAGATCATGAGCTGTTACACATACCGCACCGGGGAAACCGCCACCAGCTATAAAACCATACGGGCCTTTCTGTGGCTGTTTAGGGTTGATAAGGGCGATGGCATTATTACCAGCATTAGCTGCATATAACACCTTTCCATCGGGACTAAATGCCAAGCCTGTGGTCAGGCTGCCGTAAGGCAGCAATGGATCAGGTTTGGTATTGATTGTTTGTACTACCTTAAAGCTTTTAACATCTACTATACTAATACCGTCACCGCTATCATCGCTTACGTAAAGCAAGTTACCGTCGGGCGATAAAGCCATAGACTCAGGATAGATACGGGTTTTAATGTCATGGACTACTTTTCTTGTCTGAATATCAATTACCGTAACAGAACCTCGTAAGGCAACTGAACGCTCATCTACGGCAACTTTTGTTCCCGCTGACATTTCAGTTTCGTCTCCGCTTTTGGCGTCAGGACCACCAAAATTGCTAACGAAGGCATATCTCTTATCTCTGCTGATCACGACGGCATAAGGACAAACTCCAACCGGTATTTTGGCTATTACTTTTCTCTTATCAATAGCCACAACGGCAATTTGGTTAGGGATGGCTAATGCAACGTAAGCGGTTTGGTCGTCCACCAATCCAATTCCCAACGGTGTGGTTGTTTTCTTGTTGACTGATAAATCAATCTTTTGGGTTAGTTTAAATTCGCCTGACCGGCCGATCTTTCCAATATAAAGATTTCTTTGGGCGCCGGTAAAATAAACAGTTGAATCGTTGCTGCCAATAGCCAGTCCATACATAGAACCCGACTCGCCTTTTTCATAATCATACTGGTTAACCACCTTAAAGCTGTCTGCCTTGATCACAGCAATCCCACGGTTGCTTTTTGAAACCAGGAATTTACTTTGCCGGGCCAATTCTACATTCATAATACGGGTACCTTTGTCAAGGTCAAGGCTTTTCCCCGCAGGGTTAAACAGCTCGCTATTTGCAAACATTTGATTCCCCGCCGAAGCCTGGTTCCAGGCTGTGTCTACAGGAGACTTGACATCCCGCCTTTTTTCCGGAGTTTTTTTTGATTGAGCATGCAGGTCCTGATAGCCTGATAACAATACGGTTACGCAAAAACCTATAAATAGCTTGGACGATGGGACTTTCATTGCAAATGGATTAGTTTTTTTGGTGTTATACATTTTCGAAAAGGCATGCCTGTCTCCAGTCAATGTAGTCGAAATTTTTCATCTTTAAGTTAAGGTGAGCAAACTTAATAAAACCCGCCAACCTTAATTTTGCCATTGTTAGCAGTTCATACAAATTGGTAATTACTAATGTCTGGTAATTGTTCCGCTAAATCACCCCGTTTGAAGCCGTTATAACGCAAAATTTCAAATTTAAAAGCGGCTATCCATATCGGATAGCCGCTAATCGGTGATTTTTGAAGCAATTTTAATTACACTGTTAATATTGTGTAGTTTTTAAATAAACTATTACGGCTGTATTAGCCACATCATCCCGTTAATGTCATCGCCACCCGGATACTGGCGCTTAATGGCGTCGCTTACATTTTGCTGGTTCAATTGCAGTTCAGTCTGAGGATACATAAAACGCTTAGGTATCATTTTGTTATTTAATACGCCATCGCCCGAAACATCAAAAACCGGGAATCCAGTGCGGCGGTTTTCGTAAAAGGGTTGCCACCCGCTGTTCATAAAAGAGGCAATGTACTTTTGCGTAATGATTTGCTGAATATTATTTGAACCGTTTAATTGCACTGCCGGTTGAGCAATATACGTCGCAATTGTTGTAGCATCAATTGCATAAAAGCTCATGGAGGCCTGAATGCCGTTCTTATAATAGGTATTGGCATCACCGCTTATCCAACCCCGGGTCACCCCTTCTGCCAGGATAAACTGAAGTTCGGGGTAGCCTAAGGCGATACTCGGCTCATTAGTTGGGCTATTGTAAAACCGGGGGTTGATCCTTGATATTTCTCCGCTTACCTGCTGTTTTGCGTTTACATCAACCGGATCACTGCCCTTTATACCACCGTACGCAGTAAAGTCGCCATCAGGTGCCGTTGCGTGGTTTGGCGCTTTTTGAGCAAAACTAAAAAGGCGTGCATCCTTCAACTGCTGCAATAAGGTCACAAACGACTTTTCCATGTAATAAGCGGTTTGAATGCCGTTGCTGTTAAAATAAGGATAACGGTCATTATCCAGATCATAAAATTTCAGTTGAGCGTTATCTGTATTGCTTGTAAAAATGGGGTACTGCGAAGGGTTATTCACAATCTCTGCAAAACGCTGCTTAAAATCGTAAGAGGCATTGCCTGCTTTGATTGAAAGGCTCATCAACACACGCAGGGATAATGAATTGATAGCTTTTTTCCATTGCTGCATATTGCCCCCATAAACTATATCACCCTGAACAGCAGGAGTTGCAGCGGTGATCATGCTGTTGGCAGTCTTCAGGTCGTTTAAAATGGCGACATAGATATCCTGCTGTTTGTCATAAACAGGTTTAAACACATTGCTTTCGCCCATCAGCGCCTGGCTATACGGAATGTCGCCGAAGGTTTGGGTAAGCTGTAAGAAATACCATGCTCTGAAAAACTTAGCAATGGGCTGGTATTGGCTCTGATTCAACAATGCGGCAGATTGTTCCATTTTCAGCACCTGGCGCAATTTGTCATAATTGCCGTAATCGCCACGCTGCCAATTGTAATATTGGTATGAGGATGCCTCCTCTGTCACCACCATCTGCCGTACGGCCAGTGTGATATCCAAACTGGTAGATTGAAAAGCAGATTGTTCGACGTTATTCAACAGCAAATCGGGCGTTGCCGTGGTTGATTTATTAGGATCTGTTTGAAAGTCGCTAAACTTTTTGCACCCGGCCATGGTGATGGCCAGCGCTGTCAGCAACGCAAATATGGATTTTTTCATAAGAATTGGCATTAAAATTTCAAGTTAAGATTTAAACCAAAAGTGCGGGTTGACGGTGTCTGCAGATTGTCAAGGCCTGTATCAGGGTCAACATTTGGGATTTTTGCAAAAAGCAACAGATTGCGTCCAACAGCCGATACATTAAGCCCCTTAACAAACGATTTGCCCAACCACTTATTAGGCACCTGATAGGTTAGGGTAACCTCGCGCAATTTCAAAAAGGTTTGTGAATAATAGTTGTAATTGGTATTAGCCGCGTTGCTGGTGTTAGTCATGTAGTCGATATAGTTAACAGCCTTGGCGTTTGGCGCATATTTCCTGGTATCACTGGTGATGTTGCCATTAGAATCGTAGATAACTGTACCCGATGTGACAACTACGCCCTGGCCAACATAAGTAGCCTTACCTGCATTGGCCTCGTCGCGGTAATGGTTTAAGGTTCCCATATTGGTACCCCCCCACCACATTTTTTGATTCGTGGTTGAATACATCAAGCCGCCTACCTTGCCGTCAACCAATACTTTCAGCGAGAATTGCTTGTAGGTAAAAGTATTTTCCAAACCGTAAACAAAATCCGGATCGCTGTAACCCACAGAACGCTTGTATGGATCATTAACCGGTAAACCGTTGCTGCCATAAATAATCTGGCCCTGGCCGTTGGTTTGATAAACAGAAGCGTAAATCTTATCTGTTCTATCGCCCGCCTTTAAGTAGTTCAAAGTTGGCGCATTGCCATAAATGCCAGTCAGGTAGCGGTGATAGGTGCTGAAGTTTGCGGCTACATCCCACCGGAATCCCGGGATTTTAACAGGTGTACCTGTTAAAACGATCTCAATTCCTTTACGTCTGTAATCATTTCCATTTTCGAGAATAGAGCTGAAACCACTGGTGTTGGAAATCGGAACATTGGTAATATTGTTAAAATCGCTTGTCTGGTAATAGGTTGCTTCAAACCCGACGCGATTCTTAAAGAACTTAGTATCCAGGCCAACTTCCCAACTGTTGGAAGTTTGCGGGTGCACATCCGGGTTCTGGATGGCTGAACCGTAGGTAAGTGAAGGGATGTTATTCCAGCTGGAGCCTTTAGTGTAAGTTGGTAAATAACTATAGGTGTAACCTGAGCCTATTGTACCGCTGGACACCTGCGACCATGACCCTCTGACCTTCAACAAGGTAAACCAATCAGGCAGTTTAGTTAATTCAGAAACTACTACCGAAGAACCAAATGATGGATAGAAGAAATTGTTGTTTTTTACCGGGAGGGTTGAAATCCAGTCATTACGCCCGGTAGCTGTGAAATAGATTGCGTTGAGGAATTCAAGGTCTAAAACTCCATAAACACTGCTCGTACGGCGTTCTTCCAGGGCATTTGTCGCGATAACCGGGTTGGTAGAGTTGCTCAGATTATAAAAACCCGGGATAGTTAAGCCATCAGTCTCTGCGCTGCCATATTTGTCATTGCGGTAATAGTTTGATCCGCCTAACTGTGCATGTAGCTTAAATTTGTCTGTAAAGGTGTGGTTATAATCACCTATCAAATCAGATTGAATATCGAAGTAACTGTCGTTAGTCACCGTAAAATTACCCCTCGATTTATCACCATAACCGATGTAGCTTTTCGGCTCATTATAGGTTCTGTTCAACCCATAACTATTGATACCGTTTCTAAACTGAATGCTGAATGCCGGGCTAACCTTATATGTCAGGTTTAATGATCCAAAAGTATTGTTCTTATCGTACCCCTGTAAATATTGATAGGCCTGAAAATAAGGATTGTTATAATAAGAAGTATTGTAATTTTTCTGCTGAATGCCGACCTGGCCGGGAGCCCAGTAATCTTTAAGATCCCTAACACTAACATCAGCACCGGTCCACAACTCCAGATTGTACAGGTAATTCGTCGGGCCATAACCAACGGCAGGAAAATTCTTGGTATACTCCTTATTATAGCTCAGTCTGCCATCCATAGTCAGATTTTCCGAGAGATTATAGTTGCCGGAAATGCTAAAAGACGAATTGTTCAAATTGGTGTTAGGTACGATACCAGACTGGTAAATATTAGCAGCCGAAGCGCGGAATGATCCTTTATCTGAACTTTGCGTAATACTGATACTGTTAGAGGAAATAACGCCGGTCCTGAAAAAGTCTGGTACGTTATCTTTACCGCGTGAAATCCAGGGAAGCGGTATGCGCTTGCCCGTATTTGGGTCAATCGGGCTGTTATATTGCGGCAACTCAACAAACCCACTTTTAGTAGAAGGGTCTTTCTGATCCAGTTTAGGCCCCCAGATCCAGCCACCGCCTTCCGGGCCGCCGCCCGAGCCATCGACGTAACTGTATTGACCTTTAAAACCGTCACCATATTCAGTTTGCACTTTAGGAATCCTGATAAAGCTTGGCTGAATTTCCATTGTCGAATTGATATCAACCACTAAGTTCTTGCCCTTGCCGCGCTTAGTTGTAATCATTATTGCACCGTTTTGCCCGATTGAACCATACAGAGCAGAGGCATTGGCGCCCTTCAGGATAGACATGCTTTCAATATCATCTGCGTTGATTTTCCAGATATCGGCTGACTGATCAGGAATACCGTCAATAACAATAAGCGGGGTTACGCCACGCAACGTGATTTTAGGATCTTGAAACAGGTCGGTTGAGCTTTGAACGTTAAGGCCGGCGACACGACCGGTAAGGCTCGAAAAGACGTTAGGTTCGCGCGCTTTCACCAAATCTTCCCCTTTAACTTCCTGAACGGCGTAACCCAATTTGGCTTTTTCTTTTTTAATACCTAATGCTGTTACCACCACTTCAGAAAGACCTTTTGCATCTTCTTCTAAGATAATTTGATATACTTTACTTCCTGTTACAGCAACCTCTTTGGTTTTAAAGCCTATGAAAGTAATAACCAATACGTCGCCAGATTTTGCTTTAATAGAGAAATCGCCATTCTGATCGGTAGTTGTTCCGCTGTTCGTTCCTTTCACAAGGATGGATACGCCTGGCAAGGCAACATTTTTTTGATCAGCAATATGTCCTTTGATCACTTCGGCAGGTGCTTCCTTATCGTCTGCAGTTATGTTTGAGGTACTGATAACGGGTTTGTTAGCCGTTAGTACCGGGTGGAGATTTCCTGCAAAAGCGGTATTTACACACAGGTTAATGAGCGCGAAACCGACAAATAATGTTTTGCAAATGCGAGGAAATTCAAAACTTGAGTTAATATTTTTTTGCATATATTAGCAATTCGTTGTTTAAATACTTTGTGATTAATGACGATTTTTAACCGGCATCTTGTCCATGCCGGTTAAGCTTTTCCCCGATGGCCTTGACCGGATAAAACCTTTATATTTTGCTCTTCTTTTGAGGTATTGAATAATTTTAATTAAAGTTTAAAACAGTTTATACTATAGCTGCTGATCAAGCAGCATCATCCCGGCATATTTGTTTGTTCGGTCGCACAGTACCGCCGTGTTATGTTGCCGGTTTATTTCTTTTCCATTTATCCGTGTATATGCCGTATACCGCAATAAATCCCCAAAGGATATTGATGAAGGCCGACGCGAAAGAACGGTCTATATAAGCATTACACCCCAGCAGAAAACCTCCAAGCAGATTGCAAACATGGTATGCATACGAGGTTGATTTCCACTTTTTGGCAATAAGCAATAAGTATGAAACTAAAAAAAGCAGCACGCCGAGCCAGCCTATAGCTTCGTTGACCAAGCTGTTGTGAAACGGATTCATTATGATTGGATACTAACTGTATAAAACATTCCCGGCGCTTTCAAAATCATTCAAAATAACTGATCGAATATTAAGCCCTTGTAAAGGGAAAATTAAATAAATTGAATATTCAGTAAATTTATCTTTACGTTATTTTTTCAATGTTTTTGAATTAGCTTTGAGAAATTTATGGGTAGAAAAAGTTTAAAAGAAGATCAGCAAAAGAAGATCATCGAAGCATTTTATAACATCGCTATAAGCGAAGGGATTGAAAATATCTCCTTTGGAAAAGTAGCTAAAGAACTGGATATGCACCCGAGCCTGGTGGTCCACTACTTTTCTAACAAGGAGGAGATGCTGCTTGGTTTAATTGATTATATAATTGCAAGTTACGCGCAGATTTATCAACCGGTTGATACCAACGTTGACTCGCTGGAGAGATTAGTAGAGATATTGAACAATATATTTTCCAGAAAATGGAATACCTATATTGACGATAGTGTTTTTTACAACTGCTTTGCATTGATCTTTAGAAACCCGCAGATCAAATCGCGCTACAGAGAATTACATTTGTTACTTAGGGAATGGCTTAAGTCTATAATTCAAGAATGTGTTGACAAGAAACAGCTTTTATGTGATGACCCTGCCCTTGCTGCTGATTTAATCTTCGTGATATCAGACGGAGCTTACTATTTTCTCAGTATGGTGGACGATCCACTAGAGTTTGATCGACATTCGCAAAAATATCGAATAGAAGCATTTAAAGTTTTAGGGCTTTCACCAAATTGATTTGCACACTGCTTAATGACGTTTAAACTTCGCAATCTTGCGGAGTTTTTCTATAATGGTTCGATATTGGCACCCCAGAGCTCACGAAAGAAAGCCTAGACTAACTTCAGGCTAAAATAGTGTAATGCGAAAAATCTGTCTTAATAAATTATCATTCAGGTTTATCTAAAGCGCCTTTTACACACATATCTTTATATCAGCTGATTATTTATAGACCGTAGATGTTCTTTGAAACTATAATGCTTTATTGTAAATTAGACACCCATTAACCTAAGAAAATTTAGCTTTTCAAGCCAAATAATAAACCGTTAATTACTGGTGCTTAATTTATACGATAGAGCATACTTATCAACATGAGATTTTTTTTATCAGGGATTGTCGCAACTGTTATATTAACCTTCTACACTTTATTGCCAGCCTGCGCACAATCATACGGGTTGGGCTTTTATAGCCATGAGGTTGTTCAGGATAAACGTACGGCCCTGGAGTTAAACCTGAATAAGGTTTCTGATAAAGACAATCTCGAACTTTCCTTTGATCTATCCTTCTTACCTAATTATCCTGTTTATTTCGGTTACATTTTCCGCCTTATCGGCGACGATAAGCAAAATATCGACCTGGTCTATGACAACCAGGCTAACATTCGCCATTTTAAGATCATCGTAGGCGAACGGCTCTCAAAAATATCATTTAATATTGATGATAAATTACTATTTGAAAGATGGAATAAACTGCGATTGCTGATTGATTATAAAAACAATAAGCTTACCGTTTTTTCAGGCAATGATTCGTTTTCTGAATCGGGACTTCATCTTCAACGTAGTAAAAACTATAAGCTGCTTTTCGGAGCTAATACCTACCGCAGGTATCAAACAACCGACCTCCCGCCGATGAAGCTGCGGGATGTAAATATTATGCAGGAAGGGACCTTGCTTGCTAATTGGCCGCTAAGTGAATATGAGGGTAATGTGGCTGGTGAAACCATAAATCAAAATAACGGCACGGTAGTTAACCCGCTCTGGGTAAAAGCGCATCACCGCAACTGGCAGCTGGAAAAAGAGTTTACCGTACGGGGCGATGCGAGCTTAGCTGTTGATGCCGGCAAAGAAGAGATTTATATAATTTCGCCTGATTCGCTGTTAACTTTCGCCATAAACAACACGCCGCAGTTAAGAAGCGAGGCGTATAGCTTGGGCAAGCAATCTTTGGTGCCCGGCGACCAGGCAATATATGCCAATAACAAGCTGTATTATCTGTATGTTGACCAAAAAGCGGTTGCCACATTTGATTTGAATAGCAAAAGATGGAATAAAGCCTTTAGCAACAACGCCACTGACAATGGTCATCTTAACAAGTTCTTCAGCAAGGCCGATAGCTCGATTTACACAATTGGTGGATATGGACAACTAGTTTATAAAGACAGCGTTAAGCGGTACAACATTGCTTCAGATAAATGGCAGAATATCAAAACTACGGGCGATTTTTTCACGCCCAGATATCTCGCCGGTTTAGGAACCAATGCATCGGGTGATACTGCTTACATTATCGGCGGTTATGGAAGTTCGACAGGCCAGCAGATAGTGAGCCCCAGGAATTTGTACGACATGGTTCGGTATACGGTGAAAGACCGAACCTTTAAAAAGCTATTCGACATCAACACCCATAATAACGAAGATTTTGTTTTTGCAAATTCTATTGTCATCAGCCAAAAAGATAAATCTTATTACGGGCTTATCTTCCCCCAACATAAATTTAACTCTCGTTTGCAGCTTATTCATGGCTCGTTGAGCAATGGCACATATACCTTAGTTGGCGACACGATCTCTTATAAATTTAACGACGTCCACTCATTTGCCGACCTGTATTATATCCCCAAAAGCGGCAGATTTTTTGCCGTAACGCTATTTAGAGAGGCCGAACAGACCCGCATCAAAATATATTCGTTGCTTAGTCCACCTGAGCCTTTAGCCGGCAATTCAAAAATTGCGGCTCACAGCTTCTATTGGCTAATAGCAGGAGCTTTAGTTGTACTGATGATTTTCCTGATTATTTATAGCCGTAATAAAAAGCCTGCAGCTTACTTACAGACAAAAAGGCCTTATCAACCCCTATCGCCTGCTGCTAACCAACAAGACCCGCATGAACTGAATGCGGACGATGACCAAGCCAGGCTTATGCATAAAAACACCATATTTTTATTTGGCGATCTTCAATTATTTACTCCTGACGGCAACGAGATAACTAAATATTTTACGCCGCTGCTTAAGGAACTCTTCCTGCTGATTGTTTTATATTCGATTAAACTGGACAGGGGCATAAGTTCAGAAAAGTTAAATGAAATACTGTGGTTCGATAAATCAGAAAAAAGTGCGCGTAATAACCGCTCTGTAAACATCGCGAAGCTGAAGTTGCTGCTTGATAAAATGGAACATTGCCACCTGTCAAAAGATACGGGCAACTGGAAAATTGAGATCGACTACAGCAAAATAATGGTCGATTATCATAATTACCTAAGCATCGTCTCCAACAAAAACAAGCTGAGCAAAGAAAAGATCATTCAGCTTACACATATCACGCAGCGCGGCAACTTTTTGTCAAACGCTGAATATGAGTGGCTGGACGGATTTAAATCAGAGATATCCAACGAAATTATTGATACCTGCATTCAATTTGCCAATAGTGTGCCGATAGCTGAAGACCCGGAGTTTTTAATCACAGTGGCTAACAGCATCTTTTATTTTGATCCGGTTAACGAGGAAGCTATGATCATTAAATGTAAGGCATTGTCGCAAATTGGTAAGCACTCCCTCGCTAAAAATACTTTCGAGACCTTTAGCCGCGAATATAAAACCATTTACGGTGAAGCCTTTAACCGCGACTTTCATTCAATCCTGGAATAGTTGAAAATCCTCATCTTCTAAAACAGAAAACGGGCGCGATCAATCTGACCGGCCCGTTGTTGTTTGGACGACGCTTTAGAAGAGATATTGCCCCAATTATAGCATAGGTTTAGTTGGCCTTATCGCAGTGAGTTGAATTTGGCCTTTAAACATTTTAGCGCCATCGCCAGTTAGCCGTAGGTAATAGTCAGATGAGCATGGCGTACCGTCTTCGTCAAGCGCTATGAAACCTGATCCGGCCGGTACAAAAGCCTGCGACTCCGCTGTTTTGGCTATCTGATTGCCCTCATTATATTCATCAAACATGGAGATATAAAGTCCTTGTGCGCCAACTCTTTTCATGTTATAAAATTGTCGCCACATAAAGTCGCCATGCGCGCGCTGACGGCTCTGCAGGTCGCCGGGTAATACGCAAGGCTGGTAGTCAATACCATTGCCGTTGCAATAAGCCTGGTCGCCTTTATTTACGTTCACAAAAAATCCATCCGAATCATTAACATTACTAATACGCCCCACCATCCATGGCGAAAGCATATTAAAAGCTTTATAAGTATTCAGAAATTCTGGTCGTGAATCGCTGGTTTGGTCGCGCCAATGGGTGGGCACACCGCCGATCACGTAGCAACCCTGTGCCTGGAACCACTTGATCACATCCAGACAAACGGCTGCACTAAAGTTGTGGTTATCGTCATTGAAGCCAAATCCCCAGATACATACCACTGGTTTGCCATTTTGCTTTGCATAGGCTGACGAGGAAGTATAAGCCGACATTTTACTGGTCCAATCTGCCTTCATTTCGGTTTGCATGTTCGTCCAGCCGCTTACATCATACATGATGTAAAACTTCACGCCATTGGCTTCGGCGGCGGTTTTTACTTTAGCGGCCATGGCATCGCGTACGGGCCCTTCCAGCCCGCTTGGATTAAAGCGCTGCAAGGCGGCACCGTCCATGCCGTATTGCTTCATCCATTTAAACTGCACGTCCACAGTTTGGTCACTAAATGATGAGAAAACCGTAGCTGGCTGACCATTATTTAAATTAGCATACTGCGTTGGGAAAGTGGTGGTGTAATCGCGTACGTCAGGCCAGGACCTTATGGCTGTATTGGTTGGCGATGGTTGTTGTTCCCAGGTTTGCGACCAGTGCCAGTACCGGTTAATAGGCGAGCCGTCACCAATGGCGGCGAACCATCCCTGGTAACCAACAATCACCTTCCCTACTACATCGCCCGGCGGCGATGGCGTGTGTGTGGTGCTGCCACCGGTGTTGGTATCCTGTGGCGCAGCCGGGCCAGCCGATTTTTTGGAACAGCTATAAGCCGTTAAAAACATTGCTGCCAATGCAAAAACTTTTAAACTATTTGTTTTCATAATGGTTATTGAATTGAAATAATTAGGTACTTATTTAGCCGCTATCGGCCCTGTCGGGATAACTTTTTTGATGGTGCCATCGGCATTGTAATAAAGCTTATCCACACAGATAGACCTTAACCAATCCTGGTGCGACAGTGAACTATTGTGATAAAAAGCATACCACTGCCCTTTATATTTTACTATCGATCCATGATTGGTATAGCTGTCGGTTGGGTCCATATATACTCCTTTTGATACCCACGGCCCCAGCGGGCTTTTACTCATGGCATAGCGCATCTGATTATGCTTGCCGTTAACATCGTGATTGTCTGAATAAGAAAGGTAATAAATGCCGTTGCGCTTGTGTACCCAGGTAGCTTCGTGGAAATCTTCAAGGCCTTCCATTTTTTTCATCTCGCCGTCAATCTCCACCATATTGTCCTTCAGCTTGCCGCCTTTACAGGTACCGCCCCCGCCATAGTAAAAATATGCCTGGCCATCATCGTCAATAAAAACACACGGGTCAATCATCGATTCCAACCCCTTGATATAACCTTGCGATTTAAACCCGCTTGCCGGGCTCTTGCTGGTGGCTATGCCGATCTTCCAGGTGTTGTTCCAATCGGTACCGCTTGGGTGCGGGAAATAAAAATAGTAAGTACCGTTTTTATAAGCGCAATCGGGCGCCCACATAAAGCCGCCCTCCTTACGCCCCCACTCAACCTGCGACGAGTTGAGTATTTCACCGTGGTCTTTCCAGTGTACCATATCGTCAGTCGAATAGACGTGATACCTGTCCATCAAATCGCAGCCGCGTGGCGGCGCAACATCATGCGATGGGTAAACATACAAACGGCCATCTTTCCAAACATGCGCCGATGGGTCGGCCGTATAAATATCAGTTACAAAAGGAGTTCCTACCGGAGCAACTTTCTCCTGAGCAAAGCTGTTTATGGACGACATTAGTCCCACACCCGCAATCAATGCAGCAAGCCATCCTTTAGCGTTTAATAGATTATAAATTTTCATCAAAGTAATTTAAAGCGCCGGGCAGTGAAAGCCGGCCGGCGCTAATTATTGAATTGTGTTTACCTGTAATTTAGTTTGCCCCTACGCGTACATCGTCAATGCCATAAATTTGGTCGGATGTAGTGTTGGCTGCTGTCCAGAAAAATATCTTGAAGTAATTCATTGCCGCCAGGTCAGGACCGCCATCGCTGGTGGCCTGTCCGTCAGAAAATTTCAGCTCCAGGTGGTTCCAGCCGTTTTTAAGCGTTGGGATAATCTTATCCATAGCCCAGCCGATGCGGTTTTTATCCGGATCGCCGGAACTGCTGAACTGGATCTGCCCATCTAATTTCAATAAAGAAACGTCCTGAACATAAAGCCAGAATTTCAATTTGCCGCTGGCTACGGTTTCGTTGGTGTTTACCGGGGCAGGCAGCGTTTTGATAAACTGCATAAAGTTATTGCCACTGGTAATAGTGCCTTTAATGTAACCGGTTCCTTCTTTTTGGCCCGTTGTTACTACTGAAGGCGTGCCTACAGTTGCCCATCCGTCTGCTGCGTCGCAATTGTCAATTACAACATCAGGCGGTGGAGGTACTGCCGCCACACGGATATCATCAATACCATAAACCTGGTCGGTCGCGGCATTTGCCGCTGTCCAGAAAAAGATTTTGAAAAAGTTCATGGCGGTAAGGTCGGGGCCACCGTCGCCGGTAACGCCGCCGTCTCTGAATTTTAGTTCCAGGTGGTTCCAGCCGTTTTTCAGCGTTGGGATGATCTTATCCATACCCCAGCCAACACGGTTTTTGTCAGGATCGCCTGAGCTGCTAAATTGGATCTGCCCGTCCAGTTTCAATAAAGAAACATCCTGAACATAGAACCAAAACTCCAGCTCGCCGATGCTCATGGTTACTTTAGAATTAATTGGAGCCGGCAAGGTTTTAATAAACTGCATAAAGTTACTACCCGTTTTAATAGCGTTTTTGATATAGCCAGTGCCTTCCTTTTGACCAGTAGTGGCCAAAGAAGCGTCGCCGGCGCTCGACCAGCCGTCCAGCTTATCGCAATTATCAACTACTACTGATGTGTCAATCACAGGCGGCTTTGTGGTATCAACCGGCGGTGGCGGTTTCAACATCGAGGTATCTCTCGATTTATAGGTTTCCTTTTTACAGCCGATAGCTGTTATAGTCATGATGATGGAACAGGCCATCATTGTCTTTAATAATCTCATTTCCTTTCAGATTTAGGGTTAATTATTTAGGAATGGTTATCTCTATAATGTCAGAAAGATTGGAGCTCTTGTAGCTGTCATTCAGCCTCACACCTACCCTTACAAAAAATATTCGCCCCGGTAAAAGGTTAGGGACGGTTAGGGTAATAGATTTATCAGCCGAGGTCATATCCACAAACTCTTTGTTGATGGTCACTGCATCCACATCCGAGAAATCGCGAATCGAAGCACCCGGGCCAACCAGCTTGGTGGTGTTAACATAAGGTTGCGCATCAATAATAGTTGGTAAACCGGCCACAATGGGTGCATCGATATCAAAATGCAGCGTAAGCGTGGTGCCGTTTAACTCATGGCTGAAGTTTTTGATAGTAAGGTATGGGGTCAACTCAAAATCATGTGAGCTGCCTTGATTGATAGCCATTTTTAAACTATCATAAATTGGCCAGAAAGCGCCGCCTTTGGGTATAATACGATAGGTGCCCTTAAACAGCTTGGTATCTTCAAACGTACCGTCAAATTTACTTGGGATAAATTGGGGCGTTGGGTTTGCGCTCCAGCTAATTTGCTCCAGTTGAATTTGAACACTATTTGATGCTGTTTCAAAATTATTATGCGTTGTAGCGTCGATCAGTCTGCCTTGAAACGAGGCGTTTGGCCCACCATAGTTATCTATCTTTGTACAGGCCGCACCGGTTAATATTACGGCACCTAACATTAAATTTCTAAATATCTTTTTCATCTCTTTTTGTATTAATAGTTAGGATTATTAGGCAATAGATTAGGGTTTTTGCCGATCTCGCCACCCGGAATGCCTTCGTAATAAAATTGCTTTTGGAAAGTATACTCCCGGTTAAAAAGCTCAGGCTCGGCCAGGAAGATATACTTGTTTTCATTGAATACATAGTAAGGCATGAGGCCTTTAAAATGTGCGCGGTCAAGCACTACGTCGGCGGTGCGCCATCTTTTTAAATCCCAGTAGTATTGGTTTTCGAAAGCGAGTTCCATGCGTCTTTCTTTACGCACTTTATCAAGGTCTATAGAACTATAAGCCGCAGCGCCTGCCCTGTCCCTGATCTGGTTAATACAGGTTAATGCATCGCCCGTGTTACCCAGTTCAATAGCGGCTTCTGCCCGGTTCAATAAAATTTCGCCGTAACGCAGATCGATCCATGGTTGCTCGCTGCGGTTTAGGTCGACGGTTGCCTGCGGTTTATTATAGTCGACATACTTACGCACGTAAAAACCGGTTCGGGTTAATTCATCGCCGCCGGTCCATGGGCCGGTGAAGCCGATGATTTGCTTACCCTGATAAAGTGATTTGGTGTCGCCCGCCAGAATGTAAGAGCGTGAGTTAGGTTGTTTAGCTACCTCGGCAGCAGCAGTACCGCTAAAAGAAGGGTAAATGCCTCTTTGCATGTCAAAAGTCAGGCCTCTTAATGTAGCGCCGGGAAAGTAAACCGTAGCCAACAAGCGGGGTTCTAAGCCCTGCATTAAATCGGCACGATTATTAAAGCGTCGTGGTGTACCGTCGGCATTAGTTACCGGCAAATCACCCCAAAGGCTAACCTCATCCAATGTGGGGTATGAACGCGATAAAGCGTTAGCGGTAAAATAGCGCGGCGACATGGTAGCATCCCAACTATGTGCAGTATGGTTAGCAATTGAATATTGTTTTACAAAAATATCCTCATTGTTAGGTTTCAAAAACAGGTCGACATAGTTCTGAACCTTATCAGCATTAGCATTATACAACGAGTATTTGCCGTCCAACAGTTTAGCAGCATCATAAGCAGCCTGGAAATATTTATTTGCCTGATCGGCAGGAATACCTACCAAACCCAGTGCACGGGCCTGTCCGTCGACGAAGTTAGTTGCACCATATTTGGCTACGCAAGCTGCATATAGCATAGCTCTTGATTTTAGCGCAGCAGCTACGTATTTATTTGCACGGCCCACATCGCTGGTTTCAGGCATCATCTGGTAGCCCTGATCAAGTTCTGTGCTGATGAAATCCCAAACGGCTTGCTCTTTGTCGCGATGTACCCGCAGGCTTTCTACACTGGCGCCCGGGTCTTGCGGGACAGTGATAATAGGTACACCACCATAACGTTTAGCCAGGGCGAAGTAATAATACGCTCTTAAAAAATGTGCCTCGCCTAAAAGTGCATTTACGGTTGGCTGGCTTAGGGTTGATACGTGTTTAGGCAATTCGGCTATCAGCGTGTTTACATTTCTGATATCGGCATAGGGCCAGTAACCAAACCCTCCTGCAATGTCGACACCACCCCACGGGCCCACCTCTTCGCCGGTTACACCGGCCGAGTTGTAGAAGTTTTCCCAGTCATTTGAGCCGGTTTTAAATCCCTGATCGGGTCTGTATTTAAAATCCTCAATAGGTAAATTTTGATATATCGTAGCCAGGAACGACTTTACCCCAGCTTCGCTGCTGTAAATAATGTCGGGCGTAACGATGTTGGTTGGCGGGATGTTAAGCTTTTGGCATGAAGACACCAAAACGCCCGCTGCCACACCAAATACAGTAATTATTTTATGTATACTTTTCATATGTCAAATGGTTAAAAGGAAACATTAGCTCCAAAGTTGAAGGTCCGGTTCATTGGGTAAGTGTAACCGCCAAGTGCTACGCCAAAGTTGCCGCCGTCTGTCGGATTTGGTCCCTGATGCTCCGGATCGTAATTTTTAAGGCCGGTAAAGGTTAACAGGTTATAGCTGTTAACAAACACCCTTAATTTTTTGATACCGGCAACTTTTAAAAGGTTCGGCGAGAATGAATAACCAAACTCCAGCGTTTTTACACGCAGGTAACTGGCATTCTGGATAGCTTTGGTACCCTGTGCATCGGGCGAACCCATTGCCGGATAGAAACCAGGCACCCACTGCGTGTTCGGGTCAAACACGTTTGCTGACGGATCAACCGTATGCCAGCTGTCCAGGAAGCGGGTAAGCGCACTCCTGTTATACATCAGCGGCGAGGCAAATTGCTCGCCGTATTGTACATAAACACCGGCAGCGCCTTGCAGCAATAAGGTCATATCAAAACCTTTGTAACTTAAGCCAATGTTTAAACCATAGTTATACAGCGGAATGTCGTTTGTAGCAATCGGGTGGCTGTCTTTATCGTCAATAACACCGTCATTATTCCAGTCTTTGTAATAATAATCGCCCGGTACCACATTGTTGTTACCGCCACCGGTGTTTACACCATAATTGTAGATTTGGTTGTAATTGGTAAACTGACCGGCATATTCAGGCCCCCACCAAATATTTTGATAACGGTTGCTTTGGCTGTTTTTCCAGTTCAGGTATTCGTTACCGGCACGGGCCTCAAGTACCTTAATGCGCTCTAAGCGGGTTGTACCAATGTTACCGGCAAGGTTAACCACCAATTTACCGAAGGTAGTGTGGTAAGCCAGGTTAAAGTCAACACCCTGAGTTCTGTCGCTGCCGTAGTTGATCTGGGGTACATCGGCACCTACAGTGCCGGGCAGTGCCACGGCAGGTTGTGCAGGCAAACCGGTGCGGTCATTTCTGAACACTTCGACTGTGCCATCGATTGCACCATTAAACAAACCAAAATCTAATGCAATGTTTTTGATAGTGCTTACAGACCAGGTTAAGCCTGCGTTTCCTAATTTCGGCGCCGAACCGTTAACCGCGCTGCCGCCAAAAATATAGGTATTGATTGGATAAGTATAACCGTCGACATAGTTAAACGCCGGAGCATTAGCTTCGTCACCTACCTGACCGTAAGACGCTCTCAGTTTTAAGTTGCTGATGATTTTTGGCGATACCAGTTTATTAAAGAAATCCTCTTTAGTAATTACCCAACCTACTGACCCGCCAGGAAAAAAGCCCCATTGATCAGCGCCTGGTTTATACAAGTTGTTACCATCACGGCGGAAACTAAATTCGGCCAGATATTTTCCTTTAAAATCATAATTAGCACGACCGATGATACTTTTGTGTGCACGATCTGACAATGCACCTGCATCCATACCGCCCGACATGTTTGAGTTTTGCAAACCACCAAACAGGTAATTAATCGGGATTTCGATATCGCGATAAGCATTAAAGTTATCAGCCGTTTCATGACTTTGCTCGTAAGCGATAGTTGCCGAGATATTGTGACTTTCGGCAAAAGTATGGGTATAGTTTAAGGTGGCCTGGCTTAAAGTATTCAGGTGCGTATAATAAGCACGGGTAATGCCGGCGGGCGAGTTAACCACACTTGGAATATAAGTTTGGGCGGCGGCATTATAGGTGTATAGTGAATATGACCTTTTGATTTGATTAAAATCATTCACCCCATAGTCAATATTGTACAATACCTTCGCATTAAGCCCCGGAACCCCAGGGATGTCATAAGTTAGGTTCAATTGACCCACAAAGCTTTTATTCTTGCTGGTTTTAAAACCTACTTTATCATCGTCAGTAATTATAGACGGGTTCATATTGTCGTCCATTACTGCCGGATATAGCGGGTTGTCGTTAGCGTAAATCTGGTGTGTAGGGATTTGGTTCCAGGTATATTTGTAAACGGTCCACTCGTCGGTATATGGCTGATTTTTCTGATCCATATAGCCGGATGTTAATACTTGCGCTTTTAAACCTTTAGTAACGGTAGCGGTAACGTTAGAGCGGAAATTATATTTATTATAGTTCAGATCGCCGGTTTTGAAAACACCGTCCTGGCGCTGGTAACCAAAGTTGAAGAAGTAACTGATCTTGTCAGTACCGCCGTCGATATTCAGGTTGTGTGAGATTTGATTAGCCGTTTTGTTAAACACCAAGCTCGACCAATCGGCAGACTTACGTGTACCGTTCAGATAAGGCAACATATCGTTGTATGAAAACTGAGGCGTAACGTTCGATACGAAGTTGTTGGCAAAATCGCGTTTAACTTTTTCGTTGGTCAGCATCATAAAATCAACCGCGCCTACGCCTTGCGGCATTCCCAAAAATGTTTGAACAGCCTCATCAACCGAGTAGTTAATGTTTACCTTGCCGTTTTTCGAGCCTTTTTTAGTAGTAACCAAGATAGCGCCGCCTGCAGCACGCATACCATAGATAGAAGCCGCAGCGTCTTTAAGTACCGAAATGTTTTCGATTTCGTTAGGATCCATTTTACCAATGATAGCCTGATCGTTTCCGGCAATTACCCCATCCACAACGATCAAAGGACTTCCCTGATAGCCGCGGATGTTTAATTTATTAGAAAATGAGCCCGGTTCGGCAGTGGTCTGCACAATACGTACACCCGGTATTTTACCGGTTAGCATATTGGTTACGCTCTCGTTCTTGGTGGTGACAATGTCCCTGCTTTGCAACGTCGCGATAGAACCGGTTACCGTTGCTCTTTTCTGAACACCGTAGCCTACCACTACCACCTCTTCCAGACTTTTATTTGTAGCCGTAAGGGCGATGGTGCCCGATTTAATATCTTTCACCGCCACTTGCTGCGTTTGGTAACCGATATAGGATATTTCCAATATAGCGTCGGGGCTACCAACGGACAGGGTGAATTTACCACTCACGTCGGTGACGGTACCGTTGGTGGTACCTTTTTCATGTACACTTACCCCCGGTAGCGTCGACCCATCGGTGAGGTCGATTACTTTTCCGCTAACCGGTGTTTTTTGTGCAAACACCACCAGCGGAGAAAGGAGGATAAGTATCATTAAGTATTTAATTTTTTTCATATCGTCTCTTTAATGTTTATTTAAGGTTAATTGGTTTGATTGGTTTATGCGTATTGCGGCGCATACCTACGGCGGATTAGGATCATGATTGTACATAAGCTTAATAAGTTTTTCGAGTAATAACGCCTGGCAGTTTTGGCGGCTGACAGGGGCTAATAATTGGTTTTAATAATGACACAAAAGAAGACCTGCGCATTAATAAAAAATAAATAATTGATTAATTTCAAGTATAAAATGGCCCCAAAGACTGGTTTTTTAATAAAAAATGCAATCGATTGCATTTTTTATTAAAAAACAGAGCCATTTCAAGAAATCATAGAAGTTGAACTTCGTACTTTTAGATATGAAGAGATAGGAGGGTAATAAATTATGAAGCAAGGTGCTCTACATCCGAGTCATGAATAGCATACACTGATATTTATTGTTTTAGTTGTAATATCCATCTTACTGGTTGTAATGTTCCAAGCGTGCATTGAGGTTAAACATTTGAATTTTTTTAATCAAACCCATTCAAACCGCGCGGTAAAGTGTCGTAAGAAAGGGGTTTCATACACCATTTTCAAGCCGCGTACCTCATGCCGCTTTGCATAAACGGCTATAATAACTTCTGCCAGGTAATCCATGTGGCTTTGTGTATACGTACGGCGAGGTATAGCCAACCTCACCAGTTCATGTTGTGCATGCTCGCCGAACATCACTGAGCCGATCTCCACGCCCCTTACCCCTCCTTCCAGATACAAGGCGCCACACAAAGCCTGTCCGGGGAACTGATGTGCTGGTATATGCGGCAGAAAAGCTTTAGCGTCCAGGTATAGTGCATGGCCACCCGTCGGTTTCAGGTAAGGGATGCCGCAACCGTCCAGCTGCTCGCCAATATATTCAATGCTGCGTATACGATATTTCAGATAATCTTCGTCTACAATTTCCTGTAAACCTATGGCGATGGCTTCCAGATCGCGGCCTGCCAGGCCCCCATAAGTGGGAAACCCCTCCGTAATAATTAAAAGGTTGCGACATTCTTCGGCGAGCTGTTGATCGTGCACGGCAAGGAAACCGCCAATATTAGCAAATGCATCCTTTTTGGCGCTCATCGTGCAGCCATCAGCATAGGAAAACAACTCCTGAGCTATCGCTTTGATAGTCATTCCCTCAAAACCGGGTTCACGTTGTTTAATGAAATAACAGTTCTCAGCAAACCGGCAGGCATCAATAAACATTGGTATTTGATATTTAACACATATAGCCTTAACTGCCTTTATATTGGCCATACTTACCGGTTGACCGCCGCCCGAATTATTGGTAACGGTAATAATAACCAATGAAATATTTTCCGCACCCTTCTCCAATACAAAAGCTTCCAGTTTTTCCGTATCCATATTCCCTTTAAAGGGCGCTGAAACAGCGGAATCTTTTGCCGCATTGGTTAACAGATCAATACCGGTAGCTCCTGAAAATTCAATATTGGCACGGGTGGTATCGAACAAGGTATTACTGAGCACGTACTTGCCTTCGCCACCTTTAATGGTGAACAATATCTTTTCGGCAGCACGCCCTTGATGAACGGGGATGATGAAAGGCATGGCCGTCAACTCTTTTACGGCGCTTTCAAACCTGAAAAAACTGTCGCTGCCGGCATAACTCTCATCGCCGCGCATCACACCGGCCCATTGCTCGCTGCTCATCGCGCCTGTGCCACTGTCGGTTAGCAGGTCAATAATAACGTCTTTGGCTTTTAATAAAAATGGATTATAATAGGCTTGTTGCAGTAACACTGCACGCTCATGCGCAGTAGTGAAATGAATCGGCTCAACCGATTTAATTTTAAAGGGTTCTATGATGGTTTTCATGAAAAAATAAATAAAAAGTGACTAATAAAACGCTGTTCAAGCGCATTATCAATCGGGCTTTTTAATGATATTTTTCCAGTTCGAAGTCATTAGGTCAAATATAAACATTCGTATAACATCAGCAGAAATTAATTTAGTTATCCTTCAATATACAGTATCAATAGCTTTCTGAATCCTGTCGAACCGGCCAACGGGCTCTACCTTTCGTTTATGACAATTTAAAGTCAGCCTTAACGGCCCGTAGCCATCTTAAACAACCTAGCGTAGTATTCTTGTTACCATCTTGCTACCCAACTGTTCTTTTTATTAGTTTTAGATTTCGAAAAACCTCCAATTTATAAGACCTGTATTAAGTTATCACTAAGTAGCAATGAAAAAAATAAGACGTCTTATTTGGGTTGGCTGCCTTTGGCCGGCCTTTATTTACGGACAAGCCAAAACCCGGCTTACCAATTATGTTAATCCGCTAATTGGTACAACCGTTTTGACAGACTCAGCCGAGCTTGGCTATAACCCGCCCTGGCGCACCTGGAACGGCCTTGTAGGGCCGGCAGCTTGTGTTCCTTTCGGTATGGTAGAAGCTGTTCCGATAACCACTTATGGCAGTGGCAGCGGTTATGAATATGAAGTAAATACTATTAAAGCTTTCACGCAAACCAGCGGGACCGATTGGGAAGCACAGAACATACCGATAATGCCTTTGGAAGGAAAAAACTTTACAGCCGATGATTTTGCTTCGCCCTACACGCATGCCAAAGAAACGGCACGCCCCGGCTATTACCAGGTATTGTTGAGCCGGTACCATATTAACGCAGAACTTACAGCGACGCCACGCGCAGCCTATTATAAATTCACTTATCAAGCCGGCCAGGATAAGAAACTGGCATTTGACCTGGTGCATGCCGGTGGCGGCAGCAGCACCTGGGAAATTAACAAAGCCGGCGACTACATAGTTACGGGTAAACAAGGTAATTTATACTTCTACGCCGTAATGAACCATAAGATAACCAGCATTGACACCTATAAACGCAATCCAAACCAACCGGACATTCCGCGTAGCGGACAGGGCGCCGGCGGGCAGCGGAAACTTACCGGGAACATCGATGTTCCGGTCATCAGCTTTGAAAAAGCCAGCAAGCCCCTTGAACTCAAAATCGCCATTTCAAGCGTTAGCCCTGAAGGCGCTAAGCTTAATTATACCACAGAGATAGCCAACAAAACGTTTGATCAGGTTTATAAAGAAGCAGATGCCAGCTGGGAGAAACTCCTCGGGAAAGTAAAAGTTACCGGCGGGACACCAAAGCAAAAAGTGATGTTTTACTCCTGCCTTTACCGGCAGTTTTGGTACCCGTGTATCACCAGCGATGTAGATGGTAAAATAGCTTTTTATGACCGAAGACGCCGCAGCCCCGGCGAAGTGACAGCTTCGCCGGCTATACGAACCTCAAGAGATACCGTCCCTGGATTTGAAGTGTATCAAAGCCCGGGATTATGGGACGTTTTCCGCACCCAACTTGTTGTTTTGGATATGCTGCTGCCGAAGGTAAGCAATAACATCATTAAATCAATGATCTTAACGGGCGAGCATTCGGGCGGATTTTTGCCGACTTCATTCCACGGCGATTTTGCATCATCTTATATTGCCGGCTCATATTTACGGGGCATTAAAGATTACGACGTGCGTAAAGCTTACCTGCTTATGCTAAATAACGCAAACACGCCTATCAGCGGCAGTGTAAGGACAGCCAGGCCCCACAATGCTGATTATTTGAAGCTGGGTTACGTTCCCGAAGCTGATATTCAGCATCCGACAACTGAAACCGTATCAACTGCAGGCACCACCAAAACGCTTGAGTTTGCCTATTCAGATTACTCAATAGCTTTACTAGCCAAAGCCTTAGGCGATAACGATACTTACGACATCATGATGAAGCGCAGTAAAAACTACAAGAACGTTTTTGACCCGCAGACTGAATTGATGCGCGGGCGCCTGGCCGACGGGAAATGGTGGGGACCATTTGATCCTAATTATCCATATTATGAGTTTATGTATCGCGAAGCAAACGCCTGGCAGGCATCATTTTTTGTACCGCAGGATACCAAAGGCCTTATATCGCTTTATAAAAGCCCTAAAGATTTTGAGTTGAAAGTAGATTCGCTTTTCAGTATCCCTTGGGGCGGCTACGCAAAAGATAACCTTTCATGCTTCCTAGGGCAGTTTTGTATGGGCAATCAGCCCGACTTTAACTATCCTTATCTTTATTACTTTGTCGGCAAACCGCAAAAATCGCAAGCTATTTTGAATAAGCTGATGTCGGATTATTTTGGGATGGGTCCTGAACATCTGGCGCTAGCCGGTATGGACGATCACGGTTCGCTTACCGGATGGTACGTATTTAATGCCATGGGGGTATTTCCTTATTCGCCGGCCGATCCGGAATACCTGGTGTCGGTGCCTGTTTTTGATAAAATTGAAATGCAGCTTGGCGATGGTAAAACGTTTACCATAACCAAAAAAGGTAAAGGCAAAAATATCAGTAAAATCACCGTCGGCAGCCAACCGCTTAAAGGATGGGCGATTAACTACGATGATATGCGCAAAGGTAAAGCGCTGGATATTTATACAAAATAAAGCATTATTGAGGCAAGTTCCCCATATCAGGAACTTGCCTTATAACCATACCTGAAACGATACGCTACACCACCCTACCCATAAACGGATCGGTATAACTGGTTTTACCGGTTTCAACCCTGCCGGCAAAACGTTTTTCAAAACCATTGGCGCCGCTTATTTTCAGGGTAAAATCATACCAGCCCATACTTTTGCTCAGGTCGACAACAATGGCCGACTGTGATTTGGACAGGATGATTTCCTTCTTTGTACCGGTTTTATAAGCATTATCTGTAATGGTTACAGCATGCTGGCCTTTGCTCAGATTTTTAATATATAACACTACATTGCCGGTCAGTACTTTTTTATGGAGGCGATTGCGTTGATATTCCAACCGCGTCTCAATCTCCGGGTCGGCATGGCTGCCTTTAAACTCGCGGTAAAAGCCGTTTGGCCCGTACAGGCGCAGGTGGTAACTGCCATTTTCAAAATCGTTTATCGGCCAGCTGTCACTTAGCGTGTCACCGGACTTTACGCCATAGCTCCAGTTGCGTAATAGCTCATAGCCATCGCCTTTTAACGACTTATAATTATCGGGGGCGTAAACAATAAAAGGCGCGCCTATGGTCCTACTGCCCCAAACTTCGGTAGCGGCGTTTATATCCAGGTCAAAAGCAGTTTTGTCAGCATTTAGCTTACCATCGGCATATAACTGGTAAGGTATAGCATTTGCCGGTTTGATACCCTTTTCCTGTTGCGGTAATAAAGCCGAGCCATGCGGATTTTGCTTTACCTGTTCAATGTCCTGCGGGGTAAATAACTTAAAATTGGCAGGCACATCTTTAAATTTGGCTTTATGTATTCCTTCTAAAAAGCTATCGCGCCCCAAAAAACCAGGCAATGGTGATTGTTTAGCTTCGTACGGACGAAATACCGAGGTCAGGTCGCCGCAAACGGTACGGCGCCAATCGGATATATTGGGTTCAAAAATTTTCTTACCGGTTTTGTGCGACAGGAATTTTTCCAGGAATTGCAAGGTCGACGTATGGTCAAAAACCTCAGAATTCACCCACCCGCCCTTGCTCCATGGCGAGGCGATCACCATCGGCACTCTATAACCCAGGCCTATCGAGCATTCGCGGTCATATTTCACCGGGAAACCCTCGCGGGCCTGCTCCTGCTCCAGCGTCACATAATCAGGGCGGGTATCTATACCGGCCGAAACTTTGCCGGTTCCGGCTTTGTGCGAGTGCGGAGGGGTAAACGGCGGCACGTGGTCAAAATAACCGTCATTCTCATCATAAGTTAAAATAAAGATGGTCTTTTTCCATACCTCGGGATTTTGGGTCAGGATATCCAATACTTCAGACACATACCAGGCCCCATACCACGGCGCCGATGGGTGGTCAGAGAAATTCTCGGGCGCAGTAAGCCATGAAACTGTGGGCAGCTTACCATGCTTCACATCTTCGCGAAACTGGTATAGCACATCGCCTTTAGGGGCTTTCATTGTGCGCTGTGTGCCGTTGTCGTCGTAAGTAAGGTCGGTTAGTTTGCCAAACTCAGGATCGGCATAGTTAACGGTAAAAGCTCTTTTATGCAGGCTTTGCTCACGCTGGGTCAGGTCGTCAAACTTACGGCTGTTTATAAGATTAACTTGCGCCTGTACATTTTTAAGCTCCTTTTGGCGTTGCTCGATTTTCTTTTTCAGGGCAAGTCCGCTGTCTGTCTCGGCTTGTTTTTGCAGCCCAGCAATTTCTTTATTTAAAGCCGCTAATCGCTTATTCATCTGGGCCACATGGCGCGGGTGCAGCTGGATGTTATACTGACCAAAAAACTCCAGGTCGTTATCCTGGAAATTGGATAGCCATGAGTCTTCTTCGCCCTCTAATCCGGTATCAATGCTCATTTCGTTTTGATAGCATCGCCAGTCTATACCCGCATCCTCTAAGCGTTCAGGAAAGGTGGTCCAGTTCAGCGTACCGTAATCCATATCTTCGTTCCAAACCAAAGCACGCGAATTTTCATCTTTATGATCGCGGATGGTACCGGTCCAGAAAAACAAGCGGTTAGGGTTAGTGCCCGTTAATGATGAACAAAAATTCTGGTCGCAAACCGTAAAAGCATCGGCCAACGCATAATAAAAAGGCACATCGCTGCGGTTATGATAACCCAGCGTAAGCGGCATGTTGCGGTAAGCCTTTTCGCCCGAGTGTTTTTCGTCAAGCCATTTGTCATGCCGGCCGTCATTACGCGCATTTACCTGGTTGGCCCACGAGTGCGGCAGCGAGTGCATCCAGGTGGCCCTGGTATTTTTAATATCTAAATGGAACGGTGCATAAGTTTGCCCTTCGGCATTGGTTTGCAGCCATACCGGGTTTTTATCAGCCAGCTGTAATGCACGCGGATCGTTATAACCCCTCACCCCACGCAAAGTACCAAACACGTGGTCGAAAGACCGGTTTTCCTGCATCAGTATCACTACATGTTCAGCATCCAGATAAGTGCTGCCCTCGGCTGCGTTAATGCTCATGGCTTTGGCTATTGATGATGGCAAGCCCGCGGCCAAACCGGCGCTCCCGGTTAATAAAGCGGCTTTTTTGATAAAATCTCGTCTGTTATCCATTAGTGCTAAACTAAGCTTTTTCTGATTGACAAGGATAAAAGTTACATGTAAATAGTCGGGAAAGTTTGGGTTATGATTTGGTTAAGACCTCTCCCCGGCCCTCTCCTTTGGAGAGGGGGATAATTGCGGGTTGACTTTTCGCTGTTGGTCCGGATTTGTAATCCGGACTCGCTTGGTGGGGATTTGAAATCCCCCTCCAACTCGCGGATTGCAAATCCGCAAATAATATAGTCCGGATTACAAATCCGACTAACAAAATCAAACTTACAACGCCAATGTTCCCTCTCCTTCGGAGAGGGCTAGGGAGAGGTCAACTTTTTTACAAATATTTTTAAAATACTAATATTTTTAGCATTATGTTTGTAATGTATTTGTTATGGAAGAGTTTTATATAGATGTAAAATTAAACCAGGGCATGGTTAGGCTACAGGTTGACGAGATCCCGCCCGAGCAGTGGGATCTACCGTTTGTGCCGCAGTTTATTGTAGAGTATCATAACGGACATGAGTTTGTTACGCTCACTTTACGTTTGGAACAGGGCAAGTGGTTTGACAACAATGTAAGTTCTGAAGATGATGCTTACTACATGCGCTATTTTGACGGCCGGCCCGACAGTTGGGACCCGCATTATCAAAGTCCGCTTGAACAGGAGGAGATCAACAACGTCGGCGGCGCCATTGCGCGGCACATGATTGTGCATTTACAGGCCTATATGGCTTTGTTTGTGCCTGTGTTTCCATGCCCGGAGGTTAATTAAAATAAAAGTACTCCCTACCGGGGAGGATTTAGGTGGGGCAAATTGACAGCTATGGAGAGCAGTAAAAAAGATATCATCAGCAAACTGCAAAAAGATATTTTGCTTTGGCAGGGCTTTACCCCGCCCCCAACGGGCGAGGCTAAAGGCATTGGGCTCGGCGAGCTGGAAAATGCGTTTCCGAACGGTGTTTTTCCTACTGGCGCCATACATGAAATGCTGTGCCCAACACCTGAGCATACGGCCGCGACAGGGGGCTTAGTGGGCGGACTGCTTTCATCGCTCATGAAACAAGGCGGGGCCTGCATCTGGATTAGTACCTCACGCAGGCTTTTCCCGCCGGCGCTGAAAGCTTTTAATGTTACGCCCGACCGTATCATTTTTATCGACGTACAGCGCGACCGCGACGTGCTTTGGGCTATGGAAGAAGCGCTGAAATGCCAGGGCCTCGCCGCAGTGATTGGCGAGGTACGCGAGATTAGCTTCGCCCAATCGCGCCGCCTGCAATTAGCCGTTGAAGACAGCAAGGTAACCGGATTTCTATTGCGCACCGATTTGAAAAAGCTGAGCAGTACCATTTGTGTAGCACGCTGGCAGATAAGTCCGCTGCCCAGCGCAGCCGAGCCGGGATTGCCCGGGGTAAGTTTCCCGCGCTGGCAGGTTGATTTGCTGCGGGTGCGCAACGGCAACCCCGGCAGCTGGCAACTGGAATGGATAGAGGGCCGGTTTGTGCCGGTTATGGAGGAAAAAGAAGAACGGGTATTTATTCAGACTGCATAATAACGATAGGTTTAAAACCCATCGCTATAAAATTAAAATCACCGCCTTGTCATCCTGAACGTAGTGAAGGATCTTATACGAATGACAGGTAAAGCGTATAAGATCCTTCGCTCTCGCTCAGAATGACAAATCAAAAAAGGGGGCTGTCACCCTGAGCCTGTCGAAGGGCACGCGTTGGGAATTAAAAGCATTCATTCGACCACCGCCCTCACGCTTCGAGTGCCTCAGCATGACAGCCAATAAAGACAGATTATACAATGAACAGGCGCTTTATTTCTTTATGGTTCCGCCACTTAACCACCGACTGGTTTACCCTGCGTCGGGAGGAACTGAAAGACGTGCCTTTTATTTTGACGACGCCTGTCCGCGGGCGAAATACCATTACTGCGGCCAACCTGCTGGCCGAGCAGCAGGGCATTACCGTTGGCATGGCTGCCGCCGATGCCCGGGCCATCATCCCCGACCTGGAAGTGATTGACGATATCCCGGGGCAAGATTATAAATTACTTAAGGCCCTGGGCGAGTGGTGCATCCGCTACACCCCCATGATTGCCATTGATATGCCCAACGGCCTATTGCTTGACATTACCGGCTGCGCCCACTTATGGGGCGGCGAGCGCGAGTATCTTAAGGATATCGTCACCCGGTTGCGCAGTAAGGGCTATGATGTACGTGGGGCCATGGCCGATACCGTCGGCACCGCCTGGGGCGTGGCCCGGTTTGCCAAAGCTAAACCCATTATTGAGCCCGACGGGCAGTTGAATGCTTTATTATCGCTCCCCCCCGCTGCTTTGCGACTGGACCCTATCATACAAGATCGCCTGCAAAAACTGGGCTTTTACCAAATTAAAAGTTTTATTGGTTTGGGCCGGTCGGTTTTGAGGCGACGTTTTGGACAGGAGTTTTTAACCCGGCTTGATCAGGCTTTGGGTAATGAGGACGAGCCGTTAGAACTGATCCAACCGATTGAACCTTATACGGAGCGACTACCCTGCCTGGAACCCATACGTACGGCCACGGGAATCCAGATTGCCATTCAAAAATTACTGGAAAGACTTTGTAAGCGCCTGGAAGGTGAAAGTAAAGGTGTCCGTACGGCGGTTTTAAAGTGTTATAGAGTAGATGGCGAGGTGATCCAAAAAAGCATTGGCACTAATCAGCCTTCCTATTATGTCGACCATCTGTTTAAATTATTTGAGCTGCAGATAACCAGTATAGAGCCACGACTGGGCATTGAACTTTTTACACTCGAAGCCCCTAAAGTTGAAGATGCCGACCCCGAACAGGAAATACTTTGGGGAGCCGATAGCTGCGGATTGGAAGATACCAGCCTGGCCGAATTACTGGACCGCCTGGCCAACAAGATCGGCGCGGGCAATATACACCGCTACCTGCCGCAGGAGCGTTACTGGCCCGAGCATTCGGTTAAACTGGCTATGTCGCTTAAGGACAGGGCCACCACCACCTGGCGCATGGACAGGCCAAGGCCATCGCTGCTATTAAATCATCCTGAGCGCATTGAGGCAGCCTTTTTAACGCCCGATAACCCACCCATGTGGTTCATTTACAAAGGTGAGCGCCACAATGTTAAAAAAGCCAACGATGCCGAGCGTATTGAACCCGAATGGTGGCTGAAAGACGTACCGCACCGTGACTATTACATAGTTGAAGATGAGAAAGGCCGGCGGTACTGGTTATTCCGCTCAGGACACCACGATGCAGAGAACAAACCCGAGTGGTACATTCACGGATTTTTTGCTTAAGAAGCTATGGAGTACGCAGAATTACAGGTCACTACCAATTTCACCTTCATGCTGGGCGGCTCGCACCCAGCCGAATTAGTTGAACGCGCAATTGAGCTGGGCTATACCAAAATTGCTATAACCGACTGCAATAGTGTAGCGGGCGTGGTGCGCGGGCATATGCGTATAAAAAAACTTATAGCTGAGGAAACCGATCCTGCAAAAATTAAACGCTACGAAGCCTTTAAGATCATCCCCGCTTGCCGGCTGGAACTGGTGGACGGAACGGGCCTGCTGGCCTACCCTACGGATATTGAAGCCTGGGGACGCTTATGTGCCCTGCTTACCAAAGGCAACCTGCGGACAGAGAAAGGCAAATGCGAGCTGTACAAACAAGATGTTTATGAGCATAAGGAAGGTATCATCTTTATCGCGATAGCGCCAAACCAATTGAATGCCCGTTTTGATTTTGATGATTATTTTAAAGATTGCCTGCACGAATACCATACCCAATTTGCTGACAAGCTTTATATAAGCGCCACCCGCTCCTACTTAGGCAGTGATGATAAACGCTTTTATCGCCTCTCAAAATTAGAAGTGCCTATGGTGGCTACCAATGATGTTCACTATCACTCGGCCGAGCGCCGGCAGTTGCAGGATGTGCAAACCTGCGTGCGAGAAAAATGCACCATCACTACGGCGGGCTTTAAGCTGCATGCCAATGCCGAACGGTATTTAAAGCCGCTGGATGAATTAGAGCGCCTGTTTCGCCAGTATCCTGAAGCCATTCACCGCACTATTGACATTGCCGAAGCCTGCACTTTTTCATTAGACACCCTGAAATACCTGGAGCCTGAATGGAAAAGCCCCGATGGGCGCACGGCTGACGAGCATTTGGCTGAGCATACGTGGAAGGGTGTTAAAATATTCTTTCCCCAAGGTATATCGGGTAAATTGTGCGCACAACTTCATACCGAACTGGCTTTCTTTAAAAAGCGCAAGCTTGCTCCGTATTTTCTGCGGATATACGAGTATGTGAACAAAGCCAAAGATTTAAAGATATTGCATCAGGGTCGTGGCTCGGCGGCTAACTGTGCCGTTTGTTATTGCCTGGGCATTACACCTGTAAATCCTGAAAAATCAAATCTGCTGTTTTCCCGGTTCATGTCAGACGCCCGGGATGAATGGCCCGATGTGGATGTAGACTTTGAGCATGAGCGCAGGGAGGAAATTATGCAGTGGATCTACAACACCTACGGACGCGAGCATGCAGCCATCGTAGCCACAGTAACTCAGCAAAGACACAAAGGCGCTATCCGCGACGTAGGTAAAGCCATGGGCCTGTCTGAAGATACCATTAAAAGACTGGGCGGCGCTATCTGGAGTTTTTCAGAAGAAGGATTGGACCGCGAGCGTATTATCTCGCAAGGCCTCAATCCAGACGACCTGCAGTTAAAAAAAGTATTGGAGCTTACCCAACTGATGATGGGTTTCCCGCGGCAATTGGGGCAGCATTCAGGCGGCTTTGTGATTACGCAGTGTAAGCTGTCAGATATTTGCCCAGTAATGAATGCCCGAATGGAGGATCGCACTCAACTGGAATGGGACAAGGATGACCTGGAAGACCTCGGGATTTTAAAGGTAGATGTTTTGGCCCTGGGCATGTTAACCTGCATCCGCAAAGCTTTTGATTTGATTGAATTGCATTATAACGAAACTTACACCCTAGCAAACGTTCCTGAAGAACTACCCGAAGTTTATGATATGATCTGCAATGCGGATACCTTGGGCGTTTTTCAAATCGAAAGCCGTGCGCAAATGTCTATGTTACCTCGGTTAAAACCTCAAAAGTTTTATGATCTGGTAATTGAAGTGGCCATTGTACGTCCCGGCCCTATCCAGGGAGATATGGTACACCCTTACCTGCGTAGACGCGATGGCATTGAAGATGAAGAATACCCTAATGATGAGCTTATACCAGTTTTAAGCCGAACCAAAGGCGTCCCCCTGTTCCAGGAACAAGCTATGGAAATAGCCATGGTAGCCGCTGGGTTTAGCGCTGCCGAGGCCGACCAACTTCGCCGCAGTATGGCTTCATTTAAAGCAAAAATTGGCGAGGTAAAAAAGTTCAGGGAAAAATTGATCAAAGGCATGCTGGCAAAAGGATATGAACTTAAATACGCTGAGCGCATCTTCAAACAGCTCGAAGGCTTTGGTAGCTATGGTTTCCCTGAAAGCCATGCGGCCAGCTTTGCGCATTTGGTTTACATTTCTTCATGGCTCAAATGTTTTTATCCAGATGTTTTTGCGGCATCATTGCTCAACAGTCAGCCCATGGGCTTTTATCAACCTGCACAGATTGTTATTGATGCCGAAAAACATGGCGTCGTGGTTAAGTCGGTAGATGTTAACCTTTCTATGTGGGATAACACGCTTGAAGAAAAGGATGGCAAATACCGGGCATTACGCCTGGGTTTCAGGCAGGTAAAAGGTTTAAACAGAGAGGATATGGAGAAACTCATTGCTGCCCGCGGTCCGGGCTATACCAGCATCCATCAGCTGAGCGACGCCGGCGTGCCGCAATTTGCTATTGAACGATTAACAGATGCCGATGCCTTCCGTTCCATGAACCTCGACCGGCGTCAGGCGCTTTGGGAAGTGCCGGCTTTGAGTGATAAACCTATCGGACTTTTTGCCGGCCAGAAATCTGAAAGCGCAACGGAGGGCCAGATCAGTCTGCCATTTATGTCGCAGGGCGAGCATGTGGTGCAGGATTATGCGGTTACCGGCCTATCGTTGAAAGCGCACCCGGTAAGTTTTGTGCGCCGTGAGCTTGATTTGCTGCATGTAACACCTAATGGTAAACTATCTGAACTTAAGGACGGCGCCCCGGTAAAAGTTGCCGGACTAATCACCGTACGCCAGCGCCCAGGTACGGCAAAGGGCATTGTATTTATTACCATTGAGGATGAAACCGGTTTCTCTAACCTGGTAGTTTGGGAAAAAGCCTTTGCTACCTTTCGACGAGAGATACTGCAGGCCCGCTTATTGATGGTTGAGGGTAAGGTACAAATTGAAGGTCAGGTGGTGCATGTTATTGTAAAGCGCT
This sequence comes from Mucilaginibacter ximonensis, assembly GCF_042686265.1. Taxonomy (NCBI): domain Bacteria; kingdom Pseudomonadati; phylum Bacteroidota; class Sphingobacteriia; order Sphingobacteriales; family Sphingobacteriaceae; genus Mucilaginibacter; species Mucilaginibacter ximonensis. Next base: position 46,715 of record NZ_JBHUPD010000004.1, read on the forward strand.
GCCATAATCTGAATAAGCTTTTAAGCTCGATCACCAAACTTCATGACGAAAATGTCCCGGTGTTAACCTTATCGCGCAGCGACGAAACCACATCCCCGGCTCCTGTTGACAGTAAACGCAATTGGCAAAATGAGCCTTTTCATAAAGGGCGAAATTTCAAATAAGCCCTTCATCGCCATAAAATTACACGTTTCTAAAAATGACTTAAAAGTCATTTTTAGAAAGTAACTATTGCTACAAAGCAAACAAGTTGTTTAAATTAGTTGTACCAATAATCGGGCAGCCTATTTATCAAGACGTCAGCATTTTACAATTGTAGCAAAATCGCTTGCATCTGCGCTAAAAAACTACTTACCCCTATTTTTTGCCGATATGAAAAACAAACGTAAACTAACTATCTCGCTGCTGCTGGTTGGCCTGATTGGGCTAACGCTAAGCTTCATTAATAAAGACGATGATCCGGTAGACCGTATTGTTGCGGCACTGCAAAAATGGGCAGACACCAATCCGCAGGAAAAAGTATACCTGCAAACCGATAAACCTTACTATTTGGTGGGCGATACCATTTGGTTTAAAGCTTATGTAACTACCGGATCCAGGCATCAGCTTTCTGCTATCAGTGGCGCCTTATATGTTGACCTGATCAGCGAGGGCGATTCGCTCACCAAACAGCTTAAGTTACCCATTACTACAGGTATGGCGGTGGGCAATTTTATTTTAGATGATGACCTGGTGCATGAGGGTAATTATCGCATTAGGGCCTATACCCAATGGATGCGCAATGCCGGCCCCGAATATTTTTATGACCGTACGTTTAGCGTGGGCAATTCTATAGCCAATACCGTATTTGCAAAAATTGACTATATATATACCCAAGATGGCAATAAGGTAAAGATTAAAGCAGTACTGAAATATACCGACCAAAACGGGCAACCCCTGGCAGACAAACAGGTAAGCTACCTGCTTCGTAAAAGCTGGGATGTTATTTCATCGGGCGGAGGCAAGACTAACGCTGCCGGCGAGCTAAGTATAAACTTGCCCAACAACAAGCCTAATGAGCTTTTGCAAAGCTATTTAAATACCAAGATCATTGTACAAGGAGCAAATGTAGTTGCTAAAAACTTCCCTATAAAAACAGCATCCAACCAAACCGATGTGCAGTTTTTCCCTGAAGGCGGCAACCTGGTGGCAGGTTTAAAAAGCCGTGTGGCCTTTAAAGCCACCGCACCTAACGGCTTGGGCGCCGGCATTAGCGGCGTTGTTACTGACAACGCCGGTACAGAAGTAGCTAAACTGGAAACCAAACACTTAGGCATGGGGTATTTTACGTTGACGCCCGAAGCCAGTAAAACCTATGCAGCAAAAGTAACCTACCCAGACGGCTCATCAAATACAATTAATTTGCCCCAGGTACAACCCAACGGTTATACACTATCGGTTTTCCAGACATCGAAGCGCGACTCGGTATTGGTTAAAGTCGGCGTGTCGGCGGGTGCGCACAATGGTGGTAGTTTGAGTTTGGTTGGGCAATCAAATGGTAAGGTATATTTTTCAAGCACCGTGCCTGTCAATAAAACCTACGCTCTGCTGTATTTTCCTACCAGGGAGGTACCATCAGGCATCATGCAGTTTACTTTGTTTAATGCGGATGCACAGCCATTGAATGAGCGTATTGTTTTTATACAAAATGAAGACAATATCAACGTCGGCATCAGCAGCGATAAAAAAATATATTCGCGTCGCGAAAAAGTCAGGCTAAATATTGATGCAAAAGATGCCGCAGGTAATGCAACGGGTGGTAATTTCTCCGTGTCGGTGATCAGCGAGACGGCCGTTCCGTCTGACGAAGTAAATGAGAACTCCATCTTCTCGCAGCTTTTACTCAGTTCAGATATTAAAGGATACATCGAGAAACCCAATTACTATTTTACCAACCAGAACGACCAGACACGCGAAAACCTGGACATATTAATGCTTACACAGGGTTATCGCAGGTTTGAGTGGAAAAACATATTGTCGGGCAATATCGCTGCCCCTTATTATACCCCGGAGAAACTGGGAACTGAAATAAGCGGTGTAATTATGGGCTACAATAAAAAGCCAATACCTTACGCTAGGGTAGCCCTGCTTAATAACAAAACCGGCTTTTTCCGGGACACGGTTGCCGACCAAAACGGCCGGTTTAAATTCAGGAGAATACTGTTTACCGAAGGCGCACAGTTTACTATTCAGGGTGCCAAAGCCAGCGGCAAGGGCCGGGTTATTATTAAATTGAATGATTATGAAATGGCCAAAGTTACCCCAAACCCCAATATTGGCGACCTTAACCCTGACATCCTCCAACAAACAAAAGCTACCATTGATAACGATTTGAAGCAAGATCAGGACCTTACCAGCCACGGGCTTATCAGCCGTGTACAGCAGTTAAAAGAAGTTAGGATTCGTGCCGCAAAAGCGCGTTTCGGTACTGCCAATATCAATGAAAACCAGGCCGACGAGGTATACCGTCCGGATAGCCGCCAGCCCTGCAGCTCATTACGCGAATGCCTTGAGGAGATGTATCATAGCCGCGTGCGGTTTAATCAGGTAATGGATCAAACCTACGGCATGCTTTGGATACCGACCTATCAAAACGAGCGCTATGTGGTTTTAATTGATGCCATGCGCGTAACACCCGAACAATATCAGGATCTGCTGACAGACAGCGTGACCAATATCAGTAAAATTTATATGGTGCATGAAAGCCCTGCTATACAAATGAAACTGCTGGGCATGTACTCAGGCCAGTACAGACATGGCCCTCCGCCTGTACTAGCCATTTTCACTAAGAACGGTAACTACAGATACCAAAAGAGCGATGGAACTATTGATTACGCCCCCAAGGGATATGATTTAACCCGGGTGTTTTACTCGCCTAAATATGATGTGCCACAAAACGGCCCAACCGTTGCCGACCTGCGAAGCACCGTATATTGGAATCCGGCGGTGTTGACAGGTGCGGCGGGCCACACCACTATTGGCTATTTTAACAGCGACCAGACCGGCACTTTCAGAGTAACGATTGAAGGCATTAATGCCGACGGACAGCTTGCCCGTAAAGTTTACAGATATACCGTACAATGACGAATAACAAACAACGCCTTTACTAGATCATAATTATAAACCTAAAAGGCCGCGGGCGCGATGCCCGGGGCCTTATTTATTTTGCACCTCGATAGCGGGGTACTATTTAAGAATATCGTCAATTATCCTAAGTTCTTCATCGCTGAATTTGGTATTGTCCAGGCATTTCAACGAGTCAAGCATCTGCTCAGGTTTGCTGGCGCCAATAAGTACCGAGGTAATACGCGGGTCTTTCAATACCCAGGCCAGGGCCATGTGCGCCAGTTTTTGTCCCCGTTGCTTTGCCAGATCATTCAGTTTTTTAGCCTTTTCTACTCTTTCAGGCGTAATACTACTTTCTGTAAGCGAGTCGCCCACTTTCAGCGCGCGCGAGTCGGCAGGGATACCGTTCAAGTATTTGTCGGTTAATAAACCTTGTGCTAGTGGCGAGAATGGGATACAGCCTATGCCCTCTTCTTCCAAAACATCGAGCAAACCACCTTCAACCCAGCGCTCGAACATAGAGTATTTGGGTTGGTGGATGATGATAGGCGTACCCATTTGTTTTAGCATCGTGATGGCCTGCTTAGCCTCAGGTGCTTTATAGTTTGATATACCCACATACAAAGCTTTGCCCTGACGAACGATCAGGTCTAACGCTGCCATAGTTTCTTCCAACGGTGTTTCCGGGTCTGGGCGATGGTGGTAGAAAATATCCACGTAGTCCAGCTTCATGCGTTTAAGGCTTTGGTCAAGGCTTGATACCAGGTATTTTTTGGTACCCCAGTCGCCGTAAGGGCCGTCCCACATGGTATAGCCGGCTTTTGACGAGATGATCAGTTCGTCGCGATGGTCGCGAAAATCAGTATGTAATATCTGGCCAAATTGTTCCTCGGCAGTTCCCGGCGGCGGGCCATAATTATTGGCTAAATCAAAGTGTGTTACGCCGTTATCAAAAGCAGTTTTCAGGATATTGCGACAGTTTTCAAGCCGGTCATAATAGCCAAAATTTTGCCATAGCCCCAATGACACAGCCGGCAGCTTTAAGCCGCTTTTGCCACTGTGCTTGTAAGGCATGTTTTGATAACGTGTTGGTGATGGTTGGTAAGACATGTATTTGTGATGTATTGTATATTGTTATTTGTTTGCTTCGCGATGTTTAATTTTATTAGCCAAACAGCATTAGTCGCTGCTAATTTGTGGCTGTGCTGTCTCGTTGATAAGCCTCCAGCATTTGTTGTACATCGGGCTGGCTCATTACCTGATTTTTTAATCCGTTTACAACTTTGTCTGATAATTTAATTGTCAAATCTATTCCTTTAGTATCAACTATCGAAAAAGATTTTGGTTGGCCAAAATTGAATTTCTTTCTTTCTTCTATCTTCTGATTATAAAACGTTTTCAACGCAGTTAAATAAGCCACCGTATCATTTTCTGCCCGAATACTATCAACAGAATCCGCTGGAATGAACTTCTTTGCAGAGTCGTCAAATTTATCTCCTACAATAGTTAATTTGTACTTATTAAGTTTGCTTTCAGCTTGAGTTTTGTCATCACCATTGTTGGCTTGCGTTTTATTTTGAATGCAACTTTGGCAAAAAAATGAAATGGCTAATGCCAGCATTAATAATTTCTTCATATTTTGATTGTGATAGGTTTACAGCAAGAAAGAGTTACGAAGTTTCTTAAACTTCGTAACTCTGGATATATCTACGCCTTCGGCGCGTTCTTCTTAAAATAAGTATTAAAAAACATTAAATGATACAGCACCGAGTTTGCCCAATACTGCGAGGTATGCGCGCCAGGGCGCGAGGTAAAATCGTGCGCAATGTTACGTTCTACCATTTTGTCGTGCAATATGCAGTTTACTTTGTAAAAGAAATCGTCGGTACCGCAATCAAAAGTTATAGCCAACGAGTTTGGTTTAATCAGGTATAACATATTGGTAACGGTGTTCTTCTCCCAATTATCCGGGTTTTGATCGTACGGACCCAGGCGTTTAGCCATATCCCAGTTATTAGGAAAAGGGCGGATATCCACCCCACCGCTCATACTGCCCACAGCGCCAAAAATATCCTGATGGCGTATAGCCAGGTAAAAAGCACCATGGCCACCCATGCTCAGGCCTGATATAGCACGCCCGGTTTTGTTTTTGATGGTTTTATAGTTTTTATCGATATAACCTACCAGCTCTTTAGTAACATATGTTTCGTATTTAAAAGCCGGATCAACCGGGCTGTCAAAATACCAGCTGGTTACGCCGCCATCGGCACAAACAATCATCAGGTGATAATAGTCGGCCCAGTCGGCAATGGCATGGTTCAATTCATAAAACTGTTTGTAATTACCACCCGCGCCGTGCAGCAGGTATACCACCGGGAACTGTTTGCCCTGCTCATAATCGGCCGGGGTGATAACCAAAGCTTTAATTTTTTTATGCATTGCATCGCTGTAGGTCTCTACCGTGTCAACTTTTGCCGCTTTGGCAAAGCTTACCGCAAATAACAGGTATGCTACCAGGAATATGTTTTTCTTCATTATTGTTGTTTTATGGTGAAACCTCCGCTGGTTCCGGCATTTCCCTTGTAGTCAAAACTAATAGCACGCAGGTTAATATGCTGCCAGTTTTCGGCAACAGGGGTTATGGTAATGGTTGTTATACCGGCCCTGTCAATATTAACGTAACCCAGGTTATTTATTAAATATTTCCCATCGTTACCGGTAGCTTTTACAACGGCTTTTACGGTTTGGCCGCCGACAGTGATATTAAATGCATTACCCTCGCCAATAGCGGCAACAGGGGCTTTAATTGTGTAAGTACCCGGCTTGGTGATCTTTATTTGCCAGGATGCGGTTGCTTTTGGATTGGTCCAGTAACCCAGGTTTGAGGGACTATGTTCTGACTGTACGCCGCCCTTCAAATCGGCATCTTCAGGGCTTAGCACAAACGAGCCATCAGCACTGGCCGACGGGATAATGGTTTCTACGTCAGGCTTTCCTTTAATAATGAGTTTAATCACCGTCGCGTTCGCATCCGGTGCGTTTGCAGGGACATCGACAGACAAACCATCGGCCACTTTTTTAAATTTTAAAGCGGTACCATTTGCCAGCAATGTTGCCGATTTAGCTGCATTCTTTAAGCCAGGTACTGACAACTGACCATTTGCAGGCCAGTCAAATACACTCAGGTATAGCGCAGTAGTACCGTCAGGCGTCTCTTTGGTGGTGCATCTGCCCCAGGTTAATTTGCGGAACGGACTTGCCGTAGTAGCATAAATAGCCTCGCTGTTTACCTTCATCCAGGCGCCTATGTCTTTCATGCGGTCAACAATAGGCTCAGGAACTTCGCCGGTTGGTTTTGGACCAATATTCAGCAGATAATTGCCGCCTTTTGAGGCTATATCCACCAAATTACGAATCAGGGTCTGGCTTGATTTCCAGTGGTCGTCGTAGGTTTTATAGCCCCAGGTATCATTCATAGTCATACAGGTTTCCCAGTTACGGCCCGGTATCCCTGTTGCCGGTATGTATTGCTCAGGTGTTTCCAGGTCGCCCTGTACGCCGCCGCCTAAGCGGTTATTGGTCACAATCTCAGGGTGAGCAGCCAGCAGCGGCGTAATTTTAGCAGCGCGCTCTTTGGTCATATCGGTAGGTACGTCCCACCAAAGCTCTGCCACGTCACCATAGTTGTTCAGAATTTCCTTAATTTGAGGAATAGCTACTTTATCCAGATACTCATCAAAGCTACCATCCTGCTTTTTATCCCAATGGCCACCGGCTGCGGCACCGCCCGGGTTGTTCCAGTCGTTAGCCTGCGAGTAGTAGAAGCCCAGCTTCATGCCGTATTTACGGCAAGCATCAGCCAGCATCTTGATTACGTCTTTACCATATGGGGTCCGTTTAACAATGTTCCAGTCGCTGGCTTTCGAGTCAAACATGGCAAAACCGTCATGGTGTTTGGTAGTAATCACAATATACTTTACACCGGCATCCTTAGCCATCAATACCCACTGCTCAGGGTTGTATTTTGTGGGATTAAAATCTTTAGCATAAGCCTGGTAAGTATCTACCGGTATTTTGGCATCGTGCATCAGCCACTCGCCCAGGCCGGGATATTTTTTACCCTCATAAACACCTGCAGGTACGCTGTATACACCCCAATGTATAAACATGCCGAAACGGGCCTTATTCCACCATTCCATGCGGTTGGTTACTACCAAAGCATGTTTGTTCATAATTTTTTTTGGCGATGGCTTGCCTGGACCGGCATTAACCACCCCTGTATTTAGCAGTAAGGCAACGCTTAACAAAGCGCTGCCCAAAGTATATTTTCTCATTATGATAACAATTGTTTACAATTTAAACTTTTGGCGCCCAGCCCGGCTGATAGGTGCGGCTCCATAACTTCTGCGCTTCAGCATCATTCTGGATATGCGCATTTTTAGGGTCGAGATGCAAATCGCGACCCACTCTCCATGAAATATTACCCAATTGCATGGCTACCACGCTCTTATAACCCAGCTCCACATCGCAGCTTGGTTTTTTGTTATCGCGAATAGCTTCTAAAAAGTTGGCTACGTGCATACTGTCCATACCCAGGCTTGGGCTGGCTGTATTACGGCCCTGAATAGAGGCATCCTCAACCGGACCTTGTTTTTTAACCTCTTTAATCAGCTTGCCATCAAGGTCATATACCTGATATTCTTCACCATCGGTGTTAATACTTCCTTTATCGCCATAAAAAATAACACCGCGCTCCTGCCCTTCAATTTTTTTACCGTTCGAGCTGCGGTTCTCCCACATCAGCATCACCCGGCCGGGATATTCCAACGTTACAATTTGTGTGTCCGGAGTTTCCCAGGCGTCCTGGTATTGGTAGCGGCCACCCATTGACGATACACGGGTTGGCAGGTCAACACCTAAACCCCAACGCGCCAGATCGACCTCATGTGTACCGTTGTTCAAGGCTTCGCCAGTGCCATATATCCATTTCCAGTGCCAGTTATAGTGAATCAAACCGTCCTGATAAGGCTGGCGCGGGGCCGGGCCCTGCCACAACTCGTAGTTTAACCAATCTGGTACAGGCGCTGGTTTTAAATACAGTGGTTTACGGTTATTAGTATACCAGGCCTTGGCAAAACCAACACGACCGATAATACCGTCATGCAACTCCTGCACACACTGTATAGCCAGCGGCGACGAGCGGCGCTGAGCACCCATCTGTACCACTTTATTGTATTTACGTGCGGCCTCTACAGCCAGCTCACCTTCGTGCGGGTTGTGGCTTAAGGGCTTTTCCACGTAAACGTGTTTACCGGCCTGTACACCCATAATGGTCAGGGGTGCGTGCCAGTGGTCGGGGGTTGCTATATAAATGGCATCAAGATCTTTATTTTGCAGCAGCCTACGTACATCACCTTCACCTTTTGGGGCATCGCCTTTACTGGCATCAGCCACCCGTTTCTGAACTTTGGGGATGGTACGTGAGTCGACGTCGCAAACCATTTGCACTAAACAATTTGGCTGTTTGGCAAATGTGGTACACATACTGCCCCCGCGGCCGTTAAGGCCCACTATGGCTACATGAATACGGTCGTTAGCGCCAATAATGCGTTTGTAACTGCTTTTGGTAAAGCCAAAAGTATGGCTGCTCAATGCAAGGCCGCCGGTAGCGATAGCTGCCTTCCTGATAAAATCTCTTCTTTTTTCCATGGTGATTGGAATATGGTGGTTTATTGTTTGGTGTGAGGATACTAATTTACAATTTATCGCATACAGTGGGCAAAAAATGGATGAGAGTTTTGTAATAATTTGGTTAGGTGGTGGTTGATTAAGCGGGTAGTTGAGTTGGAAAAAGCTAATCGATACAAAAATGCACCGGCTTTAAATTTTGTAATAGCTACATGAATTACAAAAAACAAAAGAGGCCACCTTGTTTAAGGTGGCCTCTTTGCATTCAAATATTATTTGATCAATTAAAACCCGGGTTATTTGGCAATAATTTAGGGTTAACGTCGGTTTCCTGCTTAGGCAGCGGGAACAGCAATTGCTTTTCGGTAAATGTTGCACCGAATACAGTTTTGTGCCCTACGAAATTGTCAAAGATACCGGTAACATCGTTGCGTACTTTGCGGGTACGCACCATATCAAACCACATTTTGTTTTCAAAGCATAGTTCCCAATAACGTTCAGACCATACTTCCTGCTCAAAGGCATCTTTGCCAAGCGCACCGATAGGCGCCAGGTTAGCCCGCGCTCTGATTTGGTTAACATAGCCTATAGCGGCTGCATTTGGTCCGCCTTCAGCTTCGTTTGATGCTTCTGCATACATCAGCATCACATCAGCCAAACGGTAAATGGTATAGTTAAGGTCTGATTTAGCGGTGGTGGTAACGGCATTTACATCAAACCATTTGTAGATATAATGATTTTTAAAATACACCGTATCATGCGTAGTGATGCTTGGGTAGCTGGTAAAGAAGAACTGTTTTTCCTGAACCCGCTTGTCTCCTGCCGGATATGAAGCGATAAACTGCGGTGTAGGATACACCGAGCCATATTCATCAGCATACTTAGATATACCCGAATAATTAGGGATAGTAAGTGATGTTAACGGGTTTGTTGCCGGTATTGACGCCGCAAACTGTACCTGAAATATAAACTCGCCTGAATTTTTGTTGGCAGGGTTGATCATATCGGTATAATTAGGGAACAAGGTATAGCCCCCCTTGGTCAATACGTCTAGCGAACGCTTGGCAGATTCAGCATATGCCGAAGGTCCTCCGTTAATAGCAGCGCCCGCATAGGTTAAGTAAACATCGGCCAAAAGCGCTTTTACCGTAGCCATATTAACTTTACCTGTTGGATCTTTATACGGCAGGGTTGACTGCTCGGCAAATAACAAATCGGGGATAATAATGTCATCGTAAATTTGCTTAGCCGGAGTACGCGTAACCTTTAAAGCATTAAGGTCGGTTTGCGGAGCAGTTATCTCAGGCACTGCGCCGAACATACGCACCAGGTAAAAGTAATACAGGGCACGCAAGGTACGCGCCTCTGCCAGTAAATTGGTCTTTTCAGTAGCACTCAAATCGGCAGCGGTAATGGTGGGTATCTTTTGTATAGCCAGGTTGGCTGCTCCAACACCCAGATACATCTGTTGCCACCACGTGTCAAAATAAAAGGATGTGGAATTGTAATTTAAGGTTTGATAATTTACAAACCCGGTTTGACCAAGATCTGAATTGGCTTTGCCGGTCATAAATTCCATCAGGTTCCAGGTGTTACCACCGTACGAGCCGTTTTGACCCGCTACCAGCCCTGTCAGGTTTTGGTAAGCGCCGTTAGCCAGGGCACGTGCTGCCCTTTCGCTTGAAAGTTGCGAATCTGTTCCGTAAGCAGATTTCTGGTCTTCATTCAGAAACTTTTTACATGAGCATACAAGCAACACGCCCGCAATTACTAATATATTTTTAAAGTTTTTCATGTTAATACGTTTATATTGATTTAAAACCCCTTCGTCCTTTTTACTCTCTTTTCTCATCAGCTTAAGTTTTAAAATCCAACTTGTACACCCAAGTTCCATATACGCGGACGAGGTACTGAGAAAAAGTCAAGGCCCTGCGAAAACGCATTGTTAGAGCCAAAGCTTGAATTAAAGGTATCAACCTCGGGATCATAACCGGTATACTTGGTGATCAGGAACAAGTTTTGTACGCTGGCATAAATACGCAAACGGTTGATGCTTGCTTTTTTCAGCATGGCTGACGGGAAGTTATAACCCAGCACAAAGTTTTGTCCGCGGATGAAAGAACCGTCTTCAACCCACCAGCTGTCAAAATGCGAATCTTGCGCATATTTATAGTTACGCACTTGCGAGATATAGGTGTTTTGATTATTGGGCGTCCAGGCGTTTAATACCGTAGCTAAGCTGTTGGCAATGGTCTGCCTGTCTTCGCTTGAGTGTTTGAAGTTAGCTGCGGTGCTATTTCCTTGGACAAAACGGATATCAAATGAAAAATCCCAATTCTTATAGCGCATGGTACTGCTGAATGTTCCTGTCCAATCAGGATTAGCGTGACCTAACACACTATAATACGGGCTGCCATCTGCATTATAGATATATTTACGATCGCCCGGTTTTAAACCGTGGCTTGCAGCCTCGGCCACGTCAGCAGCGCTGGTGCTGTAGGTACCCACACGGGTCATACCATAAAATGCACCAATTGGCTGGCCTACCCTAAGTACATAATTTTGCCCCAAAAAGTTAGGCCCCGGAAAAATATCGGCGTTACCATCATTAAGATTCAGGATCTTGTTCTTATTGTAAGCAGCCAGTATAGTAGTGCTCCAGGTAAAGTTTTTACTCCTTACGTTAACAGTATTCAATGTTAACTCAACACCACTGTTTCTTACAGAGCCAACGTTTTGATAAACGTTAGCTGTGGTATAACCTGCTGTCCAGGGTACCGGTGTCTGTAGCAACAGGTCTTTTGTGGTACGATTATAATAGTCGGCTTCTAAGTTTATCCTGTTATTCAGCAACCCTAATTCTACGCCTCCATCAACCTGCGTGGTACGTTCCCATGCTAAATTTTTATTGCCCAGGTAGCCCGGTAGCAGGGTAACAGCTGCCGCGCCATTTAAGGTGGTTGTACCTGTCGAGTATTGAGGTAGTGAACGGTAGTTACCAATTTCCTGGTTACCGGTTACACCTATACTTGCCCTTACTTTTAAGTTTGAAATAGTTTTGCTATCCTTCAGGAAATCTTCCTGCGACACGCGCCATGCGGCGCCTGCAGATGGAAAGAAAGAAAATTTCTTATTTATCCCAAAGCGCGATGATCCATCATAACGCCCGGTGGCAGTGAACAAATATTTTTCATCGATATTATAACTGATACGACCGTAAACAGAATTTAACTTATTGTCGCCAAACCCAGAATCTGCACCGCTTCTTACCGAACCTGAACTAAGGTGATTAAAACTTAGCGCATCGTCAATAAAGTTTTGCGTTTCAACATAAACGCTTTCCTGAGAGTTTTCACTTAAAGAGAAACCCAGCAAAGCAGTAAAATGCTGCCTGTCATTTACCTTCTTGTTCCGGGTCAGGTAGTTTTCTGACTGCCAGTACCAGTTTGAATATTCATTGATATTGGCAATACCGCCCTGGTCGGCCGACAGGTGCTGTAAGGTTAATGATGAATAGAAGTTATTTTTGAGCGTATTCAAATTAAAACCAAAGTCTGATTTAAATTCCAGGTCTTTAGTGATCTTGAAAATGGCATATATATCACCCAACATTTGGGTAGTATTGTTAATGGTGTAACGGTTATTGGCCACATTAATAGGGTTTGGCGCACCTTCTAAGCCGGCAATATCATAGTTATTGGCATAAGTACCGTCCGGATATCTAACCGGTAAAATAGGCACCTCTTCAACCACGTCGCGCGGCACGTTCAGGCCCCCGTTACCATCTGTCACCATGCGCTGGCGGCTCGATACCAAATTAACGCTACCGCCAACTTTAAGCCAGTCCCTGATATCATTATCCATGGTGACTTTAACAGAGTAGCGTTTAAAGTTAGATGTCGGGGCTAAACCGTTTTGATTAAGATAGCCCAGCGATAAGCTGTAAAGCGATTTATCTGTACCGCCCTGAACATTTAATTGATGGCTTTGAGAAAAGGCAGGTTTGTAAGTTTCTTTTTCCCAATTGGTATTATAAAGAGGTTTGTCATTGGCATCAAACAATAACGGAAAATTGGCATGATTCAAGGCTTTGGCCGGAGTTTGTACAGAACCATCAGTAGCAAATTTTTGTCCGTTAGCAAAAGCCTCGTTATAAACCTGCACAAACTGATTAGCATCTAAGGTTTTAAGGTGCCTGTATAACTGGCTGACATTGCCGTTAGCCTCATAGCTAATTTGAGCCGGCCCTGATCTGCCGCGTTTGGTAGTTACCATGATAACGCCATTGGCGCCGCGTACACCGTATATAGCGGTAGATGACGCGTCTTTCAATATTTCTACTGAAGCTATATCATTTGGGTTAAGTGTATTGGGATCAACGCCTACTACGCCATCGACAACATAAATAGGATCGAGATTTGAGTTGATGGAACCTATACCCCTTACCCGAACTTTGGCTGGCTGACCCGGAGCGCTGCTGTTCACGCTTACATCAACACCTGCAACTTTACCCTCCAATGCCTGCGTAAGGTTAGGCGACGGCTTATCCATTATTTGCTCAGATTTGAGGGTAGAAACCGCCCCGGTAAGGTCTGACCTTTTGGCTGTACCGTAACCAATTACAACTACTTCGTCTACGGCCTTGGCTTCACCGGTCAGTTGGACATCAAGTGTAGTCTTTCCCCCTAACGCAACTTCCTTGCTGGTATAGCCGATATATGAAAACACCAGTGTAGCGTTAGCATCCGCCACATCAAGGCTATATTTACCATTTACGTCGGTTTGTGTGCCGCCCTGTGCGCCCTTAATGCTCACAGACACGCCCGGCAGCGGCGAGTTATCCTTCGCATCGGTAACCGTGCCGGTTATTTTGTTTTGCGCCATTGCCGATAACGACAGCAGCATAAACATGATGGAATAAATTAAATATTTGTTCATAATAGTTAGTTAAGTGTTTATAGTTTTTGCTAAAAATGCTGTTGGCCCGCAAAATGTAATTGCGGTAATGAGGTACTCAAGGAGCCCTGCAGTTTTCGCGCGCGCATGCAGTAACCCAAAATTTAGGCAATAGCATTCCCGCTACCTTGACGATATTATTTTTTTTCATGATTTACTATTACTATTTAGATGTTACTATAATTGGTATGATTCATATTGGTTATTGCAGATTGAAGCTGAAACTACTGTGTTATAAATAGTTACAAATAAACCAATAGTAAATATTAGGGATAAAATTTAACTACAAAGAGCTATAGGTTTAGTTTAAGAACAAACTATTTACACAATGGTTTATAAAATTTTAGTTTTTGCAGCTGAAAATGAGCCGCCGGTCAAAAAAAATGTGCAAAAGATAGTCCTTGCACATTCTATTCATCAATTTATCTGGCAGTTAACAGTTAGTCGTCTGCCATTAATTTCCCCTGTTTAATCAGGTCAATTTGCTCATAAGTGTAAGGTTTATAAACGGCTCCTAAACGCCGGGCATTGGCCTCAACGGTTAAATTAAACCCAGCTTCCTCGCGACGTTTGTTTACGTTCGACGCATCGGCAATAGGCACTACATAACCAAACATTCTTTTTTTACCGGTTTTAGCATCAGTAATTTGAATAAAGTGGATTTGGCTGCCGTACATCTGTTCCTTATTTTCATTGCAAAGTTTTCTGTCCAGCATCAATGCGACATCCGTAAACGGCAATTCACCTTTTTTCCCCGCCTCTTCAATCAGCGGGTAATACTTTTCTATTTTGTTAGAGTGCTGAATTACATAAAAAACAGCCTCGTTCGCCGGTTCGCCAACCATCGACTTACCTGGGTAGCCATATTGCATAATAATGTGCTCAACCTTAGCCACATTGCCGGGATCTATCCTGTACATAGCGCCAAACATTCCTATTTTTTTTAGTGTGTCTTTGGGATAGCCCAATATCAAGGCTAGTGTATCTTTTCTTTTCTCGCTGGTTTCTGTGTCGAAAAACTCACGTACGCCCTGGTCGGTTTGTAAAATAGTATCAAGCTGCGCTTTTAGTTTGAGGTTGATTTTTGATTGAGCGAAGCTGCTGTTAATAAACAGACAACCGCTTATAAACAGGATTTTTTTCATAAGATGTGAAGGTTAGTAATGAAATAATTGATTGATTGAATATAAATCTACGAATATTTCGTAGATTAGTATGTAACGATTTTATACACAAAAGGCTGCCCGTGTTGGGCAGCCTTTTGTCCTATCATATACAGATTATTTCATGAATCGCGACGCGAGATTATCTTAAAGTGACACTCCCCTCTTCCAGGGTATAAAATCATCCTGCCCCAACTGTACCGACTTGGGCTGCACCACACCGCTGGCCACGTCGATGACATAATTGAGGATACGCTCGCCGGTTTGCTCAATAGTTTCTGTGCCTTCAACAATAGTACCGCAGTTAATATCGATAATATCAGGCATACGCTCAAAAATACGTGTATTGGTCGACAGCTTGATTACCGGCGTTATGGGGTTGCCGGTTGGGGTACCCAGGCCGGTAGTGAATAATACAATGTTAGCGCCCGAGCCCACTTCGGCCGTGGTACTTTCTACATCGCTGCCCGGGGTGCATAATAAATTAAGACCGGGCCTGGTAACCTTTTCGGGATAATCTAATACCGCAGTCACTGGCGAATTACCACCTTTTTTAGCTGCACCGGCCGACTTGATAGCATCGGTTATCAAGCCATCACGGATATTACCCGGCGAGGGGTTAGCGTAAAAGCCCGAACCATCAGCCTCTGCACGCGCGTTGTAGGTACGCATCAGGTGCATAAATCTTTGGGCGGTGTCTACGTCAACACAACGGTCGCTCAACTCCTGCTCTACGCCACAAAGTTCGGGGAACTCGGCCAGGATGACGCTGCCACCCAGGCTCACCAGCACGTCAGACACATAACCCAAAGCCGGGTTGGCCGATATACCCGAAAAACCGTCAGAACCGCCGCATTCCAAGCCTATACAAATCTTGTTGATAGGAGCCGGCTTGCGTTCAATTTTGTTGGCCTCGATCAAGCCAGCAAAGGTTTGTTTCAGGGCTTCCTGCATCAATACGCTCTCCTTGCCTATTTTTTGCTGCTCAAGCATAATAAGCGGTTTACTGAAGTTAGGATCGCGTTTTTTGATCTCAGTTTCCAGGATACTGGCCTGGGCATGCTGACATCCCAAACTTAAAACGGTAGCTCCGGCTACGTTAGGGTGGGTAATGTAACCGGCCAGCAGCCCGCATAAAGCGTCCGAGTCGGTTTTGGTGCCACCGCAGCCCATATCATGCGTCAGGAACTTGATACCGTCTATATTTTCAAAAAGCTTAGTCTGTTTGTCTTCTGCCGATTTCATTTGCAAATCAGCATTCAAAATAGATTCGACCGAACTACCTGTTTTATACAGATCAATCAGGCTGTCTACCTCGCTCTCATAAGTCTTAGCCTTACGGAAACCCAGTTTCTCAACCAAAGCATCCTTCAAAACCATAATATTGCGGTTCTCGCAAAACACCAGCGGAATCACCAGCCAGTAGTTAGCCGTACCTACCGAACCGTCGGCCCGGTGATACCCCAGAAAAGTACGTTGTGCAAACTTATCAACCTCAGGTTTATGCCAGTTAAGCTTACGCTCACCCAGTTTAAAGTCGCCGGCAGCGTGGTGTATATTTTCAGTGGTTATAGCGGTACCTTTGGCTATCGGCTGATTAGTTTTGCCCACCAGCACGCCATACATGTAAATTTCGGCCCCGGTATCCAGATCGCCTATAGTAAACTTATGTTTGGCAGCTACGTTGGTGACCAGTGTAATGTTGTCGCCATTAAACGGAACAACCGTACCGGCCTGCAGGTCTTGCAGCGCAACTAACACATTATCATGCGGATGTATTCTTAAAACAGTTTCTTTTTGAACAGACATTATCAGTAAGGTATATTATTACGCGATGGGTTACAAGCTAAGCTCCACAACCGGCACCTCGTAAGGGGGTTTCTTTTTCGGCAAAGTTACAACCAAATCTTCACTATTGCCTGATGAAGGTTTATTGGCAATCTCTGAATGATCATTCAAAAACTGAACATATTTAACCCTGGAAGCATAACCCGGCAACGTTAGCACACCATCAGCCGGATAATTGAACAAGTGTACGTAAAGCTTTTTGGTTTTTGCATTGTAAGTAAGCCTGTCGCCTTCAGGAACTGCAAAGTTGCTTGGCGCGTAGGTACAATTGTGAATAGATATGTTGTTGGCGTGCATCCAGTACGACAAACTATCCAATGCATTATTAGCACGGTAATCAAACTCGCCGCGGGCAGTCGGACCGACATTCAGGATCAAGTTACCACCATTAGCTACCGAGGTGATTAGCAGATCCAGCAACTGCCGATGTGTTTTCCAGGTGTTCTCATCACGATAGTATCCCCATGAGCCAGAGAAAGTCTGGCAGGTTTCCCAGGTATGGCCACGGTATTTTTCCAGTTCTTTGGTGCCAACCTGCTCGGGTGTTTCAAAATCGGCGCCGTCTTTATATTCTTCCAGATTCAGGCGGTTATCAATGATAATACCCGGCTGCAACTTTCTGATCAGTTTAACCAGCTCAACAGCGCCCCAATCATCAGCGCCTTTGCCATGCGATGGATCTTTTTTATTCGGGAATGAAAAGTCTAACCACAGGATGTCAATCTTACCGTATTTGGTCAGCAATTCAGTGATCTGGTTGCGCATATACTGGCGATATTTAGCCATATCGCGGCCTTTGTTTAGCTCGGCATAGTGTTCTTTGCTTTTGTCTTTTTGCATCAGCGGATGAATATCATCCATCACATAATCAGGATGGTGCCAATCCAAAAGCGAATAATAAAACCCAACTTTTAAACCCTGAGCGCGGAAAGCGTCGACATACTCCTTAACCAAATCGCGTTTAGCCAGGGTATTGGGCGCTTTATAGTCAGTATATTTTGAGTCGAATAAACAAAAGCCTTCGTGGTGCTTGGTGGTTAAAACCGCATATTTCATACCTGCGGCTTTAGCCTCTTTTGCCCACTTGGTTGGGTCAAACAGGTCAGGGTTAAACTGGTCAAAATATTTTTGATACTGCTCATTACTCAGGGCCTCGTTATGCTTTACCCACTCGTGGCGCGCAGCGCCTGAGTACAAGCCCCAATGAATAAACATGCCGAAACGGCTATCGGTCCACCAGGCCATGCGCTGTTGCTTTTGCGCATCGGTTTCTGTGCCTATCATTTTCTGCGCACGCGTCGCCGAAAAACAAAGCATTGCGATTAATAATGCCGGTAATAGTTTTGATCTTCTCATGGTGTGTTTAGTTTGATGATCTGGCCACGTTAGTAGTGGTTTGGTTTATAATTCGGTTATCTCAAAGAACGCACAATACTGCTGTTAAAAAATTTACGTTATTGTCTAATTATTCAACGTTTTTGGCATTTTATGCAAACGATATCAATAATTAAGAATATATTAGATAATATTAAACCCCAATGAAACCGCAACTGCTCAAAGTATCTAATGACCTGGTGCACTCGTTCAGCTCGAGGCAGGACAAGGTGCCTTATGTAAATAACCACTGGCATTACCATCCGGAGGTTGAGCTTATTTATTTCAGGCAAGGCAACGGCACGCGCTTTATTGGCGATAGTATACAGCACTTCCAGTCGGGCGATGTGTACTTGGTAGGCTCGAACCTGCCGCATTACTGGCGTTTCGATAATATTTATTTTGAAGACGAAGAGAACAACCACGCTGACGTTAGCGTAATCCATTTCAACGAGAACTTTTGGGGCGACAGTTTCCTGCAGCTACCGGAAAACACCATCATCCGCAACATACTCGAAAAATCAAAACATGGCATTAAAGTTAACGGGGACGACCAGTTGCCATTAGGCAAACTGATTGAGGCAACCGTTAAAGCCGAAGGGCCGCAAAAGATCATGCTGCTCATGGAATCGCTGATGCGTGTTGGCAATGCCAAACAGGTTGAGGTGATCTCATCCATAGGTTCGCGGGTTGACTTTGCAACTTCAGAGAACGACCGCATTAATGCTATTTACAATTACTCAATAGCCAACTTTAAGCGTAAGATCCAGATTGAAGAAATGGCTGAAGTGGCAAACATCTCGCCTAACTCTTTTTGCCGCTACTTTAAATCGCGTACCAGTAAAACTTATCTGCAGTTTATTAATGAGATACGTGTGGGACATGCCTGCAAGCTGCTTATTGAAAACAAAATGAACCTGAAACAGATCTGCTATGAAAGCGGTTTTCATAACTTCACCAGCTTTCATAAGTACTTTAAAAGCATTACAGGTAAAAGCCCGCTGGTTTATCAGAAAACGGTGTTTAAATAGTATCTAGGACTCTTTCTTTTGTTCCTGCTCCTCTTTTTTTACTTGCAGGCGTTCCAGGTTTACATCCACTTTTATCAGTGCAAAAATGGCCATATACAGGTTGGCTATCCAAACCAGGGCAAAGCCGGCTAACAGGTAGCCGCGCCAGCCGTCCAGCAATAATTTATAATTGGTGATAAACAGCATCAAGGCCGTTACATAGTGGCTAAAGCAGTATTCGCAGGTAAACAGGTAAAAAAACTTGCGTCGCACAATTGTCTTTCCCGTTTTGCTTTGCTTCACGCAAAACTCGCGGGGCTCCCGAAATACTTCTTCGTGGGTCACCGTCCAGGCAATGCAGGCTATTGGGATAGCGATAAGAAACAACCAGGCTACTTGAGTTTGTAAAGACATCATACTGTATTATTTACAATCTCTACTACAAACAGAGTTTGTGAAAGGTTTTGGCGGACCCGGTTAATTACAAGACACGCCTCGCCGATGCTTATCACACAATATTATTCAACGCAGATTTCACTGTTTCCCTGTTCTGCCTGGATATAGGCACCTTTTGCGCATTGATAAGCAGCAGTGTTCCGCCATCTTCGCTCAGATAGCTTTTTATAAAATTAATATTCACCAGGTGCGATTGGTGGCTGCGGATAAAATTATAAGGTTTGAGCAGATCGGCAAACTCCCTAAGCGTTTTGCATACCAGCACCTGCTCGCCGTTTTGCAGGTAAAACAGGGTGTAGCTGTTCGAGGCCTCGCATCGTACAATATCCGTAACCTTTACATACATAATTTCTTTGAGCGTAGGCAGCGCTATTTTGGGTATTGCGGTATTACCGGCTTTGATGTAATGCAGCAGGTTTTCAATACTAAGATTATGCTTTTTGCTTTCAATCTTCTTTCGGGCTTTTAAAACTGCCGCTTTAAACTCATCGATATTGATGGGCTTCAGCAAATAGTCGAGTGCAGAAAATTTAATGGCGCGAATGCCGTACTTATCGTAAGCAGTGATAAAGATGATCTCAAAATCTATCTGCGGGATTGCCGCCAGCAGATCAAAACCCGAACGCTGCGGCATCTGGATATCCAGAAAAAGCAGATCGGGCTGATACCGTTGGATCATCGTCAAACCCTCATCGGCATTTTGAGCAGTGGCTATGACATCAACCTCAGGGCAATAGGCTTTGATAATGAGCTGCAGGTTTTCGATATTATTGGCTTCGTCGTCAACGATGATAGCTTTAATGCTCATGATATCCAATTTGATAAGCGGATGTTTACCCGGGTGCCGGGCTTTTGTGCCGCAATGTGCAAAGTTATACTTTGGCCCGGATAATTCTCATTCAGCAGGGCCACCCTGTCCAGGCTCAATTTGATACCGTAACCGTCAGACTTATCATCGTGATCAAAACCTACACCATTGTCGGTTACCGACAACAGCAGGTCTTTGTGTTCCTGCGATATGGTTATCTTTATCTCGCCCTCGTTGCCGAGCGTTGCTATACCGTGTTTAATGGCATTCTCCACGAAGGGCTGCAGCAGCATTGTGGGTATTTCAATATTGGCGGCATCCAGCGTTTCATCAGCGGTTATGAGGTATTTAAAATTAAAGCGCAACTGTTCCATTTGCAGGTAATCATCAAGTATCCGTAATTCATCCTCCAGACTGATCATTTCCTCGTTGGCACCATCCAACACCTGGCGGGTGAGGCCTGCAAATTTCGACAGGTAATAATTGGCGCCGCTGATGTTGTTTTTATTGATGAGGTTTTGTATCGATGTAAGGGCATTAAACATAAAATGCGGGTTCAGCTGCGCGCGGATCGATCTTAATTTCAAACCTACCATTTCCTTATCGCGCTCGGTACGTTGCAACCTGGCCCTGCTTTGACGGCGGTATACATAAAACACCGTTGCAACCCCTAAAAGGGCTGCAACGGTGTAAGGTATAAGTTGTTTAATGGAGACTTTTTTCTGCCCCAGCGGCGGCGGTTTTACCTCGAAGGGTATATGTATCAGTTGATCTTCTTTTCCGCTGAAGGTTGATTGTATGCGGATCTCGTAACTGCCCGGCTCTTTGAAGTATTTGCTATCCAGATCAAAATGATTGTCCAGAATATAGTATCCGGCCTGTGTATCGTCCACATCCTTATCCCTATAATGTACAACGCTTACAATGTAGGGCACCGTTTCATGGCGCGCAAAATCAAACCGGATCATTGATACGCTGTCAACCGGAAAACTGAAATCGGCTGGGATGATACCACCGGCGTCAAACTTTTTTGCGTAGCCCCTATTGGCTTTAACGTTGCTCAGGTTGAAGGCCTCGCCATAGGGTTTGTTGGTTTCCAAAGAAATGGTTATTTGTGTGAGTACCGGCTTGAAATTGCTGCGCCAGTCGAATAAGATCCCATCACGGATACTGTAATTTTTGATATTCTGTACCTCTACCAGCAACTGCTTTCCGGGCGAGCGGTATTTTCCCGCAAAACCATAAGGTTTTAAAGCGCCATAATTTTTTTGCAGCGGGATTTTTGACCAGGGGACGATCACTATACTATCATTCTCAATTACCCGGTAGCGGTAGTCGTTAACATTATCGCTGCTGATGCCCATTGCTACAATTTCGGCAGAGGCCGAATCTTTGATCGTGTAACTGGTATAAGATTTTGAAAGAGACTTTACCGGCACAGAAACGGCCTCGCCGTCAGGCGTATTTATCTTAACGCCCAGCATAATTGGGCTATGAAATACCTCATCTTTTGCGAGGCCCATGTTCAAGACCAGGGTGGTATTTTTCTCTTTAAAATAAATCTGCTTCTTTTTTGAATTGTGGTAAGGAATCTGGTACAGGGCCTCCTCTGCAATGGAATAAGAAGCCGGGCTCCTGATCAAGGTTTTTTTATCGGTTTCTTCGATATCAAACATAAAACGGCCCTTTTGTGCATAACCGGTTCTCAAGAACCCGTACCCGCAGACAAGCCAGGTAACCAGGAGTAATTTTTTACTTTTCATGTGCATTTAAGTTTAGTGTTTTTTAATTACATCACAAAAATGCATTGGCCAGGCAGGTAGAACAATGGCCGCATAGTGGCCGGTATAATTGAGGCAGGATTTGGTTGGTATGGTGTAGCGGTTAGTTTGCCAGGCATTTTAACCCCAATCAACGTGTATGTTACCGGCTCAATATCTGCAGACTTTGCTTAAATTTGACTTTAAAATCAACAATGAGCGACTTACCCGTATATACTAAATCGCAACTGGCCCTGCGTAACGGGCAGGATAAGCCCGAGGTTTGGGTGGCTTATAAGGGCTTGATTTACGATGTTAGCCGTAGCCGCCTTTGGCGCAATGGTAAGCACTACGAGCATTGGGCCGGCCAGGACCTTACCCACGAGCTAGGCGATGCTCCACACGACGAATGGGTGTTCCAGAATTTTGACCCGATAGGTAAATTAGCCTAGTATTTACCGTCATATGTCCGGTGCCATTTACCGGCATCAGATATTCAATTTTTATTTCTTCGCTGTTACCCAACGTTTTGCAAATCTTTCCCGATGATGCAAATAGAAGGACGTCCTAAACCTTTAAAACTTAAAAGAAATGAAAAACTTAATTTATTTATCGGCAGCAATATTACTATCGACAGCGTTAATAATAGGATGCAAAAAGGAGATCGGCCAGCAGCCATTACAGCTTATTGCAAGCCAGCATACTGTAAAGCTAAATCAATTTGACACCCTGTATTTATTAGGTACAACTTCGCACGACTCAGTTAGATTTAGTGTCAGTCCTTCAAATCCCGGGGGCAGCGACACTTATTATTCTTACTTCCATATGTCTAACAACAAAATGATATATGCATTTTTTAAACCCGGCACTTATACTATAAGTGCTACCAGCAATGGCGGCGCATCCGTATCTACAACAGTTACAGTGTTAAATCAACAATACACACCACCGCCAACAAACACCAATCCTCCGCCGCCACCGCCGCCTGCACAACATGATACCACTACTATTATTCCTGTAGCCGGCGATCTGTCAATCACAGCCAAGCTTTGGAAACTACCGAATACTGACTCGCTTGATGTGATATTCACCATCAATTCTGTCAATACGTATCCATGCGGCAACAGTTCATTTAACTTACAGCAGTCGCAGTTCAATAATAACTTTGCCATAGACATTCCAAACGTACTTCAGCCTGGCGCAAGCGCTTGCGCCAAACCTAACCAACCAATAATGGCCAGAATAGAATTTTTCCCTCAGGTTAATTCGCCGGTAGTGGTGGGCACGGTTTACCCGTTAACCATTAAAGTTGGCGGTACAACCTATACGGGGTCAATGGTGTATGGCCATAATTATGTGGATATTACCTGGAATTATACATCAGGGGTTACATTTACCTCAACACACATCACGCTGTAATGATAAAAATTTAAATTTATTAATACAGGGGTTTGGCGCATAACTACGGCCAAACTCCTGTATATTTAAAATACTTTAAGATGAACCCAACGTTTCGATAACTCGTTTCGAAGAGCAACAAAACGAAGCTCTGTAAGCGATAATTTTTGAATGAATATACCTAAACACCAAGTTCAGGAATTGGTTGCCGGTTGTATAAATAACAACCGGTCGGCGCAGGAGGCTTTATACAAGCTTTTTTATGCCGACATGCTGCGGGTTTGCCATAGCTATCTACCTGATAAAGAACTGGCTAAAGAAGCGTTCAACAACGGCTTCCTGAAGGTTTTTCAATCCATCAAAAATTTTGACAGCGAAAAAGGCGAACTGGGTGGGTGGATACGCAAGATCATGGTATTTACATCAATCGACCTTTGCCGTAAGGAGTTAAAATTTGTTTCGCTCACGGTAGTAGGCCAGGAACATGATGACGATTTTTTTATACCGGCCAAAGTATTGGAGAATCTGTATTATGAGGACATTTTGGCAAAAATACGAACGCTTCCATTTGCCACTCAAACTGTTTTTAACCTCTATGAAATAGATGGCTTTAGTCATAAAGAAATAGCCGAGCAATTGAATATTAGTGAAGGTACCTCGCGCTGGCATTTGGCCGAGGCTAAAAGAAAATTACGAACGTTGTTAAATACCCCTAATCCCGGCAACGGCTCATCAGAAAGGAGTGACAAAGCCATATGAGAAATTGGAACCAATACCTCAAGCTTTGGCAGCAAAAACGCAATGAGCTGCACATTGACACTAAAGTGCAAGATGATTGGTCTGCCATGCACCAGCTTTTAGATAAGCACATGCCGCTAACTAACCAACCTGCTAACGGTAATAAAACAGGCAACAGCAGCGGCGATGGCGGCTTAAGTACCGGCGCCAAACTGTTAAACCTGGCTAAATTCAAGCTGCTGTACGCAACGGCCGGGCTGATTATAGGGAGTGGTATTACCTATTTTGCCATACATTATATCAATCAAAAGCCACCAGAAATTCATAAAGAAACCAAAGCCCGGATTGACAAGGATAGTATAGTAAACAGCAATGCTTTAAAAACAGACGATCAGAAGCATACAACTGACGATAGTAGTACAGATAATTCAAAACAGGAGCCGGGCACTCCTTTAGGTGTTGACGAGACTGCAAAATCAGCTGCCGGGTATAATGCCCATTTAAATAAAACTGCCAATAACGACATTACAGATAAGCGACTATCATCATCAGTAAAAAATAACGGGGCGAATAGCGGACTGATACCTGCCAATCACACGCACTTGCAGCCTAATCATGCTACATACGGTAATAACTCAGTTAGTGGCGCACACCGGGGGGCATCGTCATCGGCAAAAAACAGCCGTATATTGTTAGCTAAAAATGCCGCCCGTTGGGTAAACAACGGTGCTACGGGAAGCCATGGCCGCCAAAACGTTTTATCGCCGGGCGATAATCGGCCAAACCAGACTAATAACGTTAATACCCGGTGGCAAAACAACGGTTATGATGGTAGTAAGTTAGCTATTAACGCAACACCGCCCTTAGCTGCCTTAATCTGGGATGAGATAACAGCCGGCACCGACAGCCGGACAAGCGCCGAAGCCATATTTAACAAATCAATAAACGCTTCAAGGCAAGGTGCCGGAACCACCAGCGCGTATAGAAACTTGAAAACAAATTTACCGGCCACTAAGCGGGCAAAAGCTGCTAAAGCTGCATGGAGTACCAAGCTCGACTGGGGTATACTTGCCGGTACCGATGGTTTAGGCACCTGGACACCAAAATCGCAAAATCATAATTTCTATGGTAGTTTGCCAGCTGATATATATTTAGGATTATTTGGCACCTATAACGTTAACGACCGTTGGGCTGTAGGCTTGCAAAGCCGGTTTTTGGTACCGCATGCCGTAAGCGGCACATATACCTACCCAGGCGCATCAGAAACCATACTGATAAGTGATTCACGCAAGGTTTATACTATTGATGTTCCGATACATTTAATTTACAAACCTGTATCAAATATCAGTTTAAAAGCAGGGCCGCTTTTAAGCATCCAGGCAAAAACAGCTAACGGCACATTCCCTAACGCGGCTAATGATTCTACCGGAACAAAAAGCCCGATAACCCAAGCCCTTAATGCCACCAGTATGTCCAATAAGGTTCAGTTAGGCGCCTCTGCAGGTGTAGGTTTCAGCTATAAATTTTTATGGCTTGATGCTACCTATAACTATTACACAAAGGGGCAAAAAATAAGTTCATCTTTAGGAGGTTATTCGGCCAATATGAATAGTCTGCAACTTACCATCGGCATTAAACTTAACAAGAGTAAAAAATAAGTTGCTCGTGTTAAACAAAAAGGGCGGAATGATCATCTCATCCCGCCCTTTTTCTATGCAGCGATTTAGTTACGCAATTTCAAAAGCCGACAGCTGCACAAACTGCTGAACACGATTACTAACTTCGGCCTCTGTTAGATTCTTAATTTTCTCGGTACCAAACTTTTCTACGCAGAATGAAGCCAGTGCCGAACCAAAAATGATAGCATTTTTCATATTGTGGAAACTAATAGTACCCACCTTGGCCATATAACCAATAAAACCACCTGCAAAAGTATCGCCTGCACCGGTAGGGTCAAACACCTCGGCCAACGGCAGGGCCGATGCCGAGAATATCTTGTCTTCATGAAACAATAGCGCACCATGCTCGCCTTTTTTTATGATAAGGTATTTGGGGCCCATGGTTAAAATTTTAGCTGCCGCTTTAACCAATGAATATTCGCCTGACAACTGGCGCGCCTCTGCATCATTGATAGTTAATACATCAACCAGCTTTATGGTTTCCAGCAAATCGTCCATTGCGATATCCATCCAGAAATTCATGGTGTCCATCACAATTAATTTTGGCCTGTTTTTAAGCCTTTTAATAACTGTTTGCTGTATTTGCGGTGTAAGGTTACCCAGCATCAAATACTCGCAGTCCTGGTAGCTTTCCGGAATAACCGGATCAAAATCTGCAAGCACATTCAGCTCAGTTACCAGTGTATCGCGGCTGTTCATATCGTTATGGTACTTACCGCTCCAAAAAAAAGACTTCTCGCCTTTTTTAATCTGCAAACCTTCGGTATCAATGCCATGAGCATTAAAATCGGCAATCTCGCTCTGCGGAAAATCATCGCCCACTACGGCAACAATTTTAGTTTTATCGTAAAAGTAAGAAGCGGCTAAACCGGCATAGGTAGCGGCGCCCCCAACAATTTTATCTGTCTTACCAAAAGGTGTTTCAATAGCGTCAAACGCCACCGTACCAATAACTAATAAACTCATCTATATCTTATGATTTTTTTTCGCAAATATCATTAAAATCTGTCACTTATCATATGGGCCTTTCGTGCTATAATTTGCCGGTTAAAGCTGCACTAAAGAAATCGCGAAAAATAATCGGTCTCATATTTAGCTACTTATATTTTTTTTAAAAAAACATTGCGAAATAATCGAAGAAATTATACTTTTGCACACTCCAAACCGGAAAACACTCCTGAGTAGCTCAGCCGGTTAGAGCATCTGACTGTTAATCAGAGGGTCGCTGGTTCGAGCCCAGCCTCAGGAGCAAAATAACACTATACTATAATGGTGTTAAAATTATCCAAAAATTTTTTTATGAAAGCCGTATCAATTCGATGCGGCTTTTTTATTATTTTGTCGGTTACTTCAACATTATTTCTGCTTGAGCCCTATTTTCTCCTTATAAACAATTAGTTTTTTAAAAGTTTATCTAAGTTACTTTTGCTACTACTTGACTTCTTTTTCAATCACTTTGATACGTTCCAGGTGCAACTGAAGCGTTGGCAACATTTGCCGGGCAAACGTGCGCACGTCAGGGTCTTTCCCGGTAGTCGCATAGTTCTGAAAAGTCTGCACCGCATTTTCATGCCCCGCCAACATCGCATGAACAAACAGTTGGTCAAATTGCGCACCCGCATTTTTTAGCATAGGGTCAGGCTGGATACCACCGCTGGCTGCTGGCGGGATGGTGATGTTTTTTCTTTTAGCCAACTGTAGCAATTCCTGCTCTGCATGGCCATGGTCAGTCACCATCATTTGCCCGAAGTTGCGCACTTCCGCATTTTTAGCCTGCTGCACTGCTAGCTGCCCAGCGCTTACCTCTTGCAAGTTCTTGATGCTGGCGACGATCAGGAAGTGCCGGGCCGTCGTATCGGGGTCGGGTTGCGGGATCTGTGCCACGGCTCTCTGGCAACATATTGCTACCAGTGTCATAAAGCATATTTTTCTCATCATTTCTGTATTAAGGTTGTCCAACACCGCCGGATGATCCATACACCTGCCCGGAAGCAAAGCTGGCATCGGCAGCCGCCAGTTGCACATAGATCGAAGCCAGCTCCGCAGGCTGACCCGGCCGGCCAAGCATCGTCCAGCTACCAAACATTTGTTGCTTTTCGGGCTGTGCGCCGCCACTGATCTGCAGGGCCGTCCAAATCGGTCCCGGCGCTACACCATTTACGCGTATACCCTTTGGTCCTAATTGCTTGGCCAGCGATTTTACATAGTTCATCGTCGCTGCTTTGGTTTGGGCATACGCATACAGGTCGGGCGACGGATCATAGGCTTGCTCTGATGTGGTGCCGATGATCGCCGAACCCGGCGGCAGATGCGGTAACGCTTCTTTGATGATCCAGAATGGTGCGTAAATATTAGTTTTCATAGTTGCATCGAATTCTTCGGTGGTCACATCCGTGATCGAATTGATCGATTGCTGCCGGCCGGCGTTATTGACAATAATGTCGAGCCCGCCCAGTTCGCTGATCGCCCTTTGCACCAGTTGCTTACAGAAGGCCTCTTCGCGCAGGTCGCCGGGGATCGCAACCGCTTTACGGCCGGCCTTTCTGATCAGCGCGATGACCTCGCGGGCGTCTGGTTCTTCGCTCGGATAATAGTTAATAGCCACATCGGCACCTTCCCGGGCATAGGCGATCGCTGCTGCACGCCCCATACCCGAGTCCCCGCCGGTAATCAGCGCCTTGCGGCCCATCAGGCGTCCCGACCCTTTGTAACTTGTTTCTCCGCAATCAGGCACCGGGTCCATTTTGCTTTGCAAACCAGGCCAGGGCTGCGGCTGGCTTTTAAATGGCGGTTTGGGATACAACGGCCTGGGGTCGATCAGTTTTACATCTCCGTCCGCTTGCTGCGATGATGCAGCTGCCCCGAAGGCAGGTGTGATAGCCGCGGCTGCAAGGGTTGTGCCTAAACCGGCTATGACCTGGCGTCGGCTCATTTGGTTCTTTTTGTCCATAGCTGTTAAGTTTTATAAGTATTTAGTGATGCTGACCTAACGCTCAGCGTTCTGAGCAGATAAGCGTCGAAATTTACCTATGATCTTACTGGTAAGATTGATACAATCATCGTGCAGCAATCCCAACTATGGATAAAATCAGGTAATTACCGGATGAGATCGCGTATTTATCTCAGTGACCCGATCTTTTTTATGCGGGATGCTCAATGGAGCTATATCGAGCTATTGAACATTTTGGAGTACCGCTCGGATGATCGTGTACAGATCGATCACCCAAAAATACTAATTGTCATAGATCGGCAGGTAAGCGTCATTTTTTTGGCTACAACATCAGTGGATTTGGCTACTTCTGTTTTTCCCGGTCTCCCGACCTTTACACCATCCAAAAAAATAGAAACATATGAAGATCACCGTAATGGGCTCTCTGGGCCACATAGGCAAACCCCTAACCGAACAATTGGTTAAACAAGGCCACGAGGTAACCGTGATTACCAGTAGTGCCAACCGCGTAGCCGAAATTGAAAACTTAGGCGCCAAAGCTGCAGTAGGCAGTGTTGAAGACGCCGATTTCCTGAACAATGCATTTACCGGCGCAGACGCCGTACACACCATGGTACCGCCAGATATGACTGCTCCTGATCTGGCTGCACGTACACACAAAATAGGAAAGGCCATTACACAGGCCATCAAAAAATCGGGCGTACAAAATGTGTTGTATGTGAGCAGCTATGGCGCACATTTGCCAGAGGGTACTGGTTTAATCAAGGATCACCACTTTATTGAGAACGACCTGAGCGACCTTAACCTGGAATCACTGATATTACTACGGGCTTGCTATATTTACTACAACACGTTTGCCTATATCCCGATGATTAAAGCAACAGGCAATATCTACACCAACTACGGTGGCGATGACCTGGTGACTTTCGTATCGCCAAAAGACATTGCCGAAGCGGCTGCCGACGAGTTGACATCAACCAAAAAAGGCCGCCGTATACGCTACGTAGCCAGCGACGAACGTACCTGCAACGAAGCTGCAAAAGCGCTGGGCGACGCCATTGGCAAAGAAATTCAATGGATCATCATTAGCGACGAGCAGTTTAAGGCTAACCTGGAGGCAAACGGGGTGCCGCCGGCGCTGGCAGAAGAACTGGCCGAGCTATATGCCGCCTGCCATACCGGCTTACTGCATGAGGATTATGAAAAGCACAAACCGGTATTAGGCAAAGTTAAACTGGAAGAGTTCGCCAAAGAATTTGCTGCGCGATATAATCAGCAATAACCGTATCTTGTAAAAGAGACGCAAAATATTGCGTCTTTACGTTTTATCGTATTCGTAGAGACACAACATTTTGTATCTCCTGTTTAAATAAAAAAATTGGGATGACACCACACCGCATAAAAACCATCAGCGAATACCACCAGATCATGGGTCTTCCTGCGCCAGAGCATCCGCTTATCAGCGTGATCGATCTGTCGACGTTTAATATGCCGCCGGCGAATGAACATTTTGTAATGGTGTTTGATTTCTATTCGATCTCGCTAAAGCGCGATTTTAACGCTAAGCTAAAATACGGCCAGCAACAGTACGATTTTGACGAGGGCATTATGTTCTTTATTTCGCCGGGCCAGGTTTTTGGTATTACTATAGAGAACGGCAAACCCGTACAAAGATCGGGCTGGCTGCTGCTGGTACACCCCGATTTTTTCTGGAACTCGGCACTGGCTAAGGATATCAAAAAGTATGAGTTTTTTAACTACTCGGTACATGAGGCGCTGTTTGTGTCTGAAAAAGAAGAAGAAACAATCATCGGGATGATGAAAAGCATCCAGCAGGAATACCAGGCGCGGATAGATAAATTTAGCCAGTCTATTATGTTAGCTCAACTGGAACTGCTGCTTAAACATGCCGAGCGCTTTTATAACCGCCAGTTTATTACCCGGCAAATTGTTAACCATCAGATGCTGGACAGATTAGATAACCTGCTCAATGCTTATTTTAATAGCGAAGACATCCTAAAGAAAGGCCTGCCGACAGTAAGTTTTGTGGCCGAACAGCTTAACGTTTCGCCAAGCTACCTGAGCGGACTACTCAAAGTGCTCAGCGGCCAAAGCGCCCAGCAACACATTCACGAAAAGCTCATTGCCAAGGCTAAAGAAAAACTGTCAACTACCGGACTATCAGTAAGTGAGATTGCTTATCAGCTGGGATTTGAGCATCCGCAATCCTTCAGTAAATTATTTAAAACGAAGACGAGCCTTTCGCCATTGGAATTTAGAGCGACGTTTAATTAGCACCCTTTCCGGCCTCCCGCCAGCTGGCGGGAGGCCGGAAAGGGTGTTTATATCGCCATTCCGAACACAATCGTATTTCCATCCGGATCATCTACAGCGAAATCGCGTATGCCATATATACGGTCGGCCATCGCCACGGTTATATTGGTGCCTTTGCGCTGTAGTAGTTGGTAGTAATCATCTATCTCATTCAGATCAATGCAAAAATGTGCGCCGCCCGGGGGTTTCTTTTGTCCCTCGTTATTGGGGCCGCTTAGATGTATCAGTACATCATCTAAAAGTAATCCGGCGTAATCGCCAAAACGAAAATCCATTGTAAACCCTAACACATCAATATAATACGACAATGAAGCTTCAAGGTCTGTTACATGTACAACAATGGCAATGCTAAGTGCTTTCATAAGGCCTATCTAGGTATTTTAACCAAGATACTATTTTATCGACACCACCGCCAGCCTTAATCTTAATAAAGAAACTAACTAAACAATTTAAGCTCAGCTTCTCTCCGCCAGCTGGCGGGAGGCCGGGCGGAGTGGTTTCAACAACAACGGCAATAAAAGCAATGACAGTATTCCGCAGGCCACCGCTATAAAAAAGCCCAGATGATGGAAACTCTGATCAGTCACCCCGTGTGCAAAAACCGACTTTAATTGCGTGCCCGACAAGATAGCGCCGATGTAAGCCGCCGTACGGTACAAGCCAAAGGACACGCCTTTTTGGTCAAGCGGCGCTTCATCGTTCAGCAAAGTTTGGTTGGCGATGATATTAGTGCCCTCGGCCATACCGGCAGTAATGCCAATACAAACCACTACCGGCAGCGGGATCTCTCCGTTTAAAAACAATATGCCGAAGCAAGCCACAATAAGCAGGGCCACGCCAAGCGTATTTTGAAGTTTCGAGCTATTAATGCGGGCTACCAGCAACCCTGCGGCAATAGCGGTGATTGAATTTGGCAGCATAATCAAGCCGGTATGTACTGGTATCAGGCGCCTTACGGCTTCAAGCCATTGCGGCAGGCCATAAAGCACCAGATACAAAATATAACTGGTTGCCAATCCGCGTACGTAAACCAGCGATAGCGAAGGTTTGCGCCACAAAAGTTTTACATCAATAAATGGCGCTTCGTTTTGCCACTCCCAAAGGCAAAGGCCGGCGAGCGCGATGATGGTTGCTATGACCAAATACACATTCAAATCTTTAGCTAACAGCACAGCCAGCAGGCAACCCAGAAACAAGCAAAACAGCAGGATGCCTTGTATGTCTATCCGCTGAAAAACGTTGCGCTTTTTATCGTTTGGTGCAGGCGGGTAGTCTGGCAATGTGTTGGACAGAATAAGCCCCACGATGGTCCAGGGCACATTTACCATAAAAATGCCGCGCCAGCCGAGCCATTGGGTCAGCGCCCCGCCGAGTGTTGGGCCCAAAACCAACGTTACCTGCGCCGATACGGCGATCATAGCTAATATTGGCCCGGGTACTGGGCGTTTTTCCAGCGCATAACGTTTACCCACCAGCGCCATCCCCGAAGGGTAGGCCGCCGAGGTACCCAGGCCCAATAAAATCCTTGAAGCTACCAGCCAGGCAAAACCGGGGGCAAAAATACCCACTAACGCGGCTATAAAAACCAATACAAAACCCAGGTTATTTACCCGCTTGGCGCTGTAGATATCGGCCAGGCGGCCCATTAAAGGCTGGGCTATAGTAGCCGTTACATATAACGAGGTTATCAGTATAGCACCCTGCCCCGGGGTAATTTTGAACGCGTTGCATAAGCTAGACAGTGCCGTTGCCAGCATGGTTGAGTTAAGCGGGTTCATCATGGTGCCCAACAGCAGTGGCGCCATAAATTTCCAGGGGATAGGCTCTTTTTCTTTTTTAGCCGTCATTAAGCCAGCTCCCGTACTTTCGCAACAATAGCCTCAGTAGTATCCACCTCACCAATACGCGGGAAGATGCGGGCTATGCTATTATCATGCGCTTCCAAAAACATATCGGTCATAGCATCATTGGCGAAGGTGAGGTTGTAGCCCAAAACACTCGCATCGCGGGCCGTACCTTCAACACCGATGCTGGTAGCTACACCTGCCAGCACAATACCGGTGATGCCACGTTTTTGCAGTTCGGACTGTAGATTGGTATTCGGGAAAGCGCTCCAGGTATGTTTGGTAACCATAATATCGCCTTCTTTAACTTGCAGTTGCGAGATAATATTACCCAAGCCGTTTTCTTCCCAGTTCTTTTTAGCTGCGCGGATGCCTTCCTCATCTTTAGGCATTTGCGACGGCTGGTCGGCACGCTTTTGTGTCCAGGCCTGTCCAATAGGGTTTACATTTACAAATACTATCGGCAGGTCCTTTTCGCGAAAGGCGTCAATCAGTTGTTTTGTTTTTTCAACGATACCATCAAAGGCATGTGCGCCTTTAATGGCGGCGATGGCATTTTGCATGTCAATTAAAACCAGCGCGGTTTTAGGGTCAAGTGCAGTAATCATAGGTTTGTTGTTTTGTTAGATGTTTGGTTCGTAAGCAACTATTTTGTTGAGTATGGCAACAGCAGCTTCCAGTGTCTGCTTTTCTTCGGCTGACAGCGTATTGTCTATCGCCCTGGCCAGCCACTCGTCGCGCTCGTAACGGGTATGTTCTACAATTTCCCGCCCTTTTTGAGTTAAACTGATTAGCGATTTGCGCTTATCCACCTCATGCGGTGTTTTTTCGACAATCCCCAATTCTTTCAAATTGATCAACAATTCAGACATCGACTGCGGCTTAACCCGCACAATCGTCGCCAGTTCACTGGCAGAAAATGCTTGGTCAGGATACAAGTACGATAAAGTTTGAAATTCAGAAATTGAATATGAATTGGCCGATTTCACCGAGCGCCGCAAGCGCTTAATGATCAGCGAGGTGGCCATTCGAAATGCAGATGCCAGTTGTGATGTTTCCATATTTGCACAGGTAAACTTATCAGGTTACCTGTGCAAATATACGTAATGAGATATGGAATGTGGTATTATTTTTTTGTAAAATCTGAGTGTAAGTACATTAAGTTGCTGGTGATAGCGTAACAACGGCGAAGTATCATTCAATAAAAAAGGTGTCATGCTGAGCTTGTCGAAGCACGCGGGCAAAGGCCTACGCCCGCCCTTCGACAGGCTCAGGGTGACACCCTATTTTTTAAAAATGGTATATTTACTTCTCCACTCTTACAGTCATCACTCCCTTCGCCGGTATAACGAAATTACCGGGCAGTTCGGCTTTCTTATCCTCCATTAAGTTACTGTTCCAGATCTTCACAGCCGGTACGGCTTGCGGCGTAATACTTACGCGAGAGTCTGTATCCCCGCTGTTTACTAATTGCACAACTATGCCTTTGCCGTCATCGGCAGGTTTAATGGCTTCTGCATAAACGTTAGCGCCGCTAAGCTTGAAGAATAGCTTGCCTGCATCGGCTGTGGCAGGGGCGGCAATGAGCGGCTGATGATTTTCCTGTCCGGTTTGCTCTGTTTTAAAGTTGTTAAAGGCTGATGAATGCGCACTGAAAATATAACGGAACGTCGCCGGTCCTTCCTCCTGCTCTACGCGGAAATTGGTATGCCACAGGTTATTCATCACCCATGAATATATTTTTGACGATTGCGGGGTATACGATAGCCATTGCGGGGCGTGGTGCAAACCTCCCAGCAGATCGGCAACGGTTATCTTACCAATCTCAAACAGCGGTGCATCCGGGCTCGACCAGGTTATGCCGAACGACGCGTTTGATACATCAACCCAGCGCTGCATGGTATACCAGTTGCGGTTAGCATATTGCAATTGCTGCTTTTCGGCCTCCACACTACCCCATGGTATACTGTAACGCACCTGCGCGCCCGGCACCTGGAAAGGAAACTCAAAATGCACGCTTTCTTTTCTGCGGATAGCGCGTTTGTCGATGGTATTGATCAACTCTACTTTATCCAGTCCGCTTACCAGGCGAATTTCGCGGGTAAGGCCATTGGCGCCCGGCGCTTTTGAGGTCACCAGTAAACTTACTACCAGCGGACCGTTTTCTTTGATATTGAGGGACACGCCCGATGTGGTTTCTATTTTTTGCAGCGAGTCGCCGGGCATGTAGGTGTATTTATTGAAGCCCGCCGAGTCAACCAAGATCAACTCCTTGCCGTTTTGTATTTTTGTTATCCTATCGATATCGCCGGTTCGCCTATCAACCTTAATCGAATAAACGCCATTGCTTAAACCACTTTGTGATATTTTGGCTAATCCGCCCGATAGCGCCTTTCCGGCGGTAATAGTATAGGTTTTTTTGCCAAAAGCCGGAACGCCGTTTGCTACAAAAGCCAATTCGCCGGTGCTTAACCGTTGCGACGGCACTGCCTTACCCGCTGCATCTTTAACCAGGTCGCCCGCTTTACTCAAATCCGCAGCAATATAAACCACATCGGTACGTGGCCACGACAACGTGTTGTAGACGTTTACAGCATTGGCCCTGGTTTTGATATTGATTGCCGAAAGGGCAACTCTGGTTATGGTATCGGTCAGGCCTTTGGCGTGAAGGGCATAGTTACGCTTTACCGCCCACTCGCTTAATACTTTAGCGTTTTCGGGTTCGCTGGTGCTGTTGTAGGCGCCCCAGGTATGCTCGTTATACAGCAAAAGGTTGGTCCACACATCGTCCACTGCTTCTACCGGATAATATTTTTGATTGCGAATGGCCCAAATAGCTTCGGCCTGTTTTAATCTGTCAGATGTTTCGCGGGCCATAGCTGTTTCTTTGGCTGCCGAGGCCACGCCGTCCGTCCAGTATTCGGTGTAGTCGCCTTTTATATACGGGATCTTGTCGCGGTATGCGTTTTCAAAATCGGTAAAAAACTGTTTGGTTGAGGTGATGACGAGTTTTGGCGATGCAAATTTTTCGTTCCATGTTTTTACCGCATCCGGCAGTTCGGGGTCAATCGGTGCGTTATCACTCATGGCCCAGGTAAGGATCGTCATATTATACGGGAAATTATCTTTTTCCAGTCCATCCAGGTAGCCAAACAAATGCGGGTTCAGGAAATTTTCAGAAGGATGGCCGGTGTAGAATGGCTTCGGATCTTCCACACTAAAAAAGTTCGGAATTTTAGAACCCTTTAAAGCATAGCCGATAGAATACGGCTGGCACTGCCAGAACAGCAATTGCTCCTTACCCGATGGCGACACCCAGTAAAATGGTTTATCCTGCCATTTGGCTAAAAAGCCAATACGGTCGGACGCGTTTGGCCCCGACAGGAAATATTTAATATTAGTTTGCGCCACCTGTGCCGACAGCCCCCATGAGGCGCCCGGCACATCGCCCTGAAACATAGTATTGATATTTAAACCGTGAGCCTTAGCCAGCTGCTGCGATTTAGCAAACATCACCATCAGTTGCCGCGAATCGGTCATACTGGTATTGGTATTGCCATAAGCACCATCCAGGCTTATCCAGCCTTTCTTCACCGCGTTCCAAAAGCGCTGGCGTTTGGCAGCGTCGGCGCGCTTCAGGTAGTTGTCTACCACCCACATAGCCTCTGTCGTCCATTTAAATTGAGCCTCTTTAGGATAGTTAACGGTTTTCTTCGCCAGCTCAATCGACTCGTCAATATTATCCATGTGCAGTTTCAGCACTTTTTCCTGCACATTGGTATAACCAATATCCACATGCGAGTGCGGCAGCACATAAACCTTCCAATCGGACCGGCAAGGTTTTACCGCAGCTTTGGCGGTGTAGGTTTTATCGTCGGCCTTTAGCGTAATAGCAGCCTCGGTAACGGTAGTTACCGGTGCGCCCGGCAAGGCAACTTCAAAAGCGCCAATACCCTCTTTGCTGGCCGCAATTTTATAATGTACTGTTTGGCCGTTAAACTTTATATCAGCTTCTGCTTCGCCAAAGTTTTTACCATCGGTGAATACCAGCCGGGCCATACGCTTGGCACCCCCAGGTGTTTTTAAATAGGCCACTGTGGGTTGCAGCGTGATACCGGTAAAATGTTTAGCAGGTTCTTGTGCATAAGCGGCCATAATGGTACACACGGCTACCAACACTAAAGCAGAAAGCTTTCTCATAGTTAGTTTTTATCAGTCAAATAATTGGGCCGGCAAAGTTAGCCGGTTGTTTTAACAGGTTATCTGCAGATAAAATTAAAACAATTCTATGAAATGTATGCACATATGTACATATTAATTTAAGTATGATTTTAACGCTTGTCATCCTTCGCTTTGCTCAGGATGACAAATTATTTAAATTTTCACTTTCTGTCACCGCTGGGTCTCTCGAGAGGACCCTGCGCTGCTATGCCCTACTTCTCAGGGTCCCTTTCAGGAGACCTGCGAGGACCAAAAGCATAGCGAAAGATCTTATTTAAGCGATGAGTAAGACGCATAAGATCCTTCGCTATCGCTCAGGATGACAAATTATTTAAATTTTCACTTACTCCTCGTCCGCGTCATCATCGCGGTCGGTAAAGCGGGCAACATCTTCGCCTTTATGCAGATGGCGGTTGGTGTGCCTTAACTCGGCCTGCTCTATATCTATATCTTCATTACTTACCTCGTCAATGCCATCATTGATGTCGTTAAGGTTATCCAGATCTTTTTCGCTGCCTGAGGGCTTGCCTTTGCGCGGAAAAGTACTTACGTTTTCTCTTTTTGCCATAGGTTGTTCAATTAGTTAGATATATCAGCAAAAAGACAGCCAAACCTTCAAGGCGGTGCAGCTGTTAACTGGCAGGCTATTTGTGCCGTTTTTAATAACCAAAATTGATCTGTTATGGAAAACAGAAAACAAGCACCAGGCAGTCCGTCAAAGACCGGCACCAACAGAGAACAACGCATTCAAAAAAAAGCTAAAAGCGCTTCGACCATGGAAAGCAGCGTAGCTGCCGAATTGAAAAACCGGGAGCACGGCGGTGAGAAACCGGCGCGGTAAGTCATCAAATCCTGTCATGCTGAACTTGTTTCAGCATCCCATCATAATAGTAACGCGTCAACTTAGCGCGTGGGATGCCGAAACAAGTTCGGCATGACGATAGTTCTTAGTTAACATCTTATTCGCACCATGACGCAAAATACCGCTCCCACCTACTGGCTCACGCGCTTTGTATTATTGCGCTTGCTGGGTGCGGTATACGCCGTAGCTTTTCTGGTAGCGGTTAACCAATTGGTGCCGTTAATTGGGTCGCATGGCTTATTGCCGGTGGGCGATTTTTTTGATCTGATAAGCGCCAGTTATGGCTCTGTCAGCGCCGGTTTTTTCAAGCTACCGTCGTTGTTTTGGTTTTGGCACACCGATACGGCTTTGCTTACCGTATCGTGGTTAGGGTTAATTCTATCATTGATAGTGATGGCAGGGTATGCCAATGCTCCTTTAATGGCGGTGTTGTGGGCTTTATATCTGTCGATAGTACATGCCGGGCAAGAATGGTATGGCTATGGATGGGAAATTCAGTTAACCGAAACAGGTTTTCTGGCGATATTCATGTGCCCGCTGATTGATATGCGGCCTTTCCCCAAGCGACCAATGCCACTGGCCATTATCATATTGTTTCGCTGGCTTACCTGGCGCATTATGGTGGGCGCAGGTATGATCAAGTTTCGGGGCGATAAGGTTTGGCGTAATGCTACTGCGCTTTATTATTATTTTGAGACGCAACCTATTCCCGGTCCGCTAACGCGATGGTTTCATTTTTTACCGAGACTGATGCTGAAAATGGGGGTATGGTTTAACTGGCTGGCCGAACTGGTGGCTCCGTTTTTTGTTTTTTGGCCGAGAGTTGGGCGGCACATCGCCGGTGTAATCATCATCGCTTTGCAGGTATTTATCATTGTAAGCGGTAACCTGTCTTTTTTAAACTGGCTTACCATTGTACCCGCCTTAGCGTGTTTTGACGATGGCTTTTGGACGAAAATACTCCCTAAAAAACTAACTGTAAAAGCACGGGCCGCCGAAGAACAGGCCGAAGAGTCAAAACCGATGGTGGTAACAGCCTGGGTAATAACCGGCATTGTCGGCATTTTAAGTTTACAGCCGCTTTACAATATCCTGTCCCCTAACCAGGCCATGAACCGCTCGTTTGAGCCTTTTGAACTGGTGAATACCTACGGCGCATTCGGCAGCGTGGGACAGGAACGTTACAACGTAATTTTTGAAGGAACTATGGATGATACTACCGGCAATAAGGCTAATTGGAAACCATATTTGTATAAAGGCTTACCGGTTGAACTTGATAAACGCCCACCCCAGGTAGCCCCTTACCAACTACGGCTCGACTGGCAGATGTGGTTTGCCGGCATGGGTACGGCTGAGCAATATCCCTGGACCTATAATTTAGTGTGGAAGCTGCTGCATCATGATGCCCTGGCGCTGAGTCTTTTCGCCGGCGACCCATTTAACGGCAAAGCCCCGCGCTACATCAGGGCCAGTATTTACAAATACAAATTTGCCAAACCCGGCAACCCGCAGCACCTGTATTGGAACCGCGAATTGCTGGGTTTATGGATGCCGGTGCTGTCTGTAAACGACGTCCGGCTCACCAAATTTCTTCGGTATGAAGGCTGGATAAAATAACCGGAGACGCAAAATATTGCGCCTCTGCCTTTAAACTGTTACTCGCTAACGTGATCAGCAACAGCTTTCACCGTGTGTTTGGCAACCCCTGTTTTATCGCTGATAAACGCCGATACCAAACTTTTAAACTCATCTTTAATGTTATGGCTCAGCTTGTCGATTGCTTCACTCAATGAATCGGCAGCTTTATTGCGGGCGTCGTTACCGTTG
This sequence comes from Mucilaginibacter ximonensis, assembly GCF_042686265.1. Classification (NCBI taxonomy): domain Bacteria; kingdom Pseudomonadati; phylum Bacteroidota; class Sphingobacteriia; order Sphingobacteriales; family Sphingobacteriaceae; genus Mucilaginibacter; species Mucilaginibacter ximonensis. The sequence continues at coordinate 86,736 of NZ_JBHUPD010000004.1, forward strand.
TCGGTGAAATAAAAATAAGCAATAGCACCAGCTGCTGCTGCACCGGCCACGCCCAGGGCTATAAGCGCCGTGTTATTATGGTGTTTTTTAAAGGGGTTGTGCTTTAATATTTCTTTTTTTAATTGCTTTTTCATAGTTGTATGTTTTTAGGTTTAACATTAGGCAGCTGTTTTAGTTTGTGATTGTTGATAATCTTAATCTCAGTTTTGGTTTGCACTACGCATTTGGCATCGGTACGTTAAATTTAGGTGTTTCAAAAAAAGTGTTTCACTGCTTTTTTATCAAAATTTAAAAAATCATTTAAGCTACTGATAAACAATAGTATATAACAGGTAACTAAAGTATTGGTACTGTTTCAAAGTGTTTCACCCGTTTTTATCAATTCATTTATTATCAATAACTTAACCCTAAATAGTGTTTCAAAGTGTTTCATATTTTAAGTGAAACAGTACGCGTTGCCAATCTGGTATTTAACAAAACAATCAAAGGGGTTTAAGCCTTGTTCTTATACTATGAAAAAGGAAACATTCCCCAACGAGCCCGAAGAAAACCCGGTAGACCCAAAGCGCCCGGAGATTGAGCAACCCCACGATCCGCGCAATCCGGACATCCCTCAACGCGAGGTGCCCGACGTGCCGCAGGAGCTACCGCAAACGCCCGCCCAACCTAACGAAACGCCCAACCCGCAGCCGGGCCCCGGGTTTTAGGTACCCTTTTTATGTTTAATATTTTGGCGTATCTTGCAATCCATTGATTGAGAAAGCCAGGATAATGAGCACTATTGCCTTAAGCCAAACGGAGGCCAAAACTAAAAGTAATACCCGCGCCACCGCACATACAGGTGCGCTGCCGGTATATGTATATGCCGTTGTGTTTTCCTCGTTTTGCATCGTCATAGGGCTGATATGGGATATCTCCTGGCACATGAGCATTGGCCGCGATGGCCTGTTTGCGCCGCCGCACATGGTTACCTACCTGGGCGCCGTTACCTCCGGACTGTTTTCGGGCTATTATGTACTTAAACTTACGTTCGCAGGCAAGCAAGCCGAGCGTGAGCAATCCATCCGGTTCTGGAAGATCTTTTATGGCTCACTGGGCGCCTTGTTTTGCATCTGGGGCGCCTTTACCATGATAACCTCTGCCCCGTTCGACGACTGGTGGCATAACACCTTTGGGCTTGATGTACAAATACTTTCGCCACCGCATACCGTGTTGTTACTGGGGATGATCAATATTCAATTTGGCGCCATGGTAAGTGTTATGGCCCTGCAAAACCGTGAGGGATCGGCCTCCAAATATTCGCCTAAAGCGCTGGCTGTTTGCTTTATGTTGTCGTCAGGCTTTTTACTGGTGATGCTGTATACCATCGCTTCAGAATACCTGATCAGGCATGATATGCATAAGGTGTTATTTTACCAGGTAGCATCGGGTTTATTCCCTTTATTTTTAGTGGCCATATCGAGGGCATCAACCAGTAAATGGGGCGCTACCCGTATGGCTGCCATTTATATGATGGTTATGGCGGCCCTGGTTTGGATATTACCGCTTTTCCATGCCGAACCAAAACTTGGGCCCGTTTATAATCATTTCACCCATTATCAAAACTTCCATTTCCCCCTGTTGCTGATCTTCCCGGCTATGGCTATTGATATAATTAACAACAGGTTAAATGCCGCACCTGTTTTGAAAGCACTAGCTTTAGGCGCAGCCTTTACACTGGTGTTATTAGCGGTACAATGGCCATTTGGCAGTTTTCTGGCATCGCCATATGCCAGAAACTGGTTCTTTGGTACAAACTCCTGGTATTTTGGTCTCGACCCTAATTATCAATACCGTTTTGCCCTCGCACCCTGGAACGTTGATACAGGCGCTGCGCTTATCAAAGGTTTAGCTATCGCGATGCTATTTGCGCTGGCATCAGCCTGGTTGGGTTTGGCCTGGGGCCGCTGGATGAAATCAGTTAAACGTTGAGCCCCTGATGAAGAGACTTATATTTTGCCTGACCCTGCTTTTGATAACCTGCAACTGCTTTGCACACGTGGGCAGCCCCGGTGTAACGTTTGAAGGCAATGCCGGTAGGTACAAGGTAATCGTCAGCATTACCCCGCCCGATGTTATTCCCGGAACTGCACAGGTTAGCGTCTTTCTGGAAGAGTCGACCAAAGGTATCACCGTGAGCGCCAAACCGGTTTACTGGGCGGCAGGCACCGACGGCACCCCAAAAGCAGACATCGCCCTGCCTGCCGAAAACCAACCCGGCCGCTTTGATGTCAAGATCTGGTTCATGAACATTGGTGCCTCAAGCATTGATATCACTATTAATGGCCCTAAAGGCACAGGCACCGTGTTGGTACCCGTAATGGCCATATCCACAGCTAAAAAGACAATGCCTGCGGGCTTGGGCTGGGGTTTGCTGGCCATGGCCGCTTTCCTGGTAATACTCATGGTTACCATTATAGGCTCAAGTGTGGGCGACAGCCAGTTGGAACCCGGCGCCCGGCTAACAAAAAGCATCCGCCGCCGTAAGGTAATTGGCGGCGCTAGTGCGCTGGTGATCTTACTGTTAATTTTATGGGGAGGCCGCGCCTGGTGGAATGCGGCTGCCAATAAATACAATGAATTCCTGTATCGTCCCTTGCAAGCTACAACCACTGTTGATGCTGAAACGGGTACACTCAGGTTTACGATAGACACCAACGAGCTTAACAATATGGGCCGGGTTAAGCGGATGAACATTACCCGCAAAATGAGCTACCTGATCCCCGATCACGGCAAGCTGATGCACCTTTTTTTGATCAAGGCTAACGATCTGGAAGTTTTTGCGCACCTTCACCCCCGTCGTATAGACTCGGTAACCTTTGAGGCTAAGATGCCCAACCTGCCGCCCGGCAAGTATTGGGTGTATGCCGATATTACTCGTTTGAGCGGTTTTGCCGAAACGATTGTAGACACGGTGGATATTAAAAACCACATCTTCCACAACGTAGGTTTAAACAATAGCAGTGCTGCCTCTGATGCTGATGACACCTTTTACATCACCAATCCGGTAAACAACAATGCACCCACACTTAGCGGAGCGGCTACTTGCGGCCTTCCCGGTGTAGCCACCAAACTGGCCGACGGCTCGACCGCCATCTGGATGCAAAGACCGGGAGTGCAGCTAAAAGCCAATGAGCTTACACAGTTAAACTTTGAGATACTCGATCCAAACGGCCGTCCGGCGCAATTAGAACCTTATATGGGTATGTTGGCCCACGCTGTTATTTTGAAGGATGATGGCAGCGTGTATATCCACCTGCACCCGGCCGGCAGCTATTCTATGGGCTCGCAAAAGGCACTGCTCGACCGGATAGCTTTTCATGAGCCACTGGATAAATACCTGCCCCAACCCAAAGAATTTGCCGACAGCATAGACCGGTTTGTGGCCCGTCTCAACGCCATGCCTGAAGCCGACCGCAACAAACTACTCATGGCTGGTATTCCTGCCATGTCAACGGCTGATATGAACGGCATGCAGCACCAAATCAGTTTTCCGTATACTTTCCCACAACCGGGTAAATACCGCATATGGGTACAGGCAAAACGCAACGGGCAGATCATCAATAGCGCCTTTGACGCCGATGTGAAATAATTTAAGGAGACAGGTCAATATCGCCGCAACATTAAAGCTGTCAAAAACGTATTACTATCCCCCGGTTAAGCATAAGCTGATAGCTCACAATACATTTCTGACCCTATGTTTTATTTATTGATCCTGGCGGCTGTGGCCTTTTTTATTGCCCATGTTGGCTTTCTCATCGCGTCCTTTACCGGTCCGCAGTTTGGTAGCCGGCGCTACTTTTATTCGCACCTTACCTTATGGGTAACCGGCGTAATTATTTTTTTACTGGCGATATTGTATACCGGCAAGGGGCAGTCACAATTTCTCGATTACTTTAATACACCAACCAAACTGGCTATGATTTTGGTGGCTACGGCGGCGCTGTCCTTAGTGGCGCATTGCGTTGTAAAGTTTTTGATTTTGCCGGCGGTTCGGAAGAAATAAATTATACGATATTAAAGGGAAGGCGTCACCCTGAGCTCGTCGAAGGGCGAACGTCGGCCTTTACACACCATGCTTCGACTGGCTCAGCATGACAGCCAGGTTGTGCCGTTGTTGTGTTGTCACCAACAACCTACTAATCGTTATTGATACTGCTGATAACAACACATAACGGTGTAAAATAAACTAAGTGTTGATAACAGTTAGCTGAAAGACGTTGCCTTCGGGATCTTCGCCGTCGCAGATGAAATACGGCACCGATGAAAAATCTTTTACCTCGCGCATTTTGACACCCTGATCAATCAGTTTTTGCCGAATTTGGCTGATATCCCCAGACAAGCGAAATACCATTTTCATGTTTTTAGCTGAGGGCCGATCTGTGTGATCGGCGTTGTCAATTTTATGCAAGCCAATTTCCACATCACCCGCTTTAAGTACCGTCCACTCAGGGTGAATTTGCCCAACAACTTCTAAACCCAGTTTTTGCGTGTAGAAACAGGCGAGAGTGTTAACATCCCTGCAAAAAATAATCAATTGGCTAAATGCTGGTTTCATTTGTTATTTGTTTTTAAAATAGTTTGCGCACGATACAGGTTATCCGTCGCCTGCAATATCTTATCCTTAAGCTTCGGATTATAGTTTGGATGCGCTTTCAGGAAATCAGCTACTACCTGCCAGGCCGCCTTGCTCTGGTAGCTGCCAAAAACCGCAGCCAGCCACGATTGCGGGAAGAACACGTCGCCCGTACGTTGTATTTCTTCGACCAGATCAAGGCTTTTAGGCAGATACTTAATCGAGGTGCTTTGTCTTAACGGATGGTTCAGGTAGGCCAGTGCTACCGTAACCCAGGCCTCTTTTGCACGATTTTTACGGTCGCCCAGACTGGCAAAAAAAGCATCGCGTTCCTTAACATCCAAAGACAAGGCCGGCATCAGGAAGGCAAGCCTGTTTTTACGGTCGACGTTGGTGACACGGTCCTGCTGTTGTTTGATGACACTAGTTGCGGTATCGCTTTTTAAAGCAATTGAAAGCGCCAGGCTGGTATAATCATCCTCTGTAAGCTTAATACCCGCCGGGGCTTGCTGCGTTTTCCAGATCTGGTAAATGCGGCTTTGGGCGCCATGGCTCAGGTAAATATCCTGGTAGGTTTTAAATAATATTTTTTTGTTATTAGCGGCTGTTTGCTGCTCCATGGCCGACCACAGCAGTTGCTCTAAACCCGCCGTATATTTAGGGCGATCATCAGCCTTTACAAATCCCCAGTAGATACCTGAAATGTAGCCATTAATAAGGCGCAGGTTCATTTCATCTTTCTCCACCGTCAAACCTTTCTCCAACAACGTCATTAACTCCGCAGGTTTAAATGAACGCCCGGCCAGCATATCCTCATAAGCAATAATATAGGCCGATGCCCGTTCAAGCGGACTTTTCATCGTAAACAACCCATCAGCTATATTTTTATCCGTCGGGAACAAACCGTAACCCATACCATCGGCATTAAATAAAATATACTGCGGCTTAGTCAAACCTTTTGCTGCCGCGATGCTGATTTGTTGCTTATCCATATTTACGGCAATCACCTTATCGTAACTTGGGTAATGCAGTTTTATCGTAAACACCTGCGGCCATAGGCGTGCTGCCCCGCTTTCGGGGTGCTGCGATAGCGTAAAACTACTGATCTTGCCAGCAGCGTATTTCACCGAGTAATCAAACACCGGCCGGCCGGGTTGATTTACCCAAACTTTGTTCCAGGTGTACAAGTCGGCTTTGCTGTATTTACTCAGTATGGCAATCATATCGTTCCAGGTGGCATTGCCGTAGGCGTAGGTTTTTAGGTATTCGCGCACGCCCTTCTGGAAGTTATCTTTACCCATCAGCTTTTCCAGCTGGCGCATCATAATGGGAGCTTTATGGTAGATGATATTACCGTAAAGCGAACCGGCATCCTGTAAATTATCCAATTGCTGGCGTATAGGGTTAGCCCCTGCCGTGCGGTCGACGCCGTAAGCCGCCGGATAATGATCCTGCAAAAATTTCTGGTTAAAAGCCTCGGCGCCCTGTAGTTTCTCAGCTACCTTATCGGCCATAAAATTGGCGAACACCTCCTTCATCCACACATCATTGAACCAGCGCATGGTTACCATGTCGCCAAACCACATGTGGGCGGTTTCGTGCGAGATCACATTGGCGCGCGAGATAAATTGATCCTTTGTCGCCCCATCATCCAGAAACAAAGCATTGGCTTTATACTGCACCTCACCGGGGTGTTCCATCCCGCCAAACTGAAAATCAGGTATCGCTACAAAACCTACCTTTTGGAAAGGGAACGCTATGCCGGTCCATTTTTCCAGGAAAGCAATAGCATCGGCATGGGCTTTAAATATCGAGTCGACACTGAGTTTTATCTTATTGGGATCAGTTTCGCGGTAAAGCAACTCGGCTGTACGCCCCTCGCCAACAGATTGCTTAACATCGGTATATTTGCCGGCTGTGAATGAGAAAAGATAGGTGGGTAGTTTATCAGTTGCATTAAAGAAATAAGTATTGATTTTATCTCTTTTCAACGAATCTTTTATAGTAGCGTTTGCCAAAACCTTCCACCCTTGCGGAACTTCTAAGGTTAAAGTAAACACCGCTTTCAGATCGGGCTGATCAAAACATGGGAACACCGTACGAGCACGGTCAGGAACGAAAAGTGCATACAAAAAGTCATCATTACGATTAAGCGATTCATTACCTGCGGTGAAATATATCGTAAAATCATTATGCCCTTTTTTCAAATATTCAGCGGCTATAACAATATGCTCTTTCTCTACCTTAAAATCAATGGCACGATCGCCACCTGCTCTAACCGTTTGGATATGATCTGCAGCCTGTTTAAAATCTATTTGCAAAGGCTCGCTTACATCTTTCAGATCAAATTGTAAAAGCAAACTACCGAGAATCTTATCATTGCGCTTTTTAGGTATGTGAAAACCTACCGAATAAGTAATATTACTAATAACTGAATGCCGATAGGTAGCTAACTGCAAAGATACACCCGGTTCAATTGCAACAGGTTTTTGCTGCGCGACAACAACGGTATTCAGGCCCAGGGCCAGTAAGGTTAATTTGTAAAATAACTTCATCTAAAAAATATTAATGGCCAAACATCTGGATAATGGCGCCGCAGCTCATCCAGGTCATTACTCCTATTACGGCGGCGCCCAGCGCCGTTAGCCACAGCGGCTGTTTGTAATTTGCTATAATTTTGGTGCGATAAGCAGCTACCAGCATCACGCTTAGCGCTATGGGTAAAATCAATCCGTTAATGGCGCCTACGGTTATCAGCGTTTTAACAGGTTTACCTATAATTTCAAAAATAATACACGATATAATAATGAAGCAAATGATGATCTCGCGATTTAGCTTCATGATTTTAGGATGGAAACTCTTGATGAACGATACCGAAGTATAAGCCGAACCCACCACCGACGATACGCCCGCAGCCCACATAATTAACCCGAATATTTTGTAGCCCCACTGGCCAACTGCTAATTGAAATACCGAGGCAGCGGGATTATTAGGGTCTAATTTTCCGCCTGCCGAGATGACGCCCAGGGCGGCGATAAATAACAATAAACGCATCAACGAGGCCAACCCGATAGCGCTTAAGGCACCCCGGTTAGTTTGCTTTAAATGCTGCTGACCGGTTTGCCCTGCATCGAGCAGCCTGTGCGCACCGGCAAAGGTGATATAGCCGCCAACCGTTCCGCCCACAATAGTGAGCACTGCGGCAAAGCTAAACTGCGTTGGCGCGACGGCTCGCACGGCCGCTTCGGCCAGCGGTGGTTTGCTGATGTAGGCCACAAACAGCGCCAGGCAAATTTTGAACAGGCCCATGCATTTGGCAAAAAGATCCATCGCCTTGCCGGCTTCTTTATAAATAAATATGCCGATGGCCAGTATAGCGCTGATGATAGCACCTTGCTGAACGCTCACACCCAACAATACATTTAAACCCAGCCCCGCCCCTGCAATGTTGCCAATATTAAAAGCCATGCCGCCGAGGAAAACCAAAAACGAGATAAAATAGCCAAGGCCAGGGAAAACCATGTTGGCAATGTCCTGTGCCGGTTTGTCGGCAACGGTAATAATGCGCCAGATGTTAAGCTGCGCGATGGCGTCCAGCACCACCGAAAGCAGGATGACAAAACCAAAGCTGGCGCCTAACTGCGCGGTAAACACAGCCGTTTGTGTTAAAAATCCAGGCCCTATGGCCGACGAGGCCATCAAAAAAGCCGCACCCAGTAAAACGCTCCGGTTGTATTTTTTCTCCATTTACAGGGCAGGCGCTTTAACGGTAATGCCTTCGCTTTTTAATTTTTGATTAATCATTCTGGCAAACTCAACCGCGTGTACGCCATCGCCATGCAGACAAAGGGTTTCGGCCTTAAGCTGGATGTGATTATTGTTTACGGAAATAACCTGCTGCTGTTTCACCATCAATAACACCTGCGCTACGCTTTGCTGCTCATCGGTGATCATGGCGTTAATCTGGCTGCGCGGGGTGAGCGAGCCATCGTCCTGGTAGGTGCGGTCGGCAAATACCTCAGATGCGGTTTTTAGTCCGGATTTCTTCGCGGCTTCAATCATCCGGCTGCCGGCCAGTGCATACAGTATCAGCGAAGCATCAAAATCATGTACAGCCTGCACAATGGCTTGCGCTAAGGCGGCGTCTTTTGCGGCCATGTTGTATAATGCGCCATGAGGCTTCACATGGTGCAGCTTGCCACCGGCGGCTTTTACAAAAGCGTACAATGCGCCTATTTGATACAATGTCATTTGATAAGCCTCGTTTGCAGTTATCTTCATTTCACGGCGGCCAAAGCCTTGCAAATCGGGCAGACCGGGATGCGCACCGATAGCGACGCCTTTTTTAATGGCCATGGCCACGGTGTGCTGCATCACCTCCGGATCGCCGGCGTGATAGCCGCAGGCAATATTGGCCGAGGTAATGTGGTCCATCAAAATATCATCATTAGGCATGGGGTAATTGCCAAAAGCCTCGCCCATGTCGCAATTCAAATCAATGCTTTGCATTTGTGTAGATTGTCAAAATTTATACTGAACAGCCATGCGCAGTTGTCGCAATTGCTGTTCACGTTCAAGATACAGCATTTCTGCTTCATCTCGGGTTATCTCTTTAAAATAAATAGTGTCGCCGGGTTTTAGTTGAGCGCAAAGGGGCAGGTCGACGGCTGCAACCTGTGCTATTCGAGGGTAGCCGCCGGTAGTCTGGCAATCGGCCATTAACAAAATCATGCTGCCACTACCGGTTACCTGTATAGTGCCGGGCATTACCGCGGTACTTAGCAATTCATCTTTTCGTAAACGGCTCAAAGCCGCCCCTTCCAGGTGATACCCCATGCGGTTACTTTGTTTGCCGATTTTAAAAGGCGCGCTTAAAAAGTCGACGATGGCTTTGCTATCAAACCAATTAAACTCATGGGCAGGCACTACGCGGATATTTTTTCTGTCGCCGGGTAATAGTAATGACCGCGGCGCACTCCACCGGGTATAGTTAATTTCATCACCCGCCAACTTATCCAATAGTTTTTGAGCACCGGCAGATGGCTTAGCGCTTGGAAGCACATCGCCGGCTTTTAAAGCCCGGCCATCGAGGCCGCCAAACGCTGCGGTAACAAACGTGCTTTTGCTACCCAAAACCTCAGGTACGTCAAAACCTCCGGCAACAGCCAGATAAGTACGGCTGCCCTGGGGATTGTTATGGAGCCGTATATTTTTTCCTTGCGGGATGAATAGCGGGCGTTCGGCAGGTAATATTTGATCACCGGCCATCAAAACTGTGCCGTCACCTGCGTAGGCGATCAGCAAATCGGCTTCGGCTTTAAATTCGGCATCGGCATAGGTAAATTCAATCACCGCGGCCTGATCATCATTCCCTATAACTATATTGGCTATGCGGGCCGACAGTGTGTCCATCCCTCCAGACACCGGTACGGCCTGCGACAGGTAACCGCGACGGCCCAGATCCTGCACGGTGCTCAACAAACCAGGTTTTATGATCTTGATCTCCATATCAGCCGGTAATGAGTTGACTAAATTCTGCTTCGGTTATCGGCTTGAAAACTACTTCGTCGCCCGCTTTTAAAAGTGATGGTTGCGCGCGCTTTACATCAAACAACTGCAAAGGCGTACGCCCTATGAGTTGCCAACCACCCGGTGTTTGCAACGGATAAATGCCGGTTTGCATACCGGCGATACCTACCGAGCCTGCGGGCACACTTTTACGTGGGGTAGTTTTGCGGGGCGATTCCAATCGCTTATCCATGCCACCTAAATAGGCAAAACCGGGTACAAAGCCTATCATGTAAACCTGGTAAACGGCTTCGCTGTGCAGCTTCACCAACTCCGCAGTATCCATTTTTAACAAACTGGCAAGCTCCTGTAAATCGGAACCGAACTCGCCGCCATAGCAAACAGGGATAGTGATTCTTGAAGCAGTGGTTTCTTCGTTAGCAAGCTTTTCACTATTCAAACCAAGCAAATAAGCCGATACCTTTTCAAAGCAGCTTTTACCACGCAGATCGCTTTTAGCTACGATCAACGGATCAAAGAGCACAGTAAGCGTCGCATAAGCCGGAATAGTAGTTTTAAAACCGGGAAATGGCTTTTGCTGCAATAAATGGTTAAAAGCGCTTACTGAACTAAGCAAACGCGGTGTTATGTCATTTCCAAACTCCAGCGTCAGGGCTTGCTCGCTCAGATAGTAAATAGAAAATACTGGCTCCGATACTGTATCGCTCATGCTCAAAACTACTATAATGATTTGAGCTTATGAAGCATAATCAACCATAGATTTTACTTTATATATGTATAACAGACCGATATGTCAGCCATCTACATTTGTCGTGGATCGAACTGTGCAAGTCCTTACCGACTGATATACAATCATAAATCGCTCCGTTTTATATTGTTTAGCAAATATTAAAAGTACTTATAAGTCATTTTTCATGTAGCATAAATCATCTATTCTTTATTCACATACTTATTAATAATGACTTAAAAGTCATTATTAATAAGTATGCTCTTTTATTTAATACATCTAAGTCATTAAATTAGTAGTCAATAACCAGTAGCCTTTATATAAACCTTCTAGTCTATCAAAAAGCACCTAATACCCTTTAATGAAATGTATGCTGAACCTGATCACCTATGAAAACCTCTGCCCTAACCTTTATCGCTGCGTTATTTGGTGTTATTTTCTTAGCCTTTATCCCGCGGGACGATCTTCCGCTGGATAAACTCATAACCAACCTACAGCGCTGGACAGACAGCATCCCGCAGGAAAAAGTTTACCTGCATATGGACAAACCCTATTACGCCCTGGGCGATACCATTTGGTTTAAGGGTTATTTGACTATTGGTGCGAGGCATCAGCTTTCAAAGCTGAGCGGTGCAGTTTATGTAGAATTGATCAATGAGAGAGACTCGTTATTACAACAACTTAAGTTGCCCGTAACCTCGGGAATGGTGATGGGTGATTTTATTTTGGGCGACGATTTTGAACAAGGCAATTATCGAATTCGCGCCTACACCCAATGGATGCGCAATGCCGGCGATGATTATTTTTATGACCATACTTTTTTAGTAGGCGATGCCGGCGGCAGTATCATCGCACAGGCCAATTTTAATTACAGAAACAATAACGGCAAGCCTGAGCTCTCGGCCCTTTTGAATTATACTAACGATTCAGGCAGCGCCATCGGCGAAAAGGATGTGCGGTTCGAGATCAGGCAGAAAGATAAAGTCTTTTGGCAGCAAAATGCCAAAACCGACGCCCTGGGCAGTTTGAAAATCATTATTCCTGAGGATGTGCGGAAAAATCCGTCAGGAGCATATATACACACTATTGTGCGTGCCAATGCCAAATACCCGGCCATACGCGATTTCTCTATTAAGTTTGGCTTTTCGCAAAGCGATGTGCAGGTTTTTCCAGAAAGCGGCAACCTGGTAAACGGAATTCCGTCGCACGTTGCATTCAAAGCTGTCAGTATCGACGGTTCAGGTATCAACATTAGAGGCAGTGTTACCGATAACGAGCACCAGGAAATAGCTAAAATACAAACCTTGCATGCCGGCATGGGCAGTTTTAGCCTAACTCCGCAACAGGGTAAAACTTATACCGCCCACATTACATTTGACGATGGCAGCACCAGAATCATCCCGCTTCCCCCTGCCGCAGACCAAGGCTATGTGCTCAGCGTCTACCAGCCTAACAAAGACAGCGTTTTGGTCAGAATACACGCTTCGGCAGCTTTGCTGCAATCTTCGGTAAGCCTTATTTCGCAAACCAACGGCGAAATTGAGTTTTCATCGCCCATAAAAATTGAGAAGCGTATTACTTCTCTGTGGCTGGATAAAAAGTCCTTCCCCACCGGCATTACCCAGTTTACACTGTTCAGCAGCGCAGGCGAGCCTCTAAATGAGCGCCTGGCTTTCATCCGCAGTAACGACCAGATGGCGCTGGATATTAAAGCCGGCAAAGCTACGTACAGTAGTAAAGAGCATATACAAATTACGGTGAATGCCAAAAACAGCAAGGGTTTGCCAACAGTTGGTAATTTTTCGGTAGCGGTGATTGACGAAAGCCGGGTACCCGTTGAGGAGAACAGAGAGTATACTATTTTTTCCAGCCTCTTGCTGACATCAGACCTGAAAGGTTACGTCGAGCAGCCTAATTACTATTTTGCACAAAAAGGTGATGAGGTTGACAAAGCGCTGGATAACCTAATGCTGACACAGGGCTATCGACGTTTCGTCTGGAAACACTTGGCCGGGACGGTGAGCATTAAGCCTAAGTTCGCGGTTGAGAACCTTGGGAGTGTTATATCTGGAAAAGTAAGTACGTTGGGCCACAAACCCCTGGCCAATGCCTCAGTCATGCTAACCTCGTTAAGAGCAAGGGTTACCAAACTGACTACGACCGATAGCGCAGGCAGATTCAAGTTTGACAAACTGTTTATTACCGACAGCATGAAAATAACGGTACAGGCCCGTAACGGTAAAAGCGACAAGGTGATTACCACAATGGATACCGTGCCGCGCATAACCATAAACCCTAACCCCAATTGGCCTGAGCTAAGCACCAATATTAACAACAGCCTTAAAGCGTACATGACCACGCTTAAGCAACAGGACGATATTTATGAAAAATCAGGGCAGCTTGATAAAATGCACCGGCTTAGAGAAGTGCGTATACGCATCCGCAAACCTGTGCCGCCGCCCTATAAAGATCAAATGGGCTACAAAATACCCGAGGAATTCGTCAGCTTTAGCTATTTAATGCCCGAAGGTGTCGATTATCCAAATTTCGGCATCTACCTGCAGGCACATGTACCCGGGATGATTGTAAAGCCGGTAGGTACAATTGTCAGCTACCCGTTTTTGCTGTATCAACCACCAGTGGGTACGCCGCATTATGCCCCGGCAAGAGTGATGGTAGATGGTCGTTTATTAACCACTAATGAACTTGGCGATATGATGGACAACGATTACATTGAACCCGAAGGGATATTTAAGGTTGACATTGTCAGATCGGGCGCCGGGCCTATTGCTTATCTGGGGGGCCCGGCTATATTGATCTATACCAAACGCGATTATATGCGCAAGCCATATACGCCTAGCGTAGTCAATTTTACACCTAAAGGATATAACAAGGTGCGTGAGTTTTATTCGCCAAAATATGATACGCCGAATGCTAACCTCACACTGCCCGACCTGCGCAGCACCGTTTACTGGAGCCCTTACATTAAAACCGACGCCTCGGGTAAAACCACGTTCAGCTTTTTCAATGCCGACGGACCGGGCAGATACAAGGTAACCATCGAAGGCATCAACGCCGACGGGCAGTTGGGGCGGCAGGTATACCGCTACACCGTAAACGAAATGCAAGCAAGTACAGGCAAATAACTAACCAACCTAAATAAAATGAAACAGTCACTCAAACTCATCCTTAAAACTTGCGCCTGCTGCCTGGTTATCGGGCTGATGGCCTTTATTCCGCGCGATGACGACCCCTTCGCTAAAATCATGGCTAACCTGCAACGCTGGACAGACAGCATCCCGCAGGAAAAAGTTTATCTGCACACTGATAAGCCCTATTATGCCCTGGGCGATACTATTTGGTTTAAGGGTTATTTGACCGTTGGCCCGCGGCATCAGCTTTCATCTTTAAGCGGAGCCATGTATGTAGAGCTCATTAACGACAGAGACTCGTTACTGCAGCAGCTTAAACTGCCGGTAACCGCAGGTATGGTAATGGGCGATTTTATTTTGGGCGATGATTTTCAGCAAGGCAACTACCGCATACGTGCCTATACCCGATGGATGCGTAACGCAGGTGAGGATTATTTTTATGACCATACTTTTTTAGTGGGCGACGCCGGCAGCAGCGTGATTGCCAAAGCCGATTTTGATTATACAAACAACGGCGGCAAAACCCAACTCTCGGCCCTGCTCAACTATACCGACAATACTGGCAATGCACTGAGTGAAAAAGACATTCGCTTTGAAATAATGCGCGGAAAGAAAACTCTTTGGCAGCAAAATGGCAAAACAGATGCTATGGGTAATTTAAAAATTACCATACCAGCCGATGTTCAGAAAAACCCCGCAGGAGTTTTTATACATACCGTTTTTCAGGGCAGCAATAAAACAGCAGTTGTACGCGACTTTGCCATTAAACCAGGGTTTTCGCAAAGCGATGTGCAATTTTTTGCCGAGAGCGGCAGTTTGGTCAATGGCATTACTTCGCATGTGGCGTTTAAAGCCGTTGGCACCAACGGCTTAGGCATCAACATTAAAGGCAATGTTACCGATAACGAAAGCAACGAGGTAGCCAAAATAGAAACCCTGCACGCAGGCATGGGTAGCTTTTTATTAAATCCGCAGCCGGGCAAAAGCTATACCGCCAATGTTACTTTTGACGATGGCAGCACCAGAGCCTATCCGTTGGCACCCGCCGCAGCGCAAGGGTATGTTTTAAGTGTATACCAACCCTATGCTGATAGCGTATTGGTGCGCATACATGCGTCAAAAAGCCTATTACAAAGCAATGTAAACTTTGTTGTGCACACTAACGGTGAGGTTGTGTTTTCGGCGCCAATAAAAATCGAAAATACAATGAGTACTATTTGGCTATCTAAAAAATTGTTCCCATCGGGCATTGCGCAGTTTACTTTGTTTAGTAACACAGGCGAGCCATTGAATGAGCGACTGGCATTTATCCGCAGCAACGACCAAATGGTTTTGGATATCAAAACGGCTAAGCCGGTGTATAAAAGTAAAGAGCGGGTACAAATTGCGCTAAACGCCAAAAACAGCACCGGGGAGCCAACATTTGGCAATTTTTCTGTTTCGGTTGTTGATGAGACAAAGAGTCCGGTTGATGAGAATAAGGAGAGCACGATTTTCTCAAATCTGTTATTAACGGCCGACCTTAAAGGTTATGTAGAGCAACCTAATTATTATTTTGCACAAAAAGGCGAACAAGTTGATAAAGCGTTAGATAATTTAATGCTTACGCAAGGGTATCGTCGCTTTACCTGGAAAGCGTTGGAAAATACGATAAATACCAAGCCCAGGTTTGCGGTTGAAGGTTTAGGCACTGCTATTTCAGGCAGGGTGACCACATTAGGGCACCGGCCTATTGCCAACGCCTCAGTTATATTAACATCGTTAAAAGCAAGGGTTACTAAATTAACTACTACCGACAGCCTCGGCAGATTTAAATACGATAAACTTTTTATAACCGACAGCATCAAATTCTCCGTACAGGGGCGTAACGGGCAAAGCGACCGCGTTATTGTGGAGATGGATACTGTAGCCGGCATTAAAGTGAGCAAAAATTTAAACTGGCCCGACCTGAGTACCGACATCCGTGCCACTTTAAAGGCATATATGAACAAGATGAAACAAGACGATGACCTATATGAAAAGCTGGGCATGTTTGATAAAATGCATAGTTTGCGCGAAGTGAATATCAGGGCTAAAACGGCCGCACGTATACCGCAAAGCCAGATCACGCCGCAAGGCATGTATAAACTACCCGACGAGCAATCGGCAGACCAACTCATCAATGTTGACGCTAACGAGGCTTCGCGGTATCTAAGCTTGGCACAATACCTGCAGGCCAGGCTGCAGGGTATTGCCGTAGTAAGCGGGCCTGCGGGCAGTACATTGGTTCCGCTGCAGCAAAATTCAAGCTATCGGGAGTCATCAAAGGGAATCACCTTGTTCCTGAATGGCAGACGCATTAATAATAGCGATGAAGAATCTGAAATATTAGACTATAGTGTAGCGCCTGAAGATGTTGCCAAAATCGAGGTGGTAAGAACCAATGCAGCAATGGTTAACTATTTGAGTGGCCCAGGCGTGCTGATACTTACCAGGCTGGGCACATCGCGCAGAACGTATAATCCGGGTATTGTCAACATTAGCCCCAAAGGGTATAATAAAGTACGCGAGTTTTATTCGCCACGATATGACCGCCCCGGCAGGGCCAGCTCGCAGCCTGATTTACGCACTACCGTTTACTGGAACCCATATTTAAAAACCGATGCAGACGGCAATACCACCTTTAATTTCTTTAATGCCGATGGGCCAGGCACCTATCGCGTGGTGATTGAGGGTATTAATGCTGACGGCCAGTTAGGCCGCCAGGTATTCAGATATACGGTAGATGAAACGCAGGCTGCCGGTCGCCCGGTTGGCATATCGACAGATAAAAATCTGGCAAAGATCATTGCCCCGGTTGACAGTTTTAACAAGCGACTGCCTGTTGAAAAAGTTTATCTGCATACCGATAAGCCTTACTACAACCTTGGCGACACCCTTTGGTTTAAAAGCTATGTGTTAGACGGTGTAAACCTTAGCCCTTCGCATTTAAGCGGCTTGCTCTATGTCGAACTGGTTGATGATAGCGCCGAAGTAGTTAGACGTGTTAGTATGCCTGTTAAAGACGGACTGGGCCACGGTCAAATTTTATTATCGCCGGGGGTATTTAAAGAAGGCGGATACACGCTGCGGGCATATACCAACTGGATGCAAAACTTTAACGGCGCCTATGTTTTTAGCCAGCGGTTTTATCTGGGCCTGCCATCTGCCGGAGCGTGGCTGGCAAAACCGGTAGCAACTTTGCAGCAGGAGGGTAATAAAACTATGGTCCAGGCCAATATCAGGCTTAGCTATGCTAATGACCCGGGGCGGGCGGTTGCTTATAAAAAAGTAGAAGTTAAATTATATGACGAATGGCATTACCTTTCAAAAGTAGAATTGCAGACAGGTGCCAACGGGATTGTCAATATTAATGAGGAAGTAAGCAATAGCTCAGACGGACGGCGCATGAGGGCGCAGATAACCAGCCTTGAAAAAGACGACAATTTTAAAGTCACCCAGGTACCGCTCGTCATCAACCGGCCGCAAAAAATTGAGGTGCAGTTTTTGCCCGAAAGCGGAAACCTGGTTGCGGGCATTAAGTCGATAGTTGGCTTTAAGGCTATTGGCGAAGATGGCCTGGGCGCAGGGATTGTTGGTGGTATATATGACAGCAAAGACAAACAGGTAGTTTCATTTATGACCCTGCACAACGGCATGGGCTCATTTGAATTTACCCCGCAAGCCGGCGAAAATTACCAGGCACGCATTGCACAGCCTGTTGTCAAAACATTCAATTTACCCAAAATACAACCCACTGGCACGGTAATGCACATTGATAATCCTGAAAAAAGTGATGAGCTGAAGATCAGTATTGCAGGCGTACAATCATTACCTGCCGATAGTGCCTGTTATGTAGTTGGCTTGTCCAGAGGCTCTGTTTACTATAGCCAAAAGGTTGATCAGAATAACCCTTCCTTAACTGTAGCTAAAAATCAGTTTCCGACGGGTATAACCAGGTTTACTTTTTTTAGCGGGCAAAAGCCCCTTAATGAGCGTGCCGTGTTTATAGAAAATAATGACAATTTAAACATCAGCATAAAACCAAACAAAGACATGTTTTTAAAACGCGATAGTGTTGGCCTTGACATTGTGGTGAAGGATAAAAGCGGCCTGCCGGTACAAGGTAGTTTCTCGTTAGCAGTTACAGACGATTCGCAGGTTAAGGCCGATAGCCTGGGCGACAATAATATAGGCACCAGCCTGCTGCTTAATGCCGATTTAAAAGGGCATGTTGAGTCGCCGGGCTATTACATCAACAGGAAAGATAAACAAGCCTGGCGGGCGCTTGACAACCTGATGCTTACCCAGGGGTGGACCGGCTACGTGTGGAAAGACATATTTGCGCAGGCCAGGCCTGTTAAATATAAAGCAGAACGCGAGTTCAAAATAACAGGTATGGTCAGGAACATTTTAAACAAGCCGGTTGCAAATCAAACGGTGCTCCTGTCTTCGCAAAAACCAAGTTTTGTATTAACTACCACTACTGATGCCAACGGCCGCTATGTTTTTGAGCATCTACCTCCTGCAGACAGTGGCTCCTATTTTATACAGGGGCAGAAAGCCAATGGTAAAAGCATGAGCTTTGGCAGCATTTCTGTCGATGATAAGTTTGTACCGATGCGTGTATTCGACATTGTTAATGTACTTGCTATGCCATGGTACGTTAATACTGATAGTGTACAATTAAACTATGTTAAAAAACACAGCAAAAAGCTTGACGAACAGTTTAAAATGACAGGCCATGTTTTACAAGAAGTTAAAATAAAGGACAAGAAAATAATTAAGAATTCGCAAAATCCTTTAGGACCAGGGAATGCCGACTTAATTTTTGACGAACAGGATATCAAGGAATCGGAAACTACTGACGTATACGAACTGTTAAAACAAAAGGTACCCGGTTTTAGAGTATTGGGAGCACGTTACGTTAACTATCAGGATGGCCTTGTCGTTGAGCCTATCGTTGCCTTTAATGGCTTTGAAACGGTGTTAAGAACAGACGGCAGCCCAATGATACTTGACATGGATGTTAATCCTGTTAAAATTCCGCGTGGAACGCTTTATGGAGCTATACAATCAACCCGTCCTAACAGGCCGCATCCTGAGTATGATCTGAATGCACCCGAAAGTGAAGTTATAGAAGCAATGAGGCAGCTTAAAATTCCGGCTGTCTCCGGGCTGGAAATCGCCTACAGCAAAAAATATACTAACAATTCAGGCTACCATGCTGACGATGTTGCTTTTATACAAATAACCACCAAAAACGGCATCGGTACTTATAGAAATAAAACCCCGGGCACTATAACCTACCGCCCATTACCTTTGCTGGAACCTAAACAATTTTATAGCCCGAAGTATGATGTGAGTTCAAAGGTAAACGTAGATGATAACCGCGCAACCATATTCTGGGAGCCCAATATCACTACCGATCAGAACGGACGCGCCCGGGTATCATTTTATAGCAGCGATATACAAAGCAAATACACCGTAAAAGTGGCAGGTATTGATGGCAACGGCGGTTTAGGCGATGCCAGTATTAAGCTCACACCTAAAAATAATAACGCCACTATGAGCACTTTAAAAAATTAGTAAGTTTGACATCAGCATATAAACCTGATGTCTCTCTGATATGAAAAAATTTGCGGTACTATTCGTGCTGGCCGGTATGCTGGCTGCTTTTGCACCTCAGCAACAAAAAAACTGGATGGCCATTGGCGACTCGATCACTTTTTTGAACGACAAACCCAACCTCACCAAAAACCGCATTACCAAAGGATACATGGACAGGGTAGTTGAAAAACTACCCTACATGCATTTTGCCAACAAAAGCTATCCTGGCTTAACCATTAAAGGCATTGCCGATAATATTAATAACCTCGGTCTTGAAAAAGCCGACTTTTATTCTGTTTTTTTGGGAACAAATGACTGGTGGACCAACCTGCCCATAGGTAAATACGACGATTATAAAAACGCTACCGGCAATGGCACGGCTTACGGTTCGTATCGTACGGTTATCAACAAGATAAAAAGCCTGAACAATCATGCGGTAATCATCCTGATCACGCCCTTTCAGCGGGCCGATTATGTGGATATTAATAACATCCACAGTTTTATTCATGGGTCGTATAGTGCCAACAACAGTGGCGTGATGCTATCGGCCTATGCCGATGCCATTATCGACATCGCCAAAAGAGAACATTTTGAATTAGTTGATCTTTACCATAAAAGCGGGGTTACCTCTGCCAATGCGGTAAACTTTAAACGCCTGCGCGACCCAAAAACCGGCGAATACAAAGACTATAAATATCCCGACTATATAAACATACCCTTTAACCCAACCGATACTACCCAATACCCCTACCCTGTTGAGGCCATGAACTGGTGTTACGACGGCCTGCATCCGTCAGACAAAGGCCACCAGCGCATAGCCGATATGCTGGTTAACATCATGAAAAAGTATTAAGGCATGATTAAAGGTTTAAAAGCTATTATAGCACTGCTGTCGATTTTAATATTTGCCGGTTGCGCGGTTGATACCAAGATCATGCTATCCGTTATGACCGACAATAGATTCCGGGCGATGAAATCCGAAGGAAATAATGAATATCAGGCCAGCAGCTATGACCGCCGCTCGGTAGCTTTTGACCAGCCGGGCTGGTTCACCAATCGGGATGCCTCTCAATACATTCGTACCGAGGAGGTGGATGGCCGCAAAGAAAATGTGATGCTGGATGTTGACGGCCCCGGCGCTGTAGTGCGCTTTTGGCTCACTACATTTAAACGCGATGGTGTCATCCGCATTTATTTTGACAACCGTGCAGAGCCGGAGATCACTATTCCTGCTTATGATTTAATGAAGATAGGTTTGCCTTTGGGCCGCGCTTTGCTACAACCGCATTCAAGCTATGAGCCGAAGGAAAAGGGCGGCAGCACACTTTATCTGCCTATGCCTTTTGCCAAACACTGCAAGGTAACTTTTGAGGATAAGGATCCGGACAATCAACCCCGCTATTACCAGATCAATTATATTAAGCTTGGCCGTGCCGAAACATTTACCAAGGAAAACTTTGCCGGGCTGATGAAAAAGGTCGATGAGGCCAATGACAAGCTTTTGCATCCCGATAGCGTTATTACCGGCCCAGCTACCGGCATCGATCAGGTCATTGCGCCGAATAGCGAGGCTTCAGTCGATTTGCCGGCAGGCTCGTCAAGTATCAACATGCTATCTATCCGCCTGAAAACTGATAACCCCACCGATTATGCCCAGGCATTGCGCTCTACCGTTTTAAAAATAGATTTTGACGGCGAACAAACCGTTTGGTGCCCTATCGGGGATTTCTCGGGCTCGGGTGTAGGTGGCAAGCCGTTAAAAAGCTGGTACCGCGCGGTTACTGCAGACGGCGAGATGCTTTGTCGCTGGGTAATGCCATACCAGCATACTGCCAAAATAACGCTGCTAAACCTGAATGATAAAACTGTGCGGGTATCACTTAAGGCACAAACCAAACACTGGAACTGGAACAAATATACCATGTACTTTCATGCCGACTGGAAAAACCAGGTAAATGTGCCGTTAAGGCAAGTTGACGTACCGGTATATCCGACAGATAAAAACTACCCGATGGACTGGGACCTGAATACCATTGAAGGCAGCGGCGTTTTTGTGGGCGAAACCTTTGCCGTTTATAACCGCATGCACGTTTGGTACGGCGAGGGCGATCAGAAACTTTGGGTAGATGGCGCAAAATTCCCGGTGGAATATGGTACCGGTACCGAGGATTATTACAATACCTCGTGGGCGCCGGTGGTGCTTTACCAAACCCCTTTTGCCAATGCGCCGCGCGCAGATAATGCCGACTCGTTTGGTTATAACACTTTTACCCGCACCCGTAACCTGGACGCTGTACCATTTAAAAAATCGTTCCGTTTTAGTTTGGAAACCCTGGGCTGGAAAGATGGTTTCGCCGATTTTGCTGCAACTACCTACTGGTACGGCTTTAAGGGGGCTAAAAGCAGCGCTGCGGCGCATCAAACTTTACCCGGAAAATTACCTCAATAACCTATGGCTGATATTAAATTTAGATTGTCCCTGTAAAGGTGCAATACTTTGCGTCTCGGCTAGATTTTCTTAAGTTTAGGCCCAAATTATTCCCTTTCTATGAGACGTTTCTTTGCACTGGCTATTGTGGCCGGTTTAGCTATTGCTCCAAAAACAGGCCGTAGCCAAAATTATACCCTGGCTAAAGCGCCATTAAAGCAAAATCCATACATACAGCTGCCCTTAGGCGCTATTACGCCGCATGGCTGGCTGCGCGAAATGTTGCTTAAACAAGCACAGGGCGCTACCGGCAACCTCGACAAATTGTATCCTTTGGTGATGGGCAACCGCAACGGCTGGTTGGGCGGCGACGGCGACCAGTGGGAACGCGGGCCCTACTGGATAGACGGTTTGCTGCCGCTGGCTTACATCCTCAAAGACAAAGAATTGATTGCTAAAGTAAAGCCCTGGGTTGAGTGGAGCATTAAAAGCCAGCAGCCAGATGGTTATTTCGGTCCGTCGAAAGATTACTCATACGAGCCCGGCATACAGCGTGACAACAGCCGCGACTGGTGGCCAAAAATGGTAATGCTGAAAGTTTTACAGCAATACTATACCGCCACCGGCGACAAACGCGTGATAACGCTGCTTACCAATTATTTTAAATACCAGTTGCAGCAGCTACCTAAAGAACCGCTTAACCACTGGACCTTTTGGGCCGAATGGCGCGGCGGCGACAACCTGATGGTGGTTGAGTGGCTGTACAATATTACCGGCGATAAATTCCTGCTTGACCTGGGCGATCTGATCCACAAGCAAACCTTTAACTTTACCGAAGCTTTTCAAAGGGGCGACATGCTGACCCGCCTGGGCAGCGCACACGGCGTAAACCTGGCCGAGGGGATGAAAGAACCGCTGATCTATTATCAGCAGCATCCCGAACAACAATACCTGGATGCCATGGAAAAGGGCCTGCACGACCTGACCAAATATAACGGCATGGCTCACGGTCTTTTTGGTGCCGATGAATCATTGCATGGCAACAATCCTACCCAGGGCTCAGAACTTTGTACCGCTGTCGAAATGATGTTTACTTTAGAAAACTCATTAGCCATAACCGGCGGTGTTGATTATGCTGATCGTCTGGAAAAGATTGCCTTTAATGCCCTGCCGGCGCAAACTACAGAAGATTATATGACCCGCCAGTATTTTCAGCAGGCCAACCAGGTGATGCTTACCCGCGCCGCGCGCAACTTTAACGTAAACCACGCCGGCACCGATGTTTGTTACGGACTATTGTCCGGTTATCCATGCTGCACATCAAACATGCACCAGGGCTGGCCAAAATTCACCCAAAACCTGTGGTATGCAACGCCCGATAATGGCTTGGCGGCATTAGTATATTCGGCCAGCGACGTTGACGCTAAGGTGGCTAATGGCGTACCGGTTACCTTTAAGGAAGAGACCAATTATCCATTTGACGAAAATATACGGTTTACACTCGTGTTAAATAAAAAAACCAAATCGGTTACCTTCCCTTTCAGCCTGCGTATACCGGCCTGGTGCAAAAATGCGATGGTAAAAGTTAATGGGGCTGAACTACAGCAATCGCCGGGCAATCAGATTGTGAAGATAAACCGCGAATGGAAAAACGGCGACGTAGTTGAACTGCAACTGCCGATGCACATCTTTAAAAACACCTGGTATGAAAACTCGGTTTCGATTGAACGCGGTCCGCTGGTGTATGCCTTGAAGATTGGCCAGGAAAGTAAACTGGTTAAAAACACCATTGACCCGGTAGCTTATGGCAGCGAGTACTATGAAGTTCGCCCAACTACGCCATGGAATTATGGTTTATTAGAAACACGCAACAATCAGTTGGAAAAAGCTTTCACTATACAAAAGAAAGACCAGGTAGCTGCTTACCCATGGAACCTGACCAATGCGCCGTTACAACTTACTGTAAAAGCGCGGCGCATCCCCAACTGGACCTTGTACGATGACATGACCGGCCCAATGCCCTATGGCGTAATTTATAATGAAGGCACACCTAAAGAGCAAGATGAGGATATAACACTGGTGCCTTATGGTTGTACACAGCTGCGCATTTCGCAGTTCCCGGTGGTGGGGAGATAACAAAAAAGATAGTCATGCCGAATTTATTTCGGCATCCCACGCGCTAAGCAGACAACCATTAAAGATGATATACAAACAAGGTCATGTATATATCATGACAAACCAATATAGAACGACCTTTTATATCGGTGTAACAAGTGACTTAAAAACACGCGTTTGGCAGCATATCAATAACGAAGGATCGGTTTTCGTTAAAAAATATAAATTGTATGACTTGGTTTATTATGAATATTTTGAAAGAATAACTGATACCATTGATCGGGAAAAGCAATTAAAACGATGGCATAAAGACTGGAAGATTAATCTGATTAAAACAGAAAACCCTGAAATGAGAGATCTGAAATCAAAATTAGAGCTGCCCTGATTAAAGGTCTACCTTGTAGCGACCAGACCTTGCAGGTGGGATGCCGAAATAAATTCGGCATGACTAAACTTAAATAAAAAAGAGATTTTAAAATGAAAAAGATCATCCTGGCTTTGGCAGCCGTTTGTGTGCTGGCCTCATTCAAACACAAAGAGATAACCTGGGTAGCCATCGGCGACTCGATCACTTATCTGAACGATCATAAAAATGAAACGCAGGATCGCCTGACGAAAGGCTATCTGACACAGGTTACCGAAAAACTGGATTATATCCATTATGTCAACAAAGGATATAATGGCTGGACATCGGGCGGTATTGCCGAGAGCTTCGATAAACTGGAAATCCCGAAAGGCGATGTTTACACTGTATTCCTGGGCACTAACGATTGGTGGCAGGGACGCCCCATCGGCACTATTGATGACTATAAAAACAAAACGGGCAATGGCACTGTCAATGGGTCATTCAGGATTATTTTAGATAAGATCAAGGCGTTAAACCCGGATGCTAAAATTGTGCTGATGACGCCCTTGCAGCGGGTTGATTTTGTGTATGTGCTTGATAAAAGGAATAACGCTTACGGCTCATACCGCGAGAAGAACGGGCAGACCTTAGCAGCTGTTGCTAACGCTATAGCCGCTATTGGCAAACTTGAAAACATTACGGTGGATGATCTGTACCATAACGCCGATTTCACCCTGCCAAAACTGGTAAAATATAAACGCCTGAAAGATGTGCAAAGCGGCCGGTATGTTGATTTGCCTTATCCAAAATTTATTGACGTACCGTTTAACCCGGCTACTGATGACTACCCATATCCGGTTGACGCCATCGGTTTAACTTATGATGGTCTGCATCCGTCGGACGCGGGATGTGCCATCATTGCTAAAAGTTTGGTTAAGATCCTGAAAAAGCTGTAAAATAAAACAAGGCGTCCTGCTAACACAGCAGGACGCCTTATTCATACCATTCGTTTTATAAGCCCACTTTAAAACCGCCGCCTACGTATCTGCGGTTCTCGGTATACTTGGAATAATCGCTTTGCAGCAAATTACGCGCATTTACGTAAACCTCAAGGCTTTTTACTGCTTTTACGGGTATTTTATAACCCAGGTCGATATTTTGCAGATCGAAGATATTGTCTTTACCATTTAGCTGATAAATGGGCGCATAGGTTGGATGTGCCGTCTTAGCCTGGTTAAGGCCGTAAACAAATCCAAAATCAAGGTAAACATCTTTGTAACTTAAATTATTGACAAAGCCGCCGGTAACAAATGGCTTTCCCGGATAACCCAGGCGCATAATTTCAGGTATATAGTTTTCTATCTTGTAGTTGTCGCGCGTAACCAACAGGGTACCGTTCAAATTGGTACGCCAGGTAAAATCACCATCGGTTGGAAGTTTAAAATCAACACCAACACGATGCAGCTCTAAACGTGCGTCGGTATTTGAATACCTGCTTGTTATGGTCGGCAACATAATTATAACAACCTGCCCCGCGTTGAACTGCTTCATGGTATAGTTATAACTCAGCGATAGCTTGTTCTCTAAAAAAGAAAAAACCGCACCACCTTGAATCTGAGTATAAACACGGTAAGGGTCAGGGCGAACGCTAAAGTCGGCGTTGTTTCCGGGGTGGGTATACAGCTGATCCATTAAGGTGCCATACAAATCATTGGAATAATTAAAGTTTTTAGCGTACGATCCAAATATCGTCAAACGCATCTCGTCAGTGTCCAGATCCATCGGTGTAAATAAATCAACGCTCAATGTAGCAAATGGCAGCGGTTGTGTCTGGTCATGCTCCTTAACAGTTGGTTGAGCGTTGCTGTTAACATAGGTTTGAAAACCGCCTTGCAGCGTGAGCCAGTCTTGATAACCAACCGTTAACGACGGGGTTAAAATTGCCAGTTTCTGTTTAGTAGGATAATGATTGTCGATGAAGGTACGAAACACCCCGCCCTGAACGGTGGCCAATTGGGCGCTGTGTGGATTATCTACCTGCCGGTAAGTAAAATTAACATTTGGCTGTAATGACAAGTCATCACTGATATTGACATGATAAGTGATATCATCCCTGGCAATAAAACTATTTATCAGCGCGGTTGAATCCTGCCGGCTACCGCCGGTTAGCTGGGTTGCGCCTGTGTAACTGGTATACAGATATTCGCCATGATCGCTCATTCTTTGAAAACCTGCGCTTATTTTGTTGGTGAGGCCCTCGGTTATTGTGCTGGCCAGTTTAACATCGGTATAAAACAAATTCTGGCTGTTGTAAAAATTGTCGCTGTTTTGCGTGCCTTGCGAGCCTACATATTCTTTATGATAATGATCTCTTTGCGGCACATAGCCGGCATTTACGCTTAACAGTGTACCTTCGCCCAGTTTAACATCCAAAAAGCCGTTAAACTTAAAACGGTTGGTGGCTATTGGCGTCGCGGAATATCCGTTTGCAATGGATAATAAATAGGCGCCTGCCGGGATGGTATTATGTAATATTTCGGCCGATACACCTGCTCTAATGATATCAGAATTGCCATAAGCCGAAATATAGTACTGATGATACATATCATTACTTTTAGGATTTGGCGAATACGGATTCAGGTTGGAATGCTTTGTAAGCCTTATGAATTCTGACTGTCCGGCCACGGTAATGCCTTTATCCTCATTGCCGCCATGTTTTGTTTTTACGAGGATGAGCGTGCCGGCCGCGTCTGTACCGTTTAATACAGCCGCAGCGTTTTGTACAAAAGTTATCTCATCAATATCGTAAATACTGTACGCGTTGATATCGGCATTCAGGATACCGTCAATCACATACACATATTTTTGATGTGCGCTGTAAACGCCATTAACGTAAACGTTTATTGCGTCTTTCAGATCAGTAAAAGGCGTCTTTTCCAGATCGGCACCTTTGATGGTTACCGCTTGTACATTTCGTTTTTTGATGCTAACGCGACCAAGGTCGTAAGTTGAGGAGTCGGCCACTACTTCGTCCGATTCAGATTGTGCTTTTGCCAGGTTTAAAAGTCCTGAAAATAAGCAGAAGGCACATGCAAGTAAAGCTGTTCTCATAGGCACTGCGATAAGATGATCTCCACTAATACAGCTTTTGCCAAACAGCAACATGCAGCTTAAATCAGGGGATGATTATGTTTAAGAGGATTACAGGTTAATTGGTTTGTTTATCTAAGTACGTAATTATTAGCCAATAAATCAAATAACAAAATATCTTGTTGCCAAAACAAAAAAGCCGCCCGTCGGCTGACGGGCGGCTTTTCACCATTATCATATCGTAAAATATCGATAATTATTTTTTATTGTGCATTTTGTAATCCAGCAGTTTCATAAAATAACCACCTACAACGCTGCGGGCCTGGAAGCCTGTTTGTTTACCGTTGGTAGTTTCGTGCCAGTCGCTCAGCGGTACGCGGGTTGGGGTTTCTAAAGCGTATTTATAAACCGGATCAATCAGCTTATCAAAATCTTTCTGCGTTGGCGCAAATGTAGCGGTCCACAAAATCCAGTCAGATTTAGTATAAGTTTTGCGGCTATCCAAAGGCAAACCATATTCGTTTTGTTTGCTCAGGTAGTATTTAGTCTCGGTGTCGTAAACTGACTGCGGGAACAGGTCAAGATCCAGCACTTTATCCCAAACCAGGTTATATTTCTGGCTCCAGGTACCCGGGTTTTCAAAGGTCAGGGTGAAGTGATCTTTGTCGCCTGCCATTTTTTGCCATCTGCCTACCATATCTTTTGCTATCGCACGATATTTTTCGGCAGTGGCTTTATCGCCTAATGATTCGGCCAGTTGAGCATAGCAACCAATGCCTACAATAGCCTTCACAGACAAGTTTGCATTACGCGCCAGGTGACCCGCAAAGTCGTCGGTACATAACTGGTTAGCAGGGTCAAAACCTTCTTTGGTTAAATAATTAACCCAGGTGCTCAGGGTTTTCCAGTGCAACTTAGCATAAGCCGGGCTGCCTTGTGCTTTGCAGATCGCATCGGTTAAAATAATCATGTTGCCTGACTCTTCAACCGGCATACCTTCGCCATAGGTCTGGCCGTTGGCGTGTGGGTAACTGCCTAAATCATGCGCAGCAAAGTCATGTTTAAATTTACCGCTTTCGCTGAAGTAAAAGATACCGTTCAGCATACCCTGCATCAATTTAGGGTTGTAAATAAGATATAGCGGAGCAGAAGGATAAGTAACGTCAACGGTGTTAACGAAACCACCGCTAAAGTTCTCTTTCGAGAACCACAGGATCTCACCTTGAGGGCTTTGCACCAAAATATGTGCTGCAATACTTTGACGATAAGCCAAAACGCACAGGTTAGCATAAGTTTGCCCGCCGGCCTTAACGGCATCAGCAAACATCGACTTGTTGAAAGCTGAACATTTTTGCAGAATAGAAGCGTATTGAGTATTGGCTTTGGTCAACTCGCCAATAATGGTTGCTTTACCGCTGCGGTTCCACCATGGTCGCAGGTTGGCGTTGAAGTACTGCATGGAGTAAACATCGTCATAAGCAACTTCAACATATTTAGCCACAGATGTAGCGCCAACATTACCAAACGGAATAACCGTGTTCAACGCCAGGCCGGTGCCCTTGGTTTCGGTAGTTTTGGTTTGCCCCTGACGGAAAGCCAGAACAGATTCTTTCTCGGTAGTGATAAACTGTGTAGCGCCTGCTGTTTTTGGTACCGCTACGTACATATAACCCCAGTCTATACGCACGTCATCTCCGGCTTTTTGCAATACAGGTTGCTCGTCGGTACCTGCTTTAAGAAATGACAGTGCGCCATTGCCCGCTGCTGCAGCAGTAACAGCCTGTTTAGGCTGATTAACGGCCAGGTTTGTCGATGCGCTAAAGAATACTTTAACGGCATGTGTTTTTTTATCGTTTGATTTTACACGGTAGGTAATATAAGTTACCGGGCGAGATAACAAATCCAGATCATTAAGCAACAAAGGCGAAGTAAAGGTAACATCAAGGTCAACTTTACCCGCTTTGAAGTTGTAGATAGTTTGGGTAGCAGTAATACTTACGTTCTTCTGATCGGCAACTTCCAGCTCTTTGGCAATGGTTGGTTTCAGCTTGTCAACCAAACCGATATCGGCGCGTGCGCCACCACCGGTATTTACTACGTGCATGGTGATGATGTTTTCGCCCACTTTCAGCTTGTCTTTGTCTAACGGGGTCATTTCAAAACCTTTGCTTACGCCAACACGGGTAAAAATGTCTTTACCGTTCAAGGTAACCTCGATATTGTCATCCCATGAAGCTTTAAGAAATAGTTTGTTAATATCGTCAGTGCTGGTGATGTTGAAAGTACGTCTAACCCAGATATCTTTAGTTCTCCATTTGATCTTATCGCCGCGGCTATCGCCAATTGGGGCCATACCTTCTTTCCAGTCGGTTGCCGGGTATGACAGTGCAGTCCAGTCGCCGGTTGGCTCGGTAAAGGTGTATTTTACTGAGTAGTCTTTCTCGTCTGACGCAGCCAGGATGGTTTTATATTGCTCAGGCTCTTTACCCATAAAGCGGTAATCAGTGCCATCAACATTAATAATACCGATTAGTGACTGTGCAGCGCCGGTCCAGTGTGTAGTGGTTGATTCAGCCAGCTTATCGGTGTTCGACCAAACGCTGAAATAAGTATTGTGCGTGATTAAAGGATACGAAGGAGCTTTCCTTTCTTGTGCAGATGCAAATCTGAAACCTGACAGGACCGCTAAGCATCCAAACAGCAGTTTTTTTTTCATGAATGTATAGTTTTTGTTTGTAGCAATTGAATTTTAAAGGTATTAATATGGCGCAATTAGCATTACGCAGAATTATCGCCTAATTAACGGCATTTTATGCTAAAATCATTCATTTATTTTCAATATCCCTGAATAAAACGCTTATAACTAAATACGCCGGCATCCTTAATACGGGCGTTTGAGGTATAATATTATTGATTATGATAAAGCGACATTGCTTATCAGCCATCATATTACGGCGAATGAGGTAATTCTTTTCATAAGTATTTAACTGGTTTACAAGAATACGGTGTTTCACTAAAATATGAAACACTTTGAAACACCAAATTCACACAAACACCTGTTTATCAATTGAATAACAAATTTAGTGAAACACTTTGAAACAGTACAAAAGGTTGAGATATACTTCACAATCAATTAATTATCAGTAGCTTATGCCATTTTTAGAAAAACCAGATTTAAGGAGTGAAACACCCGGAGTGAAACAGCAGATTATGTCACTCGTCCTGAAAAAAGTTTACCCTGTTGATGAAATAATGCCGGGCATAGCTATCGCGCAGAGATTGCCACCTCGCGATGACCTGGTGCGGATTCACCCGCGTCCTTATTGGGTTACCGCCAACAACTGCGAGAGGAATTACAAACTCCCCACCATTGCGAATTTCGGTGTTTTGAAACAATAGCACCTGCTTAAAGTTGGTATAACAATACAATAAGCGCAAAAATGGGAATACTGGATAAGCTTTGGAGTAAAAAGACAACACCAACATCCCCGGTTTTAAGTGGGGCCGATAAGGAAACCTTACCCGTTTTACCTTTGATAACACGGATGGATCATCTACGTCCGCCAGGTATTTATACCGTTCCGTTTTTGCAACACCGTGGTGGAGAAACAGCCCTGAATATCGCTTTTACACAAGAAGCGGGCGGCGCACTTTATTACTTAACTGAAAAGGACCTGGAAAATCCCGCCATTAACAGTCAGTTTTTAAAATGGCGGGAAAACATAGACAGCTATGTATTTGAGCCCTATTTACCTCAAAAATTGAATCTGTTGGAAAACGTGCAGAATCGTATAGTCTTTGCTGCCGGTTATCATCACTCGTCTGAAAAGATTCTTTCCGCTGTTTCTTTAACCGAGCTTTGTGATATTTTACAGACAGATCAAATAATTGTTTCCATCCCGCGCAGAGGGCTGTTAATGGCAACAAGTTATGATGAAGAGTTTATGATGCTTGAGAATTTCTTTTTCACGCATCAGGATGGCTGGCAAAATGATAACGACGGCAGCGAGTTTATTACAGACCTGGTTTTTGTTGCCAACAAGGCCGGCATTATGTATGCGGCCTCGCTCGACTTTAGAATTAATTTATACGAACAACAGGGTAGCTATAAGCTATCGTACTCAACAACGGGCGAATTGTTTGAAAAAGATGGAACAATTAATTTCAGGGCAGTTTTAGAGCGGAATAAAATCAGTGTTGAATTGCCGGTATAAGGCTATGCCCTGTTGGTGTTATTACCATAAGTGTTCGGAAGATTCATTTTGTCATCCTGAACGATAGTGAAGGATCTTATTCACCCTTTAAAGGTTGCGAACTGTCCGCCTGTTTACTTATCAATCAGATAAGATTCTTCACTACGTTCAGAATGACAAGAAGCTTTTTAAGGTGATAACACCGACCACAGGCTAATTACCATAAGTGTTAGGAAATCCACTTTGTCATCCTGAGCGATAGCGAAGGATCTTATCACCCTCTACAGTTTGCGAACTGTCCGCCTGTTTACCTATCAATTAAATAAGATTCTTCACTACGTTCAGCATGACAAGAAGCTTTTTTAAATCTTCTGAACAGTGATAACGCCGATCATAGGCTAAAATACAAAAACGTGATGCCGATCCGTTGGCTGACGGGACGGCATCACGTAGATTATTTATACAATATCCTAATTTACCGTCGCCACCGACATAGACGGCGCTGCATCGCCAGGCGCGCTGCCCCAGTTTTTGTTAGGGCGCGGACCCATTACCAGCGTTAGGCGGCCGCCGTTAACAATATCGCTGTTTTTCATCCAGGGCTTGTTCCACACCT
This sequence comes from Mucilaginibacter ximonensis, assembly GCF_042686265.1. Classification (NCBI taxonomy): domain Bacteria; kingdom Pseudomonadati; phylum Bacteroidota; class Sphingobacteriia; order Sphingobacteriales; family Sphingobacteriaceae; genus Mucilaginibacter; species Mucilaginibacter ximonensis. Next base: position 119,175 of record NZ_JBHUPD010000004.1, read on the forward strand.
TGCCGTTCAGCATGGCGCTTTGCACATATTTGTTTTGTGCCGATGCGCCTTTGGCCTCTATTACAAAAGTTTTACCGTGGCCTACATTGATAGTGCTTTCTTCAAATATCGGACTGCCTAAGTCAAACACCGCGCTGGCCGGGCATTGCGGATAGAAACCCATCGCGTTAAATACGTACCAGCTTGAAGTTGCGCCGCCGTCTTCGTCGCCTGCTAAACCTTGAGGCGTTACGTCATACCAAAGATTCATCAGCAAGCGTATTTTTTGCTGGGTTTTCCATGGCTGGCCCGCATAGTTGTACAGGTACGGAATATGGTAAGCCGGCTCATTACCCTGCGGATACATACCCACTAAACCCGTCATATCCGGAAACTGGCCCTGAAAAGCCATTTTATCCATACCGTCATGGCCGGTAGTAAACAGCTCATCCAGCTTATCCACAAAATTCTGGCGACTGCCCTCCAGGTTGATCAAACCCTGAATATCGTGCTGCACGCTCCAGGTATACACCCACGAGTTGCACTCGGCAAAGTATCCCTCGCCGGCAAAGCCGCCCGAAGTTTTTGGGTTAAAAGGCTCAACCCATTGCCCGTCGGCTGTTTTTGGCGCCATCAGGCCGATAGACGGTTTAAAAAGGTTTTGGTAGTTATGAGCGCGTTTCATGAATAATTGATAATCGTCCTCTTTACCCAGAGCCTTGGCCATTTGCGCCAGGCACCAGTCGTCATAACAATGCTCCAGCGTTACAGAAACCGACTGGCGGCGGTGCCATGAATCAACCTCGGGAACCCACTCATCCACTTCTAAAGTTGGCGTCCATCTTACCTGATAAGGCAGTTTATCATATTTACCGACTGGTTTTCTTTCGTCAGCGTCTTTACGTATAGGTAGTGCCGGATAGAAACCATTTTCGTAATAACACTTTTCGAGTTCGGTAGTACCGGGGCCGTCTTTCCAGGGTATCATGGTACCTTCGGTAGCGTTTTTGCGCATGCCGGCATAAGCTTTCTCAATATCAAAACCACGCAGGCCCTTCAGGTAAGCCTCAACAATAACTGAGGTGGAGTGGTTACCAATCATAGCGCCTGAGTTTGTTAACCAACCGGTTTTCTCATAGGCATCAATAAAACTGTTAATAGCTTTTACCGATTCGCCGGGCTCAATCAGGTCCTGCAAAGCGTATGCGCTGCGGTAGGTATCCCAAACGTTACCCATACGCAGGGCGCGGGTACGGTAAAGCGTGCTGTAAAAAATACTGCGCTGGCGTTCGGTGCCGCCTTTAATTTTTATCAGATTCAGCTCGGCGTTCCAACGGTCCTTCAGTTTGGTTTTAACCTGCTCAAAGGTTTGCTTGCCTATTTCTTTATCCAAATTTGCTTTAGCATCGTCGGCGCTGGTGTTTGACAGGGCAACCTTAAACTCTAAAGTTACCGGCTGTGCGGCTGCGTTCCAGTGCAGGTAGGTGCCATTGCCGCCACCATTATTACCGCGCCGGCCGTTACCCCCAGCCGGCGCCTCTACCTTCCAGGTATCATGGCTTGTAGCAGCTTTACTTAGTTCAGCATAAAAATATCTTTTGGCCGGTGCGTCATTGCGGCGACCACCAAATGCGGCGCCTGAGCCCGACAGCACTTTGTTATTTTTTACATCAATAGCCGAATTTCCGGACAAGATCAGGTTAGTAGCCTGATTAGCCGGAATAGTAAAACGGAAGATGGCCGCATTATCGGTCATGGTATATTCCACGTTGATATTCGGGTCTTCCAGTAGTGCCTGGTAATAATATGGCGTGGCTGTTTCCATATCGTGGTCAAAGTGTGAAGCATTTTCGCGCACGCCTGGCTTAAACTCGCCCTTGCTTAACATCAGGCTGCCAAAACCCGTAGGGAAACCAAATATTTTGTCGGACAGGTAAAAATCCTCAACAGACGGGTTAAAGCTCGGAAAAATGCTCATATTACCACCCGGGGCTTTGATAACAGGCGCGGTGCTACCGTTTTTAGGATTAATGGAGCCTATGTACAAATCGACATAGTCGGCCGGCGATTTACCGGCCATTTGCTTATCGGCCACAGTTTTATACTTAGCCGGTTTTTGCTGCGCAAAAGCCGGACTACCCAGCACGCAAAATGCTAATAGCGTATACTTTAATTTCATAGTCATGACACGTCAAAAAAAAGAGCGGTTAATTGGTTTGTTTTGTTTGTATATCAATACTATGAAATTTATGGGTGATGTAACGTAATTGTTTGGTTACAATTGGGTTGGGGATACACAAAATAAACCAACTGTCATCGACCAACGCGAGAAATCTATACACGAGTATTTACGATTGCTAAGCATATGTATAGATTTCTCTCTTCGTTCGAAATGACAAATTAGATATAATGTTTCGGCTCCAAAATCTTCACTCCGTCCTCTCCGGCAATAATTGCCTTACTTGCCAAACCCACAAAAAGCGAATGCTCCACCACGCCCGGTACCATTTTAAGTGCATTCATCTTATCAAGCGGCAACACCTCACCAAAAAACACGTCCAACAAGTAGTTGCCATTCTCCGTGATCACTGCGCCGTCCTTTTGTGTGCTCATGCGCATGTTAACCTTTGCGTTAGGCATAAATACCGAAAGCCATTTATTTACCAAATGCAACGCGGCGGGTAAAACCTCTAAAACCAGCGGATAGGTGGCATCCAGTTTTTCGACAGATTTTGAAGCGTCGCCAATTAAGATAAATTCGTCGGCCAGGCTGGCCATGATTTTTTCGGAAGTATGGATCCCGCCGCCGCATTTCAAGGCATTTAGTTGTGCGTCGAACTGGTCGCAGCCGTCAAAATAAATGTCTATATGTTTAACCTGCTCATTGCCAATTAGCTTGAAGTTATGTTGTGAGATAAGCTGACCTGTTTTAAATGACGAGGTGGCGAAGCTTAAAGACGCAGACAAATTGCTTTCGGCAGCAATTAGTCCTAATAAATTGGCTATGGTCGACCCGGCGCCAACGCCAATGGTTTGCCCCGGTTTAATAAACTGCAATGCTGTTTTGGCGGCTTCCATTTTAAAGTCTGTCATAGCTTATGGTTTTACGCGACAATATCGGCATTTAATAACAAACGGCGGTTCAGGCTAAGAAGAAGAACTTTTTTTCATTAAAGCAATCAAACCCAACGCCGGGCCTATTGCCAAAAGCATATAGATATATTGCGCATTCGCGGATACCCGCAAAGCGGTAACCAGTTGTATGCTTACAATGGTTATAGCGAAGCCAATGCTGTTAACAATAGTTAGCGATGAGCCTTTAGTTTCAATTGGCGCATTTTGAGCGATAAGCGTGGAAAACAATGGCGAATCGGCAATTACAGCTATGCTCCAAATGAAAAGAAACGCGATAAAAACCCACATCGCGTTAGCAAATAAGCATAAAGGCGAAGCTATACAGCAGGTACATGAGGTAAGCAACGCGGCGGTTGCCACCCTTTTGGCGCCGAACTTTTGCGACAAATATCCACCCGCTACACACGATAAACTGCCAATGGCTATGATTAGAAAAGACAGCAGGGATACATTCATCTCCGCAGCGTAGCTCTCTTTATAGGCTCCCAAAATCACCGGCACAAAAACCCAGAAGGCATACAGTTCCCACATATGGCCAAAATAGCCAAAAGCTGCTGCGCGAAAACCGGGGTTCCTGAATCCGCTTAAAAAACCATTAAAATGTAGTCGCTGGCCCTGTTTGCGATGCGGGCCGTCGGGCACCAGCAGCAGCATGGCTATACCGCCCAGCGCTGAAAGAACTGAAGTGGCATAAATGACATATTTATAGGACAGACCGGTGTCTATACTTTTCAAAAAATGTGGGAAAGCCGTGCCCAGTACCAATGCTCCTACCAAAAATCCGAGCGATTTGCCCAAGCCCTGCTGATAATGATCGGAAGCTATTTTCATACCGACCGGATAGATGCCAGCCAGGAAAAAGCCGGTTGCAAAGCGGCACATGATAAGGGTTGCAGCGTCGATGCTGTTGAGCCCGGCACCAAGATTTATCGTCGCGGCAATCATCGCGCAGCAACAAAAAACCTTAACCGGCGAAAACCTGTCTGCAATACTCAATACGGCGAAAATAAGCGTACCGGCAATAAAGCCTAACTGTACTGCGCTGGTAAGGTGCGCCAGGTAAGATGGCTCCAGGTGTAATTGTCTGGCGATGTCGCCCATAATGGCATTACCCGCAAACCACACCGAGGTGCAAAAAAACTGTGCGATAATGATAACAGGCAGTATGCGTTTCATGGATGCAATAACAAAGCTATCGGTTTATTTTAAAATAGCCTAAACTAATTGGTTTGCAGCAATGTTATGCTAAAACGCCCCTGTTTATTGGCTTTTATGACCATCACAACTTATCTGTATAACACCTAATTTTAGAATAAAAAATAAAGATCATGTTTGGAGATTCAAATGCATTCAGCAGCTTTTCGGTTAACGACCTGCAAGCTGCCAAAGAGTTTTACAGCGAAGTACTAGGCCTGAAAGTAAGTGACAACCCTATGGGCGTGCTTGAGCTTCATATTCAGGGCAACAGCAATAATATAATGATCTACCCAAAGCCAGATCATCAGCCGGCAACATATACCGTATTGAACTTTTTAATGCCCGACCTGGAAAGGGCGGTTGATGCCCTGATTGTTAAAGGCGTTACTTTTGAGCAATATCATACTGAATATTTAAATACAAACGACAAAGGTATTATGTACGGCGATGGCCACGGACCTGACATTGCCTGGTTCAAAGACCCTGCGGGGAATATTTTGTCGTTAATTGCCCAGCGGTGATTGGCGGCTGCCCGATTAAAGAGTATCTAACCCAGGGTTTATTGGCTTGCCGTGACGTATAAAAATTTCTTAATTTAACAACCTCGCAGTACTTTAGCAAACCAGTTTAAAACCCATGAAGGCTCGTATTTATTTTAAAGCTTTACTTTTATTTGCTATCGCGACGTTTTTTTGTGTCCCGATGGTGGCTGCGGGAAAGATCCGCGTGCTGATTGTGGGCGGCGGTACCTCGCACAATTTTGACCGCTGGTACAAACAGGCAGATGCTGAGACTTTAAAGCGCGACGACCTGTGTTCGGTAATTTACACCAGCAACACCGATTCTATTCCGCAATATTTAAAAAATGCCGATGTGCTTTATTTGGTTACCAATCAGCCCGTAAACATTGATTCGCGCCAGGCGATATTTGAGTTTGTGGCTGCCGGCAAGGGTTTAATTTTGGGGCACCCCGCATTGTGGTATAACTGGCTGGGCTGGCCCGAATATAATTTAACGCTGGTTAGCGGCGGGGCCAATAAACATGACGCCTACGGCAGTTTTGATGAGGATATTATTAACCCTGACCACCCCGTTACTAAAGGTGTTGAGCAGCATTTTACGGTGAAAGACGAGCGGTATCATTATGCGGTAGATCCTTCAGGGCCGGGTATAGAGGTTTTAGCTACCAACCATGTTGCCGGTAATGTCCTGGTTTACCCATCAGTTTTTGTGGTAAAAAATGCAAGGGCGCGCATTGTCTGCATTGCTTTAGGGCATGATGAGGGCGCACATGACATAACACCCTATCAAACCCTTTTGCGCAATGCTGTTAAATGGGTGGCACATCAATCATAAAAATATGGTGAAGACGTTAAAAACTCATTCACTTAAACATTCATTACATCCATGAAACAACTGCTTACACTAATATTGGGCCTCGGATTTTTATCGGCCAATGCTCAAAAGTCGTTTGATACTGAGGCACACCGCGGCGGCCGCGGCTTGATGCCTGAAAATACCATACCTGCCATGCTAAACGGTGTGCGCACCGGCGTGCGTACTTTAGAGCTGGATACACATATTACAGCCGATGGCCTGGTAGTAGTATCACACGATGGCTTCATGAACTCGCTCATCATGCAAAAGCCCGATGGCAGCGATATCCCCAGGTCTGAAGAAAAACAGTATTTGCTGTATAAAATGACCTATGCCGAGATACGCCAATATCCAGAAGGGCTTAAATATTATCCGGCTTTTCCGCAGCAACAAAAAATCAAAACTTATAAACCACTACTGGCCGATCTGATTGACAGCGTTGAAACATACGTGAAGGCGCACCACCTTAAACCCGTACATTACAATATCGAGACTAAAAGCAGCCCCGCGGGCGACAATGTGGAGAACCCTATACCAGCGGTGTTTGTAAAGTTATTAATGGATGTTATAAACCAAAAACATGTTACAGACCGGGTCATCATCCAGTCGTTTGATCCACGCACCTTACAAATACTGCATCAGCAAATGCCCGAAGTAAAAACGGCCTACCTGGTACAAACCGGCGATTACGACAGCAGTATCAAAACCCTGGGTTTTACGCCAACCATTCTAAGTCCTGAACAAAAAATAGTAACCACCGAAATGGTGACTACGGCTCACCAAAATCATGTACAAGTTATACCCTGGACGGTGAACGACGAAGCCAAAATGAAAGCATTAATAGATATGCAGGTTGACGGTTTAATATCTGATTATCCCGACAGATTGGTTAAGCTTACAGGCAGCTACCAGGATAAATAAACGTTAACATACAACAAGAGTCGCAGGTATTGCGTGTCGGGCCTATGGGTCTTTATGGTATACGCAGTGACGGGTTTGGAAACCCCATCGCTACGCATAGCCATCACAACCTATGGGTGATAGTTTTCATGATTTTTGATATATTGCAAAAACTAACCTTCACTGCATGCAACTGATCATCAAAAATCTCTCGAAAACTTATTCAAACGGCGTACAGGCCCTTAAGGACATTAACCTCACTATTAACTCGGGTATGTTTGGCTTGCTGGGGCCTAATGGCGCAGGCAAATCAAGCCTCATGCGTACTATCTCTACCCTACAGGAGCCTGACAGCGGCACTATTACCCTGGGCGACATTGACGTATTGCACCAAAAAGACGAGGTACGCAAAACCTTAGGCTACCTGCCGCAGGAATTTGGCGTGTACCCCAAAATTTCTGCCGAAGATTTGCTGGATCACTTAGCAGTGCTTAAAGGCATTACTAACCGTAGCCAACGCAAGGAACTGGTAACTTCATTACTTCATAAAACCAATTTATTTAACGATAAAAAGAAACACCTGTCGGGCTACTCGGGTGGTATGAAGCAGCGTTTTGGCATTGCGCAAGCGCTATTGTCAAACCCCAAACTGATTATTGTTGACGAGCCAACCGCAGGCCTGGACCCAGCCGAGCGTAACCGCTTTTTGAACCTACTGGGCGAACTGAGCGACGAAACTATCGTGATCCTTTCAACTCACATTGTTGAGGATGTAAAAGAGCTTTGCACCGATATGGCTATCATCAACAAAGGCCAGGTACTGATGCAGGGCAATCCGCTAAAGGCCCTTGATGACCTTAAAGGCAAAATATGGAGCCAGCGTGTAGACCGTGAGCTTGCTGCGGATTACAAAGAGCGCCTGAACGTAATATCAGACAAATTGGTGGCCGGAAAACCTACGCTGCATGTACTTTCAGATACAAAACCTGAAGCGGGTTTCGAGCAAACAATTCCTGACCTGGAAGATGTTTACTTCTCTTACATTTTTGGCAGTCAACCACAAGCGTTAACCGTTTAACCGTACCGCTATGCTTTGGGAAGTCATAAAATTTGAGGTTAAGTACAGGCTTAACCGACCGGCAACTTACATCTACTTTTTCATTGTGCTATTGTTGGCTTTTGCTGCAGTAGCTCTGCCCGACATTATACAGTTTGGCGGCGCCACCGGTAAGGTAAAACAAAATGCGTCGGTTGTGTTATTTAATATTGCCGGGATATTCAGTCTGATTCCGTGTATGTTCATCGCCTCGGCGATTATGGGTGTGCCTATCCTACGCGATTTTGAGCATAAAATAGAGTCGCTGGTATTTACTACCAACATTAACAAAACCAGTTACCTGGTGGGGCGCTTTATTGGCTCTTTCTTTATTCTGGTAGTTATAAGCAGCGGCTTTTTATGGGGCACCTGGCTGGGCTGCTCCAAGCCCTGGGGCGACCATTCCAAATACATAGCCGGCGTTGGCATGGGCCAATATTTTAAGCCCTGGCTTGAGTTGGTGGTGCTTAACATGTTCATATTCTCCACCCTGTTTTTTTCCATAGGTGCGCTTACACGCAAAATGCTGTTTGTTTATCTGCAATCTATTGTGCTGCTGGCTATTTATGCCATTACAAGCACGCTTGTAGGCGATGTTGAGAACATTCACAAAGCAGCGCTTGTAGACCCGTTTGGCAGTTATGCCATTGGCGAAATAACACGCTACTGGACTGTAGCCGAGAAAAACTCGCTGGTGGTGCCATTTACCGGCCCGCTTTTAATCAACCGTTTGATATGGATAGCGGTCGGGCTGATATTTTTCGTTGTCGCTTTTTCAGTATTTAAATTCAGGGCGGTTTACACTGGTTTATTTAAGAAACGTGTTTTTCAGAAAGAAGCTATTGTTGCTGCCGATACCACGCCTATTCCGTTTGTAAGCCCAAGTTACAGTACGGGTACCTGGTTTAGCCAGGTGTTGGTATTAACCAAACTGTATTTTAAGGAGATAATTCGTTCCATACCATTTTTGGGTATAGCCGGTGTAGGCCTGGCTCTGATTGCCATGGACGCTGCCTATGCTACCTCCTGGTATGGGCAGGATCTATACCCGGTAACCTCAATAGTTGCAGAGTTTATAGCCAGCGAGGTAATACTCATCATTATAGTAATGACACTGTTCTACTCGGGCGAGTTGATCTGGAAAGAAAAAGAAATACGCTTTAACCAGATATTTGACGCCCTGCCTACCAGCTATGCCGTACCTGTTGTGAGTAAGTATCTGGCTATGGGCGCCGTATTACTGGTGTATCTCATCTTCCTTATCCCGATAGGCGCATTAATGCAGGCTTTTAAAGGTTTTGGCGTGATTGAGCTGGATGTTTATATCAAGGTGTTGTTTCTGAGGGTATTTATAGGCACCATGATTTACATGGCTATCACCATGTTTATTCAGAGTGTGTTCAGCAATAAGTTTGTAGGGTATGCAGTCAGCATTCTGTTCTACATCTTCATTTTGTTTGAGTATAAAATGAAGATATTTTACAACTTGCTGCAACCCAACAGCGGCAGTGTGGGTGTTTACTCTGACATGAACGGCTTTGCTGCCGAGTTAGAAAAATTCTGGGTGCTCAAACTATTCTGGATAGGTATATGCGGTTTGTTATTACTCATTGCTGTACTATTTTACCAGCGCGGTACCGATACCAGCTTTAAAGCGCGCTGGGAAAACAGTCGCCAGCGTTTTGGCCGGGCGCAGATGGTATTTGCCGTTTTGAGTTTGATAGTGGTAATTGGCGCAGGCAGTTTCTATTACACTAATACCAACATACGCAACCGTTACCGCAACCCCGACAGTGATATGGACCTGCACGCGCAATATGAGAAAGACCTGCGCCATTTGTACTTAAGGACATTGCAGCCCAGCGTTGTTGACACTAAAGGCAGCGTCGATTTGATACCCGAAAAAGGCGACATGAATTTCAGCATAGTACTAACGCTGAAAAATATGTTTAAAGCACCGATTACACAATTATTAATACAGGAGCCTGATGATGACATGCTGCACTATAACAAAGAGGACTTTAGCGTACCAACACAATTAATGAAAAACTACACTAAGTACCGCTTTAAAGTATTGAAGCTAAAGCAACCACTAAAACCGGGCGACTCCATACAATGGACGGTTAATGGCCAACGCGTTAACAATGGTTTTATTAATGGCAATGCCAATACCAGCTACGTTATCAACGGCACCTTTATCAACAATACTGATTTTATACCATCATTAGGTTATTCAGAAGGTAATGAACTGGGCGATACCGACGAACGTAAAAAACGTGGTTTGAAGGAGCAGGAAGGCCTGCCAAAACGAACAGACACGTTGAACCGTCAGCTGAATTTATTTGGCTCGCGCGGCCGTACAAATCTTGAATTAACACTGAGTACCACGCCCGATCAAATAGCTATATCACCGGGATATTTACAGAAACAGTGGATGAAGAATGGCCGGGCTTACTTCCATTATAAAATGGATAAGCCGATCTTTAATTTCTTCAATATCATATCAGGCAGATACCAGGTAGCGCGCGACAAGTGGAACGGTGTTAACCTGGAGGTGTATTACCACAAAGACCATCCGTTCAACGTACAAACTATGTTTACCGCTTTAAAGAATGGTTTGGATTATGACAGTAAAAACTTCAGTCCGTTTTTATACCGGCAGATGCGCATAATTGAATATCCAAAGTATCGGAGCTTTGCGCAGTCGTTCCCAAATACGGTTCCGTTTTCAGAAGGCATAGGTTTTATCTTCCGCAAAAAACCGGAAAAGCTAGACATGACGTATTATGTAACTGCACACGAGCTTGGCCACCAATGGTGGGGCCACCAGGTTGCCGAGGCTCATACCGTAGGCAGCGCCATGTATTCTGAAAGTTTGGCGCAATACAGTGCGCTGATGCTGCTTAAAAAGACATTACCGCTTGAAGAGCTGCGACGATATCTGAAATATGAACTGGACGGATATCTGAGCGGAAGATCGACAGAAAAGAAAAATGAGAACCCGCTTGATCAGACCGACAATCAGCAATACATCCATTATCAAAAAGGTACGCTGGCCAACTTTGCCATGCAAGATTATATCGGCGAAGACAAAATGAACATCGCCCTGCGTAAACTGATAGCCAACTGGGGCAATGGCAACTTATACCCTACTACCGATGTTTTAACGGGCTACCTCAAAGAAGTTACGCCTGATAGTCTGAAATATGTGGTGGATGACCTGTACAGCAAAATCACCCTGTTTGAAAATCGCGTGGTAAACCCAACGGCCAAAAAAGTAGCCGGTGGGTACGAGGTGACTATACCAGTGCAAACCGTTAAATATTATGCCGACCGTGCCGGTAACGAGAAACAGACACCAATAAAGGATTACATTGACATTGGCGTATTTACTATGGTAAATGGCAAGGAGAAACTGGTGTACTTAAAACGCGAGAAATTCACCAAAGAGCAAACCACGGTTAAGGCCATAGTAAAAGAAAAACCCGAGCGTGCCGGTATTGACCCTGTTTATAAGTTAGTGGACAGAAATACCGATGATAATACGGCTGTTGTAGAGATTAACTAAAAAGTGGACAGTGGTGGGATTCCGCCATTTCTCTCCATTTTGGCATTCTGAACGTAGTGAAGAATCTTATAAGAGCGAATAGCAAGGCGCATAAGATTCTTCGCTATCGCTCAGAATGACAAATGTTTTTACCGTTAGCGACGGGTTTTAAACCCATCGCTAACGGTAATGAGAACCACAAAAAAAGCAAAAGCCCGCTTTTCAGAGCGGGCTTTTGCTTTTTATAATTATTGAGTTGATTAATACTTAGTTTTCTGCGTAAACAGGTTTTTTTATACCACTATCGTAAGCTTTCAGGTTTTTCTTTAACAGCTTGCGTGCTACGTGAATGCGGGTTTTTACAGTACCGATCGGGATAGTTAAATGATCAGCAATTTCATGATATTTATGACCCTCAAAATACATAGTGAAAGGCACGTAATAGTCTTCAGGCAAACGCTCAAGGGCTTTACGGATATCATCCATTACAAACTTAGCTTCGCCATTGTTTTTTGTTGAGCTGAACACCAGGTTTGGTGATGAGATTTCGTCAGATTTAGTAACGAAAGTGCTCATTTTAACAAAGCGACGGTAGTTGTTAATGAAAGTGTTTTTCATGATGGTGTATAACCATCCTTTTAAATTGGTGCCTTCTTTAAACTTATTGTAATAAGTTATGGCTTTCAACATTGTGTCCTGGACAAGGTCGTTAGCATCATCAGCGTCATGGGTAAAATGCAGGGCGTAAGATCTCAATGAACTCGCTTGACGCAATACTAGGGTGTTAAACTCAATCTTTGTCATCTGTAAATGTTTTGTACTGGTTTATAGACAAACGCCATACCACTGTACCAAAGCAGTTACAAACAAACATCAGCGTTAAACAAATCAACTCAATAGTGTACAATATACACTAAAATAAATATAACTATCTTATTTTAAGTTATTTAAGTTTAAATATTAAAATTAAAAAAACTCCATGACAATAGGATTACAATATTAAATTGAAGTTTTATTAAAAGAAATTTAACCAATTATGTTCACCTCGCGTTGTAGGGTAACGCCAAATTTGGTGTACACACTGTCTATAATAAGCGACGAAAAGTTGTACACTTCCTGCCCGGTAGCGCCGCCATGGTTCACTAAAACCAGTGCCTGGTTCTTCCAGGTACCTGTGTTGCCCACTACTTTGCCGCGCCAGCCACACTGCTCTATAAGCCAGCCTGCCGCCAGTTTAACAAGGCCATCGCCCGCCGGATAATTAACTATATCCGGGTAATTTTGTTTGATGGGTTCAAACTCTGCAGTTGTTATTACCGGGTTTTTGAAGAAGCTGCCTGCATTACCGATGGTAGAGGGATCAGGCAGTTTAGCTACGCGGATATGCGCTACCACCTGAGATACGTCTTTAATCGTGGGTTCACTAATACCACGGTTTTGCAGTTCTTGCTCAATGGCCCCATATTTTAAGTTTAAGTTTGCCGTGAGCGACAAGTCGAATTTTACCGATACGATAATATACTGCCCCTTCAACGTATTTTTAAATACGCTTTCGCGATAGCCAAATTCGCAGTCGGCTTTGCTAAAGGTTCGAAACTTGCCCGTAGCTATCTCAAACGCTTTACAACTGCTAAATACATCTTTCAGTTCCACGCCGTAAGCGCCAATGTTTTGAATGGGCGACGCGCCTACCGAGCCAGGAATCAAGCTCAGGTTTTCCATACCGGCGAAGCCGCGTTGAACGCAGTAGTTTACCAGGTCGTTCCATACTTCGCCACCACCGGCTTCTACAAAAACTTCGTTATGGTTAATACGATGCTCAATGCCGCGGATATTCATGTGCAGCACCAGTCCGTCAAAGTCTTCGATAAAAAGCATGTTGCTGCCGCCGCCAATTACAAGTCGCTCAATTTGGTGCCATTGCGGGTCCATAAACAGCTCGACCAGGTCGTCAGCGTGATTGATCTCAACAAAATAGCGGGCCTTTACATCGACACCAAAGGTGTTAAAGTTTTTTAACGATACATTTTGTTGGATTTGCAGCATAGCCGCGAATTTCGGAATTAATTTGGAGAAAAAGAGATACGTTAATTCAGATCTATTTTAACCGGTATTTCACCTCCGGTAATTTTATTCCCTTTGTTATCGTAAACTATACAGTAATTACGATGTTTATTCCAGCCGGCTGGCTTCAAGCCTGCAAATATCTTATCACCTTCTTGAATCAACACATCGCTGCAAAAAAGTAAAATCATTTTGCCATCAGGTAGTAAAAGCCAACCTGAGTTTTTTTTACTGTCCCAGGCTCGATAATAATCGAATAACACGCTTATAAATTTGATATCATGATAATTATATTTTGTTATCGATGGATAGATAGCTTTAACCCCTTCGACGGTTTTTTGAGAAATGCTATTAACGAAAGCTATACTTGTTGAATGATGTTTTAAATAGTCAAAAAAGAAATTACCTTTTTTATAGCTATTTACCATTTGTTCTTCAACGGCATTATAAAGTTTGGTTTTCAATGTATCTCCTAATGTAAAACTAAATCTAAGTTGCAGGTTAAAGGGCAGTAACGAAGATTTAAAATATCCCGATCTGGATGAGTAAAAATAAGCTGGTTCTAACGTTTTGCTTAAGTTTTTGTAATTAAACGGATAATGCGTTTTATAATCCTCCCATAAGGCCTCGGTTAAAACCCATCTCCCATTCAACTCAAAAGCTATATTAAACACCAACCTATCCATTTCGTGTTTAGCAAAATCCTCTTCTCCAAGTATAGTTTCAAACAATTCGGAAAGATGGGGATTATAGTTATTCTTATTTTTTATTTGCCAAGGCAAGTGATACAAATGGCTATCGTTAACATATGCCGAAACGGTATCCTTATGCTTGTCTTTGTAAGTAAAAATCATATTGTAATAGCTCCGGTCATCATTAAATAAAGGACGTAACGCTTTTAATGTGGCGTCATTAACCGCTTGCTTTGAGGTAGTCATTTTTATATAATAAGCTTTTTGTCTGGCAGTTAAATTTGCAGTCAAACTATCGCTTTTGTCGTGGCGAGTTTTAAGCGAACTTCTTGCAAACTCTTTTAAAGTATCTATAAGCCCTACCAGCGCTTTTGCTTGGATCTTGAATTGTTTCAGTTTGATCGCAGTATCTGGATGATTAATATAAACCAGCAATTGTTTAATGTCTTTTTCAGGCACTACTTTAAGAAAACGCCGGACAGAGTCTCTAATAGGTTTTGGGTAGTTGAAATAGCGGGCACGCTGATAACTATTCCAAACCTTTCCTTCCGGCAAAACTTCAACAACATGAAGTGAGGCCCCAACCCAAAATGGACTAGATGAGATAAGCTCTATTTTAGAAATATCAGTCAGTTTTACCTGCTGTGCAAAAGCATGCAAGCCCGTCATCAAACACAAAAAAATACAGATTGCTATCTTTTTCACAGTACTAGGCTAGGTTAAATTGGTTATACCAATATACAAAACTATAGCAATTGGGGGCGCTATTCTCAGATAATTTTTGATTTACTTAGCTGGTTTATATAGTAGCCTGCAATAGAGTGGTGTTTCTACAATTTTTTTCGGTAATCACCACAAAAAATACCTACAAATAATATCCAGTGAAAAATATTTTTCATACTTACATAACAGTCTTTCATACAGCCGGATTAAAATATTATTAGAATTTTTTTTTGTTTTGTAATTTTCTTGTTATAATTGATTTATAATTATTTATTACCCCAATTAATAAAAACCATGATTAAAAAACCCCTATTAACAATAGGCGGCTTGATGCTGCTTATTGCCGTCATGGGTTCGTGCAAAAAAGACACCGTGTCTACAGCGCCAACCACTACTACAACAGTACCACAGACCAACTTTTCAGGTGTTGTTGACGGACGAACTCTATCACTCAGCGAATCATCAATGTCGGCAGTTTATTACGCCACCGACGGTGACGCTACCAAAGCATTATTAAGCACCAACACGCTAAGCTCGGCAGGCGACCAGTTGGTACTTTACATCGCCGATGTTAAAGCCGGCACGCAAACCCTCACCAAAAAACTAGGCACCTCCTCAAATCCGGGTAGCCCATCATTAAGGGTGAACGGCACCAGCGCAGTTTCAACGACTACACAAACCTACATCAGGTACAAAACAACTGGCGGTAACCTTTTTTATGCCATTTCAGGCACCATTGATATTACTATTGACGGTAATAACATCACTATTAAATGGGATATCAAATTCATGAACCCAACAAGTGGCGAGTTTCCGTCAAAAGGTAGCTTAACAATTCTTAATTATACCGCTAACAAAAAAGCCAAATCGGAAATTGTTGACCCTACCCCGCAAACTATTGCCCCTACTATTGAAAGCATAACACCTTTAATTGGTACTGCAGGCGATACGGTAACTATCAAGGGTGTAAACTACAGCACTACAATGGCCGAGAATATTGTAAACTTTGGCGGCAGCACACCAGCCAGGCTGCTTCAGGTTACATCAACCACTATAAGGGCTATTGTACCTAAACAGGGATATACAGGCGCCATTACTATTAAAATTAAAAACAGCGACCTTTGCACCGGCCCGACCTTTACTTATATATCACCTGTTGCTGTAACATCGTACGCACCGTTGGCTATAAAAATTGGCGACACCGTTACTATTAAAGGCGCAAACTTTTCAACCAAAGCATCTGATAACGTAGTTAGCTTTAATAATGGCGCCGGCTATGCTCAGGTAATAGCTGCCACGGCCTCTCAATTAAGTGTTGTTGTGCCAAGCGGCGCAACTACCGGCCGCATTACGGTGAGCATTGGTTCACATAGTGCAAAAACCAGTACAGACATAGTGGTTGCCAATAGTTTAGCATGGCAAAGTGTTAATTTCAACGGCTCAATTTCAAACTACAATCAAGCCGCAACTTTGGGTACTAAAACCATATTTGCCGGTGGTTTAAAATCAACCTATTTATACTTAACTACTGATGGGTCAAACTTTACAAATGTTTACAACAACCTGCCATTTAACAAAACCGCGTTAGAGATAAGACTTGTAGCGGCTAATGATTCGGCACTGTTTGTTACTTCAAACTATGGTGTTGCTAAATCAAAAGATGGCGTTACCTGGACCCAGTTGGTGCCAAATCCAAACAATCCAACTATGGGCTTCACCGGCATTGTGGCTTTGGGTAATACAGTAAATTTGGTTAACGGTACTACGTTATATACATCAACCGATGGTGGCAAAACTTTCACCAACACATTTGTACCTTCATTAAACGGCCTGGATTACATTACCAGTGATGCTGCAGGCAAATACTGGTATGCAGTTGATGCGGCCGGCAACCTGCCTAATGCCGCTGCCAAGAAATTCTATCGTTCAACAGATCAGGGTAAAACATGGGTAGCTACAAAAGGTACTACAGGCTATTATCTGTACGGTTTTGGCCAGCAAGAATATTTGAAAGCACATAGCACGGCAGGCGTGTTTGTATTATATACTCCGCCTTCAACTTCGCCAAGTCTTGCCGATCAACGTCTGTACAAATCAACCAACCAGGGCGATAGCTGGTCGCGTGTTAACGACGAGGCTACTTACGTAGTAAAAGTTACCGGCAGCGAAGTTATGTATGCTGGTTTAACCTTCAACTTATCAAAGGATGGCAGCAATTATACCAAATACCTGGCCCCTGCTGGTTACACTATTTACGGTGCTGAAAAATCAAACGGTTATTATTACATTTTTGCTACTAACAACACCACATCGGCACGTAGAATATTCCGCGCCGCTATTCAATAGTAAAAATCTCAACTAAATAATTTAATACCCCTCTTAAAGCCCTCTGCAATGCAGGGGGCTTTTGTTTGATTTTGAATTTGTAGTTTTGAATTAACCGTTAGCAATTAATTATGAACAAAGGCATCTCGCGCAAAAATTTTATTAAAACAACTGCTATAAGCATAGCTGCGCTGCCACTTGGTAATTTAGCCTTGGGCGATGATCTTAAATCGTCACAACAGTTAACGCCGCCCGCGGCAGATGGTAAAGTCACGCTTAACATTTTCTCTAAACATTTGCAGTGGCTCAACTATACTGATATGGCCAACCAGGCAGCCCGGCTGGGGTTTGAGGGCATTGATTTAACAGTGCGTAAAGGCGGCCACGTGCTACCCGAGCGAGTGAATGACGACTTGCCCAAAGCATTGTTGGCTGCTAAGGCTGCCGGCATAAGCATAAACTCAATCACCACCGATATTGTAGATGCTGATGACCAGCTTACACATGATGTTTTAAAAGCAGCATCGGCAGCAGGCATAAAAAGTTACCGCATGGGTTGGTACAGTTACGATAAAAAACTAAGTCCGCTGCAAAATGTCGACCAGTTAAAAAAACGCTTTGCCGCCTTGGCCAAAGTCAACCAACAATACCAGATGCGGGGTGATTACGAACATCATACCGGCCGGTTTGGCAACTCGATATGGGATTTGTATGAGGCGATCAAAAGCCTGTCGCCACAACACGTAGGCGTACAATTTGACATTCATCACGCCACAATAGATGGCGCTATGGCCTGGCCTATCAACCTGAACCTGATTAAAGACTATGTCAGATCAACCACCATCAAAGATTTTTATTGGAACAAAACGGCCAAAGGCTGGGAAATAGCCAATGCACCACTTGGCCAGGGCATGGTTGAGTTTAAAAAGTATTTTGCACAGTTAAAAAACTTTGGCTTTAAAGGCCCCATTATTATGCACTTTGAATACCCGTTGGGCGGCGCCGATCAGGGAGCAGCCAAACTAACGTTACCCAAAGAGCAGGTTTTAGCTTCAATGCAGGCAGATGTGGATACTTTGAAAGGTTGGTTGAAGGAGAGTGGATTAAACTAACTGCTCTTCACCCTCAAGTGCCCTAACCAAACCCTCTTTGAGCTTTTTACTTTCAGTATGCGAATTATTGATTAATGGAATATAGCACAAAAAGATAACAAACCAAGGAAAAAAGTTATGATGATCTCTTATAGTAAAGACCATGTTAATAAGTGTAGCAATTGTCGCCGCAATCATAACGCCAATAGATATCTTCAAAAAAAGAGTCGTTCTTTGAGGTAGTTTTATACTTGCCGTAATGCGGCTGCCGCTTTGCCATGGCTCAATGCTGCCGTCTATTTCAGGGCTGAGCGATTTTTTTGTATCTATTGGCTGCAGCTTAAAAATATTGTCTACGGTGTAGCCGCTAAACTGGTAGTTATGAACGCCCACCATTTCATCCAACCTGACTTTTACCTCTGCAGGAGTTAATTTGGTGGTAAAGTAAAAGTCTTCAGAAGAAAAAAGTTTCATGATAAAGTTTGTATTTATTTAAAGATAGCAAACAAGCCTACACAAACAAAAAAGCTTCGTCATTTTCATGACGAAGCTCAAAATCGTAAATCTAGATTCGTAAATCCGAAATTTAAATATGTATCGGCCTATTATCTGTTGCAGCTAAACAAGCTTCGCGGAATGCTTCGGTATACGTTGGGTGCGCATGGCTCATGCGGCTAATGTCCTCAGCGCTGGCGCGGTATTCCATCGCTACCACAGCCTCGGCAATCATATCCGCAGCACGCGGACCGATCATGTGTACACCTAAAATTTCGTCGGTTGCGGCATCAGCCAAAACTTTAACAAAACCATCCATGTCGCCGCTGGCTACTGCCCTGCCGCTGGCGCGGAAAGGAAACGAGCCGGCTTTGTATTTTACACCTTTTTCTTTCAGTTGCTCTTCGGTCTGTCCTACGGCGGCAACTTCGGGCCAGGTATAAACTACACCCGGTATCAGGTTATAATTGATGTGCGGTTTTTGGCCTACTATACTTTCGGCAACAAAAGTGCCCTCATCTTCGGCTTTGTGCGCCAGCATTGCCCCGCGGATAACGTCGCCAATGGCGTAGACACCTTTAACGCTGGTTTGCATATGATCGTCAACGGTAATTTTACGGCCGCGCTCTTCAACGGTTAAACCTATCTTATCAAGGCCCAAACCGTCGGTGTAAGCAATACGGCCTACGGCTACCAGGCAGTAATCGCCCTTAAGCTCTTTCTTCTCACCAGTGGGCGAGTCAAAAGTTACCGTAACTTCTTTACCTTTTACGGTAGCGCCGGTTACTTTATGGCCGGTGTAAAACTCCATGCCTTGCTTTTGCAATACTTTTTGCAGCTCTTTACCCAAAGCTTTATCCATAGTCGGGATGATGCCGTCCATAAACTCAATTACAGATACTTTAGCACCCAGGCGTTGATATACAGAGCCCAGCTCCAGGCCAATTACTCCACCACCAATCAGGATCAGGTGTTTCGGAACTTCAGGCAGCGATAAAGCTTCTGTTGAAGTGATGATGCGTTTTTTATCGATCTTAATAAATGGCAGGCTTGATGGTTTTGAACCGGTTGCTATGATTACGTTGGTACCGGTTATTTCTTGCGTAGTGCCGTCGGCTTTGGTTATAATAATGGTGTTTTTATCTTTAAAAGAACCTACACCTTGATAACCATCTATTTTATTTTTCTTGAATAAAAAGCTGATACCGGCGGTGTTTTTAGCCACTACTTCGGTTTTCCGCTTCATCATCTGGGCTATATCAACTTTTAGATCTTTAAGGTTGATACCGTGATTGGCAAAGGCGTGCCCAGCATTATAATAATGTTCAGACGAATCTAAAAGCGCCTTTGAAGGGATACAGCCCACATTAAGGCAGGTACCACCGTAAGTAGCGTATTTTTCAATACATGCTGTTTTTAAACCAAGTTGGGCACAACGTATAGCAGCCACATAGCCACCCGGACCAGAACCTATAACGATAACATCATATTGCATAGTAGTAGTATTTGTGGCGCAAAGGTACGTTTTTTAAAGATTGGAGGTTAGTTGATTAGTGATTAGTTGCGTCAATTGTCATGATTTTTACACTATCTTTATTATACATATGAAAACCTTAACCGCTATCCTATTTTCACTATTGTTTTGGACGATGTCGGTCCGGGCGCAAACCCTGTACGCCGCCGATGTTTACGAGCTTAAAAGCACCACGCCCCGTGGATTTTTGATTGATGGCAAAATCTACAGTGCCGATAGCTACGGACTGAAAGATAAAGTGGTTGGTTTTATTCAGGATAACAAAATCTATTCGGCCGACGCTTATGAGTTGAAAGACAAGGTGATCGGCTTTATTGAAGGCAAAACCATTTTCAGAGCCGACGCTTACGAACTTAAAGATAAACCAGCGGCTTTTTTGGACAATGGCAAAGTTTACAGCGCCGATGCGTACGGACTGAAAAATAAAATTATAGGCTTTTATGATGGTGGTCCCGGGGCGGGCGCCGCCTGCGCCGCAATTCTGCAGTTATTACACCGGCATAAATAGCAGATTATGCTATATTTGAATATAAAAATATCCTGATCTCCATGAAATTATTCAGATCGCTGCTGCCCATTTTGGTGGCTTTGTCATTTAGCGCGCACGCCCAGCTGATGGTTAAAAAAGAAAACTTTACCCGCGCCGATTCTTTACGCGGCAACCTCAGCCCTTTGCGTACCTGCTATGACATTAACTACTACCATCTTGATGTTAAGTTTGATATAGACCATAAGTATATCAGCGGCAGCAACCTGTTTAAATTTACCGCTACACAGGATTTCAATAAACTACAGTTTGACCTGTATGCCAACCTTAAGGTTGAAAAGGTAGTATATAAAGGCAAGGAGTTACCTTTTAGCCGTGAATTTAATGCTGTGTTTGTGACCTTCCCGAAAACCATTTTGCAAGGCAGTAAGGATGAATTCACCGTATTTTATTCAGGCAACCCAACCATAGCTAAAAATGCGCCGTGGGATGGCGGTGTGGTTTACGCCGTCGATTCATTGAACCGGCCATGGGTGGCTACAGCTTGCCAGGGCGCCGGCGCAAGTATCTGGTGGCCTAATAAAGATCATCAGGCCGATGAAGTAGACAGCATGCTCATCAGCATTAGCGCGCCAAAGGGTTTGATAGACGTTTCAAATGGTCGCCTGCGTAAAGCTACCGACTTAGCCGACGGATATACCCGTTACGATTGGTTTGTAGCCAACCCCATTAACAATTATGATGTCGAGGCTAATATTGCCAACTATACCCATTTCGGCGACATCTATAACGGAGAAGCAGGTAAATTGACCACTGATTTCTGGGTGCTGGATTATAATATCAACAAAGCTAAAAAGCAGTTTGCAGCCAACGTACCGCGCATGTTAAAAGCGTTTGAACATTGGTTTGGCCCGTACCCATGGTATAAAGATGGCTATAAACTGATTGAAACGCCGCACCTGGGTATGGAGCACCAAAGCGGTGTGGCATACGGCAACAATTATGTTAACGGTTACTATGCCGGGCATCGCGGCAAACCCATGGGGATTGATTTGTCAGGTACGGGCATAGGTTTAACCTGGGATTATATCATTGTACACGAGAGCGGGCACGAGTGGTTTGGTAATAGCATCACTGCAAAAGATATTGGTGATATGTGGATACACGAAAGCTTTACAGACTACTCGGAATCGCTGTTTATTGAAAGTGTTTCAAACAAAGAACGGGGGCAGAAGTATGTTTACGGCTTGCGTCGCTCTATTCGTAACGACGAACCTATTGTGGGGCCCTATAACGTCAACAAAGAAGGCTCGGGCGATATGTATTATAAAGGTTCAGTACTGCTGAATATGATACGTACCATTATTAACAACGATGCCAAATGGCTCAGTATTTTGCGGGGTCTAAACAAAACCTTTTATCATAAAACGGTTACTTATGATGACATAACCGGGTACATCAGCAAACAATCGGGTAAAAACCTGCTGCCTGTTTTTGACGAATACCTGCATACCACAGAAATACCGACACTTGAATTTAGCACCATCAACGGAAAACTCAATGCAAAATTTAATGCCATAGCCAACAATTTTGCCGTGCCGGTAAAGGTAAGAATGAAAGGTGGCGGCTGGATATTCAGAAATTTTGATAAACAGTTCAAACCTGTAAAAATTGATGGTATCACCAAAGACAATGTTGAAGTAGACACCTTTAATTATTACATTAAGGTAAAGACAGATTAATGTGAGATTTTCTGTAACGTCTTTACAAAAAAAAGCGTCTCATATAGAAACAAAACTTAGACTATTATGAAAACGATTAAAATTTTAGTTGCGCTGGTGCTTTTTGCGGCCGGACAAACTTTTGCTGCCAATATTGAGGACCGCCATTTATCAGGCTTTCATGCTATTGATGCCGCCGCCTCATTTGATGTTTATATTACTCAGGGCCGTACAGAATCTGTAAAGGTTGAGGCGCCGGCTGATGTTATAAAAGAAGTATTGACAGATGTGCGCGGCGGTACGCTAAACATTCACACCAAAAATCATTTCGGCGGCTGGGGAAATATCTTCAATCACAAAAAAGTAGTTGTCTACGTTACTGTAACAAGCATCGATGATATAAATCTGACCGGCTCTGGCGACATCTATTTTAAAGATGGCCTGAATACCGGTAATATTAATATCCAGATAACCGGAAGCGGAGACATCCAGGGTAAATTAACCGCCCGTGTTTTAAATGCAGGCATCAGTGGCTCAGGCGACCTGAAACTTTGGGGACGTGCCGAAACACAAAAGGTGGAGATCAGTGGTTCAGGCGATTACACTGCCAGAGACCTTAACACTGCTACTACCACAGTTTCCATAAGCGGTTCGGGCGATGCATCAGTTTATGCCAGCGCCACTTTAAATGCGCAAATTACAGGCAGTGGCGATATTACCTATGGCGGCAATCCAAAACGTGTAGCCAAGGCTAAATCTGGCAGCGGCGACATTAGCAGCTGGTAAGATTACTAAATATATTTTGTCATAAATGAAAGAGGCCATGCAAAACATGGCCTCTTTCATTTATTTATTGACTTATCAGGCATCTATACTATCCAGCACCATCACCTTTTTACAAAGCGGGTCGGCATACTGATCTCTGAAAATATCATGCAGCGGATCTATCTGGTAATAATCATGATCAGCTAACGAGTCGAACAAAACACACAATGAAGCGTCATAACTGCGCTCAATCACCTCCCGCATTTCGCTGGGTGCGGGTACCCCAATGTGTATTTGGCTTATAGTTTTTATAGGTACCAAAATATTCAGGCCCTCTATCAGTTTAGGAAGGTCGGCTTTATCCTTTAACCAGAAATATACCTGGTGGCTAAAAGTATTCTTTAATTGCATGGCTGTAAGTTTTAGTAAATGTAATAATTATAACCTGTCTGTTAACTAAACAAATCCAGTATCTTCTGCATATTCAATTCGGTATAGTCGTTAATGGTGAGGTTTGTGGGTTGCAGCTGGGCTGCCCCATGAGCCGTTGTAACGCCAATCACCTTCATTCCGGCAGCATTCCCGGCTTTTATACCCGCTATTGAATCTTCAAACACTACACAATCTTCGGGGCGCATATTCAGGTCGGCCGCTGCCTTTAAAAATATTTGCGGGTTGGGTTTTCCTTTGCTAACGCGATTTCCGTCAATAATCACATCAAAATACTGCCTTACCGGCACATGCTCTAGCACAAAATTAATATCATCAACCGTGGCCGATGAAGCCATAGCCAGTTTTATACCGCTGTTTTTTAATTCAATCAGCATGTTTTCCAATCCGTTTACCGGTGCAATAAATGGAGCGTATATCTGTTGGTAAAGCTTTTCTTTCTCACTAACCAGCGATGTTAAAGTTATTTCATCGGCGTCAGGAAATAGTCCGCGCATCGTATCTACGATGGGTACGCCGCTTATCTGAGCTTTATAGGTTTGGTTGCTGAGTTCGCCTTTATCATATTTTTCATATAATGCTTGCCAGGTTTTATAATGGTAGGGTGTGTTGTCTACCATTGTACCGTCCATATCAAAAATTGCTGCAAATTGTTTAGATGCCAAATCGTATAGAGTTAGTGTTGATCAATCGCCTTAAATGTAACACTTATCTGTAAATTGAACGTATAAGCCATACCTAAATATGCAAATGTTTGACACATGTCATAATATTTGAGGTAAAAGCTGCAATAAGCCAAATAAATTGCAATTTTGTAGGTGCTGAGTCTTATATGGGTGAGAAAATAATACTGGTTTGGTTTAGAAATGATTTGCGCGTACGCGATAACGAGATATTGTTAGAAGCCACACGTAAAGCCGACAAAGTGCTGCCGGTATATTGTTTTGACCCATATTATTTTAAAACCAATGCTGACGGCTCACTAAAGACAGGTGCGTTTCGCGCCCGTTTTCTGTTAGAATCTGTTGCCGATTTACGCAGAAACCTTCAAAACTTAGGCGGCGAACTAATTGTTCGGACAGGCAATCCGGCCGAGGTGATTCCGCAGCTGGCAGCGCAATATGGTGTAAGCGAGGTTTACCATCACCGCGAGGTGGCTTATGAGGAAACCAATATTTCTGAAGAAGTTGAAACCGCACTCTGGAACCAAAGGCTTAATCTGAAACATTTCATAGGGCATACTTTATACCATAAAGAAGATTTGCCTTTCCCGATCAAAGATATCCCTGACAGCTTTGCTGTCTTTAAGAAAAAAGTAGAGCGCGACAGCGATGTGCGCACAGGCTTGCCGACTCCTGAACAGATACACACCCCAGAAATTATTGATGCGGGCGAAATACCGGCGTTGAAAGACCTGGGTTTAGAAGAGCCGCAAGATGACCCACGTGCACGCGTAAAATTTACAGGCGGCGAAACCGCCGGTTTAGCACGCCTTGAAGCGTATTTTGCCGATAACCAGCAGGTGGCGCCAACCAAAGGGCGTAACGGTTCAACGGTTGACAGATCGTCAAAACTGGGTGCGTGGATTGCCCTGGGCTGCATCTCCATGCGAGAGGTTTATTGGGCTGTGGTAAAACACGAGAACGACAAAAATGCACATCATGCAGGCATGCTTCGCATGGAGCTGTTGTGGCGCGATTACTTTCGTTTTATGTTTAAAAAGCATGGCAAAGAATATTTTACTACCGATGTACAAGCCGAAGCTGCCTTGCCCGAAAAACAGCGCCTATTTGAGCAATGGAAGGCGGGAAATACCGGCGTTCCGTTTGTTGACGCCAGCATACATAAGCTCAATGCCACCGGTTACATAAGCAACTTTAGCCGACAGATGGTGGCCGGCTACCTGGTGCGCGACCTGGATATTGACTGGAAAAAGGGTGCGGCTTATTTTGAAGAAAAGCTGATCGACTACTCACCCGCCAGCAACTGGGGCAACTGGGCATTTGTAGCAGGGCTGGGCCATGACCCCCGCGACAATAAATACTTTAACCTGGCTAAACAAGCCGGCGAACTTGAAACTAACAGCGAGTTTATAAGCACCTGGGCTCCCGCCGATGTAATAGCATAATTTCTTTTTAAACATTTCCCTTTGTCTGAGCGATAGCGAAGAATCTTGTGTGAGTGAAAAGCAAGGCGTATAAGATGTTTCGCTATGCTCAACATGACAAAATTTAAATTCCCTCCCTACCCGAGGGAGGGAATCGCACAAAGCCCCGGATTCTAAATACCAAAACTATATACCCTCTTTACCGCTTGCGGAAGAGAAGGTGGCCCAGCGAAGCTTAGACCGGGTGAGTCATCACCACACCGCAAAAAAATCTCACTAAAAAATTAAACTAAAATGATACGCGCGCGGTCAAACCTGCGTATATTTAATCATGAATTCCTTCGAACAATATACTTTGATAATTGGTTTAATAGCCGTTCTGATTGAAGGGACAGATTACCTGCGCAATTTTGTTCAAAAACTTTGGCACTAAAGCCAATATTGTATGCTTTTTGAACACAATTATAACATAATTGTCTGTTTTGACATTTACCTCGTTTTTGTGAAAAAGTGGTAAATGTTTTGTGATTAATTTAATGTTTATAATACGTTAATGCTTACTTTTGCAACATCTTAAGATTGGTTTACCATGGATAGCCTCAATTATATCAATAATAATAACGCTGCTTTTATCGAATCGCTTTATGAAAGCTACAAAGAAGACCCTTCCCAGGTTGACTTTGGATGGCAAAAATTCTTTGAAGGTTTTGACTTCGGACGCGGATCTGAAGCACCTTCTATCAGTACTGAAACTCCTGATCACTTTTTAAAAGAAATTAATGTTTTAAACCTGGTTGATGGCTACCGCGGCCGCGGGCACTTGTTTGCAAACACTAACCCGGTACGGGGGCGTCGCCAGCATTTGCCCGACCTGCAGTTGTCAAACTTCGGTCTGTCAGACGCCGACCTGGATACGGTTTTTAACGCGGGCCACGAAATTGGCATTGGCCCTGCCAAACTGAGCGACATTGTGCAGATGCTGCAAGAGACTTACTGCGGCACTATTGGCGCCGAGTACCTGTACATACGTAACCCTGTTAAAGTAAAATGGTTCCAGGAGCGCATGGAGAAACAGCGCAACAAACCATCCTTCTCAGTTGATGAGAAAAAGCTGATGCTGCGTAAAGTAAGCGAAGCGGTAATTTTCGAAAACTTTTTGGGTACCAAATTTTTGGGTCAGAAGCGCTTTTCGTTAGAGGGTGCTGAGGCGCTGATACCTGCCATGGATTCGGTAATTCAAAAAGGGGCTACGCTGGGTATCGAAGAGTTTACTATAGGCATGGCGCATCGTGGCCGCTTAAATGTGCTGGCCAACATCATGAAAAAAACTTACAAAGAGATCTTCTCTGAGTTTGAGGGTAAAAATTATGATGAGGATTCAACTGCCGGTGGCGACGTTAAATATCACTTAGGTTTTTCGACTGACGTTGAGGCCGAGAACGGAAAAAAAGTTCACCTGAGCCTTTGTCCTAACCCTTCGCATCTGGAAGCGGTTGACCCTGTTGTTGAAGGCCTTACCCGCTCAAAAATTGACTTTAAATACAAAGGCGACGATAACAAAATCGCGCCTATATTAATCCATGGTGATGCTTCAGTAGCCGGTCAGGGTATTGTTTACGAGGTATTGCAGATGGAAAAACTGGAAGGTTACAGTACCGGTGGTACCATTCACCTGGTTATTAACAACCAGATTGGCTTTACCACCAACTTTACCGACGCGCGCTCAAGTACTTACTGTACAGACGTAGCTAAAACGGTATTGGCTCCGGTTTTTCACGTAAATGGCGATGACGTTGAGGCTTTGGCTTACGTTATTAACCTGGCAATGGAATACCGCCAGGAGTTTGGCGGCGACGTGTTTATTGATATTTTGTGCTATCGCCGTTATGGTCACAATGAGGCCGACGAGCCTAAATTTACCCAGCCTTTATTATATAAGGCTATTGAGGCACACCCTAATCCACGCGAGGTTTATATGAATAAACTTACCACCGAGGGCGTTGTGAAAGAAGATGAAGTAAAACAAATGGAGAAGGATTTCCGCGCCCGTTTGCAAAAAGATCTGGACGAATCAAAAGCTCAGGATCGTTTTACTGATTCTATCCCAATGTTTGCCGGCGCCTGGAACGGTTTACACCTGGCTACTGAAAGAGATTTTAATGCACCGGTAAAAACTGCCGTAAGCAAAGATGAATTACTGGCTATCGGTAAAAAAATTACCGAGCTGCCAAAAGATAAAGTATTCTTCAAAAAGATTGAAAAATTATTTGAGGAGCGCGCCAAAATGGTCAATGATACCCATGTATTTGACTGGGCCATGGGCGAGTTAATGGCCTACGGTTCGTTATTGACAGAAGGACATTTGGTTAGGTTAAGCGGAGAGGATGTTAAACGCGGCACCTTCTCACATCGCCATGCGGTTTTAACACTGGCCGATTCTGAAGAGGAATACAAACCATTGGACAACATCGAGGGCGAGAGGTTCCAAATCTTTAACTCCTTATTGTCTGAATATGGCGTTTTAGGCTTCGAGTACGGTTACGCTTTAGCAAACCCTAATGCATTAACCATCTGGGAAGCGCAATTTGGCGACTTCTTTAACGGTGCGCAAACCATCGTCGACCAATATATAGTAAGTGCCGAAACCAAATGGCAGCGTGGTAATGGTTTGGTAATGTTATTGCCTCACGGCTATGAAGGTCAGGGCCCTGAACACTCATCTGCACGTATTGAGCGTTTTATGGAGCTTTGTGCCGATAACAACATCCAGGTAGCTAACTGTACTACTCCGGCTAACTTCTTCCATGTGTTGCGCCGTCAGATCTATCGCGAGTTCCGCAAACCTTTGGTAATCTTTACACCTAAAAGCTTGCTGCGTGCACCAAAATGCGTATCGCCGCTGGCTGATTTTACCGATGGTGGTTTCAAAGAGGTTATTGATGATGCAAACGCAGACGCTAAAAAAGTTAAACGCGTATTGTTCTGCTCTGGCAAGATCTATTACGATTTGCTTGAAAAACAAACTGCTGATGAGCGTAAAGACGTAGCTATTGTGCGTTTAGAGCAGTTGTACCCTACCCCGGTACAACAAATAGAAGCTATTAGGGCCAAATACAATAAAGCCACAGATTTTATCTGGGTGCAAGAAGAACCGGAAAATATGGGCGCATGGCCTTACTTGTGGCGTAAATCGCGCACAGAAGAGGCGCTGCGTTTTGACGATGTAATATCAAGAAGCGAAAGCGCCAGTACAGCTACCGGTTTTGCCAAACAGCATGCCGCACAGCAGCTGTACTTAATTACTAAGGCATTTGAAACACCTGCCGGTAAAAAAGTAAAAGAAGCTATTAAAGCTACTACCGAAAAAATGGCAACTGCCGGTGCTGATTAATATGATAAAAAAATATTGCTTGCTTTTTGTGGCCTGGATGCCGTTAATAATGAGCTGCAAAAAGCAGAACAATACTGTCAGCCAAAGTACTTTAACATTTAGCAATGTGGTGATATTAGGAAACAGCATTACTTACGCCCCGCACGATAATAGCATTGGCTGGTACGGCGATTGGGGTATGGCGGCTACAGCCCTGGATCTGGACTATGCCCATTTGCTGCTTGCTAAGTTTAAGGTTAAAAATCCGAATGTGCAGGTGCAAATCAAAAATATAGCTGCTTTTGAGAAAGATGCCGTAAATTATGATTTGGATGCCAACCTGAAAGAGCTTAAAAATTCAAAACCCGATCTGCTTATTTTACGCATCGGTGAAAACGTGCCGGCAGGCACAGATATGACTGTTTTTGATGAGCGTTATACCGCCCTGATTAATTATTTTAAATCAGCTAATCCGAATATTATAATTTTAAGCGCTGGTTCTGTTTGGGCCGACAATATTGATGCCGTTATGATGAAGCACCCACCGTATGTGCTACTAAGTTCTATGATAAAAACCGGGTCAAACTTTTCATTCGGATTGTGGTCAAACCCGGGGGTAGAATTACATCCAAGTAATAAAGGCATGGAAAATATCGCGCTGGCTTTATGGAACAAGATCAGTTCATTTACCGCAAACGACAGAAAATAAGAATAATAACATATCCAAAATATGAGTTTAGAAATTAAAGTTCCGCCCGTAGGCGAGTCAATAACAGAAGTAACGTTATCAAGCTGGTTAAAAAAAGATGGCGATACCGTTGCAATGGACGAAGCAATAGCCGAGTTGGAATCAGACAAAGCTACATTTGAGCTTACCGCTGAAAAAGCCGGCGTTTTAAAAACTATAGCTAAAGAGGGCGATGTTTTAGCTATTGGGGCTGTTGTTTGCACTATTGAAGAAGGTGGCGCTGCTGCCGCTACCCCAAAAGTCGAAGCAGTTCCTGCAGCTAAAGCCGGAGTTGCCACCTCTGCTCCTACTGCTGCGGCTGAAAAAGGAACTACTTATGCATCAGGCACACCATCGCCTGCTGCAGCCAAAATATTAGCCGAAAAAGGCGTTGAGGCCGGCTCAGTAACCGGTACCGGCGTTAATGGCCGCATTACCAAAGAAGACGCTGTAGCCGCGCAAGCTGCACCTGCAAAAGCACCCGCTGCTCCAAGCCCACCTGCTGCCGCTCCGGCTCCTGCTGCACCGGCCGGTTCAAGAACAGAGCGCCGCGAAAAAATGTCGCCGCTACGCAAAACTGTAGCTAAACGTTTGGTAGCTGTAAAAAATGAGACAGCCATGCTAACTACCTTTAACGAGGTGGATATGCAGCCTATCATGGACCTGCGCGCCAAATACAAAGACAAATTCAAAGAAAAACACGGCGTTGGCTTAGGCTTTATGTCGTTTTTCACCAAAGCTGTTACTGAAGCACTGAAAGACTGGCCTGCAGTTGGTGCCCGTATTGAAGGCGAAGAGATTGTGTACAGCAACTTTGCTGATATCTCGATCGCCGTATCTGCTCCTAAAGGCCTGGTAGTGCCGGTCATCCGTAATGCGGATGCTATGAGCCTGGCTGATATTGAGAAGGCAGTTGTTGCCCTGGCTACCAAAGCCCGCGACAATAAATTGTCGTTAGAAGAAATGACAGGCGGTACCTTTACTATCACCAATGGCGGTGTATTTGGATCGATGTTATCTACGCCGATCATCAACTCACCGCAGTCGGCTATTTTGGGTATGCACAACATTATTGAGCGCCCTGTAGCAGTAAACGGCCAGGTAGTAATTCGCCCAATGATGTACGTTGCCCTTTCATACGACCACCGTATTGTTGACGGCCGCGAGTCGGTAAGCTTCCTGGTAAGAGTTAAGCAATTACTGGAAGACCCTGCAAGATTGTTATTAGGGGTGTAACGTAGCTCGATCATAAAAAAGAAAAGCGGCCTAATTTGAGCCGCTTTTCTTTTTTTACGTTTGTCATTTCGAGCGTCGCGAGAAATCTTATACAAGCGATTTGGCAAAGCGTATAAGATTTCTCCCGTCGGTCGAAATGACAATATGTTTTAAGTATTAGAGATCTATATCACCCTTTTCAAAGCCTGAACATACCCCAAATGTATCCCATCATGAAAGGCCAAAAAGGCAATGGCTTCTTCAATGTTATTAACGCTGTTGCCGTAACGGGTCGTCCACGGGGTATAATTGTCAAACTTATCAGTTTGCAGATCAGCTTCTAATTGTTCAAGAGTCGAAAAAAATAAACCCTTTATCAATTGCAGGTCTTCAGCACTTACAAAGCCTTCAGGTTTTGTCCCTCCTATAAACGGCGTGAAAAAACGCTCTTCAGTTACAATGTTTACGCCACCACGTTGGTAGCAAATATTTTGTTGCGTAGCTACAATATGAGCCAAATTCCAGACGATGTTGTTGTTAAAGCCTACCGGTATTTTATTCAATTGCTCCTGGGTCAGATCTTTTACTAAATCAAGCAAACTGGTACGGGTCAGTTTTATAAATTCAATAGTTGTTTTCATGGTGTGTGAGTTATTTGGAGCTAATGTAGTGGTTCTGCAGCAATTTATATTTCTAATGCCAGCGCCAAATATTTGCCTACCTTTGCGCTGCTGAAATTATTACGTTTAAATGTCGTTATCTGCCCATACAGCCAAACAATCTGACAAACCCATCTGGTACTTTTTGCTGTGCTGGACGATATTAAACGCAATCCAGGCCGCTACCCTCGAACTTCACGCCGACGAGGCCTATTACTGGATGTACTCGCGCTTTCTGGACTGGGGCTATTTTGACCACCCGCCAATGGTCGCCCTGTTCATCCGCATTGGCGATAGTATCGGGCACAATGAGTTCTGTATGCGGCTAATTACCGTAATGGCAAGCAGCATCAGTATTTACGTACTCTGGCTTATTTTAAAGCGATACGCAGTTAACGCATCAGCCTTTATTATGGTGGTAGCGGGTATGCTGATATTGCATATCTACGGTTTTATTACCACGCCCGACGCACCGTTGTTCTTTTTTGCTGTGCTGTTCTATTATTTCTACCAGCGTTATCTTGACGACGACAATTGGTGGCTGGCTACAGTACTGGGTGTAGTAATTGCATGTATGTTTTACAGCAAGTATCACGCGGTACTATTGGTGGCATTCACGGTGGTCAGCAACGTTAAACTGTTTAAGCGGCCGTCGTTCTGGTTCATTGCGGGGCTGGCGGTCGTGTTGTATATCCCGCATATTTTATGGCAGATTAATCACGGCTTCCCTTCGGTTAACTATCATTTATATGAGCGTGCAGTAAAGGTTTATAACCCAGAGAATAGCTACCTGTATGTTCCCGGGCAGTTGCTTATGGCAGGGCCAATTGTTGGTTGGTTCTTGTTCTACTCAGCTTATACCATCAAGATCAAGGATGCTTTTATACGTTGTCTGCTGGTGAACGGCATTGGCACTACTGCTTTCTTTTTCTTTGCGACTTTCAGAGGCGAGGCGCAGCCTCACTGGACGCTCATAGCCTTTGCGCCTTTAATTATGCTGGCGCTCATCCGCTTTAATCAAAAAGGCGGGGTGCCCAAATGGTTTAATACAGTAGCCGCTATCAATATTATTTTTGTTGTGGCGTTACGCCTGGGGATGATTTTTCAATGGCCTATAGTTACACAAATAGGCCAGATTAAAAGCTACTACGGTTTTAAAGACTGGGCGCAAACCATTCATAAAAAAATTGGCGACAGCTACCTGATTCTGGATAACGGCTTTCAAAATCCTTCAAAATATAATTATTATACTAACAGTCTTAAAGCCTTCTCTTACGATTCGCGCTATTACCGCCGCACACAGTATGATATCTGGCCGATTGAAGACGAGATGCAGCGCCAACGGGTTTACCATTTGATAGACACGCCGCAAGCGGATGCTCACGAGCCTATACGCACCAAAGCCGGCATTTGGTATGGCGGTTGGGTTGATGATGTACGTACTTATCAAAAACTACAGGTAGAAAGCGGCTTGACCCATTTAACTTTACACGCCGGTGAGCAAACGACTGTTGCTTTAACCATAACAAATCCATATCCTTACACGGTGAATTTTAGCGACAAAGGGCGCCTGCACAAAGCGCTTTTAGGTGTTGTGTTTTTCAAAGATGACGGTACCGGCTCGTCGCAAAAAAGTGGTGATGATTTTAATGATATCGTACTAAAGCCAGGGCAAAGCACGCATTACAACTTTAAATTTGTGGCACCAAAAAAAGGAAATTACGAAATGATATTCTCTGTCAGGACAGAACCTTTTGAGGGTAGCAAAAACAGCAGGATCATTAAACTACTGGTCAATTAATCAATTATCTATGTTAAAAAAAATCTACTTTATTCTTTTTGTTTCGATACTGAGCAGCACCGCGGCGCTAGCGCAACGCAGTTTAGATGTTAATTTTAACGGGCTCGGCTTTTTAGATAACCGTGAATACAAAGCATTCATCCCGCGCTCACGCACCTATTCAGGCACCCGCACTGCGCTTGACTTTGGTTTGAATATGGATAGCCTGAACCATTTCATAGTAGGTGTTAATGCCCTGCATGAGTTTGGCGCACAGCCTTTTTTTGCACAAGTTGACCCGGTAGCTTATTATAAATACACAGGCACCAGGTGGAATTTCTACGCAGGCGAGTTTCCGCGGCAGGGCTTACTGGACGATTACCCGCGCGCATTGTTAAACGACACATTACAATACTATCGCCCTAACGTTCAGGGTTTGCTGGCGCGATATCAAACCGAAAACTTTACAGAGACAGGTTGGATTGATTGGGTTAGCCGCCAGACAGCCACACGCCGCGAACAATTTTTATTTGGTTTCTCGGGCAAGTATCGCCCCGTTACATACGGTCCGTTTTATGTATCGCACTATTTCTTTTTGATGCATGATGCCGGTGCTGAAATACCCGTGCCTAACGACCGGATCAACGACAACGGCGCTGCCGAAATTAAAGTAGGGCTTGATTTCAGCCACAAAACGGTATTTGACTCATTAACCTTTGAAGCCGGCGGCTTAATGTCTTTAGAACGTGCGCGTGGTATTGACGGTTTCCAAACGCCTAAAGGTTTTATATTTAATGCTTACCTAAGTTACCACCGGCTGGCATTTTATGAAGAGTTTTATCACGGTCAGGGCAGCACAATTGAATATGGCGATTCCTTTTATTCAAAACCAACTTATAACCGTTTAGATATTATTTATACCCCATTTGCTTTTGAAAGGATAAGAGGGCAGTTTATTGCCAGTTTCCATTTCTCGCCGGGACATCTCAATGATAACCAGGAAGCGTTTAAAGTCACTTACGATCTGGGAAGGAAGATCATTGCACGGTTTAATCAGGATTGACAGATATTAATTAATAATTCGCCCGGTAAGATCAACGGTGCGGGCAAATGGATTTAGATACTGATTAGCCAGAATAGCAAACTCTCTGCGGGTTACAACATGGTTCAGGTCAAAGTCTGACTTGAACCTGTATCTCTCCTTCCAGTCTTTCTGCATTGTCAATCGGAAAGCCTCTGGTTCAGAAAGGGTAATTTCGCTGATAAAAGACAGTAAATCTTTGGTGGTAAATTTAATACCCGGTTTAGCGTTATTGAACCATATAAATGCCCGGCTATAAATTTCAGTAAGTACTGGCTTTATTTCGGCCGTATAAACCGCAGAGTCGGGCATAAAAAGATAAGCTGCCTGCTGGTTGTCAGCGTTCTTCACCACACCCTTTAACAACCCGGTAACAGCTACCTGCTGTATGGCCCTAAAATAACGATCTTGGGGATTTACATCATCAAAAGGGAGCAAGTAGCCTTTAAAATCGAGTAACTCGCTTTGTATGGCCCTGACTTTTAAATTCTTACTGGTAGTTTTAAAAAAGGCACAAAATGCAGCCATCGTACCGGCGCCCTGCCCGATAGCCATTTGCATGGGCAGGTTAGGCTTATTGTTGAGCACATTTTCGGTTACAAATAAATTATCAGCATTTTTTACTACTAATAAACCCATGGGTATAAAGCGCCATCCGGTCAGGTTTAACGGGGTGCCAGCTGAATTAACAGGTACCCGCAGTTCATCACCCGCAACTATTGATGTTCGGTATAAGTTGTCGTTATAAGTTAAAGGGGGTAATAAAGATGCGCCGGCCAGCTTGGTAACCTCATTACCCTCGGTTGCATCAATCAATGTTTTGGTTTTTACGTAATAAATTTTCCCGTTTTGAGTATAGGCCACTTCCCAGCCAGTGCCGTCTTTTTCAACAGTTTTATACGGGGCATCTAATTTTAAAGTTAAACGTGATGTGGTATCGGCTATTTTTTTCAGAATACCTGCGCCTGTAAAAGGTTCAAACTGAAGCGGCGCGTTATAAGTAGTATCGTAAGCCGGTTTGCTTTTATAAAACTGATGGATTTGCCTCCTGAACTCGCCCCAAATGCCGGATGGAAGATTGCTGTTATCGGTTAATGTAATCATATTCTTTCCTTGCAGCGTGGGCATCCAGCTACCATTAACCAACAACACCGTTTTGAGTTTGCTACGCGAACTTTGGATAGCCGCTGCAACTGCACCCGGCCCATTACCTATTACTAAAACATCTGTTTTGATGGTTTCGGCAACAGCCAGAGAAGAATAAAAAATAAAAATCAGGGCAAATAACTTTTTCACCATCAGCCAAATAAACAGATTAAAACGCTAAATTAGGGCAAACCTTGTACTTATGGCAAAAAATTCTACTTTAAAGTATGGTATTTTACCACTCAGCCTTGTTTTGAGTTTTATTTTCGGTGCGTTTGTTTGGAACGAAGTGCAAACAAGCCCGATTACTACCCAGGTTATAGCAGCTGCCGAAAAAATCATCGGTATCGAATTCAATGAGGCACAAAGAGACTCCATGTTAAGTTCGGTAAATGAACGGGTTCAATATTACCAGCAGATCCGCAAGCTTAACATGCCCAATAGCGTGGTGCCTTCGCTTAACTTTAATCCGGTACCGGTGGGCTTTGTGCCTCAGGACAAAAGCAATGGTTTTAAATTATCCAAAATAGGCCAGGTAAAGCTACCGGCCGATAAAAATGAACTGGCTTTTTACACTATTCATCAGTTGGCTGAACTGTTGCGCACGCGTCAGATCACCTCAGTAGAACTCACTAAATTTTATATCGATCGATTAAAAAAATATAACCCCAAACTGCTTTTTGTTGTTAACCTAACCGAAGACGACGCGCTTAAAGAAGCCGAACAAGCTGATGCAGAAATTAAAGCCGGCAAGTATCGGGGCGTACTGCATGGTATTCCGTACGGTGTAAAAGATCTGCTGTCAACGGCTGATTCAAAAACCACATTTGGTGCGGCCCCTTATAAAGAACAAAAGCTTGGCATTGATGCAACGGTGGTAAAACGCCTGCACGATGCCGGTGCAATATTGGTTGCTAAACTTACCTTAGGCGAGTTAGCCATGGGCGACACCTGGTTTGGCGGCATGACGCGAAACCCCTGGGATATTACACGCGGTTCGAGCGGTTCCTCGGCAGGGCCGGCTTCGGCTGTAAGTGCGGGTTGCCTGCCTTTTGCCATTGGCTCAGAAACTTTGGGTTCTATTGTATCGCCGTCAACCGAGTGCGGTGATACAGGTTTGCGTCCATCTTTCGGGCGCGTTAGCAAATTTGGTGCGATGGCATTAAGCTGGAGTATGGACAAGTTGGGACCCATAACCCGTGATGTTGAAGATTGTGCTATTGTATTTAACGCTATACAAGGCACAGACGCCAAAGACTTAAGCACTATAGCCGCGCCATTTAATTATGATGGCAATGTGGCTTCGCTTAAAGGCTGGAAAATAGGTTACATTAAATCGGCCTTTCAAAGCCGCTACGCCAATAAAATTAACGACTCGCTGACTTTAGTAAAACTGAAGGAGCTGGGCGCTGAGTTAGTACCGGTTGAAATACCTGATATGCCATTAGGCGCTATATCAACCATGTTAGATGTTGAGGCAGGCGCGGCCTTCCAGGAACTGGTGCTAAACCATAAAGACGATATGCTGGCACAGCAACGAAAATACTCATGGCCTAATATTTTCCGCGCGGCGCAATTTGTACCGGCGGTTGAGTATGTTCAGGCCAGCCGCGCACGTACACTTTTAGTACAACAATGGTATGAAAAATTAAAAGGCCTGGACATTTATGTAGCTCCGGCCTTCAGCGCCAATTTAACGCTCACCAACCTGACAGGTAATCCCTGCGTAGTTTTACCCAACGGGTTTAACCGTGCCGGCAGGCCAGCCAGTATTACGTTTATGGGCCAATTATTTGGCGAGGGTAAGACTTTAGCAGCCGCCAGAATTTACCAACAAGCCACCAACTTTAATAAAAAACATCCTACTTTGGCCTTCTAAGTAATGCAAAAGCATGAGTAGCACCACAACCGTCGACCCGTTACAATTTCCGATAGGTAAATTTGTTGTTCCTGAAACCTACACGCCCAACGCGATCAAAGGTTGGATCAACGATATCCGCGAGCTTCCCGCCAAAATGCGCGCAGCTGTAGCCGGCCTGACCGACGCACAACTCGAAACCCACTACCGCCCCGGCGGCTGGACTATAAGACAAGTCGTACATCACGTTGCAGACAGCCATATTAATTCGCTGGTGCGCTTTAAGTGGGCGCTAACTGAGGATAGTCCAACCATTAAAGCCTATAACCAGGTGGAATGGGCAAAATTACCCGACTATAAATTACCGCTCGAGCCATCGCTCATCATGCTTGAGGGTATCCACCAGCGCCTGATAGCCTTATTTGAAAGTTTTACTGATGCAGATTGGGATCGTCACTTTATACACCCTGAAACCGGGGCGGCAATAACTCTGAAACGAAACCTGGCGCTGTATGCCTGGCATAGTAAGCATCATTTAGCGCACATTACTAATACTATTGCTAAGTTTTAACCTCACCCCGGCCCTCTCCAAGGGAGAAGGAGTTTGATTACTGGTATATCAGTTCATGTCAATAACATAAGACGCAAAATATTGCGTCTCTACCAAACGTGAATCAACGTAGAGACGCAATATTTTGCGTCTCCTGCCATCCAACCCAATATACAACGCCAACGGTTCCCTCTCCTTCGGAGCGGGTTAGGGAGAGATTTTTTAAATATTATTTATAATTAGTCTAAATAAAATAACAAAAAGGTAGTAACTTGCGGGCATCAAATATTTATGACGCCTCTAAAAAAAACTATACTGTTTATTCATCGGTGGTTAGGGTTTATCTCTGGCCTGGTAGTGGTAATTGTGAGCCTTACCGGTTGTCTGTATGTTTTTCAGGATGAAATACAAGATGCCCTATATGACTACCGCAAGGTAGCGGTTGAGCAAAAACCATTTATGCTGCCGTCGCAGTTGAGGCAGATAGCTTTCAGATATTACCCTACTGCCGAAAAAGACCCGGTTGTGGGTTACTATGGCAAAGACCGCCCGGCTATTGTGATGCTGAACGTGCCAAAGGTTGGCCTGCGTTACATTAGTTTAAACCCCTATAATGGTAAGTTTTTGCATGACGAAAATATCATGCGCAACTTTTTTGTAGTGGTTGAATACATACACCTGTATTTGCTGCTGCCTCCGGCTATAGGCAGGCAGATTGTGGGCTGGTGTGTAGTGATATTTGTGCTGCTTTTGATAACCGGGATAGTACTCTGGTGGCCCAAACGTAAAAGCGACCGTAAACGCAGCTTCAGTATTAAATGGAACGGCCGCTGGCGCCGGGTTAACTACGACCTGCATAATGTGCTTGGTTTTTATGCCTGCAGTGCCGCGCTTATCCTGGCAATTACCGGCCTTTCTATTTGTTTTGATTGGGTTACTAAAGGCATTAACAAAGCGGTAAATCTGGGCAAAACCTACGCTGCCGAAGAGCGCACTTCGGTATCTGACTCGCTGCACAAACCCCGTATAGCTGTTAATACCTGGGACAAGGGCTTTTTGTATGCGACGCAACATTCGCCGCAGGCCCATATGTATATTATTTACGGCGAAACCGCAAAAGCCAGTGGTACCATAACCGTGAATGCCTATTACGAGGCCATGCGTTATTATAAAGGCGACAGTTATACATTCGACCAGTTTAGCGCCAAACCACTCAAAGAATTAAAGCATCAGGCCAAGAGCGCGGGCCTTAAACTAAACGACATGAACTATGATATTCATATTGGCCAGATATTAGGCTTGCCAGGCAAAATAATTGCTTTTTTAGCCAGCCTCATATGCGCCAGTTTGCCTGTAACCGGCTTTGTGATATGGTGGGGCAAACGCAATAAAAAAGGGAAGAAAGTTAAAGATGTTGTTCATCGTCGTACACACCAAAAACTGGCAATGAAGTAATTACTCACATCTAATTTAAAAACATCATGTGCGAAGTAAAAACGCTAAGTCAGCGTGGGTCTACCGTGATAAGCCAGTGCATTGAATGCAAAATGTTAAACATTTGGCACAATAACCTATTGTTCAATTTCACACCACAGCAATTTGCTGATTTCTGCAGTTTTGTAGGCAGTCTGGAATTTGAAGACCGCTCGCATCCTTTTCCTGACGGACAGGAACGGGCTATTTTAAAAACCCCTGTGGAGCATTTGAACTTTACTTTTACTAAAGATGAATGGGAAGATATGAAAGCGGCTATGGATGAAGCGACGTATATGCAGACGGTTTTTGCATTGATACGTTAAGTCGATTTGTCCTCTTGAATAATAGTGAGAAATGACCCGGTGTTATAAAAACCTACAAAAATTCAATCACCACATCGTCACTTACCGGATGGCCGGTACAGGTTAAAACCAATCCGTTTGCTAAATCAAGATCAGTCAGCACATCATTAACCGGCATGTCGATACGCCCGCTGATGCAGGTTGCCGTGCAGGCAGAACAGATACCGGCGCGGCAACTGTAAGGCAGATGCAGATTATTTTGCAACGCAGCTTGCAAAATTGTCTGGTTTTCGCCCACCATTAAATCATGAATTTCATTATTAAATTTTATGCGCACATAACGCGGCGGGTAATTAATATAACCCCCAGGCACCGGCACAGTGTTCAGTACAAAGTTTTCTTTGCGGATATTATGGTTATCAATGCCCATAAATAGCAACGTCAACCTCACCATACGCATATAGGCAAACGGTCCGCACAGGTAAAATTCTGCGTTTACTAATTCGAAACTTACAAAGCGTTTTACCAGTTGCTCGGTATTGACATTATTTAACCTATTCCCTTCGTTACTGAGCAGATGAATAATTTTCAACCTTTCGGGATGTTGTTTTTGCAGGTGGTTCAGGCTGTCCGAAAATAAAATGGAGGTGCGGTCCTGGCTGCTGTAAAAAAGGGTTAGTTTGCTTTCGCCGGCACGAGCCAAAATATATTTGAGCTGAGAAAATACCGGAACAATTCCACTACCAGCGGCAAAAAATACGATGTCTTTTGCTACGTAAAATCCGGTTGCTGTAAATCGACCGGCAGGTTCCACAGCTTGAATGATATCGCCGGGCTTTATTTTGGCAAGCATAAAACGCGATATCTCGCCATTGGCTACGCGTTTTACGGTAATGGCTAACTGTGCTTCGTCGGGCGACGAGCTAAGTGAGTATGACCGCCTGATCTCTTCATCCCGATGCGTAAAAACCAGCGTGATAAACTGCCCGGCTTTGTAGTCAATCTTTCTGCCTGACACTTCGGTCAGCAAAAAAGTCGCCGTATCGGCAGTCTCCCAATTTATAGACTCAACCCTTAATTGCAGCATCAGGCCTTCAGAACTATGTTGCCAAACTGCGAAGATGTTTTCATTTTTTCAATAGCCTTAACAGCTTCCGCCAGCGGGAAAACCTCATCAATGGTCGGGACGATCTGGTGCTCATCCATAAAAGCCAGCATAGTCTCAAAATCTTTTTTAGTACCCATGGTGGTACCTAATATTTGTAGCTGCTTCCAGTATATCTTTCTCCCAGGTATGGCCGGCATATCGCCGGCGGTGGCGCCAAAGAAAACTATCCGGCCGCCTGGTTTAGCCAGGTCAGCAAATTTGGCAAAGCCCGCACCCAGTGCGCTATCAATAATCACATCAAAACCACCGGACAGATACTGCAATTCTTCTGCCCAATCCTGCGCCTTATAATTCACGCCTGCTTGGGCACCCATTTGCCTGGCCCGCTCAATCTTATCGTTGCTGCCAGAGGTTACAAATACTTTGCAGCCTGCTGCTACCGCCCATTGCAGTGCAAAAGCGCCGGTGCCACCACCAACGCCCGAGATCAATACAGTATCGCCTTTTTTTGCGCGTCCTTTAGTAAACAGCGCACGGAAAGCCGTTAATCCCGCCAGCGGAAAAGCAGCCGCTTGCTCCCAGTTGAGGTAGGCCGGTTTGTTATACAAGTACTCGGCGCGGGTTTTTACATATTCGGCAAAAGTACCGTCCTCCGGCAGACCGAGAATTTTAAAATCTTTACCCTGGTAATTTTCGTCTTCGCCCCAGTTATTGCTGGGGTTGATAATTACCTCCTTATTTAACCATGAAGTATCTACACCTTCGCCTACTTCGGCAACGGTGCCTGCACCATCTGAGCCTAGTATAATTGGATATTTCAATCCGGCGTATTTGCCTATGCTTATCCAATAATCGCGGCGGTTTAGTCCTGCGGTTTTAATTTTTACCAAAACTTCGCCAGCGGCCAGGGTTGGTTTTTCAACTTCTTTCCAGGTTATTGGTTTGTCGGGGGCTTCAAGTACGTTGGCTTTCATATGGATAAATATTACCTCACCCTGCCCTCTCCAGTGGAGACGGTTCGTTTTGTTGGGTGGTTTTAATTTAACAAAAAAAGGCAGCGTATGATTGCTGCCTTTCAATTTATAAATTTTCAAATCCGAAATCGAAGATCCGACATTCGAAATTAAGCAATCGCTTTAGCGTATAACTCAGCAACGTGTGGCCAGTTAATAACATTCCAAATGGCTGCCAGATAATCAGGGCGACGGTTTTGGTATTTCAGGTAGTAAGCGTGCTCCCAAACGTCGATACCTAAAATTGGGGTACCTTTTACCTCGGCAATGTCCATTAACGGATTATCTTGGTTTGGAGTAGAAGTTATAGTCAGTTTCTTATCGGCAGTGACAATCAACCATGCCCAGCCTGAACCAAAACGGGTAGCGCCGGCTTCAGAAACTTTAGTTTTAAAATCAGCAAATGAACCGAACATGCTTTTAATTGCATCGGCCAAAGCGCCGGTAGGTTCGCCGCCGCCGTTTGGCGATAGCAAGGTCCAGAATAATGTGTGGTTGTAGTGGCCGCCACCATTATTACGTACGGCAGCCGGGTATTTTGAAATGTTTTTAATAATGTCGTCCAGGTTACCGTCTGCTTCTGGTTTACCTTCTAAAGCTTTATTTAAGTTGGTAACATAAGCCTGGTGGTGTTTGCCATGGTGAATTTCCATGGTCAGTTTATCAATGTGCGGTTCTAATGCATCAGTAGCATAAGAAAGCGCCGGTAGTGTAAATGCCATAATGGTTATTTTAAAGTTTAAAAATTGTTGTCTAGCAAATATAATGCGATGCTGCGGTTTTTGAAGTAAAATAATGTCATGTTTTTTTAAGGTATTATAATGCTGATGTAATTAAAAAAATACAAACCAACACGCCAAAGCCGCGTTATAGCTAACGCGAATAGATATTTTAAGCAAATAATCACTATTTTTCAGTACGTTGGGGCCTATTATTATTTCTATCATTTTTAAATTATAATTAAATTTATAATTTAGAACAAAAATACCTCTGACTACTACCAACACACAACGAATGACTGCAAGCATCGACCTAAGCAATTGCGATACTGAACCAATCCATATACCCGGCCAAATACAGTCGCATGGATTTTTAATCGCTGTTGATTCTAATTGCATTATCAGATTTCACAGCGAGAACATTGCTGATTTCCTGCCTAATTTGCCGCCAAATTTATTGGGACGGCCCATAAATGATATAGAACCGATTATAGGCGCTAATGAGCCGCCCGACTTTATTAACCAGCTTATAAGCTTTGGTCGCAGCAATAAAAGTTTCGATCAAACCAACCCCTTTACCACCGATTTGCAGGGCCGTCCGTTTTTCTTAATAATTAATGAATCGGGGCCCTTATACCTTTTGGAATTTGAACCGGCCGAGTCTGACATGAAAGTTGACTTACAGCGTATGGTGGGCCGTTCTGTTGCCGAAATGCTATCCGATAAGAATTTAAAAAACTTATTGAAAAACAGCGCCAACCAGGTTAAAAACATTATAGGATATGATAGGGTGATGATTTACCGTTTTGCGCGAGACGGCCACGGCGAAGTAGTTGCCGAAGCCAAAAACGACGAGCTTGAGCCATGGTTGGGCCTGCATTATCCAGCTTCTGACATACCCAAACAAGCGCGCGAATTATACAAACGCAACCTAACCCGGTTAATTGCCAATGTGCACACTACCCCATCAAGAATTGTAACTACTGTACAATTAAGTGAAAACTCGCTGGATTTAACGCATTCG
This sequence comes from Mucilaginibacter ximonensis, assembly GCF_042686265.1. Taxonomy (NCBI): domain Bacteria; kingdom Pseudomonadati; phylum Bacteroidota; class Sphingobacteriia; order Sphingobacteriales; family Sphingobacteriaceae; genus Mucilaginibacter; species Mucilaginibacter ximonensis. Next base: position 162,888 of record NZ_JBHUPD010000004.1, read on the forward strand.
CAACTACGTGCTGTATCCCCTATTCATATCCAATATTTGAAAAACATGGGGGTCGAGTCGAGTTTCAGCATCTCCCTGCTTTATAAAAAAGAATTGTGGGGATTAATTGCCTGCCATAATTACTCGCCGCGTTTTATTGACTACAAAGCGCGCGATTCGGCAAAGCTAATCGGGCAGATCCTGTCGTCGGCCCTTGAATTCAGACAAGACGAGGCAAATAAACATTTGCAGGAAAAATATAATGCCGCGGTTGATGTGCTATCCAAAAACATGTTAAAAAATAACAGTATAGAGGAAGCGCTTACCTTGCCAGGCAACAATATTATGCATGCAACCGATGCAACGGGCGCTGCTTTGATTTATGAAAATACCGTTACCAAAGTAGGCAACACACCAAACAATGAGCAAATACAAAAGCTACTTGCCTGGGTTAAAGAAAATATAGACGAGCCGCTATACTACACCAACGAGCTGCCTTATATATATCCCGAAGCTGATAGCTACAAGAAGATAGCCAGTGGTGTAATGATATTAACGCTCTCGGCCGAGCTATCTGAATATATTATCTGGTTTAAGCCTGAACATTTGGAGATAGTGCAATGGGCCGGAAACCCGGAAAAGAATGTAGAGGTTGCTGCTGACGGTTCGAAAATTATATCACCGCGAAACTCGTTCGAGGCATGGTCGCAGGAAGTATCGGGCAAGTCTGAGCCGTGGAACGACGAAGAAATCAAATCTGTAAGCCGACTACGTGCCGAAGTAAGTTATGCTATCACCCAAAAAGCGGGCGCCATCCGCATGCTTAATGAGCGGTTAAAACAAGCATACGAAGAGTTGGATACTTTCAGCTTTACCATATCGCACGATTTAAAAAATCCGCTGTCCACCATTAAAGGTTATGCACAGATGTTGTCAAAAACTTCGGGGCTGGAGGGTCGCGCACAAGAAGTACTCACTAAAATCGATAGTAAGGTTGACCGCATGAACGCCATGATTAACGAGGTTCTGGAATACTCACGTATCGGCCGGTTGGATCTGAAACCTGTTGAAGTGCAAGTTTTGCCGATCATAGACGATCACGTACGCGACCTTAAAATGGTTTATAATGCCGAACACCTGAAAGTCAACATTAAAAATACCCCACCGGTAATGGGCGACCCTACCATGGTATCGCAAATTTTTGCAAACTTACTGAGTAACGCCGTTAAGTATAGTCTTCCATCAGATGCGCCAGAAGTGACTATTGATGCTAAAGGTGGTGAAAGCGATATTATTTATACCATCAAAGACAATGGCGTAGGTATTGATATCAAACAGCTGCCCCGCGTGTTTGAGCTGTTTAAACGGATGGACAACGTGCAGGACATTGAGGGCACCGGCGTTGGCCTGGCCATTGTAAAACGTATTGTTGAAAAACATAACGGCAGAATATGGGTAGACAGCAAGCTGGGTGAAGGCTCGACTTTTTATGTAGCGTTTAAAAAGTAAAACCTGCCAATTTTATCATATTTGGCGAAGGTTTGCCCCATCGTCGCGAATCTGGTTTACAGCACTTTAACCCCTACGCAAACCCTTTCGGCCTTTAGTAGTTATATCTGTTACAAATATTTAACTATGAGATCGATCTGGAAAGGTTCAATAGGTTTCGGGCTGGTGAGCATACCGGTTAAGCTGTATTCGGCGGTACAAACCAGCTCACTTGATTTTGATATGCTGGACAGCCGCGACCATTCGCGCATACGCTACCAGCGCGTCAACGAGCATACACACAAAGAGGTGCCTTATGACAAGATTGTTAAAGGCTATAAAATGGGCGACGATTACGTCATCATGGAAGATCATGACTTTGAGGATGCCGCACCCGAAAAAAGTAAGGTAATTACTATTGAGGCCTTTGTTAATATCGATGAGGTTAACCCCATGTTTTACGAAACATCGTACTATACCGAGCCCGATACCAAAAACAATAAAGCCTATGCCCTGCTCCTGCAGGCACTGATAAAATCAAAAAAAGCCGGACTGGCACGCTTTGTCCTCCGAAGTACCGAAAGTTTGTGTATTGTTCACCCGGTAAATAATGTACTGGTAGTAACCCGTATTCGCTTTGGTCAGCAAATTCGCGAAACAGACGACCTAAACGTGCCGGATAAAGTAGAGGTGAGCAAAAAGGAATTGGATATGGGTTTAACACTGATAGACCAGTACTCTGAAAAGTTCGATGTGTCCAAGTTTAAGGACGAATATAATGCACAATTGCTCGAAGTTATCAAGGCAAAATCAAAGGGAAAACGCGCAACAGTTAAAAAATTAAAGCCTCATAAGACCAGTGGCACAGACCTTTACGACCAATTAATGGATAGTTTGAAGGTAAAAAAGGGCGCTTAGCTATTCAGGAGATTTTTTAATCGAAATTTTTGGATTGATAATTGTAAATATCAAAACATCTATCTATAAACATTAAAATAAAAAGATTATGAACTCACTTTTGTATATCATCGCAGTTATCCTGATCATAGGATGGGCGTTAGGATTTTTCTTCTATTCAGCAGGTGGTATTATTCACGTATTGCTGGTAATTGCAGTAATTTCATTGCTTTTAGGTTTGATCAGAAGACCAACCGCAATCTAATTTAACTGTTAGATATTCGAAACAAATAAGCCTTGCGTCATAAAACGCAAGGCTTATTTATTTATGCCAAATTGCAGAGATGCAAGGCTGTTCAGTGCGCTATTATTTAAGTGTTAACCACTTTTTACGTACTGCCAGCTGCTGTGCTCCCGCATCAGGCAACTCTTCAATTTTGTATTTTACCTTATTGCTTTTCAGCAAGGTTACCGGGATGTCCATACTCAGGCCATCGCGTATAACGGTTACTTTAATTTTGTCGCCTACCTTTTTGCCGGTTAACAATTTGCCGGCTTCGGTTACGGGTTCATCATTAATGGCAATAATTTCATCGTTAACATTAATACCATCTTTCCAGGCGGCGCTGTTACGGGTTACGGTAGCAACAAATAAACGCGGGATGTTCGGCACCGTAGTAATACCCAAAGTGGGTTCATTGGTGTCTGCCAGCTCGTCGGTTAACTTATAGCCCGCAAAACCCAGGTAATGGTTATAATTAACCGGAGTAAGGCCGTTGATATATTGGGCATAAAAATCATCCAGATTTTTATTGGCAAATTTTTCCAGTCCGGCTTTAAATTCAGCGTCAGTGTAACCTCGCTTTTTAATTTTGTAGTATTCGTTATACATGTATTTCATTACATCGTCAAGCGAATATTGGCCTTTACTGTCATTAATAATCTCCAGGTCAAGCAGCAGCGCAATAATTGATCCTTTGGTGTAGTAAGATATGGTACTGTTGCCTGAATTTTCATTTGGCCGATAGGCTTTTATCCAGGCATCATAACTGGCCTCAGACAGGGTCTGTACTTTGGCGCCTTCAGAGTTTTCCAGCAAATTGATATCCTCTGCCAATACACCTAAATAATTCTCAGGGGTATAAAGTTGCGTACGGCGCACAATAATATCCTGATAATAAGCGGTGAAGCCTTCGGCGATCCATAGGTTAGTTGTATAGGCTTCGTTATCATAATCAAACGGACCTAATACTATCGGGCGAAGCCTCTTAACGTTCCATAGATGAAAATGCTCATGCGCAGCCAGGCTCAAAAAATTTTGATAACCGCGGTCGGTAGCGTAAGCGTCGCGCGAGGCGCCGAGTGTGGTTGAGCTCAAGTGTTCAAGCCCACCCCCGCTTTTTAGCGCATTATGTACAATGAAGGTATAATGTTTATTGGGGTTTTCGCCGTAAATAGCCACTTCTTCAGCTACAATTTTTGCAAGGTCGTTTTTCAGACGTTCTTTGTCATAATTACCCCCGCCTTGCATACAAACCTCGTAATGCACGCCATCAGCATCAAAGTTAAAAATGTCCTGATTACCAATTTCTATAGGCGAATCAAACAAAATATCAAAATCAGGCGAGTAGCGGGTAAAGGTATCACCGTTAACTTTTTCTAAACTGGTTGACACAGCGTTCCACTCTTTGTATGGTTTGATGTGTATGGTAGCGGGCGCATGCAACATATTGCCCGGATATAAAAACATATCAGGCGATGACAGGAAAGCGTGCGTGGCATCAATAAAACTGGTACGTACCGATATCTCAAATGCATACACACGATATTTTACGGTCACGGCGTCAATGCCGGCGGTGTGCAGCTTCCAGATGTTTTTCCGGGTTTTTACCGCAGCAAGTGGCTTATTGTTGGCACTTGCACGCAAACTTTCAATATTACGCTCAAACTCGCGTATCAGGTACGAGCCGGGTGTCCAAACGGGCATTTTTAATTCAAGCTCATCCTGCTTTAAGCCGGTAATTTTTAGCTCGATATCAGCATAATGTGCCTGCGCTTCAGGAAATGATATGTTATAAGTAATCTGGGTGTTATCTGCCGCCATGCCGGTAGTAGCCATAAGTAATAGTATTAAAGAAAATATAATTGACAGTTTATTTTTTTTCATTTCGCAATGTATGAAATTTTGAACTCAGCTATAGTTGCAAAAATAAAAGTAAACAGACCCCGCAGTTGTAAAATGGTTGATACATGCAACTAATTGCCAAACTCGTATTTTATTTTAGTGTTTTACTTATGACGACAAAACTTATTGAACCGATATCGCGCAAGTTAAACGTCCTGGGAAGGGATTATTTAGCTGCGCTTGATCATCATATGATACGCTTTGGCATCGACCGGCACTATTACCCGCTGGCGTTGATTGTTCATCACGACGGACAGTTAACCCAAAAAGGATTGGCAGATATATTGAGTAAGGATAAATCGCTTATTGTAAAAATTATCGACCGGCTTAGCGATCAGGGCTTTGTACAGCGTGAAACTAACCCGGACGACAGGCGTGAACACTTTTTAGCGCCCACTGAAAAGGCTAAAGAAGTAATGCCGCATTTGCTTAAAACATTTGAACACATGAATGCATCGGCCTCAAAAGGCATATCAAAACAGGACATGGAGATTTTTGAGAACGTGCTGATTAAAATGAGAGAAAATTTGGCAGAATTTGAACAAACCGAACCTGTACCATACCCTGTTTAAAATAGAAGTACACATATAATAAAAAAACTCGTACCACACACCATTAACACACACTCATCAACATGAAGACCAAGTATGTTATATACATCTTATTGGCACTGGCAATTGGCTATTTGATTTACAATAAGTTTTTTAGCGCGCGGGCAAAAAAACTGGAACAAGAAACTACCCGTGGCGGAGGCAAAAGCAAAAAGGGCCGTAACGGCCCGGTTGCCGTAAAGCTGATGATTGCAAAGGACACTACACTTGACAACGCTATTGACGTTACCGGCAGCCTGGACGCTAATGAAAAAGTAAACCTGATAAGCGAAACGTCTGGCAATATTACCGGAATTTATTTTCAGGAAGGTACGCAGGTTAAAAAGGGCCAGCTGCTGGTTAAAGTTTACAACCAGGACCAGTTAGCCTCATTAAAACAAGTGAACTATCAGATCGCGTTAGCAAAACAAAATGAAACCCGTAACAAAATATTGCTGCAAAAAGAAGCTATAAGCCAGCAGGAATATGATACTTCATTAACCAACCTGAACAGCTTAACGGCACAGGCAGATATGTTGAAAGCACAGATTGCTAAAACCGAGATACGTGCGCCTTTTTCTGGCACTATAGGTTTGCGTAATGTAAGCCCGGGTAGCTACTTGTCGCCAAACACAGCAATAGCCTCATTGGTAAATATTGATCCCGCGAAGCTTACATTTTCAGTCCCTGAAAAATATTTACCGCTAATTAATAAAGGCACTAAGGTAACTTTCAGTGTAAGCAGCTCAAACCAAAACTTTAAAGCCGTGGTGTATGCGCTTGAACCAGCTATTGATGTGAACTCGCGGTCTATAACAGTCAGAGCCAGGGCCGCTAACCCGAATGGTTTGCTGAAGGCGGGTAGTTTTGCCAAAATTAACCTGCAACTGGACCAAATACCCAAAACCATTATGCTACCTACCGAGTGTGTAGTGCCCGGTTTGAAAACGAGTGTAGTATACGTTTACCATCAGGGCAAGGCGGTTGAACGGCCGGTTAAAACTGATGTGCGTACCGACACACGCGTGCAAATTACCAGCGGCATTAAACCAGGCGATAGCGTGGTGGTATCGGGCATTATCCAAATGCGGGCAAAAGTGCCATTGAAAGTTATTCAGGTTATTAAATAAGACTGTTTCCCCATGAGTTTATCCTCTGTCAGTATAAAAAGGCCGGTGCTGGCAACAGTAATGTCAGTTGTTATTGTTGTGTTCGGTGTTATCGGCTACAATTTTCTGGGCGTGCGCGACTTCCCGTCGATTGACCCGCCCATTATTTCGGTGTCCACCAGTTATACCGGCGCCAATGCCGACGTTATCGAGTCGCAAATCACCGAACCTTTAGAAAAAGCAATTAATGGTGTGCCCGGTATCCGTAATATATCGTCAACCAGCTCAGTAGGCAGCAGCCAGATCACGGTAGAGTTTAACCTGGACGCCGACCTGGAAACCGCCGCTAACGACGTGCGGGATAAAGTAGGACAGGCCCAGCGCCAGTTACCGCAGGATATCACCGCTCCGCCTGTTGTTACCAAAGCCGACGCGAATGCTGATAACATTATCACCGTATCAGTTACCAGCGACAAGCGTAACATTATGCAGGTAGACGACTATGCCGAGAACGTATTGCAGGAAGGCTTGCAAACCATACCCGGCGTAAGCGCCATTAATATTCAGGGGCAGCGCCAGTACGCCATGCGTTTATGGATAGATCCGGCTAAGCTAACCGCCTTAGGCGTTGCCGCAACGGATATTACAGATGCCTTGAACAAAGAGAATGTGGAGCTGCCTGCCGGTAAGATTGAGGGCAATAACACCGAGCTGATAGTGCGTGCCGTAGGTAAAATGAGCACCGAGGAGGAGTTTAACAACATGATTATACGCGCAGACAGCTCGCGCGTGATCAGGCTAAAAGATATTGGTTATGCCGTGTTAGGGTCGGCTAATGAAGAAACCGCTTTTAAAGAAAGCGGGGTTTTGCAGGTGGCGCTGGCCATTGTGCCGCAGCCGGGTGCAAATTATGTACAAATAGCTAAAGACTTTTACAAACGTTTTGATGAGCTAAAGAAAGACCTGCCCGCCGATATCCATGTAAAGGTATTGCTGGATAATACCAAGTTTATCAATCAATCGATAGAAGAGGTGGAAGAAACGCTGGCTATATCGTTCGTGCTGGTGGTAATTATTATCTACCTTTTCTTTAGAGACTGGCTCATTGCCTTCAGGCCGCTGATAGATATCCCCGTGTCGTTAATAGGTACGTTCTTTATCATGTATATTTTTGGCTTCTCTATTAACATCCTGACGCTGCTTGGTATTGTGCTGGCCACGGGCCTGGTAGTGGATGACGGTATTGTGGTTACAGAGAACATCTACAAAAAGGTAGAACAAGGAATGCCTATACGTCAGGCAGCCTTTGAAGGGTCGGCCGAAATTTTCTTTGCAGTTATATCAACATCAATTACATTGGCTGCAGTGTTCCTGCCTATTGTATTTTTACAAGGATTTACGGGCCGTTTATTCCGCGAATTTGCGGTGGTTGTGGCCGGTTCTGTATTGATATCAGCTTTCGTATCCTTATCGTTAACACCGATGCTGAATGTGAAACTGATTCGTAAAAATCAAAAGAAATCTAAATTCTACGAGCGTACTGAGCCATTCTTTCAAAACATGACTAGCTCATACACCGAGAGTTTAATCAGGTTTATGAAACACCGCTGGATAGCGATTGCTATCCTTATAGGCTCAATAGGTATCATATTGGTATTAAACAAAGCGATACCGTCAGAGCTGGCGCCGCTGGACGACAAGAGCCTGGTACGTTTTAATGTAACCGGGTCAGAGGGTGCGTCATATGAATACATGACCAAATACATGGACAATATCTCCAACATGATTCTTGACTCTGTACCCGAAACACAGGTTAACCTTGAAATTGTTGCAGCAGGTGCTGGCGGTAGCGGAGCCGTGAATAATGGTTTTGGCCGTATTGGTTTAGTACCGCCCGATCAGCGTAAACGCTCACAAAACGACATTGCCAACTGGCTGACGCGCCAGGTGAGCCGTTTCCCCGACGCCCGGGTTACTGTAACGCAGGAGCAAACCATTAGCGGCGGTGGTGGCGGCGCTAAAAGTGCGTTGCCTGTACAATTTGTTATCCAGAACCAGGATTTTGAGAAGATACGTGCCGTATTGCCTAAGTTTTTTGCCGAGGTTAGCCGCAGCCCCGTGTTTGTTACTCCGGACGTTAACCTGAAATTTACCAAGCCCGAGCTAAGCGTAGTTACAGACCGCGATCGCGCGAGAGACCTGGGCGTTTCAGTTGCCGATATTGCTAATACCTTGCAATTGTATTATAGTGCGGGCCGTTTAGCTTACTTTCTGTTAAATGGCAAGCAGTACCAGGTAATAGCCCAGGCTGACCGTGCCAACCGCGACCAGCCCCTCGACCTGAAAACACTTTATGTGCGTAACAACAAGGGCCAGCTGATACAGCTTGATAACGTAGTAAAAGTATCAGAGGATGCAACGCCTCCCGCCATCTATCACTTTAACAGGTTTAAGTCGGCCACGTTTCAGGCTGGTTTAGCTCCGGGTCGTACAGTAGGCGATGGCATTGCCGAGATGAACCGGATTGCCAAAGAAACCCTCGATGACAGCTTTAGTACAGAGTTAAGCGGCGCCTCCCGGGATTTTGCCGAGAGTGCCTCTAATATTATGTTCGCATTCATATTTGCGCTATTGCTTATTTACCTGGTATTGGCGGCTCAGTTTGAGAGCTTTAAAGACCCGGTTATTGTGATGCTAACTGTGCCGCTGGCGGTAGCCGGAGCTTTCTTATCGTTATGGTTGTTTGACCAAACGCTGAACATCTTTAGCCAGATCGGTATCATTACACTGGTTGGCCTGGTAACCAAAAACGGCATCTTGATTGTTGAGTTTGCCAATCAGCGCATGGAGCATGGTTTGCAAAAATATGAGGCTGTTGTTGAAGCTGCCACCGCTCGTCTTCGCCCAATTTTGATGACCAGTATGGCCGTGGTATTAGGCTCAGTACCTATTGCGTTTGCATTGGGTGCAGGTGCCAAGAGCCGTGTATCGTTAGGCATCGTGATTATTGGCGGTATGTTGTTTTCGTTGGTATTAACACTGTATGTCATCCCGACGATGTACGTGCTCATTGCCTCTAAAGAACGCCACGATCCGAACCACGTTGATGACGATGAGCAAAATGGCGATAAGAAAAAGAAACAAGTAAAACTGATTGAAAACGAATAAGCAATGATGATGAAACTCAAAAAAACAGCCCGCTTCGTTTTTTGCTTTATGGTAATTTGCAGTTTTGCCAAGGCGCAAACTGCACCGCCTATGTTAACCTTGAAAGAGGCGGTTGAATTAGCTTTAAAAAACAACTACAATATTGTTCTGGCTAAGAACAATCAAGCCATAGCCCAAAATAACACCACACTGGGTAATGCCGGTTTTTTACCATCGGTTGGGGCGAGTTTAACACAAAATAATAGCCAGCAGCATATTGAGCAGACGCGGTCTGATGGCACGGTAAATAAAATCCCCGCAGCCAAAAACAGTAGTTTAAGTTACGGCCCCAGCCTCAATTGGACTATCTTTAATGGCTTTGCGATGTTTGCTAATTACGACCAGTTAAAGCAACTAAACGAATATAGCACGGTAGCCGCTCACGATACTATTCTCTCAACTACAACTGAAGTAATACTGACCTATTATGACCTTATCAACCAGAACGAGCAGATCAAGGCGCAACATGGAGCTATTGACATATCGCGCACGCAGCTAAAATATGCCAGCGATAAATTTAGCGTAGGCACCGCATCACATTTGGATGTGTATAATGCGCAGGTTAATTTAAATACGGATACTGCCACTTTGCTGAATTTGCTGTCTCATTTTAAGGCTACCAAAATAAAGTTGAACCAAATGCTGGTACGTGACCCGCAAACTGATTTTTCGGTAACAGACACCATTATAGTTGATCATAGTTTGGTGTTGGGCGACATCCTGTCGACCGCGCAAACACAAAACCCTAATATTGTTCTGGCACAGATCAATAAACGCATTGCTGATATCGGCTTAAAGCAGGCGCAGGCAACCCGTTACCCGGTAGTAAGTCTGGGCGGCGGTTATACGTGGAGCAATAGTAAAACGCCGGCCGGTTTTACCCATACACAAGACACCAGGGGTTTTAATTATGGTTTGACGGCCTCTGTAAACATATTTAATGGTTTTAACCAAAGCCGTATTGAGCGTAACGCGAAAATACAAATCGACAATGCCGAAATTGGAGTTAAAAAAACCCGGCTAAGCGTTGAAAGCCAGGTAAATAACCTGTATGTAAGCTACCTGTCGGGATTGGATCTGATTAAATTAGGGCAATCAAATGTGGTAATAGCCAAAAAGAATCTGGACATATCGTTAGAAAAATATAAAATCGGGACTATCACACCATTGGAGATCAGAGAGGCGCAGCGCAACTATCTGGATGCGCAATCTACCTTCTTTGCCGCTCAGTATCAGTCGAAAGTGGCCGAGGTGACGCTTAAACAAATTACCAATAATTTGAATATCCAATAATGCAGATAAAATTTATTTATTTACATTTGAGGTGTAAATGACTGGATCTTATCATACATGCCTATTAGTGGACGATAATTATATCGATAATTTCGTCACGCGCAGGCTATTGGAAAGCAGCAAGTTTGCAGAGAATATAGTGGTTACCGAGTCGCCTACAGAAGCTATAAGCATGCTTGAAAGCGGAACCATAAAGCCAAACGTTATTTTTCTGGATATAAGGATGCCGCTGATGAGTGGATTTGAGTTTTTAGATGCTTTCGATAAACTTGATATTGACAAGAAGGGTATAAAAGTTTTTCTGCTCTCATCTTCATTTGACCCTACTGATATCCGCAGATCATCAGATAATAAATACATTACGCAGTTTATACACAAACCGCTAACACATAAAATACTCGAAGAACTACCATGATCTTAGTTGCCGATAGCGGATCGACAAAAACAGATTGGTTGCTTAAGCAGCCCGGCCACGAGGCACAGGCTTTCAGAACTCCGGGATTAAACCCCTACTTTTTAACTGATAAAGAGATTGTACGGATACTGCAGGATCAGGCTACAGATTTGATTGCTTACGGCCCGGAGGTAAAAGAGATCTATTTTTTTGGCGCCGGCTGTTCAAGCCCGGACAGGCATGAGATTATCAGCAATGCGTTGAGCCAGCTTTTTACTAAAGCATATATCAGTGTCGACAGCGATTTACTGGCATCTGCATACGCAACCTGCGGGCATGAAAAAGGCCTTTGCTGCATTTTAGGTACCGGCTCAAATATTTCATTTTTTGATGGCGAAGAAATACATACCGGTAAGCATGGTTTAGGTTATATTTTGGGCGATCAGGGCGCGGGTACCTGGTACGGCAAGACGTTGATTACAGATTATCTGTATGGCAACATGCCTGAAGAGGTTAACACCCTTTTTAAAAATACTTACCCAATAACCAAAGAAGAGGTTATCAGAAATGTCTATCAAAAGCCATCGCCTAATTCATACCTCGCATCTTTTGCCAGGTTCCTGAATGTTATTCGTAAAACAGAATATGGCAGCAACCTGATAAAACGCGGCTTGCAGGAATTTATTGATACCAACATCAAATCATACCCTGAATATCACGAATTTAAAAGCCATTTTGTAGGGTCAATAGCTTTTGTGTTTAGTAAAGAGCTGCATGAGCTGGCTGCTACGCAGGATATTCATATCGGTAAGATCATTAAACAGCCCATTAATGATTTGCTGGAATTTATTTTGAAGCGTGAAGGAATAGAGAAGTAATATCACCATCGTTTTATTTCTACTATCCTGTCATCCTGAGCAAAGCGAAGGATCTTATCAAACTGACAGGCTCGCATTATCATTATCGCGCGAATAAGATTCTTCGCTTTGCCCAGGATGACAAATCGGTTAGGCAGTATTTTTTCTCCTAAACCTCACAATTACCCCCAAAAACAAAATCCCTAATACAGCTAAAAAGCTGGTGGTTTTAGGGATATAGTCGCCGTGATCTACGTAAAAAGTAATATCCGAGTTCAGGTTAATGTTTTGTTTCAGGGCCGTGCGCGTCCACCATTTGGTTTGCTGTACAATATCGCCGCGCTCGTTTATAAAGGCCGATATACCGGTGTTGGCCGACCGGCATACCCACCTGCGTGTTTCAATAGCGCGTAATTTAGCATAATCCAGGTGCTGATCTTTACCCGAAGTATTTTCCCACCAGCCATCATTAGTGATAATGGCAATGAACTGCGCACCATTGCGTACTGATTGAGCCACCCACTCACCCCAGATAGATTCATAGCAGATAACCGGCGCAGCCCCTATACCGCTGGCCGCATAAAGCTCTGTAGGATGCTCCTGCCCCCCGTAAGCGCCAACGGCGCCTCCCAGGTGTTCAAACACCGGTTTCAGGAATGACAAGGCATTACCAAATGGCAGCGACTCGGCGCCGGGAACCAGCTTCGACTTGTGGTAAAACTGCACTTCGGCCGAGTTTTCAATGTTTACGGCACTGTTAAAATGGTCCATAAACTGGCTGCTGCCGGGTATCGCATCGGCAGTTTTTGTTTCACGGATGTTATAGAGCTTAGTGGTTTCGGCACCGGTGATGACATTGCCGTTTTTGTACTTTGACAAAAAGCGCTGCACCTGTAAAAAATAATTGCTGCTGCGAATACGATCCTCATCCACATAATCAGGGATAGCAGTTTCCGGCCAGATAAAAAACTCCGTATTAGTTTGCGCCAACGAGTCGGACAGTTTGGTCAGAATAGCTATTTGCTCAGGAGCCGGGATATCACCTTCTTTAGCATAAGGGTCTATATTGGGCTGCACCACCACAATATTTGAAGGATTGACAGCCTCGGTGTAGTGACTATAGCGATATAAGGAATAGCCAATCGGCAGCACAATCACTGCGGCAAGCACGCCTGTAAGTTTTAATCTTAATTGTTTATGCTGTGCTTCGCGCAATCCCACATAAATTAAAAACACCAGGATATTGCTTAGCCATATCCAAACAGTGCCGCCATAAACACCGGTATACTCATACCATTGTACCCATTGGTGCGTTGTAGCAAAGCCGTTACCCAGCGTCATCCAGGGGAAAGCAAGGTCCCAGCTTTGGTGCAGGTATTCATAACCTATCCAAAAACAAACAAGAGCAAAGAGTGCCCGGGGGCGACTGCTAACTATGCGCATCCTGAAATATAACCAGCACGCTGATGACATCAGCAGCGGCCCCAACGAATAAGGGATCAAACTAATAGGGATAGCGGTAACGTCACCAATAATTTTGAGCGCGTTATACACCCAGTAAATGCTGAGCACATTCCAAATAAAGAAGCCTAAAAAAGTTGTCCAGAATACATTTTTACCTTTATGTTTTGAGGGCGATTGAATGATATTCTCTATCACCAGTAACATCGGCACCAAACCAAAAAATAAAAACCAGGCAGTATAATGCATCGGCGGCCAGGCCAGCCAAAGTAATAAGCCTGAGAATATGGATAGGAGGATGTTTTTTTTCATTGTGTTATTTAATAAAATGGGTGTCACCCTGAGGCTCTCGAAGGGTGAGCGCGGGCATTGCCGTACGTTCGTTTTGCCTTACGCTCATGCTTCGAGGGCCTCAGCATGACAGGCCTTTAATTGTTTATTTACCTAAGCTTACCAAACATGTCATCGTTAAACGCCTGCGATTTGCCTTTTGGTATGGTGAGTGACTGCCAGCCCGAAGACCGCATTTTGCCGATAAAAACAATTTGGCCGATGTGACAAGGGTAATGCGCCAATTGGCGATTAATAGCGTCAACGACAGTATGGCGCTCACCGCGGATGTAAACCGGTTTGTCCCAATCTTCAGGTGTAATAGCGTCAAGCGCGTCGAAAAGGCATTGCCACCCGGCGTCCCATTTTTCAATTAGCTCGGATCGCGTATTAATTATCGCCTCAAATTCCTGATCGCGTTGGCGCCATTCCTTTTCGCCGTCAGTAGTTAAAAAGTCGGTCCATCGCGATAGCATGTTGCCCCAAAGATGCTGTACGATCATAGCTACGCTATTGCTTTCGTCGTTATATTGCCAAAAAAGGTCGTTATCCTGCAATTGGGCCATGGTCTTTTCGCCTAATGATTTATAATAGAGAAACTGTTTTTTGGCGCTTTTCAAAAAATCATCCATCATTAATTCTCCTTCCCGGCTACGCAGATTACAAATTCGCCCTTTACGGGATGCGTTTCAAAATAGGTTTTCACTTCGGCGACGGTGCCGCGTACCGTTTCCTCGAACATTTTAGTCAGCTCGCGCGATACTGAGAGTTTCCTGTCTGCTCCAAAATAAGTGATCATTTCGTCCAGTGTTTTTAACAAACGGTGAGGCGACTCATAGAGTATAATTGTCCGCTCTTCCTCAGCTAAAAACTTATAGCGGGTTTGGCGGCCTTTTTTTAAGGGTAAAAATCCTTCATAACAAAACTTATCTGTCGGGAAACCTGAATTAACCAGCGCCGGTACAAAGGCCGTAGCGCCCGGCAGGCACTCGACGGCAATGTCGTGCTTTAGCGCTTCACGTACCAGGTAAAAGCCCGGATCAGATATGGCCGGTGTGCCCGCGTCTGATATCAGAGCGATCTGCTTGCCTTCAAGCAAAAACTTCACAATCTCGTTTGATGACTGATGCTCATTATGTTGATGATGGGCAAATACCTTTTTCTGGATGTCGAAATGTTTGAGCAGCGGCGCCGAGGTGCGGGTGTCTTCGGCCAGGATCAGATCGGCCTCTTTTAAGACGCGGATGGCCCTGAAGGTCATATCCTCCAGGTTGCCTATGGGTGTGGGTACTAAATATAGTTTGCCGGGCTGCGTCATATGGTTAATGGTTCATGGTTAATAGTATGTACTGTATTTTTTCACAATTTGGCCATGAACAATGAACCACAAACTATGAACTAATTATATCTTTGTCGAAAAAATAAAATAATGCTGCAAGTTAGTTATATCCGCGAAAACAGGGAACAGGTTTTAGAGCGTTTGGCTGTAAAAAATTTTAAACAGCCAGAGTTGGTTGACGAAATCCTGCAATTGGACGACAGCCGCCGCCAAACACAGGTAAAGTTGGATAATACATCTGCAGAAGCAAACTCGGCCGCCAAACAAATAGGCGAACTAATGCGCACCGGCAAAAAAGACGAAGCCGAAACCATAAAAGCTAAAACCGGTGTCTGGAAAGAGGACATCAAAAAATACAACGAGGATTTGACCGCTATAGAGGCTGATCTTTATCAAAAACTGGTGCTGCTACCTAATCTGCCACATGCATCTGTCCCTAAAGGCAAAACGCCCGAAGAAAACGAGGTGGTGCTTGAAAACGGCACCAAGCCTGAACTGCCTGCAGATGCCCTGCCCCACTGGGAGCTGGCTGCCAAATATAAACTGATTGACTTTGAGTTAGGGGTTAAGATCACAGGGGCGGGTTTCCCGGTATATACCGGCAAAGGCGCCAAGCTGCAACGTGCGTTAATTAATTTCTTTATTGATGAGGCTGAAAAAGCCGGTTACAAAGAAGTGGGTGTACCCTTGGTAGTTAATGAGGCGTCGGGCTTTGGCACCGGGCAGCTACCGGATAAAGAGGGGCAGATGTATTTTGTAAATGAAGATAACCTGTATCTGATACCAACCGCCGAGGTGCCGATAACCAACCTGTACCGCGACGTTATTTTGAAGGCCGATGAGTTGCCGGTTAAAAACTGCGGGCACACCCCATGTTTCCGCCGCGAAGCTGGCTCATACGGCGCCCATGTGCGTGGGTTGAACCGCTTACACCAGTTTGATAAGGTAGAGATTGTTCAGATTGTTAATCCTGAAACTTCATATGACGCGCTGGAGCAAATGAGTCTGCATGTCCAGGGACTGCTGCAAAAGCTGGGGCTGCCCTATCGGGTATTACGGTTGTGCGGCGGAGACATGGGCTTTACCTCAGCGCTGACCTATGATATGGAAACCTGGAGCGCGGCACAACAACGTTGGTTAGAGGTATCGTCAGTGTCAAATTTTGAGACTTACCAGGCTAACCGCTTAAAGCTACGTTTCCGTAATGCCGAAGGTAAAACGCAACTGGCCCATACACTGAACGGCAGCGCATTAGCTTTACCGCGTATAGTAGCCACCCTACTGGAGAACAACCAAACCGAAAAAGGTATTAAAGTACCTGAAGTGTTGGTGCCTTATATTGGTTTTGAGTGGATAGATTAATTGGCGACGTCAATTAAGCTGCTGCTTACCCCGTCAAACACATAGCCGAGCAGCTTGCCAGCTATGTTTGCTTTTGGCTTTTTAGCTGTATTGCCGTAAATGAAGTGTTGTACGCCAAGCGCGGTAAGCAACCCGTCAACTTTGGTGTGCGGGCGCGATTTGTAACAATAGATCTTAATCTTGCTGTAAAACGGGTTGACGGTTAAGCGTCGAAGAACCTTTTCTGTTTCACCCGAAAGAAAGTCGTGATCTAAAACAATAGCGTAAGGCTGTAACTCATGAATGGAAGGAAAGATACGGTTCAGATTAGTAACTTTCACCACATTTTTAGTAGTGGGTAAAGTGATACTGGAGGTAGTTCGGGTGACTACCAGCAACGGCTTGGAAAGGTTTCGCATTATTAAATTAATTACGGACGTTTCTTTATACGAAAGTTAAAATTAAAAGTTACACCATTTATCGTTCATTGTTGCTCATCTATCACCAAGCTTTAAATAACATATATTTGTGCCTATGGAAACCATTAACTGGAGCGATTTTGAAAAGGTTGAACTGCGCGTAGGCACTGTGCTTGAGGCTTTAGATTTTCCTGAGGCGCGCCGCCCGGCTTTTAAGGTAAAAGTTGATTTCGGCGAGTTTGGCACCAAATGGTCAAGCGCGCAGATCACTAAACACTATACAAAGGACGAACTGATTGGCAGACAGATTGTTGGTGTGATCAATTTTCCTAAAAAGCAAATTGCTAATTTTATGTCTGAGTTTCTGGTAACGGGTTTTGCCGACGAAAACGGCGATATTGTGCTGGCCGCCGTTGACAAACCGGTGCCCAATGGTAGTAAGTTGATATGAATGTAGGTGAGTATATATTCGGTCCGCAATTAATAGGTGCAGTATCTTGCTTGCATCTGGATAAAACATTTAATAATAAGAATGAGATACGTTAATTTCGGCGATGAGTCGGCGCTTTCGCCTGATGATTTCTTTATGGATCAGGCGCTGCACGAAGCCCGCCTGGCTTATGGCGAAGACGAGATACCTATCGGCGCTGTAGTAGTTTGCCAGGGAAAAATTATTGGCCGCGGACATAACTTAACAGAGCGGCTAAACGACGTATCGGCACACGCCGAAATGCAGGCCTTAACCGCTGCTGCTAATTTTATGGGAGGCAAGTATCTTAAAGACTGCACCCTTTATGTTACCCTCGAGCCTTGCGTAATGTGCGCTGGAGCCTCATACTGGTTCCAGATTGGTAAAATTGTATTCGGTGCTTATGATACCCGTATGGGCTTTGGGCGCCTCAACCAAAAAATCACGCATCCTAAGACCATCGTTACCGGCGGAATCCGTGAGAATGAGTGCGCCGAGCTAATGCGCAGCTTTTTTAAAAATAAGCGGTAAGCGCAAAGTGTTTGTTTCACCTGAATGTGAAACAAAATGAAACAAGTGAAACACTTTTTTGGATTAGTATATTGATATTCAATTCAATACAAAAACCGGGTGAAACAAAATGAAACAAAATAAAACAAGAGCGCTGACAATATGTTGCCACCAGATAATTTTATAATTTATATTGTCATCTCGAACGTAGTGAGAAATCTATACACAAGACATTCACACAGAGCTTAGCATATGTATAGATTTCTCCCGTTGGTCGAAATGACAAATTCGATAATAACATCGCCATCCTATGTTTACAGATCACATTAAGGAAGCCACATTAAAAAATCACCAGCAAACAGAAAAAGTGCTTATTGGTAAAATGAAGGCCATGCGCTCTCAGCAGGACTATATCAATCTGTTAAATTTATTTTACGGTTACTTTGGTGCACTTGAGCTACATATAGAACGCTACATTAACGCTTCGAACCTGGCCGATTATGAAGATAGGCGCAAAACATCTGCGATAGCTGACGATATTACAGCTCTTGGCGCTATTATCCCTGCGCTGGCTGCCGATGACAAATTGCCGGTGATTGACAATTACCTGAAAGCTTTCGGGGCGCTATATGTAATAGAAGGGTCGACACTGGGCGGTAAAATCATCAGTAAAATGATACAGCAGCATCTGCATGTTGAGGATGGGCGCGGACTGTCATTTTTTAACAGCTACGGTAAACACACCGAGCAGATGTGGGCCGGTTTTAAAGAAATTTTAAACGATGTTGCCATGAGCCCTGAAGATGAAGAGATCATTACAAGGGCGGCTAATCAAACCTTTGCTAAGTTTGAAGCCTGGTTAGCTAACTAAATATGCCTATCGTATAGCGATGTCGCTGGTATTGGGTCATAGCTTAAATTTCATCCCGGATTAGCGTAAAAATAAAAGCCCCCGGTTACAATCAACCAGGGGCTTTCAATTTCAAATCCAATCAATTATTGGCTGTCAGGAACACTTGCTATACGATATACAACATTACCATTAACATCCGTGGTTTCTTCCAGATAAATATCTTCGGCAGTAACGTAATATTTTTTACCATTCAATGTAACCCGGCGCGCATTTTCAGGCAATTGCTCTACGATGTCGCCTACACGTGGCACCTGGTTAACAGCGCCATTGTCGTCGCCGGTCTGACCATCGCTTTTGTCGGTATTCAATACGCCGTCTTTACCGGCAACTACATAAACTTTATCACCTTTGTCATTAATAATGATTTTGTAATAAACACCGCCAGCTTCAAAAAATTGCTGATTGTCAATCATGATAGCCTTAGCGTTACGTGGCAACGACGGTACTGAGGCACCAACCGGCGGGGCCGTTACTACATACCCGTCATCATACGGACGATAAAATACACCATCATAATAATAAAATAAGGCAGAACCCATATAAAATGGGTAGTAGCCAAATGGCAATGCGTTATAATAAAACCCTAACGACGGATAAAAACCATATCCATAGCCGCCTCTGTAGCCTAAACCTAAACCCAGGCTTACATTATTACGATAACCACCAAAACTTACACCAGTGCGAAAACCGCCACCGCCTACGCTTCCGCCACCACGGCTAAAGGTAGCTCCACCACCGCCGCCGCCACCTGAGTGAGCGCCACCGCGCTGTGCGTCGGCATTTAAAACAACCATTGCAGAAAGCGTTCCGCCCAGCATTAGTGCAGATGCATATTTATTAAACCTTTTCATATTATTATGACGTAAAAAAATATAACTCAATTTATGGCTATGTAGTATGCGGCGTAAAACTTTTACTAACATAACATTAGTTAGACAAATTCAAGTTCAAAGGGTTTAATTAGCCTTCAAAAATATTTGATGTTTTTCCGTTATTTTTTAATTAGCTGAAAAGGAAAGATCAACCTGAAATTACTGCCTACATTTTTAACCGAATCAACCTCAATTTTGATGTCGTGAAACGTAGCAATTGACTTAACAATGGGCAAACCCAAACCAAAGCTATCCTGTTGCATTGACTGCCTAACCTTTTTAAACCTATTGAAAATCAAAGGCATATCTTCAACACTGATACCAGTACCTGTATCTGTAATATTAACAATCAGGCTGCCGCTTTCCAGCTCGGTAGTGATAACTATCTCGCCGTCGGGTTTATTATACTTGATGGCATTGTTTACCAGATTAAAAAATAAATTAAACAGCAGGAAACGGTTTACATTAATTAAAACAACATCTTCAGGCACCAAAATATCAAAAGTTAAATTCTTATCAGTCAGGCGTACACTAATCTCGTCGTAAACTTCCTGCAATAATTGGTTGATAGATATTTGGTCTTCTTTTAAAAACTGCTCGTTTTCAATCTGCGATATCAACAACAATGTTTTGGTGATGCTTTTGAGGCGGTTCAAAATTTTCTGCATTTCCAGCAGGCGCACCTTCAAATCATCAGCCACGTCTTCACGATCAAACATGTTTTCGATTTTTGATTGAAGAATGGATATCGGCGTCATCAACTCGTGCGAGGCATTGGAGATAAATTCGCGCTCCTTCTGGAAGGCTGCCTCAATAGTTTCAATCATTTTATGAATGCTGATATCCAGATACTGAAAATCGGACGTTGAAGTTTTAACTTCTTTGTATGAACCAAAATTGGGGAACTTCTGCCCTATTAGCTTGGTTTTAATAATATGCCCAAGTGGGTTAAGCACCCGGTTGGTATAAAACAAATCGGCCAGGATAGTGAGCAGTATCATCCCTATTAGCACCACAAAAGCAATGTTTTGCAGGGGCGCGCTGGTATCATCCAACGTGGCTACGCTTTTACCTATTTCAAGCAGATATTTATGGTTTCCTACGTTAAAAGTATGGCTCAGTATCCGGTACTCGATGGTATCCTGCTCAACCAGGCGGCGCTCATTTTTAATTGTATCAATTTTATGGCCGGGTATGGTATCTGTTTCAATTGTAAGATACTCCTCTTTAAGGGGCAGGTAATAGCTGCCATAAGTTTCGCCATCAGGTATATAGTTTTTGATACCCTGGGTTTTAACTATCTGCAGAAACTTTTTTTGCTGCTTGATAAGGTTGTTATCTACATAGTTGCGGCTTATACGCTTAATAAGCACGGGCACCAGCAATACAAACAAAACCACGATCACCAGTTTTGAGATGGCATTAAACAGCGTAAGTTTTGTTTTTAGTTTCAATGTGCTAAGTGTTCATTTTTATTTTATAGCCCAGCCCCCGCACCGTTTCCAGCCAGTCGGGTGCTGAATAAACGTTTAGTTTCTTGCGTATGTTTTTGATATGCGCGTCTATGTAGTTTGAGTCGTAATCGTCATTGATAACACTGCCCCAAATGTGCTCGCTTAGCTGGGTGCGGCTCAACGTGCGGTTTTTGTTGAGGATGAGGTAAGCTATCAGATCGAATTCTTTCTTAGTAATGGTGCTCACCGTATCTCCCTGGCAGCTGATGACCCTATCTGTAAGGTTAATCAGAAAATCGCCAAGCTCAACTATATTTTGTTTAAGCCCGAATTTGCGGCGCATAATAGCCTGCATGCGGCTTTGCAGCTCTAACAGCGAGAATGGTTTCGGCAAATAATCGTCTGCCCCCAAATCCAGGCCACGTACCCTGTCATTTATCTCGGCGCGTGCCGTGAGGATAATACAAGCTGCATCCGGGTTGTTTTTTTTTGCTTCTTTTAGCAAATCAAGTCCCTCGTAGTCGGGCAAGCCCAAATCAATCAGTATAAAATCATACAGGCTGGTAGCAATTCTCTCTGACGCTGATGCACCGTTGTAGCAAACATCGGTTACGTAATTATTATTGCCCAGAAAAATTTCAAGCTCATGTGCCAATGCTTCTTCATCCTCAATTATTAAAACATTCATAGCTTAATAGAAAATGTAGAAAAATGATGCGTTTATAAATGATTCATGCTTGTTCTCTAAAGCACCTTCAACATTAACCGGTATTGAATACTTATAGGCCAGCTCAAACGTATAATGCGGGCGGTTATAAGCTATAGGTATTTTAAAGCTATAATTAAGCACGTTAAGCCGGCCATTATTAAAACCAGTGGATTGGCCTGATCCAAACTTATATATATTAATAGCAGCCAACCTTTCCTGGTGGTCTACGGAATAGCGCTGCACAAAGTTTTGCGTACCTACGATAAAACTAAAGCCGGGGTTGAAGGACAGGTAGTCCTTATCGTCAAAAATATTGCCCTTGGTTTCAAAATATTTAGAATGGGTAACGGTCATGAAAAAATCGCTCGATTTACCAAACAGATAATCCAGCGTAACAGTTGATTTCACCGGGCCCCAGTCGTAAGAGTTTTTCCAGTTTACGTCGTTTGAGGTAGCCGATTCAATGATACGTTCTTCTTTATTAAATATAAAACGATTATAAGATACCGCACCCGAAAATTGCCTGGTTGGATGATACAGGTAACCGCCGCCCAGATCAACCTCATCAACCGAAGTATTGTAGCCGATTAAGCGTAACGCCGAACCATATGCAAAAAAACCACTTTTAAAATTATACACTACATCTGCAGAAAAATAGGGATAAGTAATTGGGCCCACCCTACCAAAAAACATGGCATCGCTACCATAATTAACACCTACTGATATAGAACGCTTTCGAACAATGGTGTCTGTATCTCTTACCGTTAACGGGGCAGGGCGAAAAATAAAAGCATGCCGCAGCAGTTCCGCAGCGCTTGCGGGGCTACATACAGCAATTAAAATTAGTATACGCAGGTACTTCATTTGATCGGCTTGTTTTGTTTAGGTTAATTACCATTTCGTCTCGGAATTTCAGGCGGTCTGTCCAAACCTTCAGGCCGGCGTTCGCGCTTAGGTTTCGCTTTTTCATCCCCAATCTTTTCGGGCTTGACCTGGCGCTTTGCCTTTGATATTTCCTTGATCTTTTTTTCCTCTTCTGCCTTTTGTTTTTTGGTAGTATCTAAAGCCAAAACATATCGCATACCACCGCCATAAGCCAGTGAACGGCGGCCCGTACTGGTTTCAGCAAATGATAAGCTAATTGCAAATATCAATAACAATGTAATATATGCAAGCCGCTTTAGCATTGGCGACATGAATTTGGTAAATATTTTTCCAAAAGTCAGTTAATTGCAGGCAGGTGCCGTAGCACCCGCCTAATTTATGGTAATGGACTTAAACTTTATAATTTTTGAGGATTTTTAGCACACCAAGAGGTGCATCCAATTGAAAGGCATTAAAATTCATCAGCGTTTTGCCGCCAATAAATAATCTATATTAAGCGATGACAATACCTTTTGACGGGTATATACGGTTATGATCGTCAATGATGACACAACCTATCTGGTTCAATTGATTAATGAGGTAAATACCTGCGTTAACACCAATAGTCATCACTGGCGTCGCCATAGCATCGGCAAACTCGGCAGTGGGGCTTATAATACTTACGCTTTTAGTCTGGCTCACTGCAAAACCGTTAACTGGCCGGGCAACATTAAGTTTTTTGTCATTAATAATTGCATAGTTCCCGGTGTTTACAGAAGTAGCTATAGCCATATTGCTTATTTCAAGATCGGCAAAAGGTTCATTAGCCTGGCGCGGGTCGGCAGTTGCAACCGTCCAGGGCTCCATATCGGGTTGCAGGCCCCAGGTTAGCAGGTCGCCACCGGCATTGATTACCCCATGGCTTACACCTTCTAATTGCAAGATATATTTTGCACGGTCGGCTGCATATCCTTTGCTGTTAGCAGCAAAACTTATACGCATACCTTTTTCTTTAAGGAAAACAGTGGTTGCTTTAGCATCTAACACTACATCTTTATAATTGATGGTTGTGTAAGTTAGCGTCGCTATATCTTCGTTATCTAAAGCTTTATCATTGTTGTAGTAGGTGATATCAAATGACCCGTAAGTTAGCTCAGAAATTTGCAGTGAACGCTCTATAAGTTTAAAAATCTCAGCGCCAACCTTTACAGGTTTTACCCCGGCATTACGGTTAATGGTATTTACTGCGTTGTCTTCGCCAAAGGTACTTAACAGCTTCTCTACACGATTAATTTCGGCAATGGCGCTGTCTATGCGCTCATGGGCCCAAATCGGATCGTTCCCCACCACACTGATTTCGAACTTATTACCCATCAGCATCACTTCACGTCTGTAGATGGTTGAGTTATTAGTTACTACCTTTTTTAGAGCCAGCATAATCCAGTCTTTTAAATTCAAGAACTAAATTATAGCGGCTTTATGAAAACAAGATGAAAACCGGGGTGACAGAAATTTAAAAAAATGTTAAATGTAAGCTGTTTCAGGAAATTAGCTGCTGTAAGTAACCGTCAGCATGAATAAAAAAAACTAAATCAGCATATGGTAAATTCACCAAAACATAAGCACCAATCTGCGCAGGTTATAAAACAAAAATGCAGATATGCTAATGATTCAACTCATCTGCATACCTGCATCAATTTTTTATTAGAGACAAAACAGCATCTGCACATTTGCACATCTGCCTATTTGCACATTTATGCTACACTTCCTTCTTTCAGCTTTTCTGCATTCTCTGCAAATTGCAAAGCTTCCATAATTTCCTGAATGTTGCCATTCATCACGTCTGCAAGATTGTATATGGTTAAACCAATACGGTGCTCTGTTAAACGCCCCTGCGGGTAGTTGTAAGTACGCACTTTGGCCGAACGGTCGCCGGTGGCTACCATAGTTTTACGTTTTTTAGAAGCTTCTTCCAAGTGTTTTTGCAGCTCAAGCTCATAAACGCGCGAGCGTAACACCTGTAAGGCTTTGTCAAAGTTTTTTAATTGCGATTTCTGATCCTGGCACTGTGCAACCACACCTGTAGGGATGTGTGTTAAACGCACCGCGGAATAAGTAGTATTTACTGATTGCCCGCCCGGCCCTGATGCACAGAACAGATCCTTACGGATATCGGCAGGATTTAACTGAATATCAAACTCGTCAACCTCAGGCAAAACCACAATAGATGCTGCCGATGTATGTACACGGCCCTGTGTTTCAGTTTCAGGAACACGTTGCACACGGTGCACACCTGATTCATATTTCAGCGTACCGTAAGCATCCTCAGCGTTCACGTTAAAAACAATCTCTTTATATCCGCCTGCTGTGCCTTCAGTATAGTCCACCAGTTCGGTTTTCCAACCGCGCTTTTCGCAATAACGCATGTACATCCGGTAAAGGTCGCCGGCAAAAATAGCAGCTTCATCGCCCCCGGTTCCACCCCGTATTTCAACTATCGCGTTCTTAGAATCTTCAGGATCCTTTGGAATCAGCATCAAACGTATCTGCTCCTCTTTCTCCTCTTGCTGAACCAGCAGTTCATCGAGCTCGGTCTTAGCCATCTCGCGAAACTCCTCGTCTTTCTCGGTAGCCAATATTTGCTTGTTAGTGTCAATATTGCTGACGATGTTACGATATATATGGTATTCATCAACAATCTTTGCCAGATCTTTATACTCTTTATTCAGTTGGGCAAAACGCTTCATATCAGCCATGGCATCAGGGCTGCTCAATTCTCCCTCTACTGTTTTCCAGCGTTGATATATTAATTCTAATTTTTCTAACATAGCCTGAATTCCTTCTAATCGGCCACTAATATGCCCGATTTTAAAAATCCCACAAAAGTACGCTTTTTTAGCCGCAAACCATAACGCAAGCCTGTTTAACCTAAAAGGTTTATGATAGGATGACAAATAATTCGTCCGAAGCACTTATTGTATTTGCAAGCATGACAAGCGTAAAAAACAAAGATAGTTTGCGACTGCTTGCAAATGAAAGAGCAACCCCGCTTAACTTTTCGGCTCGAAATATTCCAGCTTTAAATTTTCGCCATCAAACACCGCATACGTATAATAGCTATACCATTCGCCTAAATTAATATACCGGCTTTTTTCATCCAGTTGTATATCTAATGGTAAATGACGATGGCCGAAGATCAAATAGTCGAAATATTTTCGGGTAAGCAATTCTCTGCAATAAACTACCAGCCATTCCTGTTCGACAGATTTACGGGTTTCATTGGATAAACCTGATTTACGACTGTGTCTTGACCAATAATTAGCTATACCTACGCCCAAATTTGGATGCACCCGGGCAAATAACCATTGACAAAACTTACTACGAAAAACTTTTTTTAACGCTTTATAAAAAGCATCCCCCGGGCCCAATCCGTCGCCATGATGAAGGTAAAACTTTTTACCGCTGCGTTCAATCTCAAGTTCATTGCTGATAATTGTGGCGTTCAGCTCGACGGTAAAGTAATCAAACATCCACATGTCGTGGTTACCTTTAAACAGGTAAAGTTTTACGCCATTGTCTACCAAATCGGCAAGTTTACCTAAGAACCTGATGTACCCACGAGGAACCACGGTTTTATATTCAAACCAAAAGTCAAAAACGTCCCCAATTAAAAACAGCTCGGCAGCATCGTCTTTTATAGCGTCAAGCCAGCGCACTATACGGTCCTCGCGCTCGCGGCTGATTTGATAACTACCTCCGCCTAAATGAAAATCAGAAGCAAAATAAATTTTTGTACCTGTGGACATACTGCGTCAAAAATACATTTTTATCACTAACCAGTATCAACAAAAAGAAGCCCTTCAGTGCTGAAGGGCTTCTTTTGTATTAATGATTTAATTTATATTAACGACGATCATCATCATGACCATGGCCGTGTCCATGACCCCGGCCGCGATCATGGCCTTCATTACCGTGGCCTTTATCTTTATACCAACCGTTATGGTTACCGTTGTCATGGCCATTCCAATGGTTACGGTATTTATCTTCGCGGCTATCTCGAATCAGCACCTGATCACGACGACCTCTGTAACCTCTGTATTTAGCACGATAAGTAGTAGCACGTAACCATGGCGATGGCTCATTAATGACTACTTTATAACTGTTATAAGGGTCAAAACGATATCTTGATGGTAAAACTGCCGCGCGCACCCACCGGCCCGACTCTAAATAAACATACTGATGGTTGGGTACATCATAGTAAGTATCAATATCGGGCATATAGTAATATTCTGCGTGATCATATCCTACCGGGCCCCAATCAGGTTGGCTACCAATGTTTAAACCTAAACTGATATGAATTTGGGCTTCGGCTCTGAATGCTAAGCAGCTAATTAAAACCACTGCTGTTAAAAGGATCTTTTTCATAAATTTTAGTATTTGTGTTTGTTGTTGTGAGACGTTCAATTAAGATGATAGTTTAATTTTTTGATTATATTAAAAAACACCGACGTTACCTGAACAAACACACTCACCGAAAGTTTTGATATTATAAAACGATTATATTGACTATATTCAACTAAAAATCAAAATCTTATGCATTTATCTAAGTTCACATTCGTAATTGCATTTTGTTTAATTACCTTAAACTTAAAAGCGCAATTAAAACTTCAGGTATTTTTTGCCGGACACGTTGATTCTCTGAAAGGAACTGTTATTATTTACGGAGATAATCGATTAGACGTTGCGAAAATCAACAAAAAAGACATCGTTACGATGCAACCAAAAGCAAACGACCCATATTATAAAAACAAAAAGGGTATATATCTTGTAGGCGTTAAACCCGGAAGTAAGATTACTATCGGCAATAAAGAAATAATTTTAGGGCCTATCGCAGTAATGGGCGATTGCAGCTGCTGCAGCACCCCACCCTATACCTGTTATGGAAAACGTGCGCATTGCGAAACGATGAGCGGCTGTCATCCTGTTGAAAATTGCAAAGCTTGTATAAACTACTTATAACCTTTATTAAAAAGCTTTTAAAGCAAAAAGCCGCTTAATAGCGGCTTTTTGCTACAGCTTACAGCACTGCAATATTTTATTCTTTTGTGGTTTCTTCCTTTTTGTCGCCAACCGCAGCCAGTACTGGTTTACCTATAACTTTGTAATTTCCATCGCCTTTTAAAATAGCTGCCAGTTGTTGTTTATCCTGCATGGTTTTTACCGCCTGGGCCAGCTCTTTATCGTATTTAAAAAAAGCTTCATAACGTCCTTTTTCAAAATAATAACGGCCGACAATCTCATTCTCTAATGTCTGTTTTATCTCTTCTTTATGCAGCTGCAAGTCGTTTTTCTTATTAGCGGCCATTTTGTTTTTCAGCGCTTCATATTCGGCTTGTATCTGGCTAAATTGTTTTTCTTTGGTAGCTTCTTGTTTCAGTGCTGCCAAAACCTTTTCTGAAGTAGTATTATAAGTGTAATTTTTATCGGCCAGGTATTTCACAAAGTCATCATACTCGGCATCAGTTAAAGCAAAATCTTTAGGGTCGGCAATTTTGGGATGCGACAAACGATATTTGGTAGCATAATCAAAAATGTAAAATTTACTGATAAGCGTTTGTGTAATATTAGCAAACAGATCGCGCTTAATAAAAATATCCGGGTAAATACCGCTGCCGTCGTATACTGACCGGCCGTCTTTAGTTTTAAACTCGTGTAATAACGAATCGGCTACTTTTAGTACCGTGCCATCATCTTTGCGGTGAGTATAGTCAAGCTCCTGGATACAACGGCCCGACGGAATATAATATTTAGCGATGGTGATTTTTACCAAACTGTTATAGGGTAGCGGGAATGTCTGCTGCACCAGGCCCTTACCATAACTACGCTGACCAATGATAATAGCGCGGTCCAGATCTTGCAGCGAGCCGGCAACAATTTCTGAAGCCGAGGCTGAACGGGAGTTAACCAATACTACCAGCGGCATATCGCCAGCCAGCGGAGCAGCTATAGTTTTATAGGTAAAGTTTTTTTCTTTTACTTTTCCTTTTTGCGATACCACCTCAACATCCTTAGGCACAAACAGATTAACTATTTTAACCGCTTCCTGTAAAATACCGCCGCCGTTTGAGCGAAGGTCGAGTATCATACCATTAGGATTGTTTTTTTTCAAGGCAATAAGCGCATCTGTAACCTCTTGGGCAGAGTTTTCCAAAAAGCGATCAAGCTTAATGTAGCCCATATTGCCGGCCACCATGCCATAATAAGAAACATTGGGCTGTTTTATTTCGTCGCGGATCAGGGTTTTCTCTACGGGTTTATCTTCGCCATCGCGTTTAAAAACCATTTTAACACCGGCGCCTTTTGAGCCTTTTAACAATGAGCTAACCTGCTCGCTGTTTTTGCCATCAAGCGTAATATCGTTGATTTTTAACACCTGGTCGCCAGGACGAACGTCTGCCTTCTGGGCCGGGAAGCCCTCAAATACGTTTGATACGTAAACTTTATTATCGCGTGCAAAAACGCCGGCCCCAATACCACCATATTGGGTGCTTACATAATGTAGCTTATAGTCTTCTATTTCAGATTCAGGTACAAACTCGGTGTATGGGTCAAGCCCCTCAAGCATAGCATCGGCACCGGTTTTTAAAAACTTAGCCGAGTTAATATCGTCAACATAATTAATATTAACTTCTTTATATAAGGATGCAAAAACTTCAAGGTTTTTGGATATCTGAAACAAATCATCGCTAAAACTCCAAATACCTGTGGCGAGCACAATTATACCTGCCGATATCAACAAACCTCTATACTTAACTGCTACACCCTTTTTCATCGAATAGATTTTCTTACTTTAAATATAAAGCTACAAAACTGTCAGTAAAATAATTAACTTATTTTACAGGCGATTATTGTCGATATTGACTAAAGCTTTTTTAAGTGTGAAAACCACGTACTCGCGATTTCTGTTTACAAGGTGCATCAAATTGGTAATCAAAGCTTCCTCCTGCCCCTCGGTATAATTTAATTGTGCATCGGTTAAATGATTGTACTTGCGCTGTAATTTAATTTTTACGCGCTCCCAGTCTTTGCTGCTGATGCTTATTTCTGCCATAGTAAAATAGTTTGCGGCAAAAATATAAAAATTATCAAGCATAGCCGAGCCAAAAAAATTGGTACGGCGATTGTTACGCCCATTTAACGGCACCCCTTAAACAAAAAAATGCCGATTATTAATTAAACATCTACATTATGAAAAAGTACTTATTAAGCGCAATGCTTGTTATAGCGGCCACAATTGGGGCTAAAGCGCAATTTAGCCTGGGTGTAAAAGGAGGCGTTAACTATTCCAGAATAAACTCAGACAATTTTCACGACAAATCAGTAGCCGGCTATCAGGCTGGCTTATTTGCCCGCTTTGGTGGCCCATTTTATGTACAACCCGAGCTTTATGTGAGTAGTACAGGCGGCAAATTTGACGCAAGCCAAAACGGTACCGATTACAGCGCCAAAGTTAAATTTACCAACCTTAATGTACCGCTGTTATTTGGTGGTTCATTTGGCGACAAAGACTTGAATTTCAGAATTATGGCCGGCCCTATTTATACTTATGTTATGGACAAAAACCAAAGTTTCTCCAATAACTTTACCGGTGCTTTCAATGATTTTGGTCATTACAGCAACAGCACTTTGGGCTACCAGGCCGGCGCAGGTGTTGATATCGGCCCTATCACTGCCGACTTACGTTACGAAGGTAATTTAACCAAAATTAGTCAAGACTACGGCCAACGCCAAAACCTGTGGGCATTGAGTGTGGGCTTTAAATTCTTTTAATACGTTAGGCGCATAACAGCGTATTAAGTAAGCGGCCATTATGTAACAATAATGGTCGCTTTTTTTGTTTTGAGGCGACATGTTGAATTTTTGGCTAAAATTGTATCATAAATATCACCCTTGCCTCTAATTCATGAGATTACGATTTACATTATCACTATTGTTTTTATCGGCGTTTTTTATGGCTGCCAATGCTCAGCCTGTTGACACGGCAAAAAACGCGGGCCAATTAGACACCTTAAAAATTGTTTATTTCGGGTCGTCAGTACCTTACGGCATTGGGGCTACCAAAAATTTCGGCTACACTTCAATGTTTACCAAAATACTGCAACAGCGTGCAGCCACAGGGGTGGGTAAAAATTGGACTACCGTAAACAAATCAATAGGTGGCGACAATACCATCAAACTTATGAAACGATGGCACCGCGACTTTGTATCTCAACATAGTAAATATGTGTTCATCGCATTATCGCTGGGCAATGAATTTGTTCATGAAAAAGGTTTGAGTATGTATGAGCAGTTTAAGGCTAACCTGCCTAAACTTATTACCATGGCCCGTGATAGCGGCTATGTGCCCGTAATCACCAACTGCTACACCCGTAACGACTTTAATGAAAGAGACTACTACTACACCAAACAAATGGACTTGTGGATACACACGCTGGATGTACCCTCTGTAAACCTATTAGGAAGTATTGATGATGGCAGCGGTAAATGGGCGGCAGGGTATTGGTATAATGATGGGCACCCCAATGATATGGGTCATCGTGAGCTATCGTATGCTATCGTCCCCTCGCTGTTTGACGCATTGAGTAATGGCAAGGCCCAACCAAAATGGATCGACGGTTCATCTGCAGAAATTGGCAAAGATAATAAGGGGGCTATCGTCTTTAAACCGGATAACATGGTACATTCATTTACCACTACCATCGCTGTAAAAGCCGACGGTAAGGGTCAGATCATGCAATTAAAGGATAGTTTAGACCACCTGGGTTTAATTACTATTAGCGATAAAGGTGTTGTTAAATACACCTCGCCGGTAAAAGATCAGATAATAGGTAATATTAAAATATCAGACCGTAAATGGCACAAAATTACGCTCACCCATTTTTATGCCCGCAGCGAAACAGCCTTATACTGCGACAGCCTCTTTCAGGGACATATTGACGAGCGACTGGTAATAAAAGAGCTCTCACTGGGCGGTAAGAAAGACAGTAATATAGAAGCCAAGAACTGGCTGTTTTACCGCGCTGGGATGAATATAGATGAAGTAAGGGCCTTGAATGAAAACACGCTGCTAAAATCAAGCCTTGAACTATATGCCCCGCTGGATGAAAAACATGTGTCATTAAAAGACGAACTGGCTAACATGGCACAAAGTACTGATATGCTGAGCAGGATGATGCAATAAAAGCAATATACACAGCCCTGCAGCCGCACATGGCCTCTATCATTTTTCCTGCTTTCGCCTGAATCTGTCCAGCTGACAGGCCACCGCTCGTTTTTGTCAGAGATTTTTTTTTCCTTTTTCGAGCGAGCAGAAATCGTTAAATCCTGTAATCCTCAAATCAAGGTTCAGACAGTCGCGTAAGCGATATGTTTGCTACTGTTCCAGATTCATCATTCAAAATTTCATGATTTGATATTCCAAAAGTTTTGATCGATTTCTAAACAGGTAAAAATAAGTAAGGCCCTCTGATGGGCAGGGGCCTTTACTAACCAATTATAAACCTAAATTATGAGAAGAGGCTGTAGGAGAAGGGGTCGAACCTTCACGGAGTGGTTATTCTTATTGCTAAGAGTTTCCCAGATTCTCCGCCACCGGGACAAGGAGGTGTGTCTGCCAAAAGTTTCACCATCCTACAGGATTGTATTAAGTCTTTAGTTCTGAGTCTGAAGTCTTGAGTCTTTTATCGACTCTGAACTTGAGACTCTGGACTTTCAGGCTCAATAGCTGTTGGGGAAGGATTCGAACCTCCACAGAGTAGTTAGTCAGTCTTGCGACTGATTTCCTATGATCTCTACCACCGGGACAAGGAGGTGTGTCTGCCAAAAATTTCACCACCCAACAGTGTTGTTGTTAATTGTTTTAAAGAACTTGTTAAGCTTCTTAGGTCCGTTTGCTTGTTACAAACATAATAGACTTATCAATTCCTTGCAAATATTTCAATAAAATAATTTTATTTTTATTTAAATTATAATTATACTTGTATTACAATACAGAAATTTAAATTTATGTCGCACAGAAAAGCTCAAAATTTAGAAATTGATAATCTTGACATCCAGATATTGTCAATATTAATGAAAAACGCTACCACCCCTTACACCGAAATTGCGAAAGAGTTAATCGTTTCAGGCGGAACTATCCATGTGCGGATGAAAAAATTAGAGGAAATGGGTGTAATTAAAGGCGCCAGTCTGGAGGTCGATCCGCAAAAACTGGGCTATGATATTACCGCATTTTTGGGGATATTCCTGGAGAAAGGATCGCAATACAACGACGCTGTTAAACAACTAAAAGCTGTAAAAGAGATTGTGGAGCTACATTATACCACCGGTAGCTACAGTATCTTCGCTAAAATTATTTGCCATGACACCGCTCACCTTCGCGAGGTATTGAACGAGCAAATTCAAGGTGTAAAAGGCATTCAACGTACCGAAACATTTATATCATTAGAAGAAAGCATAAGGAGACAAATCACTTTGGAGTAACTTTTACTTAACACTTTATTATAATGAAAGCCCGGCGTGTTTACGACGGGCTTTTTTGTTTATCGGCTATATCAGTTAGAACAAAATATCATTTCGACCAACGGGAGAAATCCATACATCCGTTGATATGCTGGTGTATAGATCTCTCGCTATGCTCGAGATGACATATTGTAGAATTGGATTGCAATTACTAAGACGTAAAGGCTACCAGCGCCTGCTCTATCCTATTAATAGTTTCATCCTTACCTAACAGTGCTGCGATATCAAACACATGCGGGCCAAACTTACCCCCCACCAGCATAATGCGGAATGGCAGCATTACGTCGCCAATTTTAAAACCCTTCTCTTCGGTCAGGGCTTTGAAGGCAGTTTCAGTATCGGCTGCAATCAGGGTTGGCGTTGCTTTTAGCTGTTCGATGAATGATTTGAAAAACGCTGTTTTCTCTTCCGTCCATTTTGGTGTTACGGCGTTGAGGTCGTATGCTGCCGGGATATGGAAGAAATATGATGATTGCTGATAGAAGTCAGGCAACAACACGCAACGATCTTTTATCAGATCGATGATAGTTAACAAGCGAGCATCGTCTGTTACATTAATACCTTTACCTGATAGTATTTCTTTAACTTTTGGTTGCAGGCTTTCGGCAGTTGCCTTTTTGATCCACTCTGCGTTGTACCATTTGGCTTTTTCGAAATCGAATCTCGCGCCCGATTTATTGATACGCTCGACAGAGAATTTCTCCACCAGTTCTTCCAGCGTAAATATCTCCTGGCCCGAGCCATCGTTCCAGCCCAACAGCGCCAGGAAGTTTACAAAAGCCTCCGGCAGGAAACCCATCCCATTGAAGCCCTGCGTTCCGTCCCAATCCAAAGCAAACACCGGGAAGCCCAGGCGGGCGCCATCGCGCTTGCTAAGTTTGCCGTGGCCATCGGGTTTCAATATCAGTGGCAAGTGAGCCCATTGTGGCATATCGGCTTTCCAGCCCAGGTACTCCCACAATAATAAATGTATAGGGGCTGATGGTAACCACTCCTCGCCCCGAAAGGCATGGGTAATCTTCATCAGATAATCATCAACCACAACCGCCAGATGGTAAGTCGGCATACCATCGGCCTTTAATAGAACTTTATCGTCAACTGTATTAGTTTCAAAAGTAACACGGCCACGAATCATATCAGTAAAACCAACACTTTGGTCGGCCGGTATTTTTATGCGGATAACATGCGGGGTATGATCGGCCAATAATTGGTCTACCTCATGCTGCGGTAATGACAGCGAGTTACGCAGTCCGTCGCGATATACCTGACCATATTGAAAATTGGGGATGTCTTTACGATATTTCTCCAGCTCTTCGGCGGTGTCAAAAGCATAGTAAGCGTGTCCCTGCATTACCAATTGCTCGGCATACTGGCGGTACAGGCTTTTGCGTTCGCTTTGGCGGTACGGAGCGTATTGACCAGGGTTAACCGGGCTTTCGTCAGGAGTAATGCCGCACCAGTTCAGGCAGTCAATAATGTATTGCTCGGCACCCTCAACGTAGCGGTTTTGGTCGGTATCCTCAATCCGTAACACAAACTCGCCGCCGTTTTGCTTAGCAAACAGGTAATTGAACAATGCGGTACGCACACCGCCTAAGTGCAAGCCACCGGTTGGGCTTGGTGCAAATCTTACTCTAACTCTTTTATCTGACATTTGCGGCAAAGATAGTATTAACGAGCAGAAAGCTAAAAGCAGAAAGGTTAAAGCTTTGTCATGTTTAAGACAGCGCTTAAATGCCAAGCTAAAAGACTAAAAATTTTAATTCCATTTAGCCTGCTTTCTGCTTTAGTCTTTCAGCATTTAGCTTATATTACTTTAAGCTTTAGACTTTCAGCGCAAAAAATGCGTTATTTGAGGCTGAGATGATTAATACCTACGAGAATAAACGGTTCTGGAAATACATTTTGCTTGCTTTTGCATTGGTTATAGCCGCCGGGTCGCTTATTTATACTAATTACCTGGTGCGAAATATTGCCCGTGCAGAGCGTACCCGCGCGCAGTTATGGGCACTGAGCATCAGGCAAAGCTTAACGTCAGACGATAATGATTTCCTTCCTTATGTATTAACCGTTAGGGACAGCCTGGCAGTACCGGCTATTGTAACTGACGAAAAAGGCGATATCAAGACCGTTCGCGGCTTAGATACCACCAAAACATATATTGATCTTCCTCCTGATATGCCCACTAATGGCAAAGCGCCGAAATACGACCCCGCATATTTTAAAGGCGAACTGGAGATCATGAAATCGCAGCATGAGCCTATTATTATTAATCTGCCGGGCCTGGGGCATGGTAATAATCTGGTCTATTACAAAGACTCGTCATTGCTAACGCAGTTAAAAATGTTCCCTTATGTGCAGCTTTCGGTAATTGCCGTGTTCCTAACCTTGGCTTACAGCACTTTTAACTCGTCGCGAAAATCTGAGCAAAACCAGGTTTGGGTGGGTTTGGCTAAGGAGACAGCACATCAACTGGGTACACCAATATCCTCGCTTATGGCCTGGCTTGAATTGCTGAAAGATAAATTTAACGCGGAGGAAGATCCGCTGGTGCTCGAAATGGAGAACGACGTGAAACGCCTGGAAATAGTGGCCGACCGTTTCTCAAAAATCGGTGCAAAACCAAAGCTGGAAGAACACTATGTCTATGACGTAGTGAAAGATTTTGTTGACTATTTTAAAGTGCGCGTAAGTGCAGCTATTAACTTTGAAGTAACCGGCGATAAAAATTTGGTTGCAGGACTTAACATCCCGCTGTTTGATTGGGTTATTGAAAACCTGCTTAAAAATGCAGTAAATGCTATTGAGGGTAAGGGTAGCATCAGGATAAATATTTCTGATAACAAAACAAAGGATTTAGTTTACATTGATGTTACAGACACTGGTAAAGGCATACCACGCTCTAAATTTGCTACCGTTTTTCAACCCGGTTATACTACGCGTAAGCGCGGCTGGGGTTTGGGCTTGTCGCTTACTAAACGTATTATGGAAAGTTACCATAACGGAAAGGTTTTTGTGCGCGACTCAGAAATAGGCAAGGGTACTACCTTTAGGATTATATTAAAAAGTATTAACGACCATGCATAAACCAGAACCGGCTGCTTACGAACACTATTATCGCGCGTATATTGAACTGGTTGATCAGGAACCTATTTTAGAAAAATTGGAAAGCCTGAAAAATTCAACATTTAAACTGCTGAGCAATTTGACGGATGAGCAAGCTAACCACGCTTATGCCCCGGGCAAATGGACGGTTAAGCAGCTTGCCGGCCACTTAATTGACGCTGAGCGCACATTTGCCTATCGTGCGTTTGCCTTTTCGCGCGGCCAGGCAGAACTGCCGGGCTTTGAAGAAAATATATATGTAGAACGTGCAAACTCAAACGACCGCCCGATACAAGATCTGGCGGCCGAACTTAAAACCCTGCGCGAAGCTAACTTGTACATGCTGCGCGCTATGACGCCCCAACAAATCGAAACTCACGGTATAGCTAACGGCCACCCCATACAGGTTAATACCATAGTTTATCAAATGGCCGGCCATGAGGTACATCACCTTAATTTATTGAGAGACCGTTACGGTATATACTAAAAAAGGCGCTCCTACCAACGGAGCGCCTTTTTAGGTATTAGGTAAATTTATTCGCCTGCCTGTCTCCTGTTTTCTTTAGTTTGGATATGATAGGCAAGATATAGTCCGGCACCGCCAAAAATCGCTATTAAAGAAAAGTAAATAGCCGGGAAATCGTCGTTATTTCTCGCAAATGGCAGCGTATTATCTAAAATGTACGCTATAAACAGCCCCAGGCCCGCCCCTATTAACAGAAGCCCCCAGGTAAGTATATTATTATGATTAATTTTCTTGTATTCGCCTGTACGCGGGTCCATGCCACGCTCTATCATGGCCATGCGTTCGCGGTTGCGCAGATAAAAGATACCGAATATCATAGCAAACATCCCGGTACATACTACCATGGGTATCATTACGGCTAATTGTTGTTGATCCATTTTTATTTAATTTTTAGTTAGTCAAAATTGTTGATACGTCTGTTACATCGATGTATTTGCAGGTTATGACTACTCTATTTTAAATGAGGTTACAGGTAATTTTGATTTTTTTATTTCGAGATTAATATTACAAAAATGCTATCATTCTGAGCGATAGCGAAGAATCTTATATTATAGAAAAGCCATGCGTTCATATCGCGCGCATAAGATTCTTCGCTTTCGCTCAGAATGACAGGCTTGGAAAAACGGGGTGACAAAGGAGTAAATTAATTATCTTTACATATCATGTAACCTAATCCTGGTTTGTGTAGTCAGAGGGCTAGTAACAATGCAGAGCAAGCTCACAGATATAGAACTGATCACCAAAATTATGGCGGGCGATCAGTCGGCTTACGCCGACCTGGTGAAACGGCACCAGCGTTTTGTGTTTACGCTGGCTCTTCGTTTTACTAAAAACCGCGAAGATGCTGAAGAAGTTGCGCAGGATTGTTTTATTAAAGCCTACCGGTCGCTGCATTCTTTTAAGAAAGAGTCCAAGTTTAGCACCTGGTTATATACTATAGTGTATACAACAGCCATGACGTCGTTACGCAAAAAGCGATTGGATACAGCGTCTATCGATGACGAGGGTACACATATACAGTTGGCGCAAGTCTCATCAGGTTATGAAGTTAATAACGCAGAGAACCGGTCCAGGTCGTTTTACCTTAACCAGGCCATTGAACAATTATCCGGGGATGATGCAGCTATCATCACCTTGTTTTATAAAGGAGAGCAATCTATCGAGGAGATAGCGCAAACACTAAATATTGAAACTAATAGCGTAAAAGTAAGATTATTCAGAGCGCGCCAGCGTTTAAAAGAAAAGCTGGAGCGTAATTTAAAACACGAAGTTAAAGAACTGATATGAGCAGCATTGAAGAAAAACTTTGGAACTATATTGACGGCACCTGCACGGCCGCCGACCGCGAGACTATAGAAAAACAAATAGCTGTTGACGACACCTTGCGCCTAAAATATGAAGAGCTACTGGCCATAAACTATGACATAGTGGCACATATTGAATTAGACGAGCCGCCTATGGCTTTCACTTATAATGTAATGGAGGTTATTGGTAAAGAATATGCCATTGAACATCCGCTCAAAACAAGGGTAAATAAAACGTTGATGGGTGCCATAGGGGGCTTCTTTACATTGAGTTTATTAGCAATCGCGATTATTTTTTTGGGAAACATACATTGGTCGGCCAATGTGTCAGCTGTTCAAAATACAACACAATTGCCCAACTTTAAAAACCTATTGTCAGGTAATGCGCTGAAGGCATTTTTATTTTTTGATACCGTGTTAATGTTGTTCCTGGTAGGCGAGTTTATGCGAAAACGCATTTCTTATAAACAATCGTAATTTATATTATACACTTTGATTTCTAAAAAGGACAATCGATTGTGTCAAACTGATGTCACTTCAGTATAAAAATTATATTTTTTAAAAAGTGTAGTAAAAGACCGGCAATATTGGTATAGTGTTTGCGTTAATGATTACAAGCTGGCAAACTTGCCAGTTTAATTGTGATAAGGTTTAGGTTGAATGCCCCCAAGAAGCAAGTTCGAAGGGGCATTTATTTTTTATACACTTTTCACCTTTTCACGTATCAATGGATTGACCAATAGCCCTAATAAAATTACCAGCAAACACCCTATTGGATTTAGCCATAAATAAGCCACCCAACCAAAATAACCCATTATACAAATTATAATTTCTGACACTACTGCAGCTATAAAAACTGCGGTGCCGCTTACTTTTTTTACATAAAACGCCACCACAAACACACCCAAAATAGTTCCGTAGATGTAAGAACCCAGTTGGTTTACGGCTTCCAGTAAATTCCCCATTTTGCCCGCGTAAAGTGCCATAGCAATACAAACCACCCCCCAAAAAATTGTAGCTAATCTTGAAACGAGTAAATATTTTTTATCAGAAGCCTCAGGGTTTACGCTGCGCTTATAAATATCCACTACCGTGGTTGAGGCCAGTGAATTTAAGGCGCTGGCTGTTGAGCCCATAGAGGCCAGGAACACTATCGCTATTAACAAGCCAATCAATCCCCGTGGCAAATAATGCGTCACAAAATTAAGGAACACATAATTGGTGTCGTCGGTATCGGCCTGTAAATTATTTTTTTTCATGAGGCCAATGCCTTCCTTACGGATATCAAT
This sequence comes from Mucilaginibacter ximonensis, assembly GCF_042686265.1. Lineage (NCBI taxonomy): Bacteria > Pseudomonadati > Bacteroidota > Sphingobacteriia > Sphingobacteriales > Sphingobacteriaceae > Mucilaginibacter > Mucilaginibacter ximonensis. The sequence continues at coordinate 202,373 of NZ_JBHUPD010000004.1, forward strand.
AGTTGCGGCGTCGGCTTGTTTTAGGTTGGTTTGCGCTTGCGCGATGCGAGTTTGGTCGTGGCTGTCGAAGGCGGTCATTAACTCCCCTGCTTTTATTTTGCGTTGCTCAAAAGCATCAGCATATCTATTTTCCAGCGATTTATATTGGCCGGCATATTGGCTTTTTTGAACCTGCTTAACCTCGTACTGATTAAAAAACATAGGCGGTCGGTTAAACTGATAAAATGCAAAAACCAGGATACCGATTAAAAGGATACAAAATTGCATGGGTATTTTGATCAAACCATTCATGATCAAACCCATACGGCTCTGCCCTACCGAGCTGCCCGTCAAATACCGCCCTACCTGGCTTTGGTCTGTACCGAAATAGGAAAGCTGCAGAAAAAAGCCCCCGATAATACCGCTCCAGATGTTATAACGGTTAGACGGATCAAACTTCCAGTCGATGACGTTCATTTTGCCCATTTTGCCAGCCAGCTTCACGGCATGCATAAAACCTACATGATGCGGCAGCAACACCACTACTAAAACCCCGGCGGCAGACATTCCTAAAAAAATAATGCTCATTTGCAGCAGTTGGGTGTATGATACGGCTTTGGTACCGCCCAATACCGTATAAAAGGTAACCAATGCACCAATAAATATCGTAGTATAGGCGGTGTTAATATTCAGGATGATAGACAAGATGATAGCCGGCGCATAAATAGCAATGCCCGTAGACAGGCCGCGCTGCACCAGGAAAAGAGTGGCGGTCAAGGCACGCGTCTTTAAGTCAAACCGCTGCTCAAGAAACTCATAAGCAGTATAAACCTTCAGCTTATGAAATATGGGCACAAAGGTGATGCAAAGTACAATCATCGCCGGCGGCAAACCAAAATAAAACTGTACAAAGCGCATCCCGTCGCCGTAGGCCTGGCCCGGAGCTGAAAGAAAAGTAATGGCGCTGGCCTGTGTAGCCATTACCGAAAAGCCGATATGGTACCAGGATAAAGAGCGGCTGCCCACCAAATACTGGTCGATATTTTTATTGCTGCCGCTTTTCCAGAGCCCGTATACCACAATAAGCAGAATGGTAGCGGCAAGAACGATCCAGTCGGTTAAGCTCATTTAAAATAACTTGTAATGAGCGAAAAGATTATAATTAAAAAAACCAGCCATACGGCTACTATGCCGTAAAACTGGTTCCAGTTTTTTATAAATGAAGGTAGCTCAGAATCAGGCCTCTTCACTGCTCTTAGCCAATACATTTACAAAGAAGGCCGCAGTCAAAAATCCTAAAATAGCACCAACAATAACCCATTTAAAACCAACGCCTATAACAGCGCCAACAAAAATGCCGCTCAAAATAGCTACCAGGTAATAAATGTAGTTTAAGTCTTTATCTGATTGTGGGTGTTTGCTCATGATCTTTTTATGTTCAGTGACTGCAAAAGTAATTGATTATATAATGCATAGCAATAGGTTCGTGAAATATTGTGGCCGCATGGTTGATACAATTGTTCTTAAGTACATCATTAATTAATAGCGATAGTTAATTATGGTAATATTTTCTCTGCCAGCTCTGTCCAATTGCTCAAATCTTAGTCGTCATTAAAACAATACTTAAACACTATTGTTATTTTGATTAAATCAATCGATTGATTAATTTTTTATACTTGAATATCAATGAGTTACAAATTTAACACAAAAATAATTTTTAAATAATCAATCGATTGATTAATTTTGTGGTGTTAAAAGATTATGGACAAAGATAAAATTGATAAGAAGGACCACATTCTGGATGTAGCAGAGCGCGTATTTTCAGAAAAAGGCTTTGACGGCGCATCAACCCGATTGATATCAGGTGAGGCCGGCGTAAATATGGCCATGCTCAACTATTATTTCGGCTCGAAAGAAGGTTTGTTCCTGGCAGTGTTTCAACGTAAGATCGCGTCTTTTCAAAATATTCTGCAAAACCTGGGCAATGATGAAACTATAAGCGCCTGGGCCAAAATGGAACAATATATTGAAATGTATGGCGATAAGGTGGTGAATAACAACTGTTTCCAAAAACTTTTATACCAGGAAATGGGTATGAATAGAGGGAACGATCTGTCAGACAAACTGCGCGACATGTTATTAAAAAACGTTACCGAGCTTACTAAAATACTGAATGAAGGTGTAGCCAGCGGCGAGTTTAAAAAAGATATCGACATAGCCATGGTAATAGCTACCCTTTACGGGACGAAAAATTATATCATTAACACGCCTATGATGGCAGAGCCTTTACTGGGTTACGACATCACCGACGAAAAAATGATAGAAACCAGATTGAAGCCGCAGATTAAAAGCTTCATGAAAACTCTATTAAAAGCATACCTAATCAACTAAGCAACTATGAATATACAATTTAATACATCTCACAAACTACATCTTTGCAAGATCCCGGTTTTAGCCATCGTGTTATCGATATTGCTGATGTCGTTGGTTTCAAAAAGAGCATCGGCTCAGGACAGACCAATTACATTGGACGAGGCTATTAAGCTTGGTATTGCAAACAGTAAGAACTTAAAACTTGCACAATCAAAAATTGACGAAGCGGTTTCGCAGTATAACCAGGTTAAAGACAACGTATTGCCAACCGGTTCAGTAAGTCTGGCTTACAATCGTGCCGAGATTCCGTACAACCATCTTAATTTTGGTAAAGACGGCATTAACCTGCCAAGCAGTGCTAACGCCTACTTAGGTATTGCCTCACTGAATGAAACTATCTTTGCAGGTGGTAAACTCAGGTATGCGCAGCAATCAAACCAGATATTAACAGATATTTCTCGTTTAGATGCTGATAAAGACCGCGACCAGATTACTTACGAGATCATTAGTGCTTATTATAACCTGTACAAGGTATTACAAAGCCAAAAGGTAATTAAGCAAAATCTGGAGACTATTGATGCGCAGATACACCAGTCGCAGCGCTTTTTTGAGCAGGGTTTGGTTACCAAAAATGACGTATTGCGTTTTCAATTGCAACGTTCAAATGTCGAGCTGACCGGCATTGACCTGGAAAACAACCGCAAGGTGATTAATTTTGACCTGAACATTTTGTTGGGCCTGCCTGAAACCACGCAACTGTCAATCGCAGAAATAAATGGTAGCAATACAGAATTAGCGCCGCTTAACAACTACATTGAAACCGCGCTGGCTAATCGTCAGGAAATTAAGCAGCTTGATCTTCGCGACAAATATGCCGAAACCAACATTAAAAACATCAATGCTAATATCAAACCAACTTTGGCAGCATCGTTAGGTGGTTATTATGTTGACGTTTCAGGCAACCCGATACCTAAGGTTGGTAACTTTATTACACCGGTAACTATTGGCTTAACCGCTTCATGGAAATTCAGCAACCTGTGGACCAATAAAAACAAAGTATCTGAGGCACGCATTCAGCGAGATGAGGTAGCTATAAACAAAGGTATCGCCATTGACAATATTAAAAACGAGGTGAACCAAAACTACCACGCTTACCAAACGGCTTTAGATAAAATCAGGCTGTTGCAAACATCAATTGAGCAAGCAGGCGAAAACAATAACATTTTAGCATCTAAATACAAAAGCAATATCGCATCAGCTACTGACAGAGCGGATGCCGAGACCCTACTCTACCAGGCACAAATTAATTTGGAATTGGCTAAAGCCGATGCCGGATTAGCGTACTACACCCTACTGAAATCAACCGGAAAACTTAACAAATAACACTACAACACTTACATAAAATGGCAAAGCAAGACACAAACGAAACACCAGCAAAAAAACCTAACAAAGTACTTCCTATTATATTAGGCGTACTGCTTTTAGGCGGCTTAATTTTTGGTGTAAAAGAATACATATACTACGGCAAACACGTTGATACTGACGACGCTCAGGTTGACGGCGACATTAGCCCGGTAGTAGCACGCGTAGGCGGCTATGTTGACAGCATTTACTTTGAAGATAACCAGCATGTTAACAAAGACCAGGTACTGGTTAAAATTGACCCACGCGACTATAAAGTAAAATTAGAACAGGCATTAGCAGCGCAGGTTGGCGCCAACGCGAGCACCAGCGTTACACAGTCGCAAATATCAAGCACTGCTTCAAACTCTGCAGTGGCAAGGGCGGGCGTTGTATCGGCTCAGGCCCGTTTAGACAAAGTTCAAAAAGACTACCAGCGTTATGCTAACCTGGTGAAAGACGGTTCTATTACCCAACAACAGTTTGATCAGGCTAAATCTGACCTGGAAGTTGCTCAGGCTAACCTGGCCGCAGCGAAAGACCAATATCAGGCAGCTTTACAACAGGTAGGTACTACCCGCGACCAGTTAAAGGTGAGCAACACCGGTGTTAACCAGCGCCAGGTTGATGTTGACTACGCCAAACTGCAACTAAGCTATACTGACGTAAAGGCTCCTGCAAGCGGTGTTGCATCTAAAAAGAATGTACAGTTGGGCCAATTGGTACAGGCAGGTCAAACCCTGTTTTCAATTGTTAATGACAACAGTATTTATATAACAGCTAATTTTAAAGAAACTCAGTTAGAGAAAATTAAAAACGGTTTGAAAGTTAATGTGGAGGTTGATGCTTACCCTGATCTGAAAGTTGAGGGCACAGTTTACAACTTCTCTCCTGCTACCGGCGCTAAATTTTCATTACTACCTCCGGATAACGCAACCGGTAACTTTGTAAAAGTAGTACAACGGGTACCTGTTAAAATTAAGATCAACGCTTCAAAAGACGTTTTAGATAAACTGCGCCCGGGTATGAGCGTAAACGTATCGGTTATAACTCAGGACTAATTTAGTCTTTGAGTCCTGAGTCTCGAGCCTGGGAGTCTGAAGTCTTTGGTAAAACTTATGTTTTCTCGAGACTTTGGACTCAAGACTCCCGACTAAAAGAGACTATCCTAAAATAAAACATTAATTAAAATGGCTGAAACTGGCTTTAAAAAATGGATCATTACAATCACGGTTATCGTAGCTTCATTACTGGAGCTTATTGATACCACGATTGTAAACGTATCCCTGCCAACCATACAAGGTAATCTGGGCGCCACCCTCACTGACGTGGCCTGGGTAGTTACCGGTTATGCGGTGGCAAACGTAATTATATTGCCCATGTCGGGCTGGTTAGGCAGCCGGTTTGGGCGTAAACAATATTTCATAGCATCTATCATTATTTTTACCATAGCCTCGTTTTTATGCGGTAACGCCACAGGCTTAAGCGAATTGGTGGTATTTCGTATTCTGCAAGGTTTGGCAGGTGGTGGTTTGATTTCAACCTCACAGGCTATCCTGGTTGAAACCTGGCCGCGTGAGCAAATAGGTACTGCAACAGCACTTTTTGGCTTAGGCGCCGTTGTTGGTCCTACCGTAGGCCCTACCATTGGCGGTTACATTACCGATCACTTTTCATGGCGCTGGATATTTTATGTAAACATTCCGGTAGGTGCATTAGCGGCCTTCTTTGCTTACACTTTTGTTAGAGAAACGCCTAAGGAGGCTAAGGGTAAGCCTATAGATTGGTGGGGCATTTTACTACTGGCTATTGCCGTAGGTAGTTTGCAAACCATTCTGGAAAAAGGCGAGGACGAAGATTGGTTTGCCAAAACCTACATCCTGGTGCTTACCATCACCGCAATATTGGGTGTGTTGCTGTTCATATGGCGAGAATTGAGCATTGATTACCCGATAGTAAACTTTGGTATCCTGCGTCACCGTAGTTTTTCGGTGGGTATGTTTACCTCGTTTGTTTTGGGTTTTGGTTTATATGGTTCAGTATTTGTGTTCCCGGTGTTTTGTCAAAACCTGCTTGGGTTTTCGGCCCAGCAAACGGGCGAGCTGCTGTTCCCGGGCGGTATGTGCACCATTGTGATGATGCCTTTTATCGGCAAGATGCTTAACAAAGGTATTCCGGCGCAATTTATGGCCACGGCGGGCATGTTCTTGTTCTTTGTGTTTACTACCATGCTGAGCAACTCAACGCTGGGTACGGGCCAAAAAGATGTGTTGATACCGCTGCTAATCCGTGGTGTAGGTATGGCTTTATTGTTCGTACCGCTAACCACATTGGCTATCGCCGACCTTAAAGGCCCGGAACTAGGCCAGGGTACCGGTTTAAATAATATGATGCGTCAATTAGGCGGTTCGTTCGGTATTGCGGTATTAACTACCATTATACATATTCGTACAGCTACGCACCGCAACAATTTGCTGAATTATATCAACCCTTACAATAATGCCTTTAATGAGCGGCTTCATATGTTGGAGCAAGCGTTTTTGGCTAAAGGTAAATCAGCTATTGATGCCTTGCATATGGCCTATGCTGCAATTGAAGGTACCGTTACCCGCCAATCGTTATTATTAACTTATGATGACGCCTACTATATATCGGGCCTGGTGATGCTATTTTCGATACCGTTGCTTTATCTGCAGCCATTTAAAAAGAATGTAAAAGCGCCAACTGACGTGCACTAAAAAACAAAAGCCGTCCCTCAATGAGGGGCGGCTTTCTTTTCACAAAAAAAATTAACAATTAAAATTTTGGTATTGCACCTTCGCTTGCAGCAACCAGCACTATAAAAGTGCATCCGGCAATACCTGTTTAAATCTTAGCCATAAATTTAGGAGTTTTTGATTAACAAAACCTAACTTAATTTACCTTAAATGAAAATTAAATGAATTTTTATTCATTTAATTAAAAAAACAATCGTCTTAAAAGCACAGTAAGGCAGTTTTCGAAACATCAAAAAATCACTAAGCTTAGTGGTTTTTTTATATTTGGCAAATGGTAATAATACACGAGCTGCAATTATGGTGGCAACAGCAATCCCTCTGGGAGATTATTGGCGTTATTAGTGGCTTGCTATGCGTGTATCTTGCCGCCAAAAATATTATCTGGAACTGGCCCTTTGCTATCATCAGCGTAACCATTTACATCTTCATTTTTTACGAAAAGCATTTGTTTGCCGACATGGGCCTGCAGGTATATTTTTTAGCGACAAACATTTACGGCTGGTACTTTTGGAGCAAGACACCACCGGCCAAAGAGAAAACTCCGGTTAAGCTTATTGTTAAAAAAGAAATTGTCATATCGGTGATTGCTATAGCTCTGTTTACTTTGTTCCTGGGCTCAGTACTCAAATATACCACGGCTTCGTTCCCTTACCTGGATAGCTTTTGCGCTGCCTGTAGTTTAGTAGCGCAGGTGCTGCTGGCCCGTAAGGTAGTTGAGAACTGGCTAATCTGGATTTTTGTTGATATTATTTACGTTGCTATTTATATCTTAAAAGGCCTGAACGCAACTGCAGTAATGTACGCCATTTATATTCCAATAGCTTTGCTGGGCTATCTCGACTGGCGAAAAGACTGGCGAAAAGACTGGCGCAAACAAAACAACCTAATCCCCGACAAATAAATGAACCAACCCGTAAAAATAGCCGTTGTAGGGCCTGAATCGACAGGTAAATCAACAATGTCTGCTTATCTGGCCAATCATTACCAAACGGTATGGGTGCCTGAGTATGCCAGGGGCTATTGCGAAAAGCTAACCGGGCCCCCTACCTGGCAGGACGAGATCAATATGTTTTACGGGCAGGTGGAACTGGAAAAATCAATGCTGCCGCAAGCCAATAAGATCCTGATCTGCGATACCACTTTTATCACAGTAAAGATCTGGAGCGATGAGATTTTTGGCAAATCGCCCCAGGAGGTTTTGGACGCCCTGCCCCAGCATAAATACGACTTATACCTTTTATTAAACATTGACCTCCCCTGGCAGGATGACCCGCTGCGCGACTTTCCGCACATGCGCGAGCATTTTATGCAGGTATGGCACCATGAACTGAAAGCTTTGGATGCTAATTATGTAGTAATTAGCGGCACCGGGGATGACCGATATGAAAGCGCGGTGAAGGTTATAGATCAGTTTTTAGCAAAGCATTAACACTGTAAATTACTATCACATTCTCCCCACAACGTCGTTGCGAGCCACGAAGCAATCTCTACACTGCTTGGCGGTCATCTCGCTCGTATAGCGCTCAGTGCCGAAGGCTTTGTTCTATGTGTTAATACAAAGAACCAAAAATCAAGTCATCTCCTAACAGCCCTGCAGCCGCACTAAGCTAGCATTGTTTTACCCGCTTTCGTCCAAAGCTGCGCGTCTGACGCCCCACTGCTCTTTTGCTTTTCAGCTTCTCCCGCAAAATCCTAAAAATCAAGGTTAAGACATTTGCGTTAGGGATTGTAGCGGATACCGGCCCTGAGCATAAGGCCTTGCAGGCGTATGAGCGAAAAGCACGGCCCGTAGGGAAACGCCCATATATCCATTAGCGTTATTACCAATTATTCGATACAACATTTTATCTTCATATCATTCTATTACCCAACTACCTTTTACACAAATCCTTAAATTCACATTTATTTCACAAAATTTTCATTTAGGTGCAACGTACGCCAAATAACGCTGTCTTATACTCTGAAAGCTAAACAAAACTTGGATACCTTATTCGTCGATAAACACTACCATTTGGTAGTTGAATGCAAGCAGGGCAGCAAAAAGGCTTGCTTTGAGCTGTACAAATTGTACGCTAAAGCGATGCTGAACGTCGCCTTCAGGATTGTGGGCAATGTTGCCGAGGCTGAGGACGTGATACAGGAATCATTTTTAGATGCTTTTAAACGTATACACGACTTTAGACAGGAAACCACTTTCGGTTTATGGCTGAAACAGATCGTGGTGAGCCGGTCGATAAATTTATTACGCAAACGTAAGGTTGAGCTGGTTGAGTTAGGTGACGATGCCGATAACCTGGCCGACGAGGAACAGTATGACGACCAGGAAACACATTATAAAGTGGCACAAATAAAAGAAGCCATGAACGAACTGCCCGAGGGTTATAAACAAGTGATATCGCTTTACTTGATTGAAGGTTATGATCACGAAGAGATCGGGCAAATATTAAACATAACAGAAAACACGTCGCGCACACAATTTTTAAGAGCGAAAAGAAAACTGAGCGAGATTTTAAGCAGAAAGGGAATAACACAATGAGCAAGCGATTAGAGGATTTTATAAAAGATAACCGCGAAGAGTTTAATGATATTGAACCACGCGCCAACCTTTGGGGGCGCATTGAGGCTGAGCTGCCTGAACATTTTAAAGAGAAAAAAAAAGAAGTTAAGACTTTTTCTTTAGCGTTTGTATTGCGCGTTGCCGCTTTGGTAGTAATGGCTATGGGCACAGGTTTCTTTGTTTATCTGAACAGAAAGCCCGCCACCGTTAACCTGGCGGCTATTAACCCCGAATACGCACAGCAGCAAATCAAATATGCATCGCTGGTAGCAGAGAGGCGTAACGAGCTTAAAAGCGTGGCCAAGACAGATCCGCAACTATACCATGAATTTAGCAGCGAGATTGCCAAAATGGATTCTACCTACAGAAAATTAAATAAAGACTTATTAACTAGCCCCAATCAGGAAGCTGTGCTGCGTGCAATGATCCGGAACTTGCAGGTACAATCAGAAGTACTGAACCAACAACTTAATGTTATTGAACAGTTTAACGAATTTAAAAATCAACAAAAAAATGAGATCAAAAGTATATAAAACCGCTTTTGCAACCCTTGTAGCCATTGCGGCTTTTGGCGCTGCCTATGCACAAAGCATTGCGCCGGTACCAGCCGTGCCGCCAGCAGCACCAGCGCCTGCTGTTGGAGTGGTAACTACAGACACTTATATACCATCCACCGGGCAGTATTATGCTGTGGCACCAACTTATAGCTATGGCGGTGGTAATGTTTATGTGCTGGGCCGTGGCGATAGCGTTTACCGCAACAAAATGCGCAAGTTGCAAGAACAAATGCGTGCGCTGAGCAAAGAGATGTCGCAACTTAGCGCCGAAGAAAGCAAAAAGAATAACCAGTTGTTTCAGGAAAAGTTGGAAATATTACGCAAAAATAACAGCGCACGTTTTGATTCGCTCATCAGCAGAAACTTTAGCCGCACATTTGCCTACCGTTTTGATAACAGCCAGGCTAATGCCAACCTTGAGAAACAGGTACAAAGCGGCGAGGTGAAAGAAAAGGCAAAGACCTTTAGCAAGAGTTATTCGCTGGATAATAATGACATGATCCAGATTGACAATAACTACGGTAAGGTAAGCGTAAACACCTGGAACAAAAAAGAGGTTAAGGTTGATGTCGACATTAAAGCTTATGCCCTTGAAGACGACGATGCGCAAAAACTGCTTGACCAAACTACCATTAACAGCGGCAAAGACGGCAACACGGTATCTTTTAAAACAGATATTAACCGGGAAAGCAACAGTTGGTGGGGTACCATGACACAAAATGGCAAAACGGTAAAAATGCGTAAGGTAGTGATTAACTATACCGTTTACATGCCAGCCAAAGCGGCCCTGACTTTGAACAATAAATATGGAGCGGTAATTTTACCAGATCTGGATGGAAAGTTAAACATCAAAACCAGCTACGGTGGCCTGGTGGCCAAAACACTAAGCAACGCCGATAACGTGATAGTGGTTAACTATGGCGATGCCAATATAGGCAGCGTTACCGGCAGCCAGGTAAATGTGGCTTATGGCAGTTTGGCTTTAGATGAAGCTGACAACCTGAACGCTACCGTAAAATACAGTCCGGTAAAAATTGGCAAGCTCAACTCATCGGGCGTTATTGATTTGAAATATGGTGGCGGTTTGGTGATCAATGACCTGGGCAAGGGCCTCAAAACCCTGAGCATAAACTCAAGCTATGCGCCGGTTAAATTAAGCTCGGTAAGCAATACCAATGCCGATTTTGATGTAACTACCCATTACGGCGATTTTATTTACGATAACTCTGCCAGCATAACCAGCAAAACACCCGATAATCAGCGTGGATATACGTCAACCAAAAATTACAAGGGCCACGTAGGCAAAGGCAGTGCCGACAAAACCATCACCATAAAATCAAACTACAGCAATATTAAGTTTGACTAAGTGCCGACCCTATTAAACAAAAAAGCCATTGCGTTTGCAATGGCTTTTTTGTTTTTATTTTTTCTCAGAACAAACCGTTATAATCATTTTACAATAGCCACATAACCTGAAAGTTTTGAACCGGTATCATTACCAAGGCTGATCACATAATAGTAACTCCCGAAAGGTAAAGGCTGGTTATTATAAGTACCATTCCAGGGATGGCCATATCCGTGTGAGTAATACAATTGCTCACCGTTTCTGTTGTAAATCTTAACAGTACAATTAGGATAGTTTTTTAAATATTTAATATCCCATAAATCGTTAATACCATCACCATTAGGGGTAAAAGTATTAGGTATTAAAGCCGCGCCCTCTGTATCGCCATTATTATTTTGCACAGAACAATCTTTGACATTGATCAGTACAGAGCTCTGTGCGCTTTTACCTGCGCTATGAATGGTCACATTTACGGTATGATTGCCAGCTGTGGCAAATATATAGTTGGGCGCGCTTCCTTCAATTGCTCCTTCAACACCGTCAACGGTCCATGTTTCAGAATCGATATCGTATGGCGCGCTTAAGTTTAGTTTAGTAATTTCCTGAGCGCACGTGCCTGTAAAGCTTATAACAGGATTGCTAAGCGGCGGGAAATTTACTTTACGGATACGATAGTTCTGATAGCAATCACCTATAAACATATCGCCGTTAGGATTAAACACCACTGTTGATGGATTCATACTGGCATTAATGGGATCGCCGCCATCACCGCTAAACCCTGGCTTTCCATTACCGGCAACTGTGGTGATAATACCGGTAGAAACATTCACCTTGAAAACCCTATAAGATAAAGTATTGTTAGTACCGGCACAGATATAAACATTACCTTCAGCATCTAACGTCAACCACATCGGAGCATATACCTGTGCAGCCGTTGCAGGGCCACCATTGCCATTGAATCCCTCTTGCCCATTTCCTGCTATGGTGTTGATTATGCCAGTCTGCGCATCAATTTTTCGAACACGACTATTAACAAAATCAGCAAAAATAATATCACCTTGCTTATTTATTACCAAACTTGAAGGTGCGTATAGCTTTGCATCTACAGCGGGCCCTCCATCACCACTAAATCCGGCGTAACCAGGCGGTTCGCTACTGCTATCTTAGTTATTATACCAGTTTGAGCGTCAATGCGACGAATACAGTTATTATTAAAATCTGTAAAAAACAGGTTGTCATTTTTGTCAAATGCAATAGCATAAGGTTCAAATAATAATGCATCTTTAGCGGGGCCGCCATTACCTGTGTAGCCATTTAACTGTCCACCTGCCCCGGCAATAGTATTAATAATGCCCGTTACAGCATCAACCCTACGAATACAATTATTCCAATAGTCAGCTATATACAGATTATCGTGTGAGTCAAAGGCAATACCGCGGGGCTCATTAAGCCGGGCCGATGTAGCCGGGCCTCCATCGCCGCTAAAACCTTGATGACTGTTACCGGCAACAGTAGTAAGAATACCGGTTTTAGCATCAATTTTTCGGACGGTATAATAAGCTGAGCCTTGAGAAATATAAATATTACCTTTTGAATCAGATGCCAAGTAAAGCGGTGCTATTTGCGCCTGCAAAGCGGGGCCGCCGTCGCCACTATAAAATGGATTACCGTTATTACCGAAACCGTCATAGCCATTTCCAGCATAGGTAGTTATTATTTGCGCTTTTATAAAGCCACAAATAAACATAAGTATTAAGATAAGAGTTGCTTTAGTTTTAATCATAAACTATTGCGGACAAGATAAGGTTTAGCAAAAAAGAATTATTGGACCTAAAACACCCTGCACAACAACCCTTTCAAATACTCTCCCTCGGGAAAAGAAGAGCGTACCGGATGGTCCTCCGGCTGGCAAAACTGGCCGATAAACTGCACCTGCTTGCTTGCATCCAAAGCGGCCCAGGCCAGCACTTGTTTAAAGGTTTCCAAATCCATAGCGCCTGAGCAGGAAAAGGTAGCCAGCAGGCCGCCCTTGTTGAGCAGCAGCATACCAATACGATTCAGATCTTTATAAGCGCGCGATGCCCTGTCTAAAGCCGAACGCGACGGCGCATATTTTGGCGGATCAAGCACAATAATGTCAAACGTTTCGCCGGTTTCTTTAAAAGCGCGCAGTTGTTTATTGACATCCGATTGTATGGCGCGATGTTTTGAAGCATCCAGTTTATTGAGTTTGATATTTTCTTTCAGGGTTTCAATGGCCAGAGCCGAACTGTCGACACTGGTTACCGAGGTGGCGCCATTGTAAAGCGCGTTCAGTGTAAAGCCGCCGGTATAGCTAAAGCAGTCCAATACTTTTTTGCCTTTGGCGTGGGCGGCTACAATGCGCCGGTTATCGCGCTGGTCGCAGTAAAAACCAGATTTTTGGCCTTCGGCGATATTAATATTATAACGCACGCCGTTTTCGGTTACCTCCACCGATTCAGGAGGATTATCGCCAAACAAAACCACATTTTCGGTGTCCATACCCTCATGCTGGCGCGACGAGGCATCGCTTTTATCGAAGATACTTTTAGGGTTGAGCAGTTTGCGCAATTCGTCAATCACTACCGGCATCATCCTTTCCATGCCGGAGGTTAAAACCTGCACCGCCAGATGATCGGCATAACGGTCGACGATGAGGCCCGGCAGGTAATCGGCTTCGCTAAAAATTAAGCGGCAGGTATTGGTCTCGCCGGTACTTAAAATATTTTTGCGGCCATCAACAGCCTCGGCAACCCTGGTGCGAAACCATGTTTCATCCACGGCTTTGTTTTCATCCCACTCCAGCAGTCGCAGCGCTACGCGCGATTGATCGTTATAAAAACCATAAGCCATAAAATCGCCCCCGGCATTTACCAGTCGCACGATATCGCCATTGGCCGGTTTGCCTTTCACCCGGTCAATGGCCCCCGAAAAAACCCACGGATGGCGCTGATGAACTGCTTTTTCTTTGCCTTTTTTTAGTATAACATCAATCATGAAGCAAAGGTAGTAAGGTTTTTGGATAATGAGCATGTGGGGGACTCACCCGGTCTGCGCGGCCCTAAAACAAAAAACCCGGCTCATTGCCGGGTTTTTCATTATCTAATTTCAGATAGCTTATTCTTCTACCGAAAATGTATTGTTGAATTTTGTACCATCAGGATAGTAACCGCTTATGGTCATTAAGCCATTTTTCAAGTTGGTTACCGCCTTGTCAATATCGTTAGTATTATTGATAGGCATTTTGTTAATGCTGGTAATCACAGTACCGGTAGGTAGTTCGGCTTCATCAATGATACCACCTTCGCGCACCTGGGTTACCATCACACCATTGTTTACATGGAACTTAGCTTTTTGATTTGCATTTAATGGCATAAAGCTTGCGCCCAACTTGTTATACAACTCGCTTGATGATCTTGAAGCAGCAGTGCGTACCGGAGCTGTTTCAGGTTTTAAAGTCACTGTAACATTTTTTTCAGCGTTGCCACGAGCTATGGTAAGGTTTATTTTGTCGCCGGGTTGTAAGCGGGCAACACGTTCCTGCAAATCAGACGACTCATAAACCGTATTACCCTCAACTTTGGTAATAATATCGCCTTCTTTCAATCCAGCGGCTTCGCCTGCACTATTAGGTAATACGCCGGTTACGTACAAACCGTTGGTTTTATCAGTATTGATACCTTGAGTTTTGTCGGTTTCGCTTAAGTCGGCAAAAGTAACGCCAATCATACCGCGTTTAACTGCACCGTATTTTTTAATATCGTTCAATACTTTTTTTGCCAGGTTGATAGGAATCGCAAAACCGTAACCTTCGTATGAACCGGTGTGTGAAGCTATGGCAGAATTAATACCAATCAGCTCGCCACGGGTATTTACCAGGGCACCGCCGCTGTTACCCGGGTTAATAGCCGCATCTGTTTGAATAAATGATTCAATACCGGCTCTGGCTTTTGGCTGACCTGAATTACGGGTTGGACCGAAAGGGTTATCGTCATCGTTATTATCCTGCCCAATTATACCAATACCCCGGCCTTTGGCGCTTACAATACCAGCTGTAACTGTTGAAGTAAGGTTGAAAGGATTACCAACAGCCAACACCCATTCGCCTACTCTGGCATCGTCAGAGTTACCTAATTTCACAATAGGCAGGTTATCCGCGTCGATCTTGATCAACGCCAGGTCGGTATTAGGGTCGGTACCTATTACCTTAGCTTTAAAACGACGGTGATCATTAGTAGTAATCTCAATTTTGTCGGCTTTAGCCACCACGTGATTGTTGGTTACGATATATCCATCGGGCGAAATAATTACGCCAGAACCTGATGCCATCTGTGGCTGACTGCGCTGTGGCATACGCTGGCCAAACATGTCGCCAAACATCCGTTGTAATTGATCCTCACGTGGATCTGACGTGTTTGATGAGTAAGTAGTACGTATATATACCACTGCCGGGGTAACGGCAGCAGCAGCCTGGGTCAAATCAACCTCGCCGGCAGACGACGTAATGTTAGGCGTCATGTGATTACTTGCAAAGTATACCTGTTGCTTATCATCAAAACTCATATTATCAGCATACTTATTTTCAATCACTTTATAGGTACCAAGCGCCATGGCGCCGCCTACAAAAGCAGTTAATAATGTTAAACCAATTTTTTTCATCTCTATATCCTTTTATTAATCTGTTTGATAATTGCTAAATTTGTTATTCAAATTTAATACCATATAGACGGTAGAAACAACTGTAAGTTATATGGTTTTATGTTAAAAAATGTTAAAGTTAAATCTACGCTTAGTTTACACTGTTTGGCCGCGCGTTTGTTAACATTGCATATTGTAAATATACAGCATCGTGAAAATACATTTCTACAAATACCAGGGCGCAGGCAATGACTTTATTATGGTGGATAATCGGGACAACACCATAAATCATAGTAATCCAAATATAATCAGCTCGTTATGTGATCGCCGCTTTGGTATAGGAGGGGATGGTATGATGTTCCTTCAACAAAAAGAGGGATACGATTTTGAGATGGTTTATTACAATGCCGATGGTAAACCAAGCAGCATGTGTGGTAACGGTGGCCGTTGTATTGTGGCTTTTGCCAAATTTTTGGGTATAATAGACACAGAAACAGATTTTCTGGCAGTTGACGGCCCTCATCATGCCAAAATTTCAGAAAGCGGCGACTGGGTGAGCCTGCAAATGATTGATGTAGATACTATTACCCGCGATAACGCGGCGTACGTTTTAAATACCGGCTCGCCGCACTACGTAACTTTCGCTAACAATCTGGCCAGTAAAAATGTATATGCTGACGGTCACGCCATCCGCAATAATGATACCTACAAAGCCAACGGCATCAACGTAAACTTTGTTGAACCTGCCGAAAAAGGCGGCTACTTTGTGCGCACATTTGAACGCGGCGTTGAGGACGAAACCTTTGCCTGCGGCACCGGTGTTACCGCCGTAGCTTTAGCCATGGCCAAACATCACAACCAAACCGGCAGCAACAACACACCAATTAAAGTTTTAGGCGGTGATATGAATATCCGCTTTAACTATAACGGTAATAGCTTTACCGATATTTTCCTTGAAGGCCCTGCTAAACAGGTTTTTGAGGGTGATGTGATAATTAGTGATTAGAGACTGGAGATCAGCGATTAATTTTTTGCAGCCTTTTGTCATGCTGAGGCTACAAAGCATTTGCCGGGCGACTTTAACACTTGTTATACATGGCTAGTAGATTCTTCGCTACGCTCAGAATGCCAAATTCTTAATAAAATACGTTATTAACATCATCTGCTGTTAATAATTATTTAACGGCATTCGTTTCCAATTCAAACATTTTCTGTTTAGGTTTGAATTTTTTCTTCATCGTAGCTTCAGTTAATTTTTTACCTGAAGCATCTATGTTACGCGTTGATAGTTCAAAACCCTGCCAAATTATTTATGCCGTCGCCCGACATGAGTATCTAGGCTATGTCATTGAACCTCACGTAGTTCAGCTAAACCCCAACGGCGAGTTTTCATTAACCCATCAGCGTCTTTTCTCAAACACTGCTACCGAGTTTTCAAGCTGTATGGATGAAACCGACACCAGGCTTATTAAGCTCCTGGAAGAAATGGAGCAGGGTAATGTCATTAAAAAGTTTTATAAAAAGCCCATTCGTCCGTCTGAGTTTTTTGCCAAGATATTTACCGATCAGCTGTTCGAAACCATCCGCCCAAAAATTGAAAAGCGCATGGCAGAGGCGCTGAACCTGCTGGGCGACCGCCCGGTTTACCTCATGAGCAAAGAGGGCTACCCTGCCGAGCGTAAACTTAAAATAGCCGAAGAGCAGGCGTCGGTACTGTTCCATTTTCGGCGCAATGAGGAAGAGATACGCTATTTCCCTACCATAAAGTACCAGGGCATGCGCATTGAGTTCATGTTCAAAAATGCCGAGATCATTTGTAATCATCCGGCCTGGATGCTAATGGACGATACGCTTTACCATTTTGAAAAAGAGATAGAGGGTAAAAAGCTGCTCCCGTTTTTGAATAAGCGCTATATTGCCATCCCTAAATCGTCAGAGCACTCTTATTTTGAAAAGTTTGTAGCGCCACTTATCGAAAAGCAAAACGTTTACGCCGAAGGCTTCACTATTGATACCGAAAAGCACGAGGCCGTGCCCATGCTTAAACCTATCTATGTAGAAGGCGGCACCTCACAACTGCAGCTATATTTTAAATATGCCGGTTATATTTTCCCTTACGGGGATGGCAGACATATCTCGGTACGCATGGAGCGCAATGGCGATAACTACACCTTCCACCGCATAAAACGCTCAGTAGCCTGGGAAAAAAGCAAACTTGCACAGTTAGAAAGCTGGGGGTTAAAAACGGCATCATCACTTTTTCAAAACCTTGAAGTGGACAATATAGAGGATGATAGCAACCAGGCGCATTCCATTTTTGAGTGGCTCAACCAGCATCACGACGTACTGAAGCGCGAAGGCTTTGACATTGAGCAGCCTGAAGGCCAGAAACGCTACGTATTTGGCACCAGCAAGATCGACCTGGAGGTTAAAGAAGATAACGACTGGTTTGATATCAATGCCTTTGTTTATTTTGGCCCGTATAAAATTCCTTTTATCCAGTTAAAAAATCATATCCTTAACCATAAAAAGGAATTCACCCTGCCATCGGGCGAAATTGCGGTAATCCCGGAGCAGTGGTTCTCGCAATATGGTAATCTATTGCACTTTAGCGAGCCGGGCGACCAGATCAAACTGCGCCGCCATCATCTGGGCCTAGTGAACGACCTTGCCGACGGCGAGATGGCCGAGGTAACTATGAACCGAAAATTGCAAAAGCTAATGGATTTTGACCAGTTGGAAGATGTAGAACAACCGAAGCATTTTTCAGGCAGTTTAAGACCATATCAGCAGGCGGGTTATAATTGGTTCCACTTTTTGAAGCACTTTCATTTTGGCGGCTGTTTAGCCGATGATATGGGTTTGGGTAAAACCATACAAACGCTGGCCCTGTTGCAAAAACATAAAGAGGTAACTGAGGCTGAAGGGGGCAAAAGCACATCGTTGGTTATTATGCCAACGTCGCTTATTTACAACTGGCTCAACGAGGCAAAAAAGTTTGCGCCAAAGTTACGGCTAATGGTGCATACCGGCACTTTCCGTTATAAATCGGCAGAGGTATTTGCCAATTACGACGTGGTAATTACTACCTATGGCATCACGCGTATTGATGTTGAGCTGTTTAAAAATTATTTTTTTGATTATGTAATTTTGGACGAAAGCCAGAATATTAAAAATCCATCTTCAAAATCATACCAATCGGTTAAACAATTAAAATCTCGTTTTAAACTGATATTGAGCGGTACGCCGGTTGAGAACTCAGTAAATGACCTATGGACACAGATGTCATTCATCAATCCGGGCCTGCTGGGTTCGCAGCAGTATTTTGTTAACGAGTTTGTGACGCCTATCGAAAAAAAGAAAGACGAAGAAAAGGCGCGTAAGCTGCAGGCTTTGATCAAACCTTTTGTGCTGCGCCGTACCAAAGAGCAAGTGGCAACCGAGCTTCCGCCAAAAACAGAAAACTTGTTTTACTGCCAGATGAGCGAAGAACAGGCTTCAGTTTATGAAGAAGTGAAGTCTGAATACCGTAATGAGTTACTGCGCAGTCTGGAAGATGGCACCTTTGCCAAAACACAGATACAGGTTTTGCAGGGCCTGACCAAATTACGTCAGATTGCCAATCACCCTTACATGATAGACCAAAACTATGAGGGCGATTCGGGTAAATTCGAGAACGTTACGCATACCCTGAGCACCGTTTTGGATGGCGGCCACAAGGTATTGATATTTTCACAATTTGTAAAGCAACTGGGCATATACCGCAATTATTTCGAAGAGCAGAAAATCCCCTATGTTTACCTTGACGGGGCCACTCAAAACCGCGGCGACGTAGTAAAACAGTTTCAGGAAGACAAGAATACGCGCGTGTTCCTGATTTCGATAAAAGCCGGCGGCGTAGGCCTTAACCTAACCGAAGCCGATTATGTGTTTATACTCGACCCGTGGTGGAACCCGGCTGTTGAACAGCAGGCTATTGACCGCACCCACCGCATTGGCCAAACCAAAAATGTGTTTATTTATAAGTTTATTACCAAGGATACGGTGGAGGAAAAGATACTGGCGCTGCAACAACGTAAATTAAGCATGTCACGTGCTTTGATTACTACTGAGGAGAGCTTTATCAAGTCGCTTTCTGCTGATGATATCAAGGAGATTTTGGGGTAGAAAATTATATAGGATTATTGTCATCCTGAGCGTAGCGAAGGATCTTATGCGCTTTGATAAGATCCTTCGCTACGCTCAGGATGACAATTCTATAAAATACAAAGGCTTCTTTCAAACACGCAACTGCCTTTACTGTTATTACCCACAATGAGCAAGCACATATTACTAACCGGCGGCACAGGCTTGATTGGCCGTAAGCTGACCGATCTTTTAATAAGCAAAGGTTACCAGGTTAATCACTTAAGTCGTAAGCAAGGTACTAATCCAGAGGTTAGTACTTTTTTGTGGGACGTAAATAAAGGACAGATCGATGAACGCTGCATCGATGGCGTCGATACCATAGTACATTTGGCAGGGGCCAACGTGGCCGACGGGCGGTGGACAGACAAACGCAAAAAAGAGATTATTGAAAGCCGTACCAAATCTATAGGCTTAATTTATAAGCTACTCAAGGCCAAACCGCAACATACCGTTAAATCAGTCATATCGGCATCAGCAGTTGGTTATTATGGCGACCGGGGCGATAACTTATTAACTGAAACCAGCGCGCCGGGTACAGACTTTCTGGCCAATGTCTGCCTGCAATGGGAGCATGCTGTTGACGCAGGCTCGAGCCTTGGTTTACGTTTAGCAAAATTACGTACCGGTGTTGTGCTTGACGCAAAGGGCGGAGCTTTAGCCGCCATAGCCAAACCCGTAAAATTTGGTTTGGGCTCTCCCTTGGGTACCGGCAAACAATGGGTATCATGGATACATGAGGATGATGTCACGGAGATGTATCTGTATGCAATAGAAAACGAAAGGATTACCGGCGATTATAATATGGTTGCGCCAAACCCGGTAACCAACAGGCAGCTTACTAAGGCGGTAGCCAAAGAGCTGCACCGCCCTTTATGGTTGCCACGCGTCCCGGGCTTTGCTTTAGAATTAGCACTCGGCGAAATGGCGAGCATGGTACTAAGCAGCCAAAAGGCGTCGGCACAAAAAATTGAAGACACCGGTTTTAAATTTAAATATCCTACCTTAACCTGGGCTTTGAAGGAGATTTATAGATAAGCCCCATCCAACCCTCCCCGGCAGGGAGGGCTTCAATCATTTAAACAAGTCTCACCTGCCGGGGGAGATTTAGAGGGGGCTAATGCAACAAAAAATTACCATATTCTGGTTCCGTCGCGATTTGCGGTTGGACGACAACACCGGGCTTTACCACGCCCTTAAAAGCGGCAACCCGGTGTTGTGCCTGTTTATTTTTGACCCGGCAATATTAGGTAAGCTGGATGATAAGCACGACACCCGCGTAACTTTTATTTACGACACCATTAAAGCCTTACAACAGGAACTGGAAGAGCATAGCAGCAGTTTGCTCGTAATTTATGACGATGTTGAGAAAGCCTGGCACAAGGTTTTAAAAGATCATGATGTGACCGCTGTGTATACTAATCACGATTACGAGCCCTATGCCAAAACCCGCGACGAGGCCATAGCCAAATTTTTAAAAAAGAACGATATCGAATTTAAAACTTATAAAGATCAGGTAATATTTGAAAAAAGTGAGGTAACCAAAGACGATGGTAAACCTTACACCGTATTTACGCCTTACAGCAAAAAATGGAAACAAAAACTTAATGATTTTTACCTGAAATCATATCCCACAAAAAAATACCTCAAAAATCTGCTCGAAATAAATCCTTTGCCCATCCCTGATTTAAAAGAAATGGGCTTTGAGCGTAGTGAACAGGAAATTCCGGCCAAAAGTTATAAAACCGTTATTGATCACTATGCTGAAACACGCGATTACCCGGCTATCAAAGGCACGTCACATATTGGCATACATTTACGCTTTGGCACGCTAAGCGTTCGCAAAGTAGCGACTGACGCTAACGAAGCTCATGAAAAAACTTGGCTTAATGAGTTGATTTGGCGAGAATTTTATTCCATGATCCTGTATCATTTCCCAGAGACGGTTACACACGCTTTCAAGCCCGAGTTTGACCGGATAAAATGGATTAACGACGAAAAGCAATTTAAAGCCTGGTGCAACGGCCAAACCGGCTATCCTTTAGTTGACGCCGGTATGCGCGAGCTAAATGCTACGGGTTTTATGCATAATCGTATACGTATGTTAACCGCTAGTTTTTTAACTAAAGATTTGCTGATAGACTGGCGGTGGGGCGAGCACTATTTTGCTTCTAAACTTTTAGATTACGAAATGGCAAGCAATGTTGGCGGCTGGCAATGGGCAGCAGGTTCAGGCACAGATGCCGCGCCTTATTTCAGAATATTTAGTCCGGATGCACAAACCAAACGTTTTGATCCGGATTTGAAATACATAAAAAAATGGGTTCCGGAATATGCTGACTTCAGCAAATATCCAAAACCCATCGTAGATCATGCTTTTGCACGCGAACGCTGTTTAAAAGCCTTTAAACAAGCGCTTGACAGTTAATTAATCAGGGCGATACGCTAAGAACGCGTACATCATATCTGACTACGCTGTTTGGCGGAATACTGGTAGTTTGTTTACCGTAAGCCAAACGCGACGGAAATAAGAATGTCATTAAAGCACCGGCTCTGCCATATTTCTTTAAACCCATTTGTACACCCGGTATCAAATCAGGTATATCAAACCCGGTACCGTTGGCAGAGTTATACTGGCTGGCTATATAACCATTAAGTAACGTAGTAGTGTAAGTTACAATCACTGTACTTTGATAAGTAATCGGAACGGTGCCTGGCCCTGCTTCAGTGATTGAATACCAGTACCCCGCAGGATCTTTTTGCATGCTGGTTAAACTGTTTGTATTGATATAGTTTTTAATCACCATATCGTCATAAGCTTCCTGTGCAACAGTATCGCCAATCAGGTGCACATAGTAATCCAGACTTTGGTTTCCGGCGATACGTCCGCTGGTATTTGAAATACTGCCCGAACCGGCGCCTGAAACGCCATAAGCTAATTTTGACGGAACGATAATACGGGCGATTGCTCCATTACGTTTAACAATATTATGAATTGCCTGCTGTAAGCCTACCACGTCTAAACCCAATGGCGAAGTCGTTGTAGAGATATGGCCCAAATAACCATCATAGTGGTTGGAAATAGTATCCAGTGAGCTGTATTTACCATCTACACTTTTCACGGTAAAAACCATAGACACATTGCTGGTATATTGCAAAGCCGTATCACGGCCGGGATTTATCAGCTGATAATAAATACCCGAAGTATCGCGGGTAAAACCAGTAAGGCTATTTGAAGACATGTAAGCTTTTATCTGGTCTTCATCGTACTGGGTGATTGTTGGTGAATATTGATCACGACGGCAGGCCACCATGGCTAATAAACCAAAAAATAAAAGCGTATAAGTGTATCGTCTCATTTGTTTTATACTGCCTCATTGCGGGGCAGTTTTTTTTAATTAATAATGTCGTATAACGTAATTTCAAAGTCAAGTACTGCATTAGCAGGCAAGCCTCCTTTTAGTCCGTACTGCGTACCTACTAAAGGCTGTGCATTAGGCCCATATGCATAACGCGACGGAATAAACAATCGTATTTTACCACCTTTTTGCCCATAGGGAATTCCCAGCTGCCAACCCAATATCACCTGCGACAACACAAATGTCGGGTGAAAATCCTGACCTTTCGACGGATCGTCTGACCGTGCGAAAACCTGCTCGCTAAGGTCTTTATTAATCACCTTCCCTACATAGCCAACCGACACCTGCGTTGAGGCGGTAAACAAGTCGGTACCTGTACCTGGCTGTTCGATAATGTAATACACCCCCGATGTATCAGCCTTTGTTGCCTGCAGCGAATTAGCTTTCAGATAACTCTGCACCAGTTCATCGTCTTTTCCGGCTTGTGCTTCATAAGCTGCTCTGCTACCCAGTAAATCTTTTTTACAGGAGGTTAAACCGGCTAATAAAAACAATATGATTACTAAAGCCCTGTACATTACTTTTCCAGGGGGCAAATTTATTCTTTTAAAATTCAAAAACGGCAGGTTAACACTTTTTAACATTTAAAAATCTGTTGCGTATGATTCTCGTAACGTCAAAAATTATTTTTCAGTGTTTTCCGGCTTGTAATTTAATGTAAGCTGATTGATCTTTTTCAGCATATCGTTAAGGTATTGTCTGTCGGCTTCTTTAATGTGGCTGTTCAGATAATTATTGAACTGCTTAACCGTTACACGCGCCAGGTGGCGTTTCTCCTTCCCAAGCGGCGTAAGATATATTTTAACCGAACGCTTGTCTCCTTTATTTGATTCGCGGTATATGAGCCCCGTCTCTTCCAACTGATTGAGCATGCGCGAAAGACTGGTAGATTTTAGTCCCAGCAACGCGGCTGCTTGCGATACGGTAGTTCCCTCCTCTTCGTCAATATTGATGAGCAGATACCCTATAGATTGCGTAATTCCAAAATCGGCAACAATAGCATTATAGCGGTTTGCCATTGTTTGCCAAACTATTTTTAAATAGTAATCGATGGTTTCCTGAGGGGGGGGATTTGACGGCATCTGAGAAAAATAAATACTGTTTGGATACACAAGTGTAAGTAAATTTTATGAAATACGGTTTAATCCCAATTGCTGCGTGCCTGTTAAACCAATCGATTTTTTATGGGTCAATGCCATAAAAATAAATTTACTCCGTTATACTAACATGAAAAACACAACTCACACTCTACTTATTGCAGTCGCTTTATTATTTTTTGCCAGCCGCTCAAAAGCACAGGATTACACCGTTGCCGCCGGCTTAAAGTTTGGCGGATACGAAAACGGCATTTCGGGTAAGTATTTTATGGACAAAAATATCTCGTTAGAGGGTATTTTAGGGCTCAGGCAGCATGGAGCGGTTTTTAGCGGGCTTTATGAAATTAATCAGGAAGCGTTTAATGTGCCTGAGTTAAAATTTTACTATGGCTTTGGCGCTCACATCGGCTCGGTAGGCGCAGGCCAGTATAAAACATTTAATGGCGATTACCGATATTACAACGACTCCCAATTATTCTTAGGTGTCGATGGCGTCGTCGGCCTGGAGTATATCATTCCTCAATCTCCAATAGCCGTGAGCCTTGACCTTAACCCGCGTATAGAGCTGGCCGCCGGGCCGTTTGTTGATTTGGCGCCGGGCCTTGGGATAAAGTATGTATTTAAGTAAACTATTATTAACCCTTTTATAATTAAAAAGAACAAAAAAACCGCATAAAGCGGTTTTTTTGTTTTGTATCGATACTATCGCACTATCAAAATCTTTTTACCATAAACTTTAGTTCCCAATTTTGTCCGCAGCACATAAGTACCCGGTGCAAGATTAGCTACGTTGATAGTAGTACTGAAATTACCAGCAGCTATTGCTTGTGTTTTGGTATAAGCGACAGCTCCTTTACTGTTAATCAGCGACAGCGTCAAATTATCGGGCGCGGTAGCTTTAAATAACACGTTCAGAAACTTGTCGGCGGGGTCAGGGAAAGAAACAAGCCCTATATCAGTATCCTTACCCGGATGAAGAGCTATCAAAGCATAAGCATAATTGTCAGACTGTACCATGCAACCGGTATTTAAGGTAGCAATTACATAGTAGGCACCGCTTTGCTGCGCAGCAAATGTTTGGCCGGTTGCTCCCTGTATAGGCTTACCATCCAGATACCACTGGTTGCCGGTTGTAAAACTCGACGTTAAAGTAACTCCGGTTTGTGTAATTACCGGCTTAGCCACATTAACTGCCACCCTGCTACCCGAGGTACAGCCGGCACTTTTAATTTTCATGTCATACAGGTAATAATAAAATCCTTTGTAATAAGCGGTATCAGTACCAGTAGTTGGAGTAGCGTCATTACCTGTAATTTTGAAAATACCCGATGCATTAAACGGATATCCACTTACGCCAATATTGCTTCTGTATAGCGTAACATTAGCATCATAAACGGGGGTTATTGTGTAATTGCCGGCATGAGGCAATAAAAGATTCAAAGTATATACACGCCCCTGATCATTAGGATCGTCGGCGGTAGCGCCCGCAGCGGGGGTGGTCCTGGTGGCCGTTGTGTTAATAGATACAGTTGAGGTTATCTGCCCGTTGTCATCTGTAACATTAAACTGAACAACGCCCGGGTTACCAATATACAAACGTGCGCTTTGAATTATAGACGGCACTGCGGTGTAAACTTTTATTGACGGGGTGAATTGATTATAGCTTCCGCCCGAAAAAATGTTTTTAGTAGCTGGGCCTACTGATGCACTAAAGTCGTTTAGCCCGGCATAAAAAGTATTGTTTACAGGCACCTGGTTTGAAATTGCCGGGGTGCCATAAGCAATCGGTTGCGTATCATTAGCATTTTTATACCAAAACAAGGTACCATCGCCTGTGCCTGACAATTGGTATGCTTTCAGGTTAGTACAATAAATCGCACTCAAAGCAGCAGGCTCGCCCGGTGTAGAAATCACCGTGGTTGCAGTTATTGCATTATTACCAGCAATCGGGTCATTCGGGTAAGCTGTTGAAGCAGTTATAGTATAAGTTGTACCGGCCAAAAAATTAAAAGTACCGCTCAACGTAAAATTATCTTCTTGCAGCGGGGCGAGTGTAGCGGCATAGATATCGGTAAAGTTTGTTACGGTGTTATCGGGCGCTTTAACAGACACCGTAACCGAAATATTGGAAATTGGCCCGCCACCATAATTTTTTAGTGTGACAGTAATATTATTAACACCGTTACAGGTACCTGAAGCAGCAGGGCTAACAATTGCTTTCAATCCGGCATCGCTTTGTGATTGTATGAAGTTAACACGATAATCCTGCGTCTCACCTTTACCATAAGTACCGCATGGGGTGATTACTGATGCATCGCTGGTTTCAGTCATCACTACCCGCATCAGGCTATAATTTCCCGGCAGTACCGTAACCGGCACCGTTATGAAAGTGTTATAAGTGCCGGTAGCATTGATAACCCCTGTTGTAGCTACCAACTCATCGGCATCAAACAAGCCATTGCCGTTCCAATCAATAAATACCTTGGCTATTTTATTAAAATTAGCACCGCAGGTGCCCAAAGTTAAACTTAATGGATAGGTTTTACCTTGTTCAAGTTGCGCCGTCAGGTTGGTATAATCGCTGTAAGAAGTACAACCCGGGCCAGGCGTATTATTAATATTAGCCACAGTGAGGTTATTAATGCGCGAATCTGCTGAAGATACGGGAGCTGACGCACAATAGACAGCACCGCCCATGCCGGTAACAATGAGCGAATAAGGTTGCGCACCTGATTGCAAAACGCCTTTATGGGTAACTGTTATGGTATATGTTTTCCCGGGAGTAGCAGTACCGATGTATACTTGTTCGATGTTATCCACCACATTATCGCCTTTTGACGCGGGTGCACCGGGATTTGACACATCTAAAACCCATGGCATGTAGGTGCTGGTACCGTCGCTTACGCGGATATCAAGATCGTTCACCAGTTTTGGCGTACGGTTATTGACTACGCCATCTGTTGTCGCGGGGCCCTGTGGGTCTGTCCATGAAATAGTTGCAATCAGCGGGCCGTTACCTGATGCAATCACTGTCTGGGTTTGGGTTTGGCCCTGGGCAAGCGCATTTTCTTTAATTAATGACTTAAGGTTATTATCAGTTATAGCCTGGGTTGCAGCAACCATATTTAGCAATCCCCAACCATAAATATAATCCGGTCCAACATTCCCGGCATCAATGGCAGTATGACAGGCAAGGCCTTTCAACGTAGCCGCTTTCATGAAAGCGCCGCTGTTTTTTTTAGCATAATACTCCTGCAACAAAAGTAAGGAGCCGGTAACATTGGGGGCCGAAAACGAAGTACCGTCTTCTGAGCTGTACGCTTGAGGGCCATTACTGGAGGTGGACAATATATTTACGCCATCGCCCACTATATCGGGTTTTATACGGCCATCATCAGTAGGCCCAAAGCTGCTAAAGGAGGCTACTTTTATATCAGCACTACTTGACGGCCCGTTTGGCAAGGGATTTACCGCGCCCACAGTCAGGATATTTTTTGCAGTGCCAGTAGTGGCAATAACATCATAACCATTATTACTGCTTATAGTTGCAGGGCGGGGCCCCTTATTTATAATAGTCGGGTTAGTACGGCTTGTGTAGCCATAATAAGTGGAACCAACCGCCGGGCCCGGGTATCCGTGACTGTTACCGGCCGATTCAACGATCAGGTAATACGGTGCGTTATACGCAATTTTATCCCAGGCCGCCGTACGGCTATCGTAAAAGCCAAATGTGTAATCGACGGTATCTCCCGGCAAACCGTACCATTCCCATCGGTTTTGGACATCGTTGTAATCCCAACCTGCAACATCGCCATACGAGTGATTAGAAATTAAGAGACCAGACGCAGCCCGACTCATTTCAGCCACGTCGTTATTAAAATCATAAGATATTAATGTACTCATATCGAAAGCCATGCCCCTAGAGGGAGCATAAATACCTTTAGCGAGTAAAGTACCCGCAACATGCGTTGCGTGGTCTATGACTACAGCAGTATCTGCAAGTTTGATTACTTTACCCCCAAACTCCTGATGAGCACTGTAAACCCATCCACCATCCCACATAGCTAGTTTATTGGCCAAAAATGAACTGGAGCCTGATAAATTTAATCCGGTTGAGCCGCCTGGCTGCACTTTTATAGTGCCTACCGTAGCAGCAGCGTCAACGTTATCATGAGTAACCAGATATTTTGGAAAACCCAGCTTGGTGAGGCCCTGCAATGAAACCAAGCCGCCGTTACGAGTGCGGCGCTGATTATACCATCCAAAACCGGGAGCCTGGGTTAGCGCCTTTTGCCGACTTTTTATAAAACTGCTCTCAGCCTCAGCGGCAATAGTATTAAGCTCGTGTTTCTTCGCTTCAGTAACCAACGCCTGCTGACCAAAAACACGGCCGGCAAATACCATTAAAACGCATAAAACAGCCCGGCGGTAAAGTTTAATCATATATTAATTTAATGAAAGCTAATAAAGAATAGCCTGTAACAAGTTTGCACATTTTTACACACTTTCTAAAATAATAAATAACAACATTTCACTTTTAACGGCAGTTAACATTAACCATTGGCACAGTAATAAATCGAATTCCGTTTTTGTGTATTCCACCACTTATAAGGACAATTTAGGTATAATTACCGGTGTAAAGCAAATCGCTTATTCGTACACCGGGTAAAAATATACACATTTTGAGGCATTAAATCCCTTACAACTTAGTAGTATAAATAAAGTAAAGTGTCATTAATACAAAAATAAGATCGGGATTTACCCAAATACTTGAAATTAAGCTTTAAAGCAGGCTTTTGCATAATTATTGCCCTTGTGGACTGTTAACTAACGCTATCACGATTTGAAAAAGCCGCTACTCAGAACTTTTTGTACTCTTTTACTATTTTTCACCTGTTTTATTTGTTTTAATAACTCTTACGGGCAAAGCGTAACTTTTACAGGGATAACCACCGGTATACCAACAACAACGGTGGCCGGTACGGCGCAAGTTCCGGTTATGGGGTTTAGTGCGGCGGTAATAAATGGCAGCATAACTTTCACTTCGTTTTACTTTACATCAAGCGGAGGCAATGCCGACGATTACTTGGCTAACGGTACATTGTTTAGAAGCCCAACCGCTACTTTTGACCCATTAAACCCCGGATTACCTGTTGGAAACGTAACATTTAGCGGCACTAATGTTACCATCAATAATCTTTCGGAAACTATTAGCGGTACCAACTATTATTTTTTAGTTGCCGATGCTATTAATACGGTTGTTGGAAATGATGTTCAAATGGTGGTTGCATACAGCAATAACTGGGCTACAGACGCAAACGGCAATAATTATCAACCTAAATTTCCGGGAAACTTTCATCACAAATATACTGTTGCAACGCCTTACCCGCTGGCCATATCACTTCAAAATACGGGACTGGCTTCTCCCAGCGCTATTATAACTACTGGCACAAGCGGCATAAAGTTCTATGAGTTTAGTGTAACCAATAAATCAAGCTCTACTTATACTTTATCAAAGTTTAATATAAACAGTAATACATCAAGCCTTGGCTCTACATTAAATAATTTTAAATTATACAGCAATACAAACTCAAATACTTTTCCCAATACAGCAGCCATAGCTACGCTCCCATTTACGTCAAGCAGCTATGTAACTTTTAACTTAACCAACGAAACTATTGCCCCAGGCGACACTAAATATTACTGGCTCGTCGCTGATGCTTACGCAGGTGCCACGTCCAATTCAATACAATTTAGTTTAGCAGCAGGGCAAAGCGGTATTTCCAACCCTGGTAATGCTGAAGTGGTGTCGTCCTCGCCATTGGGTACGTTTAATACGGCTACTGCATATGGCAATACCTACAATATTAATTATACCAATTTAACGGTAACCTCCTTAACCGGCGGCACAACGAGTGGTACTATTACAGCGCTGCAAAATGCAGTGGTATTATTTGGTTTTAGTGTGACATCACCCACTACGATTGCTGTCTCAAATTTTAATATAAACAGCACAGTAAGCGGAGGAACTTTAGCTGCGCAAGATTATTTTGACACAGGCATATTATACCGCTGCAATAATGCCAACTTTAGCTCTGCAACCAGTAAAATACCCGTGGGTATGGTAACCTTTAATGGCAGTTACGCTAATGTTGTATTTAATACGCCTGAAAGCATCACTAGCTCAAGTGCCAACCAAAATTATTTTTTGGTTGCTAATAACATTAACACAGCGGCTTCAACTACTATCAAATTCAACTTCAGCAGTGGGCAAAGTACACCAGCAATTGTGCAAACAGGACCGGCGTCAAATTATAATAACTTTGACATAGCGGCCAACCAACTCACATTACCTACACCTACTATTGTATATTCGGCCAACAGCACAGGATATACAGCACAAACAACTTTTTATGCCGGCCAAACAGCCGTGCTAAATGGTTTCAATGCAAGAGCAGTAGGGAATATTTCTGTAACCAGCCCTTATATTGACTTTACTGTTTCCGGCGGCAGCCCATCAGGACTTTTCAATAATTTAACTTTATGGGTATCCACAACGGGGTCATATGCAGACGCTACCCAGGTTACCGGAACTTCTTTCACTAACGCAGGTTCTGGTATTAAAATAACATTGCCAACCGGCACGCCAATTACCATTTCGGGTGGTACCACTTTAAGTTACTATGTAGTTGGCACGCCCAAAGCAAGTGCCTCTCTTCCTACCACAAGAAACATTGGTGCAGCCAGCATCATGAGCGGCAACGGCGGAAACTCTTACACAACTACCCTTGGTACAGTCAGCTCAACACTAGCAGTTGCGACTATCACTATTGACGGTAACAATACGGCATCAGCCGGCATAACCCAAGGCGCCTTATCTTACGGGCAAACCAATATCGTATTGTTTGGGTTTAAGATGACAGCTCAGGGTACATTCACCATGTCAAAAATGAGTATCCCGACAAGCGTGAGTATGTCTAATTTCTTATCCAACGGAAAAATATACCGGTCGACCACGCCATATTTCACCGATGCACAGTTATTAACCACGGCGAGCGTAGCAACAGTTGCATTTTCATCAACATCGGCCGACATATCCAATTTCGGTCAAACTTTCACTGTTTCAACACCAACCACTTATTATTATTTCCTGGTGGGAGATTTAGTAAGTTCAACCGCTGCAGGCACTTCATTTCAATTAAACTTCACCAGCGGGCAAACCCCTGCTGCAATTAATAATGGCGACACCGGCGGCAATAAGTTTAATATTTTTACTACTACGGACGGTGTAAGTTTTACTATTGCAACAACTTATAAATGGACAGGCGCGGTAAGCAGCGATTTTACTGACCCGAAGAATTATAAAACGCTGACCAACCAAACAGTAAACACCATAGGCACAAATGTGGTACTTGAAATAGGCTACACTACTTATACAACCACTCCAAATGTTAACGGCGACATTACCGTCGGCGGCGTAACTTTTGGAACCGCAGTATCAAATCCTACACTAACCATGACAGCCGGTAAAAAGCTGATTATAAACGGCTCTATATCGGCAATAAACGGAATAAATGCAACTATATCTGGCTCAGGAAACACAATTACCGTAAACAGTACTGCCAATTCTGCAGTTACCGGATCATCTACATTAAATTTAAGTAATGTAGCGCTTAGCAATGCCGGCGCTTTTACTATAGCGGCAAACTCCTTTCTTAATTTAACCAACAATGCAACGATAGCCAATACGGGGACGTTTACCTTACAGGCCGACGCGAATGGTTCGGCCTCAATTGGCGCACTTTCTGGTAGCTCGGCACTCACCGGCAGTTATAATGTGCAACAGTATGTGCGGGGTAAGGCCAGCCTCAATTATCGCGGCTACAGGTTAATGTCTTCCCCGGTATCTGACGCTACACAAACTGGTTATTACAGCCTGGCCTATTTAAAAGGCACCGGCAGTTACCTTACGGGCCCCAATAGCTCAACAAATGGCTTTGATGTTAATGGCGCCTCAACTTTATACCTGTATCGGCAGGATACTACAGCCAGCACTAATTATAGAGGGGTAACAAATATCAACAACCCCAATTTATACGAAATAACCACTACCGATTATCCAACTGCACTGCCGCTGCCTATTGGTAACGGCTATCTATACTTTTTCAGAGGTAACAACAGTACCAGCACTACGGCTCTGCCAAGCGATGTAATATTACCCAGCGTCGGGCACTTAAATCAGGGATCAGTTGTTGTTAAAGATTGGTTTTATCCTATAAGCAAGGCATCTTTCCAAGATGCCAGCAGTTTGTCGTATACTTCATCCAGTGTAACTGAGGTGAGAGGTTTTAACCTGGTGGGTAATCCGTATGCAAGCACCATTGACTGGAACAAAGCTTTTGATGGCAGTAATGGCATTACCGCTTCAGGTATCTCGCCCATTATTTATGTTTATAATCCCTACACCAAAACTTACGCTACATATGATGGTTCAACGGGCGATAGCAAAGATAACGGCAGCAGGTTTATACCCACCGGGCAAGGCTTTTTTGTGGTTGCCAGCGGGCCGGGAGCAAAACTAACCTTTAATGAAACTGCCAAAGTAACCAACCAGCCAGGCACCTTTATGCTAAACAGTGCGCCAACAATGCAAAGCGTTAAAACGTTGCACATAAAACTGGTTAAAGACAGCGTACAGCAAGAAGAGACCTTGCTATCGTTCAATAACAACTTTAGTGATAATTACCTGGTTAACGAGGATGCACCTTATTTAAAAGGATACAGCAACATCAGTTTTTCAAGCCAATCGGCCGATAAGCATTTGCTGGCGATAAACCACTTACCTTTCCCTAAAGTTAGTCAAAGTATCGCGATGAGCGTTGCAGTGGCGCAGGCCGGCAGCTATCAGCTCAACATCGCCCAACAAGATAATATTCCGGCGGCTTATGATGTGTGGTTGAAAGACGCATATCTTAAAGACTCGCTTGACATCAGACACAACAGCACTTACAATTTCAACGTATCCCCTGATGTTAATTCAACTGGAGCGGGCAGATTTAGTGTGATTATGCGGCTAAATCCAAATAAAGTGGTACATCTGCTAAGTTTTAGTGCGATTAAAAGCACTAACGAAGTTAAGATAAACTGGACAGCAGAGAACGAGGCGAATTATACAAACTATGTACTTGAACGCAGTACAGACGAGGGCAAAACCTTCAAAACCATTGACAGTTTGACCTCAGCCGCGTTAGGCACTTATAACGATCTGGATCCGTCGCCGGTGCTTGGCGACAACTACTATCGTTTGAAACAAGTGGACGTTGCGGGTAACATATCCTATTCAAATGTAGTTAAGGTAATGTACGCAAATGCCGCTGGTACTATTCTGGCTAACAACAACATCAGCATATACCCAAACCCGGCGCATTCAACTATAAACCTGGCGGTAACTAATGCCGGCGATAAAAATGCAGTTACAGCAGGCTCTTATAAAATAACCATTACCAATAGCCTGGGGCTACTGGTAAAAGCTGAAACATCGACTAGCATTAACTGGCAGGGTCAGATAGATAATTTATTGCCGGGCACCTATTTTGTTCAGGTGATTAATACAAAAGATAATACATTAACCGGCAAAAGCACGTTTATAAAGTTGTAACTTTGCCAGCTCAATGCCCAGAAGATGAAAAGGATCCTTCTTTCAGCTATATTTTTAATTGCCAATATATCTGTGCTTTTTGCACAAGGTCCCTTTGGATGCAATGGGGGTGATATTGACAGCGGCGACTGCCCTATTGACAACTGGGTAATTGTTTTTGCAGCTTTATCAGTTATTGTAGCTACGGCATATTTATATAAAAAACAACAAAAGGAAATAAGAGCCAGGTTTCTTAATAACTAATATCTTTTATATTCGGCATACAATAACCTTAAAACAATTTGCCCACAATCATTTTTTTCCAGGCAACACGGATGATATTTACTAACAGGCCCTTGCGTTTGAAGTTAATTTTTTATCGCTATAAATTAATTTATTCAAAGTCAGTTTTTTATAAGCAATAATTTGTACTATTATACCAGAAACAGCCACTACAACCACACGTTGTTATATTAAGGTTGTTTAATAGTTAAGTATGTACGCCCCTAAGAGATTTACGTTTCTTGTTATTATCCTAAATCTAATTTGCCTGAAGTGTTTAGCCGCCGGCGTTACTGTCACTGTTCCAACAGGCGGCATAGGTATCTCGGCAGATAAGTCATCAGGCAGCGCGGGTGCTGCCTATACAGCGCTTGGCAACATTGTTTTAACATCAACTGCATCTGCTGATTTTCCGGTGGGGGCAACGCAAACCCTTACATTAAAAGTTCCAACCAACTGGCAGTTTCAGGCCGGTACAGGTTCGGCGACGGGCGGCGGTAACATCATGGTATTATCCACTTTAGTTACATCGGGTTCAGTAGTAGTAACATATACAAATCTGGTTGCCAGCATATCTAATACACTCACTATTAGTGGCCTGCAGGTGCAGGCCACAGTACGCACCATTTTAGCAAGCAGCAATATTACCTGCCAAACCGGTAGTGGTATTGCAGGTATTACCACTACCACAAATATGGGTTCACTGTCGCAAGTTGCCGGTGCTTTTGTAAAAATGCAGCTGCTTGTACCCGGCGAAACGGCGGCTCCGGGCACAACTACCGGCAAAACGGGAACGCCCAACGCAGCCTCGGCAGGTACTGCCTTCTCGGTTACGGTAAATGCTGTCGACGCCAACTGGAATGTAGTAAGCGTAACCGATAACGTGACTTTATCATCTACCGACGTTAATGCCACCTTACCATCAAGTACCGCATTGGTAAACGGCACTAAAACATTTACCACCGCTGTTAATTTAAGAACACCCGGTACAACAACCACAATTACCGCCACTGATGCTACTGACGGAACGAAAACAGCCAATACCAGTCCATCCATAACGGTAAACGTAGGCGCATATAATTCCTTGCTGATTATATTACCAGGCGAAACTTATGCACCGGGCACGTCAACCGGCAAAACAAGCACGGCAACTTCACCAACAGCGGGCACTTCTTTCAATATTTCTGTATACGCTGTTGATGCGGCCTATAATACCGTTACCTCAGTAACTGATAATGTTGCTATTACTTCAAACGATGTAAATGCGATTTTACCGGCCAGCGCTGCGCTTTCCGCAGGAACGATAACTTTTAGCTTTACCTTTAAAACAGCCACTACCACCAGAAATATAGTTGCTACTGATGCCACAGCGTCAAAGACGGTAACCTCGTCAAGTGTAACGGTATTGGCGGCGGCATTTTCCAAGCTTCAAATATTACTGCCGGGAGAAACAGCTGCGGCAGGTACAACCGCAGGCAAAACAGGCACACCAACTGCCCAATTGGCCGGAGTGGCATTTACCGTAACTGTTAATGCAGTTGATGCCTATTGGAACAAGGTTACCACCGCGCCTACTGATGCTATTGGTATAACTTCAAGCGATGTTAATGCTACTTTGCCTGCCAACGCTAACCTGGCTTCAGGCGTCAGGACATTCAGCATCACTTTACGAACACTTGGCACCGGTACTGTAACCGCGACAGATGCTACCGACGGCACTAAAACAGCTAATACCAGTTCTTCGGTAACCGTAAATCAGGGCACGTTAGCCAATTTGCTGATTGTTATGCCCGGTGAGACTTTCGCAGGTGGAACTGCAGCCGGCAAAACGGGGACGCCTAGTACGCCAGTGGCCGGTACGGCTTTTAATTTCAGTGTATACGCAGTAGATGCAGGCAATAATGTTATTTCAACCATTAACGATAACATTGCTATAACCTCGACCGATGCTAACGCAGCATTGCCTGCAAGCGCTGCATTATCTTCTGGCACACAAACATTTAATTTCACTTTTAAAACTGCGGGTAGTTTTAAGATCACCGCTACGGATGCTACTGCGTCGAAAACGATAACGACTGCTACATTAACTGTGATACCGGGTGCATTTGTTAAACTGCAGCTTCTTTTACCCGGTGAAATCGCTGCGGCCGGCACAGCAACCGGAAAAACAGGAACCCCTACTGACCGGGTGTCAGGCACAGCTTTTAACGTAATAGTAAACGCAGTTGATGCTAACTGGAACAGGGTGAGCTCAGTCACATCGGTAAACGCGACATTAATCAGTGATCAAATCAATATAATTTCTAACGATCTGGCTGTTGCAACGCCGGTTAGTACAGGAACTATGGCTGCCGGCACCAAAACCATTAGCGTAACCCTAAAAACACCAACCACACCAACAACACTGGGTACATTACAGGCCAGCGATGTTACCAATACAGGTATAACATCAAACACCAGCCCAACCTTTAATGTTAATGTTGGTACTTTTTCAAAGTTGCAGTTATTACTACCCGGCGAAACTGCTGCACCGAATACAACGACCGGCAAAACCGGTACACCCATTGCGCAAACAGCAGGTACACCATTTACAATAACCGTTAACGCGGTTGATAAGAACTGGAACATTGTTAATACCGCTACCGACGTAATAGGTATAACCTCTACAGACGCCAATGCAATATTACCTGCCAATGCCGCATTAGCGGGGGGTACTCAAACTTTTACATTTACGTTTAAAACAGCCGGATCGAAAAAGATCACCGCCTCTGACGTTACCAATACCAGCCGCACCGCTAACACCAGTCCTTCAGTAACCGTGAACGCAGGAGCCTTTGTAAAACTGCTTGCGCTGGCACCTGGCGAAACATTGGCGCCCGGCACGCCTATGGGTAAAGCAGGAACGCCAATAAACCAGTCGGCCGGGAAAGCATTTAATGTAAGTGTGTATGCGGTAGATGTTAACTGGAATAAGGTGACTACGATAACAGATGTCATCAACATAACTACAACTGACGCGGCGGGAGTAGTCGCAGCCAATGCTGCTTTAGTAAGCGGCGGAAAAAATTTTTCTGTCACCTTAAAAACTATTGGTACAGCTACGGTTACCGCTACTGATGTCACAGACGGAACAAAAACAGCCTACACGACATCAACCATTACTGTAGGCGCAGGCGCTTTTGCTAGATTGTTATTACTGATGCCAGGGGAGACTTCTGCACCAGCGACTACAACAGGCAAAACAGGTACCGCAATAACGCCGCAAACTGCGGGCACTCCATTTAACGTAACCGTTTATGCGGTTGACGCCGCCTGGAACATCCTTACTACACCAACCGATGTAGTGAGCATTACTTCCAGTACAGATATTAATGCTGCCTTGCCCGCGAATGCAGCATTGGTAGCCGGCACAAAAACCTTTAGCGTAACCTTTAAAACAGCGGGCGCCAGCAGGAATGTGGTTGCGAGGGATGTGACTGACGGCACGAAAACCTTAAACACCGGCACCTCAGTTACGGTGGTGGCCGGTGCTTACGCTCAACTTCAAATTTTGTTGCCGGGCGAAACAGCCAGGCCCGGAACCAGCGATGGCAAATCTGGCGCTGCAAACCCACCCGCCCGTGGCACGGCATTCAACATTACCGTTAATGCCGTTGACGCTTATTTTAACCTGGTTAATACAATAACAGATGTGGTTACCATTACCTCGTCAGACGGAGGGGCCACTTTGCCCGCTCCTACCGCACTGGTATCAGGCACAAAGAGTATGAGTGTTAAAATAGTCAGCACTTCAACATCGCCACTGCCAACAATCACCGCGACTGACGGTTCGATAAGCAATACCATATCAGTACCTGTCAGTGTTCCGCCAACAGCCGCCACTGATTATTTCAGGACAGCAGTATCAGGAGATTGGTCTGATGCGTCGATCTGGGAAAGTTCAACCAACGGTACTACGGGCTGGCAAAATGCAACTATAGTTCCGGGCACCTCAGCTAGTGGCGTTACTATATTAAATTCTTATAATGTTACGATATCGAGTACGGTTACTGCCGGGAAAATTACAATAAACAACGGCGGGACCCTGACGGTAACCAGTACATTAAATATTAACAGCGGAGGTGCAGATGTGCATGGAACTATAATTAACTCAGGGACGATTAACCCCACCGGTACGCTTGTTTTTGAAAGCGATGGCAAATACCAGCATAACTTTACCACCTCTGCCGGCACTATTCCCGCCGCCACCTGGGATAGCAATTCAACCTGCGAGATTATTGGATACACCAGTTACTCAGGCACTATAGGAGGAGCCGGCCAAACTTTTGGCAATTTTATATGGAACTGCGCTAACCAAAATACCACCGGCGGGGTTGCGCTGGGTGCAGTTACTGCATCAATAAACAATTTGACGGTTAGTAATACCGGTGCGTCAAGCAGCACGTTCCAGTTAATTAGCACAGCGAGTGCTACGGCAAATATCACCGTAAAAAGTTTTACGCAAACCGGCGGTAACTTTTTATTGAGCGCCAGTTCAAGCGCTACAGCTAATTTAAGCATCACCGGCGATTTCAATATGTCGGGCGGTATTATGAAAACTACCGGGAGCAATACATTGATTTCATTTGCAGGCACCAGTACGCAAAATTTTATTAAAACAGGCGGTACTATGTCAACGGCTTTAAATTTCGCTATCAATAACAACGCGATTGTTGACTTTGACACCAATGTTCTTGACGGATCAACCGGTACATTTACACTGAACAATGGAGGCACTTTAATTACTGCTAACGATGACGGTATTTCTTCATCGGGCGCCACCGGGACAATTCAAAGCAGTGGTACCCGCAACTTTGGCACTGCGGCAAATTTTGTATATGATGGAGCCAATGCGCAAAATGCAGGCACTGGCTTACCGACAACAATAAATAACATCACTATAAATAATAACCAAAGCGTAACATTGCCCGCCACAACAGCAAACTACACTATAAATGGTACGCTCACATTGACCGCCGGTAACCTGGATATGAATACCAATAACCTGTTAACCGGGAGCGGTTTTATAGCTACCGGCGCCGGCTACATCCGCACACAAAGCACCGCAACAGCACCTGTTTCGTCCGGCAAAACATGGGCCGTTGGGGTTGAGTATTATAGCGCGAATGCACAAAATGTGGTTGCGGGCACTTATAAAAACCTATCCTTCTCGGGGTTTGGCGCCAAAACGCTAACCGGGAATATCAGCGTCACGGGCGATTGGTCATCGGCTGATGGGAATATCGACTTTTTAACCAATAATGCTACTGCTCAGTTTACCGGTACCACACAAACACTGAATGACGATGGCACCAATGGCGTTACCTTTGGCAGCGTTACCTTTAGTAACAGCGGAACCAAAACTATGGCTTCGGGTAAGTTTTACCTGGCAACATCCGGGTTATTGACAATGTCAGGATCGGCAGTGCTGGCAGCTAACGGCAATCTTACTGTTTTGTCTGACGCGACAGGCACGGGCAATATAGGCTCCTTAACAGCGGGAGCCATTACGGGCAAAGTAAACATACAATGTTTTGTTACTGGTGGCGGCGACATTGTTAACCGGGGCTACAGGCTTATATCGTCTCCAATATCTGACCCGGCTGCAGCCAACTCTTACTACAATTTGTCATTCTTGCAGGGGAACGGTAGTTATTTAACCGGCCCCGGAGGGACTGCCAATGGGTTTGATGCCACGGGCAACCCCACAATATACTTGTATCGCGAGGATAAAACACCCAATAACACTTCGTTTTTAGCCGGTAATTTTAGAGGTATTACCGCCATTAACAGATCGCCGGCATATAATTTAAATACGGTTGACAGTACTATTAATATGCCGGTTGGTAATGGCATGGCTTACTTTTTCAGAGGGAATAACACCACTGTAGCTACTAATACGCCAAATGATGTTACGCTGAGTTCGACGGGCACATTAAACCAGGGACAAATCATTGTATCGCCGTGGTTTATAGGCGGTAGCAATTTATCGTACAATGCGTCAACCGGTTCAAGCGATCCCCGTAATAGTGTCGCGGGGTTTAACCTGGTGGGTAACCCGTATGCCTGCGCAATAGACTGGAACACCGCATTTGCCGGAACTATGACCAACGGTATTTATGCCCCTGGCACAGATCAAACGATTTATATTTATAATCCGCAGAGCAAAAATTACTCGACCTACTTAAATACCAGTTCATCGGGCGGTACGGGCACTAATGGTGGCACCAATATCATCCCCGTAAGCGAGGGTTTCTTTGTACGTGCCACCAGCAGCACTGCGCAATTAGTGTTTAACGAGTCGGCTAAGGTAAATGTGCATCCGGCTACTATGCTTAATAGCGCAACCACTACCATAGTGCCCCAGCAGTTACGACTGCAACTGTCAAAAGATACCATCAGTAAGGACGAAATAGCTATCGTATTCAACAATGCGGCACATGCTGATTATAAGGTAGGTGAAGACGCGCTATACCTGCAAGGCAACGGTGCAGTAAGCTTGTCCAATTTGTCGGGCGATAACAGAAAATTGGCTATTAATCAAATGCCGCTGCCAAAACAAGCGCAAAGTATTCCGCTCAACATGTATGTATCAAATGTAGGAAGCTATAAGTTTATTCGTACTGAGCTGAGCAATATTCCTGCGGTATACAATATCTGGCTGGTTGATAACTATATGCGCGATTCGTTAGATTTGAAAGCCAATAACCAGTATGATTTTATAGTAAGTGCCGACGCAGCCAGCCATAGCGCAGACAGGTTTAAGCTGGTTATGAAACCTAACCCCGCGCTGTCTGTACGCCTGTTAAACTTTACAGCAACTAAAAACACAACGCAGGTAAAGATAAACTGGATCGCCGAAAACGAGGCCGACTATACACAATACATTTTACAACGGAGTACCGATGGTGGCAAAACCTTTACGGTATTAGACAGCCTTACATCGGCCGGCTTGGGTACTTATAATGATTTCGATCCATACCCGGTTACGGGCAGCAATATGTATCGCATTAAACAAATTGACGTGCTGGGTAATATCACTTACTCAAACATCATAACGGTTATGTACTCGCCGCCGGCCAGCAACTTTATTGTGAATGCCCGCATCAGTGTATATCCAAATCCAACGTCAAATGCACTTAACCTGACGGTCAAAACAGGCGATGGTTCATCTGCTCCCGGGTATTATAAAATCACCGTTACCAACACATCCGGCATTGTCGTAAAAACAAGTTCGTCAACGCAAGCCGACTGGCACAACGATGTGAGTAACCTGGCACCGGGGACTTATTTTATTGAAGTGATTAACCTGAAGGATAACAGTTTGACAGGAAGGACAAGCTTTATAAAGTTGTAATATCCTTCCCAATACCTCATTGGCTAAGATATTGAAATTGCCACAAAGCCTGCTGTACAAAAAAGCCCCCTTAGCATACACTAAAGGGGCTTTCGCAATATTATTGAACCTTATGGTTATATAGATTGGTTTGATGTTGGCTGCATATAACCACCTCTGCGGCCACGTGGACCGTGTCCATCATAATGACGGCCTGCAGGTGGTGCAGATGAAGGAGCCAGACTTAGTTGATCTAATATGCCGTCGACAACCTTTGGTAAATCATCAATATTTTTTTGCGCATTATGGTGCACTTCACCTACCCCAAAGCCTCTCCAAACCAGTTCGCGGCTATGGCGGTCTATCAAGTCAATGATCAAAGTGCCTTCTTTATAATGTTCGGTGCCGGTATTTACAACACCTCCGTAGGCAAACGTACCACCGTAATAGTAATACGGGCGATACCAGCCGCCCCAGCCACCCCAGGCGCCCCAGCCAAGCCCAAAGCCACCGTAAAAACCCGGATAACCACCATAATATTCGGGATAGTAATAGGTGCGGGTACCTGTACCCACAACGCTTGAATAGCTCACAATAATATCTGGGTTACGCTGGTTTAATGTCAGCCCCTTAGCCTGCAAAGCTGCCGTAGCGGCATCTTTAATTTTGGCATCGGCCACCATGCTGCCACGGTTAGTTGCATTTCGGTTACGCGCGGGCGGCATCCATGCAAATGTTCTGTACTCGCTTAAGTTAGTGCGGTTTAAACCCGCGGTGTAATAATCATAACTTGTACAGGCCGACAAACCTGACACCATTGCAATAACCAGCAATGCATAAATTGATCTTTTCATGGCGATATATATATTACTGTTAGACTGCCTGCAATTAAAAGGTTTAATACCAAATTAAGTTTTTTGATTCGACAATTTTTAATAATTGTTACGATTAAATAACAGAAAAAACAAACAAAAACTGCACTTTTGTGCACCAAAAGTTCCGCTAAGCTTTTTGGGGAAATATTTACAAAAGCAGCAATGAGCCAATATTTTATTATAGATTTCGATAGTACATTCACCCAAGTTGAAGCATTAGACGAACTA
Source organism: Mucilaginibacter ximonensis (assembly GCF_042686265.1). NCBI lineage: Bacteria > Pseudomonadati > Bacteroidota > Sphingobacteriia > Sphingobacteriales > Sphingobacteriaceae > Mucilaginibacter > Mucilaginibacter ximonensis. The sequence continues at coordinate 245,119 of NZ_JBHUPD010000004.1, forward strand.
GCCCGAATATCCTTAAAAGACCGCCCTGACCGCGAAGAAATATATAAAAAGATCGAAGATCTGACCAATGCCTCCATGGAAGGTAAATTATCTTTCAGCGAAAGCCTTGAAAACCGCGTTAAGCTATTGCAAGCCAATCGTGAGCACCTTAAGCAGTTAATCTCACATTTAAAGAAAAAAGTTTCTACTTCTTTTTCACGTAATACTATTTTTTTTAAAAACCATCAGGATGAGGTATTGATCGTGTCGGGTGGTTTTAAAGAGTTTATTACCCCGGTTGTTACCGAATATCATATCAAAAAAGAAAATATTTATGCTAATACCTTCGTGTTTGACGATGAGAGTAATATAATTGGTTACGATCGTTCAAACCCGCTATCGCAGGAAGGCGGAAAGGTTAAGCTGCTAAAAGAATTAAAATTAGAGGGTGATATTTACGGCATTGGCGATGGTTATTCTGATTTCCAATTGAAGGAGTCGGGCATGATTAAAAAGTTCTTTGCCTTTACTGAAAATATCGAACGCAAGTCAGTAGCTGAAAAAGCCGACCACATTACACCAAGTTTTGACGAGTTTTTGTATATCAATAAACTTCCCCGCGCTATATCGTATCCCAAAAATCGTATTAAATGCCTGGTGGTAGGAAATGTTGAGGATGACGCGAAAGTGCAAATGCGTAAAGAGGGTTATAACATCCGCGAACGCGAAAACTATGAAGAAAAATACCTGGAGGAAGCCGGTGTTTTGCTTTGCGACGAAGAGCATCAGCCCACACCTGAGGATATTCAAAATGCCGGGCGTTTAAAAGTGATTGGCTGCTTTGGCAAAGTTAACCGCAAACTGGCTGAAGCCGCGGGCCAACTGGGCATCATTATTTTTGACGACCCCAAACATAATCCGCGCAGCGACGACTTTTTGCCTAAACGCGTTATTGCCTTTATGAACGAGGGCAAAACACATACCAGTTGCAATTTCCCCGACCTGCAGCCGCCGCGCGTTAACAATGCCCACCGCCTGATACATATTCACAAAAACGTGCCGGGTATACTGGCTAAGATTAATGATGTTTTTGCGCGCCATAACATCAATATCGTGGCTGAGTTTTTGGTGACTAATGAGCAAATTGGCTACGTTATAACCGATGTAAACACAGGATATGATACCGAAGTGCTAGACCAGTTAAAGGCCATTGAGCATACTATAAAGTTTAGGTTATTGTATTAAAGTTCGGTTAAAAAATGAACAATAAAAAGAAAGAGGTTAGTGAAAACACTAACCTCTTTCTTTTTATTGTTTTTCCTCAGTAAGCGGCACCACCAGCACCGGCACCGTGGCGTGCCTTACCACATGCTCCGCTACGCTACCCATAAGCAAGCGATCGAGCCCAGAGCGGCTATGGGTACCCACTACAATCATGTCGGCCTCAAACTCCTGCGAACACTTGACTATACCGTCGACAGTATCGCCAAACTCGCTGAAATGCATTATTTCCAGGTCGCCGCCATATTTCTTAATAACGTCGTCAATGATATGTTTTGAAGCATCGTTTTGGATGTCCATCAACTCCACGTCAGCCATGCCGATGTCAGAAGCGCCGCTAAGCGGGTCGGCAGCGTTGTTATAAGGCGTTACAATCGGCTCAACAATATGCACCAGCCCTACTTTGGCTTTAAATTTATGTGCGATATCAAATCCGTATTTAGCGGCATTGTCGGCAAACTTGTTATTATCTACCCCAATAAGTATTTTTTTGATCAGCATAATGATGTCGGTTGGTTGTTTGATATAACTTTATTGTTGTTGTTATGTTTTAGAAACCGTTAGCTTTCATCCACGCGGCACACCAGGTAAACCATTCTTCAGTGCTTTTTGAGTTGTGGATACCAAACCCATGACCACCTGCCTGATAAATATGCATCTCGCCTTTTACATGGTTTTGAATCATGGCGCTATAAAATAGCAAAGCATTCTCAACGGGTACGGTGCCGTCATCTTCGGCCATAACTATGAAGGTTGGTGGCGTATCAGGCGTTACCTGTTTCTCGTTACTGTACAGGTCAACCAGCTCTTGCGACGGGTTTTTACCGATCAGGTTATCTTTTGAGCCCTGATGGGTCTTATCACCGAAGGTTATAACCGGATACATCAAAATGGCAAAATCCGGGCGTACGCTAATCGACTTATCCCCGGCCACAACCTGTTTAAAATGTGTTTCGACTGTTGATGCCAGATGCCCGCCTGCAGAAGCGCCGATAATACCTACTTTTGCAGGGTTGATGCCCCATTCGGCCGCCCGGCTACGTACAATCTGCAAAGCTGTTTGTGCATCCTGCAATGGGCCAATGGTTTTGTCTTTCATAATCAAATCGCTCGGCAAGCGGTATTTTAAAATAAATGCCGACACCCCGATCTTGTTAAAAGCTTTAGCAATATTAAAACCTTCATTTACCATCGAAAGACCGCCATAGCCGCCACCCGGGCATATTACTACGGCTGTACCTGTATTATTGCTTTTGTCGGCCGGAAAAGGCAGCAATACCGGGTTGATCACCTTGTAAGCCCAGTCTTTAGTATCATTTTCCTGATAGTCGGCCGGGGCAGGCTTTGAGTTGATAACGCCTTTAGGGTAAAGCGGTATTTGCGTTATCTCCTGCGCGCGCACAGCTATCGCGCTTATGAAAGTCAGTGTAGTTAATATGAGCTTTTTCATTGGGTTGGTTATTGAAGTTATCATTCTTCGCTATCGCGAAGAATGATAAACGGTCTATATTTTTGTTCTAAAATCCATTATTACTTAACCATGCAGCGCACCAGTCGAACCAAAGTTCCTTACTTTTTGGATTGATTAACCCAAAGCCATGGCCGCCGGCCTGGAACAGGTGCATCTCGGTAACTACCTTATTTTTCTTTAGCGCTTCGTAAAACATGATCGAGTTTTCTACCGGTACCGCGCCATCATCCCCGGCCTGCATCAAAAAGGTTGGCGGGGTTTGCGGCGTTACCATCAACTCGTTGCTGTAAAGTATAACCTGATCCTGCGCTGGGTTTTTGCCCAATAAATTTTCGGCGCTGCCGCGATGCCCCTTTTCGCCAAAAGTTATCACCGGGTAAGCCAGCACCATAAAATCGGGGCGAACGCTGATGCCCTGGTTATCAATAACCGGCTTTTCGAAATGCGTACCGGCTGTCGAGGCCAGATGCCCTCCGGCCGAGAAACCCAGGATGCCTATTTTTTGCGGGTTGATGCCCCATTGCTCTGCATTTTTACGCACTATCATGATAGCCGTCTGCGCGTCCTGCAGCGGACCGACAGTTTTATCGACCATGATCTGATCGCTCGGTAAACGATATTTTAATACAAACGCGGTGATGCCAATTTTATTAAACTCCTTAGCTACAGCATATCCTTCGTGACCGATAGCTAAAATAGCATAAGCCCCGCCGGGGCAAATTATCACTGCCGAACCATTGGCCTTGCCTTTTTCGGGGTAAAAAGGGATCAGCATAGGCACGCTTACCTTTGATATGTGCATATCGGCAGTAATGCTTTCGACATAGTCGGCCGGCGTGGGTTTTGAATTAATCACACCCTTAGGATAAAGCGGGATAGCCGGCGCCGTACCCTGGGCAAAAGTTGTTACAGCTGCGGCCATGAGCAACAAAGTTGTACAGAAGATTTTCATAATAAAAGGCTTAATACAAGTATAAACCTTTTACAATAGAAAAAAGAAAGCCGTGCCGAACTTGTTTTGGCATCCCACTAGCAATAGCAATTGCCGTTTAAGTGAGATGCCGAAAAAAAGCCAGACATGGCAATAAATTCTGGATTGTTAAATTACTTACTGCCCCCAAACTCCATCAAATACGCTTTCAGAAATTCGTCGAGATCGCCGTCAAGCACTGCGGCTGCATTTGATGTTTCATGGTCGGTACGCAGGTCTTTAACCAATTTATAGGGATGCAATACGTAGTTGCGTATCTGCGAGCCCCATTCTATTTTCTTTTTGTTACCTTCAATACGGTTCACCTCTTCCATGCGTTTGCGCATCTCAATTTCGTACAATTGCGATTTCAGCAAGCGCATAGCGTTATCTTTATTCTGTAATTGCGAACGCGACTCCTGGTTTTTGATGATAATGCCCGATGGTTTATGGTATAAACGCACGGCAGTTTCTACCTTATTCACATTCTGCCCGCCGGCACCGCCTGAACGGAAGGTTTCAAATTCCACGTCGGCCGGATTGATCTCGATCTCGATGGTATCATCTACCAACGGGTATACATAAACGGAAGCAAATGAGGTGTGGCGCTTAGCGTTTGAGTCGAACGGCGAGATACGTACCAGGCGGTGTACACCGTTTTCGCCTTTCAGGTATCCGTAGGCAAAATCGCCTTCAAACTGCAGCGTAACGGTTTTTACCCCGGCCACATCACCTTCCTGAAAATCCTGCTCGCTGATCTTGTATCCGTTCTTTTCGCCCCACATTACGTACATACGCATGAGCATACCCGCCCAGTCGCAGCTTTCAGTACCACCGGCGCCAGCTGTGATTTGTAACACGGCGTTCAGTTGATCCTCTTCTGCCGACAGCATGTTTTTGAACTCCAGATCCTCAACAGCTTTTACGGCCAGGTTAAACTGCTCCTGCATTTCGGCCTCGGTAGCATCGCCGCTCTGAAAAAACTCATACATCACCCCGGTATCGTCAATTATTGATGATACACGTTGATAATCGTCTGTCCAAACTTTTTTGGCTTTGATGGAAGCTAAAACCTTTTCGGCCTCTTTTGGGTGGTCCCAAAAATTAGGGCCAAGGGTTATTTCCTGTTCTTTTTGCAGTGCATCGAGTTTCTTGTCGATGTCAAAGATGCCTCCTCAGGGAAACTAATCTATCCCTTAAATCCTGAACCTGTTCTTTAGTCATGGGAGCAAATATAGAAATTGTTGTTGATATAGGATATCGCGCGAGCGACTGACCCAGACGTTACTTCGCTCGTCGCCCCTTTTCGCTTTTGGCGTAAAGAGGGTTTTCTAATATTTTTTAACCTTCTTTACGCGCATCGAAGAGAGGGTGGTCCATCCATCAGCTGACGGCGCAGAGCGGGTGAGTCCGCGCCGTGCAAAAAAAATAGCGATGAGTTTAAATTCATCGCTACTATACAAATTATTTTATATCAATTACGCTACGGCCAATTGGCTAAGCCAACTGTTCATCTCGTAGCTGCTGTTATCGCTCAACATTGAGAGTAGTTTACTCAAGGTAAAGTCGTTGTGTTGATCGCCGGACTGAGTCATAATCTTCTGCATCACCGGAGCTATCAGCTGCTTCGCTATCAGTTGTGCTTCATCAGCATCAATGTCATAATAGTCATTTAATTTTGTAGCAAACTTGCTTACGATACGGCTAATAAGCGGGTTGTTGTTGTATATATCTGGATATTGAAAATACTTAATCATGTCTTTAAGCTTTCCGTTCTCCATCTGACGTTTCAAAACCTCAATGATTGAGCTCGACGCTTCATTGATCACCGCGTCATGATATTTGGCCGGAATAATTGGATTGTTAACAACTGCCGTCCCGGCGTTATTTTTTACAAGCATAAAAAGTTTTTCAAACATGATAAAACAAATTAAAGTCAGATTAACAAATTGATGTCAATAATGAATTTCTATTATCAACAATTCAAAAATATTAAATAAAAAATAATATATTAATATTAAAATTACTAAATCTATAACAATATTACAATCCAATGATTTTAAAACAAAGCTATCTGAAGCAGTGTTGAATTAACACTAATGTCATTAGTTCAAAATTTAATATGCACGTTGATATTAAATTCTATTTTTGTTTACAAAACATTAACCAATTATGCTGCCAGCTATCAACTTCACAACTACTCAAGCGTACAAATACTTAACAGATCATTATATTGACATTGTTCAACAGAACCTCAAAGAAATGTTTGAGGCTGATAAAGAACGTTTTGATAAATTTTCGTTACGCTTTGAAGAAATCTTACTTGACTATTCAAAAAATCGCATCAATGACGAAACCGTAGCTTTATTAATACAATTGGCTAAAGAGTGTAAGTTAAATGATGCAATAAAAGCCATGTTTAGCGGCGAGGTGATCAACGCTACTGAGGGCCGACCGGTACTACATATCGCTTTGCGTAATCAAAGTAATACTCCGATTTTAGTTGAAGGCAAAGATGTAATGCCTGATGTTAACCGCGTACTAAACCAAATGAAGGAGTTTAGCGAAGCTATCATCTCAGGTTCATGGAAAGGTTACACCGGCAAAGCTATTACTGATGTGGTAAATATCGGTATCGGAGGTTCAGACCTGGGGCCGGTAATGGTTACCGAAGCGCTTAAGCACTATAAAAACCACCTGAACATGCACTTTGTTTCAAACGTTGATGGCACCCACATCGTTGAGACATTGAAAGACCTGAATCCGGAAACGACTTTGTTCCTGATTGCGTCAAAAACTTTCACTACGCAAGAAACCATGGCCAATGCCCACAGCGCACGCGACTGGTTCATTAAAAGCGGCGCCAAAGATGAAGACGTTGCTAAACACTTCGCGGCATTGTCAACCAACTCAGAAGGTGTTTCAAAATTTGGTATTGATACCAAAAACATGTTTGAGTTTTGGGACTGGGTTGGAGGCCGTTACTCGTTGTGGAGCGCTATCGGCTTGTCAATTGCGCTGAGCATTGGCTTTGATAACTTTACAGAGTTGTTGGGCGGAGCGCACGCCATGGATAACCACTTTAAATCGGCCGAACTAAACGATAACCTGCCAACCATCTTAGGTTTGGTTGGTATTTGGTACAATAACTTTTTTGATGCTGAAACCAATGCCATTTTACCGTACGACCAATATATGCACCGCTTTGCGGCTTATTTTCAGCAAGGTGATATGGAAAGCAATGGTAAACATGTAGATCGTAACGGTAACCATGTTGAATACTCGACAGGTCCAATCATCTGGGGCGAACCCGGCACTAACGGTCAGCACGCATTTTATCAATTGATACACCAGGGCACCAAATTAATTCCTTGCGATTTCATCGCACCGGCACAGTCGCATAATCCGCTGGGCGAACATCATGCTATGTTGCTGTCAAACTTCTTTGCACAAACCGAAGCTTTGATGAACGGAAAAACACATGAAGAGGTAGTTGCAGAATTGCAGAAATCAGGTAAATCGGCGGCTGAGATCGAGAAACTGGCGCCGTTTAAAGAGTTTGAAGGCAATCGCCCAACTAACTCAATTTTGGTTAAAATGATTACCCCACGTACACTAGGCTCATTAATAGCTATGTATGAACACAAAATATTTGTACAAGGCATTATCTGGAACATTTACAGCTTTGACCAATGGGGTGTTGAGCTGGGCAAACAATTGGCCGGTAAGATATTACCTGAACTCAGAAATGACGACAAGATCAATTCCCATGATTCATCAACCAATGGCTTGATCAACCAATATAAAGCCTGGAGATAAGATAAAAATCTATTCATAAACTAAGCGCCCCGTCTTTTTAGATAGGGCGCTTTTTGTTTACGATAATTCGGCTAAAGCCGATAAATGTTTTATCGGGCTCCGTTGGCTAAAGCCAACGGCAATGAATCGCTGGAATAAATTTGCTAGTTTACTTAATCACAAGGGCTTAATAAACATGCATTAGGTCTTTATCAAAATTCATTGCCGTCCCATTTATGGGGCGGATAACAATAGCACATTACGGGCTTTAGCCCAACTCGCAGCAATCTATTATTGACCTTTATTTAACAAATACTATCTTGCATAAAAACTAAGCCTTTAAAATGTCACATGTAAGAATTTGGGTACATATTGTATTTGCTACGAAGGATAGAGAACCTTTACTAAACAATGCATTCCGATATGATGTATTTAAACACATTGCTGAAAACTGCATAGCAAAGGATATTTTCCTTCAGGCAATTAATGGATATACGGACCACATTCACTGTTTAATTTCATTAGGAAAAGATCAAAGCATCGCCAAAATAGTTCAATTAATAAAAGGCGAATCATCATTCTGGATAAATCAGCAGAAATTAACTCCACAAAAATTCGCCTGGCAGGATGACTATTTCGCCGTATCGATAAGTGAATCGCAATTAAGTCAAGTTAGCACTTACATTAAAAATCAGGAAAAACACCATGTTACCAGATCATTCGCTCAAGAGGCAAATTTGTTTATGAAACGTTACGGATGGGAACTCTGAGAAATATAAACAAGAAAGCCGCCTACTAAAAACGGGCGGCTTTCTTATTTTATCGCAGTTTGGTTTTATAGCAGTTATTGTTTTTCAGGAGCGGCTATGCCGGCAGGCAGGTGACGGGCAGCTTGTATCTGATACACAAATGGCCAATGCCTGCCGGTTACAAAAAGGCGTTTATTTTGCGCATCATAAGCTATACCGTTTAGCACGTTATCTTCATTATTGAAGTTCTTAGGTCGTTCTTTCATCGGCCATAAGTTCATCAGGTTAATAGCATAATTTACGCCACCATCCAGATCAATCATTACAATGGTATCATAACCAAAAACATTAGCATAAATCTTACCATCAACATACTCTAGCTCGTTGATCAGGCTAACCGGCGATTCATTATCAAAAACGTCTATAAATCCAACCTTTTTGTAGCTATCCTTATCTATCTCCCAAATACGATTACGGCCGTCATCAAAGTAAATCTTTTTACCATCGGTAGTAGCGCCCCAACCCGTAGCACCGGCCCCTCTGGTAAATTTACCTAATGGCTTCAATGTGCTTTTGTCAAACAGGTAACCTTCTTTTTCTTTATCCACAAACATTAAAACCTTATCGCCTATTACTGTATTTCCTTTAACCGAATGACTGCCGGGAAGTACTTGTTTAGCCAAAACTTTTCCCGTCTTTAAATCAACCTTTCTGATTTCGGCATGAGCCGTATCACCAACGGTTTCATATAAAAAACCGTTGTCATAGCTTAAGCCGTGTGTATCGGCAGCAGTATCATGCGGAAATTTATTTTGAACTATAAATGTTAAACGCTCAGGCATTGCCGGCGGTACTTTAAAAAAGCTGGTCATACCCAAATGCATTTCGCCATCTTTCCAAACTTTGGCCATAATATAGCGCTGCCCCATGTGCATCGTGTCAATTCTAATCGGGAATACTGATGAATCTTTAGTTACACCTATTCTAACAGAATCTAGATAATATACTACCGAATCGGGAGTGAAAGAAGACGGATAATGTACTTTTGCCTCAACCGGCTTATTATCAAACACGCCTATACCAATGGTTGGATCCATGGTAATTGCAATTTTTTTATTATCTGTTTTACTTTTGCATGCGGCAAACATTAAAACACCTGCAACTAACGGTAATAGTTTATTCTTCATAATTATTGGGCGAATGTATCAAGCATCCGTCAAAAAGGGGGTTAAATTTTTATTGGTGTAATTGGCAGGGCAAATATAACAACTTGCGCTACAAACAATTTATTTCTTTACTAAACTAATTTGATAAATGTGCGGCCATTTTTTGCCAGTTACCAGCAGGCGTTTACCTTTCTCGTCCCAGGCTATGCCGTTTAATACATTGTTTGATTCTTCAACATCGGTATAACTTGCCGGATGTTGCGCTTTAGGCCACAAGTTTGACATATCGACCTTTTGTAATACTGCACCGGTTTTAGGGTCAATCACCAATATATAATCGTATGTGTACCGGTTGGCGTAAATTTTTCCATTAATGTATTCCAGTTCATTCAGTGAATCAACAGCACCTCTATTATCATACACGTCGATGTGACCAATTTGCTGATAGTTGTTTTTATCCAGGAACCAGATACGGTTAGTGCTGTCATCCATATAAAGCTTCTTGCCATCATTGGTCATCCCCCAGCCCTCAACGCCAACATTGTTATTAAAGGTATTTAGCACTTTTAAGGTTGATTTATCAAATACATAACCAATTTTATCTTTCCAGGTAAGCATCACTATTTTGTTGCCCACAATAGCACTGCCTTCACCAAAATATTTAGGGTCGATGGCTTGTTTTTGCAAGACTTTGCCGCTCTCTACATCCGATTTCTGAATCCTCCCGCCGGCGTTACCGGTACTTTCATAGATATATCCATCCTGGTATAAAAAACCTTCAGTATAAGCGCTGGTATCGTGCGGATAAACTTTGTCAACTTTATAAGTATATTCCTCGGGCGCTTTGGCGGCCAATAAAACGATATTGGTTGATATGTCCTGGCTTTTACCGCCCTGATAAACTTTTGCGGTGATAGTCTTAGAGCCAAGCGTTAAAGTATCTGTTTTTAGGGTAATAGCCGAGGTATCTTTCTTTGATCCTAACCTGGTTGAATCCAGCAAGTACACCACCGAGTCCATTTTGGAGGTTAAAAGATGGATATTCACATTTACCGGCTCGCCGGCTTTATAAGTAGTGCCCGATTCGGGGCTAAGCGTCATATCATTGCCCGTGTTTGCATTATCATTGTGGCAGCTATAAATAAGTGTTGCTAAAACAGCAAATACTAGTAATGGTCTGTATTTCATAAGTTATCGGGTTGAGGCCAAAACGCGTCCTCAATATGATTTAGTGTGTAATCTGTATCGTTTTTAAATAAAATGGCAATGATATCAAACCGCACTTCACCTTCATGCCTGTTTAAATAGATATACTCGTCGGCAGCCAGCGCCATCAGTTTTTGCTTCCTGTTATCCACAAAATCTTCAGGTTCGCCAAAGCTGTTGCCAGTGCGGGTTTTAACCTCGGCAAATATAATAGTCTTGTCTTTATAAGCAATTAAATCAACCTCGGCTTTGCCATGTCGCCAGTTTAGGTCAAGTATCTGATAACCCGACGCTTCGAGGTGAGTTTTTGCAAGGCTTTCGCCGTTTCGGCCAAGGTCATTATGCTGCGCCATGCGGTTTATTTAATAATGACAGAGCCCAGGTAGTCGGATATAGTTTTCTCTACCTTTTTCATGCGCATGTATTGTGTAAGCAGGATATCCTGATCTTCCGGCGACTCGGCCTTTGCCAACTCATTGCGCAGACTCTCGAGCATTTTGCCTACCTTATGTTTTTTAAGATGGAATATAGCGCTTAGTATTGTAGCCTTCATATTATCCTGCTCATCGCTCACTAATATCTTGTGCATCTCGTACCAGTTCTCGCTCAGCGTATATTTAGTTGCCAATAGGGTCACCACCAAATCAACAATTTCTTTATCGGGATGATGAATGAAATGCTGGTCTTCAGGCAATACACCATTCTCCACCTCTTTGCTGTAAAGTTTAATAAATTCTTTACTTGCAGGATGCTCAAACTCTACGTCATTTAACTCAGCAACCATAAACGGGCCGATATAAGTATTGGCGATACCGTCCCAATCTATCATCTTATTTCCGTAAAGCAGCAATAAACGTACAATCTCTTTTTCCTGCGAGTATGTCTCCTGATGCTCCTGCGGGATCTCCTCTACTACCGGATAATCCTCGTATGGGGTTATCATCTTATCGGCAGACTGCTGACCGTCTCTTTTGGCCTTCGCCTGACGCATCTTGTTAAGCTCAGACAACAGGGCGCGCTCATCAATCTGTAGTAAGCTACTGCACTCCTTGATAAACACAGAAGCTTTAATTGAATCGGGTATTTTGGCAATACTTTCGACGATATCACGTATCACCTCTGACTTTTTGATTGGGTCATTCCCGGCTTCTTTAAGCAGCAGGTCGGTTTTAAAGAGTATAAAATCTTTCTTATGGTCGTCAATGTGTTTTTTAAAGCCGGCGGTACCCACGAGACGTACATATGAATCCGGGTCGTGTCCATCAGGAAAAAGAACCACTTTTACGTTAAGTCCCTCTTCCAATATCAAGTCCAGTCCCCGCAGGGCGGCTTTGATACCTGCCGCGTCACCGTCGTACAAAATAGTTACGTTTTTGGTTAGGCGGCCTATCAGCCTGATCTGCTCGACCGTTAACGAGGTACCTGATGATGCAACCACATTCTCGATATCAGCCTGATGCACGGATATCACATCGGCATAACCTTCAACCAGGTAACAATTATCCTCGTCGCGGATAGCCTTTTTGGCAAAATATAAGCCGTAAAGGACGTTTGATTTATGATATATTTCCGACTCGGGCGAGTTAACATATTTAGGGACATTTTTATCCGTCTTTAAGGTACGTCCGCCAAAGGCGATAACCCTACCTGTAAAATTATGGATCGGAAACATTACGCGGCCACGGTAACGATCATATAATGTACCATTATCTCGTTTTACCGACAAACCACTATCTAGCAGGAACTCTTCTTTATAACCCTCTTTAAGTGCTTTGCTGCTGAAAGCCTCCCATTGGTCGGGCGAGTAGCCCAGTTCGAACTTTTTAATAGTTTCGGTACTGAAACCGCGTTCTTTGAAATAGCTTAAGCCGATGGCCTGTCCTTCATCAGTATCCAACAAACTTTCGTGAAAAAATTTGGCAGCAAAGCCCGACACGATCATCAAACTTTCGCGACGGTTATCAGCCTCCTGGTTTTCTGGAGACAGGGCTTCCTCTTCAACCTCGATACTGTACTTTTTGGCCAGCCATTTTAAAGCTTCAGGATAGGTGAATTTTTCAAGCTCCATCAAAAAGGTAATGGCACTCCCTCCTTTCCCCGACGAGAAATCTTTAAATATACCCTTAGCCGGCGACACTGTGAATGAAGGTGTACGCTCGTTTACAAATGGCGACAAGCCAATAAAGTTGGCTCCGCGCTTTTTTAAATGCACAAACTCGCCTATCACCTCCACAATATCTGTGGCTTCCATTATACGGTCGATAGTTGATTTGAGTATCATGCTTTTTAAAAATGCAAAGGTAGGGCAATTATTGGTTGCCTTACCGTTTTAAGGAGGCTTAAATTACGAATTATTTGTGGGTAAGCGCGTTAAAATTTCTCTCACTTATCATCGACGAAGTGAGAGATCTATACACATGCAGCGCCAGCAGTGAATGCCTATGTATAGATTTCTCGCTACGTTCGAAATGACAAGCTTTTAAACATTTTGCATTTTCGGCTTCAAAAACGTTACCGCGATTCCAACCAACACAATCACACTACCAATAATCTCTTTCAAAGCCAAAGTTTCGCCTAACATAAAAACCGCCAGCAAACCGGCAAATACGGTCTGGCTTAACAAGGCAACAGCAGTCTTGGTAGGTTCAATATAACTAATGGCATAATTAATTGTGATCCAACCCACCAACTGGCAAACAATACCCATAGCAGCTAAACTTATCCAGGTGATGGTATTGTAGTGAAACAAGTCTTTACCCATCACCAAACTAAGTATCAGCAGAAAGACACCGGCGGCCAGCATATTGTAAAACATAAACGGAATAGTATCGATACGCTTTAAAATATCTTTAGTAATAAGGATATAGATAGAATAAAACAAACTGGCCAATACGGCATAAATAATGCCCATATTTAGTTGCAGATGTATTAAATTGGCATATCCCACCAAAATCACCATACCGGTAATAGCAATGAATGTACCTGCCCAAAACAGCCGGCCTGAGCGTTTGCCGAAAAGCAGGTAACTTAACAAGCCTACCCAAACTGGTGCCAGGTTAGCCAGCAAAGTTGATACGGTAGCACTGATCATTTTTAGGGATAGGTTCCAAACCGCAATATCGCTGGCAAATACCAGTCCGCCAATTAAGGCAAGCATAATTTCCTTACGCGCCATTTTTAAATTGCGTTTGTACAGGCAATAAGGCAGCAAACATACCCAGGCGAAGAAAATGCGGTAAAAAGCACAGACTATAGGCGACGCGTCGGCTGTCTTTACCAGGACAGGCGAAAAAGAGATGCAGATAATGCCGATAGCCAGGCTGAGTTTGGGATTCATAGATGCGGTAAAATTAGGGAATTTACGCTTTCAAAATGCTTTGTCATCCTGAGCATCGCGAAGGATCTTATACGCATTGCTAGTCGCTTATACAAAATCCTTCGCGATGCTCAGGATGACAGAAAGTTTCAAATCGCTATGAAACAAAAAAGCTGCTCCGAAACCGAAACAGCTTTTTATATATGCAAAGTCTCTTGGAGACTTTAAATTATTCTGCTACTACGCTGAAAGGAACATCTACTTTCACTTCTTTGTGTAGGTTTAAAGTTGCGATATAATCACCAACAAACTTAGGCTCCTCATTAAAAGTGATACGACGACGGTCAACTTCGAAACCTTCTTTTTTCAATGCATCAGCAACTTGAATAGTGTTGATAGCACCGAAGATTTTGCCTGTTTCGCCTGCTTTAGCGCCAATAGTAAGTTTTACACCTTCTAATTTAGCAGCGATAGCATCAGCGTCTTTGCGTATTTTTTCTTGTTTGAATGCAGCTTGTTTCAGGTTTTCGGCCAAAACTTTACGTGCAGATTCAGTAGCCAATACAGCATAACCTTTCGGGAACAAAAAGTTACGACCGTAGCCCGGTTTTACGGTTACGATATCGTCCTTCTCGCCCAGGTTTTTAATATCTTGTTTTAAAATAACTTCCATTGTCTTTTACCTCCTGATTATTTTAAAGAGTCTGTAACATAAGGTAATAAACCAATGTGGCGTGCACGTTTAACGGCTTGTGCCACCTTGCGCTGAAACTTCAATGAAGTACCGGTTAAACGACGTGGCAATACTTTACCCTGGTCGTTAACAAATTTCAACAAGAAGTTTGCGTCTTTATAATCAATATACTTGATACCGTTCTTTTTGAAACGGCAGTATTTTTTACGGTTGTCCTCTACTTTAGGGGCAGTTACGTATTTAATTTGATCGTTTGCCATTAGTTTGCATCCTCCGCTTTAGCTGCAGGCTTTTTGTTGAAGGCACCGCTACGTTTTTTCTCATTGTAAGCAATGGCATGTTTATCCAAAGCAATTGTCAGGAAACGCAAAACACGCTCATCGCGTCTTAACTCGACTTCCAATTTGTTAATTAATTCACCTGGAGCCTTAAATTCAGTTAAGTGATAGTACCCTGTAGTTTTCTTTTGGATTGGGTACGCTAATTTTCTCAAACCCCAATTATCCTCCTGGACAATTTCGGCTCCGCCGTCAGTAAGAACTTTGCTGTATTTGGCAATTGCCTCTTTAGCAGTTTCTTCTGACAACAACGGGGTTAGAACGATCACGATTTCGTACTGTTGCATTGTTATACTTTGATTTTTAATTATTTACCCGTACAATACGGGGCTGCAAATGTAGATATAAAACTTGAAAGTTCAAATACTTTATATTATAACAGATTGTTTTTTTAGCCCCATTACATTTATATTAGATAAACAAGCATTAAGCCTCTTAACAAAAAATAAACACGTATTTAATTTTATAGATAAAACATTGCAGTAAGTTCGACTGTCTAAATAAGTAACCAAACTAAGTACGGCCATGAAGTTTACTGATTTTACCACCGACAGAACAGAACACGCCAATTTCATGTATGATACTATCTATTTCCAGGAGCCGGGCGAAAAAGATTTTGATAACGAAGACTGGGATGAAGAAGATGATGATTTTGAAGACGAGGAATTTGAAGACGAGGCTGAGGACATAGACGACCTGCACGAAATACGTGTAGATGACGACCTGAATGAGCCGGGAGAAGATGATGAGTACGACATTACACGCCCTGACCCGGAAGATGATCATTTGCCGGAAGAAGAATAGTGATTTCTTTGCTATTATTAATATTAATAAGGTGTCACCCTGAGCCTGTCGAAGGGCGAGCGGTGGGTGGCCTACCCGCCATGCTTCGACAAGCTCAGCATGACAAGCGATTGCTGTGATTCCCCCTCTGTCAGCATTTTTCAACAATCCCGCTTCGCCCTTTCACGTCCCGTAATTTGTTGCTACCTTAGTAGCTGTGGATAATTTTATTGTTTCGGCACGTAAATACCGTCCGGCAACTTTTGAAACAGTTGTTGGTCAGCAACATATAACAAATACCCTAAAAAACGCCATTAAGAATAATCAGCTGGCGCAGGCGTTTTTGTTCTGTGGCCCGCGTGGCGTGGGTAAAACAACCTGTGCGCGCATCCTTGCCAAAACCATAAATTGCGAAAACTTACAGCCCAACGGCGAGGCCTGCGGCACCTGCCATAGCTGCCAATCGTTTCAAAACGGCAACTCCTTTAATATCCATGAACTTGATGCAGCTTCCAATAACTCGGTCGACGATATACGCAGCCTGATTGAGCAGGTACGCATACCGCCGCAGGGTGCGCGCTATAAAGTTTATATTATTGATGAGGTACACATGTTGTCGCAAGCAGCATTTAACGCCTTCCTGAAAACACTGGAAGAACCACCTCATTACGCCATATTTATATTAGCGACTACCGAGAAGCACAAAATCCTGCCGACTATCCTTTCGCGGTGCCAGATTTTTGACTTTAACCGTATCCGCGTAGAGGATATGGCTAATCACCTGGCGTCTATCGCAAAAAAAGAGAATATCCGGTACGAGGATGACGGCCTGCACATCATCGCCCAAAAAGCGGATGGCGGCTTACGCGATGCGCTGTCTATGTTTGACCAGATTGTTAGTTTCTCGGGCGCCAACGTTACCTATCGCGCAGCGATTGATAACCTGAACATTCTGGACTACGATTATTACTTCAATATAACCGAAAGCCTGCTTACTGAAAATACATCAAAAACACTTTTATATTTTGATGAGATATTGTCAAAAGGCTTTGATGGTGCACATTTTATATCGGGATTATCAGAGCACTTCCGCAACCTGCTGGTGACTAAGGATAATGCGACAGTAAAATTGCTGGAAGTAAGCGAGGGCATCAAGAATAAATACCTGCAGCAATCGGGTTCGTCCAGCGTGTCTTTCCTGATATCGGCTTTAAACATAGCCAACCAATGCGACCTCAATTATAAGCTAAGCAAAAACCAACGTTTGCAGGTTGAGCTGGCATTACTCAAAATGTGCCATTTGCCATCGGTCTTTAACCTGGCTACCGCCCCGCAAATTGCAATGCCCGATAACGAGCAATTAAAAAAAAAACCTGATACCTCAGCAATAGCAGCTTCACAGCCTTCGGCACAGGCTGGTAATTATGTTACTATGGTAGCCGATACGCCGGCAAGCTATACGGCTACACCAAAGGTTACCGAGGCGCTTAAAACACCCGTTGCAGAGCCGGCAAAAACAGCTACGCCATCCATATCTGCACCTGAAGATAAACCCAGGCCAGCGTTTATACCAAACTCGGGCGCTGCCTCGTCCATTAAAATACCCTCATTAAAAGATATTGGTAACGTCGCCGAGGCAGTACTTGATGAGGAAGACCCATACGAAAAAGGTGAAGGCAAGGAAGACTTTAGCTTTGATGACTTTTTGAAACACTGGCATACTTTTGCCGCGCGCATAAAAGCCGAAGGCAAGATGAATTTGTTTACCATCTTTTCGTCCGAAGCACCTAAAATGCTCAGGCCTTATATATTTGAAGTAGTAGTTGAGAACAAGATATTAGATCAGGAATTTCGAAACGATAAGCCACAGTTGATGAACTACCTGCGAAAATCGCTCAATAACTACCAGATAGAGGTTAATACGCGCATTGATGAGCAGGTACGGGTTAAACGCCCATATACCAGCCAGGAGAAATACCAATACCTGGCAACTAAAAATCCAAAACTTACCGAGCTGCGCCAGCGTTTTAATCTGGATTTTGATTAAAACTTAAAACCCGCATTTGCAATAGCCAGACAACCGGATGGCTGTTTTATACGTTTATAAGTTGTAGATTTACAAACCATTATAAACGCCGGTATGAAACGCGGACATTTACTTTTTTGTGCGATATTATATTGCTGCATGATTGCGACTGCGTGCAAGCTCGATCCGCCTATAATGCCGGGAGATAAAGGCTACGTTTCTACGCCTGAAAATACCGTACCCGGCTCCAAAGGCACAACAGGTACTACCGGAAGCACGGGAGCTACAGGCAATACCGATACGGCTAAAACACCGCCCCCGCCTTTTACCGGCTTTTGGTTTTGCAAAAGCGACATGGCCGAAATTTATAACCAGGCAAACCAACTACAAAGCAGCGCCGCTGCCGATCCGTTTTATTATTCGATCACGTTTGACAGCCTGGCTAATGTGGGTGCTTTTAAACTTACGCCTAGTCCGCGGCCGGGCCCCAGCTATTTTGCATATACTATTATAAGAGACAATGCCGGCAATCAATATATACTTTTTGATTCTGATCCGTTTTTCAGAAGTTCCAATACCAGGATCCAGATTTTTAACCAAACAGTTAATACAATGACCTGGCTCATTATCGACCCAAAGCTGCATAATACCGGTAGCGGCAATACCTACACAGCCCACCGGCTCGATCTGATAAAAATCCCATAAAACAAGAAAGGCTGATTTTTGGATCAGCCTTTCTTGTTTGTTGCCTTATCTTACCGGCGGTGTATCATTTTTTGGGTAGCCTTCTTCGTCAAGGTCGTCTCGGTCGTCTTCAGGAGTGTGGGCAAGATCCTCGTCAATCGGGTCGACGGTTATACTCTCACCATTATCTACGTGCATACCCAGCAATTCAACATCATCCTCTAATGATTCATTAGGAATGTATTCGTCAGCCGTATCATACGGATTGGCCTCATCATAGGTCGAGTTAAAATCTTCACCATTTTTTGCAGCCGTATTGTAAGGGTCTGGATGGTCATAGTCCGGGTCGTCGCTAGGCACATCAATTTCATAGCTGTTGCTATCTTCATTGTACTTTAACTGATCTTTGTCTATGGTTTCGCCCAGTTCGTCTTTTAAAGTTTTATCTCTGTCGTCGTTCTCGTTATTAAACGGATCATTGTTGTGTTTCATAGGTTTATTGTTTATTAAATATCTACAGAAAAAACCCTGCCAAAAAAAGCCAACCGGCAATAATTATAACCCGCTAATAAGAGATTTGTTTACGGTAGGTGGCTACGCCGCCAATGGCAACTTTAAACCCAATGGAGATTTGCGAATAGTTATCTCTTTGCTTTCCCGCTGTAAAACCATCCAGTCCATCGCCTAAAATAAAGTTTTGCTGGTAACCTATATCTATCTTAAAACCAGGTTCGCTATATTTATTATAAAACTTAAACTCATACCCAATACGGGCGGGTATCACCAGTTCGTTTGAGTTATTTTCGCCCGTTGTATAAAACCCCGGCACCTGTATGGATGCCCTGTTAATTTCGGTCATGTGGTTGTAGATCATGCCGATACCTGTTGAAAGGTACAGGTTTTTGAATGCATTAGCCACCCGGCTTCCGGAATAATCTATCAATTCGCCCATCTGCAATTGCCCCCGCATCATAATGGCCGTATAGCTGTTGGTAAACTGCCGCCCACTGCTGGTTTTAAGCGAATCGCCGCCACGTAAAGTGCCCGTTTGTACCTCAATAATGTAATTAACAAACGGACTGACATTATAATTAAACATTAACCTGCCAGAACGTGTACCGGTTATAGTTTGCGCATCAGTATAGGCCTTGTTAAAGTCGAGCCCTAAACCCAGATCATACTGAGCGTAATCGTACCCTATTTGTGCTTTTACAACATTAGTTGCCAACATCACAATCGCCAGCAAAAAAAATCTTTTTATAAAAATATTCATTTTTTACCCGTAGGCTTTGACTTATCATGTTCTAAGCCTACGTTTTAATTTTTATTATGAAGGCTTGTGTGTTAGTTAAATTTATAACGGTTCTGGCAAATACCATATCCGCTTCTAAATTATTTAAAATTAACCACTATTTTACAAAATCATGCAATTATTGATACGCTGTATTTTATATCTTTGGTGCCACTACAAAAAAACAAATACCTGGTATGTCAAAAATTAAAGTAAATAATCCGGTAGTTGAACTGGATGGCGACGAAATGACCCGCATTATCTGGAAGTTTATCAAAGACAAACTGATAGTGCCGTACCTGGACCTGGATATCAAATACTATGATCTTGGTTTAGAGTATCGCGATGAAACTAATGACCAAGTAACCATTGATGCTGCTAACGCTATTAAAGAATACGGCGTAGGTATTAAATGCGCTACCATTACACCCGACGAGGCTCGCGTTAAAGAGTTTAACCTGAAACAAATGTGGAAATCGCCAAACGGTACTATCCGTAACATTTTGGACGGTACGGTTTTCCGCGAACCTATTGTTATGAGCAACGTGCCACGTTTGGTACCAAACTGGACAGCCCCTATCTGCATTGGCCGTCATGCTTTTGGCGACCAGTACCGTGCTACCGACTTCCTGACCAAAGGCAAAGGTAAATTAACGGTAACCTTTACACCTGAGGATGGCGGCGAAGTACAAAGCTACGAAGTATTTAACTTTAAAGGCGATGGTGTCGCTTTGACTATGTATAACACCGACAAGTCTATCCGCGGTTTTGCACATGCTTGCTTTAACCAGGCAATCATGAAAAAATGGCCTTTATACCTTTCAACAAAAAACACCATCCTGAAAAAATACGACGGCCGCTTTAAAGATATTTTCGAAGAGATTTATCAAAACGATTACAAAGCTAAGTTTGACGAGTTAGGCATTATTTACGAACACCGCCTGATTGACGACATGGTTGCATCGGCCCTGAAATGGAATGGTAATTTTGTTTGGGCTTGTAAAAACTATGATGGCGACGTACAGAGCGACACTGTAGCACAAGGTTTTGGTTCATTAGGTTTAATGACTTCAACTTTGGTTACTCCAGATGGCACTGTTATGGAAGCTGAGGCTGCACATGGTACCGTGACCCGTCACTACCGCGAGCATCAGGCCGGCCGCCCAACTTCAACTAACCCAATTGCCTCAATATTTGCCTGGACCCGCGGTTTAGAGTTCCGCGGTAAACTGGATGGCAACCAGGAGTTGATTGACTTTTGCCACACTTTGGAGCAAGTTTGTATTGAAACCGTTGAAAGTGGCAAAATGACCAAAGACCTGGCTATCACCATTAAACCAAAAGTTGAGCACGGTACAGATTACCTGTATACCGAAGAGTTTTTGGAAGCAATTAATGAGAATTTAAAAAAGAAGTTGGGTAAGTAATTAGCCTGATTAATTTGATATAAGCAAGCGGCTTTCCAAACCAGGGAGCCGCTTTTTTATTTAGGTGCGATATTTGATACCTAAATTCAATAAATTAAATCGGCGTTTTGGGTTTCACATTTTACTGATAACTTAGCGCTTTAATTCACAGCAATCATGTCTACAGCATTATATCCGTTAAAATTCAAAACCATATTTAAAGACAAGATCTGGGGCGGTCAAAAGATCAAAACCTACCTCCATAAAGATTTTGGCAACCTGCCTAACTGCGGCGAAACCTGGGAAATATCAGGCGTTAAGTCTGACGTTTCAATTGTTAACGGCGGCGCGCTGGACGGTGAGTCGTTAGCCGACTTGTTAGAGCAATATGGCGCCGACCTTGTGGGCGAGAAAGTTTACCAGCATTTTGGCAATATATTCCCCCTGCTGGTAAAGTTTATTGACGCTAACGAGGATCTCTCTATCCAGGTACACCCTAATGACGAGCTGGCAAAAAAGCGCCACAACTCGTTTGGTAAAACCGAAATGTGGTATATCATCGAGTCCGATCCGGGTTCGACTTTGATAGCAGGTTTTAATCAGGAAATGACCGAAGAGAAATACCTGGAGAAATTTAACAGCGGCCATTTGATGGACGTACTAAACCGTGAAACCGCTAATGAAGGCGACGTATTCTTTTTGCCTGCCGGTCGTGTACACACCATTGGTGCCGGTTTGTTACTGGCCGAAATTCAGCAGACATCAGATATTACTTACCGTATTTATGATTTCGACCGTGTTGATGCCAATGGCCACAAACGTGAGTTGCATACACAAGAGGCTTTAGCGGCTATCGACTACAAATATTATGGTAACTATAAAACCAAATATACCCCTGAAAAGGACGAAACCGTGGAACTGGTCAGTTGCCCATACTTCACCACCAGCGTATTGGACGCCAGCCACGGCACCAGCAAAGACTACAGCAATTTGGATTCATTCGTGATCCACGTTTGCTTAGCCGGCGCTTACACCATTAACTACAACGGCGAAAGCTACCCGGTTAAAATGGGCGAGTGTATTTTGTTACCAAAAACTATTGACAAAATAGATTTGCAAACTGAAGGTGGTTTTAAAATATTGGAAAGCTTTATTGCGTAAGCGCAATTTAGCTTCAAAATAAAAAGGGTTGCGCTTTGCGCAACCCTTTTTATTTTACCCTGATTCTTCGCTTTACCCCGCCTGTCATTCTAGCATAGCGAAGAATCTTATATAAGCGACGGCCAACTGCAAAGCGCTCATAACGATAAAAAATAAATAATGGATGTCACCCTGAGCTCGTCGAAGGGTGTGCGGGTGGCCTTTACCCACTAGTGCTTCGACGGGCTCAGTATGACACCACTCTTTATTTAACGACACAAAATTTTTAAACTTTAAATTATTAGATAATTAGCCAAACATTTCTATTTTTGTAGCACAATAAAAACGATAAGTATTATGAACTCAATGCAAGAAGCAAATTCAGAACGTCATTACATATTATTAGTTATTGCTATAGTTATTGGTTTGGTTGGCGTTTACTTACGCTTTGCTGATTTCAAACATGCCTCAGCTGTAGCCAATGTAATTATGGCTCTTGGTGCAGGTGTTGCATTGAAAGCTGTCTTTAACATCATAGACTAATTTATACAACGGTATATATGCAAAAGCGTCCGGCAGAAAATCTGCCGGACGCTTTTTTTTGACAACTCTCCCAACCGTTCCGACAATTGGCGGAACGGTTGGGAGAGTTGTTATTTCGGCCTATACTTCGACTCGGTCAGAATCTTCTGGGCATCGTTATTGATCATCAGTTCAGGCAGGGTTACCTCCGGATGTCTTTCCATGTATTCCCTTACTATTTGCCAGCCTGTCCATACGCCCAGTTTCGGCGCAGATTCATTATGGTCTCCTAATTGCGGTGTAAACGGAGCCTCACCAATCATGGTGTTGGTTTTCATATCGTCTGTTTCATAAAGCAAATTCTGCTCAAGCATGTAGGCCCAAATGGTTGATTTAAAGTCGGTGCACCATTTTAGTTGCTGGGCCGTGTAACCGATTTTCACTGAATCGGGAACGTCAGGTAATATTTGGTCCATAAAGTAAAGTATCTTACCATTATACACCATTTTTGACAGTAATGTTTTATCATTATCACTTTCAGGAAACATATCTTCTTTAGCTATGCTCTCAACTACCTTAGGGGCAATATATTGCGGTGTAAATCTTCTGTACATATAATGCGGGAAAGTTTCGATTATGGCCGGGTAAAATCTTGAATCGGCGCCTAAAAACAAATCCAGACCAATGCCTACATACTTATCGCCCACCACCGTCTGTGCTTTAAAGCCTGAAAAGAAAGCATAAACCTTCGGCATAGTTTTCTTTGGATAATAATATTTAATGCGCCTGAAGGCGTCCGTCAACTCTGCTTCCTGTTTTTGCATATTGGGATAAACCGAGTCAACATCATGTTTTACATCATTATAAGCCCTGCCTGCAAATACCGGCCGCAGTACGTTAAAATAACCCGTATCGCGGATGCTGCCGGCCTCAAGAATGCGCTGCACATAATCTGCAAAAAACATATTGTATTTTTTGATCAGCAACATGGCCTGAGGCTCCATGGGTTTTGTCCGCAGGCCGTCAAAATCATGGTCAAAGCGTTCTATCTTTACATCAATTGGTATATTGCTTACATCAATTTTTTTGCTTCGCCCACAGGCTGCAAATAGCAGTAAAGCAATAAAAACTACATAAATTTGTTTGAACTTATAAAAGCTTGGTATCATTTTTATACTTTCAACAAAATTAATTTATTATTTGTATTTAGATACAAATACGGTACTTGTAATATCTTATGAAAATAGCATTAGCTCAACTCAACTATCATGTCGGCAACTTCGAGTCAAATACTGCGCATATAATCCAGCATATCAAAAAAGCAAAAGAAAACGGCGCCGACCTTGTTGTTTTTGCCGAGCTATGTATCTGCGGATACCCGGCGCGTGATTTCCTGGAGTTTAGCGAGTTTATAGAGCAATGCGAAACATCGGCCCAAAAAATAGCTGCAGAATGTACAGACATAGCATGTATCATAGGCTTACCTATCCCCAACAACAAACCTGAGGGTAAGGACCTGAACAACTCGGCGTATTTTATTGAAAATGGTAAGGTAAAAGCTATTGTAAATAAAGCCCTGCTGCCCAACTACGACATTTTTGACGAGTACCGTTATTTTGAACCATCGACCGAATTTGATTGCATTGAGTTTAAAGGCAAGCGTATAGCGCTAACTATTTGTGAGGACCTGTGGAACACTATCGAAAACCCGTTGTATATTACCCGCCCGATGGATACCCTTATCCAACAAAAACCGGACGTAATGATCAATATAGCCGCTTCGCCGTTTGCGTATAATCATGACGAAGAGCGTATCGGGATTTTGAAAGATAATGCGGCCCGTTATAATCTGCCACTGTTCTATGTTAATCATGTAGGCGCACAAACCGAGTTGATATTTGACGGAGGATCATTAGTATTTGATAAATCCGGAAAACTTATTGATGAGCTGCCCTATTTTGAGGAAAGCCTGACTTATTATACTTTGGGCGAGAACGGGGACGTCTCTTTTGCCCATCCGTCGACTGTTAAATTAGAACGTGACAGCGACATTACCCAAATACATGATGCGCTGATACTGGGTATACAGGATTATTTCCACAAATCGGGCTTTAGCCGGGCGATATTGGGTCTGTCAGGTGGTATTGACTCGGCAGTAGTTTGTGCACTGGCTGCTGAAGCCTTAGGCCCTGAAAATGTGATGGCAGTGTTATTACCATCCAAATATTCTACCGATCACTCCATCAAAGATGCTGAAGACCTTGTAGCCAACCTTGGCTGCATGAGCCAGACTATAGCTATTAAAGACATTACCGATGCATTTGAGAATGCTCTGCATCCGCAGTTTAAAGACCTGCCATTTAATATTGCTGAAGAAAATATCCAATCGCGCAGTCGCGCTGTATTGCTGATGGCTATGTGTAATAAGTTTGGCTTCATCCTGCTTAACACCTCTAACAAAAGCGAGGCTGCAGTAGGTTATGGCACCTTATATGGCGATATGTGCGGTGGTATTTCAGTTATTGGCGATGTTTATAAAACCCAGGTTTTTGAGCTGGCGCGATATATCAACCGCAATGGCGAGATCATCCCGCAAAACTCAATCGTTAAACCACCGTCAGCCGAATTAAGGCCTGGCCAAAAAGATTCAGATTCGTTGCCTGAATATGACGTTCTGGATGCTATACTCGCGCAACACATAGAACATCGCCGTTCGGCCAAAGAAATTATAGCAATGGGCTTTGATGAAGCAACGGTTCGACGGGCTATCAGATTAACCAATCTGGCAGAGCACAAGCGTTATCAAACCCCGCCCATTCTGCGTGTGTCGCCGAAAGCTTTCGGCATGGGACGCCGCATGCCTATTGTGGGTAAGTATTTGCAGTAACGGAAAAACGCGTTCCTAATTAATATACGATTGTCATTCTGAGCATAGCGAAGAATCTTATACGCTTTTTGAGCCCGCTCTTCGCTTTTATAAGATTCTTCGCTATGCTCAGAATGACAATTTAAATTAAACAGAAAAGGCTTTATACTGGTATAAAGCCTTTTCTGTTTAATTTATTTATAGCTCCTCCCCTTGGGGGAGGCCGGGTGGGGTGTTATATTTTCTCAAACAACTCTGCCAATTTCTGTTCCAGGTCGGCGCCGCGCAGGTCGCGGGCTATGATCTTGCCGTTAGGGTCTATCAGGAAATTTGCCGGGATAGATTGAACTTTATATAGCGCAGCAACCTCATTGTACCAAGCCTTTAGGTCTGATACCTGCGTCCAGGTTAAGCCGTCGTGTTTTATAGCTTCCAGCCACTTGTCTTTTTCGCCCTGGCGATCCAATGACACGCCAAGTATGGTAAAATTCTTTGCTTTATATTTATTGTAAGCCTTAACTACGTTAGGGTTCTCGGCACGGCACGGGCCGCACCATGATGCCCAGAAGTCAATCAGCACATACTTACCTTTGAAAGACGACAGCTTAACCGGGGCGCCGTTTACATCCGGTTGTGTAAAATCAGGCGCTACAGCCCCAACGGCGGTCACCTTGGCGTCGTCAATATTTTGCCTGATCATCTTACCCACCTCGGTATCGCGCAGGTCCTGATCAATTTTGCTGTACAGATCGCCTGTTTCAAAGGGGTTGGCACCCTGACCATTCATCAGATTCAACACCATTAAACTTTCGTAGCTGTGCGGGTGTGTGGCTACAAAGTCCTTCAACATATCGTGCTGCTTACTTTGTAAAGCTTTAAAACGGGCCTGCATTTTTGATTGGAACTCCGGCGTTTTTTGGGTGGCTTCGGGTGTTGCTTTAGCTTCGTCGTTTAATTTCTTTGCTTCGTTATTGAAATAGTTTAGTTGCTGGGTCAGGTATTTGTCCTCATCGTTTATTACTGATCCGGTTATTTCGGCATGTTTAACCGAATCCTTTGTAGTATTTACATTGGTGGTGCCTTTATCAAGCATAAATTCAAGAGCATCGGCGCCATTGCCAAGCTTGGTTATCCCAATGCCTTTATGATCCAAAACAAGTAACGCGTTCGACGGGCTGGGGATACTGCCTGTAATAGTGAAGCTACCGTCGGCAAGTAAAGTTGAGTCGATAATTTTATTGGCCCCGGCGCGATAAAGTATATACATGCGCGCGGGCGTAGTCAGGTTACTGATCTTCCCGGTAACTGTAAAACTGTTGCCCGCCGGCGCTTGCGCAAAAACCATTACCGGCAACAGGGCTATTATATTTAACATTAATTTCTTCATTTGATTTTTGAAATATCCAGGATTAATAACGAATAATACCCGAAGCAATTATAATTTAAGTTAATTTTTGATAGGTGCGCCACCAAAGGTCGGGCATTTCGCCCGATATGGCCAGCTGGTAATCCTCATACCGGCAAGGTACTAAATGAAAGCGCTCATTTTTAGACCCGGCGCTTGGATAAGGCACCTGCATCCACCAGCGGTCTGATTTTTTGCTTTTCACAAACACCAGCTCATGATCGTCATGCACTAAACTTGTTTTATAGATCAGGTATTGCGATTTAGGGCTTAGCGGGAAGTCTTTTTTACGGTTATAAACCCCGTCAATAAAATACCATATCATTTGCGCCAATAGCATGGCGGTTTGTCCGTTATTGTCGTAAGCCGGATTAAATTCATAGAAACCTATGGAGCTTAGCTTATCATTAAATCCGGCATAGCGGCAAATCTGGCAAGCCTCTTCGCCGTAAAAACCGTTTGGCGTGGCGTTGGCATTAGCCATTGCATCAGCGGATTTTATGGCGCTGATATCAAAACTGATCATATTTGCGTTACGGACAACCGGTTCAACCACGCCAATATTCTGGCTCAATGTCCCCAGCCGGTGCACATCAAAATACAACTTCTCCATCACCCTCAAACTATCCTGACTGGTAAAAAAGGTTTGGTAGCCCAAATTGCTGAAATTGAACAGATAGTTAGGTTCGTGCAAAAATATTTTGCTTAGGTATGAGTTTGATGTTGTGGCGATGGTATCGGGATTCTCATCCTCTTCCAAATCAAAATGAGAATCGACAACCACCAGGTCCACTTTTTGCTCCAGCGCTTCATAACCCAGGTATTGCGCGTAAGTAAGATCCTGTCCGCCCCCGATAATTAACGGGATAATATCTTTTTTAATCAGCTCGCCCACTACCGTTTTTAAAGCATAATAAGTATCAGTAATGCTTTCGCCCTGGCGTATGTTACCCAGGTCGGCTATTTTGGTAGTGTATGATCCTTCGTGAAGTTGATATAGCTTTTCGCGTACATAATCAGGCGCTAAAGCACAACCGGGGTTGTTAATAGCGTTCCGATCCTCCTGTACGCCGATGATGGCAATATCCGTAGGCAGATCAAGGTCTGGAAACTCTTGTGTATAACAATTAATCTTGCTACCTAGATGACTGGTATAATACCCGTTTTTGGGGGCAATGCTATTTAAATCAACAGGTGCAAAAAAATCTGACAAAGACATATATGCAAATGTAATAAATGTGCGGATATGCAGATGTGCAGATATGCAAAATCGCAGATTAAGCCCGTTTGTCATCCTGAGCAAAGCGAAGGATCTTATAAAAGCGACCGGCAAAGCACATAAGATCCTTCGCTTTGCTCAGGATGACAAAACGCCAATTTGATTTGCACATCAAAACATCACTTGCATATTTGCACATCAAAACATTATCCGCACATTTGCACAGCTGCAAATCAGCATATCAAAAATGGTTCTCGTAACAGGCGCTACAGGTTTTTTGGGCTCTGAGGTAGCTAAACAATTAGCTGACAAAGGCGAGGCTGTGCGTTGCACCAAACGCACATCGTCTGTAATACCGGCCCTGCTGATACCTTATACCCAAATAGAATGGGTTGACGCCGACTTGCTGGATATCTTTGCCTTAGAGGATTCGCTCGACGGTGTGAACCAGGTTTACCATTGCGCCGCCTGGGTATCGTTAAAACAAAAAGACAAAGAGCCGATGATTAACACTAATGTTAAAGGCACCGCCAACCTGGTTAATCTTTGTTTGGGCAGAGATGTTAAATTGGTTCACGTAAGCTCCATCGCAGCTATCGGCGTTGCCAAACCCAGCGAGCTGATCACCGAAAATCATCATCTCGATATTGCTACCGAAGATGACGGCTACGCCATATCAAAACTGGAAAGCGAAATGGAAGTGTGGCGCGGTATTGCTGAAGGACTGAATGCCGTGATCGTCAATCCTTCGCTTATTATCGGCGCCAACGCCGGTGTTTTGGGTAGCGGTCAGCTTTTTGAAACTGTGCGTAAAGGGCTGAAATTTTATACCGAAGGTACTGCAGGTTTTGTTGATGTAAAGGATGTTGCCAAATGTATGATAGCGCTTATGGAAAGCGATATCAGCGAGCAACGCTACATCATTAGCGCCGAAAACAGGAACTACCACCAGCTCACTACCGAGATTGCCCAAGGTTTCGGCATTAAGCCGCCGTCAATACTGGCCAAACCATGGATGATGGGCCTGGCCTGGCGCGCGGCCCGCTTAGCTTCGTTGATAACTGGCAAGGCCCCGGCTATTGATAAGATTGCCGCGCAGGCATCAACCCAGACGCGTAATTTTGATAACAGCAAAATTAAAGCAGCTACTGGCATTGAATTTAAGCCGATAAGCCAAACCATTTTGGAGGTTTGTGAGCGATTGTCCGGGTAGTATTGCAGAAATAGATGCTAAAATATTATATTGGTGGTATGCAACAATACGACCCTCGCATTGACGAATACATCAGCAAAAAAGCGCCATTTGCTCAAGCCATTTTAAAGCATCTGCGCGAACTAGTGCATTCCGTTTCGCCGCAAATCACGGAGACCATTAAATGGGGGCACCCCTTCTTTGAATACAAAGGCGTATTGGCCAACATGGCCGGCTTTAAGGAGCACTGCGCATTTGGCTTTTGGGGCAGCAGATCGCTCAACGACCCGCACAATATTTTAAAACATTCGCAGGAACGCGATGGCGCCGGTAACTTTGGCCGTATCACCAAACTATCCGACCTGCCGGACGATGCTATACTGAAAGACTTTATTTTACAGGCTATTGCCATCAAAGATGCCGGTCCTGAAGTCAATGTGGTTAAAAAACCTGCACCGCCAAAAGCTCCAAAGGCACCTATTGAAATGCCCGCCTATTTTGCCGATGCGCTACAAACCGATCAAAAAGCATTGGCTACTTTTCAAAACTTCAGTCCGTCAAACAAGCGCGAGTACCTGGAGTGGATCATCGATGCCAAAACCGAAGCTACGCGCCAAAAACGTATTGAACAAGCCTTAGAGTGGATGGCTGAGGGAAAATCAAGAAATTGGAAGTATAAATAAGCCGAAACACGCGCTCCTTTCTATATTTCGCCTTCGCGCTTGCGCAAAAACCACTCTGCACCCAACAATGCAACAATCAGCACAAATATCCACTTCACATCAATCATGTCGCTGTAGTGACGATCTTCGTACACCAGCGTTTTGATATTTTCATTCTTACGGATCAGGCCGGCCAATTCACTCAGTTGCGAGGGATATAATAACCTGCCGCCGCTTTGCGCGGCGATGCCTCTAAGCAACTGATGATTTGCAGCGCTTTGTCTGATTTCGAGATTAAGCGGTTTTACGGTTAACTGACCGGCGGCATTAAATAAGCGGCTGCCCAATTTTGCCGAAGCGGTGTACGTGTATTCGCCTACCGGCAAAGTACCTGCATCCAGTTGGTAGCTTTGCCCGGTTCTGGTAGCCAGAAAACTATAATTTTTACCTGCGGCGCTTTTCAGCTCAATCTTTACATCCGGCGTGTTAAGCAGCTCCAGGGCGTCGTTATATAACTCGGCATTAAAAAGCACATTTTCGCCTTCGTCAAAAATATTTTTTGAAGGATATGCCCTGAAGCGCTGACGATTAGCATTAGCCGTTAAATACTGAACACTTTGACTAAATAACTCTTCCAAAGCATGGTGATTGCCATACTGCTGATACTCGGCAAGCTGCCAGCGCCATAACCCCTCGGCGGTAAGTATGCCTATGCGATGGCCGCCATCGTCGCCAAACATCAATAGCGGGTAGCTGGTAGGTACAGCACCGATACGCTGCTTAAACAACACGCCGTTGGCTATCGATGAAGTGTAAGTGCCAAACAGAGCTTTTAAAGGTGGCATTTTAGCAATCTTCTGCAAAGTAGAATCGGACAATACAAACGACGTAAACCCGGGCGCCGGTTGTGCAAATACCTCCTGCATTTCCAACCTGCTGGTACTAATGTTGGTGAGTTTTTGCCAGTGGTTAAAGCCGGCCACATCTGCCTGCTCGCCCATAAAATACCATAGCGGTACTTTGCCTTTGCCAATAATATCTTTAAGCGCAGAAAACATGCCGGTGGTAGGCTGATGCAGCATAATCAAACTATAATCGCTCAACTTAAGTGAGCCGAGGTCTGAAGTAAAACTTGTTTTAAGCTCATAGTTTTTATTTGCTTCAATAGCCTGCTTAATCACACTGATATCGGGGTGAGCCGCATCATACAACAACAAAACTTTTTGTTTGGAATCCAGTACCTCAACATAAATGGTCTCGCTATTATTTTGTGTCGACAACTCATTTTTTATAGGGGTGATGCTTATATTGAATTTGTGGACTCCTTTTTTGTCGGCGTTCAGTTTCAGCGTCAGGTTCTTTTTAAAGGCATCATTATCTACCGGGATGATTTGTGCATTTACCTGTCGCCCATCTTCAGTTACTGATAGGTGCATTGCCTCACCTTTGCTCTGATACGCCTGTGTGAGAACTTCTATCTCAAAATCGTTGCCTAAAAAAGCAGTCTTGTTATAGTTAACGTTACCTATTAGTAAGTCGCGCTTAGCAATAGTATCGCCCAGCGCTATGGTATAAATGCTGGTTTTAAAATTGTGGGCCTCATATTGCGGATCGGCACCCTGGTTATAAGAACCATCAGTTGCCAATATCAAGGCACCCATATTTTGGTTTACAAAACGGTCATTCAGTTGTTTTAATGCTGCCGCGATATTAGTTTGTTTGGCATTGAACGATTTGGATAACCCATCGTTCAAATCATGCCCGAAGTTAAACTCCCGTACCTCATAGCCATCGCCCAATTGCTTTTTCAACTGGCCCAATTCATCTACAAACTTAGCGGCATCAAAATCTTGAGGATGGAAAGTATTTACAGATTGCGAATTATCCTGCGCTATCAAAACCAGCGGCTTTTGGGGTTGATAGTTAGTAGACTTGATCAATGGAGACACGAGCAGCAGTGCGATCAGAAAAACTGCTGACGCTCTGAAAGCTGACAGCAGGTATCTGAACTTATCACCCAGATTTTGCGGCTGCCGGTACATTAACCAGGCATACACCAAGCCCAGCAACAGGCAAGGGATAACCCACCACCCAGATACAGATCCCCATGTAACAGAAAATAACAGCATGTTTTGGTTAGACGTTGTACGTAATACGTTTTACGTTATACCCGCAAAATGCGAAATTATTGTGAATGTTGGGTGTAATAAATGCTAGGGGGATTAATACACGTCGGTTTGCCATGGTAGCCAAGCATCAATAATACACCCCAAACCAAAAGTTCGGCATAAAAAAACAGCATATCTGTATATTAAATATGCTGTTTTTATGATGATTTATAAAGGCTTTTTAATCAGCCTACCAAATCTAAAATCGTAATTCTAAAATCTGAAATTTTATAACATTCCACCATCAACCGGGATAACCTGGCCGGTGATATAGGTTGCCATGTCAGATGCTAAGAAAACGCAGGCATTAGCTACGTCTTCAGTTTCGCCGGCGCGCTTTAATGGTATTGATGCGGCCCAACCTTCAACTACTTTAGGGTCTAAAACCTCGGTCATTTCCGTGCGGATAAAGCCCGGTGCAATAACGTTGGTACGGATATTACGCGAACCCAGCTCTTTAGCCATTGATTTGGAGAAACCAATGATGCCTGCTTTTGAAGCCGCATAGTTAGCCTGACCGGCATTACCATCAACCCCAACTACCGAGCTCATGTTGATAAACACCCCGTCGCGGTTTTTCATCATAATTTTTGAAGCCGCTTTGGTAACGTTAAATATCGATTTCAAATTTACTTCAATAACTTCGTCCCACTGGTCTTCGGTCATACGCATTAACAGGCCGTCTTTGGTGATACCGGCATTATTAACCACGATGTTCAGGGTACCAAAATCGGCAATAATATCATTAATCAGTTTATCAGCCTCGTCAAATTTCGAAGCGTCGCTGCGATAGCCTTTTACTTTGGTACCAAAGCTTTGAAGCTCCTGCTCAAGGGCCAAACCTTTCTCAACAGACGATAAATAAGTAAAAGCCACATTAGCGCCATGCTCGGCGAATTTTTCAGCAATTTTGCGTCCGATTCCTTTTGACGCTCCGGTAATTAACGCGGTTTTTCCTTCTAATAATTTCATAAACTTTTAATCAGTTCTGTTTCGGGCAGCGAAGATAACAATTTAGGATGAAAAGTTGATGAAGTGGCTTTTACCTTTCATCGATAGTTTTAGCTGTTGATACGCCCGCGTATTGGCGGCCTGAACAAAGTGAAGCATCTTATACAATTGTCTTTCGCCGTTTGCCAATTACAAGCCTCGCATCCGTTCACATAAAATTAATTTTAACCGCAGGCAAATTAGTTTTATCTTCAGCTCATTATCGCTTATCACATGTCCAAAACAACAAATCTTGCCTCGTCGCTAATTGGCGTTTACGCATTTAAATGCCACCGCGCAATTATCACATCCTCAAGAAATTCTAAAATCCTTTGTAATTTTTGTAACAAACTAACAATTCTATAATCTTAATGATACTATACAGCTAAGGTAAACCAATTTAAAGCTGTAAGTTTTGTGAGGGCCCGCACCTTAAGGGTTCCGTTAAAAAATCGAAAAAATATAATGGCTGATTTAATCTTTTCACTATGGTGGGTAGTTCCCGTCCTGGTTATTCTTGTGGCGTACAAATTTGTACTGCGGGTATTTTTCGGTATGGTTATCGTACCCGATGACCGTATTGGTCTGGTTGTTAAAAAGTACGTACTGGCGCGCGATAAGCGGCTGCCCGACGGCCGTATCATTGCCATACACGGCGAGGCCGGTATGCAGGCCAAAGCGCTGGCGCCAGGTTTGTACTGGAGCATGTGGCCCTGGCAGTACTCCATCACTATGGAGCCCTTTACCATCGTTCCACAAGGTAAGCTGGGTTTAGTAAAAGCCCGCGATGGCGCGCCTATGGACACAGGCCGCGTGCTTGGTAAACCGGTAGATTGCGACAAGTTCCAGGACACCGTCGGCTTCTTAGAGCATAATGGGCAAAAAGGCCCGCAGGCTGCTTTCCTTACGCCGGGTAGCTACCGCATCAATACCTTTATGTTTGAGGTTGAGATGGTGCCTATCACCCAGATACAGGAAAACAAAGTGGGTATAGTAACCACGCTGGACGGCGAGCCTTTGGAAAAAGGTGAGATTGCAGGTATGTCTGTAGCGGGCCACAAAAACTACCAGGACCCAATGGCGTTCATAAACGCCGGCGGCCGCAAAGGTTTACAGGAGGACGTGATCCTGGCGGGTACTTATTATCTGAACCCGTGGTTTGTTATTGTGGAACAGGTAAGCATGGTTTACATCCCTATTGGTTATGTGGGTGTGGTGAACTCGTTCGTCGGTCCGGAGGGTAAGGATACCACCGGGGACACCTTTAAACATGGTAACATTGTTAAACATGGCGACAAAGGTGTGTGGGAACAACCGCTTGACCCTGGTAAGCACCCGGTTAACATTTATACGCATGCGGTTGAGGTAGTTCCCACAACCAACATCGTGCTAAACTGGGCGGACAGCCGTACTGAGGCGCATGAACTGGACAAGAATCTGTGTACCATTACCGTGCGTTCGTCTGACGGTTTTACGTTTAACCTTGACGTATCGCAGATCATCCATATACCGCGTAATGAGGCGCCAAAGGTTATTGCCCGCTTTGGTAATATGAAAAACCTGGTATCGCAGGTATTGGAGCCTACAATTGCTAACTACTTCCGTAACTCGGCGCAAAAGAGTGACGTGATTGAGTTTTTGGCTAACCGAGTACAAAGACAGGAAGATGCCAAGAGCCATATCAGCAAAGTGCTGGACGATTACAATGTGGTCGGTGTTGATACGCTGATTGGCGACATCACCCCTCCTGCTGCGCTGATGAAAACGCTGACCGACCGTAAACTGGCCGAGCAGGAGAAGATCACTTACGAGATACAGCGTAATGCACAGATAGAGCGTAAAGAGTTTGAAAGTGCCAAAGCAGGTGCCGATATGCAGCCCGAAGTTGTTAAATCAACCCGCCAGGTTGAGATCAACACCCAGATGGCGGCCTCAAAAGTTGCTGCGTCAAAAGGTGAGGCCGAGGCCAAAACCATTAATGCAAAAGCGGATGCCGAAGTGCGCACAATCATAGCAAAAGCGGATGCCGAGGCAAAAACGGTAAACGCTAAAGCGGATGCCAATGCTACAGAGGTAAACGGTGTAGCCGAAGCTGCCAAGATCAAAGCCATAGGTTTATCTGAAGCCGAGGTTACCAAACAAAAAACCGAGGCTATGGGTACAGAGCAATACGCTATCGTTCGTGTGGCTGAAGCTTTGGCCGCTCATGGTATCAAACTGGTTCCTGAGATTTTGGTTAGCGGTAAAGATGGCGGCGGTAATGGGATCATCGATGCCCTGATAGGTAACGAGATGCTTAAAAAGCTGCAAAACGCTAATGATATCATTGAAGTGAAACCGGCTGAAGATAAACCGGCAAAATAATAGGTTTACTTCAAACAGAAAGGCCGCCCGTTGGGGCGGCCTTTCTGTTTGGCATTGATTGTCAAACTACTTTGGCATCTTGACGGACCAAAGAATTTTATACAAGGACCGAATCAGCACAACTAAAATTTCTCGCTATCAGGAGAAATGACGAGGTGGGTATTAGCGACGAGCGGATATTAGCTTAGATATTCATGTTCGATATAGCTTAAAACAAAAAAGCCTTTGCAATTGCAAAGGCTTTAAATTTATGTTTAATATCTGGTTAGTATTGCCATAGGTTAAGCTCCCAATCCATCAGCTGTTTCTTGATCCGCTCTGATTCATACAGGCGATCAATACCTTCAGCGTAGTCTTTGATGCGCTCATCTTTGTCGTTAGATACTTTAACCACATACCCATGAAACAAGCGTTTCAGGAAAACATCGTCAAAACTCAGGTCGGTAGCATCGTTGTTTCTGTTAAAGGCTTCGTGTGTAACCAATACCTGGCGTGCAGCAGGGAAATATACCCAAAATGCAGGCTGATAATCGGCAGAGATACCGGCGGCCTTCGGTTTCACCATCGGCGCTATCCAAATAATGCGCGGCTCCCAAACAGAGCGTTGTTTATCAAACATCCAGTCTTCTTTAATGCGGAATTTCACAACACTATCCGGCTGAAATTCTCCGGCTTCCATTCTTGAACTGATTTTCTCGCCATTAGCGTTAAATTTATTTACCAGTGCGCTGTCTGCCATTTTTGACCTGGCTTGAGCGGGAGTTAACGGTGTATCAAAACCGTCAAAGTTTGGCACGGGTGGTTTAGCCACAATCGGGTCATAAGCAGTTAATTCGCCGGCTGCAACCGCATCCATTATAATATCAATCAATCTCGCTTTTGGCGAACCCAGGTAGGCGTTTACTTTCTCGCGCAAATCAATTTCTTCCCAAACACGTTTCTGGAAAACAATATCCGATTCACGAACAGAGGCATATGGAGTTACCTTGTTATTCATGATATTGGTTTTCTTATAATACCCATCTAAAGGTATATCCAACGGCTTCAAAGCCTTTGCATCTGCAACAATAGGCGCATCTGTTGGCTTTTTAGTTGTATCAGCCATAGATGTTTGCTGGTTACTAGCGCTGCCTGTAACCGGGGCCTTAATAGCCTTGCTGGTCGAGGCTTTCTTAGACGAGCCTTTCTTTTTCCTGGTTTGTGCTACTGCTGTTACACAAGCCAGACAAAGTACAACGATCAAAAACTTACTTTTCATTTCTTCTTAATTTGCAGATAGTATGATATCATCTAAACCTCTTTGCGTGCCGTCAGGACCAACCGCTATGATATTGGTAAAAGCAATCCTTGAACCCGGTGTCAATGTATTCATAGCCGAGTGCATAGCTGCAGTTAACTGGTTACCGGTGCCGCTTAGTATAATCACATCCTGGCGTGGTTTTAATATCATCAGTGTGAAACGGGTTACACTAAATTTAGCGTCGAATTCAAAACCTTCTAATCTTGCAAAAAGAGCATCCTGCCCTTTTAGGTTGGCGGTACTGGTAGCACCGCTTGATTTGCCGGCAAACTCTGCCTTAGGGTCAGGTATACGTTTTACACGGAAAGTAGTTGCACCCAGGGCCATTACTTTTCCTTTAGTAACCTCGCCTGATACATTTACAGTAGCAGTACCTGGTGTACTTACGGTAGCTATGTACCCGTTACCAGATGGCGTGATGCTGCCGCCGCTCATACTCACACGCAGATCTTTTTTTGCAATACCCGGTGCCGATACCGATACCGGATTTGGTACACCGATATACAATACGTTCATTTTATCGGGCGATACTACTGCCGATGGTCTGGCTACGGTATAAGTTTGTGGTTGGGTAGTGTAAGTTTTAATAGAACCATCAGTTTGTTTAACCGATATGGTGCCAACCCAGGTGTGTACACCTTCTGTACTGGTGCTTCCAGAATACTTACCACGACCCGCCTCTGTTGGAAGCCTTGATCCACTAACTGTAATATCAGGCGTTGATTTTGAATCAGACGCGGTTAAAAATACTTCTGCAGTGTATGGCTGTCCAACCAAAACATAGCTGGTTGGCGCTACTGCCACGGCCGAGAATTGGTCCAGGTTAACAACCGCCTGGTCAACCTCGCCTAATATTTTTTTCACCACTTCATTCTCGGCGTTTTTAGCGTCCGACTGAATTTTGGTTAACGATGTCATTGCTCCACCCATTGGCATACCTTCGCCAAATGTTGCCTGTTCCCAGGTTTTATTTTCAAAACCCACGCGGTGCGGCGGCGGAGTAGTCTCTAAAGGCAATTTCATGCCGGCGCGTTCCTGCGGTGTAAGAAGGGCCAGTAATGCCTCACGGGTATCGTCAATCTTTTTATGTAAATCGTAAGCGTTGTGTTTACGGTTCACCATTAAATCAACAGAAACATCAATATTTTCACGGCCTTTATAATCCTGCGTCGCTTCATCTATACCGCCTGTAGCGTCAATCAACATCTTTTTTAACGACTCTACATAGTTGTTCAAGTCATCAGATAGTTTTTTGGCTTGTTGAGCGCGGGCATAAATAGGCTTTGCTCTTTCAGGCTGTTCTTTAAGCTTTGTTTTTTCAAACGCTTCAAAGGTATTATCAATACCTTTTTGCACGTTTGTTTTTGACGCGGACAAGCTATCGCTGATGTTTTTAAAAGCATCAAGTAAGCTATCCGGTACATCAAGGGCAATAAGGCCAAGTAATACCAGGTATAAAATACCCATCATTCGCTGCCTTGGGGTTTGTTTACCTCCAGCCATTTGTTATATATCTTTATTTAGTATCAAAATCCTGTTTATTACCAAAGGTTAGGCTTGACGAGGCTGATTCATCGCGGTTAGCATATTGCCATAAATAGCGTTTAGCGACGACAAGTTTTTAGCCAAACGGCCAACCTCATCTTTAAACTGTTTTGAATCTTCAATTGACTCTGTAAAATTGTTCATTGTCAAAGACAAATTTTCATAAAACTTGTTCATCGCCTTTAAATGAGCACTTGAATCTTGCAGTTCAAGTTCATAAACCGCATTTAAAGCTGACAAATTTTTTGCAAGATTATTCACTTGCTCATGGTATGTTTTCGAGTCAACATTGGTATCGGCCAGTTCCATTAAATTACCAGAAGCCTTATCAAATGAAGTTGCAAGGTTTTCATAGCTTTGAGTAGCTTGTTTCACTTTATTGGTAAAAGCAATGGTAGCTTCGCCCGCGTCAGTAACTTTTGAAATAGCATTTACCTTGTCGCCAAAAGTCCTTAAGCCGTCGGCCAGGCTGTTTACCAACTCCGGACCAATTTTAGCATCGGCCATCATTTTATCTAAAGCGGCAGTTTGCGAATAGTTGCTGCCGCCACTAACTGCACGTTGTGATGAAGCAGGCAATTCGCCTTTGTAATCGTGTGCCAACTCAGGATAGGCTCTTGTCCAGTCAATCTCAGCCTCTTCACGCTGAAAGCCCAGTATAAAAAACAATAAAGCCTCTGCACCAAGGCCTATTGAGATAAACAAGCCACCAAACGGTAAATGCTGTATCTTAAACAATAAACCTATAATAACTACGGTTGCACCCCAGGATACAATATTATTAATTCCGTATGGTTGTTTTTTCCCTGCCATAATTTTCAATAAATAGTCTTTATATTTTGGTTGTTTTTCAAATTAGCGTCTGTCTCTCAAGTCGCGGCCCTGGAAATGGGTAACGCAACGGAAACCAATATATGATTTGGCGCTGTCCTGGTACTCATATGTACGGGATGAGTTTTGCAGGAAGTAACCAACGTCTTTCCATGAACCGCCGCGAACAACTTTACGCTTCATAACTTCGGCTTCGTCTTTACGGGCTTCGTAGTTAAAGGTAGGCGACAAATCATTAACAAAGGTAGAGGCTGATGGGTCGAATGCTGATGAGGTCCACTCGGCTACGTTACCGGCCATACAATACAAGCCGTAATCATTAGGTAAGTAAGATTTTACTTTTACCGTATAAGTACCGCCGTCGTCGGAGTAATTACCACGGCCCGGTTTAAAGTTAGCCAGCAAACAGCCTTTGGCATTTCTGATATACGGGCCACCCCAAGGGTAATCTGTACCTACCCTGCCACCACGTGCAGCATACTCAAACTCTTCCTCGGTAGGTAAATCATATGGCGAGCGGTGTGGTAAACGTCTTGAATCTTTATAAGCCTCGTTATAACGGGTGCGCCATACAGTGAAAGCACGGGCTTGTAACCAGTTAACACCTACAACAGGATAATCTTTAAATGAAGGGTGAGAGAAATACCCCTCAACCATCGGCTCGTTAGCAGCGTATGAGAAATCGGCTAACCAAACCAAAGTGTCCGGATAAACCGCAACAGTATCACGGAAAATCGCGTCTGAACGCTTGAAGTTTGGATCTCTTCTATGATCTGCAGCGCGGCGATAAAGCGGCATTGCATAATTATATTTCAACAAACGTACGTCAAGCTCATTACGATCGAAAATACGATCAAGACCCTGATAATACATGCCTTGCAATTTCTGCGCGTTACCGCCGGCAGCATTGCCTTTTGTTTTGGCGCCCCTACCCCATATAGGGTAACGTTTTACATAGCTCCAGTCAATATATTTCTGACCATTTGGATTTTGAGCGGCAGCGCCCTTTTTACCGCCATTGCCGCCGATAAAGTATTTTGGATCATTAAGATAGCTGGTTATAGCAATTGAATCACGAACCCAGTTTACAAACTGCCTGTACTGGCTGTTTGAAATCTCTGTCTGATCCATAAAAAATGCCGGTATAGTAACCTGTTTAGTTTGTGCTATTTGCGCAAAAGTAATGTCCTGATCAGTCTGGCCCATTAAAAATGTACCTGACGGAATATAAACCATTCCATAAGGAATTTCCTGAATAGCTGTTTGCCCTTTAGCTCCAATCACCTCTCCGCGGTCAGATCCCTTACCGCCGCCGAAAATACAGCTGCTCAATGACAATGTACCTAAAATTCCTACTAAAAAGTATAATTGCTTCATGTTTTACAAATCAAAAATCAGGTCATTAAATATTACCAAATGACCCTCGAATATATAAAATTTGCGTAACCAAACCTTAAAAATGTTTTTTTATAATACAAAATAACACTTTTTAAACTTGCAAGCAAATTTATTAACGAACGAATAAGTTGGAAACTAATACCAAATTCCTTTAAATTAACCAGTTATAACAAGTGTGTTATCTGCTTTACCGCTTATACGGAAATTTCAGCAAAATGTTGCATCACAAATTAAAAAATAGCCTAATCTATTTATTAACCAGTTTGCAATATTGCTCAATAGCCATAGTCATTGACGGAGCTGCCGGAGTAGGCGCAGGAATATCCAAAATCAAACCCGCCTCAAGCACGGCCTTGTGGGTAGTTGCTCCAAAAGCTGCTATACGGGTGTTGTTTTGTTTAAAGTCTGGAAAGTTTTTGTATAGTGATTGTATACTTGATGGACTAAAGAAAGCGATGACATCATAAAAAACGTCCGCCAGGTCGCTCAAGTCGCTGCACACAGTGCGGAATAATACTGCAGGCGTAAAATTGTAACCGTTTTCTAACAGGAACTTTTGCGTTTCTTCTGCGGCCACGTCAGAGCATGGATATAAAAATTTCTCGCCCGAGTGTTTTTTCAAAACCTCAGCCAGGTCAGAAGCGGTTTGCTTGCCGAAGAAAATTTTGCGCTTACGATATTGAATATACTTTTGCAGATACAGCGCTATAGTTTCTGAAAGACAGAAGTATTTCATCTCCACCGGCACCTCAAAACGCATTTCTTCACATATCCTGAAGAAATGATCGGCTGAGTTACGGCTGGTGAAGATCACGGCGCTAAAGTCGGCCAGATTAATTTTATCCTTCCGGAAATCTTTAGCCGGTACGCCTTCAACGTGTATAAACGACCTGAAATCAATTTTAAGGTTCAGCTTTTTAGCTAATTCAGTATATGGATTTTTGTCGTTCTCGGGCTTAGGTAACGTAACTAATATACTTTTTACCTTTTTCTTTCTTTCTTCCAACGCTGTAATTTGCTGTAATTTAAAACCTAAAAATTATATATTCAGTGCCTTTACCAAAATTAAAATAGGGCAAATTTCGAGGGCACAAAGATAGATAATTAAATAGAATTTATGAAATCGAAAATTAGAAATAATGCTCACGCTGCTTCTTAGGTAAAGCCAGATAAAAATAGCGATAACTAATATTATAGCAAAAAGGAGCAAAACAGGTATGTATTGAGCCGCCAGTAAGCTAAAACAAAGCGTGACCGGCAAAAACACAAAAGCGATA
The DNA here is from genome assembly GCF_042686265.1 of Mucilaginibacter ximonensis. Classification (NCBI taxonomy): domain Bacteria; kingdom Pseudomonadati; phylum Bacteroidota; class Sphingobacteriia; order Sphingobacteriales; family Sphingobacteriaceae; genus Mucilaginibacter; species Mucilaginibacter ximonensis. Next base: position 287,156 of record NZ_JBHUPD010000004.1, read on the forward strand.
TTAAAGTAAGTTAAATAAAGCACCGACACATATTCAGTTACCAGTTTCTGGATATCAAATACAAAGCCTAAAAGCTTAAGCACCAAAAACTTACCGGCAAATAGCAGCAAAATAATGAATACGAGTGTGCTAAATAGTCGAAAACCGCTTATGCTGTAGTAAATGCTTTTATACGCGGCCAATTGATAGAGGAATAGCCCAAACGTCATTCCAAACAATAAAAATAAGCCTACAAAGGCCCAAAAATTAATCTGCACATCATCCTTACTGGCTTGCACCATTGCGCGCTTGCTGTAAAATGACAGGAACACATTCTTAATATCCTTATTCATGGTGATATTAAGGAAGGCCGTATAAATAAGCAGGCTGATAATCATCCCGATCACCCATTGGTCGCGGGTTTGACGGGTATGACCGCTGCGCAATGAACTTTTTGCCTTGTAGGGAATATCCAGAAAATACCGGCCCTTGTACAAGCTATCGCGCACATAAGCAGCAGCAGCCTGATAGATCATGGCCGAATCAGGATACTTAATGTATTGAAAAGCAATAGAGTCTTCAATAAACTTTTGGCGATTAGCCGAAGCCATCACCACCGAATCCAGAATATTGCGGGGTTGAAGAATTATGGGTTTTACAACAGGGGGTTGCTCTTGCACTGTACTATCTTGCTGCGCATGGCCCGCAAAGGCTGCAACAAACAGAAAGAAAAAGCACAAAGCAATAAAACGCATTTACTGACCGGGTTAAATGATCGGCAAAAATACCTGAAATATTGATTTTTTATACCGACTACAGCAACTAAAATCCAAAACAGCTATTTAGCCTGCTTGTTTGGGATGATCAGGTTAGCTGGTTTGCGTAATGATTTTCTCTGCAGATAGGTTGCCAGCTGTTCAATTTTATCAGTGCCAATGATATCTGCACCAAAACCAATCTGGGTATCCCACGATTCAGGCGTATCCGGACTGCCCCAGAATCTTACGAGCTTACCGGTGTAAGTATGTACACTATCAACTGTTTTTTGAAGCCGTTTCCTGTCGGCCTCAGGTATGGCGCCCTGCCCTTTCCATTTCGACCAATTTTCGAAATTAAGACTTACCTGCCCTACCCTGTCCCACTCGGCCTGCGTATGCGGATAAACCAGATCATCATCAAACCATAACTTTTTTGGATAATCTTTATAGTGTGCAGGCACTGGCCGGTTACCGCTGATCAGGATTTTTAAACGGCCATGAGGATTTTCAGGACTTAACAGATAGGCATCCAATGGCTTTAACTCTTTTACCAATGCAGGTAACACCTTTTGGTAATCGGCCTTAATATCGATCAGTAAATTAAGGCGGCGGCTGGTGTCACGACGCAATTCATAGGCAATCGGATCGAGATACATACCCTTAAGCGTGCGCTCAGGAAACAAATACTTATCGCTATGTGAAACAAGTAATGTGCCGTCAACCAGGAATATATCAGCCTCGATTGAATTAAAACCATTAGTATACGCCCGGTAAAAGGGGATGCTATTGGCGTAATCATTATGCGAGTGGATAAATTTTGCCTGTGCAAAGCTTTTAGAACCGGTAAGCAGCAAAGCCACAGACAGTAACAAAGAGTGTTTCAATTTCATGCCGATAAAACTAGGATATTTCGGTAAATAATGAGGTTACCAAATGGTTAAATTTTAGGGATGTTAGACAGGTTGGCGCAGTTATTTTAAAGTTTGTCATCTCGACCAACAGAAGAGATCTATACACGCGCAATTCTGGTCTATGTATAGATCTCTCACTTCGTTCGAGATGACATCCGGATATATTCTACTCCCCACTCATCACTGCCAAACTCAAAGCCGCCATATCACCAATACTCTCCCCCAATCCGGCTGGAACAATCCGGCAAACCTCATGAGCACCTACATAAGATTCGCGATGAATGACCTGCATCATCCACTCATCCAGCAAAGATTTGGCGCGACCGTAAATACTACCCATAATGATCACCTCCGGGTTCAATATATCAATCAGCAACGACAGACCGCGGCCCAGGTACTCAGCGCAAGTGTTGTAAATATCTATCGCCGTTTCGTCACCCAGGTATGCCGCTTCTGCTACTGTCTTTGCCGTAAGTTGACTTAACTCGTCCATACCTGTACAGAAACTTACCTTTTCTCCTACTTGTAGTTTTTCGCGCACTTTGATTTGCGCCAATTGGGCTATGCCACCACCGCTGCACCAACCCTCGAACGAGCCGGCCTTGCCAAAACCCACCGGCCCCATGTCCGACAGGCGCAGGTGGCCCACCTCGCCGGCAAAATCTGAGGTACCTGAGTAGAGTTTGCCATTCAGGATCAGGCCAGCACCCATGCCGGTGCCAAAAGTCAGAAAGATCACGTTTTCGTAACCCTTCCCGGCACCGTATTTCCACTCGGCCACGGCGCAGGCATTGGCATCATTTTGCAGCAGGGCATTACGGCCAAAGCGTTCAGTCGTCATTTTTACTATCGGGATATTATCCCACCCGGGCAGGTTGGGCGGCGATAGGATCAAGCCCTTTTTGCTGCTTAACGGCCCGCCGCAACTGATGCCGATACCTTGCAAACCGGCGTTAGTTAAATGGTGCTTTGCCAGCAACTCATCGGCCGTAACAAATAGCTTCTCGATCATAGCATAAGGCGGTTGCACCGTGGGCATGGCTATTTTATCGACGATCTCTAAGCTATCGCCCCGCTCCCGACCCAGAACCACGGCACATTTGGTACCGCCAATATCAAATCCTAACAGCATATCAGTCTTCTTTAAGCGCGCTAACTTTTACCGACTTAAACTTAACATTTCCATGTTTGGCAAAAAAATACAATTGCGTGCCTTTTTGCTCAGGACAACGGTTTACAATAGTACGTTTTCTGTTGATGGACATATCGATAATATCATCCTTCATCACAATATCCAGCTTAACCGGCTTGTCCAATCCGTCAACCGCGCGAATCATCGTGTTACCGAGCCATACGGTTTTGTCGTGTGGTGAAAAGCTAACGCGATATCCATGATCGGCCTGATCGTCGGCACGCAGGTAAAAACCGTAATCAGCAATTGAGGCAGGATCGATCTCCATAGTGATACGGCAATTAACCGGGATATTGTCGGCATGTGCTGAGCCGATACCGCTGGTGGTACGGATTGTTATACCACCCATACCATCGGCTTTAGTATGGCCATCATCTTTTATATTTAAACTTACAAGTACGCCTGTAGCAGGGATCATCTCTTCCGGGAAACCGGTTGACAATGTACCGTCCGGTTCCTGGAGCAATTCGCGAAAAACCATATTGCCGCCAAAGCGCTCACCGTTGTTGTCTTTATTCTGATCGCGGCTCGGCATCCACGCGCCAACTATCCTACGGCCATTTTTAAAGGCAGCAGTCTTGGCCACGTTAACCCATTGCTCGTTAAGGGTTTGATACCTCGGCTCCTGCCACGGCCCGTACGCGCTGCGTGACATCACATAGTAAGTATCGCCGCTATCGCCATAAACCAGGTAGTACCAGCCATTCCACAAAAAGTAATCAGGGCATTCAGGTACCGAAGGCTGACCGGTTAATACCGGATCAAGCACGGTCCAGTTTTTAAGGTCTTTTGATACCATGTGCACCAGGCTGCCGCCCTCGTGGCGCAAAGGCGTGTTCTCTTTCCAGCTGGCTACAAACAAATGAAATTCGCCGGTCTTATCGTCCACAAAAACTTTAGGGTCGCGAAAATCGCGCTTGCTGTAACCCGGCGCCGAGGTGTAAAACGGATTTGGCTTTTGTTTGTCGAAATGGATGCCGTCTTTACTAATGGCATAGCTTAACTGTTCGTTGACCTTGCCATCGTTAATTAATCGCGTAGCATAAAAAGCGTAGTATTTGCCTTTGTAATAAACAACCGAGCCTGTACAGATCGATTTTTCCCATTGCTCGTCAATACCCAATACAATGGGCTCCTGTTTCCAATTTTTCAAATCTGTAGTGGTACTCAAAGCCCACTGGTGGCCGCCTAAACCACCCAGGCTGGCATGATGAGCCGAGTCAAGCAGCCAGTACATCGAGAATTGGCCGTCTTTGTAAAAGGGCATGCAATCGCCTACAAACAAATTGCCTTTTGGCCGCCAGTACTGCAGGTTTTTGGTGGCTTGGATGGTTGGGTCGTACTTAACACCGAGCTTTTGGGCCTTCAGGCTGATGGCTCCTACGGCAAGGGCTAATAGTAGGATGTATTTTTTCATGTGTGTGGTTTTATATGATCATTTTAATCCCCTCCCTCGGGAGGGGTGTGTTGACTTGCGCGGTGGAAGGGAGGGGTTTCGCCGCTACGTGTGTACATCGTTTAAACCCCTCCCTTCCCCTCCCGAGGGAGGGAATCGCACAGCCTCTGCTTTTTCTATTGCATTATTAGTTTACAAATCCCTCGGGCTGCCTCCCTTTCGCCAGTGCGCCTCAATTTCTTCGAGCGATTTACCTTTGGTTTCAGGAATATAAATCCGCCCCCAAAACATACCGATTAAACAAATGCCCGAATAGAAAAAGAACGTTTGCGATACCCCAAAGGCATTCACCAACTTAAAGAAAGTAAAGGCAACAACAGCGTTGAACCCCCAGTGCGACAAAGAGCCAATGCTCATACCCACCCCGCGGACGTTTAACGGAAACACTTCTGAAATAAGCAGCCAGCCCAGCGGCGCCAGACTTATCGCAATAAAAATGATATAGCATACAATACTAAGCACGGCAAAAATCGGCAAACTGGCACCCAATGCCTCCTTAAAATGAAAGCAGATACCTAGTAAAGCAAGCGAAGGGATCATGCCCCATATACCGATCATGTACAGCTTACGACGGCCAACTTTGTCCAGCAACATCACCGACAGAAAGCAAGCCAGCACATTGACCGTACCGATGATAATGGCCGGTAAAATAGATTCGGTATTACTTACTATACCTGCCATTTTAAAGATGATGGGCGAATAATAAATGATGGTATTTACCCCTGAGAACTGCTGGAAGAAGAATATCCCAACAGTAATGATCAAAGCCGGGCGCAGCCATGGCTTCAATATCTCGCTGCTGCCCGCCTGGTGTTTATCGAGTTCTATGTCGCGTTTCAGATCGGACAGCGTTTGCCGGATCAGATCGGGATCTTCGACCTTGTTGAGCACAGCCTCGCCTTCGGCCCAGCGGTTTTTGCTGATAAGCCAGCGCGGCGTTTCGGGTAAAAAGAACATACCGATGAGCAGGATCAGCGCCGGGAACAGTCCGACAAAAAACATCCAGCGCCATGATTGCAGGTTGGCATCGTTACCCAGCAAATAATCGGTAATGTACGATACCAGGATACCGATAGTGATCATCAACTGGTTTAAAGTTACCATAGCCCCGCGCCGGCGGGTTGGGGCTATCTCGGCAATATACATGGGTACTACATAAGATGTAATACCAATTGCAACACCGATGATAACCCGCATCACCATCAGGAAATTGATGTCGTTGGCATAGGTACAACCTACGGCCCCTATGGCAAAAATGATGGCGTTAACGATGATCATTTTTTTGCGGCCCAGGTAGTCTGACAGTTTACCACTGCTGACAGCGCCTATTACGGCGCCGATAAGTACAGTGGTAGTTACCCATTCCAGGCTGGAGTCGGGCAGTTTCCAGTACTCTTTCATAAAGGGCAGCGCACCGGATATTACCCCGGTGTCAAAGCCAAAGAGCAAGCCGCCCGTAGCCGCCACCACCGAGATGAGCAGCACGTTTGATCTGTTTTTTGTTGGTTCCATTTATCTTCTTTTTTGGGTTATAATTTGGTTTTAGTTTTCAGCATGTTAACAACTTTAAACGTTTAAAGTATTTGTCAAAAAAATTTATTCCCTACATGAACGTCCTATAACAAGCGTCGATTCTAAGCTCAATTGCCGGTTAATTTTATTATGGTCTATCAAACCTATCAGCGTATCAACCGCTGCTTTGCCCATAGCTTCCAGTGGCTGTTGTAAATGCGTAACCGGGCAATAAAACAACTCAAAGGCTTCTGACTCATCAAAACTCATTACTGATAGCTGCTCAGGTATTTTTACGTTTTGTTTGTTCAGATATTTCAACCCATTGATTGCCAACGTATCGGTAGCGAAAAATGCGGCGTCGCAAGGTTCGGAGTGGTTCAGGATCAGGTCTAGTCCGCGCTTAATATCTGCTGCCCTGTCGCTGCTGCACACCTGTTGTAACCAGTGATCCTGAAAAGCTATACCATAATCTTTCAAAGCATCCAGATAACCCTGGTTGCGCTGATGCAGATGGTAAAAACTTGTTTGATAATTAAAAAACGCAATGCGCCTGTGGCCCTGTTTGATTAGGTAAGCCGTAGCATCATATGCGGCTTTGTGGTTATTAAGCGTTACGTGATTTGCCTGTATCTCAGGGAAATTTCTATCCAGCAGCACAAATGGCACGCCCGATTTTTGCAACATTTTAATCTGTGGCTGCGAATTCTCTACCGGTACCAGGATTAGCCCGTCAACCTGGCGATTAATGAGCGCGTTTACCAGTTCCTCGAAACTATCCTCGCTCTCGTTCGAGCTACCGAATAATACCGTGTAATTAGCTTTTTTAGCCTCAGCCTCAATAGCCCGGGTAATACCGGTGCTAAAACGGTAATTAATATCGGCCACTACCAAACCAATGGTATGCGTTTTCAGCATTTTTAAACTCTTGGCTATCTGATTGGGTCGATAATTAAGCTCTTCGGCAGCTTTTTTAATGCGTTCGGCGTTTTCTTTGCTTACCTGCTTTTGCTCGGCCTGTCCATTCAAAACATACGACACCAGGGCTATGGACACACCAACGTGTTCGGCAATATCCTTGAGTCCTACTTTTTTCATGGCGAGATTTTAATAATTGGTAAGGCCAAAATTATTACTTTAAACGATTAAAGCAAGAGTCAGGTCAAAATTATTTCCATTTATTCAGAAAGCGTACCTTTGCAGCATGGCTGGCATCTACTTACATATCCCCTTTTGCAAACAGGCGTGCCATTACTGTGATTTTCATTTCAGTACCTCGTTAAAATATAAGGAAGACCTGCTGCAGGCGCTGGTTAAAGAGCTGCATATACAAAAAGATTATTTGCAAGGCCAAACCATCGAGACCATTTATTTTGGCGGAGGCACGCCTTCCATTCTGCCGCCTGCCGATATTAATTTGCTGCTCGATACCATAACGCAATTGCATACCGTTGCCGAAAATGCTGAGATCACTTTAGAAGCTAATCCTGACGATCTGGACAAAGCCAGGATACAGGGCCTGCGCCAAACACTGGTGAACCGTTTCAGCATTGGCATACAATCATTTTTTGATGAGGATTTGCTGTGGATGAACCGTGTACATCGTGCACATGAGGCTGAGGCTTCTGTAAAACGCGCGCAGGATGCCGGTTTTGAAAATATTACGATCGATCTGATTTATGGCTATCCGCTGCTTACCGATGCCAAATGGAAACACAACCTGGATAAAGCTTTTGAGCTGGAAGTTCCGCATGTTTCGTCTTACTCCATGACCGTGGAGCCGCAAACGGCACTGGCCTCATTCATCCGCCAACATAAGCAGCCGGCTATGAATGAGCAGCAAAGCGCCGAACAGTTTAGCTACCTGATGCAGGCCATGCAAACACGAGGCTTTGAACATTACGAAATCTCTAATTTTTGTAAACCCGGCCATTACAGCCGCCATAATTCCAATTACTGGCGGGGCGTGAGTTATCTGGGGATAGGCCCTTCGGCACATTCTTACAATGGTGAAGTGCGGCAGTGGAATATCGCCAATAATCCTAAATATATCCAGTCGATATTTACTGATCAACTGCCTGCCGAGATTGAGGAATTAACTGAAACCAACCGCCTTAATGAATATATCATGACCTCGTTACGCACCAGTTGGGGTTTAGATCTGGAAGCATTGAACAACATCGCCGCAGGTGCGGCAACTGAGCTTACCAAAACGGCGACCCCGTATTTTGACAAAGGCTGGATTACTCAAAATCAAAATATTATCACGCTTACCCCCACCGGCAAACTCTACGCCGACCACATTGCCGCCGAGCTGTTTTTTTAGACATTAGTATCCCCAAAACTATACAGTTGGCGCGCATTTACGCATTAACATGCCGCTTGGTTTTCAAGTAGTTACAACCGGGAGTTATAACAAAAAACAATCCGCCGTGCAACCGCTGCCGTATTTTCCATCAAACAACAAATAACAATAAAACCATGAAAAAATTCATCATTACAGCGTTTGCACTTGCGGCTATCGCTATTGCTCCTAACACTTATGCGCAAACCAAAATGGTTGGCGGCGCGGCTATGTATCCTACCAAAAACATTGTCGAAAATGCCGTGAACTCAAAAGACCACACCACCTTAGTTGCTGCGGTTAAAGCGGCCGGTTTGGTTGAAACTTTAGAAGGAAAAGGCCCATTTACCGTATTTGCACCTACAAATGAAGCCTTTGACAAATTGCCTAAAGGTACTGTGGAAACTTTAGTAAAGCCTGAGAACAAGGCAACCCTTACCAAAATCCTGACGTACCACGTGGTGGCGGGCAAATTAACAGCAGCCGACTTATGGGCAAAAGTTAAAGCTGGTAAGGGCGAATTAACCACCGTGCAAGGCGGCAAGCTTTGGGTAAAAGCCGATGGCAAGAAATTATACCTGGTTGATGAAAAAGGCAATAAATCATGGGTTACCATTGCCGATGTAAACCAGAGTAATGGCATTATTCATGTAGTAAATACTGTACTGATGCCTAAATAAAGAGCTTATGGTTTAGCGGTAAGCAGTTGGCGTTGTTCGTTAGCCGAACTGGAAACCGCAGCCATAAATAACTGAGACAAACTCAGTCAAAAGGGTGGCCCGGCGCATTTGCGCCGGGCTTTTTTTGTCAGTATAATCTCATAAAACCGCTTTCCAATTTTCCTAATTTCCTGCTTTCGATTAGTTTTGCGTGTTAATTAATTGCAAAATGGGCATCAATTTAACTCCTATAGACAGGGTTGACACAATATCTAAAGAAGATTTTGTTAATAATTATTTAAAGCCGCGCAAGCCCCTCGTTATCAGAAAAGCGACCGAAAGCTGGCCCGCTTTACAAAAATGGACCTTTGACTATTTAAAGGAAACTGTTGGTGACAAGACAGTTCCGTTATACGATAGCTCAAAAGCCGACCCTTCAAAACCCATCAACGCATCGGCTGCCGAAATGAAGTTTGCCGACTATATCGACCTGATCCAGAAAGAACCCACCGATCTGCGCATTTTTTTATTTGACCCCATTAAACATGCTCCCGGCCTGCTGGATGACTACCGCGCACCCAGCGATTTGATGGGCGGCTTTTTGGATAAATACCCCAATATGTTTTTTGGCGGTGCAGGTTCCATCACTTTTATGCATTATGATATCGACCTTGCCCATATTTTCCATACACACTTTAACGGCCGCAAGCATGTTATTTTGTTTGATAATAAATGGAGCGAGCGCCTGTACAAAATTCCATTTGCTACTTACGCGTTAGAGGATTACGACATTGAGAATCCTGATTTTGCCAAGTTCCCGGCGCTTGACGGCATTGAAGGTATTGAGGCCTTTCTTGAACATGGCGATACTCTTTTTATGCCTACCGGCTACTGGCACTGGATGAAATACCTGGACGGTTCATTCTCTATATCATTGCGTGCCTGGGATAAATCATGGGCCATAAAAGCTAAAAGTTTATATAACCTAACTATACAGCGCAAGTTTGACGATGTAATGAAGAAAAACTTTAAAAACCGCTATATGGACTGGAAAGAGCAACTGGCCATTAAACGTGCCGGTAAAGCATTGGCCGAAGGCGAGCCGAGGTAAAAATCTTATTTAAATCGAGGGGTGTCACCCTGAAGCTCTCGAAGGGTGAGCGTCGGCCTATACGAAGCAATTTGGCCTTTGCGCTCATGCTTCGAGAACCTCAGCATGACACCCCTGCAATTACACCTCCCCATTACCAAACCATAACAATAGCTTAATATACAGCATTTTTTAAATCTGTTAATTTGTTGTATCAAGGTATATTCTGCAAAATATTTTTGTAGAATGATACTTGCCGATCAACAAAAACATGTGTTTTAAACTAAGTGCGATTGATACTGTAGATACCATTTCTCCGCAAGATTTCAAGAAGAATTATTTAGATGCCCGCCGTCCGCTGGTAATTAAAAACCTGACAGCCAGCTGGCCCGCTAAACAAAAATGGACGCCCGAATACTTAAAAAAAGTTGTCGGCAGCCAGATTGTCCCCCTGTATAATAATGCCAAAGCCGATCCGTCAAAACCTATCAACTCGGCTACAACCCAAATGCCGTTCAACCAGTATATTGACCTCATCATGAGTCAGCCTACTGAGTTGCGCATTTTCTTTTTTAATATTTTCAAAAAAGCGCCTCAGCTTTTAAACGATATTGAACTACCAAAAGATTTAATGGGCGGGTTTCTGGAAAGCATGCCCGCTATGTTCTTCGGCGGATCAGACTCGGTTACCTTTTTACATTATGACATAGACCTGCCCCATATTTTTCATACTCATTTTGGCGGAAAAAAGCATATCATTTTATTTGAAAATAAATGGAAACGCAGGCTGTACTGTATCCCCAATGCCACGTACGCACTTGAGGATTATGATGTAGCCAAACCCGACATTCAAAAATTCCCGGCATTGAATGGGATTGAAGGTATCGAGGTATTCCTGGAGCACGGCGACACGCTTTTCATGCCCACCGGCTACTGGCATTGGATGAAATACGTTACTGGCGGCTACTCGTTAAGCCTCCGGGCCTGGGACGCTTCGCCTGCGCGTAAAATCGCCAGTGTATATAATCTGGCAATTAAGGGGGCTTTTGATAGTGTGTTGAAAATGGCCTTTAAGGGTCGTTACGCTAATTATCGGGAACAACTGGCGGTTAAGCGTGCTGATAAGGCGTTGGCTGCGGGGTTACCGAGATAGTTTTCTAATTGGGAAGTCGTCGGATTTTTGCACATGCTAAGCTGTATCCCTAGTTTGTGCATCGTCCCGCTCAATCGCCGCGGGTGGGCTTTGTTCTTTTGCTTGATCAAAAGAACCAAAAATCAAGTCAGCTGTGATGCTTCTTTGCGCTCTGAGGCCTTTGCCCCGCAAAGCAGGTAAAACCAGGGCAGGGGCCTGTTGCCGCCATTTGTCGCACAGAGCCTACGCTTCAGTCAACATTCCCGACAGCCCTGCAACCGCACAGGGCCACCATTATTTTACCTGCTTCCGTCCGAAGCTGCACAGCTGACACTGGTGCACACATTGAGCATAGCGCTAAAATTGAAGAAAATCAAAAAACAAGCGTAAAGGCCTGCCAATCCACCGGGCCGGGAGTATGGCCTGTGCGGCTGAAGCGATTGGATTGGCTTGATTTATTCACAGGTTGTTATTTTTGTTGTGAATGAGATCGCTGCGCTAAGTATTTGGTGCTTTTTCATCTAAGGAAAAAGTACTAGGCCTCCCGCGGCCATGAGCGGGACCATCTGCACAACTAGGAATACTCATCAATGAGAGGAGGAATAACCAGGTTTCTTTATCAATCAAGTCACAGTGCTTTCTCGTTAACTTGTATGGTCACAAACAATCATCCACTTTCCGTTAATCTTTTTAAACCAAAGCGTGTAATATCCTTCAAGCATTTTAGCTGCCTGCTTTACGTGCCAGCCACCAAAAACAAAAGCGTTTTTTGTATCCAGCACCTCAACCTTAAGGATATCAAAAGTTAGCACGCCCATGGCTGCTTTATCCGGGTAACCACGTTTATAATTATTAAGCGTGTTTTGCCAGCCATAAGTTGGAGCCGTTTTGCCGACAAACATCAGTGAGTCTGACTTCCAGTAACCTTGCATAAAACCTTCCAGGTCACCGCGGTTCCAGGCCTCTCGCTGGGTATTCATAACGTTGATGATGGCCTGCCTGTCCTGGGCCTTTGCCAGGCTTAATGTACTAATGATCAATACAAATACGAGCAAATATTTTTTCATGATCTAAATATACCGATTTACTGTTAGCTTTGGCGCAGGTTCAAATCCGTTTTATGAAGAAAAATATACTATGTTTTGGTGAAGTGTTGTGGGACACCTTTGGCGAAGAAAAAGTGGCCGGCGGCGCTACCATGAATGTGGCTTTCCATTTAAACCAGCAGGGTGCGGGTGTGGCTTTTGCCAGCAGTGTAGGCACTGACAGCTCGGGAAACGATCTGGTAAATTTTTTGAAAGACAACGGCCTTTTTAATGAACTGATACAACGCGACGAAACGCTGCCAACCTGTGAGGTAACGGTACAGCTTGATGCTCAAGGTCACGCCACTTACGTCATTCCGCAGCCGGTGTCCTGGGATAATATTAAACCTAAAGCAAATCTTAGCCGCTGTGCCAAAGAGGCTACAGCTATTGTGTTTGGCAGCTTAGTTTGCCGCGGCACCACTACGCGTAATACGCTGTTAAATTTATTGAACGATACCAAAGCGCTGAAGATATTCGACGTTAACTTGCGTGCCCCGCATTATACCTCGCAGACTATTGAGACGCTGGCGGCTCGTGCCGATGTGGTAAAAATGAACGAAGAAGAAATAGACCTGCTTATCAATAATAAAAAAAGCGACCTGAAGGACAAGATTAATGAGTTCCGCCAAAAATATCATGCACAAACCATTTGCGTTACCCGCGGTGCAGATGGCGCTATGGTATGGCATGATCATGAATTTTATGAGCATCCCGGATTTAAGGTAAGCGTAGCAGATACTGTAGGCGCCGGCGACTCATTTCTGGCTACCTTTATAGCCGGTTTACTTAATAAGCTGCCAATACCGCAAATATTAGAGCGCGCTTGCGCCGTTGGGGCTTATGTAGCCAGCAAACGAGGCGCTACGCCCAGATACGTTGATGGTATAGTTGATTTAATAGCTGCGCGATAATTACCGGCTTAAAACTAACTTAATAATCCGCCATCGTTTGTTCGTCCAATATCTGGCAATGATAATTTGGGGCAAACTGTCGTAACTTTCCAGCATGTTGTTCAGGATAAAGTAGTCTGAATGCCCATTGGCCCGGAAAGCTAGTTGGTCTTTATCATCAGGTAAATTGCTATCAGGATAAAACAATACAGATTTACCGCCGGCCACAAGTTTGATCTTACTGGCAGCCAGATAACCACTGCCCAGGGTAAAATAGAATTCATGAGTATCCGGCATAGCCTTATATTTGACCGCGGTGTAAGCCTTTTGCGCCGAAACTAAGACCGGCATCAGCAAAAATAAGGTTAATATGCGCCGTACCTTGCTCATCTAACTATAAATTAACCGCTCCCATTCGGGGTGTCGTTTCAAATAAGCTTTAACGTAAGCGCAATAAGGCACCATTTTAAAACCGTTGTCTTCCAGAAAATGAAATACTTTTTCAACCAGGGCGGCGGCTACGCCGTGGCCTTCAAGCTCGCGCGGCACTTCGGTATGGATAAGAAAGTATACACCGTCGCGCAACTGGTAATCTATAAAAGCCCGGTGGCCGTCCACAAATATTTCAAAGTTGTGAATGGCGGTGTTGTTTTGGAGTTGAGTGTCTTCGTACATATGTTAAATATAATAACAATTTTGTTGCACTCTGTTTCATCTTGTTTCATATAAAAAACACAACAAACTATTCTTCAAGCGGTTACAATACATTAACGTTTCACTTGTTTCAATTTGTTTCAATTGTTTCACATCTGCGTGAAACAAAACACTTTGGCCGCTATTGCCTGACTAAATATAGCTAGCCCGCCCTTTGTCACGGAAGGTTAACAATTGAACTTTATAAGCTCGTCAAGTAAACTTTTGCGCAAAATAATGCGTTACTTTATATTAGAAAGGCAAAATATGCGTGGTTTCGGATTTTCGAAGTTTACACCCAACCAAATTCCCAAAGGCGGGTTCGAAGAATTATTAAAGCTGTTCCTGGAGTTGCTCAATTATACATCGGGCGATGCAGGTGAGGCCTTGGCCTGGCTTAATGAACTGGACAAGCAGTACAAAATTACCAATGACGACTATGGTATCGGCGATTTCGTTGACGAGCTGAAACAAAAAGGTTATCTGAGCGACGATAACCAAAACGGCGGCTATAACATTACGGCTAAAACCGAGCAAAGTATCCGTCAGTCGGCATTGGAAGAAATATTCGGCAAACTCAAAAAATCGGGCAAAGGCAATCACCGCTCACCACAAAGCGGACAGGGCGATGAACGCAACGCCGAACGCCGCGAGTTTGAATTTGGCGACAGTCTGGATCAGATAGATATGACTCAGTCTATTCATAACGCCCAGGTTAATCACGGCATCGGCGATTTTATGATGACTGAGCGCGATCTGGAAGTGGAGGAAATGGATTATAAAACACTCACCTCTACTGTCCTAATGATCGACATATCTCACTCCATGATTCTTTACGGCGAAGACCGTATCACGCCGGCCAAAAAAGTTGCTATGGCACTGGCCGAATTGATCCGCACAAAATACCCAAAGGACACCCTGGATATTGTAGTGTTTGGTAACGATGCCTGGCCGATTACCTTGCAGGATCTGCCGTATCTGCAAGTTGGCCCGTACCATACCAATACCTACGCTGGCCTGGAGCTGGCTACAGATTTGCTGCGCCGTCGTAAAACATCAAATAAACAAATATTTATGATAACCGACGGCAAGCCTACCTGTTTAAAGGAAGGCGCCCGTTATTATAAAAACAGCATCGGCCTTGACCGTAAGGTGGTCAATAAAACGCTTAACATGGCTGCGCAGTGCAAAAGGCTTAAAATACCTATAACCACATTTATGATAGCAAAAGACCCTTACCTGCAGCAGTTTGTGCGACAGTTTACTGAAACCAATGGCGGCAAGGCGTTTTACAGCTCATTGAATAACCTGGGCGAATACATTTTTGAAGACTACGCCAGGAACCGAAGGAAGAATGTTAGGTAATTGTGCTGATAAGCAGATGCGTAAATTTGCAGATGATTAAAATATAACATATTGTCATTTAGACCATCGGGAGAAATCTATACACATGCTAAGCAAACGCGACACATATATGTATAGATCTCTCACTATCGTTCGAGATGACAAATGCATTAAAAAAGACTTATGAACAAACTTGATATAAAAACTTTAGGCGAACTTAAAAACAGCGGCTACAAAAGCGAATCGGTTAAAGACGAGCTTCGCCGTAATTTAATTACCCAATTAAAGAAGAAAGAAGAGGGCGGTTTTGAAGGTATTGTAGGCTTTGAGGACACCGTTATTCCTGATCTTCAAACTGCTATCCTGTCGCGCCACAATATTTTGTTACTGGGTTTGCGCGGACAAGCCAAAACCCGTATTGCCCGCTTATTGGTAAACTTACTTGATGAGTATGTACCTTATATTGAAGGTTCAGAACTGTTTGACGACCCTTTGAACCCCATATCGTGGTTTGGGGCCAGCATTGTTAAGGAAAAAGGTGATGATACCCCTATCGGCTGGATACACCGAAGCGAGCGCTATACCGAAAAACTGGCTACGCCTGATGTTACCGTTGCCGATTTGATCGGAGATGTCGACCCGATCAAGGCGGCTACTTTGAAACTTACTTATTCAGACGAGCGTGTAATTCACTTCGGGCTGATTCCACGCGCACACCGCGGGATTTTTGTGATTAACGAATTACCTGACCTGCAAGCGCGTATACAGGTATCGTTATTCAATATCTTACAAGAAAGAGACATCCAGATACGCGGCTTTAAATTGCGCTTGCCGTTGGATATCCAGTTTGTATTTACTGCAAACCCTGAAGATTACACCAATCGCGGCTCTATTGTTACACCATTGAAAGATCGTATCGAGAGTCAGATACTGACCCACTACCCGCGCTCGATCGAAATTTCGCGCAAGATCACCCAACAGGAAGCTACTCTTACTCAAGAACAACGCGCCACCGTTGAGGCCGACGGCCTGGTAAAAGACCTGGTTGAACAGATAGCTTTTGAAGCTCGTAACTCTGAATATATCGATAAAAAATCGGGTGTTTCAGCACGTTTAACAATATCGGCTTATGAAAACCTGATCAGCAATGCCGAGCGCCGGATGATCATTAATCATGAGGATAAAACATTTGTGCGCATTGCTGATTTTCTGGGGGTCATTCCGGCCATAACCGGCAAAATAGAACTGGTTTACGAGGGTGAATTGGAAGGCCCGGCTAAAGTAGCCAATATCCTGATTGGTAAAGCTATCAAGACTTTGCTGCTTAAATTTTTCCCTGATCCGGAAAAAGCAAAAAAATCAAAAGGCGCAAACCCATATGCCGAGATCATCAACTGGTTTAGCGATGGCAATACGTTAGCCGTTCTGGACGATCTGCCTTTAGTGGAATACAAAAAAGTATTAACATCAGTAAGCGGCCTGAAAGAGCTGGTTAAACAATTCCATCCGCGTTTGGTAGAAAGTCAGCAATTAATCTTAATGGAGTTTGTACTGCACGGCCTGGCCGAGTTCTCGCAATTAAGCAAAGGATTTTTAGATAATGGCTTTGCGTTTTCGGATATGTTTAACAGTTTATTTAATTTGCAGCCAGATGACGATGACGATCTGGACATAGATGACGATCGTCGTTATTAACCACGATGCAAAGTCAGCTGTTTACCATAATTTTGCTTGGCGCAGGCCTGTTTTTATTTGATCAGTATTTATATCATGGCTTTATTGCCGCGTTTAAAAATAAGCGAACAGTTGGTCACAAATTATTCAGACCGGCTTATACGCTGCTATCATTAGTTATTATTATAGGCACCATTTGCGGTATCTATGTAAACCTGCCTGTAGGTGTACGGGCGGGTTTTTTACTGCTGTTTTTTGTGCTGATGATTGTGAAGGCAACCTTCTTTCCATTTGTAGTGGCCGATGATATCCGTCGGCTGATAGCAAAGCGCAAACAACAATCCAAAAACAGGGCAGCACAAAACACCATGCCCCGCTCTGAGTTTTTGATGAAGGCAGGCCTGGTAACCGGTGTGGTACCGTTAGCGGGTATAGGTGCGGGTATTTTTGCAGGAGCCTATGATTATCATGTCATCAAACAAGATCTTTACCTGCCCAACCTGCCAAAGGCATTTGACGGCATGATCATCGGGCAGATCTCTGACATTCACTCTGGCAGCTTTTATAATAAAAAGGCGGTACTGGGTGGGGTTGAAATGCTGCTGGGTCAAAAACCGGACGTTATATTTTTCACCGGCGATTTGGTGAATGCCCGTACCGACGAGGTTTACGGTTACCAGGATATCTTCAAAAAAGTACAAGCGCCGTTGGGGGTTTTCTCTATACTGGGCAATCACGATTATGGCGACTATTATAAAAATTGGCCATCATTAGCAGCCAAAAAGAAAAACCTGGATGACCTCATTGTTACTCATAAAAATATGGGTTGGGATTTACTGCTTAATGAAAACAGGCGCTTAAAAGTAGGTAATGAAGAAATAGGTATTCTGGGGTGTCAAAACTGGGGCGAGCTTACCCGCTTTCCCAAGTATGGCAAAATGGAGCCAACTGTTAAAGGCACTGAAGAGCTGCCGGTACGCTTGCTTTTATCGCACGACCCATCGCACTGGCGGGCGCAAATACTACCGCATTACCCCCAGATAGATGTGATGTTTGCAGGACACACACACGGTATGCAATTTGGCGTACGTACCGAGCAATTTCAATGGAGCCCGGTGGAGTATGTCTACAAAGAATGGGCGGGTATTTACCGCGAGGGGCAGCAACAATTATACGTAAATGTGGGTTACGGCTTTTTAGGTTTTCCGGGCAGGGTTGGAATTTTGCCGGAGATTACGATATTTACACTTCGATCTGCTCATGACCCGTCACTTCAAAAGGTTTAAAGAGTGGCGGCTAGCCTGTAAATGAAAAAACTATATAATTCTGTTTTTGACTTTATACTCTTCAGCAATGTTTTCATAGCATTGTGTGCGGTGTCACAAGGGGCGGTGACGTTTTATTTAATCGGTGCGAAACCTGTTTATACCGTATCTGCCTTACTTTTTGTATCAACTATTGGCGTTTACAATTTATCCATTTTATTGTACAAGCCACAGCTAACTCGTACCGACAATCGTCGAACCCAATGGTTCTTCGCTCATCACAGGTTAATGATCACCTTTACCATTGTGTCGGCGTTATCGCTTATCCCGCTGTTTTTTTTGGTTTCAACAGCATCCAGATTATTACTGATCTTCCTGGGGCTTATATCAATAGCGTATAGTCTGCCTCTATTTACTTTGGGCGAACACAAGTTTGGCCTGCGCAACATACCAGGATTAAAGCAATTTTTAATCACCCTGGTTTGGACTGCCAGCACTGTGCTCCTCCCTATTTTTGAAGCGCAGGACATGCATCTTACCAATATCTCCATGCGCGATACCACGATTTTGTTGGCAAAACGGTTTTTACTGATAGCCGCGCTAACTATCCCCTTTGATATTCGCGATTTGTTTGAAGACCGCGAGTCTGGTCTTAAAACGGTTCCCGTATTAGTGGGCGAAAAACGTGCTTATTTGTTTTGCCAGTTTTTATTGGCCGGATATATCATCTTTCTGTTTTTATACCGCAACAATGGTTTTAATGCCAATTTTATTTCGCTTACTATTACCGCGTTACTGGCCGGCTGGCTCATCTTTAAATCTGAGTGGAAAAGAAATGAATATTATTACTTTTTTTATTTAGATGGTGTGCTGATATTACAATATATAATGTTACTGGCATTTAATTACGTTATGCCGGCTTGATTTTGGCATAAGCCTTTGCTAAGATAACTTCACCCATGGCATCAAACTATGATAATTCGGCCTGGTTTTATGACTGCTTGTCGAAAGTGGTATATGGCGATGCTTTGGTGAGGGCTCAGGTTTATTTGCTGCAGTATATACCGCCCAACTCATCTGTACTTTTGGCCGGGGGCGGTACAGGGTGGATACTGGAAGAATTAACCAGGAAATATTCATCCGGGCTGCAAATCACCTACGTCGAAATATCGTCCAATATGATGGCGCTCTCTAAAAAAAGAAACTGGGGGCAAAATCAGGTAACATTTATCAACGCGCCGGTCGAAGCTGTTGCCATCCATCAAAAGTTTGATGTAGTTTTTACCCCGTTTTTGTTTGATAACTTTAAGGAAGATACGCTGCAAAAAGTGTTCAGCCATTTGCATCAGTTATTAAAACCACAAGGCATTTGGTTAAATACTGATTTCCAGCTCACCGGCAAGTGGTGGCAAAATGTGTTACTGCGAAGTATGTTTTTGTTTTTTCGGGCGCTGTGCAGTATTGAAACTTCGGTGTTGCCTGATATTAACAAGCGGTTCAAAGACAAACATTATGACGTTGTTGCTGAGCGCACTTTTTTTGGAGATTTTATTTTGTCGATGGCTCTGCGGAAAGTGGCTTGACTTTAGACTCCGTAACGTCATGCCGAACTTGTTTCGGCATCCCACATGCTTAGCAGGCGGCAACCTATCCTGTGGGATCCTGAAACAAGTTCAGGATGACATAGTTATCAGAAACAAAAAAATTCCGGCGAGCTTTTATCAAACCGCCGGATTCGTCAAAATATATAATTCTTTGGTACTAGCTCTGATAAGCAAACTTATAACCCACACCACGCACAGTTTGCAGGTATTGCGGATAATCGGGATTGGTTTCTATCTTTTTGCGAAGGCGCACAATATGCATATCCAGCGTACGGGTATTGACATCGGCGTTATAGCCCCATACTTCCATCATTAGCTCTTCGCGGTTTATTACCTTATTTTTGTTTTTCAGGAAGTATAGCAGAATGCGGTTCTCCAATATTGTCAATTCTATTTTGCGGCCATCGCGAATAAGCAGGTGCGTATTGGGATGGTGCTCCATATTGGCAAAAGTATAAGTCTCAGACTTATCATTATTCAGCGTAAACTTGATCTTGTTTTCAATCAGCGCTACCAATACATCCATGTTAAAGGGCTTGGTTACATAATCTGTCACACCAAAACCATACGCGGTTATTTTGTCAATATCCTGTTGTTTGGCGGTTGTCATGATTACAATACCCTCGTAGCCTTTGTTACGTACGTTGGTGCAAACCTCGGCGCCTTGTTTGCCTGGCAACATCCAGTCTAACAATACAATATCAGGCTGCTCGGCCAAAATCATCTTTTCAGCTTCGTCGCCATTGCTGGCTTCTAAAACTTTATACCCTTCAGACTCTAAACGCTCTGCAACTAAAAAGCGCAGGTTTTCATCGTCTTCAACCAGTGCAATTTTAATTTCTTTATTCATATTTAACTTTCATATGGAAGCGTTACTACAAATTCGGAGCCTACGTCAACCCGGCTTTTTACGGTGATATCACCATCTAAAAAGTTAACCAGCTCCTTACAAAATGCCAGGCCAAGGCCCACACTCCCGTTTTGATTATATTGGTTCTCTAATCTATAAAATTTCCTGAATATATTATTCAACTCATTTTTGGGAATTCCTATTCCTTTATCGATAAATGAGAAAACAATATTACGTTTCTCTAACGATACCTTTATAAATAACTCCTTCCTGTCAGGATGCGAATATTTATAGGCATTTTCAATCAGGTTTTGAAATACACTACCCATCAGTACGGTATCGGTATAAAAAAACCTGGCCTCCGGATCAATAGCATAATCCAGCTTAAACTGCGGATATTTAATTTTAAAAGTATCTATGTAGCCTTTAACAAAGCTCTCAATCTTAACCTTGTCTCTTTTTATGGTGATAGATTTATTCTCGAGCTGCGTAAATGATAACAACTTATTCATTAACTCATTTAGCTTGTCGGCTTCTTCGTCCAAAATCTTGCCATAGTGTTTACGCTGACGATCAGTAAGTTCATTATCTCCCTTTAAATTCGAGCCGGCTATTTTAATTACACTTACAGGTGTTTTAAACTCGTGCGTAAAGTTGTTGATGAAATCATACTGCAGTTTAAACAGCTTCATATTCACACTAAGGTTGCGGTATATAAGCCAGCCTATCAGCATAAGCACCGAATAAATAAGCAGCAAAACGCCTGCAATAGGTAAAAAGCGATGGTATACTTCGCTGTTTAAATAATCGCGCGGTGAGCTAAAATATAATTTATAGTCAGAAAAAGCGCCGGGCAAGGGCACCTCGTCAGTCAATATTTTGGTATGATCAATATCGGGCGGATCGTAAGATACCTGGCGGATAGATACCGAGCTATACAATTCAGGATGTACATTTTTTATCTTAACCTTGGTGGGTTCCAGGTAAAACGTCATCATGTTTTGCTTATAAAAAGCCTCAGAGCTGCCGGCACCTTTTAACAGATCATGGTAGGCTTTTAAATCGGCATTTGAGGGTATATTAAGAAAGCTGACCTTCCCGGGACGGGTGTTATAAAAAAAAGCCTGCTGATCTGGCCCCGGGCCTCTCAGCGTATCGTAACGGGCAACATAGCTATTTAACCTTTCAGCCATCTGCCTGAAATCATTTTGATTGGCGGCATCTTCAAGACGGCTTTTTTTAAAGTACTTTTTATGAGGGTAATATTCAAACACGGAGTGTGCCTCTATTTTAAGATTATTACCCATATACCTTCCCCGCGCACTTACCACAATCTGAAAAAAGACCAGCTTGTTAACAAAAGGATAATTACGAAAAACCGAATCGGCATAGTAAGCTGCCGAGGCAGAATCCAGCAAACCTGAATAAAGGTTTATTTCAAAAATCTTGTTCTTATAAAGGTCGAGATAAGGGCCGATAGTTTGATCGGCGACATTGGTTTTTTTTGAACTGAATTCGTTCTCAACGCTTTTTGAGGTAAACTGGTACCCGACAACTAAACCAACCACAAGAACGGCGGTTATCAACGCAAGAAAAGCAACAATCAGCGAGAAATTTTTCCGGAATACGGTATTTTGCCCTGTCATGGCCAAATACAGTTAAGGTTTAACATGCAGGTTGGTATACAGAAACTTTTCCATCTCCAAATAGCTCTGCTTACGCTTGTCCTCACCGTTGTGTTCTGCACCATGCTCATTCTTGTTCAGAAAGTATTTTACACTAACGTTATGTTTCTGTAATTCACGAATATAATGATTTACTTCACTTATGTTAGCGCGTAGGTCTTTAGCATCCTGAAAAAACAAAATGGGCACTTTTGGCTTGTCGGGATGAAAAACCGGCGATATATTTCTTAACAATTCGGCATCTTTTTCCGGGTCGCCAATGGTAGCGTACATTTTTTGTAATTGCGGGCGATAATAAGCCGGCGCAGTTTTTATATAAGTAAAGAGATTAATCAAACCATTCTGCACTATTGCGCAGCTATATAACTTGGGGTTAAAGGATATGGCATAGAGTGCACTGAAACCGCCAAACCCGCGCCCATAAATAGCTATTTTTTTGGGGTTGGCTATCTTTTTTGCAATGAGCCAATTTACACCATCCGTAATATCCTGTTGTATTTTACCGCCTACTTCTTTAAAGCCCGCACTGTAAAATACTTTGCCGTATCCACTTGAGCCCCGATAATTCATCTGGAAAACAGCGAATCCGCGGTTAGCAAAAAATTGTATATCGGCACCGTAGTTCCATGTGTCGCGCACACCAAAAGGCCCGTCATGTGGAATAACTATCAACGGTAAATTTGTTTTAGCCTCGCCTTTAGGCAAAGTTAAATAGCCGTTAATAACCGTACCGTCACTTGCGGTGTAAGCTATTGGCTTTTTCTCGCATAACTGCGCGGGGTCAATTACACCATTGTCAATAAGCTTGGTTAGTTTGTTATTAGTACATTCATAAAGGTAAACTGCGCCCCTGCTGCGGTCAGTATACGTAGAAACTATAAAACGATGTTCGGCCGTGTCCCTGTCGGTTATATTAACTTCATAACCCTTAAGCTGCAAATACAGATTGGTATACCAATCTTTAATATAAGGGTTAAAAAAGTGCTTTTGAATTTTATCCTCTTCCCATTGCGCCATCTCCAGGCGGTTTCTGGCTTTTGAGTAATCAACCCGGTTAATGTCAACGTGCGGGTCGGCAAATATTACGCGCTGTTCTTTACCAGTTGCAGCGTTAATTTCGACAAAGGCGGTTTTATCCCGGCCCACATTTGAAAGCGCGTAGAAATTCTCGCTCTCACCGTCAAAGGCAATCATGCGCACGTAGTTGCGAAAGTTATTATTGATAATGGGCCTGAACCTTTCCTTATCATTTTTACGATATAAAATAGTTTCGTCAACCCCATTGGTTGATTTTACCAGGCGGATGCCTCCATCGGCGTCAACCAGCCAATCAGTAATATTACCTGGGTTAACCAGGTAAGTTTTTAGCTCGCCGGTTTTAACATTAAGGCGGTAAACATCAAAGTTTGCCGAGTCGCGCATGTTCATACTGATGGTAACCACGTCGGGGGTAAGCTTGTTGCGGTTCATCACCCTTAACCCGGCTTTACCAACAGACAACAGCGTGCGCGTTTTACCGCTCGCCAGGTCATAAACCATCATCGTATGGTTGTCGTCGGTGTTTTGGCTAAAAAGTATCTGGTTGTCGTAGGTCCAGGTGTAATCTCCCCGAACCGGGTAATCGGTAAATGAAGTAGCCTGTATTTCTTTTCCATCATCAATTGACTGCAAAAACAGGTTTTGACGATGATGATAATTTTTCAGGTATGATATGTATCTGCCATCGGGCGATATTTTAAATGCCACCTTTTCAGGGCTTTTATAAAACTCATTTACAGGTATTTCATCTTTCTTAGTATCATTGCACGCACTTAGGGCAATTACGGCAAAAACCAAGATTAAACTCTTTATATTCCTCAACATTCTGTATTCTAGTCCGGGCATTTTCAATCAGTCAAGGTACCACAAATATTTAATTTCGCCGATATGTCACTACAATTTTACCCGTTGAAAACGTTATAGAATAATCGGTGTTGCATGCACATTTGTTAACATTTAAATCTCTATTTTTAGATTATGAAGCGATACTTGGTATTTGTTATGCTGTTGTGTTTTTGCGCCTCGACAGGCCTTGCGCAAAGCCCTGACGCTGCACTGGCTAAGCAGTTCAGTGCCAATGGCGAGTACCAAAAAGCACTGGATATTTACCAGAAGCTTTATAAAGAAAATAACGAGGTTTATTTTAACAACTACATCAGCACGCTCATATCGCTCAAAAAATTTGACGAGGCCGAAAGCGCAGCAAAGAAAATGATCCGCAAACATCAGGGATCAACCGATTATGTTATCATGCTTGGGGCTATCTATACCCAGCATTCGCAAACAGAAAAAGCCAATGCTTTGTATGACGAACTGATTAAAAACCTGCCGGCCGACCAAAGTGCGGTAACCATGCTGGCTTCGCAATTTTACCAGGCCGGTAATACAGACTATGCTATTAAAACGTTTGTACAGGGCCGTAAAATTCTGCATACTGACGACGCCTTCAGTTACGAGCTGGTAACGCTATACCGTTTTAAGCGCGATAAAAATGCCCTTACCGAAGAGTATCTGAATATCCTGCCTAAAAACCCATTGTTTTTAAACCAGGCAGAAAATACTTTCGCCACACTTTTTGAAGGTGCTGATTATGAAATATTGCGCGTGGCCTTACTTAAACGCATTCAGAAAGACCCGCAGCAAACCGTTTATGTCGACCTGCTGGTATGGCAGTTTTTGCAGCAAAAAGACTTTGACCAGGCGCTTAATCAAGCTTTGGCATTGAATCGGCGAATGAATGATGATGGCAGTGACATATATCAGCTGTGCAGTACGCTGGTTATTAATGAGGCATATGATACAGCCATCCGCGGATATGAGTATCTGATTGGTTTGGGTAAACAAAAGCCGTACTATGTAACCTCGCGTATTGAGCTTATTAATACCAAAAATTTAAAGATTACCGCAGGCAAATTTGTGCCTGCCGACCTGATAGAACTGGAAAAGGATTACCAGGATTTGCTGGCCGAGTTTGGCAAAACACAATCGACAGCTTTTGCTATGCAACGTTTGGCAAATCTCGAAGTTTTTAAATTGCATAAACTGCCAGAAGCACAAAAAGTACTGGAAGAAGCCGTAGCCATACAAGGGCTACAGCCTAACTTGTTGGCTACTTGCAAGCTTGACCTGGGCGATGTATATCTGCTAAACGGCCAACCATGGGAAGCTACGCTATTATACAGCCAGGTTGAAAAAGATTACCCCAACAGTAACCTAGGCCAGGACGCCAAATATCGCAATGCCAAGTTTGCATATTACACCGGCGATTTTACCTGGGCCAAGGGTCAGCTGGATGTTTTAAAGGCGGCCACCTCGCAACTGATTGCCAATGATGCCCTGAATTTGTCCTTGTTGATATCAGACAATATAGCAGTTGATTCTACCGGCGCTGCATTAAAAATGTATGCCAGGGCCGATCTGCAGATTTTTGCCGAACAACAGGATAAAGCCATCCTGATATTGGATAGCATCAATGTCAAATACCCAAACAATCAATTAAGTGATGATATTTTAATGGCCAAAGCACGCATCGCCATACAACAAAAAAATTATAGCGATGCAGTGGCCGACTTGAAAAAAATTGTTGCCGAACACCCTAACGATCTATGGGCTGACGATGCCGTTTTTATGCTGGGCGATATTTATGAAAACCAGTTAAATGATAAAGAACAAGCCAAGACATACTACCAAAAAATAATAACCGATTACTCGGGAAGCCTATACATTAATGATGCACGTAAGCGTTTCAGAATATTGCGGGGCGACGCTTCTTCCTGACAATTTACCCAAACCTTATCATTGGTAATTTGTACTTTTGGCGTATGGTCATTTATAACGAAACCATCATTGTGGACGAAGGTATTCACAAACAATGGTTAAGCTGGATACAAGCCGAATACATACCCCGGGTTATGAAAACCGGCTTTTTTAGTTCATACAAAATTTTAAATGTATTGGATTCGCCTAATGAAGGGGTAACCTATTGCATTCAATACACTACCGATAAACGCGAAAAATACAACCAGTTTCATGCAAACCATTGGTTAGCATTGCAGGCACTTCATCAGCAAAAATTTGAGAACCAATTTGTGCTGTTTCACACTTTGATGCAAACTGTAAACTAAAACTATGAAATTTATAAAAACCGGTATCGAGGGCTTAATGATCATTGAACCACAGATATTTAAAGATGATCGCGGCTATTTTTTTGAGAGCTACAGCAAAACTAAATTTGAGGCTGCTGGCATTAATATTGACTTTGTACAAGACAACCAATCGTTTTCTCAAAAAGGTACTGTACGCGGTTTGCACGCGCAGTCTGCACCGCATGCGCAAGCTAAACTGGTGCGTGTAATACAAGGCCGCGTATTGGATGTAGCTGTCGACGCACGTAAAGGCTCACCTACCTATGGCAAATATGAAACCGTCGAGTTGAGCAGCGAAAACCAACGTCAATTTTTAATTCCCGAAGGGTTTTTGCATGGTTTTGCCGTACTGGAAGACAATACCATCTTTGCTTATAAAGTAAATAATTACTACGCTAAAGACTGCGAACTGGGCGTACTCTGGAATGACCCTGACCTGGCCGTTGACTGGGGCATCGATCCATCTGAGGCAATTGTTTCTGCCAAAGATGAGTTGCTGATTAAGTTTGCTGATCTGGATAGTCCGTTTACTTATTAACGAGATACATACTTTAAATAATAAAGGCTAACCAAATGGTTAGCCTTTATTATTTATCCCTAAGAAAAGGTGTCATGCTGAGGCTCTCGAAGCATGAGGGCAGGCCATCGCTTACCCTTCGAGGGCCTCAGGGTGACACCCACCGCCATTAGTTAATTCTTAATCAAATTATACAGCTCATCCAATTTCGGACTTAAAACAATTTCGATACGACGGTTTTTAGCGCGCGCTTCGTTGCTATCTGTAGGGTCAATAGGTTGATATTGACTTTTACCGGTGGCGGTTAAGCGTTGAGGGTCGATATGTTCAGTTTCAGTAAGGTAACGGGTTACTGAAGTGGCACGTAGCACACTTAGATCCCAGTTATCTTTAATCTGGCCCAGGTTAATTACTTTTTTATCATCAGTATGTCCTTCAACCGCCATGTTAATGTCGGGTTCTTTATTGAGCACTTCGGCCAGCTGCTTCAAGGCGGCTTTACCTTTCTCATCAATAACAATACTGCCCGAAGGGAACAACAGTTTATCTGTCAGAGAAACATACACTTTACCATTGCGGATGTCGACCGATAGCCCACTTTGCTGGAAACCTAACAACGCTTTTTGAAGTTTTTCTTTCAATGCATTGGTTGCCTCATCGCGTTTACGTAAAATATCTTCAACTTCTTTTAAACGTTGTTCGCGTTTTTTCAGGTCGGCCGATAATTGGTTAACCTTTGAGTTTGTTGAGCTCAGGTTATTGTTCAGATCATTATAGTTACCTTTCAATTTGGCGAGATCGTCCTGCGTACCAGACAGGTCACCTTTTAATTTTGCTATCTCGTCGGTCAACCGCGCTGAGTCGGCCTTTAATGCCGAAACCTGCGCTTCCAAAGTCTGCGTTCGGGTGGTCAGCGAGTCTCGCTGGGCAAGCATTGATTTGTATTTTTTTGTAGAAAGTACTACACATGAGTGCAGTGTAAACATCATTAACAGGGCAAATACTAAATACTTTAACTTCATAGATATGGGGTTTTAAATTAGGCTATGGCGTTTCTTAAAAATACATTCAGTGGATAGATCTTGCTGCATAGCTCAGCAATAGTTTCGGCAGCTTTTGGGCTTTTAATTTCTTTGTCGGTCAGGTTATGCAGCACAATAAAGCTTTTTAA
The DNA here is from genome assembly GCF_042686265.1 of Mucilaginibacter ximonensis. Classification (NCBI taxonomy): domain Bacteria; kingdom Pseudomonadati; phylum Bacteroidota; class Sphingobacteriia; order Sphingobacteriales; family Sphingobacteriaceae; genus Mucilaginibacter; species Mucilaginibacter ximonensis. The sequence continues at coordinate 315,154 of NZ_JBHUPD010000004.1, forward strand.
TTTCAGCAATTCTATATTCTCATTATCCGGCGCGTAATCGCGCGGTACTGTTTTTAGTTTTTCGCCATCTCTAAAATCGCCAAATAACTTTACAAACTCCGGCTCGTCAATAATTGCTTTCAGATCGTGCGCATTATAATCAATTTCCTGGCGGATGGCTTTTAAGTGTGTCGCCTCGGGCATCCAGTATCCGCCAGCTATAAATAATTTGCCGGGCTGTATATGTAGGTAATATTCGGCGCCCCCCAGTTTGGTACCGGTGGTTGGTAAACTAATACCGAAGTTGGTTTTATAAGGCGTCTTGTCTTTGCTGAAACGGATATCGCGGTAAATACGCATCACACACTTTTTGCCTTCCAGATCGGGCGATAGTGCCGGATCAATTTTGTGCATTAATTTGAGCAGTTCATCGGTAAGCGCCACAACATTTTCCCGGGCGGCCTCATAACGGCCTTTATTGGCCATAAACCAGTCGCGGTTATTATTTTCTACTAATTCACTTAAAAAATCAAGGGTTGGCTGTTGTATCATTTATTGTGGTGGATGTTTTAGATCGTGAATATCTAACAGGCAAATATAAATATCCTGCAAAAAAAATAGCCGACCATTTCGGGTCGACTATTTGTGTATCTTAATTTAAGTTAAACTTCTCGTCGCGCATATTAAGGTCTATATTTTTGCGGCGATATTTTTTGTACCAGATATATGCTAGGACAGCCACGGCCAGATACGGAGCGCCCAGCAGGTACATAATGCCGTTATTCAAACCCTTAGTGGTTGTATTGCCATTTTGCGCGTTCGACTCAACAGACGTAGTACACATAGCACACTGCGCACGCACCGGCAAAACGCTGCAGGTTAGCAAACCTGCTACAAAAAGAATCAACAATAATCTGTAGGCTTTCATGATGCAAAAATAAGTATTACTCGCTGTCATTTCGAACGGATGTGAGAAATCTTGTACGAGCCGCAAAGCAAGGCGTATAAGATCTTTCGCTATCGCTCAAGATGACAAATCTGGTTATTTAAAAATGGTAATACGGGGATATCATTAAATAAACTATTACACCGGTTACGGTTACGTATAACCATATCGGGAATGTCCATCTTACCAGTTTTTTGTGCTTTTCAACCCGCATTTGCAAGCCATAATAAAAGCTTAGTAATATTAACGGCAATACTACAGCCGCCAGTATAATGTGTGTTATTAATATTACAAAATAAACGTAACGTATACTACCTGCTGCGGCCTTTTCTGCTGCAGTCACCAAGCCGTTACCATCCATATCTCCATAGCGCGTTTCAGGAGCTAACCAGTGAAACGCAATATACGATACCAGGAAAAGCGCCGACAGGCAAAACGCCAAAATATTTACACGCTTGTGCCAGGTAATGTTACCATGAGTAATCAGATACAAAGATATCAGCAACAAAATGCTGCATGTGCCATTAACCCAGGCGTTAAATAATGGTAATGCGTACATTACTGACGGGGTAACCGCCGGCTTTGGCAATACCTTCATACTTAATACCAATACCACCACAAATACAAATACAGAAACGGCGGCTACGAAGCGGAATATAAATTTATCGGACATTTTACTAGAGTCAGGGATCAAGCGACAAGAATCAAGATCCCTTATTTATTGTATGATGCTATTATTTTGTCGCAAACCCAGCCTCTTGTCTCCTGGTTCTTGACGCTTATTTTCTTAATACAGTGGTTCGTCTTTCTTTCTTAGCTCCTCGGCAATCAATACTTTGATCTCATCGTTAAGCTTGGTGATATCTTTGGTTGATGTACCTGAATAGTAGCCGCGGATATGCTTTTGCTGATCTATCAGGATAAGCTTATCGCTGTAGATAAAATTATCATTATCAACCTTTGTGGCGTCAACCAAAAAACCTTTTCGGGCCAGCGGATAAATGGTGGCGGTGTCGCCGGTAAGGAAATACCATTTAATACCCGCCGGATTATACTTTTTAGCATACTCCTTCAATACCGGCGCCGAGTCGCGCTGCGGATCGACAGTAATGGAAACGAAGCAAATCATCTTATTTTTGGCATAGTCAGACAGCAGCGCATTCACATTATTATTAATGGTAGTGCATACCGTAGGGCAATGCGTGTAAAAGAAATTGGCAACAAATATCCTGTTATCAAAACTTTTATTAGTGATGGTGTCGCCGGTTTGGTCAACCAGTTTAAAGTCTGGCAGCTTATGGTAAATAGTGTCAGGGATAACCTTGCCATGAAACTTATGACTAGTTTTTGCTAACACCTTAGGGCCGAAAAAAGGCAATGGCAAATACCGATTTTTACCTTTAACATTTAGTAAATAATATAAAAATCCCGGTAATGCAAGTATCATTACCAGGATTATTATCTTTTTTGAAGAGCTTAAATTAGCCATTAATGTCTCAGTGTAATCCAGTGGTGACTTTCGTTGGTCAATACCAGGATCAAACCGATAATGAATAAAATAGGCACAATGATAGAAAACACTAAACCTTTCTTTTCAAATTTAAGGTGCATAAAAAACGCAACAATTAAATAGGCTTTGAACAAGGTTAAAACTATATATAAAGGATTAGCCCAGTTCATCGGAACGATTTCCTTCGGTACCAACACCAACGCTATGATAAACTCAACGCAAGTGATCAATGAAAGATAGACAGCAATCTTAATGATTTTGCTTTTGGTCATGGTATCACCATGCGCATGTTCATCGTGGTGTAATTCTGTTGTTTCTGACGACATAATATATATCAGGTTAAAATGATCAAACTAAATAAAAGAAAGTAAATACAAATACCCATACCAAATCTACAAAGTGCCAGTAAAGGCCAACTTTTTCGATCATCAAATAGCTGCCGCGTTTTTCATAAGTACCAGCTAATACGTTGATGGTGATAATGATATTGATAATAACACCGCTAAATACGTGAAAGCCGTGGAAACCGGTAATAGTAAAGAACAGGTTGGCAAACTGATGTGCGGTCATTTGTTGTTGTGCCAGCGGTACACCTTTTTCAAAAAACTCTTTTAAAGTTTCGGCATTGGGGATAGCTGACCACCAAAAGCCTTCGCTGTGCAGGTGAGTCCACTCTAATGCCTGGCAACCCAGGAACATAAAACCACCGATGATAGTAGCAATCATCCAGCCTACTACTTCTTTTTTGGCATTACGATGGCCGGCCTCAACCGCTAGTACCATAGTAACAGAACTTAAGATCAGGATGAAAGTCATCAAACCTACAAACACCAGCGGAGCGCCATGCTCTATTGATGTACCCGGTACTGACTGAAACACTTCAGCTGCCATAGGCCATGTTGAAGCGCTAAATCTAATAGCACCATAAGCTATCAATAATGATGAAAAGGTAAACGCATCCGAAAGGAGGAAAAACCACATCATCATTTTGCCATACTCAACATTATACGGAGATCTTCCGCCTGCCCATGGCGTTGTTTTTAGTTCATCAATTTGTGATACTGCTGCACTCATTTGTTTTAGCTATAGAGTTATTAATTTATTGGTTCAAAAGTAAAAAAACATACAGATAAATCCATATAATATCGAGAAAATGCCAAAAAATAGATGTCATTTCCATACGATATAAATTTCTTACCTGTGGTATACGGTTCATACTGCCGCTTACCGCGCTGATGAGCCATGCAAGGCCCCCAATAATGTGCAGTAAGTGCAAGAAAGTCATTACATAAACAAAAGAACGTGTTGCATTAGGGTCAACCAGGTAAATGTGCATTTTATATGCCAAAGTATACCAGCCATATACCTGCAATATCAAAAACACGATACCTAAACATATGGTTACCCACAATAGGCTGGTTTGCTTGGCAAACTCCAGGCGCTTAGCCGCTCTTGAGGCCATAAACAGTGTAATGCTGCTGGCAATTAACACTATGGTACTATATCTGAATGATGACGGTAGTGTAATATTGAGTCCGTGAGCCTTGCTACCCCCTACATAAACAATAAACCCGCTGGTTAGCGCCGCAAAAAGCATGAACGAGGTGAATATAAATATCCACATCACAAACTTTTTTGCACCCAGGTTTACCTTTTCTTCTTGTATCGTCGCCATCATCACTTAGCTATAAAATCAAACAAAAACATTAACTGCACTACAGGTAAATAAAAGAAAGAGCCAAACATCAGCTTACGTGCCTCCTTGATTTCCAATGTGCGTAACAGGCCTATCGCCTGCCATAAAAATATCAAACTACAAATTAATGATACACCGCCAACATAGTAACCTCCATAACCATAAATAGTTGGCAGTAAACTTACCGGTACCAGTATCACCGCAAATATTACGGTTATGACGGCGCTTCCCCTATCGCGTTTTTGGGTTGGCAACAAACGGAAACCCGCAAGTTTATAATCATCATCCAAAACCCAAGCTATGGCCCAGAAATGCACAAACTGCCATATAAATTGTATTGAAAACAATATCAGTGCAATTTCGTCAATACGGCCATGCGGTTGGCCGGCCACATAACCAATTAAAGCTGGCAACGCCCCTGGTATTGCCCCAACAAAAACCGCAATAGGCGATTTACGTTTTAGCGGCGTATAAGCAAATGCATATAACAATATCGAAAACACCGAAAGCAAGCCGGTTAAAATATTCAAAGAACCTAAAAGATAAGTACCGGCCATACCCATTCCCAAACCCAAAACCAATCCCTGTCCGGTAGTCATTCGTCCGGCTGGCATCGGCCTATCTTTGGTACGCTTCATCAGCTTGTCCAGATCAACCTCAATAACTTCGTTAAAACAGTTAGCCGCAGCTGTAACCAGGAAGCCTCCAATTACCAGCTTACCCCAGTTTTCCCACATAAAAGAACTATACAATGCGCCCCATGTATTGCTTCCGTTGGCTTTCGCTGCAATAATGAAAGATATCGATGCGGAAAAAACCACCAAAAAGGTAAGCCTGAACTTGATCAGTTTTGAAAAATCGCCCCTTGTCATCTGCTTCCCCCGTGTATATTAACTGATTTGTATAAGTTAAGCATTAAATAATACTGAGCGCCAAATACAACACTGGCCAATAATATGTGCACAGCTTGTGCATAAGGAGGTAAAGCTAAATATGACAATATTATACCCGTTACAATCTGCAATATCAGCATCAAAAATGTAAAGCTCATAATTTGCTGTTGTAGCGAATGCTTATTAAATCCTCTGCGAATTAAAGCATATAACATTACGTTCAGTACCAAAACCGCAATGGCCAGATCGCGGTGATGTGTAAATATTTCGCCGGCGTTCTTGATCCACTCGTTACGATACCCACCTTGAAAACGGGTTGATACAGCGTCGATTTTCTCCCGCACCTCAGTACCAAACGCAATTTGCAGCACACTGACCACCAAAGCCAATATGGTAATGAATTTGGTAACCGGGTTAACCGCAAGTTTTGGCCGGCCGCTTACTTTAGCAAGGTGATACGTTGAAATACAAATAGCCAGTATCGCCAAAGCCAGAAGCATGTGCACCGTAACAATCCACGATACCAAATTGGTTGATACCACGATAGAGCCTAGCCAGGCCTGAAAAAATATCAGTATTAAGTTAAATACGCTTAAAAACGGTATCAGCTTGTTAACCTTACGATAACTAAATGAATAAATAGCCGTCAACAATAATGCAATACCCGATACAGCACCTACCAAACGGTTGGCATATTCGGTCCAGGTTTTGGCAGCGTTGAATTCTTCTGGAATCAGTATAGACCTATCTTCGCGTAAGCGGCGGGCAAGATCGGTATAGCCAAAAAAGTCTAATGTCTTAGCAAACCGCAGGTTTTTCTTTTGGCGGCCCTCTACATATTTTTCTTTGTAGTTAGCCGGCAAATCAGATACCGACGCTGGCGGTACAAGGCAGCCGAAGCATTTAGGCCAGTCGGGGCAACCCATGCCCGAGCCGCTGCTGCGTACAATGCCACCGGCTAATATTACCAAAAAAAGCAGAACCACACTTACCAGGTTGGTCTTTCTGAATCTGTTTTTTGATTTTGGACTGCTCATTAAATATTTTATAACTAAGAAGGGTATCTATCTCTGTAAGCCCTAGTCTTTAAGTCTTAAGTCTGGAGTTGCTTACGCGATTTGACTTTAGACTTTTAACTTGTTGACTTAAACAGGTACAGATACCCTTTAATATCAGATCAGTAATTTAAAATTACTTTACTTCTTGACTTGCCTGCTGGGTGCTTGACCACTTGCTCAAAGCCTCTAAGCCTGCGGGATTGTCTTCAAAATCATGAGGCACGTTTGAGCTCATGGTTTGTGAAAGCGGAACAGTTTGAGGGATGTAATCCTCTTCAGCACCAGGCTTGCTATAGTCATATGGCCAACGGTAAACGCTTGGAATTTCGCCAGGCCAGTTACCGTGAATACGTTCAACAGGTGTAGTCCACTCCAGTGTATTTGCTTCCCAAGGATTTTGAGTAGCTTTTTTACCCCAGAATATAGAATGAATAAAGTTGAAGATAAACGCAACCTGGGCACAAGCAGCCATAATAGCGGCCCATGTTATAAACACGTTTACTGACAACCAACGCTGCATTGAAGCAAACTCAGTGAATGCATAGTAACGACGCGGCACACCATCAAGACCCATAAAGTGCATTGGGAAGAATACCAGGTAAGCACCAATAAATGTTAACCAGAAGTGCAGGTAACCTAATTTCTCGCCCATCATACGGCCAAACATTTTAGGGAACCAGTGGTAAACACCGGCCAGCATACCAAATATGGCAGCCGAACCCATTACCAGGTGAAAGTGAGCTACAACGAAATAAGTATCGTGCAGATTAATGTCTAACGCAGCGTTACCTAAGAAGATACCGGTTAAACCACCTGAGATAAAGAATGATACCATACCTACAGCAAACAGCATTGCAGGTGTAAACCTGATGTTACCGCGCCATAAAGTAGCCAGCCAGTTAAATGTTTTTACTGCCGATGGAACGGCGATGATCAGCGTAGTGATCATGAATACACCACCCAGGAACGGATTCATACCTGTAACAAACATGTGGTGACCCCAAACGATGAACGACAACACGGTAATACCGATCAACGAGTAAACCATGGCATGATAACCAAAGATTGGCTTACGAGAGTTTACAGACATAACCTCCGATGAGATACCCATCGCAGGCATAATTACGATATATACCTCCGGGTGACCCAGGAACCAGAACAAGTGCTGGAACAAGATAGGGCTACCGCCTTCAAAAGGCATAACCTGGCCATTTACAACAATGTCAGATAAATAGAAGCTGGTACCGAAGCTACGGTCGAAAATTAACAATACAACACCTGCTACCAATACCGGGAATGATAAAATACCCAGGATAGCAGTCAAAAAGAATGCCCAGATAGTCAAAGGCATTTTCCAAAGGTCCATACCTTTTGTACGCATGTTTAATACGGTACTTACATAGTTGATACCACCCATAAGTGATGAGGCTACGAACAGCACCATACTGATTAGCCACAAGGTCATGCCGAGGCCTGAACCTTTCATGGCCTGAGGCAAGGCAGAAAGCGGCGGATATATTGTCCATCCCGGGCCTGCCGGGCCTTTTTGTACAAAGAATGATGATAACATGATCACACAAGCCATAAAGAAGAACCAGTATGATAACATGTTCATGAAAGGCGATGCCATATCGCGGGCACCAACTTGTAACGGAATCAATAAGTTACTGAAGGTACCGCTCAAGCCTGCAGTTAACACAAAGAATACCATGATGGTACCGTGAATGGTAACTAACGACAGGTAAAACTCCGGATCCAGACGACCCTCAGGAGCGAAACGGCCTAATAAAGTTTCCAACAGAGGAAATGCTTTATCAGGGTATGCTAACTGAATCCTGAACAGGATTGACAGTAGCATGGCAATAACCGCCATAGTAATACCTGTGATCAGGAATTGCTTGGCAATCATTTTATGATCCTGGCTAAATATGTATTTAGTCAGGAATGTATCGTGGTGATGCTCGTGACCCTCTTCGTGATGTGCTACTCCGTGATCGTGAACTGCTAATGTTGACATAATCGCTAATTAATTGTTTAACGCTAACCTATTATCTGTAATACTTTTCTTCTGATCTGCTTGCGCGAGTTTCAACTCTGTACGTAACGCCGGGGTCAGGTACGGTTTCAAGTGAGCAACCCATTGGTTGTACTCATCCTCTGTCACAACGCGCACTACCTTCTGCATATTGTAGTGGCTGCTTCCGCAAATTTTGTTGCAATAAAGCAGGTACTCAAATTTAGGGTCATCTACTTTTCTACGCATTTCTTCAGTAGTAATAGTAGGTGTAAATTTGAAGAAGGTTGGCAAACCAGGCACCGCGTTTTGTTGTACACGGAAGTGCGGCATATAAACGCTATGTATTACGTCCTGTGCAAATATGTTTAAGCGTATGGTTTTGTTTACAGGTAATACCAGGGTATCTGCCTGCAAATCGTCCATACTGTTTTTATCTTTAAAGTCAATACCCAATTTATTGGCACCGGCAGTTAATCTGAAATCTTTTTTACCCAACTTACCATCAGCACCAGGGTAGCGTATTTCCCATGCAAACTGGTGACCGGTAACGTCGATATTCAATGATGCAGGTCCGCCTTTAGCGTCTGAACTGTTTTCAACATCTTGCCAGGTAAAGAAACCAAAGATAACCAGGATAGTTAAAACGATGGCCGGGATAATTGTCCAAACTTTCTCAATAGTATTGTTGTGAGGCAAAAAGTATGCTCTGCGTTTGTCAGAATGCCTGTATCTGAACAAGAAGGTAAACAGTAATATTTGCGTGATTACAAATACAATCAAAGTAATGATGGTAGTTGTCAGAAACATCGCATCAATGCGTACACCATGTTTTGAGGCAGCTTCAGGTAAAGTCATGCTTCCCTGCTCTGTGATATCCCAATAGGCGCCATACATACCCACAACCAGGAAGATCAGGAATAAGGTGCCTATAATGTTATTCCAGTTCATGCCTTTTTTGCCACGTATCTGCTGGCTAAGGTCATAAACTTTCAATATTCTGCCTATGATAGCGATTACTGTTGCAGCTACTACAAAAAGCAGTACATAGTAACCTACCCCTAACCAGTTAACACCTGGCTTGGCAGCAGCATCGGCAGTTTGTGTTTGTGCCATCAGCAAGTTTGTGCCGCTAAGCATAAACACTGCTAAAAACGCAAATAACTTTTTAGAATTTATTTTGTTGAATGCCATTGTATTGGTCGTTTGGTATTCTGAATTGAGTTGCAAATTTAATATTATATATGGTGATGTAAACTCTCTTGCAGGAACGGGTGGTTTTTAGGCACCATTGATTTAAACTTGCTCAGTGCGTTAAATACCAGGAAGGTAAATAAGCCGGCAAATCCTACGAAAGTAAATATCTCTTGTATAAAAAAGCCTCTGCCTTTAGGGCCTACTGTACCTGGCATAATCATGATATAGTAATCAAGCCAGTGACCCAGGATAATAATGATACAAGCTGCTCTTAAAACACTTTCGTGGCGTTTTGAGTCGCGGGACATCAATACCAGGAATGGTGTTAAAAAGTTAACCACAATGTTTAACCAGAACCAAGGCTGGAACTCAGGCTCCCATCTTTTGTAGAAGTAAGCAGCTTCTTCAGGAATGTTAGCATAGTAGGTTAGCAAGAATTGAGCAAACCACAGGTAAGTCCAGAAGATAGAGAAACCAAACATCAATTGGCCCAAGTTATGCAGGTGGTCTGAAGTGATCCACTGCATATAACCTTGTCTGCGCAAAGTGATAGTTACCAAAGTGATCACTGATAAACCGCTTACCCAAAGGGCAGCAAAGTTGTACCAGCCAAACATGGTTGAGAAATAGTGTGCGTCTAACGACATGATCACGTCGAAAGCAAACAATGGAACGGTAAAACCGAATATTGCTAAGAAAGCACAGGCTATGTTAAAGCTCTTTTTGTAGTTAAACATACCGCCTAACTCGTCTTCGTTGTTTGAGTATTTTACCAGCATCAAGCCTAAAATGCTGTATGCTACCAGGTAAAATGCTAAACGTAAAAAGAAGAAAGGAATGTTCAGGTAACCAGATTTACCAACGATAACTTTGTTATAAGCTTCGTTACCCGGAGTAGTGATAGCTTTAGGAGCCCACTCTTTGTACAGGTAAGTACCGGTAATAGCGTGTCCGCCCTCTTCGGTAGTAACCGGCTGGTGCATAAAAATACCTGCGGCTACAACTACCACTAATATAACAGCGGCATAAGGTAACACTCTGGCAAAAGCCTGAGGTACGCGTAATAACGAGGCAGACCAACCAGCCTGTGCAGCATATTGTACAGCGCAGAAAAATATACCGGCTATACAAACGCAGGCAAAATAGTACCCGTTTAACAGCAGGTTAGCAAATTCGCGCTCCGGCCCCATTATAAAGCCAACTATAGCTCCTATAACACCTATAACTATAGCTATAAGGCTGTAGGTTTTTAGCTTGCCGCCAAATTCGTATTGTTCGTTTATAGTATTATGAGTTTCCATTAAATTCAATTCTTATAAAGTTTGTAAATGGTGAACATACAGTACTACTTTCCATCTTTCCTCAGGGTTAAGTTGTGATGCGTATGAACCCATCGCATTTAAGCCATAAGTAATGGTGTGGTATATTTTACCATCGGTTAAGTCTTTCATTGCACCACCGCGTGATGACTGTCCTTTAGAGTATGATGGCGGCGGCGGGAAACCGTGCGTGGTTACAATACCATCACCTTCACCGGTTTTACCATGGCACGGCGAGCAGAAAGTCATAAACAATGCTTTACCCTCTTCCATGTTTTTTGCGGTTGGAGCCAATATACTTTTAACCTCAATGCTGGCCTGGTTATAGCCATCCATTGTTTTTGGATAATCAAATCTTGTAAAACCAACAGGCGTCGTACCTGCCGGTGGCAATTGTGCCGTTTTACCGTCCTTAAAATTCGGATTAGCTTGATCCGGATCAAAGGCTATCTTCTCATACATATTGGGAGCATATTCCCATCCGGGACTTCTTTTATTCTTGCATGACGATGCTACAATAGCCGTAACAACAGTAACAACTGCAATACCCAATACTTTATATTTATTCATAGCTAACATATTTTCTGTCGTTATGCTTAATTTCAACTGCTCCTGCTTCTTTCAGGATATTAGTGATATCATCGTGCGGTACGTCTGTTTTAGCGTCAATAGCTATTACAAAACGGTCGTTTGTAGCACGCAGGTCCATTACTCTTGGTGCGCGGCCCGGGAAAAGGTGCGTAGAGTAGAAAAAGGTAAAAGCCATACCAAATGACGCGAATAATACCGACCACTCAAATGTTACCGGGATAAAATCCGGAACGGCAAAGTGAGGCTTACCGCCAATGTTCATTGGCCAGTCGTATACCAGGAAGTAGCATACAAGGCTAAATATGGTTGTACCGCCTAAACAGCCAAACAAAAACGCTGCGTAACCTAAACGTGAATCTTTTATACCCAACTTTGCCTCAATGCCGTGAATGGGCATTGGTGTATATACATCATAAATAGGGACGCTATTTTTCTGTAATTTGTCGATACCGTGCATCATTACATCCGGATCGTCAAAAAGGCCTAATATAAATTTAGTGCTGCTCATAGTCTTTGGTTATGCGTTTTCGTAAACTGATATATCAACGCTGTCAAATTTCTTCAATGAGTTTTTGTAGAATTCTACTTGCTCAGGATCCAGGTGACCGTCTTTAATTTGTTTCAATTTGTATTCTTCGCTCTGATCTTTAAGTAACAGTTTAACCTCAGCCATCGCTATTGATGGTAACACGCGGATAAATAATAAGAACAAGGTAAAGAATACGCCTATTGAACCGATAAACACCGATACGTCAACCCAGGTTGGGTAAAACATAGCCCAGCTTGACGGAATGAAATCGCGGTGAAGCGATACCACGATAATCACGAAACGCTCAAACCACATACCGATGTTTACAATGATTGACAGTACCCATGACATAGTGATATTGGTACGTACACGTTTGAACCACATTACCTGGGTCATCAATACGTTACAACCGTACATCATACATGCAGCCCACCAGTACGGACCGATGAAACGGTTTAAGAAAGTATATTGCTCATATTCACCACCTGAGTAGTAAGCAATGAAGAACTCAGTGATATAAGCCACACCTACTACCGAACCTGTAACAAGAATGATCTTGTTCATTGATTCGATGTGGAACATGGTGATGTAGTTCTCTAAGCCTAATACCTTACGGGTTACTAACAATAGTGTTTGTACCATCGCGAAACCAGAGAAAATCGCACCAGCAACGAAGTATGGAGGGAAGATGGTAGTATGCCATCCCGGCTCTAACGAAGTCGCGAAGTCCATAGATACGATAGTGTGTACGGAAAGTACCAGCGGAGTTGAAACACCTGCCAAAATCAATGACACGGTTTCAAAACGTTGCCAGGTTTTTACCGATCCGGTCCATCCGAATGAAAGGACAGAATAGATACGGCGGTACCAGCCTGTACCACGGTCGCGGATAGTTGCAATATCTGGCAACAAACCAGTGTACCAGAATACTAATGATACAGAGAAGTATGTCGAGATCGCAAATACGTCCCAGATCAATGGTGAGTTAAAGTTAACCCAAAGTGAGCCATATTGGTTAGGCAATGGTAAACAGTAAAGCGCCATCCATGGACGACCCATGTGAGATACTACGTAAGTAGCGGCGCAAATTACCGCGAAAATGGTCATCGCCTCGGCAGAACGGTTAATTGAGTTACGCCATTTTTGGCGGAACAGTAACAATACCGCAGAGATCAACGTACCGGCGTGACCAATACCTACCCACCACACGAAACCGGTAATGTCCCAGGCCCAGCCTACTGTTTTATTCAAGCCCCAAGACCCGATACCATACCAGAAGGTCCAGCTTACTGCAAACACCCACAGCAAAGCGCCTAACGATGATACGGTAAAGCCAATCCACCAGGCTTTGTTTGGTTTATTTTCAACGGGATTTAATATATCATCAGTTACCTTGGCATAGGTAATATTCTCGCCGGTAACTAATGGTTCCCTTATTATTGATTCTTTATGAGATGCCATATTATAGCTATTGTAAAGATTAAGCTTCTAATTCAGTTGTGTTTCTAACCTTAACCTGGTAACCAATACCTGGCTGTACGTTCAATTCTTCAAGTACGTAGTAGGTTCTCTCGCTGCGTAATGCTTTTGATACTTCTGATTCAGGATCATTACCATTACCGAAAATGATAGCATTTGCAGAGCAGGTTTGCTGACAAGCCATTTTAATATCACCGTCTTTTACAGAACGTTTTTCCATTTTAGCTTGCAGTTTACCTGCTTGTATACGTTGAATACACATGGTACATTTTTCCATAACACCACGGAAACGGGTGGTTACGTCCGGGTTCAGTACCAATTGTGTGTGTTGTTCTTGAAGATAGTTTTCAAAACGTGAATCGTTCCAGTAGTTGAACCAGTTGAAACGACGCACTTTGAACGGACAGTTGTTAGCGCAGTAACGTGTACCTACACAACGGTTATAAGCCATGTGGTTCAAACCTTCTGAAGAGTGAACGGTAGCCAGTACCGGGCATACAGTTTCGCAAGGTGCATGATCGCAGTGCTGGCAAAGCATTGGCTGGTGAGTAACCGATACATTGTCGATGTTTTTCAACTGATCGATCTCGTGCTCCTCAGTTACGCCTTTACCATCCTCGTTAAAGGTGTAGTAACGGTCAATACGTATCCAGTGCATCTCACGACGACGGCGAACCTCGTCACGACCAACAACCGGAACGTTGTTTTCAGCATTACAAGCTACCACGCAGGCACCACAACCGGTACAAGCATTTAAGTCGATAGCCATAACCCAGTTAAAGGTTGGACGGTCATAGTTTTCCCACAATGATTTGTAGTCTTTGTGCTCGCCGTCTTTACCGCTGTTTACATAAGCGTTCTTTTTGTATTCAGTAAAAGTAGCTTCGCGGATAACGTTACGTCCTTCGTATGAGTGGTGAGTTTGTGTCTGAGCCAGTATAATCTGATCGCCGGTTGGAGAAACTTTGGCAACAGCTGTAGTTTGTATAGTGCCATTACGGAAAGTATGCAGCGGGTAAGCATTTTTACCAACGCCCGATTCAATTACCTTACCACCTTTGGTACGGCCATAACCAACAGCTACAGAGATGGTACCTTTTGCCTGGCCAGGTTGTAATAACACCGGTAAAGCAATGCTGGTTCCATTAGCGTCGATAGTAATCACGTCACCTTCTTGCAGGTTCAATGCTTTCAGGTCTGTCAATGACATGGCAGCAAAGTTGTCCCAGGTAACTTTTGATACCGGGTCAGGCAACTCTTGTAACCAAGGGTTGTTTGCTTGTTTACCACTGCGCAATGCAGAGCTTTGGTATAAGTGCAGCTCGTAAGCACCGTCGCCGGCAGTTTGCTGTGCACTTTGAGTAAGGATAGTTTGAGCAACCGCATTCAAATCTTTACTAAATGCGTAAGTGCCTGCTGGTTTTGGTGCTGCGTGCACAAAACCGGTTTGCAATACAGTTTCCCAACCTTTTTGACCAGATAAGCCACCTAACGGAAGGATATTAGCGTCCCATTTAGCTCTTACATAATCATAATAAGTTTTGGTAGCACTGTTGCTCCATATCATTAAACTTTCTTCGGCCTGACGGGTGTTGTAAACCGGGTTAATGGTTGGCTGCATTACGGTGTAGTAACCGGCAATAGCGCTGTCATCACCCCATGACTCTAAGTAATGGTGGTTTGGCGCAACTACCGTACATAAAGCAGCAGTTTCGTCAAGGCTAGGGTTGAAAGATATTTTCAGTGGAACTTTTGCTAATGCATCAGTTAACTCCTTGGTGTTATAGTAATCATAAACCGGATTAGCATCCAGGAACATCACAGCAGCAATCTGACCTTGTTTGGCTTCGTTTACAAACTCAGCGAAATCGGCGTCATTGCCTTTGTATTGGTTTGAGTTGTTATCCAAGTCAATAGTAGTACCGTAGCTACCTAAAGCAGCGTTAATGGCATTAACCAATACCTGAATAGCAACATCATTTGAGCCGGCAACAACCAATGCTTTACCTTTTGCAGCCACCAATTCTTTAGCAGCAAGTGTTATGGCATTATTAGTAGCATTATCAGCCAATTTCTTGCTACCTGGTAAAGTAGTACCGGTGATAGCATTGTACAGATTCATTAAAGCAACACCTTCTTCAGATGGTTTTAATGCAATGCGTGTATCGGCGTTGGTACCGGTCAGGCTCATACCAGTTTCAAACTGGATGTGGCGAGACATCTTTTTAGCCTGCAGCGACTTGTTGTTACGGTTTGATACGTACTGACGTGTAAACTCTTCGCCAGAGATCCAGGTTCCCAGGAAATCAGCAGCAAAGCTTACAATAACGTCGGCCTTGTCAAAATTGTAGTGAGGCAATACCGCTTTACCAAAGCTGTTTTGGTTAGCCTGGATAATACCCGTATAAGAAACCGCATCGTACTGTACGTGTTTAGCGGTTGGATATTCTGTAATAAAATCAGCAATTACAGCTAATGTAGACGGGCTGCTGATAGTTGATGATACGATAACAACCTTTTTGCCTGCATCTTTAATTTTTGCAAGCTCCAGTTTAACATAGTCGTCAACTTCACTCCAGGCATGGCCCTCGCCATTAACTAATGGAGATTGCACGCGGCTTACGTCGTACAGGTCTAATACTGATGCTTGTGCCTGCGCGCTCAAACCGCCTTTAGCTAAAAGGTCGTTAGGGTTACCCTCAACTTTAATAGGGCGCCCTTCACGGGTTTTAACCAAAATTGCGCTACCTTCATAAGTTGATGAGTAATAGTTAGCGACACCCGGAGTAACCTCTTCAGGCTTGATCAGGTAAGGGATTGATTTGTGAATAGGAGCTCTCTGACATGCTGCCAAAGTAACCGCGCCTACACCAAAACCTACTGCCTTCAAAAAGTCGCGGCGAGGAGTTTTTCCTAATAAACCTTCTCCACTCAAAACATCTTCGATTGGAACTGGTTCCGCGAATTCATGTTTATTTTTCTCAACAAATTCTGGTGTTTTGTTTAGCTCTTCTAAACCTTTCCAGTATTTTTTATTGCTATCCATTTAAGCTATAGTATAAACTGTAATGCTAAGTTCTGTTATTATTAATAGTGACATTTGCCGCACTCGATACCACCCAATTGAGCAGGAGTTACTTTCACACCTTTTTTAATCAGGTCGTGAACAGCAATCATGTTCTCGTAGTAAGCGTTGCCTTTCATATTAATATCTGTGCGTTTGTGGCACTGTATACACCATTTCATTGTCAATGGCGAGTATTGGTAAACCTCTTTCATGGTTTCAACCGGGCCGTGGCATTGCTGACATTTAATACCACCAACTTTTACGTGTTGAGAGTGGTTGAAGTAAGCAAAGTCTGGCAGGTTGTGAATGCGGATCCACTGAATAGGACGAGCTTTAAGGCTGTCATATTTCTGCGTAGCCGGATCATAACCCAATGCATCATAAATTTTGTGAATCTCTGGCGACTCGGTTTTAACAACCTTGTGGCAGTTCATACAAACGTTTAATGACGGAATTGAAGCGTTTTTAGATTTGTAAGCACCTGTGTGGCAATATTGACACTGGATTTGCATCACACCAGCGTGCAAATCGTGAGGGAACTTAATAGGTTGTACCGGCTGATATCCTTGTGGTACGTGAGTGTCCCACAAAATAACCCAGGTCCAGCTGCTCATGGCAACAGTACCGCAGAACAGGATAAAGAAAACAAGTTTCTTATTTTTTATGATTCGCTTTAACAGCGCGTATTTGTCAGCAGATTCTTCAGCAACCGCTTCTTCTTCAACAGGCAATAATCTTTTACCTTCCAAAAGGCGCTCTAAAGTAGCTACAACCTTGTTCAGTACCAGAATAACAACCAGTGCGATAATGATTACACCAATAAGGGCGTAAACGGCAAGGTTGCTCGGGCCTTTGTCTTCAGTCACAGCGCCGGCAGCCGGGCCTGCTTTTTTCTGATCTTCCTGGATCTTTTTCCAATCGGCACGAACATAAGCTAATATGTCAGAGACATCGCCGTCTGAAAGTTGCGGGAAAGCAGGCATCGGGGTTTGACCGAATTGATTGAAAATATCAACCGCTTTTTTATCACCAGCTTTAACAAGAGCCTGGCTGTCGTGAATCCAGCTGGCTAACCATTTGTCATCAGTATCTGATGATATGACCGGGCCCAAAGCAGGGCCTGTCATCCGCGTGTCTATCTTGTGACAAGACGTACAACCAGCAGACTTGAATGTTGCTTCGCCTTTCGTAGCGTCGCCTTGTGCCTTAGCAGAAACTCCCCAAACAGTAAAACAGGCAAGCAGCAAAACTGTCTTCGAGAATTGTTTAAAAATCAATGAGATGCTTCTCATAAAGTTGTATTAATGCTAAATATTTATTTGTAAAGTGTGTGAAACAGAGGTTCGGCCTTAGCTTTTCTCGGAATTTTCAGCCACAAAAGTATAATTTATTAAATAATCGCTGACAAATAAATGACAGTAAACACTAATTTATAATTATTCTAAATAATCTATATGACGGGTACTATTTACACAGTAAAAGCATTTTTTATAACCCATTTATAAGCAATTAATTAGGTGTTTTTTTGATGATGGTTTGGTTGATGACGATTGAGAAAATAATATCGAAAATTTTCATCATTATTACCCCGAAAGCTGCCAAACAGATCCCTTATTTGTGACCATCGTCACTCGCCGACGCCGTGACACTAAACATTTCCTGTGTTGCAACATTAATTTAGCCGGAAAACGAAAATGCTGTCTGCTGACATACTCCTGTCTATCGATCGAAATAAATAACATACCTGTCGCGGAGCATCGCGAACGATCTTGTATAAGCTATAAGTGTGGCTATAAGATTCTTCGCGATGCCCGTATGACAAACTATTTAAATTTCTTACTAACAAAAAAGGTCCTTCCGCTCGGAAGGACCTTTTCATTATATTTCAAGCTCGTAGTTTATTGTCCCAGCAACCAGGCGAAGATCAGCGGAGCCACAATAGTCGCGTCGCTTTCTACAATAAACTTAGGCGTATGGATATCCAGTTTACCCCAGGTAATCTTTTCATTTGGTACCGCTCCTGAGTACGAACCGTATGATGTTGTTGAATCAGATATCTGGCAGAAATAGCTCCAGAACGGTATTTCAGGCATTTCCATATCCTGGTATAACATCGGCACCACGCATATCGGGAAATCGCCCGCAATACCGCCACCAATCTGGAAGAAACCTATCCCCTTGCCTGACGAGTTTTTAACGTACCAGTCGGCCAGCCAGGCCATATACTCGATACCACTCTTCATGGTTGAAGCTTTGATCTCGCCTTTAATAACATACGAGGCAAAGATGTTACCCATAGTTGAGTCTTCCCAACCCGGCACTACAATTGGCAGGTTCTTTTCGGCAGCGGCCAGCATCCAAGAGTTTTTCGGGTCTATCTCATAGTATTGTTCCAAATCACCGCTCAGTAACATTTTATACATGTATTCGTGCGGGAAATAGCGCTCACCCGACTGATCGGCCTCGCTCCATATTTTATGAATATGTTTTTGCAAACGACGGAAAGCTTCTTCCTCAGGGATACAGGTATCGGTAACGCGGTTGTAATGGTTCTCTAACAGATCCCATTCATCCTGCGGACTCAGATCGCGGTAGTTAGGCACACGTTTGTAGTGCGAGTGCGCTACCAGGTTCATAATATCTTCTTCAAGGTTTGCACCTGTACATGAAATTATAGCTATTTTATCCTGACGGATCATCTCGGCCAGCGAAATACCCAACTCGGCGGTACTCATAGCACCGGCTAAGGTTACCATCATTTTACCACCTTCCAGTAAGTGGGTCTCGTAGCCCTTAGCGGCATCCATTAACGCTGCAGCGTTAAAATGCAGGTAATTTTTTTCAATAAACTGAGATACGGGTCCTTTAGTTGTGCTCATTTTTTTATTGTTATAAATATTGCGCAAAAGTAGACATTTTAGCGTTACCCCGATTTTAAATTTCAAATGTGATAGCAGCTGTCTTCTATCCTGCCGCATATCGACCCAAATAAATCTTGATGATGTCTGTTATTATATGTAGGGTAAGCTCTATCTTAGGACCCGCAACGCTACATGAAAAAACTTATCGCTTTATTGGCTATCACCGGCATTATGGCAAACGCTCGTCCGGCCGAAGCTCAAAAGATCATCCCTAAGTTTATCCGCAAAATGTATTTTGAAAAAGATACCAGCAAACACAGCAGCTTCGTGGTGTTGCCTGTATTATCATCGGCGCCTGAAACGGGCATTGAAGCTGGCGGCGCGGCGTTGTACTCTTTTTATTCAGACACCCTCCATCATGACACCCGGGTATCTAACATATATGGTTACGCCACCGTCACCACCAAGGGTCAGAACCGTTTAAGTTTAAGTACAACCTACTGGTCGCCGCAAAACAAGTATCATTATTCGGCTTCTATCGGCCGGATGGATTTCCCCTTTACCTTTTATGGCATAGGCAACAACACCGCCAAGGCCGATGGCGTGAATGTTGGCCAAAAGCGTTACCGTTTAATGCTCGAGGCCCAAAAACTGGTGACTAAAAATATTTATATAGGATTGGTGGGCGGTGGCTATAAATACAATTTCGACAGCAACAACCTGACGAGTATTTACTATAGCTCGCAAGTGCAAGACCGAGCCGGCGGCACCTATTTATACCTGGGCCCCAGCTTTATTTTTGACACGCGCAATAACAACACTTACACCACCAAAGGCATGATGCTTAATGCTTATTACCAGCTACTGCAGGGTGTATTTGGTAATAACAACTACCAGGGTGGTTTTTTAAATGTAGAGTATACCGCATTTCAGCAACTAAGCAAGCGTTTTGTTTTAGGGTTCGACGTGCAGGAACAAAGCCTTACCGGCGCACGCTCTCCTTTTTATTTGCTGCCGCAGATGGGTAGCGACGAAATGATGCGCGGCTATTACGGCGGTCGCTACCGCGATCGTAACTTTATAGCCGGGCAAACAGAGCTAAGATACCGGCTTAACGAACGCATTGGCGTTGTTGGTTTTTTGGGTACCGGCGAGGTGTTTCATAAGTCATTTACCTTCCAGGCGCTTAAACCTAACTACGGCGGTGGTTTACGCTATTTCTTCGATGTAGAAAAAGGCCTGAGCATTCGCGCCGACTACGGCATAGGCCAAAAACCATTTGGCGAACAGCGTGAAAGCGGGTTTTATATGGGATTGGGAGAAGCGTTTTAGTAGATGTGCGGATATGCAGATATGTAGATGTGCGGATATGCAAAGAGATTAAGACGCCATGTAGAGCATAGCGAGAAATCTATACATGGCAGTAACTTTGCTTAGCTTGTGTATAGATTTCTCCCTACGTTCGAAATGACAAATTATTATTATTTGCACATCTGCATATCCGCACATTTGCACATTAAATCTTAATCATAAAATCCTCTTTCACCTGTCCTTTTCTAAAGTAAACCAGCCCAATCCAAAACAAATCGACAGTTGCTGTTACTTTAGGATGCGCTTTGATCTGCGCCCAGGCTTCTTTCATGCCTTCGCTCCAGTAAATGTCGTCGAATATTAACAGGGTATTTTCATGAGCTTTGGGCAAGGCCCATTCAAAGTATTTTAGGGTAGCGTCTTTTTGATGATTGCCATCAACAAACATAAAGTCAATCTGGTCGAGATTATCAATTACGCCCTTCAATGTATCGTCAAAGTTCCCAACGATGAGTTCGATGTCTTTTTCATCTGCTTTGTCAAAGCTTTCGGCAGCTACTTTAGCCGTTTGCGGGCAACCTTCAAAAGTGTATACATGTGCTTTCGGCGCAGCTTTTTGCAGGTAAATACTGGTTGTACCCAGGCAGGTACCCAGCTCAATAATACTCTTTGGCTGCAAATCGGCCACCAGGCGATAAATAAGTTGAGCCAGTTTTGGTGGCTTCAATGCATTTTTGGCAATGTCGGCTATTCGCTTTTGTTTATTGTTGTTGAAATGCGAACCGGCACCCAGATCGGTAACGGTTATCGTGCGGGTGTCATTTAACAATCCTCGCCTGATAGTCTCGATATCAGCATATACTTTTTTGGCATGGAAATCGTATATAACTTCATCAACCAACCTGTAAACAAACGGAGAGTGCAGGCCATGCCTGGTTTTTGCTTTTAAGCGATAGCGTAGGTAGTCCTTAGCGAACCTCAAATTAAACATGGTTGTAAAATTATATAAACGTTCGTATTTTAGCTGTACTAATGATTAATATAACCGAAGTAAATTCATTAATACGCCTTCTGGACGACCCCGATCCGGAGATATATAACCATGTTCATGACAAATTGTTGTCGTATGGCAGCGAAGCTATTGAACATCTGGAAACTGCCTTTGGTGAGGCCTTTGATAGCATTCAGCAGGAGCGAATTGCCAATTTGGTACATGAAATTCAGTTCGGTATTGTTAAAAACGACCTGAAACTATGGTACCAGGGCGGCGCTTTTGATCTGTTACAGGGTATCCTGATCGTTAACCGTTATCAGTATCCTGATTTGGACGAGCAAAAAATCATTAATCAGCTTGAAGCCATTAAACGCGACATATGGATACAGATGAATAATGAAGCCAGCCCGGTTGAACAGGTTAAGCTCATTAATCATGTGTTTTACCACATGTATGGCTTTAGCGGCAATACTACTAATCATCAAGACCCGCAAAACAGTTACCTGAGCCAGGTGATGGAAACCAAAAAGGGCAACCAGATCTTACTGGCTATTATCTATTCCATCATAGCTCAAAAACTGGATATACCGGTGCACGGCGTAAACCTACCGCAGCATTTTATACTGGCATACCTTGACGAAAGCAAGGAGAGCGAGTTTGAAAGCGGTATACTTTTTTACATTAACGCTTTTAACAAAGGTTTCATTTTTGGCCGCAGGGATGTTGATATGTTCCTGAAACAGCTGAACCTGAGCTTCGACAAGCAATTCTACGAGCCTTGTTCAAATACTGATATTATTCGTCGTGTACTGCGCAATCTCATCAGCTCTTACGAGCACCTTGGCTCGAGCGAGAAGGTTGACGAACTGAAGCAAATGCTGGCTATTATCGAGTGATTCGATCCTTCTTTTTCTTCTTCAGGCTATTCCGTCACATCGTTGTGCGGTTTCGTCCCAATTGTTTGAGTTGCTGCGCGATAGCTTTTAGGTTTGCAGTATACTAAACTTTGAGTAATGGAACAGAAAATTGATTTTGGAAGAACAACTTTCAATTCAGCGTTAACAGATGGCATCATATTATCTGTGATCTGGTTATTGGTATTCTGGTTATTTACCGCGCTAGGCAAAGACGACTATTACCTGATATGGATTATTGATGTTTTGCCCTTCATTCCCCTTTACACCTATTTTTCGACTAAAGCTATTCCAGATCTGCTTGGAAAAGGAGAAGGCTACTGGCGTTATTTTTCGCGGTATATTGTAAGTGGCTCATGTATAAATGTTGCTTTGATTTCTATATACTGCCTAATGTTTCGGGCCCAAACACCTTTTGTATGGATGCTTTTATACCTCATCTTCTTTTTGCTGGCTTTTTTTATGGTAGCTCCTGCAACGTGGATCGTATACAGTAATCGCCAATCAGTATATAAGCTAAAAACCGACTTGGGTAAATCAACTGCCGATCTTGGCTTTCTTCGCTCACAAATCAATCCCCACTTCTTGTTCAATGTGTTAAATACGCTTTACGGCACAGCTTTGCAGGAGGAAGCCCCCCGCACATCTGAAGGTATACAGAAGTTGGGCGACATGATGCGCTTTATGCTACAGGAAAACATGCAGGATAAAATTCCACTTACGCGCGAGGTGGAATACCTGACCAATTATGTCGAACTGCAAAAGCTGCGCGTGCAGACATCGCCAGATATTGTAATTGAACTGAATATTGAAGAGCAGCACAATTACCTGTTGATAGCCCCCATGCTGCTGATACCGTTTGTAGAGAATGCCTTTAAACACGGCATTAGTTTGCAGGAACCATCGTATATCAAGATCAGCCTGCATACCGAGGGTAATAAGTTATATTTTGACGTTTACAATGGCACCCATGCCAAAAAAGAAAACGATCCTGAAAGTAATAACCATGGCATAGGTCTGGACAACGTAGCACAACGGCTTAATCTGTTATATGCCGGCGAGCACGAATTGGTGATCCACGAAAGTATGAAAGAGTTTTTTGTTCATCTGGTAATTAACCTGACGGGAGAAATCGCTATCATTGAATAATTATCTCAACGGTAAATGAAAAAGCTTTCCATCCTTTTAATTCTTGTCAGCATTAGTTTTAACCTGTTTGCACAGTTTAAACTTAGCGGCAAAATTCAGCATTATACCGGCAATGCCGAGCTAAAGATCAATATACCTGTGGTATATGGTTTTGACGAGGCAAACTCTATTAAAATACCGGTAAAAAAGGACGGCTCTTTTTCTATTGATCTTCCGGTCAAAAATCAAAAGTTTGCAGATCTTATTTTTCAGCAAACGTTTCATTTGATATTATTAGATGCCGGTAAAAGTCTGAAAGTTGAATTAAGCGAAACCGACAAAAGCTTCGCGCTCAAAAACGGGACGGCCCTGGCCGAAAATAGTTTGCTGCAAAAAGTAAACATAGAGGAATATCCCTTCTTTTTGAAAGATGATTATCCTTACGGAAAACAAAGCCCGGCCGAGCTGAATAACAACTTGATAAAACCATATTACGCTGCGCGCGACAGGAAGATAACGCTGGTCAATCAGTCGCCCATCAGCCCAAAAACTGAAAAACTAATCATCGGCGAAATTAAAAGCGCCGTGTACAATAATCTTTATGAACTGGTTTTATTCGGTGGCCCCGATCAGCAAAAAATGATTAACCTGGTTATAAGCGCCTTCGATCAAGCCGACCCTAATCCTACTATCATGCCGGCAGGGCCGCAATATTACCTGTTTGCGCATTGCTATTTATGGTACAAACAAACCAGGGCATCCATAAAAGTTAAATCGCAAAATATTAAACCCGGCCAGTTGATGCCTGATTATAACATCACTGTGGCAGAGTTTAATGCACTTAGCGGCAAATACGGGCAACTATACATTAACTGGCTTACTGCTTCCAGGTTTTTGCCCAATGCGGTTGTTGAGCAATTGGGTTACAAAATTATTAACAGCGCCGTTAAAGGTGGTAATAAAGACTTGATTAATGAATTAGTAAAGAGCTATAAACGCAAATTCCCTAACAGCCAGCGCCTTGCTGCTATTAACAAACAGCTAGCCGGCATAAAAAAATAAAAATGCTCACCGCCATAGCCATTGATGACGAACCACTTGCGCTGGAAGTTGTGCGATCGCACGCCGGGAAGGTACCGTACATTGATTTGCTGGCTTGCTTTACCAATGCTTTTGAGGCAATAATCTATTTACAAAAACAACCGGTCGATCTGCTGTTTCTGGATATTAAAATGCCCGATATCAGCGGTATAGAATTACTGAATAGCCTGGGCAAAAAACCTTTGGTAATTTTTACCACGGCTTACTCTGAGCACGCTGTTGAAAGTTTTGAACTGGATGCTATGGATTACCTGCTGAAACCATTCTCATTTGCCCGCTTTTTGAAAGCTTGTAACAAAGCTAACGAGATCATAAACCTTCGCGGCGCTGCCAATAAAAAGGATTACCTGTTTCTGAAAACCGGGTACGATCAGGTACGCGTAAACTTTAATGACATTTGCTACCTTGAAGCTACAGGCAATTACGTGAACTTTGTTTTGAAGGATAAATCACATCTGTCGCGCATGACCATTACTGAGGTTGAGCACCTGCTGCCTATTGATAAATTTGTACGCACTCACCGTTCATTTATAGCAGCTATTGATAAAATAGACAAGATTGAGCGCCACCAGATTACGGTTAACGGCGCCATTTTGCCCGTAGGCAGTACTTATTATCTAAACCTCAATCTTACCTGATATTTCACTTCCTTTTAGCGCGTTTATGTCACCGCTATGCAATGAAATACAATGCATGCATAACAAATTTTATTTTCCTTTTGCTAAACACGCTGTAAATTAGGTAAATTGCACGTCCTGTAACTAAACAAATACGTAAAGCAATGACTGATACCCTGGACATCAAAATCACCAGAACTAACAAGTCGCGTTTAACAGAAACCGACTTCAACAACCTGGTTTTTGGACGCACATTTTCTGACCACATGCTGGTTGCTGACTACAGCGACGGCGAATGGAAAAATTTTCAAATTGTTCCTTATGGCGAAATTACGGTCAGCCCTGGTATTTCTGCTTTACACTATGGCCAATCGTTTTTTGAAGGCATAAAGGCTTACAAACATGCCGACGGCAAGGTTTCTATCTTCCGCCCGGATAAAAATGCGGCCCGTTTCAATAAATCGGCCGAACGTTTGTGCATGCCGACAATTCCTGAAGACGTTTTCCTGCAAAGCCTGGCTGCGATTGTAGATATTGACCGCGACTGGATACCGGGCGCACCTGGTCACTCATTATACATTCGCCCGTTCATGTTCGCTACCGACCAGTACCTGGGCGTGGCGCCATCAAAAACCTACAAATACATGGTTTTACTGTGCCCGGTTGGCCCTTACTTTACCAAACCGCTGCGTGTTAAAATCGAAACACACTATACCCGCTCTGCCGAAGGCGGTATGGGTTATGCAAAATCATCGGGTAACTACGGCGGTTCAATGTACCCGGCTAAAAAAGCTACCGAGGAAGGTTTTGACCAACTAATTTGGACTGATGCTAAGGAGCACAGATACATTGAAGAAATGGGCGCCGCTAACGCGATGTTCGTGATTGACGGTAAACTGGTAACTCCGCCTGCTTTGGATACCATCCTTGACGGTGTAACCCGCGATACCGTGATTCAACTGGCGCATGATTTTGGCGTACCGGTTGAGGTGCGTAAGGTTTCTGTAGATGAATTGATTGAAACCGCTAAAAACGGCAAGCTAACTGATGCCTTTGGTGCCGGTACTGCCGCAACTATCGCTCCTGTAGGTTCTATCTATGCCAATGGCGAAGAATATTTTTTACCTGCACCAGAGACCCGCGAATTCTCTCAAAAAGCCCTGAAAGCTTTGGATGCTATCCGTTATGGCAATGCGCCTGATACACATGGGTGGAATTATTTGGTTGACTAAAGATTAGTTATTAAAGATTAAAGATTGGTTTGATCTTCACCATTAAGGATAAAAGAAGGCTCCGTGATAATCACGGAGCCTTTTATATTTTAAAAGAGCTGCAAAACTCTAATCTTCAATCTTTAATAACCAATCTTTACCCCTTACTCTACACTCACCGTCAGGCCTTCTTGCTGTAATATTTTGCGGTAAACCTCCACCTCGGTAAATGAACCTTCCAGGATGGCGCATTTGCCTTCATTGTGCACTTTCCAGGCTATACGCTCGGCCTGGGCCTCAGAATAGTCCAGGTATTTCATCATGCAATCTATGACATGATCAAAAGTATTAAAGTCATCGTTCCATAAAATAAGGCGATGCATTTCTTTAAATCCCGCCAGCAACTCCTCGAGCGTAAAGGTCTGTTCTTGTGTTTCTGTAGTCGACATCATGAGCGGCCACAAAATTAACCAAAAACCGCAATAAATGCGCTAAAATGTTGTTTATGTTTTGTTTTACAACACCTATACATGAAAAGCATTTATTCCGTGGCGCTCGGTTTGGCGGTCGCGCTATCATTTTCAGAATCCGGCAGCTTTGCCCAAATCAACAGTTTAAAACCGGCTCCGGCTAATGTCAAGATAGATGGTATCGCGTCTGAATGGGGCGACTCTTTGAGTTTTACCAACCCCGAGACCGGCCTGCACTATACGCTGGCTAACGATAAAGAAAACCTGTATCTGGTTGTAAAAACCGGTGATCCGGCACAGCAACACGCCATCTTTACCGGCGGGCTTACCCTGGGCATTGATACCAAAGGGCATAAAAAAACATCATACTCCGTTTTATTCCCTTATCCGGAGGGAGAGCCTGCCCTTTCTTTCAGCCCTACTGATGAGGAAAAGAAACAAGAGGTTACCGAGCTTAAACTAAAACGCATACAGGCTGAAGGTTTTAAAGATGTTGAGGTGGATGTATTTACACAGGAAAACCTGTATGGTATAAGAGTGGCCGTAAATTACGACCAGCATGGTGACCTAATTTATGAGGAGCAGATCCCGCTAAAGATGTTTCATGCCGACATCAACCCCAAAACCGAGTGGGCCTTTAATATCAAACTAAACCGACCAGAACCAGCGGCTAAAAAACCGATTGATGGCGATGACAAAGATCAGGCAAGCAGCGGTCGCGGTGGCCGTGGCGGCGGTATGGGTGGTAGTCGCGGTGGAATGGGTGGCGGCGGAGGTATGGGTGGCGGCCGTCATGGTGGCGGGGGCGGTATGGGTGGTGGCCGCGGTAGTTTTGGCGCCAGCCCCGGTAGCCAGGGCTCAGGGCCGAAAGGTGTTGACTTCTGGGCTAAATATACTTTGGCAAACTAATTCAATTAGCCCTTATGTCATTTCGAGCGAAGCGAGAAATCTTAAACGAGCGGCTTAGCAAAATGTATAAGATTTCTCCCGTTGGTCGAAATGACATATAGGTACATTACAAGTATAAGTTAAGGACTTCTTAAAACTTGTTCTTCCACATCATGCTCTCAACCGGGCGGGTAGTTTTGTTATTGTATTTGGCGTTACCTTTGATGTTGTAAGTAGTTTCAATATCGCCCTCAACCACAAAATAAATTAGTTGACCGATAGGCATTCCAGGATAAATCCGAACAGGCTGTGCGCATGATATTTCCAATGTCCAGGTGTTTGAGAAACCAACGTCGCCTTTACCCGCAGTGGCGTGAATATCAATACCTAAACGGCCCGTGCTTGATTTTCCTTCTAAAAATGGCACATGCCTGTGTGTTTCGGTGTACTCAACAGTTACTCCGAGGTATAAAGTATTAGGTTGCAATACAAAGCCCTCCTTCGGGATCTCAAAATTTTCAATCTCGTTATGCACCTTGGCGTCAAGAACGCGGTTTTTATAGGTGGCAAGATATTTACCCAAATGTACGTCGTATGAGTTGGTACCCAGACACTCTCTTATAAATGGTTCAATAATGATATTACCTTTGTCAATTTCTTCAAGAATGCGCTTATCAGACAGTATCATAAATGAGGGAAGTATTTTGGGTAAAATTAGAATTATTTGCTCTATGTTTGTCATGCTTTTTTGCAATTTTAACACATGGCTATAGCTTACCGACAACGGGTTGACGATGATACAGAATTTGCGCTCTGGCAGATAGAGGAACAGGCCGAAGATCTGTATAATCAGTTGCAGCTCAACGATCAGGAAAAGGCTTTTGTCGAAAACATCAGCAACGGTAAGCGCCATCTGCACTGGTTGGGGACGCGTGTATTACTACGCACTATGCTGGATACGAACGAATATATTGACTGCAAGGTTGATGAGCATGGAAAACCCTACCTGGTATCGCTTCCCTACCATATTTCGCTAAGCCATTCATTTGATTATGCTGCGGTAATGATAAGCCGTAAAAGCCCGGTCGGTATTGACATTGAGCAGGTAAAAGAGAAAGTAGAACGTATTGCTCCGCGATTTTTGTCGGCAGCTGAATTGAAGTTTATCGATCCAAATAAAAAAATAGACCACCTGTATGCCTGCTGGTGCGCTAAAGAGGCTATTTATAAGTGCTACGGCCAAAAGGAGGTTTCTTTTATGGACGATATTGCGCTGAAGCCGTTTTCGTTTACGGGCGAGGGTCAGGCCAATGCCATTTTAACCAAGGGTGATATCAAAATTGATTACACCGTTGGATATTTGCAGTACGATGGCTATATGATTGGCTATGTGAAGGGATGATATCATGAAAAACACAAAGGTAACGGTACAGGATTGGGGGTTGATTGATTACAAGGAGGCCTGGGCTAAACAGGAAGAGTTGTTTAACGCTACCATAGCGCTCAAAATGGAAATCCGCAATCGCGAGTTGGCATTAGCTGCGGGCGACGAACAGCCAGAAGAGATCATTACACCCAACTATCTGGTTTTTTGCGAACACCCGCACGTGTATACGCTGGGCAACAGCGGCAAGCCCGAACATTTACTGTTGGACGAACAAGGTCTTGAAGAAAAACACGCTACTTATTACCATATCAATCGTGGTGGCGATATTACTTATCACGGGCCGGGGCAAATTGTGAGTTACCCTATCCTGGATCTGGATAATTTCTTTACCGATATTCACTTATACTTACGCACGCTTGAAGAAGCCGTAATACTCACTTTGGCTGATTATGGCATAATGGCATCTCGTTATCCGGGCTATACGGGCGTTTGGCTTGACCCCGATAATAATCGCGCCCGGAAGATCAGCGCGATGGGTGTACGCTGCAGCCGCTGGGTTACTATGCACGGGCTGGCGTTTAACGTCAATAATGATCTTTCTTATTTTCAAAACATCATCCCCTGTGGCATTGAAGATAAGGCTGTAACCTCTATGAAAGCCGAACTGGGTTATGAGGTTGACATCAAACAAGTACAGCAGAAGCTTCAGGAGCATATTGCTGCACTATTCGGGATGGAGTTATCAGCCTAAAATTTGTACATTTTATTAGTGTTGTATTTCGGCCTTAACAGAAAAAATCGCTTCGGGCGATTAATACACGGCGCGTAATCTACCTTTTCTCAGCGAAGTAAATTATAACACACGCTGATTCAAGAAACTTATTGGTAAAAAATTTGTTTATTTTTGACAAGTGTCGTAAATTTGATGACATTTGACGTAAAAAGAGGCAAACAATGAGCAAGTCAAAACCATATAAATTTGTTGACGACGACACTTTTGATTTAACCAATATGGTTAGAGAGGGCGTGTCTTACCCTTACTTTACCAAACTTTCAAACCAGATACATCTGGGTATGGAAGAGTGGTCGTCATACCTGCACCTTTCTGAACGCACTATACAGCGTTACAAAAAGGAGAATAAATCTTTTGATCCCTTATATTCTGAGCGCATATTACAAATTGAGTTGCTTTACAAAAAGGGCATTGCTGTTTTTGGCGTAGCCGAAAACTTTTACACCTGGATGGATACCATTAGCCTGCCTTTAGGCAATGTAAAACCAAAGCAGCTTTTAGATACCGCATTTGGCATTAACGCCATTTACGACGAACTGGGGCGTATTGAACACGGCATTTTTGCATGATTGTTTACAGACTGGCCAGGCAAACATTTATACACGATCTGTCTGGTTATGGAGCCGAAAAGACGGGCGGGCGCTGGAACAGTAAGGGTCGCCCGGTTTTATATACGGCAGCCTCACGTGCGCTGGCCATGGTTGAGGTTGCGGTGCACGTACCCCTGGGCATTATTCCGGTTAACTTTTTCATAGCTGCACTCGAAATTCCTGAAAAAAACATTCTGCAATTACTGCCCGGCGATTTACCAAACAATTGGAACAGCAATCCATTTACCAAGGGCACACAACTTATTGGTGATGATTTTTTGCGAAAAGCCGAACATTTGATCATGCAGGTACCGGCAGCTAGCGTACCCGGCGACTTTAACTACCTTGTCAATCCGCGACACCCTGATTTTGGCAAGGTCAAAATAAAAAGTATTGACCCGTTTGTATTTGACATTCGGCTATTTAAGCGGTAGCCGCTAACACTCGGGCAAACTCAACGGGATATTAATTGCCAGGCCCCCATCGGCAGTTTCTTTATATTTGGAGTTCATGTCCTGCGCGGTTTGCCACATCGTGATGACCACCGCGTCCAAACTTACTTTAGCTTTATCGGGGTTGGTTTGCAGGGCCAATTGTGATGCTGTGATGGCTTTGATGGCACCCATGGTATTACGCTCTATACACGGCACCTGCACCAGTCCGCCTATCGGGTCGCAGGTTAGGCCCAGGTGATGCTCCATCGCTATCTCCGCCGCCATTAAAACCTGTCGCTGCGAGCCGCCCAGGCATTCTGTAAGCGCCGCTGCAGCCATCGCCGACGACACGCCTATCTCGGCCTGGCACCCACCCATAGCGGCTGATATTGTTGCTCCTTTTTTGAAGATACAACCAATTTCAGAAGCCGTCATCAAAAACTGGATGATGCGTTTATCACTAAAGCCGTCGCAAAAAACAATAAAATATTGCAGCACTGCCGGGATAACCCCTGCAGCGCCATTAGTTGGTGCAGTTACCACACGGCCAAAAGAAGCGTTTTCTTCGTTTACAGCGAGCGCAAAACAACTAACCCAATCTAATATATTCTGAAAGCCATTGCCGGTTTTGCGAATAGCTTCTATCCACTCGTTGTAGTTACTATAGGTGTTATTGCCAATGAGTCGCTTGTTCAGATTGGCGGCGCGACGAGCTACGTTCAGTCCGCCGGGTAAAATTCCCTTTTCATGACTGCCACGATACATGCATTCAGCCATGGTATGATATATGTTCAATACCCCGGCTCGGGTATCCTGTTCGCTGCGCCAGGCCTGCTCATTCTCGGCAACAACTTCTGATACTTTCAGTCCGGTTTTAAGGCACCAATGCAACAAGTCGCCGGCTGTGTCAATCGGGAACGGTAGGTCGACTTCTGTTTTTTGTTGCCCCGCCCCTCCTTCCTGAACCACAAACCCGCCACCTATAGAGTAATAAGTTTCTGAAAGTGCTTTGCCTGTAGTTAGAAGTGCCTGGAAAGTAACCGCGTTGGGGTGGAAAGGTAAACTTTCGTTATATAAGAAGAGTAAATCGGCATCAATTGTAAAATTAATCTCCTGCTTGCCGCCAAGCGTCAGTTTATGGCTTTCGCGAATCTGATTGATTTTCGGAACAACGTTATCTACAGCAAAAGTTACGGGGTCATCGCCGCTTAGACCTAATATAACCGCAATGTCGGTACCATGACCGTGACCTGTTTTGGCAAGAGAGCCATATAGTAAAATTTTCACTTGGGTTACCAGCGGCAGCAGGCCCTGAGCTTCCAGAACCTGAACAAATTGCTGGGCGGCACGCCACGGGCCAAGCGTATGTGAGCTTGACGGGCCGATGCCAATTTTAAACATATCAAAAACAGAAAGTTGTTCGCGTTGCATTACGGCTAATATACGGCTAAAAGCGGCTATTATTACAGTAAAACCGGATATTTACGCATCATGTGCCCAATAGCCGTATGCCGCCGGCTTTCAGGTCTTTTATGATTTTTTCTTGCAGGGCAATTTTAACGGTTAGAAAATCAGCTGGATTTACCCAGATATTGACTGCATAACGAATACAATCCACCTCTAAACCAATGATACCTACGCGGATAGCCGGATTCTTGATCACGCCGGGGATGGCGTTTACCGCGTCTGTCATAATCTGCTTAGCTTGATCGACATCGACATAATAACCCAGTTTTACCTCAAAATCCAGACGACGCTTACCCTGCCGGGTATAGTTAACAATAACCTCGTTAAAAAGCTTACCATTGGGTATGATGATGGTTTTATTATCAGGCGACAGCAAAACGGTGTAAAATATCTGAATAGAGGTAACCTTTCCTTCCTGCCCTTGTGCCAGGATACTGTCGTCAAGTTCAAAAGGTTTTAATAGTAGGATTAACACCCCGCCGGCAAAGTTTTGAAAGGTGCCAGATAAAGCCAGACCTATAGCAACCGTAGCACCGCTTAAAATGGTAGTAAACTCGTTAATCGGGATACCAATGGTGATTAACACCAGTATCAGCAACAAAATATACAGCGATGTTATAGAAAGACTGATAAAGAAGGGCTGTAGCGACGAGTGCAGCTCGCGCTGGCTCATGCGACTGCGGATACGGGTTCCTAAAAACTTAATAAGCTTTAGGCCAATAAGCAATATAATGATTGCCCCTACCAACCTGACGCCGCTTACCAGCAGCCATTGGTAGGCATAATATGTAAAATCGTGAAATGCCTTTATCATAGCGGCACGAAGTTACAAATTTTTAACGTCCGTAGATAGATACGAAAAGCTCGAAGCCTTTGTAAAAGACCCAGTCAACGACTGTGGTACGTATTTGTGTGGTTTTTCCTTTAAGCGGTTTCATTTGGGTAGATGTATTCAATTGTTGTGCCTGTTTTTCTGTTTGTGAAATTAAGCACAAATTTAAGCATGAATGTTACCGTTTTATTATGAAATTAATCATTTGATTAACAAATGACGCTCCGTTTACCCCTAGATGACAATGAGTTATGTTTGGCAAAAAATGCAGGCTGTATGAAATAGCGTACAATGGCATTTGACGGTGTTTTGTTTCACGCGGATGTGAAACAGATGAAACAAAATGAAACAGCATTTTTTGTAAACAACTAATAAATAGCACCTTACCAAACACAAGTGAAACAGGATGAAACAAGAAAAAATACTTTTAGGTCATTTTCTTGTTTCATCAACCAAACCTTATGTTTGTTAAGAAAGCATTTTTATAAATTAGTATATGCCTAAATCGGTAATCAGTTTTTTGTTGGCTATACTATCATTGAATGCATTAGCGCAGTTTAAAAACTGGGAATACGGCTCAAAATATACTGCAAATTACATGCTGGCATCAAGCGAGATGAATCGGAAATATTTTGAAGAAGAGGGACATCCTTTTGCGCTTGTAAAAAATGCGGTCGAACTTCAAAAACTGATCGACGAAAAGCTTGCTCCTAAAATATTTGCTGTAAATCTGCAGCTAAACAATGACGATGATTTAACAAAATCAGTAATCCTACTCAAACAGTTCAACAAACTGGAATACCTAAACCTTACGTTAACGATACCGGGGCCATTTAAACTACCACAAGCCATTGCAGAATTACAACAATTACAGGGAGTGGAATTTAACACGGAGACCATTGATATGAATGATGCACTAAAAAGCTCATCGCATTGAAAAACTTGCATGTTATCTCATTCTCCAAATATAAAGCCGAGCTACCACCCTCAATAACCAGACTGGCGCATATAGATAGCATCAAACTTAGCACCACAAACATTGGCAATAATAACCTAAGTGGGGTTCAGTGGAAAAAGGCACATATCACCGGCGATCCGGCGGCGTGGAAAGATTCGACAGGTATTCATAAACAAACCGAAGAAAAAGCTTTACTGAGTCTGGTATCTGTCAAAACATTAAGGACAGTTTACTTTGATGATATAAAACTTAATGATCCGTCAATAATAAAACGATTCACACAGATAGAAGATTTGAGAGGGCTCTTTGAAGGCGACGACGACCCGGAAGCGTTTTTGATAGCGTTGAGCAGCCTAAACAATGTGCATACATTATATCTCAATTTATTTTATGACCGCTCCATCAGCCTGAACTGGATAGCAAATATGCCGCAGTTACAAGATGTTTTTATTGGGGGTATGGATCATCCTTTTAAAAGTTTTGAAGCGTTAGGCCAGCTTACCAATTTAAAATCGCTCACCCTACATCAATTTGCGCTTGGCGCTATGCCAGATATTTTTGGAAAACTTAATCATCTAAAAAACTTACAGCTTACTTTAAATGGCATTACAAAGGTACCTGCGGGCCTGTTTAATTTGCCCGCGCTTGAAAACCTTGATCTCACTGAAAATAGCTTAACTTATTTACCTCCGCTTTTAAGCTACGGTTGTACCGGGTTAAAACATGTTAATTTGATGATGAACCAATTAACCTCATTACCCGCGGCTTTTAGTGGTCTGCAAAATCTGGAAACCCTTAATTGCTCGAACAATAAAATTGAAACCATCCCCGGCGGTTGGGCTTATTTAACACATCTTAAAGAGGTGAACTTTGCGATCAATCACCTAACAGAATTTCCGGAGGGATTGCAAAATAATCACTCGGTTGAACGCATAACGCTTTTTTTTAACAAAATTCAGACCGTTCCTGATATTGATGGCGATGGCTATAAATTGCGTTACCTGGGTATAACCGGCAACCGCAATATGTTTGCTTTGCCTGAGCATATTGGCGCCTACACACAATTGGATACTTTAGAAGCTCAGTATCTTAATTTAAATGAGCTGCCCGAATCATTAGGCGATTGTAAGCAACTAAAAATGCTGTTATTAAGCAGAAGCATTACAAAGAAAACAACGCTGCCTTCCGGCTTAAAAGATACCAGGAACCTGGAAATACTGGAGCTTAATGATAATCCCCTGTTAGATCACCGTAGTATTTTCGATGTCATCCTGTCTCAGCCAAGATCAAATTTTAGAATAAATTTGTCTAATTGCGATATCAGGCAGTTACCTTCTGCCAGCAAATGGCTCAGCATACCTTTTGTTTCTATGAACTTGCGTGACAACCCCATCAGTGAATTACCGCAGGAACTAATAAACAGCAAGGTAAAAGGCGCTATAGATACTAATAGCACGAATATTCATCCATAAAAAAACCCCGCTTGCATTGCAAACGGGGTTTCTATATTCATCAGCTCCGGAAGCTTGATATTACATCATGCCACCCATGCCACCGCCACCCATTGGCGGAGCCGCAGGAGCATCTTCAGGATCGTCGGCTAATACGCACTCAGTTGTTAATAACATTGAGGCGATAGAAGCAGCGTTCTCTAAAGCTACACGGCTTACTTTAGTTGGGTCAATTACACCTGCGCCAATTAAGTTTTCAAACTTGTCGGTACGGGCATTGTAACCAAAGTCGGCTGTGCCTTCTTTTACTTTTTGTACTACGATAGAACCTTCAATACCTGCGTTTTCGCAGATCTGACGTAATGGTTCTTCAATAGCACGACGGATGATCTGAATACCGGTATTTTCGTCATCGTTGTCACCTTTCAAATCTGCCAAAGCAGCTACGGCACGAATGAAGGCTACACCACCACCTGCTACGATACCTTCTTCAACAGCGGCACGGGTAGCGTGTAAAGCGTCGTCAACACGGTCTTTTTTCTCTTTCATCTCAACTTCTGATGCTGCACCAACATATAATACAGCTACACCGCCAGACAATTTAGCTAAACGCTCTTGCAGTTTTTCCTTATCATAGTCAGAAGTAGTTGCTTTGATACCAGCCTGAATCTCAGCTACACGAGCTTTGATCATATCTGATTTACCAGCACCATTGATGATGGTGGTGTTATCTTTATCAATTGAGATTTTTTCTGCCTGGCCCAGGTCGCTCAATTCAGCCGACTCTAATTTGATACCTTTTTCTTCAGAAATTACAGTACCGCCAGTCAGGATAGCGATATCCTCCAGGATAGCTTTTCTGCGATCGCCAAAGCCAGGTGCCTTAACAGCAGCTACTTTCAGTGAACCGCGGATTTTGTTAACTACCAAAGTAGACAGCGCTTCTCCGTCCAAATCTTCAGCAATAATTAATAATGGCTTGCCAGTTTGAACTTGTTTTTCAAGGATTGGCAATAACTCTTTCATTGAAGAGATTTTTTTGTCGTAGATCAAAATGTAAGGGTTTTCCAACTCAGCTTCCATTTTGTCTGTATTGGTTACAAAGTAAGCCGACAGGTAACCACGGTCAAACTGCATACCTTCAACAGTTTTAACTTCGGTTTCAGTACCTTTTGCTTCTTCAACAGTAATCACACCGCCGGTACCAACTTTTTGCATCGCATCAGCAATCATTTCGCCAATAACGTCGTCGTTGTTAGCTGAAATTGAAGCTACTTGTTTTACTTTGCTAAAGTCATCGCCTACATCTTGTTTTTGAGTTTTTAAGTTCTCAACTACAGTTTTAACTGCTTTGTCGATACCGCGTTTCAAATCCATTGGGTTTGCGCCGGCGGCAACGTTTTTAATACCTGCAGTAACAATAGCTTGCGCTAAAACAGTTGCTGTTGTAGTACCGTCACCTGCAATATCAGCAGTTTTTGAAGCTACTTCTTTAACCATTTGCGCACCCATGTTTTCAATAGGGTCTTTCAATTCAATTTCTTTAGCTACGGTAACACCGTCTTTAGTAACTGCCGGCGAACCGAATTTTTTATCGATGATAACGTGGCGGCCTTTTGGACCTAAGGTTACTTTAACCGCGTTAGCTAAAGTGTCAACACCTCTTTTCAGGGCGTCTCTTGCTTCGACATTATATTTTACTTGCTTTGACATGCTTTTGATTAATTTTTTGATTTGGTAATTTATCGAATCACTGACCAAGCGATAAGCCACATTCGTGCATTCGCTTAATCATACATTCACTAATTATTATAACACAATATAAATATCAGATTCTCTCATTATCAGGTAATCTTTACCTTCAATAGTTACTTCCTGACCGGCAAATTTTCCGTAAAGAACCTTGTCGCCGGCTTTCACTGTCAGCGGGATCAAGTTACCGGTAGAGTCGGCATATCTGCCCGGACCTACAGCTACTACTGTACCATGTTGCGGTTTTTCCTGAGCGGTTTCCGGAATATAGATACCAGAAGCGGTTTTAGTCTCGGCAGGAGCAGCTTCCACTACTACCCTGTCTCCGATAGGTTTAATGTTTAATGACATAACTAATATTATTTATTTTATGATTTATAAGTTTGTTTGTGCTTACCCTCGCATCATCAATTATGCCAATTGAATAATTGACACTACTTACTGTTGTATTGTCAGATTTATGTAACCACGAAGTTTTTATGGCTGTTTAAATTACAGGTGCAATGTCATGATGACAGTGCGCAACTAAACAAAAAAAGCTTTGAAGTTTTTACCTCAAAGCCTTTATATATGCATATTTTCTAGCTTATTTTTTAGCAGGTAACTGCAATGGAGCAGTCTGACCGGCAGGAGCTGTTGTAGTTGGCGCAGCTTTCAAAGATTTGTCAATCTGATCTTTATATTGCGAGCCCGGAGATGTTGAGGCGCCGCCTTTGCTAACCACATTAATTGCCAAAGCCAATACCATCAAAGTAATAGCTAAAACCCAGGTGCCTTTTTCTAAAAAATCGCCGGTTTTTTGAACGCCCATTAATTGAGATGAGCTCGAAAAATTTGATGTCAAGCCACCGCCCTTTGGGTTTTGGATAAGTACGATCAGCCCTAAAAGCACACACACTATCACAACAATAATCGATAATACTAAATACATTTCTTTATATTAATTTATTTTATTTTCTAATTGCTCAATTTGGCCTGCAAAGTAAAGGCTTTTTTCCGGATATTTCAACATCAATTTTTTATACGTGATGATAGCTTTGTGATAAAGCATCTGCTCGGTATAAATGCGTGCTAACGTTTCAGTTACAAGCTCTTCTTTATCTTCTGAACTGCGCTTGGCTTTATTCTCATTGTCAAGCTTAATTTCAGCCGGATGTTTGATATGCGGTTCTTCCTGAATAAAGCGTTCAATGATCTTATCTTCTTTACGATTTGATTGCGCATTTGTTAACAGCGGCGCAGTTTTGTCGTAATCAGTTAGCGATGTATTAGCGACAATACTTTGATAATACTGTTGCTGCAATTCATCAACTACAGGCTTTTGCGGTTTATTTTCAGCAGCAGGCTGTGTACTTTGCTTAGCTGAATGATGGGTATAAGGCTGATAAATGTATGCGTGCTCTTTACGGGTTTTGTCAAGCCACCACATAAAGGTATAAGGCATTTTTTCATCATTATACTTTGATACATCGTCCTTAAAATAAGGGTCAGGATACGCTACATCGGGCGGAGGCGCTTGCTGATAAGTTGCAGCTGCCGCCTGTTGCTCAGTAGTTTCGGCATATTTTTCAGGCTCTGGCGCATTTTGTTGATTTGAATCGCCGCTGATAGCAGGTTCAAAAACAAAATAGTTTTCATCAGCGGTAGCCTCCTGCGCTGATTTATTCAAAATAGCCAGTTGCTCCAGGCCGATATCTTCAATGCTTACAATCTCATCATAAACCTCGTCATCAATAGGTTGATGGAAATATCTAACCTCTTCATAAGATGAAACCGGCTCTGTGGGAGTGATATCTGTTTTGGCCATGTACGCTTCATACTCTCTGGCCAGGTTGTTTTTTTGTTCTTCGTGAAACGAGGCCGCGGGTTCAGGCTCTGGCGCTGACAAGGGTTGTTCAATAACAGGCTGCAGCTCAGTTTCCTGATGAAAGGCCATTGGCGTTGCCTCAGCCACAGGCTCAGGCTCCGGAGTTATGGACGGTACTTCAAGGCTATCAACTGCATCTGCAGGCTCGCCTTCATCAATATAAGCCGGAATATTTTCGCGTGTGGAGTCAACAATCGCCTCGGGTTCAAAGGTTGGTACCGGCGGTGGCAGGTGATCATCAGTGAAATCGGCGGCTTTTTCAACAGGTTCGGCGTCATCATCATTTAACACCTGAACGTAAGCTGCTTCAGCATCGGGTACAGGCGGCACAAAAGGCTCCGCTTGCGGGATAGCGTAGTTAACATCGGTTAATACCCCGGTGCCTGCTTCGTTAAATATGATCTGCTCGTTGGATACTTTTGCCAGACTGTCAGGAGCGGTGGCCAGCTTATGCAGTAAACCCGGATTAAAATAAGCTGCAGCGTGTTTTACATGACGCTTGTCGCCATTAGGCATCAACAAGGCGCGTAAGGCACCGCTTTGCGGGAAGTCTGAAACTAACGACTGTAAGCTGAAGATATACGAGTGATTATTATCGGCCGGATTAGCCAAAAGCTTCCATAAAAAATCGTATTCTGCGGTATTTCCTTGTCCGTTCACGGGATGAAGCTATAAAATACTTACCAATTATTAAAGGCCTTGTTAAAAATATCGTCGATCAATTGGGTAGTAACCGTCTTAATCAGCTTTTGTTCTTGTGTGCTGATATCGCCCTGAAAATTGACATTTTTTGCAAAGGTCTGTTCAAAATTCAGCTTCTTGTCTGCATCATATACAAACTTAACCTTAACGGTAATGGTCAGCACCGAGGCATTAGCAAGAGGCGGTGCATTTGGGTTAGTAGCCTGTACAGAAACCGGGGCATATGAGTAACCAATGATAGACCCCGTCATTCGGGCATCGGCTTCTCCATTTACGATATTAAGGCGTGTGGTGGTGCGAATACGATCTTTAAGCGCCTCGGTAAAAGTCTGGCTTAAATTGGCTACTACAATAGGCGCGTTGTTTTCAAAGAAACCAACGTTAATGGTATGCATAGCCTCAGGCACGGCCGAACCTGATAAACCATAGTGGATTGAACACCCCGGCGACACAAACAACACTGTAGCCAGCATTAGCCCCAAATAGATACTTAATGATCTTTTCATCAACCCTTATAAATTTAATTCTTTTATTTTTCTGTATAAAGTACGCTCTGATATGCCCAACTCATTTGCGGCCAGTTTACGCTTGCCTTTATGCTTTTTCAAGGCTTTGCGTATCAAATCAGATTCTTTTTCAATCAGCGATAACGACTCTTCTACTTCCTCCGCATCATGAGTGATATTAAAGCTGTTGGTGTTATTAACGGGTTGTTGAATGGTAAATTGCTGGTCAGGGCCATCAGGCATCTCAATATCACGATAAAGCTGATTAATAGCCTTGGAATTATTGGCAAAATTTGGTGTCACACCGCCATGTTCAATAATGTCGGCCACCAATTTTTTCAGCTCTACCATATCACGTTTCATATCAAATAAAACCTTGTATAATATGTCACGCTCACTAAAATCTTCTTTCGGCTGATTATCAAGACGCATCGGCAGGTTTTTGCCGTTGGCCTCCTGCGGTATATAGCTTAAAAGTGTTTGGGCGCTGATAGTATGGTCGCGCTCCAGAACGGCCAGTTGCTCGGCCATATTTTTCAACTGGCGCACGTTACCCGGCCATGAGTAATTAATTAAGACCTGTTGTGCTTCTTCATCAAGTTGTATTGGTGGCGTACGGTATTTATCTGTAAAGTCTGATGTGAATTTCCTGAACAGCAGATAAATATCCTCCTTCCTGTCGCGCAAAGGTGGTATACGCAACGGAACCGTGTTTAAACGATAGTACAGATCTTCCCGAAACTTGCCATTTTTTACTGCTTCGTAAACATCAACGTTAGTTGCTGCTATTACGCGCACATTGGTTTTTTCAACCTTTGA
The DNA here is from genome assembly GCF_042686265.1 of Mucilaginibacter ximonensis. Taxonomy (NCBI): domain Bacteria; kingdom Pseudomonadati; phylum Bacteroidota; class Sphingobacteriia; order Sphingobacteriales; family Sphingobacteriaceae; genus Mucilaginibacter; species Mucilaginibacter ximonensis. The sequence continues at coordinate 356,485 of NZ_JBHUPD010000004.1, forward strand.
AGACCCTACTTTAATGTACTGCCCAGATTCCAGCACGCGCAACAAACGTGCCTGCGTGCCCAGCGGCATTTCGGCAATCTCATCTAAAAAGATGGTACCGCCATTTACTGTTTCAAAATAACCTTTACGCTCGCCAACGGCACCGGTATAAGCCCCTTTTTCGTGGCCAAAAAGCTCTGAATCGATAGTACCTTCAGGTATGGCGCCGCAGTTAACCGCTATAAACGGCCCATGCTTACGCGGGCTCATTTGATGAATAATGTGCGAGAAAACCTCTTTACCGCTACCACTTTCCCCGGTTATTAAAACGGATATATCGGTAGGCGCTACCTGGTTTGCAATATTTATAGCCCGGTTAAGCAACGGTGAGTTGCCGATGATACCAAAGCGTTGTTTTATTTCTTGTATTTCCATAAGGTTGGTGAGTGGTTGATTTGGTTAGATTAGGTGAAATGGTTTTCTGCTTATAACTACTCACTTAATCAACCGATAAACTTAATCAACTATAGTTCCCATTAAAGTTGCTGTAGTACAGCGTTCCGCCATAACATTTACGTACATACCCGGTTTAAAACGATCATCTTTCGGGAAAACCATCATTGCATTTTGATCGGTGCGGCCGCAATAATCGTCTTTTGATTTTTTTGACAGTCCTTCAATCAATACTTTTTGAACTTTACCCAGTTGCTGTTGTAAACGCAGGTGCGACATTTTTTGCTGTAAGGCGACGATTTCGGTTAAACGCGCAGCTTTCACCTCTTCCGGAATGTCATCAGCATAGCGTTTGGCTGCCAAAGTTCCGGGACGCTCGGAGTACATAAACATATAGGCAAAATCATATTGTACATATTCCATCATGCTTACGGTTTCTTTATGTTCCTCATCAGTCTCCGTGCAGAAGCCGGTGATCACATCGGTCGAGATAGCACAGCCAGGTAAAATACGCCGGATGGCATCCACCCGGTCAATATACCACTCGCGTGTATAGGTACGGTTCATCAGGTCAAGTATTCGGCTGTTACCAGATTGCACCGGCAAATGAATATACTTACAGATATTATCGTGCCTGGCCATGGTATACAGTACTTCATCAGTAATATCCTTTGGATGCGATGTCGAGAAACGCACACGCAGATCAGGGTGTATCAGTGCAACCATTTCCAGAAGGCCGGCGAAGTTTACAGCCCCCTCTAAATCTCCCCCGGTTGGGGAGACTTGTTCGTTGGCCTCTTCAAAGCCCTCCCCCCCGGGGAGGGTTGGGTGGGGCTGTTTCGCCCACTTATAACTATCTACATTCTGGCCTAACAAAGTTACCTCGCGGTAGCCATTGTTGAACAGATCCTGACACTCCTGTACAATTGAATACGGATCGCGGCTACGCTCACGGCCACGGGTAAATGGCACCACGCAGAATGAGCACATGTTGTCGCAGCCCCGCATAATGGATACAAAGGCATTAATGCCATTGGTATTTAAACGAACCGGGTTAATATCGGCATATGTCTCTTCGCGCGATAACAACACATTCACCGCCTTTTGGCCACTGTCAACCTGGTCTATCAGATTTGGCAGGTCGCGGTAGGCATCGGGACCAACAACAACATCAACCAGTTTTTCTTCTTCTAAAAATTTTGCTTTTAAGCGCTCGGCCATGCAGCCCAGCACCCCAACCACCATTCCCGGGTTTTTACCTTTAGCCACCTTAAATTCTTTCAGGCGGTTACGTACCCGGGTTTCGGCGTTTTCACGGATTGAGCAGGTATTGATGAAAACCACATCGGCATCGTTAAAGTCGCCGGTAGTTTTAAAACCCTGCTCTGACAAAATGGATGCAACTATTTCACTATCAGAAAAATTCATGGCGCAGCCATAACTCTCAATGTAAAGTTTACGCCCGTTATTTTTCCCTTCAATTGGGTCTAACACCAAAGCTTCACCTTGCCTGCTCTCATCATGCGTCTTGTCCTGACTAATCAAATCCATCATTATTTATAAAATTGAGCAGCAAAAATACATAAATTTTGAATACCGTGTGACAGATTGGCAGAATTATGAAATTAAATAAACACTTCGCTGGTATGTAATATTCTTATAGAGATTAAATGAAATGTACACAAAAACAACATTGAGCTGTTAAAGCAATTCATCTATCTGCCTTGAAATGACACAACATAACCGAAAATATACCATCCGCATATGGCCCATCGTGATATTGGTGTTCATATTTGCATTGGGCGGCACCGGCTGGTATCTCTATAAACGCTTTATAGCGGGCGACAAGTGGAAGCCCCTGCTGCAAGCCAAACTGAAAGAACTGGTTTTAAGATCCAGTGATAGTTTATATCATATCGAGTACTCCAACTTCGACCTGAATTTAACCTCAGGCAACGCCACACTCTCCGACTTTAAACTGGTGCCGGATACGGGAGTATATCAGAAATTAGTAGCAGCGCATAAAGCTCCTGACAACATCTTTAACCTGAGTGTAAAAAAACTTACCATTAAAAACGTAGGCGCTAAAAAAGCTTATCAGGACAAGATCTTAAATATCGACGACATTGAGATCGATAAACCCAACCTTACTATTATCAACAAACGATACAATTTTAATGATACGGTTAAGGTAGGTAAGCCTAAAACCCCTTACCAGATTATTGAAAAAGTGTTTAAGCAGTTAAAGATCGATTCTATATCGCTCAAAGACATCAGCCTCAATTACATTAACAAAAACGAGGCGGTAATGAAACAAACCATGTTGAAGCATCTGGATATTAATATCTCCAAAATACAGATCGACTCGGCAGCTGCACTTGATACTTCGCGCTTTTATTACACCAGAGGTGTCGACGTTACTTTACATGATTATAAGATTGCAACACCCGACAGCATGTATCGCGCCGAGCTAAAGCAAATCTACTTTTCGACCGCTAAACGTGAGATAATTTTGGACCGGGTAAACTTTACACCCCGTTATAATCACACCGAATTTTATAAAGTGTTAGGTACGTCGGCAGATATTTTCACACTAAAATTTAAAAAGATAGCTATTACCGATATAGATCTGCAACGTTTTTTGCGCGATCAGAAACTCTATGCAGGCAGTATGGATATCGATAAAGCTAATGTTGAAATTTTTAGCAACAGCAATTACAAAGGCAAAAAAACCAGTAAGATTGGTAAAGACCCGCACCAGGCATTGCAACGGGTGGCATTGGATATGAAACTGAACAGGTTGAATTTAACTCATAGCAACATTATCTATTCAGAACTTGACGCCACTACCCAACAAACCGGCGTTATTACTTTTAACAATACCACCGGGCATTTCTTCAACGTAACTAACGATCCAGATGCTAAAAGACGTAATCCATTCATGATAGCCGGTATAAATACCCGTTTCATGAACGCAGGGCCGCTGCAGGTGAATTTTAAATTTAATTTGAATGCTAAAGATGGCGCCTTTAATTATTCAGGCACACTGGGTAAGTTCGATGGGAGAATATTGGATAAATTGGTTAAACCGCTGGCTATGGTGCACGTTAAAAGCGCCGATGTTGAGCGCCTTAACTTTAACGTAAACGCCAACAACTATGGTGGTAAGGGTCACCTGGAGTTTTATTATAAAAATCTGAATGTTGAACTGTTAAAAAAAGTAGATGGTCAGAAAAAATTGCAGACGCAGGGGTTTATATCCAAAATAGCTAATGCGCTGATTATTGAAAACGACAACCCGGATACAAAAGGCAATTTTCGCCTCGGACCTATCAATTTGAAACGTGAACCAACAACCTCTTTTTTCAGCTTTTTATATAAGGGTTTGCTTGACGGCCTGAAGCCAAGTGTAGGTTTTACAAAGAAAACTGAAGGTACGGTAAACAAAGTAGTAACTAAAGTGAGTAGTTTAATAGATAAATTCAATAAATTTAAAGCAGACAGAAAACAAAGGAAACTGGAAAGGCAAGCACGACGCCAGGCTAAGCGAGACTCTGTTGCTAATCTTAAAAATAACAAGAACCGCTAATGGCGTTAAAATTTTTGAAGCATAAATGGCACAAAACTACGCTGATTGGCACAGGTGTGTTTGTAGTGCTGCTGTTTATTGCGGCCTTTGTTATAAATAGTTATTGGTCGCCGGTATTGTCGTCAAAAGTCAAGGACGCTGTTATAAAGGCTACAGACAGTTTATATTCGGTCGACTTCTCAGATGCCGACCTTCATGTGCTGGAGGGCCGGGTGCTATTTTACAATGTTACCCTCAAAATAGATACGCCGGTTTACAATCGTCTAAAGGCACGCGGATTAGCGCCCAATAACTTGTTTAGTGTGCACGTTAAGCGATTAATCTTATCGCACATTCATCCCTTTAAACTATATTTTAATCACGTAGTTGACATCGACCGGATTTCGCTCACGTCTCCGGATGTACAGTTAAGTTATCAATTAAATCATACCAAAGACACTGTTAACAAAGACCACCGTACCATTTGGCAAAAAATCAGCAAATCAATAAAATACATTCATGTTGGCGATATTTTATTAAACGATATCAAGTTCAAATACAAAAACTACTCGGGTAACAAACTTGCAGTTTCTGAATTGAAAGAAATGAACCTCCAGGCTAATGATCTGCTTATAGACTCGGCCACTCAAACGGACAAAAGCCGGCTGATGTATTGTAAAAATATCATTGCCGACCTAAACGATTACAAAGGCACCACTGCCGACGGCTTGTATAAATTCAAAATCAAACAGCTTAAATTATCAACGCAGATATCGCAATTGATGGTACACGGGGCAACATTTGAGCCGGTTAACCCGCTTACTTTTTTTGGAAAAACGCTCCAGGATCGCTTTGCTTTTGGCATCGATTCATTGTGGCTCAATAACTTCGACTACCTTAATTACCATAAGTACCGCATTATCAATGCATCCAGCCTGGTGGTTAAGGGCTGTGATTTTTCATTGTTTAATAACCCAGGCAAACCCAAAACTTTTAAAGATAAGATCAACAGCTTCCCCAACGTTGCTATTTATCAGGTTAATGCCCGGGTTAAGATTGACACCATACGTTTGAAGCATGTCAACGTTACCTACTCAGAGCACAATAAAAAATCTAACATGGATGGCAGCATCTATTTCAATAACACATCAGGCACCATCTTGAATGCTACCAATAACAAAGAAGCATTACAGAAAAACAACCTGATGCGTATTTCGCTGAACAGCTATTTCATGAATCGTGGTAACTTCTCTACGACATTTGTTTTAAACCTTACAGACCCTGATGCCGCTTACAGTTATACTGCTCATATGGGCCCGATGGACCTGTCGGTTGTAAACACAGCGCTTATGCCATTTGCCCAGGTTAAGATTACCAATGGCACGCTTAAAAGCCTTGATTTTAAATTTGATGCAAACAGGCGTCGCTCAAAAGGTACTGTTACTGTACTATACAATAACCTGAAGGTAAAACTGTTAAAGACAGACACTGTGCACTCAACATTGCGAGGCAAAATGGTGGCATCGCTATTTGCCAATATATTCATCCTGAAGCACGATAACCCCGATGCACCCGGGCTAATTCCACGTTCATTCCATATCGATATGAAACGCCAGCCCAACTTCTCGTTTTTCAAAGCTATATGGCAGAGTTTACTACAAGGTTTAAAGCCGTCGGTGGGTTACGATAAAAAAACTCAAAAGGCCACCAGTGAGCGCATGGCCCAGAGTGAACTGAAAAAGAAAAATCGCCAGACAAAAAAAGAGCAGCGGCAGGCACGTCGCGCAGAGCGTAAACTAAAACGAAAGCTGAAAAAGGAAAGGAAAGAAGCTGAGAAAGCGGCGGAGGCTAAGCAATAAACATATAAACCACCTGGTTATTTACTGCAACAACAATTTCAAGTTAACCCCAAAGTTGGTAAACGAGGTATTGAATGCCTGCGAAGTGTATGGTTTTGTCAGGTTTGAATCGTAAAACAGATTTAGTACAAAACGCTGACTTATGGCATAATCAATTGAAGGCCGGTAAGTAATATTCTGTGCACCTGAAGATATTTGAGCCGCTGCTAAATCAGCCTGATAGATCAGGGTTTTATTGTTACGCAGGGCAAAATCAATCTTGAAGGTTAAATCATTTTTAAGAATCAAACCATCAAACAAGCCAAACGGAAAACGAAAATCTCTTGTTTTATATCCAAATCCAAAAGTAACCACCTGTTCATTCTGCTGCGTCAGCTGGCTGTTTAACAAACTTAAACTCAGCGCCCGGCTTTGGCGGTATTCAAGGTTGGTAGTCATATTGTTTTTAAAACGAATATCAATACCCAGTAAAGGCACAAATTGCTCAAAAATAGTGATTTGCGAAAATTGATATTTAGGCAAAAAATCGTTATTCACATCGCGCTGGCTTGATGCGCCGCCCAGTTCCTGATATTGTAACAAAGTGTTATACTGGCTTACTGAGTAGGAAGACTGATAGCCATGGTTAATATCAAATGAGTCAAAAAGTTCTTCAAAAAACGGCAGCCTGCTTAAACCGGTATATCTTATCTGCCAGTTGGGTATCGGCGTACTCGGAAACTGGCTAAGGCTGGCGCTGTTAGCACTTTTGCCAGTATAAGCCGCCAGGAAGGCCGGCACTAAAACGTTTTGCGAGTTTGGCCCGTAACCGTCGGCATAACCGCTTGCACCTGTGCCGCCAGAATTTGGGTTGGTATTGCCCAGGCGCCTGGAAATAGCTTGCCTGTTGTCTAAAAACTTCTGATAAGGCTTTGAGGTGTTATTTACACCGCTTTCTTTAGAAAATGCAGTGGCCAGCGAAAAATAAGAAATACTGTAATTTCCCGTAGTAGTTGGCGTAAGGTTTTCAAATGATCCGCTGGCGCTTAAAAACTTGAAGTTGGTTTGATAGGTATGGTCTTCAGTTTTGTAAGCCGATAACTGAATCTGCAAGTCGGGCGTAGGCTCAACGGTGGCTTTTAAACGCAGGTCGACATTTACTGACTGTACATACAACTGATTTTGTAAAGTGTCGCGCGTTATCCAGTTATTGGCAATGGCCCGGCTGCGAATATCAGCCTGGCTACCCAACAAGAAACCAATACCCGGCGCATCATAACTCAAATCCTGCCCAAACAAATTAGATTGCGGCAAATACCCCGGCAGAAACGTTGCGTCTGTACGGGTATAATTAGCGCTCAGGCTTTTCACACTGGTAATCAACCCGGTGAATACGCGGGTTAATGCGCTATTTTGCGGGTTGGTACCATTTCTAAGAAAGCCAATTTTGTTGTACAAAGTCTGCATGGTCAGCACCGGATCCAACTGAATTTTGCGGGCATTTTGAATACTGTTACCTACATTAAATTGCGGGTTGCCTATGGCAAACTCAGGCGCTGCCTGCCAGGTAAAGTTAGTACTGTAATGCGTGGTTAACGCGGCCCAGTCCATGCCCGGTATTTTATTTAACGGTACCGTATAGTTGACATTAAAGGTGTGGTTATAATTAGTAGTTCGGCCAAGCTTCCGGATGTTTTGCCAAAGCGTATCAATCTTCAAACCGTCCAGTTTACCATAAGGCTCGTCCACTACTGAAAGGTTAGTTGCATCCACATCAACCGATAAAGACCTGGTAAGCTGCCAGCCAAAACCATAAACACGGGTGATGTTAAAATTTTTGTTGTAAGTGGTTGGGATGAATACAGGGTTATTCGGGTCATTATTTCGCGGCGAATTCTCAGAGTAAAACCTGTCAAAGTTGATACTGAAATTCAACCGCGTTGGCGCCAGCGCAAAGTTAATATCCCTTATTAAGGCTAACGAGTTGGCCTTTATAATTTTAGCAAACGGACTGACAAATTTAGGCGCGTTGGTATAATTATAAGCAAAAGCCAGGTGGTAGGTTTTTTCCAGATCGTTCTCTGTCGTAAAATCATGATGCGTGTACTCGGTATAAGCGTAGCTGGCATTCAAATTCTCTACGTCATACACATGGTTCGTCTTTTTGTCGGGCGCCCGCTCTTTATGCACGTTGGTAAAGTTTACGCTTTTGCGCATGGTATAATCCTCGGCTGCATGCTTAATGGAGTCGCGCTGCTGCGCCGATTGTGTGGTACTCAGCGTTTGTTTCAATAAGATATCGGCCTGCGCCGGATCATATTGCGGGGTATTTACCTGGTTGGATACATTGACGTAAGCCGGAATCCGGATACCGCTCTTTGCCGGGAAGAAACGGCCCAGATCCATATTGGCCGATACATCATACCCCTGGTTATCGGTAAGCTGACGATCTTCAAGTTTAGAATCCAAAGCGCCAAAGCCAGCTGTACTTTTATTGCCGGCCACGGTAATAGTACCCAGATCAGCCAGTTTTACATCGGCCCGGGCAACGGCTGCCCATCCGCCTTTGTTGTCAAAATCAGTTAAACGCAACTCGTCAAACCAAACAATGGCCGACTTGGCCAAGCCATCATCAGCACCGGGCGCAGCGTTATTTCGATAAGGATTGCGCACGCCTAGCATAATCGTTCGCAGACGGCTCAGATCAGGCACCCCCATAATGGTGATGCGATTCTTCCCATTGGTGAACGTAAATGGCTTGTTCACAGGCCATGGTTGTCCGTTAAACTTAGCGCCGTTACGAGCTATCTTGGCATCGGTTAATATGGACAGGTCAATATCTAATTGGTTGGCATCCGGCCATATTGAATTTTCGTTGGTCGTACCCGGGCCGGTAACCGTCAACGGAATTTCATATTCGTAATAATTATCCTGGTAATCTGCCCCTAAACGAATAAAAGCGCTTACATCATTGTCGTGCAGCGTGCTTTGGTTGGCTTCTGCGTGAATAAACATTTGCAGATGCTTGTATTTGCGCAAGTCATTATAAAAAGTTTTAAAGGCAGCTTTTGAATAACCATCGCTTAAGTTCTTTACGTTCAAAGAAAGCGATTGCTCGTTTAATTGAGTATTGCTTTGCAGGTTATTATAATCGCGCTGACGAATGATACCTGGCGGCACTACATACGGGATAGGTATGCGCTTACCATTTTCCTCAATATTTACCGTCTCAACGCTGATGCTGGAATTATCAAGCGGCGGATTGGTCAAAGCCGGGTCGGCAATTACATTTAACGGGTTATTTTCGGTATTGTAAGCCCGCCAGTCGCCGCGAACCAGCTGCAGCGTAGCAAAACGCAGGATAGCGGTATCAGCGAAACCTGTCATGAACATACGCATATAGCGTATTGCTTTAAAATCCTGTATACCACCAACAGCTTCGTTGTAAGCTGTTATTGGTATCCTGAACTGATACCAGTTAACCGATTGTGTAGTACCATCGGCCAGTTTAACCTGGGCCGTGATCTTATCGTTTACAAAATTTTGGCCCACAACCAAATCTTTAGGCCGCATGGAAACTTTGTATTGAAAATACTGGTCGTCCTGGCTCATATTGTTATCCCTGTCGATATCTTCACCATCGGGCAATGAAGTATTGGCCGATGTTTGCAGGCCCAATAAAGCCTGTGATTGCTCGGCCGTTTTAGAGTTACTTTCGTTACCGTTGTATTTGGAGTAGCGTTTTAAAATATCGGCTTTAGCATTATCCTGATTGGGCCCCAGGTAATATTCATAATCATCTGAAGAGGGGTCGGCCGCGATAGCACTGGCAGCGCCCGGGTTCAAAGCAGCTTTAGCTGAATTAACAAAAGGGGCAAATTTAGTTTGCTCATCGGCATCACTTAAACCGTCCAGACCAACGTCCTGTAAAACACGCGACGCCGGATTACTGTCAAAAGCGTTAACCACGGGCTGTGTTTTGGGTACCCGGCCCCAGGCAGTTGTATCAACAGTACTCAGGTCGCCGTTAACAGGTAAACCGTTCTCTAAGCTTTTACGGCCGTCTTTTAAAACGTCCTCAGAAATACTACCCAGGTTAAAATACAGATCGCCGCCGGCCGAGTTGGTCTTGTAGATAAACGGGTCCATCACCCAAAATTCTATGTACTCTACGTTAAGCGACTGAAAATCATTAGTCGATATACCACGATACATACCGCCCCAGCGCGATGTCGGATTTTGCAGGCTGCCATCGGCATTAACGCCGGTAGTAGTATAGTTATACGGGCCGCGCACTGTTGGATAGAAAGCTAAATCTAAAGTCGCAATACTCAAAGGCTGCCCTGTAACCGATTGTTTATAAGGGAAAACCTCAGTCTGTAAAACCTGGCGCTGATAGTGGTTTGATAACTGCGTCCGTGTTACACCGGTTGAGCCGGTGTTGGTATAAAATATGGGGTCGATGTTATAAAAGGCCAGTCGCGCCCGATTATAGCCATAGCTCAGGTTATTAAACAGCCCCGACTCCGGGAACATCTGTGGCGTAGCCGAAATCTGCCAGGTATTAGCGCTTTTGACGTCGATAATAGATTGGCTGTTTTCAAAATCATCTAAATATGAAGTGCCGTTTCTTGAACCGGCATAGTTTAAAACGCCAGGGCTGCCCGGCAACAGTTTGGCAAACTCACCGCTTAATGCTATGGACGAAGGCGCCTTGGTTTGAATGAACGGAATCTTATCTACCAATCGTGTTAAAAAACGCGAGTTTGAAGCATAATTAAAGTCAAAACCCAAAATGGTATTCGAGATAGACTCCTGCCCTATTTCTTCATTTTGCGAAATGGGTTGCTCGGTAAGGTGCATTATGGTAGCGCCCAGATTCAAGTTGGGGCTATACTTATAATCAAACCTCGACCCATATAATGACCTTTGCTGAGCACCAAACAACTCATTATTTTCCACGTGTACCGCTATTGGCTGCCCTGACGACAGTATAGCTGTGTTGATTACGTTCAATCGCCCGGCATTGTAATCAATAGTATAATCTGTTCCTTCAATAAGCTTTGTTGCGCCTGCCGAAACTGAAACTGCTCCCTGCGGAATGTTAATGGCATTTAACTGGTAGGAGCCGCCGCCACCCTGTGCCGTATAGGTACCCTTAATGGTGTATCTGTTAAGTTTTGGAAAAAATTGCTGGGCGACAGTTTTGGTAGAATCATACAATTGCTGATAGACGTACCGGGTATTCAGCTCTGTTTCAGCAGGTGTAAATTGCCTGGCAAGGTCAGAGCCAAAAGGCTCAAGCACCGGAAACATAATACGCCCGTTCTGCGAATCGATGGTGATGCCCTCTAAAAAGTCAAAATAACCGTCGGGCTGTTTTTGATTTTGCTGATCCAGATTATCTAAACCGGTAAGCTTCAGCCAAAGCTTTGAACTAGTGTTTTGCCCCTCCTCCATCACCGGTTTTTCTATGCCGTTTTTATCATCTAAACGGGTAACCCCCAATTTAAAATTAGCAGGGCTCACCTGGAAGGCATTTAACGAGTAGATGTTTTTCATCATCAGCTTCCAGGTTGGCAGGTTGGTTTTTAATAAGGTGTTCTTTAACAACTTTACGTAAAGCACCTTCGGCGCATTAGGTGTCGCCGGTATATCACTTGAAAACTCGCCCACCTGGTATTGCTTACCGTTGTAAGTGTATTGGTAAGCTACGGCCAGTACCTCGTCGTTATTTAACGGGTAGTTTAAGGAAATATAACCCAGTTGCGGGTGCAATGTATATTCCTTTGAAGTAAGTTTGCGCGCATAAGTAAGTTTAGCATAGTTATCAGTACCGCCATGGGCTGCAAAATAAGTAATCAGCGAATTCGACGGGTCGTTAGTATTGCGCGCAGCGGCGGGTATATTAGCTAAAAGGTTGTTTGACTGATCGGCAAAACCCGGCCCCTGAAAACCTGCCGGCAAACCTGAAAAACCCGGGCCACCCTGAATCTGCGCGGTATTATACGGTGCATTCTCACCAAGATCCAAAAAGCCCACTACGTCGCGCGAGTCGGTGGTGGCATTGGTGCGGTTGGTTGTCCAGACTTCAATTTTGGTAATATTGATGTTTGAATTAATGATGGGTATGTTAGCCAGCGCTTTATTATAGTTATTGCGAAAAAATTGCGATAAGAAATAATGCTTGTTGGCCTCATAGTCGGACGCTGAAATGGCAAAGTTGCCTTGCTGGCCCTGATTGGTTATGGTGATGTCTTTTGATTGTGACCGCTGCTGCGAGAAAATAGACGTTACTTCAAGTTTACCAAACTTTAGCTTTGTTTTTAAGCCAAATAGGGCCTGTGTGCCGGTAATAAGCTGGGTATTCAGTGGCATGCTCACCGTACCTGCCTGTATTTCCTGGATAATCTCGTCCGGGTGCCCCACATAATCAAGCTTCACCTGGTTATCAAATTGAAATTGGGCATCGGTATTATAATTGGTAGCTATCTTTAACTTATCGCCGATAGTACCATTCAGGTTCAACTGAATGTGCTGATCAAAGTTAAAGTTGTACTGCTTACGCTGTTTGGTATTAAATAGCGGATTCTCATTTTTATTAATCTGTCCGCTCAGAATAGCCTCTACTGATCCCTGCGGACGTATATCAATAATCGAGCTGCCAAATATTTTTTCAAAAGTTTGATTATGAACGTTTATCTGCGGAATAAAACCCGGCTGTGTTTGCGCATACGAGTAATTATCGGCCAGCCGCTTAAAGTAATCCCGCCGTTCTTCTTGTTGCTTCAGGGCAAGGTATTGGCTAAAAGTAAGATAAACCGGCGGCCTGTAAAGCAAGTTACCCACACGTTCATACAAAATGTACTGGTTGGTAAGTGCATCATACTCAACGGTGCGGGTAACCCCAAAAGGTGGCGGGTCAAAAATTCCCTGCCGGTTTAATGCATTGTTGGATTGGGTGCGTTTATAAGGTGCTTTTACAGTAACAGAATCTTTTTTAGGCGATTGTTGCGCAAAAGCAGATTCAGAGCCGCAAAATGCAGTTATCAAAATCAGACCCAGAAGAAATTTATAAGTAAAATTTCTTATCACTTGCAACAACTAAAATCTCATCGTAATTATAAACTTTTTAAGGCTAATTTTATAAGCGCTTCAACTGTTAAGCTTTGGCCATTTTTGTTCAGTTCATGGTCAAGTACTTTTTCAGCAGCGTTACGCGCAAAGCCCAGCATAATCAGTGCAGCCAATGCTTCGTCTTTAGCCGTTTGCGCAACCGCCAATGTAGTTGTTGATGTTCCGGGACCCTCTTTACGCAATTTATCCTGCAGCTCTAAAATCACTCTTTGTGCCGACTTTGGGCCTATTCCTTTTATTCTTTGTATTACCGAAACGTTGCCGTTAACAATTGCAGCGTATATTTCGGCCGGGGCAAGCGAGGATAACATCATGCGGCCGGTATTTGGCCCTATGCCCGATATAGATATTAAATGCAGAAACAAATTACGCTCACTTTCATCAGCAAACCCATACAACGTATGCGCATCTTCTTTTACGTGAAGCCAGGTAAAAAGTTTGCAACGCTCGGCATCGCCCAATAAAGAATAAGTATTTAAAGAAATATTAATGTGGTAGCCCACACCATTAGCATCAATTACCACGTAAGCCGGGCTTTTAAAAACTAATTTCCCATCTATATAAGCGTACATGTTTTATCTATAAGTAAAGGTAAAAGGTCCACAAATCTTTCTCACTAACATTGTCTCAAATCTAATCAACAAACGCTAAACGGGCAATGTTATTTATTATTATTTGCTTTCGCCTGGGCGTCTACAACAGCAATGGTCACCATGTTTACAATCTCCCGTACAGAGCTGTCCAACTGCAATATGTGTACTGATTTTCGCAGCCCCAGCAATATAGGCCCAACAGCTTCGGCATTGCCTATCTCCTGCAATAATTTGTAAGCGATATTGCCCGACTCCAAGTTGGGAAAGATCAAGGTATTTGCCGCCCGCCCTTTTAATGTTGAAAACGGAAAGTTATCGGCCAGTAACGATGCATTCAAAGCAAAGTTAGCCTGCATATCGCCATCGACGATCATTTCAGGATAACGTTCATGTAAAATACGCACAGCTTCGCGTGTACCCTCGGGAATGGGCCCCTCGTTTGAACCGAAGTTTGAATAGGAAAGTATGGCTACCCGCGGACTTATGTTGAATTTACGCACAGAACGCTCTATAAGTACAGTGATATCTACCAACTCTTCGACCGACGGATCTACATTTACGGTAGTATCGCCAAAAAACACCGGACCTTTTTGTGTAATCATCATATACATACCCGCTACGCGGCGTACACCTGGCTCAGTGCCAATAATGTGCAATGCCGGTTTAACCGTAGCCGCGTAATTTTTACTCAGGCCAGATATAAGGGCATCGGCCTCGCCAAACTGAACCATACAGGCACCATAATAGTTTGAATCGGCCATAAGCTGGCGGGCTTCAAACAGGGTGATACCGCGGCGCTGACGCTTTTCAAAATAAAACTGAGCATATTCTTCGGTACGTTTAGTACCAAGATGCGGATCAATGATCTCGACTTCGCCCAACTCCATTTGATTTTCTTCAATAACCTGTTTGATCTTGTTTACATCGCCCAATAATATTGGCGTAGCAATGCACTCGTCTTTAACAATCTGCGCAGCACGTAATATCTTATAATTCTCGGCATCGGCAAAAACAACACGTTTAGGGCTATTTTTAGCCATGATGGTAATGTTCCTCAACAATTTATCATCGTCGCCTACGCGGGCTCTTAGCTCTTCTGCGTAAGCTTCCCAATCGGTGATCACTTTCCTGGCAACTCCCGATTCAATAGCTGCTTTGGCTACCGCCGATGAAACTTCGGTTATCAATCGCTGATCCATCGGTTTGGGGATGATATATTCCCGGCCAAATTTCAAATTCTTGGCGTCATAAGCTAGGTTCACCGCTTCTGGTACCGGTTTTTTGGCGATACCGGCAATGGCATGCACAGCCGCCAGTTTCATCTCCTCATTAATGGCGCTTGCGCGGACGTCAAGGGCCCCTCTGAAAATATAGGGGAATCCTAAAACATTATTTACCTGGTTCGGAAAATCTGACCGGCCGGTAGCTATAATCAGATCCTTGCGCGCATTCACCGCCAGATCATAAGCTATCTCTGGCTCCGGGTTAGCCATGGCAAATACTATTGGATTTTTAGCCATGCTGCGCACCATATCCGGCGTAACCACATTGCCTGCCGAAAGGCCTATAAAAACATCGGCATCTTTCATCGCATCAGCCAGCCTGGTGATTCCTTTGCGCGTTGTTGCAAATTGCAGACGCATTTCGTCCAGGTCAGTGCGTTCAGGAGTGATCAGGCCGTTAATGTCAAACATCACCAGGTTTTCTTTTTTAACGCCCAGGGACAGATATATTTTTGAACAAGAGATGGCTGCAGCGCCTGCGCCGTTAACCACCATCTTTATTTTTTCGAGTTTTTTATTTTGAATTTCACAGGCATTAAGTAATGCCGCGCCCGATATAATGGCAGTACCATGCTGGTCGTCATGCATTACCGGGATCTTCATTTCGGCCTTTAACCTGCGTTCTATTTCAAAACAGGTTGGCGCTGATATATCTTCCAGGTTAATGCCGCCAAAAGTTGGCTCCAGGGCTTTCACAATCGTCACAAATTCATCAACCGATTTGGCGTTCAGTTCCAAATCAAACACATCAATATCGGCATAAATTTTAAACAGCAATCCCTTACCTTCCATTACCGGTTTGCTGGCCTCGGGGCCAATGTTACCTAAGCCTAAAACAGCCGTACCGTTGCTGATCACGCCAACCAGGTTACCCTTTGCAGTATATTTATAAACATCGTCAACATTTTGGGCTATGCGTAAACATGGCTCGGCTACTCCCGGCGAATATGCCATAGTCAAGTCGCGCTGCGAATTGGTGGGCTTAGTGGGCACAACCTGTATTTTGCCCGGGCGACCCTTGGCATGATAGTTTAATGCGTCCTGTTTACGGTTAGATTTATCCATAGGTTTATAATGAAATCAGCATCCAAAGTTAAGGCTTTTTAAACTTGATAAGCAAAATGCCCTGACGGTTAATTGTGAAACAATCAATTCAGATCATTTAACATACCAAAACAAAAAACCGATGACTGTTTATACAACCATCGGTTTTTATTATATATTTTTTTCAATTAGTCGGCTTTAGCAATCTTTGCAACCGGGCCCAGAGCCACTTTTTGTCCGGCGGATAACTGCCCGTCAGGAATGTTATTCCAGGCTCTTACATCGCGAACATTCAAGCCGTGGTGAGCGGCAACTTGCTCTAAAGTTTCACCCTGTTTAATCACGTAATATTCAGGTACTGCATCTGCTGATTTTGAAGCAGGCGTATAAACCAAAGTATTAGCTCTGGCGGGCGCGGCACTGGCTACATAAACAGGTGCGGGCGCTTTTACAGGTACTGATAAAGCAGCTACGGTTGGCAGCGGCTGTAAAAGTACCGGGTCATTAATACCATTTAATACATTGTACAATGCAGGGTAGTTTTTTTGATCAACGTGTGGGATTATCAAACGACGTTTAGCTGTGGTTGTACCGTTAATAATCAATCTTTTATAAGCCGGGTTCAACATGCTTAGGTCCATGAGATTAGTATTAAGCGCTTTGGCTACATTTCCCAGATCAACCATACGGTCAACCATCAAAGTATCCGTTTTAGGATTAAAGTTCAGAATATCAGGAATAATAGCATGCTTTTTACCATAGTTCATCACGTATGACATGGCAATAAAAGCCGGCACATAGTTACGCGTCTCGGGCGGTAAATATTGACGGATAGTCCAGAAGTCCATAGCGTTAGCTTTTTCAATAGCACGCTCTACGCTGCTTTTACCGCAGTTGTATGAAGCAATAGCCAGCAGCCAGTCGCCAAACTCCTGGTAAGCATCTTTGAGGTAGGCCGCAGCCGCGTAGCTGGCTTGTATCGGATCGCGGCGTTCGTCAATATAGCTATCCATGTTTAAGCCATAAATTTTGGCTGTGGTGGCCATAAACTGCCACGGGCCGGTTGCACCTACACGCGAAATAGCAGCAGGATCTAACTTAGACTCGACTATTGACAGATACTTAATCTCTGTTGGAATGCCTGCCTCTCGGAATATCTTCTCATAAATGGGGAAATAATATTTAGAAAGCGCCATTACATGGCTCATCTCATCGCGGTGGCGGGTATAAAGGTCAATGTAAGTTTGTACATACTCGTTGTAATCCAAA
This sequence comes from Mucilaginibacter ximonensis, assembly GCF_042686265.1. NCBI lineage: Bacteria > Pseudomonadati > Bacteroidota > Sphingobacteriia > Sphingobacteriales > Sphingobacteriaceae > Mucilaginibacter > Mucilaginibacter ximonensis. The sequence goes on from NZ_JBHUPD010000004.1 coordinate 373,649, forward strand.
CGTATATCCTTCTGAATTGAGTCTAATCGCAGCTTAAAGATGGAATTAGTATAAGCACTAACCGGGATTTCTAAACTGGTATCGCCAAAACTTTTTGGTGAATAAGCGGTTAGCGACCCTGCATTTACAGCAGCGGCGTTTAACGAATGAGCATTTACAATTTGCAGTGATAAGATGAAGGCAGCAACAGTTAAAATTCTCTTCATTATTAGTTTAATAGGGTTGAGCCATTATACGTAATTTGCGGCCAAATGTTTTACCAATATATTAATTTATTAAAGCTCCACGAAATATTTGGAGAAATTAAGTAATTCTTGTTCGTTAAAATGTTTGGCTAACAATTGTAAACCTAACGGTAATCCGTCGGCGTTATTGCCCACCGGCAGCGAAATTGCAGGTACTCCGGTTAATGATGCCTGCACCGTAAAAATATCTGCCAGGTAACTTACTACCGGGTCGGCCTCTACATTACCCAAATCATAAGCCGGGCCTGGCGCAGTTGGCATTAAAATAAAATCGTATTCCTCAAATATCTGAGCTGTTTTATCCTGTATCAACCGGCGCACTTTTTGAGCTTTGGCATAATAAGCATCGTAATAACCTGCGCTAAGTACAAACGTACCCAGCATAATACGCCGTTTTACTTCCTTACCAAAACCTTCAGAACGAGAACGTTTGTAGGTTGACATCAGGTCGGTAGCCTGCGGGCTGCGGTAGCCATAATGTACGCCATCATACCTCGACAGGTTTGATGATGCCTCAGCAGTAACCAAAACATAATACGCCGGTACCAGGTAATCCAGATAATCAAAGGCTATAGGGGTCACCGTGTGGCCGTCAGCACGTAATTTATCTATGGTGGCGGTTAAAACGTTTTTAAGATCTTTATCAACTCCGGGGCTTGAAATTGATTCCTGTAAATAGGCTATTTTTTTCTTTCCGGTCGGTTTTTGCAGATTAGCGGCATAAGTCGGTACAGGTTGAGACGACGAGGTGCTATCATAATCGTCCGCACCCGCCATCACTTCAAGTAATAAGGCTGCGTCTTCGACGGAGTTGGTTATCGGGCCAGCCTGATCAAAAGACGAAGCATACGCGATTAATCCATGACGCGAGATACGTCCATACGTTGGTTTAAAACCAACGGTACCGCAAAAAGCAGCCGGCTGCCGCACCGAGCCGCCTGTGTCAGTACCAATGGCGGCGTGACACATCCCGGCTTGCACAGCTACTGCTGAGCCACCTGATGATCCGCCCGAAACTTTAGTATTGTCAGCATAATTTTTTACAGGGCCATAATACGAGGTTTCATTAGCAGCCCCCATGGCAAACTCATCGCAGTTGCAGCGGCCAATAATTATGGCATCTTCACTCAGCAAACGCTCAACTATTGTCGCTGAATAGATAGACTCAAAATTGGAAAGTATTTTAGATGATGCACTAACCTTATGCCCTTTATAACAAATATTGTCCTTTATGGCAATGACCATACCAGCCAGTTTACCGGCTGCACCTTTTTTAAGGCGGGCATCAACTTCAACAGCGCGTTGTATCGCCTCGTCAGCAAAAACCTCATTAAAGGCATTCAGGTGGGCATTTTTTTCGATTGCACTCAGATAGCCCTTTACCAGTTTTTCAACGGTAACCTTATTACTTTGTAACTCGCTCTTTATCTCATTTAAAGAGGAATAAATTTTAGTCATGGGCCGAAAATAAAAAACTTATCTGTTGAAATAGAAATTAATTTCAACAGATAAGTTATCAATACAAGCTCTGATCGTAACGATCAGAAATTATGAGTTATGCTTTTCTTCGTCGTTTGCGCCGTTTGAAGCATCCTTAAATTCTTTAACGCCTTTACCCAAGCCTTTCATCAGTTCAGGTATTTTTTTGCCTCCGAATAGTAACAACACTACTATCAGGATGACAAAAACTGCAGGTCCATCTAATCCCATGATATTTTACTTTTATATTAGTTTATAATTAATTATTCGTTCGTTTTTTTCTCAGGCTCCGCAACGTGAGTTGATGCTGCTCCTTCCGCAGGAACCTCGCCACGGTAATGTTTATACAACTCAGGATCACTTTCTGCCGAACCATCAAATACAACACTGTCAGTAGCTGCATGCGACTGACCAACCGGAACGGTATTGGCCACCGGAGTAACAGCAGGCGTTGTGGTAGTTGAAGGAGTTTCTTCTTTAGTACCGTCAGGGTTATCTGTAGAATGCTCTGCAATTTTTGGAGTTTCTTCAGCCGCAGGTTTTGGCTCCTCTTTTTTCTTGTCGTAATTATCAATCTGGTTATTGATCTCTCTCTTCACCCCCTCTGAGGCTTCTTTGAAATCACGGATACCTTTGCCTAAACCACGTGCCAGACCAGGTAATTTATCGCCACCAAATAACAATAATACTACGAACAGGATTAACAGTATTTCGGGTGGGGTAAATTCAAAGAATAATAAAACTGAACTAAACATACGCTCTCTCTTCTTAATTAGGTTACAAATATAAGCATTAATTATTTACAAGTTATCTTACCTGTCAGCCAGCCAAATTTTAGGGTCGACAGGCGTACCGGCTTTATACAATTCAAAGTGCACCATGGTATCGCCGGTCACACCGTCGGCACCTGCGACACCTAATGATTGCTTGGTGCTTACTTTTTGCCCGGCAGCGACAGTAGCCGATTTCAGATTAGAGTAAGCTGTCAGGTACTCGCCATGACGAATAATGATGAGCCATGAGCCCAATACATTCTGAACTTTTGATACAGTGCCGTCAAATACAGCCCTTACCGTTGCACCTTCGTTGGTACGGATATCCAGGCCGGTGCTTTCGCTGCGGATACCATCTGTTGTAAAGCTACCAAAACCCTGAGTTATTGCCCCACTGGCGACAGGCCAAGGTAAGCGGCCACGGTTACCCAAAAAGTCGTTAGATAATTTGGCTGCCTCAGGTGTGGCATTTAATATTTCGCTATTTGTTTTACGAGCTACCGGTTTTGCTGGCGCGGTAACCGTTGTACCGGCAGCGGCAGCTCTGGCTTTTTCGGCAGCTAATCGTGCTGCTTCTTCAGCCTCTGCTTTCCGTCTTGCTTCTTCAATCTGGGCCTTGATAACGGCACGTGTAATTCTTCGAACTTCGTTTTGCTTTGCCAAAGCCTGTTTCCGCAGTTGTTTTTCCTGACTGGTCAGGTTTTTCACAGCTACTGATTGATCGTTTCGCTCTTTACCCAGGTTATCCTTTTCTTTTTCCTGATCTAAAAGTAACGTGTGTTTTTGCTCTTTAGTCTTATCGAGCTCTACTATTTTTATATGAAGATCCTTTTGCTTACTTTCAATAGACGCGGCCTGGCGTTCACGATAAGTAGCAAATTGCTGCAAGTATTTTAAGCGTTTATAGGCCTGGTTAAAATCTTTAGCTGCGAAAATAAACATCAATTTATTATACCCGCTTTTGTTACGGTACGCAAACAACACCATATCGGCATACTTTTTCTTCAGCAATTCAAGCTGGCTTTGCAAGCTATGCACGGTGTTGGTATTTTCTGATATCTGGCTGTCAAGGTTTCGAACTTCGCCATTTATCACCGTAATTTTTTGTTCACGCAAACTAATTTGCGCCTTCAGGATATTAAGTTGTTTGAGCGTTGACTTTTTGTTTTTTTGCGTCTCGTCTAACTGCCGGTTTAATTGCTCGAGCTCGTCATTAATACGGTCGCGCTGCTTTTTTAGCTCTGTACTGCTTTGCGCACGAACGGCTACGGCTGCAAAAATGCATATCAAAAAGAATAATACTTTTAAAAATTTCATCCGGTTCAAAAATATTAATTTTTTAATCGGCAGGTGTATATCTGTCCGGAATATTGAAAGGAAAATCTAATTCAAGATCAAAATCGGCTTTGGTATAATGTAAATTAGCCTGTATCTTCTTATTCTGAATGGTCGATAAAATATCAATTTGTGAAGGCAGTAATTTATTGCTGGCCTGTATAAAATTACTGTTGGTAACCAACAGCGCTTGCTGCTCGGCCTGGTTTGATAAATTAAATTGCGTTACCCGTAAATTGGTGCCCATATTAAGGTTGTAAACCAGATCCTGCAAAGTACCCGACAGCGTTACATAACCCATGTCGGCCCTGATGTTTGAATTTTCTGTCAATGTTTCAGGCATAGCATTACCTACCAATAACGATTCGATAGTTTTATAATTAACCTGGCGGCTGGCGTATTTATATATGTAACTAAAAGGCTTTTTCAAGTAAACGCCTTGTAGTTTATTAATGATCTTGATACTATCCGGCGTGATCAGGGCACGGGCCACCTCAATACCCAATACCGCGGTGATAGAAACCCAGATCTTTTTATCGCGGGCTATACGCACATTCATGGTCACATCGTTCGAGCTGCCGTTAACATCCAGCTTGGTTGACGCCCTGCCCGAGAAAGTATTGAAAGTTACCTGGTGACTTTTAATTGCAGCAAGCTCATTTTTTACATAAGTAATGTCAGGAGGCGTGGTAGCAATAGTTGTGACGTTGTCTACCTTGGGTGTGGTAGAGGTAACCGTTGTAGTTATTGCTTTTTTGCGGGCCTTGCAACTTACCACGGCCAACAACGCGCAAACTATCAGTACCTTATTCAATATATTTCTTTTCATTTATTTTTCGGTCCAAAACGGGCGAGCTTGCGCCGTATTCTTTAGCTTTTTTCCAGTACTGTACTGCCCCGTCGGCATCACCTAAATAAAACAATATATCGCCATAATGTTCGGCTTGTACGGCACTTTTATTTTTGTTATGCGCCTGGGCCTTTTCCATCCAAACTTTAGCATTTTGATAATCCTTTTGCTTAAACAATATCCAGGCGTAAGTATCCTCAAACGATGCATTCCCGGCTTCCAGTTCATTGGCGTGTTTGGCCATCGCGGCCGCTTTGTCCAGCTGTTCGCCCCGTATAGATAAGTAATAGGCATAGTTGTTCAGCGTATACTTATTATCAGGCATATAACTCAATGCTTTTTGGTAAGCATTGTCAGAGCTTTTATTGTCTTGCATGGCATGGTAACAATCGCCCAATTGCGAAAAACCTTGCGACAGCAGGTTTTTATCTTCAAATTCAAGCGCTACTGCGTTTTTTAAATAGGTAGCAGCCTTTTTATATTCTTTTTTTTGCAGATAAGCGGTACCCACAAAAAAGTTCATCCAGCTTTGGTTCGGAAAAAATGTAAGCGCATCCTCGCCGTCCCTAATGGCAGCCTCCAGATCATTATCTGCCAGATCAAGGCGCACCAACTGATCACGGGTTTCATAAATCTGACCATTTAAGGCTACCGACTTTCTGTATACCGCTTTAGCCTCTGTATATTTCTCGCTTTGCACCAGCATATCCCCATAAAGCGCCTGCGCCTTGGCTTCGTTTGGATGTGTATCGACAATAATCTTACTCAGTTGCAACGCACTGGCTAAAGCGCCCGTTTTTGCTCCCGGATCAGAAAACTTTGGGAAATAGCCCATCATAATCCTGATCTTTTGATCGATATTAAGATTAGGGTTGGCAAAGGCAATTTTCAACTCGGCAAAGCTTGCATCAATATCTTTTTTGCTTTTATAAACATCAGCCAATCCTAAATGCACCAAAGCATTATCGGGGTCAATAGCTTTAGCCTGCTGCAGCACCTTAAAAGCTTTATCGTTCGCGTTGTTATTGGTATATATCTCGGCCAGCAACAAATAGTATTTGATTTGATTGGAATTAGCCGCAATCATTTGCTCCAAACCCGCAGCAGCTTTATCCAGTTTACCTTGTTTCAGATATATTTTTTGACGAGCTAATATTAAGTCGTCTGAGTTACCGGCAATTTGTTCAATCTGATCATAAACTTTCAAAGCCTCATCATACTGGCCCTGTATCACCAACGCATTAGCTTTGTCAAAGTAGTAATCTGTACGATCAGGGTTTAGGCGGATAAGTTGAGAAAATACATTATTCAGTTTATCAATCTTATTACCCTTCTCGTAAATTTCGGCTAACGACGCCCAATACCACTCATTATCCGGCTTAACGGCTACTGCTTTTTCAAGCAGTGGTTGGGCTTCGGCCAGTTTATTCTCTTTCCGGCGAATATTGGCAAGTTCATAAAGCGCCGCATCATTTTGCGGATCGAGCACTAAAATCTTGTTAAATAATTCGGCAGCCTGTGCGTTATTTTCGACAGTCTTTTCGCGCAGCGCGGAAAAAAATAGGTTTTGAATGGCGCCCGAATCGATACTGGTTTGGCTGGCCTGAGCAGGTGCAGTTGTTTGTGCGTGGGCAGGCATAGCCAACAAACAAGAGCCGGCTACTGATAAAGCGCATGCCCAACGTTTAAATTTGATTACCCCTGTTAGCTTTCTGTCCATTTGATACATCGCAACTTATTTGCTGAAGATTGCTTTAATATTTTTCCACTCCAAAAACAAAGCCCCGCCACCAAATAATAGCAAGAACGCATTGCCAATAAATATGTTGCGTTTAAATATATAGAATGATAGATAAACAAACACAATCGACACTAAAATATAGCCCAGGTTTTTTTTAAGATTGTACGGTATCGGGTAGTTTTTTTGCCCCCAAATGTACGACAGTATCATCATTACGGTATAAGCCGTTAAAGATATCCAGGCAGAGGCCATATAACTATATCGAGGAATCAGAATAACGTTAAGCACAATAGTTAGCAAGGCACCAATACCCGATATATATAGGCCATATTTAGTTTGATCAGACAACTTATACCATACGGAAAGATTCATATACACACCTAAACTCACATAGCCAAACAACAATGGCGGAATAACTTTGATACCTTGCCAGTAAAGCAAGGTTTGCACGTGGTCTTTACCTTTAATAAAATACTTTAACAATTCAATATTCGCAACCAGCGCCACAAATATTCCGCAAACGGCAATTACAAAAAAATCCATAATGCGTGCATAAGTCTGACCCGCATTTTTGTTCTTTGCGTGATTAAAAAAGAAAGGCTCGGCGCCTAACCTGAAGGCATTGACGAATATGCTGAGAAATACCGCTATCTTGCTGCAAGCCCCGTAGGTTCCCACATCAAGCAACGGGTCGCCGGGCAGTAATTTACCCAGCAGTACCTTGTCCATATTTTCATTTACCAGATATGAAAGGTTAGCTATCAATATGGGCCAGCTATAACGGTACATATTAAGCAGCATATCCCGGTCAAAATCAAATCTGATTTTAAACAACTGCGGCATTAAACACAATAGCGTGACTGCACTTGATATTAATTCTGAAATAAATACATAGCCAATCCAGCCCTTAGCATACCAGTGGCTTATCCATACCGAGCCAATCAGCTGATGTTTGATCCAAAATGGTAATAAATAGATAAAAGACAGGTTGAATCCCACAAAAACTAACACGCTGATCAGTTTAATAATACTGTACCTGCCCGGTTGTCCATCTGCGCGTAACTTAACAAAGGGGATGGCACACCAGGCATCAAGTATAACTATCGCCATAAAAAGGATAGTATACCGTAAAAAATCAGCTTGCGAAGTACCAAATGCCGGAGTTGTGTTAAGCCCTTTTTTAGCCATCGCCTCGGCATGATCTACATTAATGAAACCGGCTATTTGTTTCAAAAATGGCAAGGTAAACAGCAAAAACAACACTGTAACCACAAATACCGACGCAAAAGCATTGTTGTAAACCTTCTGCTTTTTGTCGGGATGCTTGTTAAGATACCTGAAAAAAGTGGTCTCCATGCCAAAGCTTAGCAAGGCGTTGGTCATGGATACATAGCTGTACATGGTAGTGACCACACCATAAGCGGCAGTAGCGTAGTTACGGGTATAAACCGGTGTCAGGAAAAAAGTAAGCACCCGGCTGGCAATGGTACTTAAGCCATAAATAAAGGTTTGCCCGGCAAATTTTTTAGCTGTTGACAATAGATAAATTATTAAATTGATGTCATGCTGAACTTGTTTCAGCAACCTACGGTACAGTTTTATTTAAACAATCCGCGTTTTAATACCTCAAAATTACGATAGTTTTTCAATTCGCCCTCATGCGATTCGATGGTGATGACCTCGGCATTTTCAGGGCCCTCTTTGCACCATTCCAAAAACATATCCAGCATGGCCGGCTCGCCTTCGGCTTCAATAAAAACATCGCCATCCGGCTGATTTTTTACGGTACCGCGAATACCCAACTGATCGGCCACTGCTTTGGTTGACGCCCGGTAAAAAACGCCCTGTACTTTTCCGCTAACTATAATGTCAAGATGCTTCATTTGAAGTCAAAAGTAGAAATTAAAAAGTCAAAAGCTCGCCTTATTTATCATTTCGACCAATGAGCGAAATCCCTGCCGCTGTTGGGCATGACTGCTTTGCAAAGGGGGGATAACATCTTTCGCTATCGCTCAAGATGACAAAACGATAAAGGAAATTCGAAAGTATAGCTACACCAATTTTTTAACTTTTGTTTCAGCGGTAATTTTCAGATCGTCAAGGCCGGTTATGAGGTTGAGGCCGGGGGTTTTGCCGGGATCAAGACTGCCTTTCTCCTTGTCGATTCCCAGCAGGGTGGCACCGTTCAGGGTAGCCCATTTTAGCAGACGCTCCAAATTAAGCGACGCGAAATTATCTTGTAGCACCTTCATTTCGCTCAAAATGCAAAGCTTATTGTTTGATGCCAGGCTGTCCGTACCCAAAGTTAGATTAAAGCCCTGATCAAGAAAGAGGTCGATTTTTGGCAAGGCGTCTTCGATGTATAAGTTGGCATTTGGACAAAAGCACCAGTTTATACGTCGGTCAAAGCGCTTAATGAAATAAATATCCTTTAGGTTAGTTGTGGTATTATGTACCATCAAAATATCCTGCTTGTTGGTGAGCAGGGGTATAACAGATTGTAGCGAATTACGCGCCTGTGGCTTAAAATAGCTTATATCTATACCAAAATGGGCATACAGATCATTAAACGCGCCTAACTTATAGCGGTAAAACTTATTCTCCTCCTCACTTTCCTGGTTATGTATGCTGATGACGTTTTTGTTGGGATGATCGTCGCAATACCTTTTGAGAAGTTTAAACAATTCTTTTGAAACTGAATATGGCGCATGCGGCGTTATGGAACAAGGCTGTGGCTTAAACTGATCCATCAACTTCAGCGCCCCTTCAAAAGTAGTTTGTGCCCTTTCAGGAGTAAAACTAAAGGTCTCTACAAAAGTGTGGTAATATATCTTGCTTTTAGCCTTTATAGGTATGGTAATATCGCTGTTGGAAATGTCGCCCACGGCAACAATTCCGTTTTCGTACATCTCACTATCGGCTTTAATGGCCGCAGCCTCTATTTCCTGAGGAGTTGAGTTTCTGATTGCCTGCAGGTTCTTGATAAACTGCACCAGGCCACCTCCCTTTTGTACTTTGCCGTGCAAATGCGAAAGCTCGACATGACAATGAGCGTTCACAAACCCAGGGGTTATCACACCACTTAAATTTTCGACAGGAACATGTTCGAACCCTTTTGGGACCTGGTCTGATACCGCGATGATCTTATTCTGATCATCAATGGTAACATAACCATTTATTATCGGATCGGCACTAATTGGAAAAACGTAATCGGCTCTAAAAATTTTCATTAGATTTAACTTAACGGTTACCCACTTTTTTCGATCTATTAACTTTAATACATTAACTTTTGGTTATTGTTTTTAACTCAATGATTTTAAAGATAGATTTTTTAAATTTTCGTATTTTTGCAGCGTGAGCGCTGAAAAAGAGAAAATTGATATCCGTAGCCTGAGCCTGGCCGACCTGCAAAAGCATTTTATCCAAATGGATGAAAAAAGCTTCAGGGCAAAGCAGGTTTACGACTGGCTATGGAAAAAATCTTGCTTTTCGTTCGACGAAATGAGCAACCTTTCAAAAGAACTTCGTGCCAAACTCGACAGCAAATTTGTTATTAATAATGTTAAAATTAATAACTCGCAGTTTAGCGCTGATAAAACTATAAAAAATTCTTTCATTTTACACGATAAGCATTTAATTGAGGGTGTTTTAATTCCGACACCCGAACGAATGACCGCATGTGTGTCTTCCCAGGTAGGCTGCAGCCTTACTTGTAAGTTTTGTGCTACCGGATATATGGAGCGCAAGCGCAACCTAAATCCTGACGAGATTTACGACCAGGTAGTACTTATTGACCAACAGGCGCGCGAAAATTATGGTATCCCGCTAAGTAACATCGTGTACATGGGCATGGGCGAACCATTGCTCAACTATAAAAACGTTTTGGAGTCAGTTGAAAAGCTTACTTCAGAGGATGGTTTGAACATGGCTGCCAAGCGTATCACCGTGTCCACAGCCGGTATTGCCAAAATGATTAAGAAATTAGGCGATGACAATGTAAAGTTTAACCTGGCCCTGTCATTACATGCCGCTAACGACGAGAAGCGTAATACCATTATGCCCATCAATGAGCAAAACTCGTTAAAAGCGCTCGCCGAGGCTTTAAAATACTACTACGCCAAAACCAAGAACCCGGTAACCTACGAGTATATTATTTTCGATGGTTTTAATGATAACATCGCTGATGCCGATGAACTGGCTCGTTTTTGCAAACACCTGCCGTGTAAGGTAAATATCATCGAGTATAACCCTATTGCATTTGCTGCTTACCTGAATGCCGGCGAGGATAAAGTTGAGGCCTTTGCCAATCATTTGCGCAAGCAAGGGGTAAACACACACATACGCCGCAGCCGGGGTAAAGATATTGACGCAGCCTGCGGACAGTTAGCTATTAAGGACGGCAAATAGCAAACACTCAGTTAATACAGCAAATTAAGCTTTATTTGATAGGTAATTAGCAGCTTAAAATTTATATTTAGGCACCAATTACTTATCACAATGGATATTGCCGAAAAACAGATAGTCATATGGCCGCGTTGGAGAAAGGTCGTCTTCAGATTTCTTTTTATTTATTTTACACTTACCATAACCCCCTGGGCATGGTTTGATGCGGTACCATTTTTGCCTAAATATTACAACCAATTATGGGCCTGGTTAGTCAAGTTTGGCAATGATCACCTTTTTCATATTACCAAGGTATTGGTATACCCCAATGGTAGCGGCGACACGTCTTATAACTGGGCCGAAATTTCGCTCATTTTAACACTATCCCTGGCAGGTTGCATAATTTGGTCGGCGGCCGACCGGGGGCGAAAAAACTATGAGCGATTAAATTACTGGCTATGCGTGTTTACACGCTACTATCTGATCATGACAGCTTTAGTATACGGCATCATAAAGCTGTATGCATTACAAATGGAGTTTCCCAATTTGCATCAATTGGCAACGCCGCTGGGTGATTATTTGCCCATGCGCCTATCCTGGCAGTTTATAGGCTACTCAACGCCTTATCAGGTATTTTCTGGCGCGATGGAAGTAGTTGCTGCTTTGCTGTTATTATATCGCCGTACAATTACCCTTGGCTTGGTTACAGCGTTAGCTGTTTTTACCAACGTAATGATGCTTAACCTATGTTATGACATTCCGGTTAAGATATTTTCTATGCAATTAGTTTTTATCTGCTTGTTTTTATTAGCCAGTGACGGTAAACGTTTGTTTGATTTCTTTATCCTGAACAAACCGACACCTGCTGCGGACAATTATAATTTCCCGTACCGAAAAAAATATATGCGTATAGTCCGGGTGGTGCTTAAGGTGATATTTATTGGTTATGCCTTGTGTATGCAAATTTATAGCAGTTACAAGGAATATTTAGACGAACATCCGGCACAAACAAAGTCTTTGATTAAAAATGGCCTATACGATGTTACCAGTTTTAAACTCAACAACAAATTGCCAGCGCTTTTCACAGCCGACAGCCTGGCGTGGCAGGATGTTATCCTTGAAAATGGAACAGGCAGCATTAAAACCGGCGACTCTCTATTTAAAATGAGGTATAGCCGCGGCTATTTTGATTATTTTATTGATACGCTAAACCGGCGCATGGATTTTAAAAGGGAATATAAAGGTTCAGTATACACCATACTTAGTCTGCATTTTGAACTTCCTGATTCCAATACGATAAAGCTATCTGGTAAAAGGGGCGAAGACAGTTTGAAGGTGGAATTAAAACGCAGCAAACATCATTTTCAACTGGCCGAAAGGCAGTTTCACTGGCTTAGCGAGCATAACCGATGAGGATAACCTTAAATCTCAGTTACGTTGCCGACTTTGTGTCGTTGTTGTTTCCGCAGTTATGCCCGGCGTGTGGCAATGAGTTAGTAGCGCACGAAAAAGTGATTTGCACCGATTGCCAATACAATTTGCCGCAAACCAATTTTCATCTGATAAATGACAATATTGTCGCTCGTCAATTTTGGGGTAAGATTAATCTGAATGCAGCTTATTCGCTATATTACTTTACAAAGGGCGGCAAAGTGCAAAACCTTATGCATCATTTTAAATATAAAGGCATGTCGCAAATTGGGAATATGCTGGGTAGGATAGCCGGTTCTCAACTGGCTGCTAATGCTACATTTGCTTCGGTCGATTACATTATCCCAGTGCCTCTGCACAAAAGCCGCTTAAAAGAACGCGGTTACAACCAAAGCGCATGCTTTGCTGAAGGATTAGCTGAAAAGCTTAAGGGCACTGTAGAAGAAAATAACCTGATTAGGATACGCGCCACACAAACACAAACCCATCGATCAAGATTTGAACGTTTTGAGAACATGCAGGAAGTTTTCGCCGTAAAAAATCCGCAGAAATTAAAAGACAAGCATGTGCTGCTGGTTGACGACATTGTCACTACCGGCTCTACGCTTGAGGCCTGTGCTATCCCGCTTCTGGAAATTGATGGATTAAAACTCAGTATAGCTACTATTGCATATGCTGAGTAGAACAGTGATTAGTTAATTAGGGATCAGAGATCAGACCTAAACGCGACAACTAATCTCTAATCACCAACCCCTAATCTCTATTTCTGGTATTTGCTTAATTTCTCGAAAAGAATCTTCGGTTCGAAAGGTTTAAGAATGTAATCGTTCATACCTGCGTTACCTATATCGCCCATCTGGCTGGTAAGCATTGAAGCCGTAAGCGCAATAATCGGCAAGTTTTTGAAATATGGTTCAGGCTTATTGCGGATAATCTGCGTGGCCTCTAAGCCACCCATTTCGGGCATGTGGATATCCATCAATATTACGTCGTACTTTTGAGTCTCGATTTTGCTTACAGCCTGCACACCGTTTTCTGCAAAATCAATCTGTGCGCCCCATTTGGTCAAAATCTTATTGATCAATAATCTGTTGATCTGATTGTCATCAACCACAAGTACACTGATATTTAAAGCTGTTTCCACGTTTGAATGATTACTTTTTTTGTTTTCTGTTTTATTAAATGTAATAGTAAACCAAAATGTTGAACCTTTGCCAGGCACACTATCCACGTTTATAAATGAATCGTGCAATTCAATTAAGCGCTTACTAATTGCCAAACCAAGGCCTGTACCGCCAAATTTGCGGGTTGTACTGGCCTCGGCTTGTTTAAACGATTCAAATATCGTATTTAATTTATCACCCGGTATGCCAATTCCTGTATCAGTTACAGAAAAGCGTATGCGTACATTTTTCCGGGTTTGATCAATAACATCCAAACCAATCTTAACGCCACCTTCGGTAGTAAACTTAACCGCATTACTGGCAATGTTTAATAAAATTTGCGACAGCCTCGTGCTATCGCCTATCACTATATCAGGCACCCTGGGGTCTATTTGGGCCTGAAGGTAAATATTTTTTTCTTTAGTTTTATATTGCAAAGATGAGGTTACGCCTTGAACCATATCGCGCAGATGCATTTCTGACTGCTCCAACTCTACGTTGCCGGTCTCGATCTTGGTAAAATCCAATACGTCATTGATCAAGGTCAATAAATTGTCTGACGAAAATTTAAGTACTTCCAGATTCTCCTGCTGAGCATCCAGCTTCGGACCATCCAGTAACAAATGCGACATGCCAATAACGGCATTCAATGGTGTACGTATCTCGTGGCTCATTACCGAGATAAACATATCCTTGGCCCTGCTAAGCGCAAGTGCCTCTTCTTTAGCGGCAATCAGTTCCAGCTCAACCTTCTTTTTAGAACTGATATCAATTACAACCTCAATATATTTATCAACCTCGCCTTTTTTATTCAGGATAACCGAGTTGATTACTGTAAGCCACATTGGCTGGCCATCTTTACGGTAGGCAAGCAGGTCAACTTCAAACGATTGTTTATTTTTTGACAGTTCGCGGCCTTTTTGAATAATGGATATGTCTGTAAGTTCGCCCTGTAAAATATCGCCCAAATGCTGGTTGCGTACATCGTCAATGCCATAACCGGTAATTTTCTCGAAGGCTGTATTTACCCATTCTATCTCGCCGGCGGCATTATTGATAACCACGCCACTTGTAGTATTGCTGGCTACTAAAGAAAGCATTTTGAGCTCGGCCTCAACCTTCTTACGCTCTGTGATGTCTATCATTGTGGTAACCTGACGTTCAACATCGCCGGCATCATTTAGCAAAGGGCTATTTGACATGGCGACCCATATGGGTTCATGATTTTTTGGATAAATCAATATTTCGCAGCTGTACGAGCGGCTTTCCTGAACTGCCTTCAATGCCGATTCAAACACGGCCATATCCGTATCTTTACCTATCAGTATCTTACCAAAGCGCTTACCCTTCATCTCTTCCAGGGTGTAGCCAGTCATCCTTTCCATCGCTTCATTCATCCAGATAACCGTACTATCTGCGCTACGGCTCATCATGCCGCTGGGCGATTTGCGAGCCGCAAATGACAATATCTCTACATCGCGCTCGGCATTTTTACGTTGGGTGATATCTGAAATAACCCGGATATATTTGTCCACCTCACCCTTATCGTCATAAATAACTGTAGTGATTAACGATAACCACACCTGCTGCCTATCTTTACGCGTAGCATAAACATGGACAGAGTACGATTTTTTTGTGGCTATCAAATCGGTATACTGCTGCATCGGATTATGATAGTCATCCTTACCTACAATTATATCGCGCAGGCGCTTACCTTTTACATCGTCAAAACTAAAGCCGGTAATTTTTTCAAAAGCATCGTTCGTCCAGATGATATTATCTTTCGCGTCGGCAATCATCACGCCATTGATAATCTTACTGGCCACCAGCGACAACTGCTCTAATTCGGCTGTCAGTTTTTTCTGATAGGTAACATCTCTGCCGTTTGAATACCATTTACCGGCCTTGTAGATGCCGCACCAGCCTATCCATTTCTCGCTACCGTCAACATTGTAAGTGCGTGTTTCCAGATCAAAAGCCTGACCGGTAGCCTTGGCCTTTTCAATTAGCGGAACAAACTCTTCCCGGCCTACGCCTGCCACGAAGCTCCACAGTGGCTTGCCGATACATTGCTCGGGTGTGTAGCCTAGAATATGAGTCACCGCTTTGTTAATGAACTGGATACTGGCGTCCTCATTGGCAATCAAATGCAATTCGGGAGATGAGTCGAACAGGCTATAAAATTCTTTATGTGCGTCTAATGATTCCTGAAGTTCGCGCTTTTGCTTACGCAATAAAAAGTGTGACATTACCTCATCGGCCAATGTACGTAAAGCATCGCGTTGTTCGGCGGTAAGCTGTCGTGGTACGGTGTCAATAACACATAATGATCCTAAACGATGTCCCTCAGGATCAATAAGCGGGGCACCGGCATAAAAGCGAATATTCAGCTCGCCGGTAACCAACACATTGTCTTTAAAGGTATCGTTCTCGGGCGCGTTGGTTATTTCCATCAACTCGTCAGTGAGGATGGTATGCGCGCAAAAAGCATCTGCACGCGAGGTCTGGTCGAGCTCTAAACCAACTTTTGATTTGAACCATTGCCTGTCGCCGTCAACCAGCGAAATAAGCGCAACGGGTACCTGGCAAATGTAAGAGGCCAGGCGGGTAATGGCATCATATTCCTTCTCCGGCAACGTGTCTAACACATGGTATGAACTAAGCGCCTTGAGGCGCTTAGTTTCATTATCTGTTACGACTTGTTGCGTTTGATTCATTTATAATGGCTATTCCTTGTATAACGGAAACTTTTCCGTTAGCTTATGGACCTTTTTACGAACTTTCTCCAAAGAATGTTCGTTTTCCGGATCATTAATTACTTCATCAATCAGCTCCACTATGGTTTCCATTTGTTTCTCTTTCATGCCGCGGGTAGTTACGGCAGCAGTACCTATACGGATACCTGAGGTAATAAATGGCGACTTGTCATCAAACGGCACCATATTTTTATTAATGGTAATATCTGCTTTAACCAAAGCGTTCTCGGCAGCTTTGCCGGTTACGTTTTTGTTACGCAAATCTATCAGCACTAAATGGTTATCGGTACCACCCGACACAATCTCATAGCCCCTGTCTAAGAAAGCCTTTGCAATTGCTGCGCCATTTTTCTTAACCTGGGTAATATATTTCATATACTGTTCAGACAGGGCTTCGCCAAACGCAACTGCTTTAGCGGCAATAATATGTTCAAGCGGGCCACCCTGTGTGCCTGGAAAAACTGCCATATCCAAAAGATTTGACATCATTTTGGTTTCTCCTTTCGGGGTTTTTAATCCCCATGGGTTTTCAAAGTCTTTCCCCATCATGATCAGGCCGCCACGTGGACCACGTAATGTTTTATGGGTAGTGGTAGTAACAATATGACAATGCGGCAGCGGATCAGTCAACAATCCACGGGCAATTAAACCTGCAGGGTGAGAAATATCTGCCAATACCAATGCACCAATTTTGTCGGCAACTGCTCTAATACGGGCGTAATCCCAATCGCGTGAGTATGCCGAGGCACCGCAGATAATCATTTTCGGTTTTTCTTTTAGGGCTACTGCTTCCAGTTGCTCATAGTCAACGTACCCGGTTTCTTTTTTAACTCCGTAGAAAAACGGCACATACAACTTACCTGAAAAGTTTACACCCGAACCGTGCGTTAAGTGCCCACCGTGCGAAAGGTCAAAACCTAAGATCTTGTCGCCTGGTTGCAGACAGGCCAGCATCACTGCAGCATTAGCTTGCGCGCCTGAGTGCGGCTGCACGTTAACCCATTCGGCGTTAAACAATTGTTTGGCGCGCTCAATAGCTATGGTTTCAATTTCATCAACTATCTGGCAGCCACCATAGTAACGTTTGCCCGGCAGGCCTTCAGCATATTTATTGGTTGCAACAGAACCTGCCGCTTCCATAACTTGCCTGCTTACAAAGTTTTCAGACGCTATAAGCTCTAATCCTTCTTCCTGGCGCTGTTGCTCTTCGTCTAACAGCTCGAATATAAGTTTGTCTCTTTTCATTGTGATATTTAAAATCGCCGCTAATTTAGTAAAGATTAACCTTTTAGACTACAGAATTACTGGATTTAAAGCTATCCGTGCAAAACTTTGCAGATATGTTAATAACTGTCCCCGGCTATTCGGCCACTAAAAAAGCGGTTTTATTGCGTATTGATTTGCTGTTATTTGCTTAATTCAAATCCCCAATCTTTCCCTTTTTCTGTCGCAGGCACGCCGGTAGCCATCCACTCAGGCATTGGTGCGCCTTTCAGAAAATGGTCAAAAAACTGCTGCTCGCGTATAGTAATGTCTTTACGGTTTTGGCGCTGTACCAGGTTATGCGCCTCGCCATTATACATGAGCAGCCAAACCGGTTTACCCAGTCTGCGCAAAGCCGTAAACATTTCAATACCCTGATAGTATGGCACTGCTCCATCGGCATCATTACTCATAATAGCCACAGGCGTGTGCACGTTCGGGAAGTGAAATAAAGGCGAGTTCTCGATATACAGATCAGGCCTTTGCCACAGACTGGCTCCAATACGGCTTTGGGTATGCTCATACTGCGACTGGCGATTATTACCACTCTCCCAGCGGATACCGCCATAAGCCGAGGTCATGTTGGCTACCGGTGCGCCGGCCCAGGCCGCAGCATACATATTGGTAGCCGTAATCAGGTAGGCCACCTGGTAACCGCCCCAGCTTTGGCCTTGTATGCCTATATGCTTACCATCAACCCAGGCATTCTTTTTCAAAGCCGCAACCCCCGAGTTTACATACTCAACGGCTGATTTACCCGGATGGCCGGTTTCATAGCTAATATCAGGCGTAAACACCAAATAGCCATTACTTACAAAGTAAGATATCGGCAAGCGCGAAGGTGTAGGTGCCGGTGGAATATAATTGTACAGTGTCTCTGATACTTTTTCATAGAAATAGGCAATCATCGGGTACTTTTTCTTTGGGTCGAAGTTTTCAGGCTTGAAAAGAATACCCGTGCCCGGGTGACCTTTTGGCGTTGTCCAGTGGACCAGTTCGGCAGTACCCCAATTGTAATCGGCTTGCTGCGGATTAATAGCGCTCAGTTTGGTCTCTGTTTTCAGATCGGTTGAGGCATACAGATCGGCCGGATGCTGGTAGTTTGATTTGGTGTAGATGAATAGATCAGCATCTTTAGCTCTGCGCAGTGTGCTGTAGGTGTAAGGCGCCATTACCGCCTTCTCTGGATTGCCTGTAGCATTTAAAGCTTTTTTATAATACCCCCACTGCTTGTTCTTTTCATTCTGTGTAAGCAACCAAAGCGGCTTGGTCGACGAGATTGACTTCTCTTCCGGATCAGTAGCCCGATAGCGAAAGATCAACTTATTCAATCTACCTATGTTGTTGGTGAGGTTCACCGCAGCAGCAGTAACCGGGTCTACTTTCCAGATATCATACCGGTCGTAAATCAACACGCTTTTATCCCCCTCTTCCCAACCGGCTACCCCATAAGGCGAGGCATCGTCAGGCATATCATTATCCTCCTGTCCCATTTTGGTATGCACGTTGGTATTAAGGTTTATTTTTTTGCCGGTGGCGATGTTGTAGCTTACCCAATTTTGTTTTTTAGCGTCGAACCATAACACAAACTTACCATCGGGCGATATATCATAATTTGCCTTTAAGCCCGGGTTGATCAACTGGCGCGAGCCCGTATTGATATTGATCAAAAAGGCTTGCTGGCGTGAGTAGCCCTCCCACTGTGCTGAAACGCGTGCACCGGTATCGCTTACACCTAAAACATAATCACCTTTATAATTATCGGGGATAGATATGTTCATGATGGCTTTATCGCCCAGTTGAATGGTTTTAGCGCCATTTGCCGGGTGAACAACCGCCAGGTAACTGCGGCGCAGGTCGCGGTTCAGGTTATGCAATTGCTGCGATTGCAGGTAATCTTCCTTATAATTCCAGATATCAAGCTTGGCCACTTCAAAATCAACAATGGTCGTATCAACCGGTTTAGGGATAGGCGCTGTGCCGAAGTAAAGGCTCTTGCCATCTTTACTAAACTGCAGGCGACCGTTTTCGCTCACGGCCCAGTTATCAGCCATTCCGTTTGAATTTGGCGCCGATAATATCACAGCGCTATCTGCCCCGAAATTATAATAGTACAGGCTGTAAGGTTTAATCTTTACTTTCTCCGGATGCTTTTCGGCTACGAAAGCCAACTGCGTACCGGCGTCATCAAACAGCAAATTGCGGTAAGTACCATTGCCTGTGCTGATATGTTTCAATGATTCATGGCTGATATCATAAATAAATATGCCGGCCTTAACATCTTTCACCTTTTTAGGCGCCGATACGGAGAACGCCAGCAAAGTACCCGTTTTGTTAAGTTGATAGTCGGTAACATATTTAAAGGTTTTGCTTTTGCCGGTAGCCAACTGCCTCACTGTCAACTCAGCGTCCGGCGCATTGGCGGCAGCTTTTGCGGTATCCACAGGTTTTTGTTTGGCTACGGCGCTGCTATCTGCAGGGATAAAGTAGGCTATAACCGGTGCTTTCTCTGCCGTCTTAAAGTTGCGCACCGATGGCACCTTTTCTATACCCGACTGCCCCAGGGTTATAATCCCCAGCGTATCTTTTGGAAACTCGGAGGGCTTCTTCTTTTTAATCCGCAATTGGCGCACCTCCTGGTAAAAAGGTCTGATTAACGTGATCACATATTTTGAGTCGGACGTAAACCGGGCAGTATCTGCCCGGGGGATAATCGTCTTGCCGGTTTGTTTAGGGTTGGTGATAACGAGTTGCGCGTCGCCTGCCTGAGGTTTTATGGTATAAAATACCCCCGCGCCATCATTACTAATACTCTCGCCGGTGACACTCTGCCACCCATCAAATACAGAATGATCCAGTGGTTTTTTGTTATTTTTTTGCGCAGACGCAGTAAGACAAGCCCCAAGGGCAATGGCGGAGATCAGTAATTTTTTCATTCAAAATGATTGAACTCTAAATATGCTGATTTTTAAGGGCAGATGAAAGTCGATGAACAGGTTTGTTACGTTGGGGATATAGTGTGGAGCGGGGCGCTGTCATGCTGAACCCGTCGAAGCATGAGGGCAAAGGCCGGCGCTCGCCCTTCGACAAGCTGGGTGACATCCAAACCTAATCTCTAATCAACTAATCACTGCTCGCTCCCTTAGCCGATATCCAAAAGTTATTATACCCTAAACCAATTTGGATATCGATCAGTTCCTGTTGCAGCATCTCCAGTACGGCTAAGAAGTTATATACAAAATGCACCTTATTTTCAGACTCACGGGCGATGGCCTTAAAATCCATCATTTTGTTGATACGCAGCAGATCGTCAATAGCTTTTTTTTGCTTTTCAATGGTGTACGGGTATTGTACTACGGTGTGGGTAACCTGCTCACTACGGTTTTGGTAATTGCGCATCATGCGGTTATAAACCATCATCAGGCGATATAACGTCAGGTCGGTTAGTTCTTCGCCAGGGGTGGCCGCACGTTCTGCGCTTTCCACATCGGCAGCTATATTGCCGCGACGTTCCTGCATCAGGCGCTCCTCTTCCATGGGGCGCAATTCCTCGCACACTACCTTGAATTTCTTGTACTCAACCAATTTGCGTATCAGTTCCTCGCGGGTGTCTACTTCGTTTTCCGGGCTTTCGCTTTCATGGCGGGGAAGCAGCATTTTAGCCTTAATGCGCATCAAGGTAGCGGCAACAAAAATAAACTCGCTGGCCAGCTCAATATTCAGGCTCACCATGTGGTGAATATAGTTCAGAAAGTCGTCAGTAATACGGGCAATAGGTATGTCCTGTATGTCCAGCTCATCGCGCTCAATAAAGAACAACAACAAGTCAAACGGACCTTCAAACTGGGGTAGTTTTATCTCAAAGCCTTCTTGCTCCATATGTTGCTGTAAAAATACAATTTTTTGCCATTGCTATCGCGATAGCAATTTCCATAGCACGCCACTGATTTTTTTAAAAATTTTGAAATATGAATATTCTGTTTTAACTTTGAAATACAAAGTACTTTTTAAATTAAAAAACATGAAACTTTCCAGAAAAAAGTTTACCCTGATATTCCTGGCATCGGCGTTTGCCTTTATAATGATTACCAACCTGATTTTAGTACCCGTAAATGGCGACTGGTTTGCGGGCACCAATTCGCCAATAGCCTGGAAACGCACAATGGCTGCTGTGATATATCCTATAAAAGTTATTTTGGTTGGCCCATTATCTTTAGTACTGAATGATCCTGATCCGGCGCCACCTATCCGGGTACTTGGTTGTGCCGTATACTGGTCTTTTATTGCACTGCTTATTCATTTCGTTTTCAGCAAAATCATACCGGTAAAAAAGCAGAATATTGAAATTAATCAGCCAAAATAAGACCGGTAAATTGGATAATTATTTTTTAGACACAGACATTACCAAAATATCCTTAAATTATAAATTAAACTTAGTTACTTTGTAAGTTATAATAGTCGTATAAATATCAATGCAGGTAAAAGCCGGTGATTTATTAGAAAACATCAACTATCCCTCTGATTTAAAGAAGCTTAGTGAAGAGCAATTAGAGCAGGTTTGCCAGGAGCTGCGTCAATATATTATTGACGTGGTATCTGTAAATGGCGGGCACTTTGCCGCCAGCCTGGGCGTGGTTGAGCTTACCGTTGCCCTGCATTATGTACTAAATACCCCTTACGACCAATTAGTGTGGGACGTTGGCCACCAGGCCTACGGCCATAAAATACTGACCGGCCGCCGGCAGGTATTTGATACCAACCGCATTTATGGCGGTATCAGTGGTTTCCCTAAGCGTGCCGAAAGCGAGTATGACACTTTTGGTGTGGGACACTCATCAACTTCTATTTCTGCAGCTCTGGGTATGGCAGTAGCATCGCAATATAAAGGCGAAATCGACCGCCAGCACGTTGCTGTGATTGGCGATGGCTCGATGACTGCTGGTATGGCTTTCGAGGCACTGAACCACGCGGGGATTGAAAATTCAAACTTACTGGTTATTCTTAACGACAACAATATGGCCATTGACCCTAATGTTGGCGCTTTAAAAGATTATCTGACCTCAATAACTGTTTCAAAACCATATAACCGGTTCAGGGATGATATTGCCGGCGTACTGGCCAAAATATCGTCAATAGGCCCTGACGCTTATAACCTGGTGCAAAAAATAGAGAAAAGCATTAAAGGCACTCTGCTTAAGAGAAGTAACTTTTTTGAGGCCTTGAAATTCAGGTATTTTGGACCGATTGACGGACATGATGTTAAAAACCTGGTTAAGGTTTTAAATGACCTGCGCGATATACCGGGGCCAAAACTTTTACATTGCATCACTACCAAAGGCAAAGGCTATGCACTTGCCGAAAAGGATCAGACCAAATGGCACGCTCCCGGTTTGTTTGACAAGATAACCGGCGAAATCAAAAAGGCCACATACGACAAGCCACAGCCACCAAAATACCAGGATGTGTTTGGCCATAGTATTATTGAACTAGCCGAAGCTAATCCTAAAATTATGGGTATTACTCCCGCTATGCCGTCGGGCTGTTCATTAAACCTGATGATGAAGGCAATGCCAAACCGTGCATTTGACGTAGGCATTGCTGAGCAACACGCCGTAACATTTTCGGCGGGTTTAGCTACGCAGGGTTTAATACCGTTTTGTAACATCTACTCCAGCTTTATGCAACGTGCCTATGATCAGGTGATCCATGACGTGGCGATACAAAAGCTAAACGTGATATTTTGCCTTGACCGCGCCGGTATTGCCGGTGCCGACGGGCCTACCCATCATGGCGCTTACGATTTGGCTTTTATGCGCTGCATACCCAATATGACAGTGTCGGCACCGATGAATGAAGAAGAGTTGCGCAACCTGATGTATACGGCACAGCAGGACGATATGGGTCCGTTTGTAATACGCTATCCGCGGGGCAACGGGGTAATGGTTGACTGGCAACGCCCGTTTAAAGCCATACCGGTAGGTAAAGGCCGTAAGTTAACTGATGGCGAAGATGTGGCTATATTAACTATTGGCCACGTTGGTAACCAGGCCGTAAAAGCTATTCAAGAATTAAATACCGAGGGTTACTACCCTGCACATTACGATATGCGCTTTGTAAAGCCTTTAGATGAAGTTTTACTACACGAAGTATTTAGCAAGTTTGGCAAAGTAATTACCGTTGAGGATGGCTGCCTTGAAGGAGGCATGGGTAGTGCCATATTAGAGTTTATGGCCGATAACAACTACAATGCACAGGTAATACGCCTGGGTATCCCTGATCGTATTATTGAGCACGGCGAACAACCAGAGCTTTGGGCCGAGTGCGGTTATGACGCGGCAGCTATCGCAACGCAAGTAAGGGCCATTGGTATAAAAAGCAGTACTACTACTATCGCCAGTTAAAAAATAACTTCGAACACGATCTTCCGGTTTGTCACTTTGAACGAAGAGAGAAATCTATATATTGATATATGACGTTCTTGGTGCTTGTATGGATTTCTCCCCTGGTCGAATGACATTTTTTAGTATTAAAAGTAAAAGGGCTTTTCGTAGTAACGAAAAGCCCTTTTACCTTTAAATGTATATACCCCGACTAATGAGCCTGGTAACTTGCTATGTCGTTATATATCTGCCTGAAAGAGCTTCGCAAGCCTATCGTTATCATGGAGGTTTTGTCTTTGAACTGCGAATTACTTTCCACACGATAAACACCACCTAACTCAATCCTAAGGTTATATTTAGGGTTAAGGAGGTAAGCTACCTTACCTTCGGCATAAGCCATATTAGTTGTTAATCCCTGGCCTATGTAATTTCCATATTCGCGCGCCGGATTATTGTACAGCTTAAATATGTCTTTACCATAATTTAAGCCATTTATATCCAACCCGTAGTGACCATAATCTAATTCGCCGCTAAAGTCGAAGCGCTTATAGCTATAGTTAAGTAAGCCTACCAATTCTTTAAAATTTGCCCCCCAAGGGTGTGCCAACGGTTCGCCCTGTTCGCTATAGTTTTTAATAGACATAGTTTCAGAGTAGGTATATGGCAAAGCGCCGTTATATTCGGCCAGGTAGTTCAGGTTTTTAACACTAAACAAATTTGCCCCTTTTAAGCCCAATTGCCAGCTATATTTATTCCTGAAGCTACCTTTTCCTGAAAAGAAATCAACAGATCTGAACTCGTCCAATACAAATTGGCCATAAGCGGTTATGCCATCAGTAATCTTATATTTTCCGGTAAAACCTATCATTGCGTTATCCGGTGAGCCGTTGGAGGCCTCTACCGGTCTTAAAAAAACAATCGGATCTAAATAAGCAGGGTCCAATCCGCGATGTGCATTAGTAACAGAATCCCTGTCGGC
Source organism: Mucilaginibacter ximonensis (assembly GCF_042686265.1). Classification (NCBI taxonomy): domain Bacteria; kingdom Pseudomonadati; phylum Bacteroidota; class Sphingobacteriia; order Sphingobacteriales; family Sphingobacteriaceae; genus Mucilaginibacter; species Mucilaginibacter ximonensis. Next base: position 398,427 of record NZ_JBHUPD010000004.1, read on the forward strand.
AGCAATAACAGCATCAAAGAAACCCAATGACACGCGATTACTTACGTTCCAATCCAAATAGTGAAATATCCCCCATTTGCGGTTGTAACCGTTTACGTAATTATTTAAGGGAGATGGCGGGTCTGTCATATATGCCCACATGGCCATATACCGCACATTACCCAAATTAGCAGTCAGCTTTAAAAATGGATAATTTGAGGCATAATCAGATAATACAACAGAACGATAGCCGTCCCCAATAAAGGTTTTATCATTACCTAAAGTAATATTCAGGTATTTTATAGGCGTGTAAGAAACAACTGCACTGACATCAGACCAATCTTTAGTTTTCTTTTGATAGCTGCGGTCATAAGCCCGGCCAGGTACAATACCCACCTGATTGATATAGGTATCTAAATATTCAGGAAATACAGCCTGGTTTTCTGAACCGCTTGAGTAAAAATAAAAGTTCTTGCCTACAGTACCTCCAAGCTGATAGGCGCGCGTATTCAGCCAGGTGGTTTTGTGCCCTGAAAAGTCGCGGCCTATTACCAAATCAGGCATAAAATCGCCAAAAAAAGTAAAGTCTTTTTGTTTGACGTCGAACAGGTGTTCATTAAAGATCTTACGGTATAACCAGCTGTGGCGCCTCGATGTATCTACACCATAATTCATCAATGAATCATACTTGCGTTGCAGATTGCTGTCAATGATGTACGATTTTAAAGCTGTATGAATACGGGTTTTGGTAGAATACAGCTCCTCATTAAATTTCTGATAGAACTGATATGAATAAGGTTGGTATGTAGCCTGAGCCATACCAACCTTAACAAATATTAGAAGCAATATTACACTGCTAATGATCTTTTTCATGGAAGTAGATTTAGTAGAAAAGATACGCCTATTCGAAGTAGTTCATGATTTTGAAACCACCTTTTTTCAAATAATCGTCTTTTTTAACCAAATGCAGGTCTGACTCCATCATATCTTTAACCAATCCGGCTAAATCATATTTTGGTTTCCAGCCTAATTGTTTTTGAGCTTTAGTTGGGTCGCCAATCAACAAGTCAACCTCGGTTGGCCTGAAATATTTAGGATCGATTTTAACTACAGTCTGGCCAATTTTTAACAGTTCCGGATCCAGATTAAGCTCTTTTTGTTTTTCCTTATCAATGTCTATAACTACACCACGTTCATTTTCGTCTTTACCGCTAAACTCCAATGTAACGCCAACTTCATCAAAAGCCATACGTACAAAATCTCTGACAGTGGTAGTTACACCAGTGGCAATGACATAATCCTCGGCTTTGTCTTGTTGCAGCAATAACCACATCGCTTCAACATAGTCTTTGGCATGGCCCCAGTCGCGTTGCGCAGAAAGGTTACCTAAGTAAAGGCAGTTTTGCAAACCCAAAGCAATTTTAGATGTCGCACGTGTAATTTTACGGGTTACGAAAGTTTCCCCACGTATCGGGCTCTCGTGGTTAAACAAGATGCCGTTACAAGCGTACATGTTGTAAGCTTCGCGATAGTTTACAATAATCCAATAGCCATATAGCTTAGCAACAGCATACGGCGAGCGTGGGTAAAACGGCGTAGTTTCACTTTGAGGAACTGCCTGTACCAAACCATACAGTTCAGAAGTTGAGGCCTGATAGATACGGGTTTTTTGCGTTAAGCCCAGCAGTCTTACCGCTTCTAGAATGCGCAGTGTACCAATACCGTCTGCATTACCGGTATATTCAGGTGTTTCAAAGCTCACCTGTACGTGCGACATCGCGCCCAGGTTATAAATCTCATCCGGCTGAATCTCTTGTATCAGCCTTATTAAATTCGTTGAATCTGTAAGGTCGCCGTAGTGCAACTTGAATTTAACATTCTGTTCGTGCGGATCAGCGTACAGGTGGTCAATACGATCGGTATTAAATAATGACGAACGTCTTTTAATACCATGCACCTCATACCCTTTTTTTAGTAAAAATTCTGCGAGATAGGCACCATCCTGACCGGTGATGCCGGTAATTAAAGCTACTTTCATTGTAATTGATTAAGTCTGCTGCAATAATACACTTTTATTGCAGAAACTGGTTAGTTATGATTGATGATAAGCTTTATTAAGTAGTATTGTTTAAAAAAAATAAAAATACTTTTATTTAGCTTCGTCAAATGCAGTAACAGCCTCTTCTAATTCACTATACCATACCTGGCCATATTTGCGGGTAAGCGGGCCTTTCAAAAACTCATGAACACGCACTTTTAGCTCATCGCCGAAACTACAGGCGGGGCTGCATATACTCCAGCGATCATAATGCAGTACATCAAATTCAGGGTATTTCGTAATACGGATAGGATATAAATGACAAGAAATAGGCTTTTTCCAATCAACCGCCCCTTCTTCGTACGCCTTTTCGATAGCACATTTGGTGATGCCGCCTTCCCATATTACATAGGCGCATTCTTTATTGGTGTCTACACAGGGAGTGGTGTAATCACCTTCAAAATCGGTCACATAGGTGCCGTTTTCCTCAATGGTAGCAATTCCTTTTTCAGTCATGTAAGGTTTTACCTTCGGATATATTTCATTCAGAATATGCAACTCACTGTGATCTAACGGAGCGCCTGAGTCGCCCTCTAAACAGCAGGCTCCTTTACATTTGGTAAGGTTACAAACAAAGTTTTCACGTACAACATCCTCGTGTACCAGCACACTACCAACCTCTATCATCATTTCATTTATTTTAACGGGTTAAGCGGGTACTTCAACCCTTTAGCATCAGTTAATTCCATGGTAACACTACCCACTATCAGGCCTACATTTGCTTTTACCGGTATCCGGTTTGCATCATCTGTTATCCACAAATACAGCTTACTGTCTTTTTTAAAGATCCGACCCGGTATTATAGTGGGGTTAAATTTCAGGCAGTTGAATTTGCCGATACTGCTATCCATTATTTCCTTCCCTACGTAAGTAATACTTAGTGTATAAACCCCGTCATCCAAAAAATAAGGTAGTTCAAATTTATCGCCCACTTTAATTTTAGATATATCGAGCCCGCGGGCAAAGTAATATGCCGATACAAAGTCAAACGTCTTGCCTTTGGTCAGAAAAGTACCTTTATTGGCTACTATTTTACCCTCGCTTTGATTAAACTTTACTTTATCTGTATGCTTCCAGCTCCCTTCTTTCCTATTCTCAACATACAGGTATGGCAACAGTGTCGAACGGTCTACATAACTTTCATAACGGTTGCGTACTTTGTAAAAAAAATCGAATGTGCCGGCCGTTTTACCGTCGGCAATGATGTGGAATGTGGGGTGCCCGTCTATCTTTTCGCCGTCTTCAACTTTAAGGTGCCCCTCCGCGCCGGTAAAGATGCCGTATCTAAACTTATAAGTCAACTCTTCGCCGGCTTTAAATACCGGTTCGTTAATATCCTTAAGCTCTTGGGCAAAAGTGACATTAGCGCCTAATGCAAATATTACCAGCAGTAAATACTTCATTTAATAGTTTATAACAAAAAGGTATTGCAATTAGGGGGTAATATAGCTATAGCGCTACAAAAATCAATATCTCCTTGTTTTTTTATATAAAACGGCCACGTCTGCAATTTAGTCTTTACGTTTATAAATAGGCACGGTTGAGCATGGCTCGCCAAACATGAGGCTTTTTACCACCGGCGTCAATTTCTTGCCTAATTCCACATAAGCCGACACCGGCACGTCGATATCCCCACAGCCCTTAATTACAAGCCGCTGGTCGCGATATTGCTCCACGTCGATACCAGCGAACGCTTTCGTATATAAAACAGTCTCCAGAGTCTCTAAATCGCCAAAAACAACCTCTTTAGCATAAGGCGCCATACGGTTTGCCAACAATAAATACGCCCAGGCAGGTACAATAGCATCGGCTGTGCAGGTAAGCGCCACCAGTTTATCCTGGTATTGGGTCCAGTCATGACCCTTTACAAAGTCGCGAAAATCCTTTTCCCGCAATATAAGGCCATGAAACAGGTTGTCTTTTATATCGTAAACCACGCGGTTGCCCGGGGTGTAAAATTCGGCAGGGTCCAAAGTTACCAAACCACTCTGCGCCACTTTATTCACAAAGTTCTCTTGTATTTCCATTTCCAATAAAATAAAAATCCGGGATACGTATTAGCAACGTTATCCCGGATACAAAATTACTTTAAATATTGATTAGAGTATCTTAGCTCTGTTATCTTTTACATTATCCTTATCTTTCAAGGCATCAAACAGCGATCCTTCTATACGCTGTAACAAGGCGCTGGCCATTTGTTCTTTCTCTCTGACAGCGTTGGTAAGCGGTGCCGGATTAATAAAGCCATCAACCTGTAATACATAGACACCTTGCTGGCCCGCAATTGGTTTCGACAACTTGTTAACCGCTAAACCAAATACGGTACCAATTGGCTTATACTCGGCCGATGAGCCTGGTATAACAGGGTTAGCAAAAACAATGTTTTGTACAGGCACCACTTTAACACCCACCTTTTGGGCAACCTGATCAACAGAAGTTGCGCCATTTGCAGCAGCGGCAAATTTATCTGACAGCATTTTGCCTTTTACCTGCTTAATTACTTCAGGTTTGATTTTGTCTTTAACCAGGTCAAGCGACAAAATGCCTTTAGGTTTAACTGTAGTTAAATGAGCAACCACGTATTGGTCGCCCAAAGTGAATACCTGGTCGCTAATTTCGCCTTGTTTTGCTTTAAATACCCATCTAACCAATTCACGAGCCTCAAATAAGCCAGGTAAAGCAGCGGCAGTACCTTGTATATCGTCAGCTTTCTGAATTTTTAAACCTTCTTTAGTAGCCTCAGCATCAAAGTTATCTTTATTGATGGATGCCAGGAAAGTTTGCGCTTTGCTGTAAGCAGCAGATTGCGTAGTAGTGCTTGCCGTTAGCGGTTTATCAACAGTAGCAACTTTAACTACTTTTGATGATCCTTTTTGATCCTCGATCTCAATAACGTGAACGCCAAACTGAGTCGTAACTACTTTCAGGTCGCCTTTTTTCCCGCTAAAAACAGCATCGTCAAACGACTGCACCATAGCGCCACGACCAAAAGTACCTAAATCCCCCCCTTTGGCAGCCGATACTTTATCGGCAGAAAAAGTTTGAGCTAAAGCAGCGAAATTTCCTTTACCGCTTTCAATTAATTTCCTTAACGAGTCGGCTCTGGCCATAGCTTTATCAGGGCCGCCAGCTTCTGCAGCGGTAATTAAAATATGTCTGGCTTTAACTGAGTCCGGGAAAGTGCGGGTTGCAACCAGTTTAGATAATTTGTAAGCACCTGCAGAAAGGTACGGACCATAAATGAAGCCCGGGATCTGCTTAAACATGATGCTATCAATTTTTGGATCAAGCTGACCTTTTGCCTGCCAGGTTAACGGCGCCTTAGTTTCTGAGTTAATCTGAACAAACAATGAATCGTCTGTTGATTTGATAAAATCAGGCAGCAGCTTGTTCATCTGCGTTTCAACAACCGCCGAATCGGCTTTTGAAGGCGCTGCATTGAATGAAACATAGCTGATAGCTCTTAGCTCCTGCGGATTTTTAAATTCGTTTTTATGCTCATCATAGTAGCTGCTGTAATCAGCATCCGTCGGGGTGGCTTTAGCATCAGGTATCGAAGCGTACTCCAGCAAAGCATATTTAAAGTTAGCTAGTTTATTTTTAGCCTCGTAACCGTCTTTTGCATCAAGCGAGTTAATGTAAATTCCGTTGCTTACCAGCGCCAGATATTTTTCAGCTTTTTTACCGTCAATAAGGTCTGTAACAAACTCGTTCCATTTAGCTCTCTGGGGATCGTCGTCCTTCATGCTCTTAATAGCATTTTGGGCATTAGTTATAGCAGCCGGGTCAAACTTACCGGTTGACGGGTCTGTAAAAGCCTGAACCACACGAGGATTTGGATTTGGACCTGTTAGCATATTTTGTGTTTCGTCGCCACCTACAGCAAGGCCCACTTTTTCAACCTCTTTGGTAAAAATAGCTTTGCTAACTAATTGGTTCCAGGCACTCTCTTGTACATAAGCAGTGATTTGCGACGTTACATGCGTTTGGCCCGATTGCCTGAATTGAGCCAGGTTTTGCTCAACCGCAGCATTAAATTTATCCAGAGGGATTTTTTCATCGCCAACCGAACCTAATTCATTATTATCTTCTTTAAAAAAAGATCCACCGCTTCTTACTGCCTCAGTAGCAATAAATGCAAAAAGCGAAAGCCCGATCACACCTGCGACAATTTTACCCATTCGGTCGCGCAGATAACCCATTATAGCCATAAACTTATTCTATGTTGTTTTATTATTAATAGTAATCTCAAAAAGAGGGCGCAAGATACAATTTTTAGTAAAATTTTATCATACAAATTTTTACGATAAAATTACTTATTTCTTTTCGGTATGACAGGCGCTTTTTGAAACGACGCCGGAGCCTTTTTCGGCATAGCCGGGCCTGCAGGCTGGTTAACCGGTGGCGTAGTAATTTGCTGTTGATTTACCGGTGGTGTAGTAAGGGTTGGTACCTGGTTAACCGGCGGCTGATTAGCTGGCGATTGACCGCCTGCCGACTGATCGCCGGTTGGCATGTCATTTACATTGAATGACCCTGTCGATTGCGTCATCTGAGGGTTACGCAGTTTATCGTCACTGGTAAAGTTTATTCCATTTAATATATCGCCGGTAGCGGTTATAATTTGGACCGGTTTGTTGGAATACATGATCTTTTTCTGTTGATCCCAGATTAACTCATCCGATTTGAAAACATCACCTTTAGCTGTAGTATAAACCACATGATGATAAAATTCGATTTTTTGCACCACGGTATGGTACACGCCCGAGTCGGCTACGATATTACCATCTTCTTGGGTATTAATATCGTAAAATATAATTTTCACGCCTTTAGGCATCATCCAAAAAGGATCTGAGATATTGTACTGGATCATCATGGGCGTGACCATCTTTCCCTTTACAATAGCAGAGTCGCTGTAGATTATTTCGGCCCCACGGATAGTATCAACCGGAGCGCTGGTATATTTGGCCGAAACCTCTTTGATTTTTTTCAGGTCATTTTCGCATGCGCTTAACAACAGCACGCCGAAAAGCAATGCCGGGAAAACAAAAGGTATAAACCGTTTTAACCGACTATGCATCATTCAATTAATCAAATTTATAGCGCTGGAACCATTTATCGTTCAACGTAAATCCTATTCTGAAATTAATGAAATTCTCTTTTACCAGTCCGTTGTTCAATGTTCCGCGCTGACCAAACTCAGCAGCCAGGTTCAATTTATAATAACTGGTTTGCGAGCCTCTGAGCGGAATACCCACACCCAGGTTAACTGATTTTGATTTGATATTGGTATAACCGCCCCCGGTTACATTGGGCACGTTGTAGTAAGTGTTATCCAGCGTAATGCCGGCGCGATAATCCAAAGTGGCAAGCCAGTTATTAAGCGCGTTAATATTTGGGGTGTACTGTCCGCCTAAATTAAAAGTACTGCTGTTAACGGTGCCGGGGTTAGTGCCGTCAATACGCAAATCGGCCCATTTACCGATCGAATAATCAGCACCCACCAGAAATTTCAAATCCTGTTGATAAGACACACCAAAATGATGTACTTGCGGCAGTTGTATTTTTGACTGATTATTTTGCTGATTAACAATAGAATCAAGATTAACGTTGCGGTTACCGCTTACATCAAATGTATAATGGCTGATGATATAGCTGCTTTTTGATGTAATCTGCGTACCTGCCGAACCTGAATACCCTAAAGTTAAGTGGCGGGTAAGCGACATATCATATATATATTGAAAACCGTAATCATAGTTCCAGCCGCCTACAGCATTATTGCGTTCAACACTGGTATTTAAGGCGCCGTTTAATTGCGGCATCTCGACAGATTGATTGTGCTTAATATTACCAAAAATATATGAAGCATTGATACCAAACAAGAAGCTGCGGGCAATAGAAAAGCCGTAACCAATGTAGGCTTTGTTTAAGCCACCCTCGCCGCTGTAAATGTAATTGGTGGCATTGGTGTCAATGCTTGAACCTGTACCATAACCTTTAATAGTTTTGGTATAATTATAACCAACCTGACTGTAAGGCAACAAACCAAAGCTCAACGCCGAGCCGGTAGTGACCGGAATAGCAAAGGCGACATGACTCATTCTAAAGCTGCCGTTTTTTTGCGACGGTTCGCCGCTTTGACTTAATGAAAGACGATTAGCATAAATACCGGCATCAATAACTGTAAAACCTATAGCTGCATATGATGCAGGGTTTTGCGGGTTGATACTTGAATATCTGTTGATGGTGTTAACACCGGTAGATATACCGCCCATTGAAAGGTTTTGCGGCAATAAGCTTGGAACCAGATCGCCCAAACCATATTGTGAGTAAGGCGAGCTTGTAGTAGCTGTAGTCTGCGCGCTGGCTTTAAATACAATAGCTGTAAGTAAAAATGTAATAAAGAACTTGGTATATCTAGTCATTATGCTTTTTTGTAGCTGCGTTTAATCCTTTTAGAACCAGGTATGGTTCATTTTTAATATAGGGGGCAAAGATGCTATTTTTTAACAGGCTATCAAAAAAATTACTATCACCCCCGGTTAGTATAATATTTAGTTGCTGCCCGTTGTAAGCGTAGCTTTCAATAAAGCCCAGCAGCTCGTATTTTATTCCGTTTTGTACGCCTGAGCGTATAGAGGTCTCTGTATCGTCGCCCCCTTTGCTATCAAAAGCTGCATCCTGCTTAACCACCGGTAAAGCCGATGTATAGTGGTTAAGTGCATTATAACGCATATTTAATCCCGGTGATATGCTGCCGCCAAAATAATTTCCGTCAGCATCAACCCAATCATAAGTAATGCAAGTGCCGCCGTCTATTACCAGATTATTTCTATCCGGGTATAGGGAATGTGCCCCTACCACACCCGCCAGCCTGTCAAGGCCCAAAGTTTTCGGTGTACGGTAATGGTTGCGTATACCTGTGGTCATTTCGGTATCAAAATATATTACCGCCATTTTTTGCTGCAACACGGGCTCCCATTGCTGGTTTTGCTTTTTTACTGTTGATATAATCGCTCTATCAACGCTATACTTCGTTAAAAAAGTATCTATAGTTGATGCCGCTAAATCTGTAAAATACTCGGCGTGTATCAGCTCATCCTCCTCAAATATGGCTGCCTTGGTAAATGTGTTCCCTATATCGACAACCAGCACAGGCATCAGGCCTTAACCATTGATAGGATAGATTCAAAAATGGCAAGGCCATCCTCATTACCAAGTATAGGGTCTGCAGCACGCTCAGGGTGCGGCATAAAACCAAATACGTTACGGTTTTTATTGGTGATGCCTGCAATATTTTCTAATGATCCGTTAGGGTTCGAATCGGGCGTTACGTTGCCTGACTCATCGCAATAGCGAAACAATATCTGGTCGTTATCTTTTAACGATTGCAATAACTCTGCATCGGCAAAGTAGTTGCCCTCGCCATGTGCTACCGGAATTTTAAGTGCACGCTCAGGATTAATTTGTGCAGTAACCAATGCGTTTGTGGTTTCTGCTTTCATGTAAATATTACGGCAAACAAACTTACGATGGTTATTGTGCAATAATGCACCCGGCAACAAACCCGCTTCAGTCAGTATCTGAAAACCGTTGCAGATACCCATTACATAACCACCTTTTTCGGCAAACTGAATAACCTGTTGCATAATGGGCGAAAAACGGGCAATAGCGCCAGAGCGCAGGTAGTCTCCAAAAGAGAAACCGCCTGGCAATATAATAAATTCGGCACCTTGAAGGTCATGATCTTTATGCCAAAGTCTAACCACTTCTTGACCCATTATTTTTTCTAATACGTGAATGATATCTTCATCACAATTAGATCCGGGAAATATTACAACTCCAAATTTCATCAGCTATGCTTTTTTATTTTAATCTGCAGCACAATAACGTCTACATAAAAATTGACGCTACAAATCTAACATAACAGCCGAAATTTGAACGAATGTAAAAGTTAAAAAGTGTTAAACTGAAAATAAACGATGCCCGCAAGCAGTATAAAATACAGGCTTTCATAAAACCAACGCACGCCGGCATATAAAAAATAATAAGCGAAATATATACTGAGCGGTACTACGCACAGCAAAAAATGTGTCAAAGAAAATTGAGCTTTTACGTAGAATGATAAACCTGTTATCAAAAACACAACAAACAGCAACTGGAACGATTTACGTATCTGCACATAGCTTCTGAAAAAGACCTGCTGTATACGTACGGCGCCTAAAACAAATATCAGTACAACAGGTATGAGTATGAGATAATTGTAGCTGGTAATGCTTACGTGAGTAGGAAATTTAGAAGCCAATGGTGTCCAGATATCTGAAAACTCAGGCAATTTATCGCGCAGGTAATAGATTACCGCCAAAAAGAAAAAAACTGTGGCGTAACCCATGATACCAATGATCCACTCGCGCCAGTAAAACGGTCTGAAGAGCAGCAGCGCTGCCCATATTGACAGAAATAAATAAATGAATGGGAAATAAATCAAGGAACCAACGGCGACAATCATTCCTAAATCATAAGTTATGGATTTCGCATCGTCGCCTTTATAAAGGTCGAAGAGTTTATAGAGCATCCATATCAACAAAAAATTACAAACCAGCGGTGGGCTCAGCACTAAAAATGGCGTGAACAGCCCCGACAGCGTTACATACATCAATGCCGGTAAAAAACTGGGCTTACCCAACAGGCCGAACTGATTGGTTAAACGGTTAACCAGCAGGGCTTGTCCAAAAACCAGCAAGGCAGCCAGAGTAATATTTACCAAAGGCGGAAAATCATAATGATAAGCCTTAGGCGCAAGCATACGCGCGAAAGGCTCGAGATACGTAAAATCAATCTTGGCAGGGGCGTTATAAACATAGCCCACACGCAGTAAAAACAATAATATGCCCAGCCACAAAATATTTAACGGGTTGTAGGTCCTGAACAAATTTATCATGTGGCAATATTAGCAGAAAAAGAGGACAAGTTAAAAGCCTCCTCTAAATCTCCTGCCCGGCAGGGCACACTTTTTATTGTAATATTTAAAAAAGACCTTCCCTGCCGTGGAGGGTTTGGGTGGGACCAATCACCGTGCGTAGCGCTTAACCATATTGTGCACCACCTCGGCTGTTTCATCCGGAAAGTCAACCCATACCCTATCCTCACTTTTGATCCAGGTATTAACGCGTCTCACAAAACCAGCGTCGATATGCTGTACCACGGGTACACCCATGCGCGAAGCTGCCAGCGCATTGCATTGCTGCTCATATTGCCCTGACATAGGTATCATCATCACCTTCTTTTGCAAAAACAGCGCTTCAGCCGGCCCCTCAAAACCACCTCCGGTAAGCAAACCGTCACAACTGGCCAGGCTAACATTAAATCCTTCATTGTTTACCGGGATTACTTGCACATTGCCATCAGTATAACCCGTTTTTTGGCGTTTAGAGAAGATATGCCATTGCACATCTGTCTGCTTGAGCAGCGCTGTTAGCTTTTTGTCGTCGTAAGCGGGTAGATATACGGTATAATGCCCCAGGTTACTAGTATGCATATCGCGTATCTCGCTCCTGATGACGGGGGTGTGTATAAAATCATCATATCGCTCAAAATGGAATCCGACATGATGCGTAGTGGGCGAATAATGGTTCAATATTGCCGGCCCGTAATTAAACCATCCGGCTTTTGGTCGCGGTGTTTTAGGTGACACAAACGCACATTGATGACTCAGTGAAACCGAAGGCATGCGCTGCAATTTACAGGCCCAGGCACTAACGGGCTCAAAATCATTAATGATCAGATTGTATTCTTTTAATGGCAGATGGTGCATATCGCGCCACATTTGCGGCAGGTTCATGAGCTTATAAGTTGCCCATTTATCCACCCCGCCCCTGGTACCAAAAACAAAGCTTAAACCATGAAACTTGTATTTGACGGGTTGAGTAAGCGTTACCTCAGCCTCAGTGCCGCTTACCAGTAAATCAAGCTCGCCATACTTTTGCAGCAACGGCACAATCTCCCGCGCACGGCTTATGTGCCCGTTGCCCGTTCCTTGTATGGCATAAAGTATCTTCATCAGGTATTGTGGTACAGACAAAGATATTATTTGCGTGAAAGAATTGCGTATTAAAACAAATAACTTGCAGAAAGGGCAAAGCCGGCGCTTTTTTCCTCGTTATCTATACTACCTTGTTCTGCATGCTGAAAATCAAAAGTATAATGCAGATTTATCCCAATATTTTTAAAAAAGCTATAGCCGACGCCTAGGTTGCCTCCAATTACTTGCTTACGATAACCATTGGTGGTGGTATAGCTTATATTTTGATTACCCCCACCACCTGCTAAAGTACCTTCTGTCTTTTGCGATAGTAAAAATGCTACCTGCGGGCCTGCCATAAAAGTCAGACCGGCCAAGGGCTTATAACCAATTAGCAGCGGCACATCCAGGTAATTATACCTGATTTTTAAATTAACATTGGCAATTTGGGTAGGTGAAAGATAAACCGGATAACTTAACGTGGCGCCCTTCTGCGTATATAACAACTGTGGTATAAATTCAAACTTACTGTCCAAATGTATAATGCCGTAAATGCCACCTTGAAACCCGGCACGATAACCATAAGTGTCGCCGGGGCCGTGCGAACCACTTTTGGTTGTGGCAAAACTCATTATATCGGCTCCGGATTTAATGCCAAGGTGCACTTTAGCATTTTGTGCATAACTGTGATTAATATGGAAAAGTATAGCTGAGCAAGCTAAGATACAGCTTAGTAGAAAGGTTTTCATGTTTGTTTCGCGACAGTATTTATCTTAATTAAACAAATAGCTTACCGTTAAAGCAAAGCCGCTGTTTCTTTCAGGACTGTGCAAATCATAGCCGCCATCGGCCACGCCGGGGGAATATATATGCTGAAAATCATACATATAATTAAGACCAAGCATAAAATCGGGATTAATGGCGACAGCCATACCTAAATTACCACCATAACTAACCTTTCTGTATCCAGAGGTGTTAGAGCTTGAACTTTCGGTATTGCCGTAATTTACTGTTGTTTTTTGTGACACCAAAAATGAAAGCTGCGGTCCAAGTGTAAAGGTAAGGTCAGGTCGGGGCTTAAATCCTACCAAAAAAGGCACATCGATATAATCCATCGAAATTTTGTAATCAGCTCCCGATACAATATCTCCAACAATATATGATTTAGTTGCTTTAGCCCCTTTTTGCGAATAAAACAATTCAGGCATAAAATCAAACTTGTCGCTGAATACAAAAGGTAAAACACCCACAACACCAGCCTGAAAACCGGGACGATAAGAATAATTGCGAACGCCTCTTGCGGCATCGTTATAAGAGCCTAAAGTAGTCACATTCAAGCCACCTTTAATGCCCCAACGTGCTTTGGTACTTTGAGCAAAAGATTGATTAATACTGGCTAATATGGAAGCGCAAGCCAACGCGCATGACAGGACAAGGTTTTTCATTTTTAGGTTTATTGGTTTATACCTCGCAATATAATCATTGATCGAATAAAACCAATAAAAAGAGATGAAATTACGACTGCTCCTGCCTGAACCTTTCCAGCAATAAATTTACGTCCATCTTAGCGTCCAGGTCTTCTGTATCGGTATGGTCGTCGTCCTCTTCGTTTTCTTTTTTGAAATCTTCGGGGTTGTATTTAAAGATGTTCCAATTACCCTGGTTGTACTCCAGGGCTGTAAGGCTTTCAACCCAGTCGCCGCTGTTCAAGTAAAGCACTTTGCCGGGTTTATCGGTAGCGATAATTTCGCGTATTTCGGCTTGGTGAATATGCCCGCAAATTACGTATTGATATTGCTTGTCGACAGCCAGATCGGCCGCGGTTTGCTCAAACTGATTGATAAATTTAACTGCATCCTTAAACCTGGCTTTAATCTTAGCCGAAAAGCTCATTTTTTGGCGCCCCATTGCGGTTAACAGCCAATTGGTGAAGCTATTTAGCAGTATTAAAGTATCATAACCAATGGCGCCCAGTTTAGCCAGCCATTTGGAGTGCTGCATGGTTACATCAAACACGTCGCCATGAAAAATCCAGGCTTTATTGCCATCAATATTTAATACCAGTTTGTTTAATAACTTGAATGAGCCGAGGTCAAAATCGGCAAACTTGCGCAGCATTTCATCATGGTTGCCCGTAAGGTAATAAACAGGAACGCCGTCAGTAATAAATTTCATAATGCGGCGCACCACCTTCATGTGCGCCTCTGGCCAGTAAGACTTACTAAACTGCCAAATATCGATAATATCACCATTAAGAATCAGCATTTTAGGCTTAATGCTTTTCAGATACTTCAATAATTCCTTAGCATGACAGCCATAGGTACCTAAATGCACATCAGAAATAATTACAATTTCAACTTCGCGCTTCGCCATGAAAATATTGGGGGATAATAATCTGGCCGGTAATTTTTACCGGAAAATTTAATTGGCATTTAGAAAGCAAACACTTAGTCTTCGCTTTCCTCTTCATTAACTGTAAGTTCGTATGGACTAAAGTAAAACACCCCTACCATTACCAGGAGCATTACCACAACGACATATGCATATTCAAATTGCATAACTTAAATTTTAGCAAAGTTCAGATTATCAGATTATTTTAACATTAAGACTCTGTTAAATGTAAAAGGTTTCATCAACCCTCAAATTTATTTTTTATTCGCTCAATTTGTTTAAGATGATGCTTTAAATGAATGAGGGCAAACTTGAACCATTGCTTACCATTAAGCATGCCCAGGATTGCGTGGTTAATTTTGTGTATGCCGGTTTCATCGGCCAGGCGCGGTGCAATAACCTCAATGCGGTGGCGACATTTAATGATCAGGTTGCGGGCCTCTTCTTTACTGATCTTGCTGACGTTCATTTTTGAAGCTACTGACGCCGGAGTTTTAACCTTTACCGGAAACATGCGAAAAAACAGAACAAAACGCCCCATCCAGTTCAAACCCTTGCGCGTAGTATCGCAGGTACCGTTGACACAACGTTCAACAGCAATAGATGCCCCGAGTGTAGATTGCAGTACATGCGCATAAACTTCGGCTATTGACCAGCCGCCTGCTTCAGGTGTTTGGGCAAATTGCTCGTCTGTCAACCTATCTAACAAGTCGCGATAAGTATCCAGTGTTTGATCGATGGCACGGCGTTCTTCGGCTATTTTCACGGTTAATATTTGGTTATAACAGTAAAGTTAGTTCTTTCAGATCACTAATCTGCACCTTTACCTCATCGGGCTTGGGTGCGTTAAACGGATTAAAATAAATGGCATCCATACCGTAGTTCAGCGCACCCAAAACATCCGCTTCAAGGCTATCGCCAATCATTACACTTTGCTCCCTGGTAGTGCCGGCCAGGTTAATCGCATGTTCAAATATCGCAGCATCGGGTTTGTTAACGCCTACCAGTTCAGAAATCACAATATGTGTAAAATATTTACCCAGCCCCGAGCCGCTGATCTTAATATCCTGCGATTCTTTGAATCCGTTAGATATTAAATGCAATTGATATTTTCCTTGCAGATACACTAATGTTTCATGCGCATTGGGAAAAAGGTTTGTTTTGGTAGGACACAGCTGTACATAAGCATCCTCAAACCCTTGGGGAATGACATCAGGTTCAACACCCAAATCCAAAAAAGTTTGTTTAAAACGCGCCTCGCGCAATGCCTGTTTGGTAATGTTACCCAGGTGGTATTCGCGCCACAGCCGATGATTATTTTCGGTGTAAGTTTCAATAAAAACATCTGCCGATTTAAGCCCGATATCGTTCAAGCGGTGCGTTACAAATAGTTCGTGCAGCGCCTCTTCAGCATTTTTATCAAAATCCCAGATAGTATGATCAAGGTCGAAAAAGATATGTTGGTACTTGCTCATGGTTTGAGCAAAGTTAAGGTTTTATTATTGGCGGGGCGACTCACCCGGTCATAGCTTCGCTCAACCACCCGCTCTTCGCCTGCGGCGTAAAGAGGGTAAAAAATATTCAACTTCAAATAACGAGATATTTCATACACAAAAACCCTCTTTACCGCTTGCGGAAGCGAGGGTCGACAATGGGAACGATGCTGGGGTGAATTCCCGCGCGCTTTAACAATTATCTGAATGAATAAGATATACTCCCTTCCTGACTCATTGGGGCGCGGCGGCTTTTGTTAAATTTCATGTCGCGCACAGCATCTACAACTTTGCGTACAAAACTTTTATTCATTACGGTGGTATGAAGGCCGTCGGCCTCTGCCCAGGTAACGTTGCCCTTACGGTCCATTTTAAAATTTACGGTTACGGTGCCGTAGGCGTGACCCAGTTTATTAACACGCGCTTGCATGGTAATGCTGCGTCCGCGGGGAATATGTACGCTTTCGCGTTTAGGTAGTTTGTCGGCAAATACGCTTAAGCTGCCGGTAACCAGCAGCACAGTAAGCAATTGGGTGAGTGTTTTTTTCATGGCGATGTTATGTTATACCCTATAACTCACCGCCAATAAGATTGTTTATTGATTTTTGCAAAATACACCTGATGATATCCAGAAGTGTACTTCCTGTTAGTACGGATTTGTAATCCGGACCTCATATTATGGGAATTTGCAATCCCCTTCCTGCACTTAGCGGATTACAAATCCGCAACCATCAAGACCGGATTACAAATCCGGACTAACATATAAACATATCAAAATCCGAAATCGAACATTTGAATTCGAAAATCTCCTAAACCTTCTCTCCAAATGCCAAATCGCCGGCATCGCCCAGGCCCGGTACGATATAAGATTTACTGGTCATCTCCTCGTCAACTGCGCAAACCCATATCTTAGCTTTTGGCAGGTTGGCTCGCACATGCGTAATCCCCTCCGTACTTGCAATTACTGAGGCAATATGCAGATTATCTATTTTATAAGTCGCCATGAGTTCTTTACACACATCGACAATACTTTGCCCCGTAGCCAACATTGTATCGCACAAAATAAACGTCTTGCCGTCAAGGTTGGGGGTTGAGATATGATCGATACGGATGGTGAAAGCGCCAGAGCGTTTGGTTTTACGGCAAGCGGTGATAAAAGCCGACTCCGCATCTTCAAAATAATTTAAAAAACCCTGATGAAAGGGCAATCCTGCGCGTAATATCGTCCCCAGCACCGGCGTTTCTATGGGGAGTTTGAGTGCACAAATACCTAACGGTGTTTGCACCTCCGCGTCGGCGTACTTAAACGACTTGCTGATCTCGTAAGCTAATATTTCGCCAAGTTTTTCCTGATTGCGTCTAAAACGCGTCTTGTCCTGCTGCACAGCGCTATCGCGCATCTGCGCTAAAAAACTATTGGCAATTGTGTTGGTTTTATTGAGCACAAAGAGCATAGGGGGTAAAGATTAGGGATTAGAGATTGGTTTTAGCTTTTACTTGGTTATAACGTAAATTTAATTATTCCTTATATAAAACCTAATCTCTGATCAACTAATCGCTAGTTAATTAAACCTGCTGACATAGGGCTGTCACAGCCGGTTTTTTACTTTGCCGAACATTAGATAGTCATAATCGTTTAATACTAATTACTAATCTCTAATCTCCAGCCTCTAATCACTACTTTTGTAAAGATGGATTTTAAATTAACCTCTCAATATAAACCCACCGGCGACCAGCCTGAGGCCATACGCCAACTGGTTGAAGGTGTAAACAACGGCGATAATTACCAGACATTACTGGGCGTTACAGGCTCAGGCAAAACGTTTACAGTGGCCAACGTCATTTACCAGACACAAAAGCCTACGCTTATATTGAGCCACAATAAAACGCTGGCCGCGCAGCTGTATGGCGAGTTCAAACAGTTTTTTCCTGAAAACGCCGTAAACTACTTCGTGTCGTATTACGACTATTACCAGCCGGAAGCTTTTATCCCGACTACCAATACTTATATCGAAAAAGACCTGCAGATCAACGACGAGATTGAGAAGCTGCGCTTGCGCACCACCTCTGCTTTAATGAGCGGCCGCAGGGACGTTATCGTGGTGTCGTCCATATCCTGTATTTACGGTATGGGTAATCCTGAAGATTTTGCCAACTCAGTATTTAAGTTTGCCGTTGGAACGCGTATTAGCCGCAACGCCTTTTTACATCGGTTGGTAGAGATTTTGTATTCGCGCACCACCGCTGATTTTAAACGCGGCACGTTCCGGGTTAAAGGCGATACCGTAGATATCTTTCCGGCTTATATGGACCACGCTTACCGTATTTCATTTTTTGGCGATGATATTGAAGAGCTAAGTACCTTTGACATACAAACAGGCAAAACGCTGGAAAAAATGACGCACATGGTGCTTTATCCAGCCAACCTGTATGTGGCGCCGCGCGACAGATTTACCCAATCTATCTGGGCTATTCAGGAGGAACTGGAAACCCGCAAAAAGCAATTTATTGATGATGGCCGTTACCTGGAAGCGAAGCGATTGGAAGAAAGGGTTAATTACGACCTGGAGATGATTCGCGAGTTGGGGTATTGCTCGGGCATTGAGAACTACTCACGCTTTTTTGACGGGCGGCAGCCGGGTGCCCGCCCCTTCTGTCTGCTGGATTATTTTCCGGATGATTACCTGATGGTTATTGACGAGAGCCATGTAACTGTTCCGCAGATACGGGCCATGTATGGCGGCGACCGTTCGCGTAAGATCTCGTTGGTTGATTATGGCTTCCGCCTGCCGGCGGCTTTGGATAACCGGCCGCTCAATTTTATGGAATTTGAAAAACTGGCGCCGCAAACCATTTATGTTAGCGCTACGCCCGGCGATTTTGAATTGGAAAAATCTGACGGTGTGGTAGTTGAACAGGTAATACGCCCTACCGGCTTGTTAGACCCCGTAATTGAAATACGCCCGGTAATTAACCAGGTAGATGATTTACTGGACGAAGTTGATAAAACGGTAAAAATGGGCGACCGCGTTTTGGTGACCACACTGACCAAACGTATGGCCGAAGAACTGGCCAAATACATGGACCGCCTGGGTATTAAATGCCGCTACATCCACTCAGAAGTAAAAACACTGCAGCGTGTCGAAATTTTACGCGACCTGCGTTTAGGCGTTTTTGATGTACTGATTGGTATAAACCTGCTGCGCGAAGGTCTTGACCTTCCGGAAGTGTCACTTGTTGCTATTTTGGATGCAGATAAAGAGGGTTTTCTGCGTAGTGAGCGCTCCTTAATTCAAACTATTGGCCGCGCTGCCCGGAATGACAGGGGCCGGGTAATTATGTATGCCGACAAGGTTACCGACTCAATGGATATCACCATAACAGAAACATCGCGTCGCCGCGAAAAACAGATCAAATACAACGAAGAGCACGGCATCACACCAATGACCGTTGGCAAAACCAAAGCAGAGATTATTGAGCAAACCTCGGTTGTTGATTTCCAGGGCGGTGTGCAGAAGGCTTACGTAGAAGAGGAAACCCTTACCCTGGCCGCCGACCCGATAGTGCAATACATGTCAAAAACGGATTTAAAAAAATCCATCGACAATACGAAAAAAGATATGCTTGCCGCTGCCAAGGACATGGATTTCCTGCGCGCCGCGAAGCTGCGCGACGAAATGTTTGCCCTGGAGAAAATGATGGAAGAAAAGTTTTCGTAGGGGATAATGCTCCCCCAATTGTCATGCTGAACTTGTTTCAGCATCCCACAAGCTGAGTAAACGCTTATATGCATGATGGGATGCCGAAACAAGTTCGGCATGACGACATTAACTCCACTCATTAAATTGACACTCCACTGATGTAACAAGCTTAGCGGTAAGCTGTCTTACCATAAACGTGCAAATCATAAGCAAACAATTTTGACGTTATTATAATTATATTTGCAGTCGCTTTAACAGCAAAACCAAAGTAAATGGAAGAGTTAATTCGTTTTTTATTCATCACTATCGCCATACTTTACATTGTACGGGCGATTTTACGTTGGGCCATTCCCGCCCTTTTTCAAAGTGTAGTAAACAAAGCGCAACAACAATATAACAATCAGGCTAATTATCAGCAAAACCGCCAACAGCAGCCTTCCGGGCGTGTTACGGTTGAATATATTCCTGAGAAAAAAGAAAAAAAGACCCATTTTTCTGATAAAGCCGGCGATTTTGTTGACTATGAAGAAGTAAAATAAATGGCATTTGAACCCAGGAGAGAGCTTTTTACCCGCAGGCCCCGACACAACAAAACACCAAAATATGTTTTGCTGATCATAGCCAACTACGTGGTTTGCTGTGCACTCTTTACGCTCGACGTTAAGTTAAACTGGTTCTTTTTTACCGCTATTGGCTTTTTAGTTATCTATAACTATTTCAACATCCGCAGAAATATTGAAGAGTTTACCCGACAAGTCATTATTGCCTATGGTATTAGTTTGCTCGGGCTAATATTATTATTTGTCCTGGCACGTAACCAGACTTTATAAATCCTTCCAAATAACTTCCTATTGTCGGGCAATTTTCTATTTTTGGGCAATAATATATTATCCAAATTTAAAAGAGCTTAGATGAGTAACTGGTTTAAGCGCAATGGCATTCATTTTGCCATCGGCGGAATTTTTTTAGTGATATGCTTTCTGTACTTAACCCCTGCTTTCCAGGGCAAGGTACTGGGTCAGGGCGACGTGCTAGGTGCCAAATCAACCACCACCGAGATAGATGCCTATAAAGCCAAAGACACCACCATACTTTGGACCAACCAGATATTTGGTGGTATGCCTGCATTCCAGTTATGGGCTCCTTACAAAGCCAATATAACTACGCATGTTATTCACGTAATAGATACCATATTCCCGAACCCAATCGATACTTTGTTATTGTTTTTGTTTGGCACCTATTTTCTGTTTATCGTACTGAAACTTAATCCGTGGCTTGCTGCAGCAGGCGCGGTGGCGTTTACGTTTTCGTCCTACAATATCATCTTGCTGGCCGCCGGGCATAGTAACCAGGCTTTTGCCATATCTTATTTTGCGCCATTATTAGGTGGCATATTACTGGCCATAAGAGGCCAGCGAATTTTGGGCGCAGCCATTACGGCGCTCTTTTTATCGTTAGAAATAAGAGCCAACCACGTGCAGATGACCTATTACTTAATGTTTGCTATCATCATCCTGGCGTGCATTGAGTTATACCATGCTATTAAAAACAAAACACTTAATGAGTATCTGAAATCACTGGCCTACCTGGGCGGCGCCATCGCAATTGCCTTGTTGGTAAATGCGTCTATACTCTGGAGCACCTATGATTATGGTAAAGACACCATCCGCGGGCAATCAAACCTTAAGCAAAACACTGCTGAGCCAAGCACAGGTTTAGCTAAAGATTATGCGTACCAGTGGAGCCAGGGCGTTACAGAGTGCTTTACTTTCCTGGTACCAAATGCTTACGGCGGCGGCTCAGGCACTGAGCACCTGGACCAAAACTCGGCAACTGTTAAAGTTTTCACTGATGCCCAACAACCCGAAGATCGTGCCATTGGCATTGCCAACCAAATAGCCTCGGGTAGTGAGCAAATTGGCATGCATGGCCTTGGAACTTACTGGGGTAATAAATCTTTCACCAGCGGTCCGTTTTATTTTGGTGCTGTAATTTGCTTCTTATTTGTATTCGGGTTACTTATAGTAAAAAGCCGTTTAAAATGGTGGATACTGGCGACAGTGTTATTAACTATGTTGCTGTCATTTGGCGGCAACTGGCCTTACCTGTCAGATCTGTTCTTCAACTATTTCCCTTTATATAATAAATTCAGGGTGGTTGAATCGATACTCGCCGTCGCCGGCCTTTGTTTCCCTATTTTGGCGCTGCTTGCGCTGAAAGAAATGATTGATGCGCCCGACAGAAAAGAAATTACTAAAAAGCTGAAGCTATCATTATACATTGTAGGCGGTTTACTTTTAGTATTAATTGTAGTGCCTGAATTATTACTGAGTTTCAGATCGACCGGGCAGGCAGACAGTGTAGCCAATCTTACCCAATCCTTACAAAACGACGCTAAATTAGCTCAGGCCGTTTCGGCGGCGATTGTTCAGGATCGTATCAGTCTTGAAAAGGCTGATGCTGTACGTTCATTAATATTTGTTGTAGTTGCATTTGGTTTACTGTTTGCTTTCGTCAATAAAAAAGTTAATGTTACCATCTTGTCGCTTGGTGTATTGGTATTGGTTTTGGTTGATATGTGGCAAATAGACAAACGCTATTTAAATGCCGACAACTTTGCTGATAAACAGGAATCTATAACACCTCAGCCACGAGAGGTAGATCAGTTTATTGCGCGGGATACCGACCCGGATTTTAAAGTATTTGACACTAGTGCGCCATTATTATACGACACGCATAATCCGTTTTTCCATAAATCATTTGGTGGCTACTCGGCCGCGAGATTAAAACGTTACCAGGAAATTGTTGACAATCAGTTTACCAAAAGCGTCAATCATGATGTACTGGATATGATGAACGTGAAATACATCATTACTGCCGATCCTAAAACCCAGAACCTTACCATGCAGGCTAACAACACTGCTTGCGGCCACGCCTGGTTTATACAAAAAGTTAAGTTTGCCAAAGATGCCGATGAAGAAATGCAAGCCATAAGCAGCTTTAACCCTAAAGAAGAGGCTATCATTGATCAGCAATACAAACCGATGATTGATCAGAAAGAAGCATATCTGGATACCAACGCCACGATTAAGCTGGTGAATTACAACCCCGATCATATGACTTATGAATCAAGTTCGGCAGGCTCACAGATAGCGGTATTTTCTGAGGTATACTATAATCGCGGCTGGAAAATGTATATAGACGGAAAAGAAACACCATATTTCCGCGCTGATTATATTTTACGCGCCGCGCAGATACCGTTGGGTAATCATAAGATAGAATTTATATTCCACCCAACATCCTACTATACCGGCGAAACCCTTTCAATGGTGGGGTCAATCCTATTGGTATTATCGTTGGGCTTTGCAGGATATGTCGAAAACAAAAAGAAAACGCCGCCTACTAAGGCAGCATAGCTAATACCCAATAAGAAAGGCGATCTGAAAATAGGTCGCCTTTCTTATTTCAATCATTTGTTCTTCTATTCTTCAACCAATAGAAACCTAAATTGAGCGCAATTATTGTGTGATTAAAAATTGTTGGTATCAGGCCGTAGTATCGCTTCATGATATCAAAGCGCTCCATCAAACTTTGGCGATGCTTGTGCTTAGACATCCCTCCCACCTTATATTTAGCCACATATTGATGTACGTTAACAATAGTCTTAGCTTTTTTAGCAGCACGTAATATCCAGTCGATATCGGCACTGAGCTGATATTTCGGGTCGTAGGGTTCAACCAGCGAGCGTTTAATATAAATGGCCTGGTGGCTGATGCTCATGCCATATTTAAAATTGCGCCAGGTAAAGTTTTCGGGAGCCTTATGACGGCGTTGGCCCAGACTTTCGTTATTAGCGCCGATCATTTCTGTTTCGCCGTAATAGATATCAGCATCAGGAGTACTGGCAAAAACTTGGGCAACTGTTTCGGGCGAGTAAAACTCGTCGGCCGAGTTCATGAAAATGACGTAATCGCCGGTGGCTAATGCGAGGCCCTTATTCATGGCGTCGTAAATGCCTTTATCCGGCTCGCTCACCAAACTGGCTATTTTATCTTTATATTTTTCAATGATTTGTAACGTACCATCCGTTGAAGCGCCGTCAATAACAATATATTCCATATTCGGGTACGTCTGATTAATCACCGAAAGCATTGTACGCTCAATATCAGTCGCGTTATTATAAACCACGGTGATGACACTCAATATGGGCTGTCCGGCTTTCATTTGATCAATAACGATTGATATACATTAATATATTGCTCGGCTATTTTTTCATAGGTATAATCGTCCAACACCTTTTGGCGTGCATTGGCTGATAGTTGTTTAATGTCGCCATTTAACACCTCTGCTAAACCTTTAGCCATATCGGCCCGATCTTTTAACGTGGCCAGATACCCATTATGTTGATGATCGATCATCTCGGGTATTCCTCCGGTTTTAAAAGCTACCACGGGTGTCCCACAAGCCATCGCTTCCATGACGGTATTGGGCAGATTATCTTCCAGCGACGGCGTCACAAAAACATCCGCCAGGCTATAAACCTCAGCCAGCTCATCCTGCGAGGTAATAAGATTTAACTCATATACTTTAAAGGGTAACTGGCTTACATCAAAATGTTTATTCTTACCAAAAATCACCATTTCTACGGGTTCGCTGGTGTACCGTTCCTTCAGGAGCTTCAACGCTTCCAATAAATAAATTAGCCCTTTACGCCTGTCGTTAATATTAGCAGCACCAAACAAAATGATTTTAGCTTGTGGATCAATCCCTCGCTTTTGCCTTGCCGCTATTTTATCTTTTGGCGAATAGATATTGATATCAATCGGATTAGGTATGGCTTCGATCCTGAAATCTTTAATCAGCGAACTTCTTTTGGCCTCGCCGGCCAGCCATTTGCTACAGGTTACAAAAGTAACATTCGGTGCCCCGGCAAATAGCGCGGCTTTGCGAAGCCAGCCTTTGTGCGAGATATCATTATCACCGGCATCGCGCAAAAAAGGGCAGTTACCGCATTGTTTCAAAAAACCCTCACAGTAGCCTGCATAATGGCAGCCGCCAGTGAAGGCCCACATGTCGTGCAGCGTCCATACTACAGGCTTGCCGGTATTTACAAGTGCTTTCAAATCGGTAATGGAAAGGAAGCCCGAGTTTGTCCAATGTAAGTGGATAATATCTGCTTCTTTAATCAGCCGATGCTCTCTGATATTGACACCTGCATCGGCTGTCGAAAAAGCAAAGTTGACTGTTTTATCCTTTGCATGGAATAGCATGAAGGGTATACGCTCGCGCAGAAAATTCAGGTTGGCGATAAACCGGGTGAATCGATTTACGGCAATGCCTTGAACCAGCTCATCATGAGTTTTTTTATATTGAACCAGTAACCTTGCATCCGCTTTTTGCGACACCAGCGCTTTCAGCAACCTCAAGCAAGCGGCGGGGGCGCCGCCTCCGGCATCGGATGTATTGATGAGGGTTACTTTCATTAGCACAATTATACTAATAATGCTGATAGCTATAGTATCCCGAAAATTTTTACTTTTGAGTATTAATCTATAACAACCCGGTACCAAAACACATGAGTTACTTATTTCAGGATTGGCAGGCAAATCGTCGCAATTTTAAGGGGCAACTGGTGTTGTTTATGTTCAGGCTGGCATCGCTCATTAACCGGTCGATGGTAGCTAAAGTGGTATTTTATCCTTATTTGCTTTGGTACCGCTATGTGGTTGAATGGGTTTGGGGAATTGAGATACCGCGCAAAACCCAGATCGGCAAAGGACTTTCCTTGTATCACGGCACAGCTTTGGTAATTAACCAAGGAGTTGTTTTTGGCGATAACTGTACTTTGCGCAACAGCGTAACCATAGGCCACAAAAAACTGGCCGACGGCACTTTTAGCCGCTGCCCGCGATTGGGAAACAATGTAGACGTCGGCGCCAACGTGGTCATTATCGGTGACATTGAAATCGGCGATAATGTGATTATCGGTGCAGGTTCAGTAGTAACTAAAAGCATACCGGCTAACAATACGGTAGTGGGCAATCCGGCAAGGATACTGGAGAAAAAAGAGACTTTATAATATCGATGAATTTAACTGATCGTTCTTTTTGGAAAGCATTTTGGGAATCAAGACTGGGGCTGATATTTAATATTAAGCGCGATTATGTTTTCGGTAATATCCTGGGCAAATTAAAGGCCGACAACGGCTATAAAACGGCCATTGAGCTGGGGGGCTTCCCGGGTTACTATGCCATCTACCTGAAAAAATACGAGAATATGGATACCACCCTGTTCGACTATTTCATTCACCCCGGACTGATCAATCAGTTATTAGAGGCTAATGGACTAAAACAAGGCGACGTCAACATCATTGAAGCTGACTTATTTGAATACAAGCCCACGCAACAGTACGATATCGTGTCCTCATTTGGACTTATAGAACACTTTAAAGACACCAAAGCTATCATACAAACGCACTTACCTTTTCTTGAAGAAAACGGTACGCTATTTATAACCCTGCCTAACTTTAAAAGCATCAATGGTTGGGTGCAACGCACCTTCGACCGCGAGAATTACGACAAACACTACATTGAATGCATGGACCCTGCCCTGCTGTCCGGTATTTTTAATGAGCTGGGGTTGAAAGAGGTTGAATCATACTATCACGGCAAGTTTTCCATGTGGCTGGAGAATAAAGGCACACAATCAGCCTTTGCAAAAGCTTTTGTTAAAACTTTATGGTTTACCGGTAAGGTGATCACCAGGATTGCGCCTTTTGAGAGTAAGGCATTGTCGCCTTATATTGTGGTGAAGGGGAAGAAATAAGAAAACCTTTAGCCGCCTTGTCATCCTGAGCATCGCGAAGGATCTTATAGAAGCGATAAGCAAGGGCGCATAAGATTCTTCGCGATGCTCAGAATGACAAACCACTGATTTATAACGCTTTCTTAGCTGCTCCCTTAGCCCGCCATTGCTTAAACAACCGCAAGCCGCGTTGCACCAGTGAACCTTTACGCTTTTTCAGGAAATTGCGGATGGCTATGTGCGCCTGCTCATTTTCTTTGATCTCTGCAGGGAAATATTTGATAGGTTTTTGTGCGATGTCAACGCCGTACATATGCTCAATGTTGGAATGCACTCCCGTACCGTCATGACCGATGTTATGCACCAGTGAGTGGGCCGGATTAAGTGATAATCCGTCTTTTAGAAATATTGACGCATACCAGCGTATTGCCCATGAATTATTTCGGCCGGCTTTAAACTCCTCCATCTGGCGCCAAAAATTCATGGTGTATTCAACCGAAAAATTAAAACGTTTCTCAACGTCAAACTGCTTCATCAGCACGTCAATATCCGGTTCAAAGTTTTTCCAGGCGCGCGCCCAGGTGGCCCAGCCCCAACTGGTTGCTATACGGTAAAAGAAGGTCTCAGGCAGATTTTTATCCTCTAAAGGATACATATAGGCGCCAATATGCATCACCCTATCATCGGCCAGGTATTTATCTAACGATTCGTTAAAGTATTCCAAAGTATAGGGTGACGTAATCATGTCATCCTCAAAAACAATGATCTTACCAAATTCGCTCACCAGCTGGCTTACGCCCATGATAATAGAATTAGCCAAACCCAGGTTATCCCTGCGGGCAATTACTTTAACTGATTTGAAACCACTTACCTCATTAGCCAGTGCGCGTACCTGTTCAACTTTTTCTTTGTCGGCGTCTGTTTTTGGGCCGTCGCAAAAAATATAAAGCTTACTCTCGGCAGCTAGTACATTTTTTTGCAATGAAGCAATCGTCCGCCGCATGTGGTCGGGGCGGTTATACACAAATAAAGCTATAGGGGCCAGGTTTTGCATATCGTTTAAAATATATCGGGTTTGTGTTCAGCTTTTTTACACAGAACGGTATAATAGTTGGCAAATTTTTCTTCAAGTTTTTTCCCGAAGACAGAAGCTGCCAGTTTTTTTACATTGTGCTCTAAGTCGATCTTAAAACTGCTCAAAAAATTTTCAGTTTTTTTTAAGGTTTTAAAGGTATAAAACTTGGTTACCTCGGGCGCTATGGTATCGGTCAGGTCTTTTACCACCTCAAAGCCTTCCGTCAATAACAAGTAACGCAACGAAGTCGGTGTATACATATTGATATGTCCGTAAGCCAGGAAGTGCTTAATGCGCGAATCAACACCGGCCCGGTAATCGCGCGGCACCTCGATCAATACCATTTTGGCTACACGCTTTAGTTCGCGCAGCAGCATACGTTCGTGCTCTACATGTTCCAATACGTGCGTCAGGATGATAAGGTCCATGCTGTCATCGCCGAAAGGCAAATGATAGCCATCAAACTCCTGCACCGATTTTATGCTTGAGATATTACGCTCTTTTATACGCTCCACACCACTTGCTGAAAGCTCTACCGCATGCAGTTCGGTCGCAAAATTTCTGTCAGCCAGCAACTTTAATATCACACCATCGCCTGCGCCAACTTCAAGCACTTTGTTGAAAGTGTAGCCTTTACAAACTTCTAAAATGTGCTCAACTTTATATTTGGCACCCAGCATACGCCAGGTTTCATCATTATTTTCATAATAACTGTCGTAAGCCGTTTTTAAGTTGCCGCTGCTGTTAACTTCCTGCATTTTGGGTTTTATGGTGATTTTTTTGTGACGACAAAATTAATATATAAATGCTAAATAGCTTGGCCTGTACTGATTAAATGTTACTTTATGATTGTGACCCAGCCTGACAGGGGTTTGTCGCCGGTTTGCAGGTCGATAACATAATAATAGGTACCAAACGGTAAGGCAGAGCCATTAACTTGCCCGTCCCAGGGTTTGGAATACCCTACGCTGCGAAAGATAGTCGCCCCGTTTCGATTAAACACGGTGAGTATGCTTTTGGTATAAGTTGAAAGGCCCACGATTTCCCACATATCATTATGACCATCGCTGTTGGGGGTAAAGCTGTTGGGAATAATTACTTTTTCGTATACATTCACCGTTACCTTATCGGTTACAAGTGAGCAGCCCTGGTCTGTAATAGCCGTGAGTTGATAAGTTGTCGTTTCGGTCGGCGAAACAACCGGGTTCAGGCTGTTAGGGTTATCTAAACCCGTGGTTGGCGACCAGCTATAGGTTACATTACTACCGGTAACCTTAGCCTTAAGCTGGGCATGATCGCCTTTAAACATCCTGATATCGGGGCCTGCATCAACAATTGGCTTGGGTATTACAATTACTTTAAACGTAGTGGTAACGGCGCAGTGACCGCTGTCTGAAACCGCAACGGTGTATAAGGTAGTTTTAGCTGGCGATGCCGATGGAGACGCAATATTAGTAGCCGACAAACCATCGGCAGGTGACCATTGATAAGTGTTTCCTCCCGCTACCGTAATTGTTTTTCTATCGCCGGCGCAAACGGTAACACTATCAGGTGGGATAGCCGCAGGTGTATGATAAACCCTGATAGCAACCGCATTGGAGGCTGAGGGAACATTACAGACAGCTGTCGACACCAATCTGCGGTAGTAAACTGTGGTACTGCCTGGCGGCGGATTATAATCAGGATAGTTGGGGTTACCTGTCATAATATCCTGATAAATAACGTTGTCTGTTGAGCTTTGCCATTGATAGGTAACTCCGTTGCCGGTTACTACTGAACCTTTAATAAAATCGGCATCGCCCTGATCGCAAAAAGCAGTATCAGCCGGAGCTGTAATGTAATTGGCAGATGCAGTTGCCGACACGTTAATGGTAAGCGTGTCACTATACAGCGGCGCCAAACATGGATCTGTTGAAACAGCTGCACGGCGATATGACATGGTCTGACTTATCGGTTTAGGCTGATAGTCGCGACCCGTTGCACCATTTATATCGCTGAAATGTATGCCATCCACAGAGTTTTGCCATTGATAGGTAAATCCAGTACCTGTTGCGTCGCTACCTTGCATAAATTTGGGGGTTGCAGGTATTGAACATATTACCGAAGTGTCGGGCTGAGGCTGAGAAATAGTATTATTGGAGACATTCACGGTAGATACTTTAACCACCACTACATTGCTTAAATTAGGTGTAGAGCAGGTATTCGAGTGATCATCATCTACATAGGTTACTACCCGGCGGTAATAAGTGGTTTGCGAAATTTTAGGCGGATCATAGTCTTTGCCGGTGGGATTGTTTGCTGTAAGATTACTGAAATGCACATTATCTGTTGATTGCTGCCATTGATAATAAAAGCTGCCTGTGCCGCCGCTAACCTGTTGCCCGGTTATTAGTGCAGGGTCAGCACTGGCGAGGCACAATGTACCATCGGATGTAGCTATAGTGTTATTGGTGATGGTAATTGGTGTTTTTATAAAAATACTTACCTGATTAGAGTTAAGCCCAATGATACCGGTGTAACACGGACCGGCATACACTTCGCGTTTAAAAAAAGTGGTTTTAGTTAACACGCCCGGTTTGTAGTCAGCATTGGTAGCGCTATCTATAGGCTGAAAATTATCGGAGGTTGTTGACAACCACTGATAAGTGTAAACACCGCTACCACCTGTAGGCGGCCGGGTCGACATGAGTGTGCCGGGGTCTCCTGAGCCGCAAAAGGTCGTAGGGCCCGTAGCACGTAAACTATCAATATTTTGCAGCTTTGGAACAGCGGTGAACATCATTACCGGGCTAATTGACGGCACATTACAGCCTGGTGTAAAAACGAGTCGTCTAAGGTAAAAGGTGTAAAGATAACTCACGGCCCCCAGATTTTGATTTGTAGGAAACGTAACGATAGATGCCTGCATGTTTGTCCAGTTACCACCAATGGTATCTGTGGTTATCTGCCATTGATAGCTGTACTTATCGCCGCCACCGGTGGGCAGGCTACCGGTTAAATTGCTGGCGCCGGCCGCACCACACCCTACCGTAGACTCGGGCGGAGCAGGCGGGTTGATAAAGTTATTTTTTACCGTAGGCGAGGATGGATCTACTTTTAACGGGTTGCTTAAATTAAATTCGCATGGTCCGGAAAATACTTTCCGAAGGTAGTAGAAGGTGCCTGTTTCATTAGGAGGCGTATAATCCATACTGGTAGCAGCATTGCCGGGCGCGATAATTTCCGTAAAATTAGTACCATCGGTTGATCGTTGCCACTGATAGGTATAGGTGCCTGTACCGCCAGCAGGCTGAGTACCCAGCAAAGTACCGGCAGTGCCGCCGCAGTTGGCCGGATTACTGATTATGTTATTGGTAATTGATGCAGCCTGCGTATATTTTGCTAAAAACATATCATAATCGGCCACGGCAGTTTCGGGTTCAGGGCATTTGTCGCCAAAATCAACAGTTGAACAAAATGTTCCGGCCACTATCACCCCATTGTCGTTGGTTGGGGCCAGGGCTGCGGCGCTTACATTATTACATGTATTATTACCAGAGGTAGCCAATGCGGACAGATTGAGGTTGCTGGTAGTATATCTGCCTAAAAACAAATCCTGTTTGCCATGATAAGATTTTGTAACAAATGCATTATTGGTGCTAAAATCTACATTACCGGTGAAGGTTCCGCTTATGTA
Organism: Mucilaginibacter ximonensis; assembly: GCF_042686265.1. NCBI lineage: Bacteria > Pseudomonadati > Bacteroidota > Sphingobacteriia > Sphingobacteriales > Sphingobacteriaceae > Mucilaginibacter > Mucilaginibacter ximonensis. The sequence goes on from NZ_JBHUPD010000004.1 coordinate 429,665, forward strand.
AATGTTGTTTCCGTCAGGGCTTATAGCAACATCTGCAGGCAATACAGTCGCCCCAGCGCTGCCAATGTTTTTGAAAGCGGTAAAGCCCCCGGTTTGGCTGTATTGCCCAATAAAAACGTCTCTGCTGCCCTTAGGATTCAAAGAGGCATTTGCTAAATACCAGGCAGGCGACGTATAAGAACCTACGACATAAACTCTGCCGAATTTGTCTACGGCGACTTTAAAGGTTTGGGTATTATCAGTGAAATTATCGCCGATAGTATTGATCCAGTTAAATGCACCAATGGGCGAATATTGCACAACAAACAGCGATTTTTGTGCGCTACGCCGGTTTAGGACACCCAAGGGATTAAAATCCACCGCCCCGTTTAAATAACCTGCAACATCAATATTACCGTCTTTATCAACAGCCAGACTACTTACTGTATTATCAAAACCAGTGTAGCCCAGATCTATAACAAACAGCACGTCGCCCAAAGCCGAATATTTGATCAGCATGCCATCAGCATGATTAGTGCCGCCTTTTGCAGTATAGCTGGTATTGCCAACTGTTGCCGTTTGCTGAAATTGCAGACCAACATAAGTATTGCCGTTATCATCGTTAGCGACGCTATTTCCCGAGTCGTCGGTGACGCCGCCAATATCGTCCGACCACAGATACCCCCCATTAGCATTTAAACGTACAACAAACGCATCATACCCTCCTGTGGATGTGAGTGTGTTTCCTCCATTTGTGTTGGCGTCCATAGTGCCTGAAAATTTACCGGTGACAGACAGCGCACCGCCTGTACCAATGCTTATGCCGGTCGGAAAAACATCCGGACCAGCAAAAGCATAGGCCCAGGCGAAGGTGCCGTCGCTTGCATATTTGGCAACGAAGCCATAGGTTGAACCCGATGGAGCTGTAAGCGCAGTAGTGTTAGCCGGGCTTGGATTAAAGTCGACAGTGCCGGTAAAACTGCCAATTACATACACATTATTACCGGCATCGACCCTGGCGGCAGTTGGGGTAGCGTTGCCGCTTGCACTGCCTGCATCCCCAAACCATTGGGGTACCAAAGCCGGCACGGTTTGGCACAATACGGTTACCGGCACAAAAAGCAGGCAAAGTACTGTAAGCAGTATATTTTTAAGGCCAGATGTCACGTGGTTATAATTGAAACGAAAAAGTTACAAATTCTATTTCAAAAAAGACCATTACATCTCAAAAAAAGGACACTTAAGTAGGCGTATAAGATTATAAAAGCTATTTGGTTATTTTTTTTAGCGTAGCGTCAATCTTTTCATTGATATCCACAGAGATTTTGAAGAAATAGGCTAACACACCGTAAACCAAGGCAGTAACACAACTGCGAACAGCAATGTCCAACAATACAGTTGGCATGCGCCACAAATATCGCCCTGCGGCCCAACCAACGATTGCAGCCACTATTACCAGCAGATGCTTATAGCCGAAAGGCTGCATATTAAAACGATATTTTAAATAAAACCAGGTGCACAAATTAATACCCAGTGTGGTAAGCAGATACGAAATAGCAGCCCCCAAACCATAGTATTTAGGGATGAGAATATAGTTTAAACCAATGCAAAATATCGCGGCAAAAATGGTAAGCAGCGTAATGAGCCGGTATTTATGTGAGGTGGTTATGATGTAGGTATTCAAGCCCCCGGTAATATCAACCAAAAACCCAAGACCGATCACCAGAAATAGTGTAAAGTATTTAGGGTCGGTAAATTCTTTGTTGTGAGCAATAGCATACAAATTTTCACGGTTTACAATAATGCCAATAAACAGCAAGCAACCTATCACCATTTGTATGATGGATGTTTTGTAGTAGACATCTTTAATATTTTCGCGATTATTTGCTTTCCAGGCGTCGGCAACAATAGCGTAGGTGGTACGGCTCAAAGCCTGCGCAGGCACACTGATCACTATCGCGATATTAAAATACCAGCTATATACGCCCTGGATATCGTCGCCGGCCATTGAACTAAGCATCAAGGTATCCACTTTTTGCAAAAGCACATAAATTGAACTTGATATCATCGTAAAAACTCCGAAGCCCAATACTTCGCGCTTGTTTATGGCTTTAAAACGGTTATTATTCAGGCGATATGAATATTTTTTGGTGGCGATAATGTTGATGAGCAACAATAAAGATATCAGCCCGTTTGCTGCGATGTATACCACTATAAAGGCATCAAAATTCATCCACCCGGCTATCATCATTAACAGCATACCGGTGGTAATAAGCCGCAGCAGCACATTTTGCAGGAAATTGGAATAGATAGTCTGGTAAATAACACGCCCCGTCATTTCCAGATAATTAAACGTGAGCACAAAAAACGATAGCGGGATGAGGTAATAGTAATACTCTACCAGGAAAGGCTCTGCTCTAACTGCATCGGGCTTTTTAAACTTAGCAGCGGCTATGTGTTTGGCGGTTTCAGCATAAGCAGCAGTTATAACCGGTTTAAAAACTACAAAAAGTATTGTGGCTGCTATAAAACCCAAAAACATTAACCCTGCCGACCAATGCATAAAGCCATTGTGCTTTTTATCGTCGGTACGGTAAACGGGAAAATACTTGGCCAGTATGCTCGGTACTCCCATCGAAGCCGCCAGTGAGTACAAAACTGAAATACTGATAATAAGGTTATAAAACCCATACTCGCTTGCCGTGCAGCTGACAGTAAAAAGCATGACCGTATTTACATAGGCTATGATCATACCTCCGTATGATATAACTGTATTTTTGTACGCGTCCTTTTTTACTAATCCCATTCGGTGCTGTCAGCGTTAATATTTTATACCGATGCGGCCGGTATAATCAATACGATTTAGCAATAACGGTAATTTTTGGGCTTCAATATATTCGTCGACAGCTTTGCGGGCTCCTTCCCAATGACCATAATCGTCAATGATGATAACCCCTCCCGGCACCAGCAGCGGGTACAGGTATTTCAACTCATGCGCGGTCGACTCGTAAAAATCAGTATCCAATCGCAATAAAGCTATTTTACCGGGCAGCGTCTGCGGAATAGTATCTTCAACCTTACCTTTTACAAAATGCACTTTTTCTGATGGATATTTTAAGGTACCCACATTGCGCTGCACCTCCTCAATAGCTGAATAGCACCAAACAGATGTCGGGTCCTCGCGGTCTGTAGTTTCCATCAAATGGTCGGCACCTGTGCCGGTGAAAACTTTGTCCACCTCGGTAGGTTCAGACATGCCCTCGTAAGTATCATATAGGTAGATCTCGCGGTTTTTATCACCGTTTTTAAGCAGGGTGTCAATAGCAGCCATAGTGCTGCCGCCGCGCCATACGCCGCACTCCACAAAATCGCCCTGGACGTTGTTTTTAACCAGGTAATTCACCGCGTTAACCAGCGAAGCAATACGCTCGGGCGTGGTCATGGTGAAGGGCTTTACCTTTTTGAAGGTATCAACCGTCTGTTTATCAAAGTCGGCTGGCAGGCCGTCAACCACTAATCGTTCATCTGGTTTAACAATATCGTAACCAAATTTTTGTGCCAGTCCGCGTACGGTTTTTCTAATCATGTTTTTTATTTGCTATTGCTTGCTCAAGCAGTTTCGTTATTGTTTTTATGCGACTTTGAATATCGTAATTTTCGCGAATATATGTTGCCTCCTTTTCCCCCAGTTCGACTGCCAAATTTACATCAGCGGCAATCATTTTCATATAGTGTGCCATACCTTCAATATCATACTCAGGCACAAGGTAGCCTGTCTGGCCATTTACCACAGCTTCTTTAATACCGGTATGGAGTGTGCTCACGATGGCCAGACCTGACGAGCCAGCCTCCAGGATAGTAACAGGTGTGCCTTCTTTGTCGCCATCTTTCGCTGTTACAGAGTGTTGTACAAAGCATCGGCTTTCTTTCAATAAGTTTTTTATTTGGGCCTGATTTTGAGCGCCCAAAAGCCTGACACTATTTGTTAAACCTAATTGGCTTACCAATGCTTTGGTTTCATCAAAAAGCGGCCCTACGCCTACCATGTTTAAGGTAGCATCAGAAAATTCGTCATGTACCAGCTTAAAGGCTTGTACAACCGATTGGGGCGACTTCTTCTCAACAAATCTACCAACTGATAAAAATGCTGCGGCTGTTTTTGAAATATCTAACTTAGGAAACGCATCAGGGTTAACGCCGCATGAGGCTACAGTAATTTTTTCGGCGGGGGCTCCCAGCGCCACAAGCGCCTTACCCATATCGCCGGATACGGCGATCAAGGCACTCGCATAGGCAAAGGCTTTTTGATAAAGGCCGTGATAGCGTTTGATAGTTTCTGTATGATGTACATCTGCTCCGTGGTAATGGATTACCAGAGGTACGTTGGCCATCTCACACGCTTCGGCAATGGATGCTCCTACCATGCCATATTCAGCAAAAACTACATCAATTTTATTTTGGGTAAGATATTTGGCCAAAGCGTGGGTGCGTACTTTAATATCTGTACGTTTGAATATCTTTTTTTGGATCAAATAGCTCAGTATGCCAAATGGCGAGCGTATCAGATATTTACCCTTATCATCGTAAACCGGGAAAACACCGCCGTACAGCACCTTTTTATTACCAGGCAGTCGCTCGATATGTTCCCTTACAAAAGTTTCTGAAACGGTTTCTTTATTGGGTTTAACAATGCAAAGGTTAAATTGCTCCATTAATTATTTCAACGGTTTTTGGGCAAGAACTATGTAGAGCGAGGCATCTCTGTCGCGTTGTGGCTGCGAGTTTATCTTGTTAAACAGCATGATCTTTAACTGCATAATAAACGCAAATGGCGGGCGTAAAAACTTAGGCAATTTGTTAATAATGGCATCCTGTAATAACTGCAAGCCGCTTGCCGCCAAACCCATTATACCGAAGAATGACGTGACTATAAAGTTTTCGTCTTCTACGGTTTTACGCAGGCCGGCACTGGTCCATCGCCAATAATCATTTGGTGTTGGATGATAATACCAGTAACCGTGAGTAGTAAGAATGATTGAACCACCGGGTTTTAAAATACGCAAGGCCTCTTGCAGGTAACCTGATGGCGTATCCACATGCTCTAGAACCTGGTTTGAAAGGATGATATCGCAATAATTATCAGGCAACGTGGTCTTGCTGTCAAAACCGATATGATGATCGGCCTTTGGATTCATTTCCAGATCGACACCCAGATATTTACCTACGTGCGGCTCAATTACTGACCGGTACGGCATGTCGCCGCAACCAAAATCAACCAGCAACAATTCTTTGTTACCGGCAGTTAATTCTTCTATTTTTTTAATGGTTGCATCTCTTAACTGGGTTAGATGCACATATCTTGGATGAAATATATTGGGGTTTAGCCGGTCATTAGCTTTCATGGGGCTAATTTAGTGCTTTTATGCAGGTTATTAAAATTACTTAACAGCGCCTCTATTTAAACGCTTTAAAGTTCAGTTATTTATGTTTAGCATAATGACGCAGATAATTTTGTTTTGCTGTGGTATCCTTACGCCATATTACCAGCGAATCAGTATTCAGTTTCTGTATCTCATACGATCTCTCATTTGGCTTGTTTTTATCCAATATCAATACACAGCCAGGGTTAGCAATACCCCAGGTACCGGTAACCGGCGGCGGCGGTGGGTTACCGGCCAAAACAAGATCGTAACTTGCATCAGCATATAGTCTGAAATAGCCAGCTTCGGGTACTATTAAATTTCTAAACACGGTATCGACACCATAGGGCGACTGCGTAGTAAAGGTTAAATCCCATCTAAATTGCAAACTTGCCAGACTCGGGCATTTAAAAACTCTGTATTTTTGAGTGATAACAGTCAGGCCGCTGGTTTGCTGAAGTGTAAGCGAATCATCTGAAAGTTGGGTAACTTCAAAAGCACGCTCTCTTGAGGTACCCGGATTTAACACGAACTGGCAGTTGCCATTGATACTCCATTTACCTTTTACCGGCGCATCGTCGCTATAGATGTAATAAGTAAAATCGGCGTTGATTTCAAAATAGCCATTGGGCTGAGTTACAACATTACTCACCAATTTGTGGTTGGCATCATAAGTCTGGATACGGGTACTTTTAATTGCCCAGCGTTTCTGATAATCGATAGATGAATTATGCAGGCAAACCCCGGTAGCTTTTTCAGCCTTGCGGCATGAGCTGGCGGCAGCCATCGCACCCAAAATCACAATCGTCCAAAAACAGTTTTTTAAAGTCATATTACACAGGCAAATATAAACGCTATACCTGAAACAAAAAAAGAGCCGCTATTATGGCGGCTCTTTTTTGTACGAATTATAATTTCAATTACGACTGGAACCTCTTAGCGTTGATTTTACGCTCGTTTTCTGTCAGGTAGATTTTACGCAGACGGATACTTTGCGGCGTAACCTCAATATATTCATCAGCCTGGATGTATTCCATAGACTCTTCTAACGAAAATTTGATAGCAGGTGCAATACGCACGTTATCATCGCTACCAGAGGCACGCATATTGGTTAACTGTTTACCTTTAACCACGTTGATCACCAAATCATTATCGCGGATGTGCTCGCCCAGTATCTGGCCTTCGTAAATGTCAACGCCCGGGTCAACAAAGAAACGACCACGGTCTTGTAATTTATCAATTGAGTAAGCGGTAGTCTGACCTTTTTCCATAGAGATCAATACCCCGTTGCTACGGCCTGGGATAGTACCTTTCCAGGGCTCATAGGCTTTGAAACGGTGTGCCATGATAGCCTCGCCACCGGTGGCTGTTAATACGTTGTTACGCAAACCGATGATGCCACGTGCAGGGATTTCAAACTCCAAATGCTGCAAATCGCCTTTTGGCTCCATGATCAACAAGTCGCCTTTACGCTGTGTAACCAGCTCGATTACCTTACCGGCTACGTCAGCAGGAACGTCAACAATTAAAGTTTCAACAGGCTCGCATTTCACTCCGTCAATTTCCTTAACAATAACCTGAGGTTGCCCTACCTGTAACTCATAACCTTCGCGACGCATGGTTTCGATTAATACTGACAAGTGAAGAATACCACGGCCATATACCAGGTAAGAATCAGGCGAATCTGTTTCAACCACACGCAACGCCAGGTTTTTTTCCATCTCTTTGTACAGACGGTCGCGTACGTGGCGTGAGGTAACAAACTTACCCTCTTTACCAAAGAAAGGCGAGTTGTTGATGGTGAACAGCATGTTCATGGTAGGCTCATCAATTTTGATGACCTCCAGTTGCTCGGGATTTTCAAAATCGGCAATAGTGTCGCCAATATCAAAACCTTCAATACCTACCACAGCGCAAATATCGCCAGCTTTAACTTCGGTAGCTTTAACTTTACCTAAACCTTCAAAAGTATAAAGTTCTTTGATTCTTGTTTTCTGGATAGTACCGTCGCGTTTTACCAATGATACCGGCATGTTTTCTTTGATGGTACCACGAGCTACACGACCGATAGCGATACGACCTACGAATGAAGAATAATCCAGCGAAGTGATTTGCATTTGCAACGAACCCTCATTAATAGGCGCAGGCGGAATGTTTGCCAAAATAGCATCCATTAACGGGAATATATCTTCTGTCGGTTTTTTATAATCGGTGCTCATCCAACCTTGTTTTGACGATCCGTAGATCACCGGGAAATCCAGTTGCTCTTCGGTTGCGTCAAGGTTAAAGAACAATTCAAAGATCTGCTCATAAACCTCTTCAGGCCGGCAGTTTTCTTTGTCAACTTTGTTAACCACCACAATTGGCTTTAAGCCTAATGATAAAGCTTTTTGGGTAACAAAGCGGGTTTGAGGCATGGCGCCTTCAAAAGCGTCGCAAAGCAATAATACGCCGTCGGCCATTTTCAAAACACGTTCAACCTCGCCACCAAAGTCGGCGTGGCCCGGAGTGTCAATGATGTTAATTTTAACATCTTTGTACATTACTGAAACGTTTTTTGAAACGATGGTAATACCACGTTCACGCTCCAGATCGTTATTATCCAAAATCAGCTCTCCGGTTTCTTGTCCTTCACGGAAAATAGCGCAGCTGTGCAGAATTTTATCAACCAGAGTAGTTTTACCGTGGTCAACGTGTGCAATAATTGCAATGTTTCTTATTTTTTGCATGAAATGCCTTTAAAAATTTGGCGCAAAGGTACGCCTAATTTATGGTAAATGAAAGGGTTTACGGCTTTTTAATACAAAGGTAATCTCAGCCAAAAGTAATTTTACCCTTAAATGTGTAAGATAAGTATGTTGTGTACGTTTGTTAATAAATTATGTAATTTTGCAATTATGAATATACAGGCACTAATAGTTGTTATATTATTTGCAGCCGCCCTGTTTTACATTGGCAGGATGTTTTACAGAAGTCTGTTTGTGAAAAAAGGATGTGGCGAGAACTGCAAGTGCGGAGTTGATTTTTCAAATATCAACCCTGATAATAAATAACATCAACCTAAATATTTACCAAACTTATTAAATGGCCAAGCAGGTTTTTCAAGCTGATACCCCCGGTAGATGGAACCGTTTTAAATGGCTAAGCCGCATTCTGCTTATTGTATTGATATGCAGCGTTATCGGCTCAGTTGTTACCATTACATCACATACTTATCCTGAGTTACCCAACCTTAACCCGGCGCCTAAAAAACTGACCAAAGAAGAGCTCGAAGCCCTCAAAAAATCAAAACAATTTAAAGATTTTAAAATAGACGAGGCTCAGATAAAAAAACTGGAGCATGTGCGTAATGCTTATCGCTTAAAACATCCTAATAACAAAGACCGCATCAACGCAGCTTTTTATCGTCCGTGGGAGGCGCAAGCTTACAATTCACTGGTAGACCATATAACTCACCTTGACATGGTAGTTACCGAGGGCTTTTTGATGAAAAAAGGTGCGGATACTATCACAGCTACCATTGACACTGGCCTTATTAACCTCAATAAAAAATACAAAAAGCCGGTATTGGTAACATTGTCAAACTACGTTAATTATAATAATACAACAGGCGACTTCGATACTAAAGACGTTGAGCGGATCATTAAAAGCAAAAAACTGCGTACTACGTTCATCAACAGTATTATTACTCAGTTAAATAAATATAAATTTCAAGGTATTAATCTTGATTTTGATAATATAAAAGATCGAAACACACCCAACTATATCAAGTTTGAGCAGGAGCTTTACAACACCCTGCATCCTATAGGTTTCATTGTTACCCAAAACGTGGTGCCCGACGATGAGCAGTATAATTTGAAAATGCTGCAGCATTATAACGACTACTTGTTTGTAATGGCTATAAGCCAGCATACTGAAGACAGCAATGCCGGCGATATATCAAACCAGCACTGGGTAGAAGAAATCCTGGATGAGGTTTGCGATGAAATACCGAGCGAGAAAGTTATCCTGACCGTGTTTGGTGGCGGCGTCGACTGGCCCGAAAACAGCATTGGCAAAGGCATTGGTTACCAGACAGCCATCAGTACCGCGCATGAGAATAAAAGCAGGATCATTTATGATCCGTTTTCGGCTAATCTGCATTTTAAATACGGCGGGCAGGATGGCCTTCAGCATACCGTTTATTTTACTGATGCAGCTACCAACTTCAACATTATCCGCATGGCTGACGACTGGGATACCGGCGGCGTGGCCCTGTGGCGTTTAGGTGGTGAAGACCCGCGCTTATGGAGTTTCTTCCAGAAAAACCTGTCTATTGATTCATTGCGAAAAACCGGCGTTGATATCAAACGCCTTACCTATGTGGGCCTTAACAATAAGATCAACTATGAAGGCGATGGCGAAGTGCTTGACCTGATTACTACCCCGGTTGAGGGAAAAATTGACGTAAAGATGGATACCACCAACTACGTTATTACCAACCAAAATTATATTAAGCTGCCTACTAAATACGTTATCCGCAAATATGGTTACAAACCGGGGAAAATAGTTTTAACATTTGACGATGGCCCCGACCCTGATTATACCCCACGCATTCTGGACATTCTGGAACGGGAGAAAGTGCCGGCAGCATTTTTTGTGGTAGGCTCAATGGCCGAGAAAAATATGCAGTTGCTAAAGCGCGAGTATGATGACGGTTTTGAGATAGGCAATCACACTTTTTTCCATCCCGACATTTCAACCGTTAGTATTGATCGTGTAAACCTGGAACTTAACGCCACCCGCAAATTAATTGAGTCGGTAACCGGTCACAGCACCATCCTGTTCCGCCCGCCATTTAATGCCGATGCCGAGCCACAGACATTGGCAGAGGTAATTCCGGTAGCCGAGAGCCGCAAGCAAAGTTATATTAACATCGGTGAATCTATCGACCCGTGGGATTGGCAGCCGGGCGTAACAAAGGATAGCATTGTAGCACGCACCATCAGGCAAGCCAATAACGGCTCTATGTTACTGCTACATGACGCCGGCGGCGATACCCGTGAAGAAACAGTGAAAGCTTTGCCTGAGATTATTCACTTCTTTAAAAGCAAAGGCTACCAGTTTACAACTATTGCCGATATCCTCGACAAAAGTAAAGATGAATTAATGCCGCCTGTAAAAAACAATTCAGGCATTTACAATTCATTCTACGATATTTTCGTGGTTGGATTCTTTTACGGCAACTGGTTTCTGTTATACTTATTTCTGATTGCTATCTTCCTGGCTATCGGTCGTATTGTATTAATCGGCATTTTAGCTTCAAGGCAATATTTTGAAAACAAGAGTTTTAGTAAATACCGCGACAGGATAACAAAAATGCAGCTGCAACCGGTAAGTATCATTGTGCCTGCTTACAACGAAGAGGTTACCGCGGTAAAAACTATTGAATCATTACTTAAAACCGAATACAAAGATTTCGAGATCATTTTTGTAAATGATGGCTCAAAAGACAATACATTCCAGATAGTTAATGAGGCTTATGGCGATAACCCGCGTGTTAGGGTGCTGGATAAACCTAACGGAGGTAAAGCCTCGGCACTAAACTTTGGTATTACGCATGCTCAGTATGATTTTGTAGTTTGTATTGATGCTGACACCCAATTGAAGGACGATGCCATCTATCACCTGATGACTTACTTTACAGATGATGAAATTGGGGCTGTAGCAGGTACCGTAAAGGTAGGTAACGATACCAATATCATCACCCGCTGGCAGTCGATAGAATATATCACCGCCCAAAACATGGATCGCCGCGCCTTCGACCTGATTAATAGCATTACCGTAGTGCCCGGCGCTATTGGCGCCTTCCGCAAATCGGCCGTATTTAAAGCCGGCGGTTTTACTACCGACACTTTGGCGGAGGATTGCGATCTGACCATGCGTATTCTGAAATGCGGTTACATTATTAAAAATTGCGCAGAGGCTGTGGCTTATACCGAAGCTCCTGAAACTATCGGCGCCTTGCTAAAACAACGTTTCCGCTGGAGCTATGGGGTTATGCAAAGCTTCTGGAAAAACCGCAATGCGCTGTTTAACAAAAAGTTTAAGTTTTTTGGGATGGTGGGCATGCCTAACATTCTCATATTCCAGATTATATTACCGTTGTTTTCGCCTTTGGCAGATTTGTTTATGATTCTGGGGCTGCTGGGCGATAAGCCGGGCAAAATATTGCTTTATTACGTATTGTTTGTTGTTGTAGATTTTATTGTAGGTGTGATAGCCTTTTGGATGGAGAAAGAAGACTATAAGAAGTTGGTATACATCATTCCGCAACGATTCATCTGGCGCCAGCTAATGTATTATATCCTGTTCAAATCTTTGCGCCGCGCCCTTAAAGGCGAACATAGCGGCTGGGGTGTTTTAAAGCGTACGGGGAATGTGAAGCAGGCGGAGGAGAAGAAATAGTTTGTTATAAGGATTGCAAACCCTCACCAATAAAGTCCGGATTATAAATCCGGACTAACTATCTAAAAAACCAATGAAGTCCGGATCATAATCCGGACCCAATGTCGCGCGGATTTGCAATCCGCAAACGAATGAATATATTTAAGCATGGGCTTTAAATATCGCATTACTGCTAACGACGAACTTTATTTCCTAACCTTAACTGTAGTTGATTGGATAGATGTATTTACTCGTAAAGAGCTTTGTGAGGACGTTCTGGAGTCACTTAGGTATTGCCAACAGCACAAAGGCTTGATTATTTATGCGTGGTGTATCATGCCGAGCCATTTGCACCTAGTAGTTGCGGCAGAATCAGGTAAAAATCTCTCCGATATAATGCGGGATTTTAAAAAATTCACATCAAAAAGAATCATTCAATCGATAAGTGAAATAGCCGAAAGCAGGAAAGAATGGTTATTGCGTCACTTTTCTTTTGTAAGCAAATTCAATCCTAAAATTAAAGATTACCAATTTTGGCAAGAAGGCTTGCACCCGATTGAGTTAAGCACAGCGAAATTCATCGATCAGAAAATAAATTATATTCACCAAAACCCGGTGGAGGCCGGCATTGTATTTCGAGCTGAAGATTATGTACTTAGTTCTGCGGCTCAATATGCAGGTGAGTTCAATGCTTTACTTGAAGTATCTTTGATAGAAGACTTGAATAGAGATTCCTTTTGAGGATTACAAATCCTCACCTATCGAGTCCGGATTATAAATCCGGACTAACAATAAAATTGTCTGTTGGTCTGGATCTATAATCCAGACCCCATGTCGCGCGGATTTGCAATCCGCTCCGCAAAATATCAAATGCGCTCAATCAAACAAACCGCATAAGCCACTACCCCCTCTTCGCGGCCAATAAAGCCAAGCTTCTCGTTAGTTGTGGCTTTAATAGAAACATCTTCTTCGCTAATGCCGGCAGCTTCGGCAATATGCATTTTCATGGCCGGAATATGCGGATTGATCTTTGGTGCTTCCAGGCAAACCATAGCGTCGATATTGCCAATCTCCCAGCCTTTTTCGCGTAGCAATACCATTACATGCTGTAACAGTTTCAGGCTGCTTATACCCTTCCACCTGTCGTCTGTATTGGAGAAATGGAAACCTATATCGCGCAAATTTGCTGCGCCCAGCAATGCATCGCAAATGGCATGAAGCAGCACATCTGCATCTGAGTGGCCGTAAGCGCCCGCATGGTGCTCCAGACTCACCCCACCTAAAACAAACGGGTGCTGTTCTCTTAACTGATGGACGTCAAATCCAAAACCGACCCTGATCTTGCCCATATTATTTTGTAGCGCCGAAATTAAGCGCTAAGGTAAATCTTAAAGTATTAGCTAAGGGGCTGGCCTGCTGGGTAGCTGCTAAATACGAAAAATCGAAGCGAAAAACGTCATATTTCAAACCCAAACCCATGGTAACATATTGGCGGCCGCCCTTGGCCGGGTTCTCATAAAAATAACCTGCCCTGATAGCAAATTGCTGATCATAAACATATTCAACACCCGGTGAAAAGGTAATTTCTTTAAACTCTTCGCTAAAGCCGCCCGGAGCATCGGTAAATGAGCCAAAGATACCCGCAGGAACCGAAACGTCATCACTTTTACCTTTAATAATGTTGCCGTTGGCATCTCTTATCGGCGGGGTTGGCACCAGGAGTTTATTTATATCGAAAGCAAAAGTAAACTGGTTCAAATCGTCAATATTTATCGTATTGGCGATGCCGAGCTTTAAGTTAGTAGGCAAAAAATATGATGGCCCCACATCCGTATAACTCATTTTGGTACCAATATTTGATATGTTGACACCATAACTAAAGCTTGCATCTTTACCAAACTGCTGTACGTTACTGGTGTGGTACATCGAAATATCGGCAGCAAAAGCATTGCCTGCTTTGGTTTGCTGGCCGCCCCCGGAGGCAAACGACTGGTTAGACAGATCTGAATGAATATATCGTGCAGTCAATCCTAAAGAAAAATCATTACCAAACTTACGTGCAAATGAAACGTCAAACGAAAACTCGCTCGGGCGATACGTTCCCTGCTCATTCTGATTAGCATCTATTAACTGAATAGAGCCTAAGTTAAAATAACGCAATGAAGCGCCTATTGTATTTCTGTTATCCAGCTTATGCGCAAAGCTTAAGTAAGACAAGCTAACGTCGGGCACCAAATGACGTAGCCAGGGGCTGTATGACAATGAAACGGCATTAGCCGCAGTATCTAAAAAAGCCAGTTTTGAAGGGTTCCAGTAATTGGCATTAACATCGGGCGAAATAGCAACACCGGCCTCGCCCATTGCGCCTGAGCGTGAATCGGGCGAGATATTTAAAAATGGTACTGCCGTTGGTATAGCATTAGCGCTGCTGCTTCCGTTGGTATTGCTGCCTCCTGATTGGGCAGCAGCAAAAAATGGTATAAGTAGCGTTATGTATGTTAAAGAGGTTTTTCGGTAAGAAAACTTCATTGGACAGTCCGTTTTTTTATTTTTAATTGGATAAATATAGTGCAATTATGTATTTGTTATGGATGCTGATCTGTTTTTTTGATTTAAATTTATCATCCATGCAACACTCATTACCATTTCCACGTTAAAATGCAAGGCGCTAAAATGGATTAATTTAACGCTATATTCGAGTGTAGTATTTTATTAATAAAAATTTATAAATTTACCCCTATATATCATTCTTGTAAAAATATGAAAATACTTTTTACTTATACTGCTTTAGCGTTGGTGGGAGTTGCGTCAGTATTAAGCAGCTGTAAAAGCAAAAGTGGCAAATCCCAAAAAACGGGGATTCCTTATAACGATAAACGTTATGGTTATTCTAAGTTCAGGCAAACGCACCCTGCACCCGGCCCCGGCCTGGTAGCTATTGAAGGCGGTACATTTGTTTTGGGCGGCAGCGCTGACCAGGATATTAACTTTGAGTACAACAACGTACGTAAAAGAGTAACTATCCCCGCCTTTTACATGGATGAGACAGAGGTATCTAACCAGGATTGGCTGGATTACCTGCACTGGATCAGTGCTACTTTCCCGCAGGATCACGAATTGTATTATAACGCTGTACCCGACACCCTGGTATGGCGCAGGCCGTTGTCATACAATGAGCCGTATGTAAATAACTATTTACGCCATCCTGCTTTTCAGGACTACCCGGTAGTAGGTGTTAGCTGGGATCAGGTTCAGGATTACTGCGTTTGGCGTACCGACCGCATGAACGAATATATCCTGCAGCAAAAAGGTATCATCGTTAACCCCAGGGCTCAAAAAGGAGCGCAGGCAAATACTGCTGCCAATGCTCAAAAAACGCCGTTTAATACAGATATGTACTTAAACAATCAGTTTAGGGGCCAGGGTATTGATGGTAAAAAGATGACCGTTGACCTGAACGGTAAACCTGCGGCAGGTAAGAAAAAGGCTGTGCGACCGGCAATTATTGAAGACGGTATCTTAAAGCCGGCTTACCGCCTGCCTACTGAAGCTGAGTGGGAATACGCTGCAATGGCATTGGCAGGTAATACGCAATTTGAAAACATTACCGACGGTAAAATATACCCATGGAACGGCTTAGGCGTACGTTCTGCAAAAAAATCAACCCGGGGTTTAATTTTGGCCAACTTTAAACGTGGCGAAGGCGACAACGGTGGTGTTGGCGGGTATCTGAACGATAAAGCGTTCATCACAGCTCCGGTACGCTATTATCCGCCAAATGATTTTGGCCTGTATAATATGGCTGGAAATGTTAACGAATGGGTACAGGATACTTATCGCCAAATGTCTTTTGAAGATGTTGACGACTTCAACCCATTCCGCGGTAACCAATTTGCCGACAAACGTTTGGCAGACCCGGCTACTGGTAAATATGCAAAAGACAAATATGGCCGCCCGATTAAAGACCCGGCAAAGGCGGCTAAGAAAATGAGCTATGCAGACCTGATTGCCTCACAACAAGGCGGTGCTTCTGCTACGCCTCAAAAAGATCCGTTAGCTGGCAAGGCCTACAATCCTGACGCCCGGGGCTACCTGGATACCGTTAACAATAGCTTATACGGTACTACTACTTTGGTAAGCGACAAATCAAAGGTTTACAAAGGCGGTTCATGGAACGATTTGGCTTACTGGTTAAACCCCGCAACCCGCCGCTTTATGAATGAAGATGACGCCAGCGCCGAAGTAGGTTTCCGTTGCGCTATGGACCTTGTAGGCGCTCCTGAAATTCATCCGCAAGGCAAACCTCACTTCAGCGTGAAAAAAGCGAAATAATTATTAACCCGCTATAATTAGAAAAGGGCTATCTCTGGTTGAGATAGCCCTTTTTTTGTTTAACAAATTATTAATGAAAACCCTTATAAATACTCGTCATTGCGAGGTACGAAGCAATCTCTGCGCGATAGTCATTGTAGCTAAGCTTGTGTAGAGATTGCTTCGTACCTCGCAATGACGTGTGGTGAAAATAGTTAAGGAAATTCTACGCAAACAGCAGCAATATCTGCCCTTTTTCCAACTTATCGCCAGGCTTTACCTTGATAGATTTAATCACCCCACCGACTGGCGATTTAATGATATTTTCCATCTTCATAGCTTCAAGGATAAACAGGCTGTCGCCTTTTTGCACGGCAGTACCTTCTTCAGTAAATACTTTTAACACCAAACCCGGCATGGGAGCTTTTAGCTCGCTTATTTTAGCACTGGTTAAATTAGTGAGGCCCATTTGGTCAAGCAGCAGATCAAAGCGATCTTTCGCTGTAATAGTATAGATATTATTATTAACCCTTATCTCGGCTGTTTTTTCCATCTTATCAAAGCTGATGAGGGCTACGTTGTACGATTTTAATTGCTCAATGATATGCCAGCTATTTGGGCTGAGCTGTTTGATATCAACCTGTATTTCGGTATCGTTTACCAAAAGCTCGCCGCCTTTGGAGTCGATAGCATAATCATATTTATTATTTACCTTAAACTTGTACATAGCTTATTGAGTTAGCACGTATTGAATCAAATTAGCGCCCATTTTTAAGGCCTTGATGCGGTTTTCTTGTGTGTCGCCGGCATAGGTTCCATAGTCTTCCCAACCGTTGCCTAAATCGCATTCGTAAGTGTAAAAACACACCAGCCTGCCCTTATAGATCAGGCCAAACCCTTGCGGACGTTTACCGTCATGTTCATGTATTTTAGGCAAACCGTTAGGAAACTGAAATTTTTGATGATAGATCGGATAATTCAGCGGCAGTTCCACAAAATCCAGCTCAGGAAAAACTTTCTTCATTTGCGGGCGAATGAATTTATCCAGTCCGTAGTTATCGTCAATATGCAAGAACCCGCCACCGGTTAAATACTTGCGCAAATTAGCAGCTTCCTGGTCAGAGAAAATCACGTTACCATGACCCGTCATAAATATAAAAGGGTAATTAAATAATTGCTCACTGCCAGGCTCAACTATATCATCCTCTGCTTCGAAATTGGTTTTCAGGTTATCGTTGCAAAATTTAATAAGATTGGGCAAAGCCGTGCGGTCGCCATACCAATCGCCGCCACCATTATATTTGAGCTTGGCCATTTTATAAGTAGGCGCATTGAAACTGCTTATCAGCGTTAACAGGCAACAAGCACAAATAGTGTATATAGCGCGTTTCATTGAGTTATATTAACCTAGCTGTCATTCTGAGCAACGCGAAGAATCTTATGTAAGCGAAAAGTATGGCGTATAAGATCTTTCACAACGTTCAGGATGACAAATGGTAAGATTATTACCTATTCAAAAAATTCACCTCAAAGCAAGCTTCAAGCGCGGCAGTTTCTGTACGCAGCCGGCTTTCACCTAAAGTTATGGCTTTATATCCATTATCCAAAGCGCCGTCAATCTCGGCAGAAGAAAAATCGCCCTCGGGCCCTATTAGTATCAGATAACGGCCTTGTTTTTGCAGTTCGGTTTGCAGATTAGTTTTCTCTTGATCTTCACAATGAGCAATGAACTTTTGACCATCGAAAGGCTGGGCAAGAAATTTATTAAACGCGATGGGTTCATTTAATATTGGATGATAAGCCTTCAGCGATTGCTTGATGGCCGAAGTAATGATCTTATTCAATCGTTCGGTTTTAGCTTCTTTGCGCTCAGAGCGGTGACAAATAATCAGGGATATTTCATCAATACCTATCTCAGTAGCTTTTTCCAGGAACCATTCCAGCCGGTCGAGATTTTTTGTCGGCGCTATTGCGATATGAAGGTAGTGGTTTCGCTTTTGATACCCGGTAGTTACCCCGGTTATTTGCAAAATGGTACGTTTGGGGTGCGCATCTTTGATCTCGGCCGTATACAGACCTCCTTTTCCGTCAATCAACTGAACCGGCGAACCCGCCTCCAAGCGCAATACCCGCACGGCGTGCTTGCTCTCCTCTTCGTTCAAAAAATACTGGGGAGTGGATGGAGTAATATCGGGCGTATAAAAAAGATGCATGTTACAATCAAGGGTCGAGAATCAAGAGTTAAGATAAAGGAATATTCTGTTTTACAGTCTTGATTCCTGCCTCTTATCTCTTGATTCTAATTAATGTAAATCTACTGTATCTTCTTCATTAAGCAATAGCTCCAGTTTAACCGACTCAATGTTTTGGTCAGATTTTTTCAATACGGTTATGTTATAGCCGTTTGATTCTTTTTGTTCGCCAACGTCAGGGATTTTTCCAAAGATCTCCCCCAACCAGCCCGATACGGTATCATAGTCGCCATCTTCCGGCAAATCATGCGGCAAATGCTCATTAACATCGTATATAGGAGCCAGGGCATTTACAATAAACTCACGGTCATTCAGTGACTCTACAATCGGTTTCTCCTCGTCGTATTCATCCTGGATCTCGCCTACTAATTCTTCAACAATATCTTCGAGTGTTACCATACCGGCTGTACCACCAAACTCATCAGATACAATGGCTATCTGTATACGTTTCTGTTGCAGCTCGGCCATCAAATCGTTAATTTTTTTTGTTTCGGGGATAAAGTAAGGTTTGCGGATGATATCTTTCAGGATAATTTCCTCGTTATGTACCAAAAGAGGCAGAACATCTTTAGCATGAACAATACCTACAATCTTATCAATCACCTCGTCATACACCGGCAGGCGTGAATATCCTTCAGTAATTAATAAATGCAATAATTCATCTTTACTGGTATTAATCTCAATGCCCGAAATTTTGGTACGGGGCACCATGATGTTTTTAACTACCCGCTCGTTAAATTCAAAAACATTTTGAATCAGCTCGTGCTCATTCGAGTCGATTGCCCCGGTTTCTTTACCTTGCTCAAGCAGATACTGCAACTCTTCTGAACTGTGGTGTGCTTCATGCCCGGGTACAATGTTTATACCTACCAATCTTAAAATAAAATTAGCAAATGCATTCAGCACCCAAATAATAGGCCTGAAAACAATAAAGAATATGCGTAACGGGGCAGATACCGCTAACGCTGTACGTACTGATCTTTGTATAGCCAGCGTTTTAGGAGCCAGCTCCCCAAAAACTATACTGAGTATGGTAATCACCACAAACGCGATAACGTGGCTGGAGGTGATAACAAAGCTTGATGTGATATTAACATTAATAAGCTGAAAGCCTCTTAATACTACATTTGTAAAAACCTCTTCGCCTATTACACCCAAACCTAACGAGGCGATGGTAATGCCCAACTGTGTAGCCGCCAGATAGCCGTCAAGGTTAGCCACTATGCCACGGGTAACTTTGGCAATGCGGCTGCCGGCCTTAGCTTTCACCTCAATCTGCGATCCGCGAACGCGAACCAGCGCAAATTCGGCTGCAACAAAAAAGCCGTTCAGTAGAACCAGTAAAAAGGTTAGGAGTATTGAATAACCGTTTATGTCGTGCGTTTCAGGGCCCATCAATTAATTATTGGTACACAGGGAAAGTCGACTTATAAAGTTCAAGACTTTCATTAACTACTTTATGCGCATACTTGGCACCAAGCATATGCTCGATGGTTACCGACTTGTTTTCCAAAGCCTTGTAATCTTTAAAAAAGCGCTCTATTTCTTTCATAGCATGTGGCGGCAACTCGTTCAAATCGTTAATATAATTTACTGACGGATCGTTCTTCGCTACCGCGATGATCTTATCGTCCTGCTCGCCATTATCAACCATATGCATTACGCCTACAATTTTGGCCTCGATGATTGACATCGGAAACACGTCTATAGAACATAATACTAATATATCCAAAGGATCTTTATCATCACAATAAGTTTGCGGAATAAAGCCATAATTAGCCGGGTACATTACTGACGAAAACAAAACGCGATCAAGTTTCAATAAACCTGAGTCTTTATCAATCTCGTATTTTGCTTTAGAGCCTTTGGGGATCTCAATAATAGCATTTACAAATTCAGGAACGTTATCACCCGGTGAAACCTGGTGCCAAGGATGTTGAGTACTCATTTAGATGTATATTATATTTATATTATTCGCTTTTTACTAATCGTTTTTTTAAGAAAGCAAAAACAAGCGGAATTGTTGTAATTATTATCAAACCAATCACCACATATTCCAGGTAGTCTTTGATCTGCGGGTATCGCCTACCCAAAAAATACCCCGATAGGACAAACGTATTTACCCAGGCAATGCTACCTGCCAGGTTATAGATGGTAAACTTCTTAAAATCAACCTTAACTACACCCGCAAAGATAGGAGCAAAAGTTCTTATTATAGGGAAAAATCTGCCTAAAACCAGAGCCATACCACCATGCCTGGCATAAAACTCTTCAGCAATAGTAATGTAACGCTTCTTAAAGAACCACGAATCGCTTTTTTTGAAAAGCACCGGCCCGGTACGGTAGCCAAACCAATAGCCGGTATAATTACCCAAAATACCCGCTAATATTACTGATAACAATAGCGTACCCAGCTGTACATCTATTAGTCCGGATGAGCATAATATTCCGGCCATAAACAGTAAATAGTCGCCAGGCAAAAAGAAGCCGAAGAACAGCCCTGTCTCTGCATAAACAACCAGCAGCAAGAGGTAAAACCCACCTTTACTTAAAATGAATTTTGCTTCAGTTAAATGTTGCAGGTGTTCCCAGAAAGTTTCCATTCAGAATATTTGTAAAACTACAAATATTAAATCATTTTCCGGGGATTTTGACAGTGTATTAAATCAGGCCGCTTACTAACTGGGGGTAAACACCAATAACAATGGTGGCCAAAGCTGCAAAACCCAGCACAAAAGCATAATACGGCGATACCGCAATCTGTTCGCGCTCGGCATTACGGAAATACATGGCAATGATAACCCTGAAGTAATAGAATATACTGATGATAGCGTTGATAACCGCAATGATCAGTAATGCTATATGGTATTGACCCATGGCCATGTTGAAGGCATAAAACTTACCAATAAACCCAGCTGTAAGCGGAATACCTGCTAATGAAAGCATCGCAACAGTCAATACAAATGCCAGGAAAGGATTTTTCTTACCCAGGCCATTGAAGCTATCAAAGCTATCGCTGTTGGTTTCTTGCTGGATCAATATCAGCGCACCGAAGGCTACAATTGAAGCAATTGAATAAGCCGTTGCGTAAACAAAAATGGTATTGGCTGATGATGCCCCTAATGACAGGATAGCAAACAACAAATAACCCGCATGCGAGATACTTGAGTAAGCCAGCATACGCTTAAAGCTTTGTTGATATAAAGCAGTGATGTTACCAATAAACAAAGTAATTACCGCGATAACAATTAAACCAGGCTGCCAGATATTTGAGATAACCGGGAAACAGGTCATAAACAAACGCAGGAATGCTGCGAAGCTTGCCGTTTTAGCTACGGTAGACATGTAGGCAGTAATTAATGACGGCGAACCTTCATATACATCAGGAGTCCAAAAGTGGAAAGGAGCAACACCTACTTTGAAACATAAGCCTACTACCACCAAAATGACGCCCACGCAAAGCATTGGTGTCATTTCTTTATGCGTCAACACCCAGGTTTGTATGCCTTCAAGACTGAATGAACCAGTTGAGCCGTATATTAAAGTAAAGCCGAACAATAAGAAACCTGTTGAAAATGCACCCATCAGGAAATACTTCAAGGCAGCTTCGTTTGAGGCGAAGTCGTTCTTTTTAATACCGGCCAGGATGTATAAGCTTACCGACATAATCTCGATACCGATAAACAACATCGCGAGGTTATAGTATGATACCATAACCACCACACCAGCTAATGAGAACAAAATGATAGCATAGTACTCGGCTACGTGATTGCTGATCTTTTCAAAGTATCCTTTTGATAGCAATAAGATCAATATAGTTGATACGATAGTAACTACAGAGAAGGCAACAGAATAATTATTGAACAACATCATGCCACTATAAATAGGTACCGCGCCGTTGTTCCACTGTGTAACCGCTAAACCTAACGCTACCAGCAGCCCGATAACGGTAACAGGTAGTAAAGCCTTTTGCGCTTTATATAAACCTAAATACAAAAGCACTATAGGTAAAACAGATATAACTATTATCGTATTCATGACTAAAACTTACCTGATGATTTAACAGTGATTATCAAATTATTAACCGCTGCTTCTGAGATGTGCAGAACAGGCTGCGGATAAATACCCAAACCAATGATCAATAAACAAATGATGCCTAATACCAGCTTCTCCGAACCGGTAATGTCGGTAAAAGTAGCGGTTAGCTCATTTGTGGTGCCCTGCATTACATGTTTGTACATGCGCAGCATATAAACAGCGCCAAAAATGATGGTAAGACCGGCAGCAATAGCTACCCACATGTTAAATTGATAAACACTGTTTAACAATAAAAATTCGCCTATAAAACCGTTGGTTAACGGCAATGCAACCGTACCCAGGGTGATAATTAAAAAGGCAATGGCAAACTGGGGGGCAACTTTAGCAATACCGCCTAGCTGGCTCAGGGTACGCGTACCCATGCGACGGCTGATAATATCCCAGATGAAGAACATACCAACAACGTTGATACCGTGGCTCAGCATCTGGATCATTGAGCCTTGCAAACCTTGCTGATTAAAAGCGAAGATACCTGCAGCAATTAACCCAACGTGCGCTATTGATGAATAGGCCACTAAACGTTTACCGTCTGTTTGCGTGAAGGCAATGATAGACGCGTAAACAATACCAATAACCGACATACCGATGGCAACAGTTTGCCACGAGTAAAAACCTGCAGGTATGATAGGGATCAACCATCTGATGACACCGTAGATACCCATTTTAAGCATGATACCCGATAACAGCATGGTACCCGCAGTTGGCGACTCGGTATAGGTATCCGGCTGCCAGGTATGGAACGGAAACAAAGGCATTTTGATAGCAAAGGCTATAAAGAAAGCCCAGAATATCAGGCTTGAATGACCTGATACAGCAGCGCCGGCTTTATACAGATCATGAATATCATAAGTTTGACCCGGCGATTGCAGGTAAACAAAGATCAATCCCAGCAACATGAATAATGAGCCGGCAAAGGTGTAGATGAAAAATTTAATGGTAACGCGAATTCTGTTTTCGCCGCCCCATAGTCCACTGATAAAGTAAATTGGAATTAAAGCTGCTTCCCATCCAACGTAAAACAAGAAACCGTCTAAAGCGGTAAATACAGTAAGCATACCGGCCTGCATAAATAGTATCAATGCGTAAAACGCATTAGCATTGCTGTATTTATGCTCGTAGGTACTCAAAATAATTAATGGAACCAGTACTGTTGTTAACAATACCATGATCATGCTTATGCCATCAATACCAGCTTTAAAGTAAATACCCATTGCAGGCATCCATGGTACATCAATTCCAAATTGACTGCTGGCATCGGGTGTAAACTTAGCTAAAAACACGCCTGCTAATGCCAGTTCAATCACCGAGAAAAATAATGCAGCGTGTTTAGCCGACTCGTTCTTGAACAGCAGAACAGCAAGCGCCGCAATTACCGGCAAAAATATTAATATGCTAACCGTCATTTTTATATTGTAAACAATTTTAAACTATATACCAAAAGGGCTACGATACCGATAACCATCATAAAGATGTAGAAGCCAACATTACCGGTTTGCAATAAGCGCAAAGCCTTACTGGTTTCTATAGTACCTTTACCTAAATCGTTAATTATACCGTCGATACCTAAGCGCTCGACAATATTATAGAAGAAACCTGAAAGGGCATCCAACGGACGGCGGATCAGGAAGTCATAGATTTCGTCCACATAAAATTTGTGGTAAGAAAGATTAGTCAGTATTGAGCGTTCCTCCGTATCTTCAACCGGAACCTGAGCATTTTTAACGTATTTGATATAGGCATAGATCAAAGCCACCAAAGCTCCGATTACTGATGCAGCCATTAGGCCCATTTCGGTGCTGCTGCTTAGCTCATGTTCGCCCATTATTTTGGCTGATGGCTCGAAAACCGGGGCCAGGAAAGCATGTAATTCATGATGTCCGCCTAAAACTGCCGGCACGCCGATAAAACCCGCTACTGCTGATAACACGGCCAGCACGATCAGCGGGATGGTCATGTTAGCAGGCGACTCATGTAAATGATGCTCTTGTTCATGTGTACCGCGGAATTTGCCCCAGAAAGTCAGATACATCATGCGGAACATATAGAACGAGGTGAGCATAGCGGTAATAACACCTACTACATAGTAAGTTGGGTTATGTGCGTAGGCTGCTGCCAAGATTTCGTCTTTTGAGAAAAAGCCTGAAAATGGAGGTATACCTGCGATGGCAATGGTGCCAATCAGCATGGTGATGAAGGTTATTTTGATCTTACCTTTCAAACCGCCCATTTTGCGCATATCCTGTTCGCCGCCCATAGCGTGAATTACAGAACCTGCACCTAAGAATAATAAGGCTTTAAAGAATGCATGCGTTAACACGTGGAAGAATGCTCCGGTGTAAGCGCCAACGCCCAAACCCAGGAACATATAACCTAGCTGAGATACGGTTGAATAAGCCAGTACCTTTTTAATATCTGTTTGTGTCAGGGCAATCAAAGCTGCAAAAGCAGCAGTGATCAAACCGATAACTGCAACCACTTCCATGGTTTCAGGAGCCAGCGTGAAGAGGATGTTTGAGCGGGCAATCATATAGATACCTGCAGTAACCATCGTAGCGGCGTGGATCAGGGCAGAAACTGGTGTCGGACCGGCCATTGCATCTGGTAACCAGGTAAACAATGGCAACTGTGCCGATTTACCTACTGCACCTACAAATAACAGCAAAGTGATCAACACAAATGGTGCATCGTGCACGCTGGTAGCTCTCTCAAATACTTCTTTGTAAGCTATGCTATCAAAAGTTTGGAAGATCAGGAATATACCCAGTAAAAAACCCAGGTCACCAATACGGTTCATGATGAAGGCTTTCTTGGCTGCATCGGCATAGCTTGGGTTGGTATACCAAAAACCGATAAGCAGGTAAGAACATAAACCTACACCTTCCCAGCCAATGAACATGATCAGGTAGTTTGAACCCATCACCAATAAAAGCATAAAGAACACGAACAGGTTCAGGTAAGCAAAGAACTTACCGAAGCCGTCATCGTCATGCATATAGCCTACTGAATACAGATGGATCAGGAAACCTACACCGGTAATGATCATCAGCATAATACCGCTTAACTGGTCAACCAGGAATGAGAAGCTAACATGCAGTTTGCCTACGTTGAACCAGTCGAACAGGTTAACTTCAATTCCATGTCCGGTTGATTTGATTTGGAAAAAAGTAGCAACACTCAATCCAAATGCTACAAGCACCAATAAACTGCCAATAGTGCCAATTACGCCTTTTGACAGCGTATTGCGACCCAGGCCGTTAATAACGAAACCGGCTAACGGTAATAAAGGAATAAGCCAGATGTATTTCTCCATTGTATTATGTCGTACGTTTAACGTTGTACGTAGTACGTTTTTACTCTATTATTTAATCAATTCAAACTCCGGAATCGAACATCCGAAATACGAAATCAATCTACCATTTCAATCTATTCAGTACCTTAATGTCTATCGAGTTGGTGTTGCGGTAAATCATTACGATGATGGCCAGGCCTATTGCAACCTCGGCTGCGGCAAGGGCCATAATGAAGAACACAAATACCTGCCCGCTGGCATCGCCCAGATAAACCGAGAAAGCGGTTAACAGCAGGTTTACAGCGTTCAGCATCAACTCAACCGACATAAAGATCACTATCGCGTTACGACGCAGCAAAACGCCAATAACACCTATTGAAAATATAACCGCGCTTAAAGTGATGTAAGCGTTAAGCGGCACGGTTTGTATGGTTTGTGTTAATTGTTCCATGATGATTACGCAGTAGGTTTTGGATCTTTAGTAGCCAGTAAAACCGCACCTACCATTGCCGATAGCAGCAATACCGATGAAATTTCAAAAGGCAACAAATACTCGTTGAACAATGTCTTTCCTAAGTTTTTAACCAAACCCAGGTTGGTATCTTTCAATACCACAGGTACCGAGCCGGTAAAGGTTTTTAAAGCTGCTACTATGGTTACCAGGAAACATCCGCCACCAATAACCGCTGCTATTTTTACCAGGTTGGTTTTGACAGGCTCGCTCTCTTTGTTCAGGTTCATCAGCATCAGCGTGTACAGGAATAATACTAAGATAGCGCCCATGTAAACAATAAAGTTTACGATGGCCAGAAACTGGGCATTCAGTAAAATGTAGTGAACAGTGAACGTAAAAAACGTTAAGATCAGATAAAGGATACTATGAACCGGATTTTTGGCAGATATCACCAAAATGGCGAAGATGACTGACAAAGCCGCAATAAAGTAAAATGTATTCATGCTTAAATTTACAAGACATTTGCCCCGCTAAAAATCGGGGCAAATGTATAAAACTTCTTTATTGATTTAACGGCGCCTCAACTAATTTGTCTTTGCCGTAAATAAAATCCTTTCTCAAATAATCAGACGGAACAAAGTCGCCATCCAAATAAATTGCCTCTTTAGGGCATGCTTCCTCACATAATCCACAGAAAATGCAACGCAGCATATTGATTTCATAAACTGCAGCATACTTTTCTTCGCGATACAGGTTTTCTTCACCTTTCTGACGCTCGGCAGCAGTCATGGTAATAGCCTCTGCCGGGCATGATAAAGCGCACAAGCCGCAGGCGGTACAACGCTCTCTGCCTTGCTCGTCGCGTTTCAAAGAGTGCATACCACGGAAGTTTTCAGAAAACTCACGCCGTTCTTCAGGGTATGAAATGGTAACCGGCTTTTTCCAGAAGTGCTTCATGGTAATTGAAAGCCCTTTAGCTATAGCAGGTAAATAAGAACGCTCAAGCAGGTTAAGCGGCTTGTTATTTACTTCTTTTCTTTTATTACTTAATGGTTCCATCTTTATCCTCTAATAAAAGTAATCCAAACTCCGGTGATAATAATATTGATTATGGCCAGAGGGATGAGGCTTTTCCAGCCCAGGTCCATCAATTGGTCATAACGGAAACGCGGGATTGTCCAGCGTACCCACATAAAGAAGAATATGAACGCAAATATTTTTGCAAAAAGCACCAGTACACCAATAATGGTTACCAGGTTTGGCGAATGGATCATATCCATGAACGGAAAGTTGTAGCCGCCAAAATACAGCGTAGCCATAACTGCCGATGAAATAAACATATTGATATACTCAGCAAACAGGTAAAAACCCAGTTTCATTGATGAGTACTCAGTATGATAACCACCTACCAGTTCGGTTTCGCACTCAGGCAAGTCGAACGGTGAACGGTTTGTTTCGGCGAAAGCACATACGATGAACAGCAGGAAGCCCAATGGTTGTTTGAAGAAGTTCCAGGTAAACCAGCCATGTTCCCAAAAACCGTGTTGCTGCTCTGCTATCTGACGAAGGCTCAAGGTACCTGTTACCAGCAATAATGCGATGATAGACAAGCCCATTGAAATTTCGTAGCTGATGTTTTGTGACGCTGCACGGATAGCGCCCAGCAAAGAGTATTTATTATTTGATGCCCAGCCACCAATCATGATACCATATACACCCAGCGACACTACGCCAAAAATGTAAAGGATACCTACATTAATATCTGCAACCTGCAGATCAATAA
The DNA here is from genome assembly GCF_042686265.1 of Mucilaginibacter ximonensis. NCBI lineage: Bacteria > Pseudomonadati > Bacteroidota > Sphingobacteriia > Sphingobacteriales > Sphingobacteriaceae > Mucilaginibacter > Mucilaginibacter ximonensis. The sequence goes on from NZ_JBHUPD010000004.1 coordinate 457,677, forward strand.
CGTGGTTACCAATAGTTAGCGTTTGCCCCCAGGGAATAACAGCCGAGCCTATACATGCTGTAGTAATTGCCAGCGCCGGACCAACAATAAATAAAAAACCGCTAGAGTTGGTTGGGATGATCTCTTCTTTCAGAAACATCTTACCACCGTCGGCCAAAGGTTGTAATATGCCCCACGGGCCGGCACGGTTGGGGCCTACACGGTCCTGAAAAAAAGCCGCCAGTTTACGTTCGGCATAAGTAGAATACATGGCAATGACCAGGCTTATCGCAAAGATCACAACCACCAATATAATTTTAACTATGATGTCTGCTAATTCCATTATAATCGGGTTTCGCGTTCAAATTGTGTTTTATTAGCCTCTTGCAATACCGGATTGGTTTTAACAACCGGCAGCGGTTTCAGGGTTTCGTAGTGGTTAGCACTAATCACCGAGTGATGATCTACCTTACGCGGACCTTCAATTACCCAGTCAGCAGTTTTCTTTTTATCAAAACGGCAGGTGTTGCAGATAAACTCTTCAACCTCGCCATATTTGTCTTTACGTGCAGTTACGCGGATAACGTCATCGCCTTTGTACCAAAGGGTTACTTTACCGTTGCATTTTTCATGATCGCAATCGCGGTGAGCTTCAACCGGTTTGGTGAACCACACACGGTTTTTAAAGCGGAAAGTCTTATCAGTCAAAGCACCCACAGGGCAAACGTCGATAACATTTCCAGAGAAATCATTATCTACGGCTTTCTGGATATAAGTAGATATTTCAGAATGATCCCCGCGGTTCAATACGCCATGTACGCGTTGGTCGGTAATCTGGTCGGCAGTGAACACGCAACGGTAGCACAGGATGCAACGGGTCATGTGCAACTGAATTTTATCGCCGATATCAATTTTCTCAAATGTACGACGGTCAAACTCATAACGGGTTTTAACAGCACCGTGCTCAAAACCCAGATCCTGCAGGTGACATTCACCCGCCTGATCGCAAATAGGGCAATCCAACGGGTGATTGATCAACAACATCTCTACCACGCCTTTACGTGCCTCAATAACCTCTGGCGAAGTCATATTTTGCACTTCCATGCCATCCATACAATTGGTGCGGCACGACGCTACCAGTTTAGGCATAGGGCGAGGGTCTTTTTCAGAACCTTTGCTCACTTTCACCAAACAGGTACGGCATTTACCGCCACTACCTTGTAGTTTAGAATAATAGCACATAGCAGGCGGCACCACATCGCCACCAATAATTCTGGCAGCGTTCAGGATACTGGTTCCGTCTGGTACTTCTACTGATATTCCGTCTATTGTTACTTTCATTGACGCTTTATCTTAGTCAAATTATTATTTATTCTTTTTTGTCATGTTGAGCGATAGCGAAACATCTTATGCGCTTTGTTTGTCGCCTTGATAAGATCCTTCGCTTACGGTCAGGATGACAATTCCTTATCTCGACACGTCATTGCGAGGAACGAAGCAATCTCTACACATGCAAATCCGAATTGCCTATCGGGGATTGCTTCGTGCCTCGCTATGACGCGCGTACTATTTATTTACTAAGCCGTTGCTTCCGGCTTGGGCTCTGGTTTTGGCAATGGATCAGCATAATGCGCTAAACCATAGTTTCTGGTTACCGCTTCACTTGCGTGCGATACGTGCCATTCAAACTCGTCACGGAAATGGCGAATAGCACTGGCTACCGGCCATGCTGCTGCGTCGCCAAGCGGACAGATGGTATTACCTTCTATCTTTTTGGATACGTCAACCAGAAGATCCATATCGCTCATGCTGCCGTGTCCATGTTCTAAACGATGCAATACTTTTTCCATCCAACCGGTACCTTCACGGCAAGGCGAACACTGTCCGCAGCTCTCGTGGTGATAGAAACGGGCGAAGTTCCAGGTATTACGTACGATACAAGCATCCTCATCAAACGCAATGAAACCACCTGATCCCATCATGGTACCGCTCACAAAACCGCCTTCGGCTAATGATTCATAGCTCATCAGGCGACCTTCGCCGGCAATGGTTTTCATGAACAGGTTAGCAGGTAAAATTGGTACAGACGAACCACCCGCAACAACCGCTTTTAAGCGTTTGCCGCCAGCGATACCACCGCAATACTCATCGCTATATAAAAACTCTTCAACCGGCAGGCCAAGCTCAATCTCGTAAACACCAGGTTTAGCCAGGTTACCACCAGCAGATATCAGTTTGGTACCAGTACTACGGCCGATACCAATTTTAGCATACTCTTCGCCACCGTCATTAACAATAGGTACTACGGCTGCAATTGATTCGACATTGTTCACCACCGTCGGGCAGCCATACAAACCAGCAATAGCCGGGAATGGCGGTTTAATACGCGGGTTACCACGTTTACCTTCCAGTGATTCTAATAAAGCAGTTTCTTCACCGCAGATGTATGCACCACCACCCGGTTGTACATACAGCTCCAGATCATAACCACTGCCCAAAATATTTTTACCTAAGAAACCGTTTGCTTTTGCCTCTGCAATGGCTTTCTCCAGGATGCGGATCTGCGGCATCATCTCGCCACGCAGGTATATGTATGATGTGTTAGCGCCTAAAGCATAACTGCTGGTAATCATACCCTCAATTAACAAGTGAGGGATATAGGTCATCAAAAAACGGTCTTTGAAAGTGCCCGGTTCAGACTCATCACCGTTGCAAACCAAGTAACGTGGTACACCTTCTGGTTTAGCCAGGAAGCTCCATTTCATACCGGTAGGGAAACCGGCGCCACCGCGGCCACGCAAACCCGACTTCTTCACTTCTTCCACCACTTCGTCAGGTGTCATTTTCTTTAAAGCTTTCTCAACCGATGCGTAACCGCCGTTTTGACGATACACTTCAAAGGTATCGATGCCGGGTACGTTAATATGTTGTAAAAGTAATTTGCGTCCCATTTCTTAATATATTTTTCCCGTTGCTTTATAATAGTTAACGTGCTGCCAGATGCGTGTACTAAAGGCCAAAAAGGCTATCAGTACCTTGTAAGTTATATTTATTCCCGGAAAAGGGTTCAGATCTCCGGGCAGCAACAGCAATACAATCATCACTGCGTACAACACGTCCCTTATAATCATCATTGTTTTAGCGTTCATTGCTAGTAAAACCTCCCGGTTTCGTTATAATAGTTAATATGTCTAACCGCACAACTGGCAAATGCTATAACCAGCAGGGGCACCAGTATTAGTCCGTATTCGTTCAATCCGCCGGTTACCATAGTTAAGATGAAGCCTAATGCAAATAATGAATCGCCTAATATCAAATTTGCATTATCCATCACCCCGTACATTGGTCTTATCCTTTAGCTTTTAGGTCTGTGATCAATTGATCAACCGACTCATTGGTTAACTTCTCGTAGAAGGTATATTCCGGGCCAATCTGTAAAACCGGGCCAAAACCGCAGGCGGCCAGGCATTCAACCCCTCTCCAGCTAAATAAGCCGTCTTCAGTAACTTCGCCCTCTTTAACGCCTAGTTTTTCTTCCAGATGATCCATAATCTTTTCGGCACCAACCAGGCAGCAAGGCCCGGTGCGGCAAACCTCTAATACATATTTACCCTGCGGGCGTAAAAAATACATGGTGTAGAACGATGCCACCTCATAAACCTCGATAGGTTCAAGTTTAAGGTATTCGGCTACTTTATCCATTGCCAGTACACTCGTCCAGCCAAACTCGGCCTGCACTAAATGCAAAATTGGCAACAGGGCCGATTTTTGTTTCCCGGCCGGGTAACGGCTTACAATCTCGTCGAACTTAGCGATCAACGCGGCTGAAAATTCAACCGGAACTAATTCGGTATCTTCAACTCTAAGCATCTAATTCTCCGGCTATAACGTTTAAACTACTCATGTTAATAATCGCGTCAGACAGTAACATCCCCGCACTCATCGGAGCATACATCTGGTAATTAATAAAGCTTGGCCTGCGGAAGTGCAAACGATATGGAGCCCTGCCACCATCGTTAACCAAATAAAAACCCAACTCGCCGTTGGCACCTTCAACCGAATGATAAACTTCGGTAGTCGGTGTTGGTATTTCGCCCATCACAATTTTAAAGTGATAGATCAGCGCTTCCATGTTATTATATACCTCTTCTTTTGGAGGCAGGTAGAACTCAGGCACATCCGCATGGAAAATATCTGAAGGCTCTTTCTCCAGCTTAGCCAAAGCCTGTTCAATCAGGCGCAGGCTTTGCCACATTTCTTCGTTACGCACCAGGAAACGGTTATATACGTCGCCATTCTCTCCTACCGGTACTTCAAAGTCAAAGTCTTCGTAAGATGAGTACGGGTTCATCGCACGGACATCATAATCTACACCGGCAGCACGCAATAGCGGGCCGCTCCAGCTATAGCTTAATGCATCTTCGGCAGTAACAGCAGCCACGTCGCGGGTACGGTCAACAAATATCCTGTTACGGTTAAACAGTGCTTCAAATTCTTTCAGTGTTTTTGGGAATTCAACCAAGAATTTGCGCAGTTTGTCAAATGCTTTGGTGTTAAAGTTACGCTCAAAACCGCCTATACGACCAATATTGGTTGTTAAGCGCGAGCCGCAAACTTCTTCATAAATTTCGTAGATCGACTCGCGGAACTCCATCATGTACAAGAAACCGGTAAAAGCGCCGGTATCTACACCCAATACGCCGTTACACACAATGTGGTCGGCTATACGTGCCAGTTCCATTACGATGATACGAAGGTAATCTACACGTTTTGGCGTAGTGATACCCAACAGCTTCTCAACCGTCATGTGCCAACCCATGTTATTGATTGGCGATGAGCAATAGTTTAAGCGGTCGGTTAATGGCGTGATCTGATAAAACGGCCTGTGTTCGGCAATTTTCTCAAAAGCGCGGTGAATGTACCCGATGGTTGATACGCCGCTAACAATTCTTTCGCCATCTAACTGCAGTACGTTCTGGAAAACCCCGTGGGTAGCCGGGTGGGTTGGACCCAGGTTAAGGGTGGAGTTTTCGCTCTGCGGATCGTTATCTGTATATACCGGATGGTTTTGCATCTCTTATCGTCCGAAAAAGTAATCTTTTTTATCAACACGGTTAGGGTCCTCAAGCGGGAATTCTTTCCGCATCGGGAAGGCCGTCATGTCGTCAACATTTAAAATTCTGCGCAAGTCAGGGTGACCGTCGAAAATCACACCGAACAGGTCGTATGTTTCGCGCTCCATCCAGTTGGCTCCGTTCCAAAGCACGGTAGCAGTGGGTATGTGGCAATCAACAGCATCAATAAACACTTTGATGCGGATACGCACATTATTTGCCAGGCTGTGTAAATGATATAATACGCCGATAGCTTTTTCCTGTTCAGGATAGTGAATGGCGGTAATGTCTGTCAAATAAATGAATTGAAGTACAGAATCATTTTTCAGGTAACTTAACAAATCGATGATCTGATCCGTAGTCGTCTCAATAGTAAGCAAACCAAAAGGCTCGCCTATAACCGTTATCCTTCCTTCAAACTTACTATTAATGCTGTTTAACAGCTCTTCGTTAGTGATCTTACCCATTACTGAATTCCGTATGAAGCTAATAGTTTTTGGTACTCAGGCGTATCTCTTCTGCGCAATGATTCGGTTTTAACCAACTCCTGTATGTGCATAAAGCCATCAATAATAGCTTCAGGGCGCGGAGGGCAGCCAGGCACGTAAACGTCAACCGGGATAATCTCGTCAATACCCTGCAATACAGAATAGGTATCAAATATACCACCGCTCGATGCGCAAGCGCCCACGGCCATAACCCAACGCGGTTCGGCCATTTGCAGGTAAACCTGACGCAGCACAGGACCCATTTTTTTAGCGATGGTACCCATAACCATTAATAAATCGGCCTGGCGCGGCGAGAAGCTCAAACGTTCTGCACCAAATCTCGACAAGTCATAGTGTGAAGCCATAGTGGCCATAAACTCGATACCGCAACATGAAGTTGCAAAGGGTAATGGCCATAATGAATTTGCGCGAGCCAGACCTACGGCCTGATCAAGCGATGTGGCAAAGAATCCTGCTCCTTCCACACCGGCGGGAGCATTAACTATTTGAATATCACTCATGAAATGTATTACTACAAATTTCTATCCAAAACGTAGATAGAATGCGCAAATTTATGATAAAAAACATTGTATTTTGTACACTTATAATTCCTGCAGATATATTTAGAATTATTCTAAACAAATATCGCATAAGCAATTTTTTAAGTCAACAATCTTCGCCCTTGTCATTTCGAACAATAGTGAGAAATCTATACACATGCTTAGTTTGGCCTAAATATCTATGCATAGATTTCTCACTATCGTTCGAAATGACATAGACTAATTTTCTTTCAAGAGCCTTCCTCGATAAGTAAAGGTTGGGAGGAGTTAATCCCAGTTTAAAGCGCCTTTTTTAATAACATAGATAAAGCCGGCCAGCAATGTTGCCATGAAGATAAACATCTCAATCATACCGGTTGACCCTAAAGCTTTGAAGTTTACTGCCCAGGGATACATAAATATCACTTCGACATCAAACAACACAAACAGGATAGCTACCAGGAAGTATTTAATCGATATAGGCGTGCGTGCGTTACCAATAACCTCAATACCCGACTCAAACGGGGTGAGTTTATCTTTCGTTTTACGCTTTGGCCCAAGTTTGTGGGTGGCAAACATGGTACCTACGGCAAAAGCCACAGCTACGATGATCTGAAATATGATAGGTAAATAATTTACGGGTAAACTTTGTGCTTCCATGGCTGCAAATATATACAAATGAAGGGTAAATAAAAAAGGCCCCGAACGGAGCCTTTTTTATTAGATATTACTTGCTAGCTTTTTTTGGTGGAGATGCAGCCCCGCCGTTTTTCTGTTCAAAATAGTAATTAGCTTGTTTGCTATCAGGGTTAAGCTCCTTCGCCTTAGTAAAATTTTCATTTGCCTTTGCATCATCTTTATCATGATACTGGGCATAGGTCCCTAAATAGGCGTAGGCTTCAGCAAAATCTTTCTTATCTCTGTCGCTGGTTGGCGGATTAGCTGTATAATACTCTATTATTTTGTTATAATAAGGCAGCGGTAAGCCTTTCATGTTATTTACATCGCCATCTTTTAGTAATGCAACGCGCGCTCGATATTGATAAATAGAAGGCGGTACCTTATCGCCCATTGCTTTTTGAGCGAAACTTAAAGCTGAATCAGCCTTTACTAATAAAGTCGAATCTGGGTTTTTAGAACTGAAAGAGAAGTAATAATAAATACCTTGATAAACGTGATCAGTAACTAAAGGTTTGTGCACCTTGCTTGTCTCTTCATCATACGCTTTAGCGGTATTTAAATAGTCTTTTTTTGCCTTATAAATGGCTATGATATCGGCATAGGCATCCTGTACCTTGTTAGTATCCAGGTCGGCGTACTTTTTAAGGCTTTCAATACCCTTAGTAGTATCGCCGGCAGCTACTTGTAAACGGCCCAGGTAATAGTAGTCAAGCGGTAAAATACGGTTAGGTGTAGCTTTGGTAAACCAGCTGTTCAAAGCATCTAAACCTGCTTTGTAGTCTTTGTTCTCATAAGCAGCATAACCTAAATAACGATATACGCGAGCGTTAGCGTTAGCATTTTTTGAAAGTTTAGTAGCAACTTCCTGCAAGGTTGTGTAATCGCCGGCATTAACCAGGAAGTCGGCATAACGCAACAACGACTCTAAAGACTCATCGGTTAACGTGATATATTTTTTATAGTTCTCAACTGCTTCCTTGATTTTTGCTGAAGCTACTTTAATATTTTCCTGAGCTTCGTCTTTCTGAGTTTCCGCCAGTTCACGGTAAGCCGGGCCATAGTTTGGATCTATAGCGATAGCTGCTTGGAATTGCTTTTCAGAATCCTCATAGTTATGCGCATAGCGCCATAGTACGCCAGTAGCAACGTTGGCGCTAACTGATTTTGGATCAAGCGTCAAAGCACCTTGATACGCGTCGTAAGCAGCGTTGCTATTCAATTGCGAACGGTAGGCGTTACCCAAAGTAACTTGTACGTCTACGTCTTTAGGGTTAATAGTTTTTGCTTTAGTTAAAGCGTCGATAGCTGCATTTGCTTTGGCAGGCGGAAATTTACCGTCTTTTGCATCCATCAAATAAGCCTTACCTATATACAAATATGGCTGGTCGTCTTTTTTACCGGTAACTGAAATAGCCTGGTTAAATTGCGAAGTAGCGCCGGCATTATCATTAGCAGCTAAAGCAACTGCGCCCAAACCCACGTAGTTTAAGGCTGATTTTGGTTCAAGCGCTATACCTTTAGTAAAAGTGGCTTTTGCTGAATCAGCATAATCCTGAATTAAATATACCCATCCTAAGTAGAAAAGGTTTTCGTCGCTTTTAGGTTGCGTAACTGTCAAATTTTTCAGCATCCCTTTTGCTTTCTGATACTGCTCGGCATCAATAGCTTTTTTAGCGTCGTCTAAACTCTGCGCAAAAACTGCCGACCCGATAAATACCAGTCCCAATGCTACACTAGCTATTTTACTGATCATTTTCATTGCTTAATTAATTTTTAGTTAGTATGTGTTTATAAGTTTCGTTTAATAACTATATCCCTTGGCGGTATTGAGTCAGGCAATATACCCGATCTTAAAATTATCCTCTGCCCTCTGTCGCTCATTACAAATTGAGCAAATCCCGATCCAAGACCCATTTTACCTGTGGAATTTACAAGGTACAAATTTCTGGCAAAAGGATATTGGTTTAACGCCAAAGTTGTTTGTGACGGTTTAAAGTACTGGCTGGGGGCCTGTTTGCTATTTTCATCCCGTATGCCTACAATCTTTACTTTTCCTACCGCATCAGCATAATCTTTGTCCGGATCATTTAACCAGCTGAAACCGGTTATCCCAATGGCCTGCGGATGCTGGCTGATATATTTTATAACTTCTTTATTGTTTTTGACTGCAAAAACGTTTTTTAGTTTAAACTCTTTATTGCCTGAAAAGTCTTTCAAATACCTCACCAAACTTGAGTTTGGATTATCAAAAACGATATCCACATTAGTTTTAGTCTGTCCGTTAAGCATTTTTTTGACGTCGCTTACGGTCATTTGGGTATCCGCCGATGCCTGGTTAACAATTAATGTAACTGCGTCAACGGCGAATCGTTGGGTTACCGGCGGCAAGGTACGCTCGGTTAATATCTTTTTTTCGTCAGCGCTCAGGTCGCGCGTTAAAATGGCGAACCTTACGCTGTCGTTCAATAAACGTCTTAAAACGGTATTTTCTGTTTGATAAGAGATCTGCAGATTTGCCTTCTCATTAAAATGCTTAAATATATAAGCAACTTCTTCAACAATAGCCTCTGCCGATTCATCGGCAGCTATTGCTATTGTACCTGAATTAACGGTGTCTTCCTGCACCGCCGGGGTTGATTTTTGTTTGCAGCTTTGCAAACAAAACAATGCAGACAAGCTTAGTAATAAAAACCCGGCTCTTTTATTCATCGGTGTCTTCCTTTTTAAATAGCCTTATAAATCTGTAAATTCCGTAAATGATAAGCAGTATACCGAATACGATTTTTTTGACACCGTAATCTGGTAAAATCTCATCCCAGAATATTACAGTAAGACCAGCAGCTAAATAACAGATAAATGCAAATACTCCAAAAATAAACAGAAATCGCCTTTGGAGCGATTTCTGTTTATCACGAGAATTGTAAGGCATGCGCTAGTCTTGAGTTTCCAACGTAAAGTTAATTGGCACCGTGTAGTTTACACGTACAGGGCGGCCGTTTTGTTTACCTGGTTTCCATTTTGGTGATTTTTTCAATACGCGAACAGCCTCATCTTTCATGGTTTGGCTTGGGCCACGTACTGCTACGATATCAGTTAAGCTTCCGTCTTTTTCAACAACGAAAGTACAGAACACTTTACCGCTGACACCATTTTCTCTATCAACAGCAGGGAATTTGATATTGTCTGTTAAATATTTACCAAATGCCTCTAAGCCTCCAGGGAATTCAGGCATAGCTTCTACCTGGGTAAATATTTTATTACCATCATCCTCAGTAACAGCTTTTGTATCGCTGTTACCTACAGGCTCGTCGATGCGGATGTCGGCATTCGGGTCGCCTTTTTGGTCTTTCTGACCAGGGTCAGAAGTCTGCAGGTCTTTCTGAGTTGGCGGTTCTTCATGCACCTCGTTATCCGGCTTCACAATCGGAGGCGGAAATTTTACCTGATCCGTTTTTGGTTTTGGCGGTTCAGGAGGTGGCGGAGGTGGCAATTTTTTTGTATCAGGCGGAGGTGGTGTTAAAACCACGTCCGTGATCTTTACCTTAGGTGGAGCTTTTGGAATAAAACCCTGGATCTTATTAATGATTGTTGGTAACGAAATTACAAAGACGAAGAATGCAGCACCAAAGAAAAGTGCACGGTTAGTTCTGCCCGGGCTGTTCTTTCTTAGCTCATATGCTCCGTAAGCTTTGTTTCTATTGTTAAAAACAACATCGATCCAATCCTGATTTATGATGTCTAATTTAGATCTAAGCATTATTTAAGCTTTAATTTTTAATATTAATAAACGTTGTCTCTCTTCAGCAAACCAATTTCAGCCGGGCTGATGTCAACAATAGCACGTTGCTCATTACCAACAATATTTAACTCATCCATCATGCTTACCATGTCTGCATAAGTTGATTTATCGCTTGGTTTAATGATAACGATCATTGGCTTACCTGATTTAGCCATAACTTCTTTGCTTTTCTCTAACAAAGACTCACGTATACCTGTTTTACCAAAACCAGTAACAGTTGGAGCTGTCAGCGGGTTGGTTGGCATACCCATAAACCATTCTACCTTGTTATTTGACCCCAGCAACACAGTCATTGTGCGGGTTTCCGGAACAGGCAATTGGTTGTTATTTTTTTCGTCTTTATCCGGCATGGTCAAGTCCATTGCTTTGGGCTTTTGCAGTGTTGTGGTAAGGATAAAGAAAGTGATTAGTAAGAACGCCAAGTCCACCATCGCGGTTAAGTCAACCCGGGCGTTCTTTTTCTTGGTTCTTACCTTGCCACCGTCTTTTTTACCCCCACCGGAGGTATCTAATTCTGCCATGTTTTCTTATTTTGCTACCGTTTTTAACGATGTAATTAAACCAAATTTGTTAACTTCTTGCTTCTGCAGTGTTTTGATGATTTTAGCAATGGTAGGATACTCCTCTTTGCTGTCACCTTTAATTGCAATTTTAAGCTCTTTGCTGTGAACCAGCTTATCTGCTTTACGGGCATTTTTAACCCACCAGAAAAGCTCGTTATTGTCAGTGGTATCAACAGGTACGCCGGTTACCGGGTATTTTGCACGTTCAGCAGAAGGCATAGCCAAATATTGCTTTAAAAAGCTAACCGGATAGCCATAGCTGTCCAGGCTGGCAAATTGCTTAATTTCTTCTGGTGTGAAGCTGATCTTGTATTGGTCTGCCATACCTTTCAATGTCTCCATACGCACGTCGGCGCCTTCAACACTGAAAACCACCTTTCCCTGTGAAACCAACAGACTGGAAAAATCAGTCTCTGGCAGGGCTTGTATAGTTGTTGATGCAGGAATATCTGCATGCAACGGGTCCTGCACTTTTGGTTTTGCAGATAATATGAAGAAGGTAAGCAGCAGGAACGCAACGTCGCACATTGCAGTCATGTCAATTGCTGTACTCTTCCGTGGGACTTTTACTTTAGCCATAATTTTTTAAAATATAGTGTTAATGAAATAATTGAAACAATCTGGCCGGGCCTGCCCGGCCAGATTTATACTAACACTAAAATTTATTTGTTTTTGTGGGTTGCAGCGAAAGTAGAAACAATGCTGAAACCAGTTTCGTCGATAGCATAAGTCAAGCCGTCAATTTTTGATGTAAATACGTTATACATAACAATTGACAATGCTGAAGTACCGATACCTAACGCTGTATTTACAAGCGCTTCAGAGATAGCTGCTGATAATGCTGATGTATTAGCACCAGTACCTGCCAACTCGTGGAACGCCTTGATCATACCGATTACCGTACCTAACAGACCAGATAATGTACCGATAGATACCAAAGTAGCGATGATAGTTAAGTTTTGCTCTAACATTGGCATTTCCAATGATGTTGCTTCTTCGATGTCTTTTTGGATAGCTAATGTTTTTTGGTCAACGTCTAATGTAGTTTCCAATTCCATTTCGCGGTATTTTTTCAAACCTGATTTGATTACGTTAGCTACTGAACCTTTTTGTTTGTCGCACTCTGCAGAAGCAGCGTCAATATTACCGGCGGTTAAGAAACCCTGGATTTTTCTAACAAAAGCGTCAATGCTTGAAGTACCTGAAGCTTTACCGATAACGATAAAACGCTCAATAGAGAATACAATTACCATCAATACGTAACCCATTACCAATGGTACCAGGTAACCACCTCTGTGAATGATACCGAATACGTCTGTAGGCTCACCACCGGTAACGTCGCCACCTTTATAGTGACTAGGATCTGCTAATACCAAAGTGAAAATTGCGATAGTCACTACAAGGCAAAGAGGGATAGCTAAGGTCGCAAACAAGCCAGATGCACTTGAGCTTTTTTCTGTCTTAACGGTAGTTGGTTTTGTTGGTGCGTTTGCCATTACTTTAAATTTTAGTTTTTAGTTTTTGTTTATTTTAGTTAGTTAATTATAATGCTTTTTTACTAGCGGATAACAAAAATAGAATTTTACATAAATAAAAAAAGACTTTTGTTATTCTTTAACATTAATTTAATGTTCCGCTTTGATAATGCTTTAACACAGTGTTAATCCATACAAGACAAATACTTGTTACAACAATTTTTTACAATAAAACTTATTATTTTTTTAAATAGCAAGCTGCGCGGTGCAAAAATTATGTAATTATACTGTTATAAACTTGTAATTATCTTGTTATAATTATTATTCAACAAACTGATCTGAGGCCTGTTTGCCGCCTGTATTTTATTGCGATAAATTGTACTTAAAAAACTCTTCCCCACCACAGCGGTAACTAAACTATAACGCCTGCTTTTACAAAACATTATACGCGGCAGATGTAATTTATAAAGTATTATCTTACTTATAATCGGTAGGCAATATTAGCACTTTATGCATTAAAACAAACATTTGGCTAACTATTTTTTGTACCTATACAATATTAACTAAAAAATTAGTCAAAAATCAAATTAAAAATTATTTGGCTAGCTATTTATTAATAAGGCACTTATGCAGCCGTAAATCAACCCCAATAATTTAGTTAGCCGTAAATAGTTTTTTAATATTATCCCCCGGCTTTTTTCACTTTATAACCTTCAGTCTGTAGCAGCGCTAGTATTTTATCTCTAAAATCGCCTTGTATAAGTATCTCGCCATCTTTAACAGTACCCCCTACGCCACATTTGGTTTTAAGTTTTTTTCCCAGCGCTTCCAGATCACCGGTGCTGCCCACAAAACCGCCCACCGCCGATACCATTTTACCACCACCTTTGCGGTCAAGGTAAATTTTGAGGTTTTGCTGTTGCGGAGGCAATGTTGTATGAGCGGCGTCGTTCTCACTGTTATACTGAAAATCAGGATCAGTTGAGTACATAATACCTGAATTGGTTTTATTCTTTTTTGACATAAATTTTGTTATTCAGTAACCCTTTTTGCTTTCGTGATGATCGTCAAGCTACATCATTAAAGCTCTTACCAACCAAAATATTTAACGACGCTGGCAAAATGTCTATCTTAACTTCAGCCTCTGCAATTTCAGGCTCACCGTCCAGGTGCATAGGGCCTTTAGCTTTACGTTTTACTACAATGTGCTCTCCGTTAATAATTTCGACAAAGCGCGATTTGTTTGCCGTTTTATTAAACATGCGGATAACCAGCGAAGCAAATCTGTACAACGGAAACGGCTTAATGATGCAAACATCCAGCAAACCGTCCTGAACAGAAGCCTGCGGCGACACATGCGCATTATTTCCATATTGAGAAGAATTGGCAAAACTTACCATAAATGCCTCACGTTCATATATTTTACCATCAATCTCCAAATGGTAATATTGTGATTTATAGTTAATAACCTCTTGCAAAGACGACTTGATATACGAGATAAAGCCCCGCTTTTTATTGTGCGAAAACACCTCGCTGATGTGCGCATCGAAGCCCATACCGGCCATATTGAAAAACGGTTTGCCATTGGCTGTTGCCGAATCAATCATTGCAACATTATCGCCATTTAAATTCTCAATAGCCTTTTCAATATCCATAGGTATCTGCAAAAAGCGAGACAAGCCATTGCCCGACCCGCACGGCACCACCCCGAGAACCGTCGTGCTACCTACCAGTGCCGACGCTACTTCATTGATAGTGCCATCGCCTCCGACGGCAACCACCATATCATATTCACCTATAGCTTTGGCTGCAACTTCATTGGCATGCGACACACCCGTGGTAAATACAATAGCCGCCTCACCCTTGAAATGACTTTTAACCAATTCAGGTACCCTATCCTTCTTCTTCCCCCCTGATATTGGGTTAATGATAAATAACGTTTTCCGTTTCAATAATTTATTTTTTTGGCCGTCAAAAGTAAATGTAATTTCGGCTTTGTAAAAATTGTTTTAATTTTGGCGCACGATAGTGGACTGATTTTTTGTCTTGCCGCGGCAGGACCGGATTGCAACCACGTAAAAAAGTGCTAAAACCATCTTCTTTACAGAGCCTCCGTTAAATCTTTCTTCGTATTTTTTATAACAACATTTAAAGATGCCATATTTATTTACATCAGAGTCCGTATCAGAGGGACACCCGGATAAAGTTGCCGATCAGATATCGGACGCATTAATTGATAATTTTTTGGCCTTAGATCCTGAATCGAAAGTTGCCTGCGAAACTTTGGTAACTACCGGCCAGGTTGTACTTGCCGGCGAAGTTAAATCAAAAGCTTATTTAGACGTTCAAAAAATAGCCCGTGACGTGATCAACAAAATCGGTTACACCAAAGGCGAATATATGTTTGACGGCAATTCATGCGGTGTGCTTTCAGCCATTCATGAGCAATCGCCTGATATTAATCAGGGTGTCGACCGTACCTCAAAAGAAGAGCAGGGAGCGGGCGACCAGGGTATGATGTTTGGTTATGCAACCAGCGAGACTGACAACTACATGCCGCTGGCTTTAGATCTGGCCCACGCTTTATTGATAGAACTGGCTGCTATTCGTCGCGAAAACAACGAAATTAAATATCTGCGTCCTGATGCTAAATCGCAGGTTACGCTGGAATATGACGATAACAATGTGCCTACCCGTATCGATGCTATTGTTATCTCAACCCAACACGATGATTTTGACGAAGAAACAGCAATGTTGGCTAAGATCAAACAAGACATGATCGATATCCTGATCCCTCGTGTAAAAGCTAAATATCCAAAATACGCTCACCTGTTTAATGATTTTATTAAACACCATATTAACCCAACCGGTAAATTCGTTATCGGTGGCCCGCATGGCGATACAGGCTTAACCGGCCGTAAAATAATTGTTGATACCTATGGTGGTAAAGGCGCACACGGTGGCGGCGCTTTCTCTGGTAAAGATCCGTCAAAAGTTGACCGTTCTGCCGCTTACGCTACCCGCCACATAGCTAAAAACCTGGTTGCTGCCGGTGTTTGTAATGAGGTATTGGTTCAAGTATCATACGCCATTGGTGTTGCACAGCCAATGGGTATTTATGTAAACACTTACGGCACTTCAAAAGTTAGTTTGAACGATGGCGAGATTGCTAAAAAAGTTGAAGGCATTTTCGACATGACCCCGTACGCTATTGAAACCCGCTTTAAACTGCGCAACCCAATTTATAGCGAAACCGCTGCCTATGGTCACTTTGGTAAACCAAGCCAAACAGTAACCAAAACTTTCACTCATCATGATGGTTCAAAAATCACCAAAGAGGTTGAACTGTTTACCTGGGAGAAATTAGACTACGTAGATAAAGTTAAAGCCGCGTTTGGTTTATAACAAACTTGTAAATTGATTAAAAACCAGGAGCGATAGCAAAACTATCGCTCTTTTTTATTTTAGCGATATTGAATTACCGCTATATTTAGCGTCATGAAGTTATTAAAACCAGCACTGGCATTAGCCTTAATTACTTTAATATTTAACCTGGTTAAAGCACAACAGCAGCACCCTGCGTTAAAATTCTCGGTTAACCTGGTAGTTAATGATTATCTGGATTTGAAAAACGCGCTGCTGAATGACAAGATTGCGTTAGCACAAAATAAAGCAGGTAAAATGGTGTTTGATTTAAACTCAGTGCCCGACAGGGATATGACCCCGCAGCAGCACAGCGCCTGGTTCAATTACCTGGGCCGCCTGCAAAGTACAAGCCGCGCTATTGGCGAGACTACTAATATTGAAGAACAGCGCAAACAATTTTCGGCTATCTCAAATGCTATGTATGGCTTATTGAAAGATACCCGGCTCACACCTATTACTCTTTACCGTCAATACAGCCGGGCAAGAGACGCTTATTGGTTAAGTAATACCCAGGCTATCAAAAATCCATACTACGGCGCTAATTCAAAGCAAATGTTAAAAGAAGGCAGCACGCGCGACATTTTATCACCTGGTAAATAACACAACCATATGCACCATCCTCAAGAAAATCCCTGGAAAATAAAATCTAAGCAACAAGTTTATGATAACCCCTGGATAAACCTTACCGAATACCAGGTAATTAACCCATCGGGTAATCCGGGAATTTATGGCAAGGTACATTTTAAAAACAGGGCGATAGGTATTGTTCCGTTAGATGCCGACATGAACACTTACCTGGTAGGGCAGTACCGGTTTACATTAAATGAATATAGTTGGGAAATACCTGAAGGCGGCGGACCGTTACCCGAAGACCCCCTGGATGCGGCCAAACGCGAATTGCTGGAAGAAACCGGCCTGGTAGCTGCCAACTGGACTGAAATACAGCGCCTGCATTTAAGTAATTCTGTAACCGACGAATTGAGCATACTGTACGTAGCCACTGGCCTTACCCAACATGAGGCTGACCCCGAGGACACCGAGCAACTCATTGTAAAAAAAGTACACTTCGACGAAGTTTATCGTATGGTTTGCGATGGCGAAATAACCGATGCCATGACCGTAGCTGCCATTTTAAAAGTGAAGCTTATGTTGGCAGAGGGTAATATAGCCCTGTAATTACCAAAATATTTTTAATTTCGTGGTCAATTTTTTTTTCAAAGAATGAGAAAACTGCTGGGATATATTTTGTCGCCTATTGTTATTATTGTGTTTGTATTGGTGCTTGTAATTTTCCAGCCCATACAATGGATAGCTTATAAGCTATTTGGCTATAGCGCACATAAAAAGGTAGTCGATATTTTGAACCTGTGCCTGTTTGGCACAGTTTATCTGGCGGGCAACACGGTAACTTTCATTAACAGGCAAAACCTGCCTGCGGGCCGGCCTATCATCTTTATATCTAACCACCAGAGCCTGCTTGACATACCCCCGCTTATTTACTATTTGCGTAAATATCATGCTAAGTTTATATCTAAAATTGAATTAACACGTGGCATACCTTCAATATCCTACAACCTTAAAGTAGGCGGGGGTGCTAATATTGACCGTAATGACCCAAAACAATCATTAATGGAACTGGCTAAGCTGGGTACCCGCATGAAAGAAAACCGTTGGTCAACCGTAATATTTCCTGAGGGTACTCGCTCAAAAACAGGCAGGGTTAAAACTTTTCAGGCTGGTGGCATTGCTATCATCCTTAAAAAATGCCCGGAGGCGCTCATAGTACCAATAGCTATTGACGGTTCTTGGAAAGTGGTTCAATACGGTCTTTATCCTTTAAATACTTTCATCAGAATGACCTGGGAAGTATTAGAACCTATTGAAACCAACTTTGGCAGTGTTGAGGAACGTGTAAATGAGGCCGAAAGCCGAATTAAAAAAGCATTGGGTCAGGAATAGGAAAAATCCTATATTGATCTGATGAAAAAAATAATCCTAACCTTATTTTGCCTGCTGGTACTGGCAAAAACTCACGCACAAACCAACAATAACAGTTTACTTTGGGAAATAAGCGGTAACGGCCTGAAATCGTCATCATATCTTTTTGGCACTTATCATTTGGTGGGCAAAAATCTGGTAGATAGTTTGCCTGAAATCCGGACCCGCTTTAACACCTGTGATGCGGTAGTCGGCGAAATAGTTATGGACTCGACCATGGTAATGAAACTGATGCCCTACATGATGGCTCCGGACAGCGCTACATTAGATAAAGTGTTCACCCCGGCAGAGTATCTGCAAATTGACAGCTGTATCAAACAGATCATACATGTAGATGCTAAGGCATTTAATCGCTTCAAACCATCGGCAGTAGCCACTATGATAGCTACGCTTTCGGCCCCTAATGTTATAAGCCCGACTAACCCTGCCGTAGATATGTATTTACAGCAGGAAGGTAAGCGCCGCAACGAAAAAATAATTGGCCTGGAAACTATGCAGCAACAAGCCGAAATGCTATTGAACGCGCCGATGCCTGAACAGAAAAAGCAACTGCTGGCTACGGTAAAAAAGAAGGACAGGCTAAGAACTGAAGCTGTAAAAATGTTTGAAATATACCGCCATCAGGATTTAGCCGGGCTGGCTAAAATGCTCGATAAAAACGACGAATTAACGCCTGATCAGACCGAAAAACTTCTCAAAAACCGTAACCTTAACTGGATGACACAACTACCCGAAATCATGGGGCAACAGCCAACGTTTATAGCAGTTGGCGCCGGGCACCTGGTTGGTCAATATGGGTTAATTAATCAGTTGAAATTAAAGGGCTATAAGGTTACGCCGGTTAAGATATAGATGCCTATCCCATCATGTCATTTCGAGCGATAGCGAGAAATCTATACATATTCATTAACTTTTGCTTACTTGGTGTATAGATTTTTTCGCTCCGCTCAAGAGAATAGTTCTCCCGTTGGTCGAAATGACATCAATTTGGAATAATTAGCAGTCCGCTAACCTACACATTCTTCCCGTCAATAATCTTAAAGAAATCGTCGCGATAGGTATCTCCTACCGGGATGATCTTGTCGCCGATGCGAATGCGGCTTCGCTCGATGCTGTCGATTTTGTTAAGCGCTACGATATACGATTTATGCACCCGCACAAAATGCTGCGATGGAAGGGTATCTTCCATCTTCTTCATATTTTGCAAGGTGATAATACGCTCGGTAGTAGTGAATATAGAGATGTAATCTTTCAAGCCTTCTATAAACAAAATCTGGTGCAGATATAGTTTTTGAATTTTATGCTCGCTTTTTACAAAGATAAAATCGCTCATAAAATCATTTTGCGGCTGGGCTGATTGTTGCACAGGCTGTTCGGCCGGCGCTGTAGTTTTAGCCGGATGTATGATCCCCTGAGCCTTTTGCGCCGCCTTAAAAAAACGATCAAAAGCAATAGGCTTTAACAGATAATCAACCACATCCAGTTCATAACCCTCCAAAGCATATTGAGGATAAGCCGTAGTAAGGATAACTTTTGTTTTGCCATTGGCGATACGCAGAAACTGAATACCGGTTAACTCAGGCATTTGCACGTCAAGAAATACCAGATCGATATTGCCGTCCTGCACCATTGTCAACGCCTCAATAGGGTTAGTGGTTGATTTCACCAACTCCATAAAAGGCACCTTGGATATATAATCCTCCAGTATATGCAGGGCCAAAGGCTCGTCGTCAACTATCAGGCATCGTATCATGGCTATAAAACTAATGATAATTCGCAAGTGTAGGTATCAATTTCATCGCGAATATCCAAATTATATTTGCCGGGGTACAACAAATCAAGGCGGCGCTTAACATTGGCCAATCCTATGCCGCCTATAGCGTCACGATTGTTGGCGTGCTTTTTATTTTGGATATAAAACTGCAGGTGCTGCTGGTTTACATTTATAAACATGGTGATAGGGGTCATCATATCATTGGCAATACCATGCTTAAACGCATTTTCTATAAAAGCTATTAATAGCAACGGAACGATCTTTTGATCAGTCACTTGTCCGTCAACTTTAAAATCAATATAAGCCTTATTACCAAAGCGTATCTTTTGCAAATCAATATAGTTTTGCAAATACTGCAGCTCTTTGGTCAGATCAACTTTATTATCGTTACACTCATACAGCATATACCGCATAATTTCTGAAAGCTTCAGTATGGCGTCAGGGGTATTTTCAGACTGCTGATAAGCAAGTGAGTAAATGCTGTTTAACGAGTTAAATAAAAAATGCGGATTAATCTGCGATTTCAAAAAGGCCAGTTCGGCAGTAAGGCGTTGGTTTTCCAAATCGCGCTGAATGCGCTCATTTAAAAACCAGTCAACACTAAATTTAAGTAGTACACTTAATAACACAAATATGGTACTGGTAAACAGCGTACTTATAAAAAATTGCAAAAAGCTTAATTGGGCGCCTTTTTCGTGCATACTTTTTGAATGGGTTAACACGTCTTCTTTAAAAAACATCGCTATACCATATTTACCCAATCCGTAAGCTACTATGGTAATTATAATACCCAGGGCGTAAACGCTGTATCGTTTTTTATTGAGAAACAGCGGTATAAATAGCAGGTAGTTTAAATAAAACAGGCTGATATTGACAACACCAAACAGCACAATGTTTATCATCATGCTTCTTACTGATATTACATTGCTGGCGTTGATAATAACCAGAAAGAAAGACATGATACATACCCAAACAAATACATGCCAAAAAATTTGCCAGCTTTTTTTCATCAGGTCAAATTTAAGATTTTGAATTGCCGCGCTATATTATTTAGATACAGCAACCCTGTTTATCGATAAACAGGCTTTTTTTTTCGACGAACGGGCAATTGATATAAACCGGCGTTCATCTATAATTAAAGCGGGTTGGTATAAATGTTTTTAGCAGGTGGTAAAAAAGATATTCCTTTGTTTCATCAAAAAAATCGAAACCACAATGAAAAAGCTGTTTACTAACACAAATCCATTTGTACTGTTACTTATCCCGGTAATGTTTGCATTTATTATGGGCATCAGTTATCAGTTTGAACAAAAAAAGCATGAAGCCGAAAACATGGCTGCTTCTACTATTCATGCAACTTCATTGTTTGTTAAAGGCGTTAACATGGTAAAAGCGGTTTGCTCAATTAACAAACCACAGGTATGGTAATCCAAACCGAAGGCCTAACCTTTAATTTTGGCAGCCAAACGGTTGTCGACCAACTTTCACTACAAGTTCCTGAAGGAAGTATATATGGTTTTCTTGGCCCTAACGGCGCCGGGAAAACCACTACCATAAAACTACTGCTTAATCTCCTGCAAACGCAACAAGGCAGTATCCAACTATTTGGCCTTGATTTTAAGGCACATCGTCAAGAAATTTTGTCACAAATAGGTTCGCTTATAGAGCAGCCGGCTATTTATACGCACCTGACAGGGCGCGAAAACCTGACAAACCGGGCTATTTTATTGCAGGTTGATAAAAAGCGTGTCGACGAAATGCTTGACCTGGTACAGCTCACCACAGCCGCAGACAAAAAAGCCGGGAAGTACTCGCTGGGAATGAAGCAGCGTCTGGGTATTGCTTTGGCTTTGCTGTCAGACCCTAAGTTGCTCATTCTTGACGAACCTACCAACGGCCTTGATCCTAACGGAATTATCGAAATACGCCAACTGCTGAAAAAACTAACTGCAGAGCATGGCAAAACCGTTTTTATATCAAGCCACCTGCTAGGCGAGATTGAACGTATGGCAACCCATGTAGGTATCATTAACAATGGTAAGCTATTGTTTCAAGGCAGCATAAAAGATCTGGAGACTATAAGCCAACCCATGGTTTATATTGAAACCGATAACACGGTAGACGCAGCCAATCTGCTTACCAAACACAGTTACACCGTTATTGACGTAAATACTGACTACCTGACCCTCATCTACCAATCAAAAGAAAAAACCGGGCAAATTAACGCACTGCTTAATGAAGCCGGTTATTCTGTGTACAGCATCCACAAAATGCAAAAAGACCTTGAAAAACTTTTCTTAGACATCACCCAAAAACCGGCAAAATGAAAGGCTTTCTTTTATCCTTACAATCAGAGTTTTATAAAAGCCGCAAAACATTAGGTTTTTGGGCGGCCATACTGCTGCCGCTTATCTTAACTTTTTTTGTGTCAATAGGTTTCTACACTCATGCTAATAAGTTAAGTGCTTATCCGGGCATGATATTATGGTTTCAGTTTGCCGGATTGACGCTAAACATTATGGGAGCCTTGCTGTTACCTATGTTTGTAATATTCATTGCCTACTCAGTAAATAGTATTGAGCATAAAGCCGATACCTGGAAAACGCTCTTCAGCCTGCCAATTGCCAAATGGTCGGTTTACTCGGCGAAGTTTGTTTATGCATTGCTGTTATTGCTGATAACCCTGCTGTTGTTTGCTGTATTTACTGTTGGCTTTGGTGATTTACTGGGCCTATTAAAACCGTCGCTCAAATTTGCAGACTACCATGCCGAGTGGATCTTGCTGCAAATCTATTTTAAACTATTTTTGGCCGCTTTAGGTATCCTGTCCATACAATTTTTACTGAGCCTGCTTTGGTCAGACTTTTTAAAGCCCATGGGTATTGGCTTTGTGCTGTTTATTTTAGGAGTAATTGCTGTAGGAACAAGCTGGACTTATGCCTACCTGATACCATATGCGCACCCTATGCTGGCGCTAAAAAGCATGATGCCGCACAAGCCGGGAACACCTGCCGATAAGATTATCATAGACGTTTTCACGCAAGATGTTTTTGTAAGTCTGATCATCTTTGCTGTGGTTTTTGTCGCCGGATTTTTTATTGTTCAGCGTAAAAGCGTGAAATAGTATAAAGCGAAATAACAAATACTCCTGGTGACTGGCTATTTTGTCAGATAAAGGTGTTTCACGGCCGACTGTTTCACTCCAAATTTCAAATTGGGCCAAAAAACAATCAACAATTTGTTACATAGCACTTTGTGAGTTTTATTTAAAGTAATGGTACTGTTTCAAAGTGTTTCACTGCTTTATTGTAAAAATTTAACCATCAATTAGTTAGCCAAAACTACTGTTTCATTTGTTTCATATTTGTGTGAAACAAAACAGCTGGTTAACGTACCGGTTTCGGGTAGATTGGTAAGCTTTCATGCCCCTCGGCATCTACCGATTGCACCGCAAAAAAGTAGTTGTCTTTCGAGTAATCGAGCGTCACCTGGTTGCCGGTTACATAAGTTTTTCTTTCCCAAAAAGGGCTGGTGGTTTCACGCATCAGGATATAATAGCCTGCGGGTTTCTTACCTATTTTCGGGTCTTCCCATTTTAAAGTAGTATTGTTAGTAAGCTCAGTAGTAGTAACCCCAACATTAACCGGCGATGCAGGCGCCGAGGCCAGGTTAGCCAGGGTCGACAAATTCATGCGAGCTACTTTTTGGACGTAATTATAGTCGGCAAATTCAGGCAAATCGCCATATACTATACCTTTTTCAGTGCGCAGGTCCTGGTGCTGATGTGTAAAATCTTCGTTCATTTCTGTAACCCGGACAGCGGTAAACCCCTGTAATTGGAACGAGGTCTGGTCGCCACCCCTCAGAAAGCGGTCGCGGCGATAAACCAGTTTCACGTCCAGTTGGTCGACATACCGCTCGGCAACCTCTTTGGTATAGCGCGCCAATTGCCGCGACGGGCTGTCGTTTTCGCCGCCATTGCCAATCAACGCGCTGATAGCGGCAGCCACACGCCGGGTGGTATCGCCACGCAGCACTGCGTCAATAGACGGAATCCCTTCGCTAAATACACGGACATGCGTATTATCTTTCAAATCGTTATCCTGACCATGCGTATTGCCTACAATATCGTTGTTGAGCATGGCATCTACATTCCAGTGCTCATCCTTTGCGCGCTTGGCCACATGGGCCGAGCCGTTCAGCCCCTGTTCCTCGCCCGGAACAGTCATAAAGATAATCGTAGCCGGGAACGAGCGCTGAGACATCACCCTGCAAATCTCCATCGATACGGCAGTACCTGAGGCGTCATCAACCGCTCCTGGTTCAACGGCGTTAGCATTCATCACATTGGTTACCCGCGAATCGTAATGCCCTGAAACCACATAAACGCGACTGTCAGTTGGGTCGGTGCCTTTTAAAATAGCCAGCACGTTCTTCAAAACAGTGGGCTTGTCAAACCGCCCGCCGGCGGGTTGTGTAAAGGTATCAAACTCTACTTTTAACCTACCGTCAGATGCCTTGGCATAACCTTCCATTTCACTTTTAATCCAGTTACGCGCCGCGCCAATGCCCTCAGTTTTACTTGTGGTATCGCTCAGTGTGTTCCGGCTTTTAAAACTTACCAGTTTACGAACAATGGCCTCAATATTTTTAGAAGACACCTCGCCGACCATTTGTTTGATAGCGGGGTCTTGCTTAACAGTGGTTTGCGCCGTGGCCGGCATGGCCATACATAACAGGATGAAGAGTTTGATGTGTTTCATGTAATATCTGTTTTTTATGTCATGCCGAACTTGTTTCGGCATCCCATCATGATAGGTTGGACTATGCAAGTGGGATGCTGAAACAAGTTCAGCATGACGTATGATTTATTATTTAATTTCTACTCCTCATCCCCCTCATCAGCAACTGTTGCCAAGATATCATCGGCCTGCTTAAAATTGCTGCGTACAAAATGGCACCAGTCGCATTCTTTTTTGCCGCAGCCGGTATTAAAATCGTGGGCCATAATTTTTTGATAAACGGTTTCAATCTGCCTGGTCACAATCTCTACATCTTCATCACCAATTACCACTTTCTCTTTGTGATACTCACCTTCATTTATGGGTTCAACAAAATCAAAGATGGTAGTGGTTACATCCCAATCGTGAGTACGGTCATTATCAATCAGTATTTTATAAAATACCGCCTGACGCCAGTAGTCGCCGCCGTTGGGCTGCTCGTCATCCGGACGCTTTAGTTTTTTCAGGGCATTTTTAAGTTTACCTGTTTTATAATCGACAATGGTAGCATGTTTCCCCACAAACTCAATCTTATCCAGGTTACCTTTTATAGGCACACCACGCACTTCAATATTCTTGATACTACGCTCGGTAACAGCTACTTTGTTCCAATGCCCCACGTTTTGTTCATAATATACAGAGAGTATCTTCTCGCCGTAATCCATTTTCAACTTAAAATCTTCTTTAGTGAATGAGTCGCGGTTACGATACATATACCAGCGGAACTCTTTCATAAACTGCTCGGTCGACGGAAAATTATCGTCATCATCCTTTAACCACCTGAAAGCTTTATTCAGCGCCCAGTGTACTGCCTGGCCAAACGTAGCCGACGGGCTTTTACCCGATGGCACCCTGATTAAACACTGGAAGTAAAACCGTAAGGGGCAATCCAGGTAATTGCTCAAGTGGGTAACAGACAAGGTATAATTTTGCAGCAACTGATTTATATAGTTCTTGTCAAGCAGATCGACCTTAGGCTTTTCGGCTTCGCTGAATTGTGTGGCGTAAAATTCCAGCATAGCCGTTTCATGTACTTTTGGATGCTGGACAATCATATCAGTTTGAGCCAGAATCTCGCCGATAAATTGCGATGCTTCCTGATCTTTTCCGTTTTTGTCTTTTGAGGCAAAGGAAATATTCAGATGTTGCTTAGCCCGGGTAAGTGCTACATAAAACAAGCGGCGCGACTCTTCCCTTTGTGCAATTTCGTCGTTAGCCGCCTGGGTCAGCGTATCCGGATAGCTAAAGCCGCTGTTACGGCCCTTGCTGTCCCATGTCTTTTTATCGCAGCCAATAAAAAACACATGCTCAAACTCTTGCCCTTTTGAGCCATGAGCGGTGAAAAAGTTCACACCGTTTTCAGAATAGATTACCTGGTTCAACTCCATACGGATGCCGTGATCTTTCATGGTGTCAATGATCTGAATAAGCCCGGCAACCGTGAGCTCGGGGTTCTTGCGGCTCTCGTCCTTTAAAAAGTCGAAAAAGTTAGTGAGCACCTGCATGTGCATCCCTTTGTCGGGTTGCATCATAATATAACGCAAAATGCCCATCTTACTAATCACTTTTTGAAACAGTTGCTGCAACGTTTCGCTTACGGCGTCTTTCAACAACTCATCAATATTAATAAGCAGGTACTTCATGGCCGTGTTTGGCGCGGCATCAAACAGGCCCTGCTGGGCGGGTATTTTTACCTCGTAAATATATCTGCGCAGCGATGTTTTTGGTATATTCCTGGTGGTAGTGGTAAAGTTTTCTTTAGCCACCGCCACGCTGGCTTTGGCAATCTCAATTGGCGGAATATCAAAAAAATCGTAATGCAGAATCTGGAACAGCAGATCATCGCCGCTGTACGGCGAATCAAGCTCCATAGCCAGGTAGCGCAATATGGTGATGATCTTTTCGCCAAAAGGCATGGCCAGTATGTCGATTTTACGACGGGTATTAACCGCAATTTTCTGCGCGTTCAGGAAATTGATCAGGTCTTCAACCTGATTATGGTTACGGTAAATGACCGCTATCTCACCCGGCTCAGTGCCGCTCTCAATAAGGTATTTAATGCTATGTGCCACATCAACTATTTCCTGATCCGGATTTTCATATTCACGGATAACCGGCTCAACCATCAGTTCGGCAAACCGTGAATGCGAGGATTTGAGTGTTTTGTCAAGGCTAAGCTGTTTGGTAAGCCGTTCCTTATTATGGTCGATGAGTGCACGCGAAATATCAAGTATATGCTGATTAGACCGATAATTGTTTTTAAGTACCACGGTTGATAGCGTGCTCACATAATCATTAGCAAAGTCCAGGATGTTTTTCATGTTGGCGCCCTGGAATTTAAAGATCGATTGGTCATCATCACCCACCACAAACACGTTAGGGGTTTCCCAATAGTTGAGCAAAAACTTCAGCAGCTCATTTTGCGAGCCGCTTGTATCCTGAAACTCATCCACCAAAATATAATGATAGCGCTCCTGGTAACGGCGCAGTATTTCTTCGTTTTCGCGGAAAGCTTTTAGCACCCAAATAATCATGTCGTCATAATCATAACGACCGCGAGCTTTCATCTTGGCGTCATATCTATTATACTCGGCAACAGCTGCCAGCAGCTTTTTCATCACCTCGTGCTGTGCGTCAATGTCTTTTTGCTTCGGGTCGCCCGCGGCGATGCCTTTGGCTGCGTTTGCTCGTTTGTAAATAAACTGATCCCGATTGGGCAAGTCCTCCAAATATTCATTGATCGCTTTTTCAATGAAAGCTTCGTTCCAGTTCTCGCGCTTCATGGTCGAGAACAGGCTTTTCAATCGGGGTACATCATAGTAAATATCGCCCGTAAAACGTTTCAGCAGGTGATCGTTCGGGAAATCATTTACCAGTTCCCGGAACAGCATGGCTGATTCCAGATCAGACAAAGGCTCCAGATTGAGTTTGCCAAAATATTCCAGGTTCTCCTGGATTACCTCGTTACAAAACGCGTGGAAGGTATAAATATGGATTCGATAAGCATCCGGACCAATAAACTCAAACAAACGCTTGCGCATGGCTACGGCGCCGGCGTCGGTATAAGTTAAACACAAAATTTCGCCTGGTGTAGCGTCAGTATCGGT
Source organism: Mucilaginibacter ximonensis (assembly GCF_042686265.1). NCBI lineage: Bacteria > Pseudomonadati > Bacteroidota > Sphingobacteriia > Sphingobacteriales > Sphingobacteriaceae > Mucilaginibacter > Mucilaginibacter ximonensis. The sequence continues at coordinate 485,401 of NZ_JBHUPD010000004.1, forward strand.
CAGGATTTTTCCAATACGCGCCGCCAGTATCTGTGTCTTTCCGGTACCCGGCCCCGCAATAACCAGTACCGGGCCATCCATTTTATTGACGGCCGCTAACTGCTCCGGATTTAATCCGTTTAGCGCTTCCTGAAACTTTTGATTGTATTTATTTGGATTGGATGGTATCATGTTGAGTAAAGATAAGAAAGGATTAGGTAAGCGAAAAGAATGCTTGTCATTTCGAGCATAGCGAGAAATCCATACATAGAAAGTCTCGTTATGCTTAGTAAGTGTATAGATTTCTCGCTATGCTCGAAATGACATACTATATAACTACAAACTATTCCCCGCGCCTGTTGCAAAAAAAGCATTAACGCTCACCGGTAATTTACCCGTAGGTTTAATTTGCCCGGTAAGTACCTTAACTGCTGATCGTTGTAAATCGTCGCTCATTTGGTAGCACACCAACAGCCCGGCACTTTTTTCTATGCCCGGCAAACCCGCTATGGTATAAGCGTTGGCAAAAACGCTGGTTATGGTTTTGTTTTGGCTGCAAAGGGCCGCTATAAATTCTTTAACACCACTGCTGTAATCGAGCTTACTGGCCGGACGAAGGCGGGTGTCATTTATACTCAGATAAACCTGGTCATACTCTTTCAGCATTTGTAACATGCGGTTAAGCGTGGCTACGTGCGTGCTTTTATTAACGGTAAACAGGTGGCAACCTGTCGACCATTGTCCCAGCTCCTGCTGAAATACGGTATACTTATCAACTCCCACACTCACGATAGCCGTTTTTTGTAACGGATTAAGCCTGATACCATCACTGCTGCCTATTACCATAGTGACGGCAGCGTCGCTTAGTTGCTGTATCAGTTGGCGGGTTGCATCACGGTTCAGGTCGGCAACAATACCTGCCGGGTTTGCATCCTGAAGTCTATTTAAACCTGCCCAATATTTAGCGGCCAGTACCTTCTTCACTTTAGCCTCAAACTCAGCCTGGCTGATCAAACCCTTACGTACAGCTTTTTTTATTTTCAGGATAGCTTTATCCAGATTGAGCGAAAGCTCAATAATATCATTACCGGCAATAAAAGCCTGCAGTTCGGCGTCGCCGTCAGGAAAATATTTGGTAACGGCTTTCATTTCCATGGCATCAGAAACTACTAAGCCTTTAAAACCTAACGAGTCCTTTAAAACACCGGTTACTATTTTACGCGATAATGTAGATGGGCGATTTTTAGCTGTATCTAACGCAGGTATGCTCATATGGGCTATCATAATACCGCTAATATTATTGGCTATAGCTTCACGGAACGGGTATTCCTCTAACGAGTCCAGCCGCTGACGGGTAAAGGGCAGTAAAGGCAAGTCCAGGTGCGAGTCGACATTGGTGTCGCCGTGACCCGGAAAATGTTTAGCAGTAGTAAGTAAACCGGCATCCTGCATACCTTTAAAGTAGGCAATACCTTTACGGGCAACGTTATATTTATTATCCCCAAAGCTGCGGTAGTTGATCACCGGGTTATCAGGATTATTATTTACATCCATATCGGGCGCAAAATTCATTTGCAGGCCTACCCGCTTAAAATCATAAGCTACCTGCTGGCCCATTTTATAGATAAGGTTATCATCCTGTATAGCGCCCAGGGTCATCTGGTAAGGGTATGATAGTGTCGAATCTAACCGCATACCTAAGCCCCACTCTCCGTCTTGTGCTATTAATAGCGGTACTTTTGATAAATGCTGATATCTGTTAACCAGGTTAGCCTGCCTGCCGGGACCTCCCTGAAAGAAAACCACGCCCCCAACCTGCTCAGTTTCGATAACCTTAGCTACAGAATCTTCATAAGCCTTTCCCAGGTTGGTATGAGCCCTAACCATGAATAATTGGGCTACTTTTTGCCTCCGGCTCAGCTTATGGTAAACCGAGTCTACCCATTTATTCTGTTGGCCCAGCGTCTGAATATAGCCGGCCTGCTGAGCAAAAATTTTGGTAAAACTGCAGGATATAAGGATTAAACAAGTGTAAAAACGGGTTTTCATAGAGGTCATAACATCAAAAGTAAATTAAAATGAGAAAGTTTGAAACCCTTTATCAACACCCGGCGTATAAAATATCATAACAGGTTCTGAAACTTAACTTTTAGAGTTTGTTGCGATGTCAATAGTTAAAGGAGTTTATACCGATTTAATAAATAAAGCACCATGAAAAAATTTATACTTTTAGCTACAATACTGTTGGCTGCAGGAAGTGTAAGCGCTCAGACATATTTTAACGGCGACCGTGCAGATTATAATCCATATTACCAGTCAAAATGGGGATTTGAAGCTGCGGCAACTTTTTCAACTGTCACCCCGGGTGAAAATTTCAATACCAGCAGCCTAACAGGTTTTAGTGCAGGTTTTAATGTGGATTTGCCGGTATCTTATCCGCTTTCGGTTATGCCGGCTTTATTATATTCGCAAAAGGGTTATACCGCTACTACCCCGTCGGGCGACTATTCACAACGCATGCAAACAGTAGAGTTGCCTGTGCTGGCCAGGTTTCGCTCAGGAAGCGTATTTAGCTTTTATTTAGGCCCGCAGGTATCTTATATCATATCGGCCACCAACACGTTTAACGGTAACTTCTCTGAAACGGCGCGTTCGCATTATCAGTATGGGGGCGCTAACCTGCGCTACCAGGGTGTTGCCGGTGCAGGGGTTGATGTAACCAAATCTATCAACATCCATGCCCGCTACTCGTTTGACTTAACCGGGACCGGCGCTAACGGCAATGCCGCCTTCGTACCAACTTACCGCGGGCATATGTTCCAACTAGGCTTCGGCGTTAATATTTAAACTGATCTCATAAATATAATACTGAAAGCCGCCCGGTACACGGGTGGCTTTTTTTGTTTTGACCGGCAATTACTCACTGCTCACCAATGACCAAGCACCACTATGTGCTATATAATTGTGACGTGCGTTAAATACAGCAATGCGTATATTTGCCCCTGCCTATGCAAAACTTAGTTAACGATGCTACCGGTAAAAAAAACTACGTATTTATAGATGCCATTCGGGGGGTAGCTATGATGAGTATAGTTGCCGAACACAGCGTTGCATTTAATGTTACTGACATTCCCTTCGGTTCTACAAAATACTGGGTGTACATCAGCCTGATACAGATAACAAAATTTGGCACCGTAGCATTTTTTTTATTAGCAGGATTTTTGATCGGCGAAAAGTTTGCCGATTATTCTCCTTCCCAATACCTGAAGCGACGTATCTCGACCACATTTGGCCCGTGGCTGTTCTGGAGTTTGGTGTATGTGTTGGGCGCGGTGATCAATCTGCGCATTAAAGCCCGCATTTATCACGACAATGAGTTTAATGCGCATAACATTATAGAGCAGTTCAGGATTACCTACCTATATACCAGCTACTGGTTCATTATTAATTTTTTAATCAGTATTACTATACTGCTCATCTTCAGAAAACACCTGTACTCACTTATATTGGGCGGTACTTTGTTGTTGTGCACCCTTTTTTATGCGGTAGATATTCATTTTGAGTGGATAGATCCCCGCCATACCACCGCTATACTGGGTTTTGTATTTTTTTTATGGCTGGGCGCCCAACTGCGCAAACATTGGGACCACATTGAGAAGCAAGCTGCAAAAGTACCTTACGTAGTGTTGATCAGCTTGGCTATATTAACCTTTGGTGCATCGCTTTATGAAATGACAGAATTACGCGGCCATAGCATCGACCCATTTAATACCCTGCGCATCAGCAATATATTTTTCTCGCTGGTAGTTTTTGCGCTATTGCTGCGTATAAAAAATTACAAGTTTATCAACTCGCTTAAGCCACGGCAAACTACTTACGGCATTTACCTGATACACTATATATTGCTGGTATATCTGTTCCCCGAGTTGCTAATGCACCTTAATTTGAATTTGAATACGCCATCTATACCGCTATTTGTTGCTTATAAGGTAGTTACTTTTGCAACACTATATACACTAACATTAGGCCTAGTACTCTTGATAGGTAAGACAAAAGCTAAAAAGTTAGTCGGCAATTAAGCCTATTACTTTCTTTTGATGCCCAGCCTGGCCTTTAACCAACGCTTAAAACGTTTACGGGGATGATTCTGACGTTTCTTTTCCTCGATATAAAACTCCTTGTTCAGCGTAAACAGGTCAGCTTTTTTTTCGGGGAGTATGTATTGCGGATGTTTGATCTCTCCAATTTCTTCCAATGGCATTTTTGAGAATGCGCTATCCTCATTAAACGTATTGGTGGCATTGGCGCCAAAACCAATGTTGGTTATCAGATTATGATTAGGGATGATGCATAAGCCGTTATTAAAAAAGCTGCTAAAGCCAAATTGGTAATCCCAGGTATCAATATGGCCAAATTTGGTGCGCACAAACAGGTCATACCATATATCAATGATCATCTGGTCGCTAAATACGTTCGACAGCTTTTCTTTTACATCCCTTTCGTCGTACTGTTTAAGGTCGATGTCATATTCATTCCATACGCGTCGCCAGCCGGCCCAGCCCCACGAGTGAATAAGGTTTGAGAAATAGTAGGTGGCATCACCCCATTTTTGGCCTTGCTGAAAGTTTGATCCGGTAATGATTCTGATGCGCGTGTCGTGACGATATCTGTCAAGCATCTCATCACAAAACCTAAAAAAGCTGTTTGAAGGCAAAGTATCGTCTTCCAAAATAATCCCCTCTTCCTCATTATCAAAAAACCATTGCATGGCAGTAGCCTCTCCGAGCTTACAACCTGCGTTTTGATCTTTAAAGAAAGTTTTCACCTCGCAATCCCAGTCAACCTTTAGCGCCGCTTCGCGGGTTTGGCGGCATATCTCGTCCTCTCCCGGGCGGCTTGCGCGAGGGCCATCGGCACCGATATACAAACGCGGCGGCCGGGCTTCCCTTATCTTCTCCAGCACGGCAGCAGTCTCTGCCGGGCGGTTAAATACAATGAATAACACAGCCGATTTGGTTCTGTAGGGTATCTCAGGTGTATTCATATCAATCGGCGCTAAACGTTTGCATATCTATCAGCTTCCGGTACAAACCATTGTTGTTGATCAGTTCCTGGTGACTGCCTTGCTCGACGATCTGCCCGTTCTCCAATACCACAATAATATCAGCATTTTGAATAGTACTTAACCTATGTGCGATGATGAGCGAGGTACGGTTCTTCATCAGGTTATTCAAGGCATCCTGCACCAGTTTTTCTGATTCGGTGTCCAGGGCCGATGTTGCCTCATCCAGCAGCATGATCGGCGGATTGCTCAACACTGCACGCGCAATACAAATACGCTGGCGCTGACCGCCTGAAAGCTTGGTGCCGCGATCGCCGATGTTGGTACTGTAACCATTCTCGGTTTCAAGAATAAAGTTATGGGCATTGGCTATACGGGCTGCGGCCTCAACTTCTTCTTTGGTAGCCTCTGGTTTACCAAAGGCTATGTTATTATAAATGGTATCGTTAAACAGAATTGACTCCTGGTTAACCGTACCCATCAACGCACGTAATGAATGCGCGGTTACATGTTTGATGTCTTTATCGTCAATATAAACTGCGCCTGATTTAGGGTCCATAAAGCGCGGGATCAGATCCATCAAGGTAGATTTACCACCACCCGACGGACCAACCAACGCCACCGTTTTACCACGCTGCACAGTCAGGTTTACATGGGTTAATACCTGGCGTTCGCCGTAGGCAAAACTTACATCTTTAAAATGAATACCTTCATTAAAACCATCAAGCGCTACTGCGTCAGGCGCATCAACCACCTGTGGTTTTTCGTCTATCAACTGCAATACACGCTCGCCTGCAGCAATACCTGAATGGATATTGCTGAATGAATCTGATATAGCTTTAGCCGGTCGGGTAACTTGCGAGAACATACCAATATAGGTGATAAACGCCGCAGCCGTTAAATTGCCCGACTGATGATTTAAAATTAAATAACCACCATACAACACAATACAGGCAATCATAGCCACACCTAATGTTTCGGACGTTGGAGATGCAAGTTGCTGACGGCGAGCCATTGAGCGCGAGATCCTCGAATAATTCTCATTTTCTTCGTTAAAACGTTTTTTAATAAAGCCCGATGCGTTAAAAGCTTTCACAATCTTTATCCCGCTTAAAGCTTCATCCAGATAGCTTATCATATTGCCATAAGTTTGCTGCGCAGCAATAGCCTGGGCTTTCAATCGCTTTACAATACGCGAAATGATAAAGGCCGATACCGGAATAACCAACAGCGAGTAAAAAGTCAGCTTAGCGCTAATGGCAAAAAGCGTTACTATAAAGAATATCAATTGCGCCGGTTCTTTAAAAATAACCTGCAAGGTACCGGTAACCGAATATTGAACCACTTGTACATCTGATGCAACCTTTGATATAATATCTCCTTTGCGCTCATTATTGAAATAGGCCAGGTGCAGGTCCATCACGTTATCAAAAACAGCTTTGCGCAGGTTTAATAAGGTGTGTACACGTAAGTTTTCCATGATACGCTGCGAAAGATATCTGAAAAAATTACCCAATATCACCGAAGCAACCAATATACCGCATACAAACTGCAATGTGGGCCATGCGCCGTAATGCTGAATGTAATAATGCGTGTAATAATCAAAAGTGGCGGCCAGGTCTGTAATATGTGGTTTTGCCGTCGTTGCGGTTGCAGCCACAGTGTCGCAACCCGGTTTATCGGGCTTTGAAAAAAGGGTTTGCAATAAGGGCATCAGCAACGCCAAATTCAGCGTACTAAAAAACACGTATAGCAAGGTGGTAATAATGTATGGAATGGCAAATTTTCCAATTGGTTTAGCAAATGAAAGCAGCCTGAAATATGTCTTCATTAATAAATATAAAAAGTGTGCAAAGTTAACGTAATTATTTAATTAAGTTGTTTTGCTATAAGTGGCAAAATAGCCTGCCACATATTTTCAAGCGTAACTGCAGATATGCATGGAAAAGGTTCATTAGCTTCAGTTTTATAAATACAGAGCCAATTACAGTAGTAGCAGGGCAGTTTTTCATATACACAAACCGGTGCATTAGGCGTGCCTGCAGGATATGGCGCGAAACGTTCAAAATGCCCACCTCCTAAAATGCAAACCGACGGCGTTTGTGCAGCCACCGCCATGTGGATAGCGCTGGTTTCATTAGCGATCAATAAGCTCGAGCCGCCAATGGTATCGATCAACTGCGGGAGGGTAGTTTTATTGATTCTATTTTCAATACTACCTTCAGGTAAATTTTGCATCAAAAATTCGCCGGCTTTTACTTCGCCCGGTCCGCCTATAAGATAAATAGGTTCATTAGTTTCCTGAAGCAAACGCTTAATCAAATCCAAAAACTTTTCGCCTTCCCAACCTCGCTTGAAGGCTCCCGCGCCCGGTAATATGGCTATACCCTTTTTATGATCACTGTTTACTCCAATCCACGGGGCTTTCAGGCTGATCTTTTCGCCGGTCACCGTCTCAAAGAAAAACACGTTACGGTTAAACTCGAAGTAGTTCTCTTTAGATAATGGCAGCAACTGGGTATAAAATTTATCGGTTTTATTTTTATAACGGGGGAAGATACCTTCATTATCACTCTCGTAGCCGATGATCTGTTTAGCAGCAGTTAAAGCGGCAAGACCATCGGTAAGAAAAATGCGCGTGTAGGTAGGTTGCAATACTATCTCGTATTTATTTTTGAACAATCGCCAGCTTAGCTTCAGCGTTTCAAGCGGCGCTTCGTAGTAACTGTTGGGGTTATTGATGAAATAGGTTTCGTTAAGATATTGCTTATCATAAGTTTCATTCAAATCGCGCCATAGCTTGTTCCCCAGCAAATCGATCTGGTAATCACGATATTTTTCTGATTTTTTAAGGACCTCGATGAAGTTTCGAAAGATAATATAATCGCCTATTGCATCGGTCTTGATCAGCAAAAGTCGTTTAGCGGGCTTCCTGAACATCGCCAAAAAGCGAAAAACCGCTGGCACTTTGAGCAGCAAAAAACGGGTTAACCTAAACAGTTTGCGATTCTTGATGTCCATTATTTAAACGCTGCGTCTAACTCCTTATATAACACCTGTTTACTAAAACTGTGATTAAACAGATCTTTGGCAAACTCACTTTGCAGGGCATAAAGTTCATTGTCCTCCAGTAAAGTGATGATGTTTTGAGCAAACACTTCGGGGTCATCGCTTACCAAACAACCGTTCAGGCGTTTGTTAGGCAAGCCATCAACACCGCGCAGGTTACAAACCACCGGCAGTTTATGTGCCAGGGCCTCAACCACCTTTACCTTAACACCCGTACCAGTAAGCATAGGGCATAGCGCAATTTTGGAAGCCGCGTAATAATCATCCAAACTTTCGGCATAAGCCACCCGCTCTAGCTTATATTTTTCGGGAATGGACTTATTGATCAAGCCGATCACACAAATTTTAATATGTTTTGGCAGTAGCGGATACACGTGTTCAAAAAACCACTCGGCCGAGCGTTTATTATGGACGTTGTCGCTTGCTACATAAATGAGGTCGTATTTCTTTTCGAGAGCCGGTTTATCTGCCAGGTGATCTGTATCGATCATCAAAGGCACCAATCTAACCGGCGATTTGCTGAACTGCCCGAACACATATTGCTCCTCAGGCGATATAGCCCATACCTCATCAAACTTATCTAGCCTGCGAATCTCGTCCTCAAAAGTAACCCCCAAATGGAAATTCTTTTTGTATTTGAATTGCGCAGTGATAAAATCGTGGGTATCAATAATCGTCTTAGCACCCTTCAGCAGCGATTTATTGGCGATCAGCCCCGTGCAGGTCACGTAGCTGATAATGATATCGTCATACGTATTCGCCTTCAAAATATCCTCGAAAGCGCTTTTTAACGCAATAGTCATAAATGTCGGAATGTTCGACATAAGCGGATACGACATCCAGTAATAAATCAGATCGCGCAGCTTATTTTTAAAAAAGTAAACTATAGGGTTACCCTTTGCCGGTTTACGCGGTAACAGGTAAACATTATCGGCCAGGTTATTATCCAGCAAATAGTTTATAGTTTCCTGCTCGGTGTCTTTGTCAAACTTTTCGTGTTTCAGGCTGGCAAAATCTACGTGAAAACCGCGCCCTTTCAGGTATTTAAGCAGCTGGATGGCGCGGGTTTTATTGCCTGCGGTTTGTTTGCCTACATTATCAGGAAAAAAGTAGAGTACCTTTCTCATTTAAGCAGTTTATAGTTTCTATACTCGCTTATGCGCCAGCCGGTCAAATCTTCTATTTTTTGGAGCGCCCTGCGGCGGATGGTCATTTTATCTTTCAGCTTTTTAAAGTCGACGTCGAGTTTCCAGTTGGTTGCAGCTATGCGTTTAGCCATTACAGCCGGATGCGTGCCGGTAAAAGGTATCAGCCTGTCGGCATTTTTATAGTCAAACTCAAAAGTCTCCGGAACGTTTTCTTCGATCCAGGCATCGTCATGATAAAACTTATTGAAGTTGCGCAGCTTATTTTTTAACCCCGATGGCGGTTTTACCCAACCGTAATGATAAATATAGGCGTCGATGAGTTTAACGTTGATTTTTCTATCATCCCAACGAAAACCCTGTGCATCGCGGTAGGCATGAATGGCCTTGTTGTTTCGCAGCACGCGTATCTCGCGGCGATACCAACGGCGCGAATGACCATAATAATCGTACGAGCCATAAAAGTGCAGGTATTTGAACAGCAGGCCTTCAACTTCTTTTTTGCCAAGGTTTTCGTCCATAGCCCGTTTAACTACCGGCAAGTATTTTTCGTGCACGCACTCATCACCCTGAATATAAAAGCACCAATCCACATTAGGCGAAATAGCTTGAAAGGCCTTATCAGTCTCCACGGCAAACACCTCGCCGCCGTCGCGCAGGCTTTCATCCCAAACGGTATGAATGATCCTGATCTTTGGCGAATTGATCTCCAGGATCAGTTGCTCGGTTTCATCTTCGCTATTACCCAGGGCCACTACAAATTCATCGCAAATTGGTAAAATGGAGGTGATAGCCTCAACAACCGGATAGTCGTTTTTTACTGCATTGCGTATAAATGTAAACCCTGCAACCTTCATGTAGATGATAATATATGTATAAACCGTTAATTTGCGCTACATAACGGTTCGGGCCAAATATACGGCATCCATATAAATATAGACATTTAAAAAGTGAAAGCAGACGCTCCCAAAATATCCATCATCATTGTAACCTATAATGCGGCCGGTACGCTGCAGGCTTGCCTGGATAGTATTTACCGGCAAAAATATCCGGCATTGGAGGTTGTGGTGATTGACGGCCAAAGCACCGATGATACTGTTAAAATCCTGGAGCAAAACACCGACCATATAGCTTACTGGAAAAGCGAAAAGGACGAAGGCATTTACGACGCCATGAACAAAGGCACCAAACATGCCGGCGGCGACTGGATTTATTTTTTGGGTGCCGATGACGTTTTATTTGACGATTTTACCAACCTGGCTTACGAACTAAAGGACAACCACCTGATATACTACGGCCGCGTCATGACGCTTGGCGGCCCAACCATCCCGGTAAATGAATATGGTTTTGCCAAATATGGTTTATGCCATCAGGCCATGATTTACCCCAGGGCTGTCTTTGACAAGTATCATTTTAACACCCGTTATAAAATCTCCGCCGACTATGCCCTCAATATGGCGCTATACAACAGCGGCGAATTTCATTTTGAATTCCGCGATCATTTGGTTGCCAACTTTAACCAGACGGGTGTATCAAGCACATCGGTAGATAAAGTTTTTGAGAAAGATCGCGGAGAGTTGGTACGCAAACACTTCGGCAATAAAATATGGCTGCGCTTTTTATTTTGGCGGATGAAAAAGAACAGGAAAGACAGGAAAAAGAACTAAGCGAGGTTTTAGAGGACTCCGATGGAGTCAAAACCTGTCTCTAATAATTTCTATAAACACGAGACTCCTACGGAGTCGTATATTGATAAGTTAAGCCACCACATTGAACATCAATGTAGTTCATAGCTGTTGACTTTAGTCAAAGGTAGAAAGGAAAAACGAACCCGGCTTTAGCCCAAATACAAGCGCTTTTGGCTAAAGCCAGTTATTTCTATTTACTATTCCGTTGACTAAAGTCTACGGCAATGAATCAAGTTTGAAGATATCGGATTTGAGTATTAAGCCAGCACATCCTCATACAAGGCCAAATACTTTTTAGCCGAGTTTTCCCAGCTAAACTTACCGGCGTGTTCCATGATGACCGCTGCGCGCTGATTATCCGCCCAATCTTTCATCCCTTTAGTAAAAACCTGCTGCATGTGCGACGGTTCAAAGTTGTCGAAATAATAGGCTACATTGCCGCCAACCTCAGGCAACGAAGTAGCTTTGGCCAAAAAGACCGGCTTGCCGAAGTATTGGGCTTCTATTACCGGTAAGCCAAACCCTTCAGCTATTGACGGAAACACAAAGGCGCTGCAATGTTTAAAATACCAGGCTTTGTCATCGTCGCTTACCGGGCCGGTTATGGTCAACCTGTCCAGGCAATTGTATTTTTTGGCCTCTTCAATAATGCGGGTTTTATGCGGGGTTTCAATACCGGCTATCACCAATTCATAATCGTTACCTGTTAAAAGCGGCGGTATATAATGAAAACCCTTTTGTGGGGACAGCAAGCCGATAGCAAACAAGAAGGGCTTTTGTGGGCGATATTGCGGTTCGTGATTTTCCGGGACGATGAGCTTTTCCGTACCGTTGTGAATTACGCTGATCTTGTCTTTTAGTTCAGGAATGAAACGCAAAATATCATCGGCTACAAATTGAGAAATAGTCACCACCCGGTCGCAAAGCGAGGCGTAATAGCGCAGCTTATTGATGTGTTTATTGATTTTGTGTTGTTTGCTGCCCGGCAGGTGTACCTTATTAATATCATGAATGGTCATGATCTTTTTGGCTTTAACGCGGTAAGGTTTAAGGCGACAGGTTTGGTCTGTGAAATGAATCACATCAAACTTATTCCAATAAGGAAAGAAAACCAGATGCAGGCGATACAGATAAATAATATCAACAAGCTTATTAAAAAAGTAAATGGTATTTTTAAACATGTAATAGGTTAGTTTGAACCTATTATTATTTTCTTTGATCAACGCGTCGCCCAGCCCTTTACCAAAACTGAAATAGCCCGAATTGGGGTTTTTCATGGAATCAAAAGTGACTAATGCGCGTGGCTTTGACATAGTATGGCTTTGCTGCAATTATAAAGATTATCTTAATTTATGTGGCGATATTTTTATTCATTTGTATTAGTATGAGCCCGGCAGCCAATAAACCATTAGACATTTCGAGTTCCGATTTCAAATCGGTGGCCCGCGCGTTGACTATGGTAGAGAATGATTTGGACGGGGCCGATGACTTACTAAAAAATTTACGGTTTGAAAAAGCGACGCCTATTATAGGTATTACCGGTCCGCCGGGAGCAGGTAAAAGCACCTTGGTTAATGCCTTAATTTCATACCTTATTAATATAGGTAATAAAACAGCGGTTTTAGCTATCGACCCAACCTCGCCATTCAACTTTGGTTCTTTATTGGGCGACAGGATCAGGATGGTGAATCATTTTAATAGTCCGGATGTATTTATACGCTCGCTGGCTACGCGTGGCTCGCTGGGTGGCTTATCGGCAAAAACCATTGAGATGACGGACGTGTTGCGCGCCGCGGGATTTGATTATGTGTTGGTGGAGACGGTAGGCGTCGGTCAGTCTGAAATTGAGATTGCTGGTTTGGCTGATATTACCCTGGTGGTACTGGTACCAGAATCAGGCGATGAGATTCAGAATATCAAGTCGGGCCTGATGGAAATTGCCGACGCCTTTATTATTAACAAAGCCGACCGTGAAGATGCCGATTTATTCGCCAATAACCTCGAAAAGATCATCCACCAAAAAGAAGGGCCTGAAATACCGGTTTTCAAAACCATTGCTACCAACAACGATGGCATTGATGCCATAGCGCAGTTTATTACATCGGCACAAAATATCAAAAACACCCGCAAAGAATTTTTGCTGGCTGAAAAAGCCTACAAACTCATCCAGGAAAAGCGCATGGCAAGCATCGACAAAAAAAAGCTCCGGCTTGATATTGCCGAAGCTTTGAATGATGAAGGGTTTAACCTTTATAATTTTGTTTCTAAATATGCGTGATAAGACGCGAAGCATCGCGTCTCTACAATGGTTGGTTCAAATCCGAAATTGAACATCCGAATTCCGAAATCCTCTACGAATTCATAATCTCCTCAATATGGTCAGCCTCTAAAGGTATATCGGCCATTAAATCAATATTACCTCCTTTGGTGATCAGGATATTATTTTCCAACCGTATACCCAGGTTTTCGGCAGGGATGTAAATACCCGGCTCGCAGGTAAGAATGTTACCTACCTCGAAAGGCTTATAACGACTGGCATAGTCATGCACATCAATGCCCAAATGGTGCGAGGTACCATGCATAAAGTATTTTTTATAGGCGGGCATTTTAGGGTCCTGCTTTTCAACATCGTGTTTGGTTAGCAGGCCCAGTCCAATCAGTTCGCTGGTCATGATCTTACCTACCTCTTCATGATACTCGTTCCAGATGGTTCCGGCGACGATCATTTTGGTAGCTTCGCGCATTACGCGCAATACAGCATCATAAACTTCGCGCTGGCGTTTGGTAAAGCGGCCGTTAACCGGTATCGACCGACTCATATCAGCGTTGTAGTTGGCATACTCGGCACCAAAGTCAAACAGAATTACATCGCCATCATTACAAACCTGGTTGTTATCTATATAATGTAATACGATAGCGTTTTTTCCAGAGGCGATAATTGGCGTGTAGGCGTGCCCGGTTGCGCGCTGACGGATAAACTCGTGGATAATCTCGGCTTCAATTTCGTATTCAGTAACGCCAGGCTTGGTAAACTTTAATACGCGCTCAAAAGCATCTTTAGTAATATTGATGGCTTTTTTTGTAAGCGCTATTTCAATTTCAGATTTAACCGGTCGCAGATCGCGCATAATCGGGGCGCTCCTTAAGTAGTTATGCAGCGGATATTTCGTCCGCAGGTCGTCCAGCATACGCAGATCGCGGTACGGAACCGAAAAGCTGAAACGGTCGTTTTCATTAGTATTGATATAGATATTATCAGCATAATTAATAATACTATGTAATATCGTATCGAAATCGCTCAACCAATAAACAGCCTCGATGCCAGAAGCGGCCCTGGCTTCTTCTTTGGTATATTTATGTCCTTCCCACACGGCAATGTGCTCATTGGTTTGTCTTAAAAACAGTACTTCTTTGTATAGAGAATTAGGACAATCGGGAAATAATAAAAGGATGCTTTGCTCCTGATCGATGCCTGATAAATAGAAAAAATCAGCATTTTGCTTAAAAACAAAGGTCTGATCGCCGCTTCTCGGAAACTCATCATTGGCATAGAAGATCGCTACAGATGAAGGTTTTATGCGTGAAACGAAACTTTTTCTATTATTTATAAATAAATTATTATCGACAGGTAAATATTTCATAGCATTAATTTTATTTGTACTATTTATAGAACATTTTTTATTTCTTTGTGTTAGTAACTATGATTTTTGGAATGGAATTTGGTAATCGTTTTCAAACATAATTACTATTTTTGGAAAAAAATCACAATTAAAACATTGTTTAATCTTAAAACTATGAACTATTCTACATTAAAAAAAACAGTCGCTCTTTCTCTTGTTTCTTTGGTGGCAGTAGGCGTAGCCAACGCTCAAACTACAGAAACAACTTCGTCGACTACAACCACTGCCAAGGTATTTGGTGGTGCTGGGCAGTACAATACCTGGAGTATTGGCGTTAACGTTGGCGCAACATCAAACGCTCTTGCAACTGGTGGATCTAACGATTTCAACGGCAAGAAAATACAGTTAGGTTACGGACTGGACATTAAAAAACAATTAGCTCACTCTTTCTCTTTACAATTAAACCTGCGTGGTGGTAAAGTTGAAGGTAAAGCTACCGGTAACCAAACTGATGCTAATGGCGTTCCTTACATCACTGATTACACTACTGGTAACAACTACACTAACTTCTCAACCAAATTTTGGCAAGGTGCTATCTCTGGTGAGGTTAACGTAGCTACTATCGACTACCTACGTCGTGAAAATGCAATTAACTTCTTAGTTAACGCCGGTGCTGGTTTAGTAAACTTTAAACCAACTGTTTACGGTGCAACTACTCCTGGTTTCCCTACTACAGCTTCTGCAACTTACCCAAGCAGCGTAACTGAATTAGTTATCCCGGTTGGCGTTGGTGTTAAATTTAAATTATCTGACGCTGTTGGTCTGAAATTTGGTTACACTGAAAACTTCATCGATAACGATATTTTCGATGGTGTTAAAAAAGGCTATCCTACTAAAGACCACTACTCTTATGGTTATGCTGGTTTAGACTTTACTTTAGGTTCAAAATCAAAACCAAACTTAGAGTGGGTAAACCCGGTAGCTATGATGTATGACGAGTTATACGACGAAGCTTTACGTAAAGAAGTTGAAGCGCTTAAAGGCCGTGTAACTAACGTAGAAAACGCTGTTAACGATCTGAAAAAAGATTCTGACGGTGACGGTGTTGCTGATCAATTTGATAAATGCCCTAACACTCCTGCTGGTACAGTTGTTGACGGTTCTGGTTGCGCTATCGTGTTCCCTAAACCTGATACTACTGCTGCTGCTCCTGCTGCTGCTGCATATTCTAACATCCAGTTTGAATTTGATAGTTCAGTATTGAGAACTTCATCTTACCCAGTGTTAGATGCTACTTCTGCTGATCTTCGTTCATCAGGTGCTAAAGTTGAGTTAGACGGTTTCGCTTCATCTGAAGGTACCGCTGCTCACAACATGGCATTGTCAAGAGACCGCGCTAACTCAGTAAAAACTTACTTAGTTAACTCAGGTGTTGACGCAAAGAAAATCAAAGTAAAAGCTTACGGTGAAACTCACCCAATTGCTGATAACTCAACTGAAGAAGGACGTGTATTAAACCGTCGTGTTCAATTCAAAAGATAATTTTTGAAACTCAGTTATTGAGAAATATAAAGGCTCTCCAATTTTGGGGAGCCTTTTTTGTTTGTATATATTTGTAAGAATATGCCGCAGGCATGTATAAATATCAGGCTATGTACTTTTTCCGTAAAAAAGATCCCAACAGACCTACCAGCTTTAACCTAAAGGTTATGCACATTATTAATGCAACAGCTATCACTGTCTTTTTATTGGGCATAATCTGGAAGCTTGTGCAATGGTTCATCCTGAAAAAACACTAAATAAATCCACTATCAAAATATCATGAAAAAAGTAATTAAAACTGCCGATGCACCCGCTCCTATAGGCCCGTATAACCAGGCTATACAAGCAGGTAATACTATTTATGTTTCAGGGCAGATTCCTCTGCATCCGTTCACCGGCGAATTAGTTACTGATAACATCACATCGGCCACTCACCTGGTAATGGAAAATATCGGCGCCATTTTAACAGCGGCTAAAGCTGATTTTGCCGACATTGTTAAAAGCACCATATTTTTAACCAACATGGCCGATTTTACCGAAGTGAACGAAGTTTATGGTTCATATTTTGAAGATAACTTCCCGGCGCGCGAAACCGTACAGGTTGCTGCATTGCCTAAAGGTGTAAGTGTCGAAATTTCTGTAATCGCTGTTAAAGCTTGATTATACATTGAACGATCAGCCATTTCAAACTCCAATTGAGTATTTAAAAGGCGTGGGTACGGCACGTGCCGATGTACTTAAAAAAGAGCTGGCTATTAAAAATCTGGAAGATTTGCTTGAGCATTTCCCTTTCAGGCACATTGATCGTACGCAGTACTATAAAATCAGAAACATAAACCCCGACCTGCCTTACGTGCAGGTGATAGCCCGCCTTGTACACAAAGAGGTTTTGGGCGAAAAACACACTAAACGCCTGGTGGCACAAGTACAGGACGACACAGGTGTGATGGAACTGGTATGGTTCCAGGGATTAAAATGGGTAGAGAAGAATCTTACGGTCGGCAAAGCCTATATTTTGTTTGGTAAACCCGGCTTGTTTAATGGCAAGGCGCAGATGTCGCACCCGGAGATTGATCTTTACTCGCCCGAAGCCATGCAACGTAAGGGCAATATGACGCTGCAACCGGTGTACAGTTCGACCGAAAAGCTGAAACAATTTAGCCTGGATAGTAAAGGCATTCAAAAGTTGGTGTCAAACTTGTTAGAGCAACACGCCAAAGACATCCGCGAAAACCTGCCGCTGTATATCATCAACAAGTTTAAGCTGATGAGCCGGGCCAATGCTTTTAAAAATATCCACTTCCCGGAGGATGCCAACAAACTTGCTGAAGCTAAATATCGCCTTAAATTTGAAGAGCTTTTCTTTTTACAGTTAAAGCTGTTAAAGAATAAGCTATTGCGGGTGCAGAAGTTTAAAGGCAACATCTTTGATAAAATAGGCCCTTACTTCAATGAGTTTTACAACACCAAATTACCGTTCGACTTAACCAATGCCCAAAAGCGCGTTCTGCGCGAAATAAGACTAGATACTCAGCGTGGCGTACAAATGAACCGCCTGTTACAAGGTGACGTAGGCAGCGGCAAAACAGTGGTGGCCTTAATGACTATGTTGATGGCTATTGATAACGGTTTTCAAACCTGTATCATGGCACCTACCGAGATTTTGGCCACCCAGCACTATCAAACTATAAAAAATTTGGTGGGAGAAGATTTTGTTGAAGTAGCGCTGCTAACCGGGTCAACCAAACCAAAAGAACGCAAAATCATCCATCAAAAGCTAGAAAACGGCGAGCTTAAAATTTTGATAGGCACGCATGCTTTGATTGAAGATAAAGTAAAGTATCAAAACCTGGGTTTGGTAGTTATTGACGAACAGCACCGCTTTGGCGTAGAACAGCGTGCCAAGCTTTGGAAAAAGAACATCATTCCACCACATATATTGGTAATGACGGCCACGCCTATCCCGCGTACGCTGGCCATGACCTTATATGGCGATCTGGACGTATCGGTAATTGACGAGCTGCCGGCAGGACGTAAGCCCATTAAAACACTTCATTTTTATGAAAACAGCCGTTTGCGGGTGTTTGGTTTTATGAAGGAAGAAATTGCCAAAGGACGGCAGGTTTATATCGTTTATCCGCTGATACAGGAGAGTGAGAAACTAGATCTGAAAAACCTGATGGATGGTTATGAGGTAATATCCCGCGAATTCCCGCTGCCCAAATACAGATTAAGCGTGGTATACGGCAAAATTAAACCTGAAGAAAAGGAGTTTGAAATGCAGCGCTTTGTGAAAGGCGAGACGCAGATCATGGTGGCTACAACGGTTATAGAGGTGGGTGTGAATGTACCTAATGCTTCAGTGATGATCATTGAAAATGCGGAGCGATTTGGATTGTCGCAATTGCATCAGCTTAGGGGCCGGGTGGGTCGGGGTGCCGAGCAATCGTACTGCATACTCATGAGCAAGGATAAACTGAGTCCTGACGGCAAAATACGCTTAAACACCATGGTTAAAACTAACAATGGTTTTGAAATAGCCGAAACCGATTTACAATTACGCGGCCCTGGAAATATCGAGGGCACCCAGCAAAGCGGTTTGCTCGACCTGAAAGTAGCCGACCTGTCTGCCGATCAGGACCTGCTGATGCAATGCCGCAAATGTGTGGAAGACATCTTTGCCACAGACCCACAATTGACATCGCCGGAAAATCAAATTCTCAACAGGGCCTTCATGGCAAAAAACGCAGGGTTGAGCTGGGACAAAATATCATAACAATCCATACCATTGATCAGCCTTATCCAAACTGAGCTGTAAAGTAATTATATTGTCTTAAAATCTTTTAGACTGAAAACTTGGTGTTTGAATTGTAAATTTGCGGCATGGCAGATTCTGACAGTCAACCTCAACAAAAACCCGATTCATTTATAGCGCTTCGTTATAAAGATTTTCGCTCATATTTGGGCATTCGTTTCTTCTTTACCTTTGCTTATCAGATGCAAACCACCGTGCTGGGGTTTTACATCTATCAGCTTACACATAGTAAAGTGGCTATTGCATTTGTTGGCCTGGCTGAGGCCATACCGGCTATAGGCATTGCTTTATACGGTGGCTACATTGCCGATAAGTATGAAAAGCGCAAAATGTTGCTGCTGATTTATTCGGGGGCATTTTTGGCGGCTTTGGTTATGTTTACCGTAACGCTTGACAGCATACGAGCTTATTTATCAGCCGGATGGATTTTGCCGGTGATGTATGCCATGATTTTTTGCAACGGCGTAATGCGTGCATTTTATGGCCCCGCTGCATTTACCGTTTATGCACATAGCGTACCCCGCGAAATATATCCTAACGCCAGCACCTGGAGCAGTTCAAGCTGGCAGGCGGCCTCTATTTTGGGGCCAATGGCCGGTGGATTTATTTATGGTTTTTCAAACAGAATTGTGCCTGAGGTAAGCGGTATAACAGCTACTTTTTTTACCATATTGGTTTTCCTGTTAGTGTCTATAATATTAGTTTACAGGTTACGCAAATACCCACCGGTTTTCGTACCAAAGGAAAACATCTGGAAAAGCCTTTCAGAAGGGATTAGCTTTGTGTTTAAAAACAAGATCATGCTTTATGCCATGAGCCTTGACCTGTTCTCGGTATTTTTTGGCGGCGTAGTGGCATTACTACCAGTGTTTGCGTTGGATATATTAAAAGTAGGTTCTGAAGGCTTGGGACTAATGCGTATGGCTGCCTCGTTGGGCGCGGCAATTACCATGATCACCATGGCCCGCTTTTCGCCTATGGACCGACCGTGGCGCAACCTACTGATAGCTGTGGCAGGTTTTGGCTGCAGTATTATAGGCTTTGGTCTATCGCGAAGCTTTTACCTGGCTTTGATATTTTTATTTGCCCAGGGAGCGTTTGACAGCGTAAGTGTAGTAATACGCGGAACATTGATGCAATTGCTTACGCCAGACCATATGCGCGGTAGGGTATCTGCAGTAAACTCCATGTTTCTAAGCTCATCTAATGAGATCGGCGATTTTGAATCGGGTATGGCAGCTAAGTTGCTGGGTACCGTGCCCGCTGTATTGTTTGGAGGCAGTATGACTTTGCTGATTGTTAGTGTAACTTATTTTAAGTCAAAAAAGTTGATACCTTTATCGTTACAAGAAATATCGACACCTGAAACCGAAGCAGAAATCACATGAAATACCTGAACATAATTGGCCAGACACTACTAACAATGGCCTGTTGCGTAGCTTTTAATTTGTTTTGCGATAAATTCTGGTTCAGGGAAAAAATGGATTTATACCATGTAGGCGGAGCAGTATTTCGAGGATTAGTCATCGGGCTTGCAATGACCGCTTTAAAACACAGGCGGAAAAGCCGCATTTCTGCTCAACTAGATCGCTGATCCTTTATAATTGTAGAGATGGATGTTAATCCACCTCTACAGAATATTTCTCGCCAATTTGTTGCCGCCACATGGCGTAATATAATCCCTTTTGATCTAACAGATCTGAGTGTTTACCCGATTCAGTGATACGGCCTTTCTCCAGCACATAAATCCTATCAGCATGCATTATGGTTGACAGACGGTGAGCAATCAGGATGGTGATATGGTTATCCAATTCTGACACATCTTTTATCGTCTCGGTAATCTCTTCTTCGGTTAATGAATCCAATGAGGATGTCGCTTCATCGAACACCAGCAGGTCGGGTCTGCGCAACAGGGCACGGGCTATGGATAAGCGTTGTTTCTCACCTCCCGATACTTTCACGCCGCCCTCGCCTATTACGGTATCCAAGCCTTGCGATGCACGGGCCATCAGTGTTTGGCACGCAGCACGCTGCAATACATCCAAACATTCTTCATCGGTTGCATCAGGACGAACAAACAACAAGTTTTCACGTATGGTTCCAGAAAACAATTGGGTGTCCTGCGTAACAAAACCAACACGCTCGCGCAGTTGATCCAGATCAATTTCTGAGCTGTCAATATCGTTATAGCTTATACTGCCTTCCAAAGGTTGATACAGGCCCACCAGCAGTTTCACCAGCGTGGTTTTACCCGAACCCGACGGACCAACAAAAGCTATGGTTTCGCCCATTTTAGTTTCAAAGCTAATTTGATTTAATGCGTTGCGATTAGCCGTTAAATGTTTAAATGTAACGTTATCAAAAGTCAGCTTACCAATCTTTTCAACCAACACTGGTTTTGCCGGCTTTTTATCAACCGGAGTAGTGGTAATACGCTCAAAATTAGCCAGCGATACCTGCGCTTCGCGCCAGGTAACTATAACATTGCCCAACTCTTGTAAAGGGTTAAATAAAAAGAAGGAATAGAATAACAAGCTTAAATACTGTCCGGCCGTGATCGTCTTGTCATGTATAAGCAATAGCAAAACCACCACCATAGTACTGCGCACAAGGTTTACGGTAGTACCCTGTACAAAGCTCATGCTGCGCACGTATTTTACTTTTTTAAGCTCCAAACCCAGAATTTTGTAGGTAGTGTTGTTTAAGCGGCCGATCTCTTGTTTAACTAAACCAAGGCTTTTTACCAGCTCAATGTTCCGCAACGACTCGGTTGTTGAACCTGCCAGGGCGGTAGTTTCAGATAAAATACTGCGCTGTATGGTTTTAATACGACGACTCAACGCAGTACTCACAAAACCAATAATAGGGATGGCTGCCAGGTAAATCAACGTCACTTTATAACTCACAAATAAGGAGTAAACGATAACGAAGGTCATACCGGTTAAACTGACAAATAATATCCCGATAAAGGCGGTGATGAAGGCCTCGCTGTCGGTACGCACTTTTTGCAAAATCCCCAGGGTTTCGCCGCTACGCTGATCTTCAAAAACCTGGTACGGCAGCTCAAGCGAGTGCTTCAGGCCGTCGGCATACATTTTAGCGCCGACCTTTTGGGTGATGATATTGGTAAAATAATCCTGAAAGTTTTTAGCTATACGCGAAACCATTGCGACGCCGATGGCCATCCCGACAAATTTTAAAGCGCCGTGCAGGTATTGTTCCAATGATAGTTTATCGCTCTGATTAATTACAGAGTCAAGTATGCGGCCCGATATATAAGGATCAAGCAAGGAAAAACCGATGTTCATTGCTGCCAAAAACAAGGCAAAAACAACGGTTTTACGATGTTCTTTAAGGTATGATAAAAGTATATTCATTCAACTATTGCGTTTGTGCGTCAAAAATAAAAAAAGGGAATGGCTAAGTAGCTCATTCCCTTTA
This sequence comes from Mucilaginibacter ximonensis, assembly GCF_042686265.1. Classification (NCBI taxonomy): domain Bacteria; kingdom Pseudomonadati; phylum Bacteroidota; class Sphingobacteriia; order Sphingobacteriales; family Sphingobacteriaceae; genus Mucilaginibacter; species Mucilaginibacter ximonensis. The sequence goes on from NZ_JBHUPD010000004.1 coordinate 507,762, forward strand.
ATTTGACATTGCATCCATTTTTTATTTAATTTTATAATAATGAAACCGCACTTAACCTTTATCACATTACTGTGCTTTTTATCGCTAACTGCCTTTGAACAAAAGCAATGCGATTTTCTTGGCCCGCTGCATTTTAAAAATGGAAAAGCTACGGTAATATTTAAAGCCATTTATATTGGCTATACCGAAGCCAACACCCCGGATATAATTGAGCAACTACATGAAAAAAAGATCATCAACGGAAGAAAATATGCCAACGTTGACACTAAAAGCGAGGGCGGCATTGGCGGCACCGACATTGATTTTTCAGTGGACAATTGCCCGGTATCTTATTACGCCACGGTTGCCAAAAACATCGACCTGAATAAACTTAGATGGATGCAAACCATCTATATGAAATGCACTGTTTATCAGGGTGTCAAAAACGACCGTGGCCAACCATATTTTACGGTTGAAGATATAAGCTATTCAAGTAGGGACCTGCCCAACATAGATGCCATCGGTCCATTTATGTATATCAAAAATCCACCTGACGATGAAAACCGACGCTGGTTCAGCAATGCTGAACCGAATGATTGTCTGATTGCGGTATCTCCCAAAAAGGCGCTCATAGAAACTTCAGACAAGAAATATCATAATTTCAAATTCTTGAAACATACCGAAATAAAGGGCGGCTATGTTGATCTTTACAAAAACGGAAATGAATCTCTTGAATTAAACATTAACCATATAATTGATGATGGCACCACTATTGCAAAGTCAACCGGCAAAGCTACGGTAACCGTGAACCATAAGAGCACAACTTTCAGCGTTAACGGTATGGGCGACGACAATCATCATCATCAAACAAAATAATAGCAATAAAAAAAGGCCACCCAAATACCGGACGGCCTTTTTTTATTTCCAGACGTAGTTAATTACACCGTCATAATATCTTTTTCTTTAGCATCTGACAGCTGGTCAACTTTCACTATGTAAGCGTCAGTAAGCTTTTGAATTTCAGCTTCTCCGGCTTTCATTTCGTCTTCAGAAACACCTTCAGATTTTAGTTTTCTGATTTTCTCATTAGCATCTTTACGCACGTTACGGATAGCAATTTTACCATTTTCGGCCTCGCCTTTTGCTTTTTTAACCAGATCGCGACGGCGCTCTTCCGTCAGAGGCGGAACGTTAATACGGATCACTACGCCATCATTTTGCGGGTTAACGCCCAGGTTTGCCTCCATGATAGCTTTTTCAATAGCATTCAGTAAAGATTTTTCCCATGGTTGCACTACAATGGTTCGGGCATCGGGTGTGTTAACACTGCCGACCTGGCTTAGCGGAGTAGCACTGCCATAGTAATCAACAAATATATCATCTAACATTGACGGGCTTGCTTTACCCGCACGTATTTTATTTAGCTCGTTATCTGCATGGTCAAGTGCGCGATCCATCGCAGCTTTGGCTTCGGTTATTTGTTTCTTAACGAGTTCGCTCATTGCTTTATCTTTTTTGACAAAAATAGTAAAATCTATGAAATAGCCTATGTTGTATCAATAACGAAGCTACAGGCTTCAGGCTATAATCATTACTTCACCAAAGTACCAATATGTTCGCCATCGGCAATTTTTTGAAAGTTGCCCGGTTTGTTCATGTCAAATACAATAATGGGTAATTTATTTTCCTGGCAAAGGGTAATGGCTGTCATGTCCATCACGTTCAGGCCTTTGTCATAAACTTCCTGAAAGGTAATTTCGTCGTAACGGGTTGCATTTAAGTCTTTCTCCGGATCGGCCGTATAGATACCGTCAACACGGGTGCCTTTTAACACAACGTCAGCCTTAATCTCAATAGCACGCAGAGAAGCGGCAGTATCAGTAGTGAAATATGGGTTACCGGTGCCTGCACCAAAGATTACGATTTTACCCAATTCAAGATGGTGCATAGCACGGCGGCGAATGTAAGGCTCACAGATCTGCTCCATTTTAATTGCCGATTGCAAACGGGTTTCAACACCGACGCTCTCCAATGCATTTTGCAAAGCCATGCAGTTAATCACGGTAGCCAGCATGCCCATATAATCGGCCTGCGCACGGTCCATACCTGATTTTTCAGCGCTTAATCCTCTAAAAATATTACCGCCACCTACTACAACCGCTATTTCGACGCCTTTGTCATAAACGTTTTTAATATCTTGGGCGTATTGCAGAACTTGTTTGTTATCAATACCGTACTGCCTGTCGCCCATTAAAGACTCACCGCTTAGTTTTAGTAATATTCTTTTGTATTTCATGGATTATGGAGTTTGTCAAAAATATATAAATAAAGCTTCTGTTAAAATTTTATGTGGTTTTTATTAACCCGCCCAGTATTACATGGTGTATGTTGAAATCATCATCAAAAACAATCAGGTCGGCAACGCAGCCTTTGTTTATTTGCCCTCTATTTGCTGCGCCTACAAGTTGTGCCGGATATAGCGAAGCCATGTTAACGGCTTCCGGCAAGTCAATGTCCACTAGTTCCACGCAATTTTGTACGGCTTTTAGCATGCTGAGTGATGAACCAGAAAGTGTTCCGTCAGGCATTACGTACCTGTCGCCCTTAAATTTATGCTGATAAGTGCCCTGATCTGATTCGGTAACCGCGTCGGTAATCAGAAACAGCTTATCGGTCAATTCCCGTTTAGCCAAACGCACCATTACCGGGTCGACGTGGATACCATCAACCACAATGCTGGTAAAAGGGCGCTCTTCAAATATCGCAGGGATATAGCCCGGGTTTCGGTGATGCATAGGCGGCATAGCATTAAATAAATGTGTGACAGCCTGTATTGGTTTATTTAAAAATACTTTACCCTCTGTATAAGTAGCATTACTATGGCCGGATGATAACACAATACCTTGTGCATGCAGATATTCAATTACATCAGCATCCTGCAGCTCGGGCGCAATAGTGATCATTTTGATCAAGCCCTTAGCTTTTTCGACCCAGCCTTTTACTAAAGTTAAAGTCGCCTTTTTAATTAACGCAGGTGGATGCGCGCCACAGCGTTCGCTATTTAAGAACGGCCCTTCCAGGTGTAAACCCCAAAAGTTGCCCAATCGATTATCCCAATGTTGTAATGCCGCGTCTATACCACGCGCAACCACATCATCAGTATTGGTAGCTATCGTCGCCAGGAAACCGGTACAACCCTGAGCCAATAGCGATTGTTCCATTTGCGCCAAAGCAGCTGCCGATGGATTGCCGCCAAAAAAAAGAGGAGAACCACTGCCGTAAATTTGCAGATCAATTAAACCCGGCGCAAGGTAATTATTTTGCAGGTCGATCTGCTTAACATCGGCAGGAAGCTGTGCATCTGCTATAATGTCTACGATCTTATCATTTTCAATTATAACAGCCTTACTGGTGGCTATCATGCCATCGGTTATCAGCCTTAAATTGTGTAATGCAGTTTTCATGGTCCCCTCTAAATATCTCCCGGAAGGGGAGACTTTATTATTTGATTTAATTATATATTAAAAAGCCCGCCCTACCGGGGAGGGTTGGGTGGGACAGCAAAAAAAAATCCCCCGATTTTCATCGGGGGATTCAATATGACTAAGCTCCTAAAGCTACTCGTTTAAAGGCTGTTACGGTAAGGCCTTTCTCAACCGCATCTAAGAATTGCGATACGTTTTTCGAAGAATCCTTAACAAACTCCTGGTTTAACAGGGTTGAGTCTTTGTAGAATTTATTCAATTTACCGGCGGCAATTTTTTCAACCATTTCTTCTGGTTTGCCTTCTGCACGGATCTGGTCTTTAGCAATTTCCAATTCGCGCTCGATAGTAGAAGCATCAACACCGTCTTTATCTAAGGCAATTGGGTTCATTGCTGCAATCTGCATTGCAACGTCTTTACCAGCATCTTCAGCACCGTCGACGTTTTTATTCAAAGCTACCAATACACCTAAACGGTAGTTACCGTGAATGTAAGCAACAACTTTCTCGCCTTCAATAACTTCAAACTTAGAAACACCGATTTTTTCGCCGATTTTACCGGTTTTTTCGATGCAAGCCTCAGCGATTGTTAAACGTGAGTTTTCCAGGTCGATTGACAATTGGTTCAACTCTTCAACTGATTTGGGAGCTTGTTCAACTGCTTCGTTAGCTATTGCGTTAGCAAAAGCAACAAACTCAGCGTTTTTAGCCACGAAGTCGGTTTCGCAGTTTAACTCAATGATCACACCGCGTTTGCCATCGGCAGAAGTACGAGAAACAACCACACCTTCGTTAGACTCGCGGTCTTGACGGCTGGCAGCTACTTTAGCACCTTTTTTTCTTAAAAAATCAATAGCAGCTTCAAAATCACCATTGGTTTCAGTTAAAGCTTTTTTGCAATCCATCATACCGGCACCAGTTTGCTGGCGCAGTTTGTTTACATCTGATGCAGAGATTTGTACTGTAGACATCTTTTGTTTTCCTTTTTTATAAGTTAAAAGTCGTAAGCCCAAAGTCTAAAGTCATTGACGACTATAGGCTCCAGACTTACGACTAAATATTATTATTCTTCTGTTGTATCGTCAGCAGCCGGAGCTTCTTCTTCGATAGCAGCAGCAGCTTCAACCGGCGCTTTACGCGCTCTTTTGCCTTCGCCGGCAATGGTCGGTTTGTCAGCACCTTCAGGAGCGTCGGCTTTTGCCTTAGCTTGAGCTGCTTCTTTTTCAGCTTCGTCGTCTTTCTCGCGTTTACGCTCTTCTAAACCTTCTTCGATAGCTTTGATGATGATGCTGGTGATCAATGAAATTGATTTTGTAGCGTCGTCATTAGCCGGAATAGGAAAATCGATATTTGAAGGATCAGAGTTGGTATCAACCATTGCAAAGGTTGGGATGTTTAACTTTAATGCTTCAGATACAGCGATGTGCTCTTTCTTAACGTCAATCAGGAACAATGCAGCCGGTAAGCGGTTCAAATCGGCAATACCACCTAACAAAGTTTCCAATTTGATACGCTCACGCTGAATCATCAATCTTTCTTTTTTAGAAAGGTTGGTGTAAGTACCGTCTTTAGTCAATTTGTCGATGTTTGACATCTTTTTGATTGACTTACGTACGGTAGCGAAGTTAGTTAACATACCACCTAACCAACGCTCGGTTACGAAAGGCATGTTTACTGTTTTTGCATGCTCAGCAACGATGTCTTTCGCTTGCTTTTTAGTAGCTACGAATAAAACTTTACGTCCTGATTTTACAATTTGTTTTATAGCTGCAGCAGCTTCTTCAACCTTTGATAAGGTTTTATTTAAATCGATAATGTGGATACCATTACGCTCCATGAAAATGTACTGTGACATTTTCGGATCCCATTTGCGGGTAAGGTGACCGAAGTGTACACCTGCGTCCAGTAACTCGTCGTATGTTGTTCTTGCCATTGTGTTGTCCTCCTTAAAATATTAACGTTTACTGAATTGGAATCTCTTACGTGCTTTCTTGCGACCTGGTTTTTTACGCTCAACCATACGGTTATCACGAGTCATTAAACCTTTAGCACGCAATGCAGGTTTCTTTTCAGCATCGAGTTCAACAATAGCTTTAGCAATAGCTAAGCGTACTGCTTCTGCCTGGCCTTTAACACCACCACCTGCTACGTTTACTTTAACATCATATTGTCCGGCAACACCGGCAACTTCTGTTGATTGAGTAACTACGTATTGCAATGGCAATGTAGGGAAGTATTCTTTGTAATCTTTACCGTTAACGGTAATAGCACCGCTACCTTCGCTAAGGTAGATACGTGCAACGGCTGTTTTTCTTCTGCCTGAAGTGTTAGTTGTTGGCATTTCTTTTTCCTTAGAGTTTTAAATTAAATGGCTTTTGGGTTTTGAGCTGCGTGAGGATGTTCAGCGCCTGCATAAACGTGCAGGTTGTTAAACAATGCTTTGCCCAAACGATTTTTAGGTAACATACCACGTACCGCTTTTTCAATTACGCGGGTTGGATGTTTCGCCATTAACTCCTTAGGAGAAATGAAACGCTGACCGCCCGGATAGCCGGTGTAAGAAACATATTGTTTATCGCTAAACTTGTTTCCGGTCAATTTAACCTTGTCTGCGTTGATAACGATTACATTATCGCCGCAGTCTACGTTTGGGGTAAAATCAGGCTTGTTTTTTCCACGGATGATCATTGCGATCTTAGTAGACAAGCGCCCCAAAATCTCGCCTTCTGCGTCAACAACAACCCATTGTTTGTTAACGGTTTTTTTGTTGGCTGAGACAGTTTTGTAACTTAACGTATTCACTTGCTTTAAATTAAATTATTAAAATGTTAATATAACCCCGCTTTTTCGGGACTGCAAAGATACGCTTATTTACTTTACTTGCAAGGGGTTTTGCGGGTTATTTTAATGATTTTGTAAAGTTGCTTTTTGAAGTGTAATGTTAAAGCTTTAAATTTGGATATGAGCATTGTCGTAAACCCACATAATCAACAAGAAGAATCAAAGTTATTAGCCTTTCTTGACAGCATGAAATATGATTATGTTAAGGAAGATGATACTGATAATCTTTTGCTTGGCGATAAATTATAATGTACCAGCTTCGGGTTCTTGAAAGAGCAAGAAAAGACATGCGCCAATCTGCCGATTGGTATGAAAGTCAACAACAAGGTTTAGGTGAAAGATATTTACTGGAAGTTGTAATCACATTCGGTCTATTCAAACATCTCCTTTACATTACCAAATGAAATTTTCTAAGAAATACCGTTTTGCCCAAGTTCATATGTTTCCATTTGTAGTGATATTCAAAATCAAAGGCGATCAAGTTATCGTAAACTCCGTTTTTCACACAAGCCGTAACAATCTGTCATTTTCACAAGATGATCCGACACTTTTTGAACTACTTCATGCGACACTGCTAACTCAGTGTTAAAAGGTTATTATACATAGGTTTTGGAGGGACACTTTTGCGCCATAAACACTACCTGTTTAAATGCAAATGAAACCTCTTAGGTGGATCCGACCCAGCGACCAGTCAATCACTGGCGGTGACCGACCGAGTTGTTGACTGATAAACCTGCCTATTGATGCGATTGGCATCCATGGCCGGTAAACGCTCTCCGGTAATATCTTCCAGCTTTGGGGCCATCTGTTTACCCTTTATTTTTGCCTGAGACCGGCAAGTTTTTTGTATGCGCATGGCCAATATGCGAATCACATGCGCTATTGCATTTATTCCGACCGCAAGCTTTTTACAGGGTTGGCCAGGGCAGCGTTAACGGACTGAAAGCTGACGGTGATCAGCGCGATCATAATAGCGCCAAACCCGGCTATTGCAAACATCCACCAGCTGATCGTGATCCGGTAGGCGAAACTCTGCAGCCATTGATGCATGGCCCACCAGGCAATGGGTGAGGCAACCAGGATAGCGATCACCACCAGCCGGATAAAATCAAGGGACAGCAAAGTGGTGATGCCCTGCACACTGGCTCCTAATACTTTGCGGATGCCGATCTCCTTACTGCGCTGCTCGGCTAAGAAAGCCGAAAGCGCGAACAATCCCAGGCAAGCGATGATGATTGCCAATACTGCAAAGCTGGTAAATATTTTGCCCATACGCGTCACGTCAGCATACATAGCGGTAAACGCGTCATCGAGGAAAGTATAACGAATGGGCTGATTAGGCGAGTAGGTTTTCCAGAGAGCGGTAATTTGACTGACGCCGCTTAGCAGATCGCCGCCGCGGAGTTTGACGGTCATCATGGAATTACTAATCCCAAAGTGAAGCATGACGGGTTGGATTTCGCTCCTTAAGGACTCGTAGTTAAAATCCTGTACCACGCCGATTACCGTAAAGGTCCCGTTGTCACTGATCCTGGCACCGATGGGATGCTGCAAGCTCAATGCTTTAACCATTTTTTGGTTGATAATGACTGAGCTGCCGGAGGTATCGCTGGCTATGTGGTAGGAAAAGTTCCGGCCTTCCACTAGCTTCATGCCCAGGGTTGGCAGGTAAGTATCATCCACCTGCCAGATCTGGCCAAGTACAGCAGGATCAATTTTGTCGCGCCCCTCTTTAAAAAAGGCGTTCCCGTTCCGCGAGGTGCCGCTGACCGGCAGGTAATCGCTGATGGAAGCGCTTTTAACGGCAGCGATCTTGCTCAATTCGGTTTTGAAACTTTTGATGTTCCGGTCGCCCAGCGTATTGGTGCTTTGCAGGATCATCACCTGGTCCTTATCGAAGCCGGCTTTGCGGTTCAAGATAAAATGCATTTGGTTATAGATCACCACCGTACCGATGATCAGTATGATGGAAGCCGCGAACTGGAATACGACCAGGCCATTACGAAGTACGGAGCTTTTGCTGCCGGCACTGATCGCGCCCTTTAGGACTTGTCCGGGCTTAAAAGCGGACAGGTAAAATGCTGGATATAACCCGGCCAGTGTACCGACAAATACAGCAGAAAACAAGATCACCGGCGCGAACCACCATTCCAGCCAGGGCATGCTCAGCGACCGGGCAGCAATCCCGTTAAAGTAGGGCAGAAATAACCAGGCGATAAAAATACCCAGGACAAAAGATACCAGGCTGTAAAGCACGGATTCGGCCAGGAACTGTGCGACGAGGCTGCTGCGGTTGGAACCTACGACTTTGCGCAGGCCAACTTCTTTAGCGCGGTTAGCCGATTTTGCCGTAGAGAGATTGATAAAATTGATGCTGGCGATAAGCAGGATAAACAGCGCGATCGCAGCAAACAGCCAGACAAATCGGATATCACCATTGGTCAGGCCGTCGGGAAAATCATAAGAATAAAGGTTAATATCTGGTACCGGCTGCAGGTAAACGTGAAACTTTGCCGCCGCTGCTATGGGGTCTTGTGCACCGCCTTTACGGGCTTCAGGCACCAGGTAATTTTTTCGCAGGCCGGTATTGAGTTTTTCTTCAAATGCAGCCAGGTTGGTACCGGCTTTGAGTTTAACATACTGGATATAGTTGTACCAACTCCAGCTATTTTGCTCGCCTGCTCCAAACTCCATTCCCGTAAGGGTAATGAAAAAATGAAAGGGATGTAAATGTGAGTTGGCCGGAATATCGGCCATAACGCCGCCGATGCGATACGGATGCTTTTGATCATCATCAATATACATTACCTGCCCCAAAGGATTTTTGCCGGGATAGTATTTATCGGCGATGGTTTTCGAGATCACCATCGTTTGCGGCTCCTTTAGCGCGGCAGCAACAGTGCCATAAACCATGGGCAGCTGGAATGCACTGAAGAAGGACTGGTCGATGTAAATGATCCCTTGTTCGTAGGTGTTTTGCTGCTGATCGGCACGGCGCAGTTCCGCATGGCCAAGATAAGAGTTGACCAAACGCATGCGCCCGGCGAACTCCACTTCCGGAAAATCCTGCTGTATCGCTTTCGATAAGGGTGCGGGCCAGGCCAGGCCGCGGCTCATTTCGCCATCGCCGACCACCCGGTATATCCGCCCGGCACCAGGGTAAAACCGGTCGAAGGTCATTTCATTGTGAATATACAAGCCAATCAATAAACAAGCTGCGATCCCCAGGGCAAAACCGCCGATCTTGATAGCGGCGTACATTTTTTGCCGGAGCAGCTGCCGGTAGGCGATCTTAAAATAATTTTTGAACATGATATTGCGTATAGTGTTTTCCGAACGCAATAGTAGCTGCTTTGCTCCCGGCTGTCGTACCAACTTATCAATTGGCACCTTTTTGCGCAGGCAGTTCTTATATTCCAGGGGTGTTTTCCCGGTGAGTTCCCGGAAGACACGGTTGAAGGTCGTTTTTGAGTTAAAGCCCGATTCGTATGCGATGGCCAATAAAGTGAACTTATCCTGGACAGGATCTGCCATTCGCCGTGTCACTTCACGAACCCGGAATTCGTTAATAAAATCGCTGAAGTTCTTTTTCAGGCCCAGGTTGATCACTTTGGACAGTTCATGCGGATGAATGGCTAATTTCACTGCCAGCGTGGCCAGCGTCAGTTCCGCGTCCGCATAAAAGCGGCCCGCTGCCACCCCTTCTTTTAACCTGCGGCCTTTTTCCCTGGCGTCTGCGGTTTCACTATGGGTTAAAGTGAGTTGCAGGCTGCCGTCCGGTTTCAGGAGGGTCGTAGCGGCTTGGAGCATCAGCACGAAAGCAATACCAAAAAAGAGGTGATTGCTAAAAAATGCCAATGCGCAAAGTGCGCCGAGCAACAGTAATACACGGTTAAGCGAGCGGAAGGCGTATCGCGGCCGGTCCATCAGCACCGGCTGTAACCGGTCATAAAAACGCTGGATCAATCGATAGGACAGGTACAAATAAATGATAACTGAAATTAAGATCAGCCAAACCGGCAGCCACCAGGCGGCCAGTAAAGGACAAAGATGAAACAAGTCATTTCTATGAAACCGCTGATCAGGGCAGGTTAACGCCCGCACATAGAAATATAGGAGCGGGCCTAACGCCGGTAAGAAGAAGCCACTAAGGCCGCCTGCTTTCAGCACCACAACTGTTAAGGCGAAACTTAAACACAAGTTCATCCTCTTTGAAGGATTTTTGGCAAATCCTAAAAGCAGCGCAATGGTCAGCCCGATGAAAAGCGTCGCCAGCGAAAAAAGGTCATATGACCGGATATAAAAAAAATGGTTTTCCAATATGATTCGCTTCCTCAAACCTTGGTCCAATATACCAGTCCTTTTGTAATCAAGCAATTATAGAATATTTGGATCGGTGCTGTATTAAAAGCGAACAACAGGGTGTTCGCTTTTGGCTTTTGAAGTCATATTGCCTCGCAGCACCATATATTGTCGCGTGAACTACCCAAAAAAGTGTCGCATCAACTCGTGAAAATTACACAATCGGCGCTATATTTAATAGCACTTGTAACATTTCCCCTCACCCAAAATCAAAGTAGTAATTACTACTTTTACACCCAACAAACTGATTTTATTATCCCAAACGCTAAAACCGATGTTTAAAACCATCTCACTCTCGGCTTTGCTATGCCTTTTTATGGTACAGGCCAACGCGCAGAAACTCTACATGCCGCGCGATATTCAGAAAGCTTTTAACAAAGGCACCCGCGACCTGAGCGGCAAACCCGGCAAAAACTATTGGCAAAATACAGGCAACTATAATATAAGCATCACCGTTGCCCCGCCAAGCCGCATGGTTAAGGGTTCTGAGCAAATCACTTATTATAACAATAGCCCTGATACGCTGAAAAGGCTCAACCTAAAGCTCATCCTGAATATCCACCGCCCGGGAGTAGCCCGCGCCGGCAACGCAAGTAACGACTATCTGACCGAAGGCATTCAGATAGACAAATTTGAAGCCGGAGGTGCAATGGCTAAATGGAACAACGCCGCAGCATCGGGCACCAACCAAATGGTTGGCCTTGCTAAGCCTTTAATGCCTCACGATTCTGTCAAGCTAAACATCGACTGGCATTTTGACTTATCAAAAGAGAGCGGCCGTGAAGGAGTGATTGACCCTACCACCTTCTATTTAGCTTACTTCTATCCGCGCGTTTCGGTGTATGATGACTATAACGGGTGGGACACCCTCGCATTTTTGGATGCGCAGGAGTTTTATAACGATTTTAACAATTACACGCTTAACGTAACGGTACCTAAAAACTTTATTGTTTGGAGCACCGGCACCTTGCGTAATGCCGACAAAGTTTTACAGCCCGAAGCCGCCAAACGCTTACAGCAATCAATGACCAGCGACAGCACCATTCATATTGCTACGCCGGCCGACCTCGCAGCTAAAAATATCACGGCACAGAACGAAACCAATACCTGGACCTGGACGGCTACCGATATCTCAGATATGGCCGTGGGGATAAGCGACCACTATAATTGGGACGCCGCCAGCGTAGTAGTTGACGATGCAACCCACCGCATTACCAGCGTGCAGGCTGCTTATCCGGACAAATCTGAAGATTTTCATCACTCGGTACAATTTAGCCGCAATGCCCTGGGTTGGTTTTCACGCAACTGGCCGGGGGTACCTTATCCATTCCCTAAAATGACTGTTTTTCAGGGGTTTGCCGATATGGAGTACCCGATGATGGTAAATGACAGCCACCAGGACGACCTGAAATTTGCACAGTTAGTGCAAGATCATGAGCAGGCGCATACTTTCTTTCCCTTTTATATGGGTATTAACGAAACCCGGTATGGTTTTATGGACGAGGGTTGGGCAACTACTTTTGAATACCTGATAGGCATTGCCGAAAACGGCAAAAAAGCCGCAGACGATTTCTATAAAAAATTCCGTATTGTACGTTATATCAATGACCCATCGACTATGGAGGATTTGCCTATTATTACGCCCACCAGCGAGCTGCGTCAGGGCTACGGCAACAATGCCTATGGTAAACCCTCATTAAGCTACCTGGCTTTAAAAGATATGCTGGGCGATGCATTATTTAAAAAAGCGCTGCATACTTATATGGATAACTGGCACGGCAAGCACCCTATCCCCTGGGATTATTTTAACTCGATGAATACAGGTTCGGGCAGAAACCTGAACTGGTTCTTTAATAACTGGTTCTTTACCAATGGATATATCGATTTGAAATTAGATAATGCACAAGCTGTTGCAGGTGGCTACAAGCTAAGCATTACTAATGTAGGTGGCTTTGCCGCTCCGTTTGATGCCGTAGTAACCTATACCGATGGCAGCACCCAAAGTACACATGCTACCTCACAGGTTTGGGAGAAAGACCAGCAACACATTATCATAACTATTAAGGCCAATAAAACCGCCAAGTCTATTATGTTAGACGGTGGTATATTTATGGATGCCACTCCGGCTGATAATAAGTGGACGGCTAAGTAAGACCTCCTTATATTAGAATCCAGATTGTCATCCTGAGCGATAGCGAAGGATCTTATCAAGTTTGCTTGTAAAGCGCATAAGATCCTTCGCTATCGCTCAGGATGACAATTTTATAATTTATCCCTCTGTCACAAATCACCCCTAATCATGTCCTTTCTAACCGTCATATAATTGATTGTCTTGCTATAGCTTTGTATCAACCGATAATTCAGAATATGAAGCAGGCAAAAAACATAGACGAATACATTGCTGATTTCCCTGAGGATGTCCAGGCACAATTACAATCCATCCGCGAAGCGATACAAAAAACCGCCCCTGAAGCTACAGAAGCAATTAAATATGGCATCCCTACTTTTATATTAAATGGCAACCTGGTGCATTTTGGCGGGTATAAAAAACATATCGGCTTTTACCCTGCGCCAATGGGTATTGAGGCTTTTGCCGAAGAGACCGCGCAGTACCGGGCAGGTAAAGGCACGCTGCAGTTTCCGTTTGATAAGCCTATGCCGCTGGATTTGATTGACAGAATTGTGAGGCATCGGGTTGAAAAGAATCTGGCAAAAAAGAAGAAATAACTTTACTTCATCAGCGAAGATTCGACATTCAGCATTCTGCATTCATTATCCCAATATTTACCAACACCGCTTTGACATCTCTTAGCATTAGCTGAACTTCGCTATCCCAATAATTGTATATGACAAGCCATTATAAAAAGATAGCTACTGAATTTTCTATCGCCGAAAAACAAGTTAGCGCCACCATTAGTCTGCTTGATGAAGGCGCCACCGTTCCGTTTATTTCGCGTTACCGTAAGGAGTTAACCGGCAGCCTTGACGAGGTGCAGGTAGCCGGCATACGCGACCGTATACAGCAGTTGCGCGAGCTTGACAAACGTCGCGAAGCTATTTTGAACTCGTTAAAAGACATGGGCAAGCTAACACCCGAATTGGAAGCCCAAATCAACGCTGCCGAAACAATGGTGGTTTTAGAGGATATTTACCTGCCCTATCGCCCCAAAAGAAAAACCCGTGCTACTGCTGCCCGCGAAAAAGGCCTGCAGCCACTGGCCGACGCGTTGCTTACCCAAAACAAGTTTGACATTGAGGCAGAGGCGGAAAAATATATAGCTGAGGAAAAAGGCGTTGCCAGCATTGAAGATGCGCTGAATGGTGCCCGCGATATCATTGCCGAGCACATCAGCGAAGATGCTGCCGTACGTACAAAGGTACGCGAGCTTTTTCTAGAGAAAGGAATATTTAAAAGTCGCGTTGTGCCGGGTAAAGAAGAGGCGGGTATTAAATTCAAAGATTACTTTGAATGGGAGGAGCCGGTAAAATCGGCACCGTCGCACCGTGTGCTGGCCATGCGCCGCGGCGAGAAGGAAGAGATTTTATACCTCGACATAATGCCGCCCGAAGAGGAAGCTATTGATGTTTTGGAAAAAGCATTTATAACCGGGCATAACGCAGCTGCCAACCAGGTTAAACTGGCCATTGCCGATGGTTACAAGCGCCTGCTGCGTCCAGGCATGGAAACCGAAGTGCGCCTGCTTACCAAAAAGAAAGCCGACGAAGAAGCTATCCGTGTATTTGCGGAAAATGCCCGCCAGCTATTACTGGCGGCTCCGCTGGGTCAGAAACGCACTATGGCTATCGACCCTGGTTTCCGTACAGGCTGCAAAGTAGTTTGTTTGGATGAACAAGGCAAGTTATTAGAATATACCGCTATTTTCCCGCATACCGGTACCGGACAGGCTAAAGAAGCTGAAAAAACCGTTCAGCATTTATTCGAAAAATATAATATTGAAGCTATCGCGATAGGTAACGGTACTGCCGGCCGTGAAACCGAACTGTCTGTACGTAAACTGAACTTGCCGGGCGCCAACATTGTAATGGTGAACGAAAGCGGCGCGTCGATCTATTCGGCCTCCGAGGTTGCGCGCGAGGAGTTTCCTGACAAGGATGTTACCGTGCGCGGCGCGGTATCTATTGGCCGAAGGTTAATGGACCCGCTGGCTGAGCTAGTAAAAATCGACCCTAAATCAATAGGCGTAGGTCAGTACCAGCATGATGTGGACCAGAATAAACTACAAGCTTCGCTTGATGATACGGTGATCAGCGCCGTAAACGCTGTAGGTGTGGAACTGAACACCGCTTCTAAACAGATATTGGCTTACGTATCCGGCCTGGGCCCGCAATTGGCGCAAAAAATTGTAGAATATCGTGATGAGAACGGTGCGTTCAAAAAGCGCGAGCAATTGAAGAAAGTGCCTCGCCTGGGCGATAAAGCCTATGAGCAGGCCGCCGGTTTCCTGCGTATCCACAATGCCGAGAATCCACTTGATGCCAGTGCCGTGCATCCCGAGCGTTACCCACTGGTGGCGCAGATGGCTAAGGATAAAGGCTGCACCGTGGCCGACTTGATGCGCGACGACAAACTGCGCGCCAGCATCCCACTCCAAAAATACATAACCGATAGTGTGGGCCTGCCTACCCTAAACGACATCATGGCCGAGTTAGCCAAACCGGGCCGCGACCCGCGCGAGCAGTTCGAGGCTTTTAGTTTTACCGAAGGCGTAAATGCCATAAGCGACCTGAAAGTGGGCATGAAACTGCCGGGCATTGTCACCAACATCACTAACTTTGGCGCCTTTGTGGACATTGGCGTGCACCAGGATGGCCTGGTTCACCTGAGCCAGATTGCTAATAGGTTTATTAAAGACGCTAATGAGGTACTGAAAGTGCACCAGCAGGTAGAAGTTACGGTTACAGAGGTTGATGTGGACCGCAAGCGGATTTCGCTATCTATGAAAACTGACGAGCCCAAGCGTGAGGACCGGCCACGTAACCAAGGCAAACCTCAGCACAGTAGTAAACCTAATTACAACAATCAGCCAAAAAGAAAAGAGCCCGAGCCGGAGACTGATATGGCACTGAAATTAGCGGCTTTAAAGAACATGTTTAAATAAGGCAGGTGTTTCGCAAAAAATGAAACAGTGTGAAACACTTTGGAACACTTTTTTTGTTAAAAAACTATAAATCAACACATTAAAAAATGGGTTGAAACAGAGTGAAACACCACTAAAAGTCGGTGAGTTTCGCTAAGAAAATTTGTTAATCAACTGATAATCAGTAAGTGCAAAATTTATGTTTTTGCGCCTTTTTTTGTTTCATTAGCCACCAGAGTGCCGAACAGGAGCAGTGGCCCTGTCAGCTGTGCAGCTTCGGACGAAAGCGGGTAAAACAATGGTGGCATTGTGCGGTCGCAGGGCTGTTAGGAATGTTGCCTGAAGCGTAGCACTTGTGCGACAAATTGGGGCAACAGGCCCCTGCCCAGGTTTTACCTGCTTTGCAGGGCAAAGGCCCGAGAGCGTAGAGAAGCGTTACAGATGACTTGATTTTTGGTTCTTTTCATCAAGGAAAAGAACAAAGCCTACCCGCGGCGATTGAGCGGAACGATCTCCGTATCCGTGAATACTGTGGTGGAGAACCTAGCGCGTGGGATACCGAAACAAGTTCGGCACGACGGTTAACGTCAATTCGCTCCCACAATATTCTCTCTCCCCCACTCTGCCAGCAAATCCATAATAGCTTGCAGCGAACGGCCTTTTTCGGTTAACGTGTACTCTACCCTCGGCGGCACCTCGGCAAAAACTTTACGGTTGATAATACCGTCAGCTTCCAGTTCTTTGAGCTGTCGCGATAATACCTTGAGCGCTATGCCAGATATGATTTTATGCAGCTCGCCAAAACGCTTGGGCCCGGTCATTAATACCCAGATTATTACGGGCTTCCATTTGCCGCCAACTATGCCAACCGCTGCGGTAATGGGGCATTCACAAGCCTGGTCGTATTTTTTTAAAATTATTTTTTCGTCTAACATATTGATAGCTAACAATAGTGACATTTTTGTCAATACTTGACAAGTTTGCCATTACTTGACAAAAGTAAAGTATTGGACTAATATTGTCGAAAAAAAAACATGGAAAACACCAAATCAGCGACTTACCAAAAAGGTCTGGCATTGTTAAACCAACTTCATGGCGGCCAGGCCGGCGAGCAATTGGTTGACAATTTAAAAGATATTTGCCCCGATTTTGTAGACATGACCATTGAGTGGGCAATGCAGGGCATTATGGCACGCCCGGGGCTTGATCTGCTTACCCGCGAATACCTGTTGATAGCTTCGTGTACTACACTGGGTCATGCCTTCCCTCAATTAAAAGCACATATTGACGCTGCGCTGAAACTTGGCGCTAGCAAACAACAAATTGTTGAAGTAATTTTACAAATGACCTTTTATGCCGGCGGCGCTGCAGTAAGTAATGCCCTGGCCCATGCTAAAGAGGTTTTTGCCAGTCACAACTAAAATAAACGCTATGAAAATTGTAATTGTAGGTGCAAGCGGCACCATAGGCAAACATGTGGTAGCTGCCTTAAAAAAGGACCACGAAGTTATTACCGCAGGCTCCAAAAGCGGCGACTACCAGGTTGATATCAGCTCGACCGAATCCATCGAAAACTTTTTTAAACAGGTGGGCCCTTTCGATGCCCTGGTAAGTACCAGCGGCAACGCGCATTTCGGGCCGCTGAGCGCTTTAACGGATACCGACTTCAGAAAAGGCGTCGACAGTAAATATATGGGGCAGATTAACCTGGTGCTGATCGGCCAACACTATATCAATCCGAAAGGATCATTTACGTTGACCTCGGGTTCGCTGGCGATTGATCCGGTAGCTTATGGCAGCGCGGTGTCTTCTATAAATGCAGCTATTGACGGTTTTGTCCGGGCAGCAGCGTTTGAGTTGGAAAATGGTGTCCGTATTAATTCGGTGGCTCCTGATGTGGTTGAAGAGTCGCCGGCTTATTTCCCGTATTTCCCCGGCCATATTCCGGTTAAGATGGATAAAGTTGCACAGGCATATGTTAAGAGCGTGCTGGGCCACCAAACCGGGCAGAATTATTTTGTAGTGGAGTAATAGCTTACATCCCTTTAATAAAATCGTCATTGCGAGGTACGAAACAATCTCTGCGCGACAGTAATTGAAGCTAAGCAGTGTAGAGATTGCTTCGTACCTCGCAATGACGTAGTGGAAAAAGTTAAAGATTGCTATTTTTGGCTGATGACTAACCCATTGATAGCCTTCCTCAGACTGTTTCATGCCATACCCGCTGACGATGAACAGCTCATCCTGGCCGCTACAGAAACACGTACCTACAAAGAAGGCGAATACCTTTTCCATGCCGGTAACATTTGCCGCGAAATGTATTTCATCCATAGAGGCGTGCTGCGTATTATGGTGTTGAATGAACAAGGCACACAGGTTACTTATTTTTTCCTGAAAGAAAATCAATTTTGCTGCATACTCAATAGCTTCAATAACAACACTATCGCTCACGAAAGTATCAGCGCCGCCTGCGATGTCGAGGTTTGTGTCTTCAGCCGCACGTCGCTTACTAAGCTTTATGGCGAGCTGCCTTATTTAAAACCGCTGATAGACCAGATTACGCAGCAGGCCTTGCTGGACAAAATCGACCTGAAAAACGGCTACCTGGGATATGACTCAACCACACGCTATAAAATGTTTTTGATGCGTCAGCCAGAGATTGCTCTGCGCGTTCCACTGAGCGATGTGGCCTCATACCTGGGCATTACGCCGCAATCGCTCAGTCGCATCCGCAGAAACTTAAAGTAGTGCTTTTTGCTTTTTACCATTTGTTAAGTGTAAGAAATTTTACGCGGCACAACTTTGTATAATCAAAATATTTATACAAATGGAAAACACAGCACAAGTTTCAAAATCATCATTAGCTAACAAAAAAATAGTTGTACTTGGCGGCAGTGCGGGCATAGGCCTGGCAACCGCCAGGGCCGCAGCTGCCGAGGGCGCCGTTGTAATCATTGTATCCAGCAATCAACAACGCATTGACCAGGCGCTGCAACAATTACCTGCAGGCAGCAAAGGCATTATTGCCGATTTAACCGACGAACAGCAAATTAAAGATCTGTTTAACGGAATCGGCAAGTTTGACCATCTGGTATTTACAGCCGGCGAGAACCTGTACCTGGCTAATATCGGCGACATATCACTGGCCGATGCGCAACGCTTTTTTAAGCTGCGTTACTGGGGCGCGTTCAGTGCAGTAAAATATGCGGCACCCAATATTAACCCGGGCGGTTCTATTACGTTAAGCGGCGGCACGGTAAGCAGGAGGCCGCAAAGCGGATGGTCGCTTGGTGCAAGTATATGTACAGCAATGGAGGGTTTTACCCGTGCCATGGCTGTTGAGCTGGCGCCATTACGCGTAAATATGGTTTGCCCGGGGTTGGTTAAAACTGATTTATGGAGCAATATGCCTGAAGCAGATCGCGACAATTTCTTTAATACCTATGCCGGTATGCTGCCTGTTAAATTTATAGCAGAGGCGGATGACCTGGCGGAGAGCTATCTGTACCTGATGCGCCAGCGTTATAGTACCGGCGAAGTAATTGTTGTTGATGGCGGAGGAGTTTTGGTCTAATCATTGCGGTTTACTATTTTAGGGGGCTTGCATAAACCACAAGCCCTACTTTAAAACCTGATTTATGATTATCATCAGAAACTACGAAGAGTTCGAAAAATATCTCGGCCAGGAGCTGGGTACATCTAACTGGCACACCATCACCCAGGAACAGATCAACAAATTTGCCGACGCTACTATTGATCATCAATGGATACATACTGATGAAGAACGCGTAAAAACGGAGAGCCCTTTCAAAGCAACTATAGCTCATGGTTATTTAACGGTATCGCTGCTGCCCTATTTCTGGCACCAGATTGCCGATGTGCAAAATCTGAAAATGCAGATCAATTACAGTATTGAGAACATTCGGTTTGCACAGGCAGTACCGGTAAATAGCAGGGTAAGACTGATTGCCAAACTAGAAGGGGTAGTTAATTTAAGGGGTATAACCAAAGCTACCATAGGCGTAACTATGGAAATTGAAGGCGAAAAAAAACCGGCTTATACCGGGTCGGTAGTTTTTTTATATCACTTTATGAGCTAGCTGGTATAAGCGTTATTTGGTAATTCAATAATTATTATAAATTTGAATAACCTTTTGATAACCAACTACAACCATTATTGTGATAATGAAACGCTTTTATTTAACGCTGCTACTGGCGGCGGCAACCTTTATGGTATGCTGCAAAATGGACACGCCGGATATGACGGGTGTTACAGACACCACTACCGGCTTTCAACCGCTGACAAAAGGCAGCACCTGGAGCTACCATCAAACTTTTAACAGTACCGATCATCCGGCTACCAACGAGGTGATTTCTATGAGCGGAAAACGCTCAGTTATTAACGGTAAAACTTATTACGAGGCCACTGACAAAGCCGATACGGTGATAAGCACAACTTATTTTTATCAGGGCAACGGCTCATACAGCATTCGTTCGGCGGTATTGGGCTCAGGCATTACCGTTGAGTATCTTTATTTAAAAGATGATGTGGCTGTAGGCCAAACCTGGACAGCGCCAATCAGTGACGATGGTAAGATACAGGGCTTTCCGGCTCAGATTGTTGGCCGGGTAATTAACAGAGATACCTCCATGACTATATCGTCAATGACGTTTAAACATGTAGCGCATACGCAATTAAAGCTGCAATACAAAATCACTACCGCTTTTGAAACTTATCAATTAATTGATTTTTACATCGGCAAAGGTGTAGGCATCATTGAGATTGACACCGATGCCGGACAACCGCTTAATTTAAAATCGCAGCAGTCTGTCACCAGCTACAAGATCGAAAAATAGCTTTCTGTAAACCTAATGCCATATTAACGGTAAAGGCTACTTTAACCAAAAGCGACTAGGTACTTTTGCGTCTCATTCACCATCTACTATGAGCACAAAAAATATACGCCTTAGCGTGCTTGACCAATCGCCCATACGCAAGGGGCTTACGGCAGAACAAGCCGTACATGAAACAATCGCGCTAGCAAAATATACCGATGGCTTAGGCTACACCCGTTTCTGGGTATCTGAACATCATAACACCGGCAGCCTGGCAGGCTCCACACCAGAGGTGCTGATTGCTTACCTGGCTTCGCAAACACAAAATATCCGCATTGGCTCGGGTGGAGTAATGATGCCTAATCACAGCGCCCTTAAAGTAGCCGAAAACTTCAGGATGCTGGAAGCATTGGCACCGGGCAGGGTTGACCTTGGCATGGGCCGCGCGCCGGGTACTGACAGGATAACCGCGTCAATACTAAATCCCTCCAACCATTTTGCCGAGCAAGACTTTGTTGAACAACTGGCTGACCTGCGGAACTATTTTCATGACCGGGCCGAACCGGGTACCATTCAGCAAAAAATAAGGGCCATACCACAAGTACAAACTGTACCGGCTATGTGGCTGCTAAGCTCGAGCGGGCAAAGCGGTTTGTTTGCCGCACATTTTGGCATGGGGTTTTCATTTGCGCATTTCATTAATCCGGTAGGCGGCCCACAGGCTGTACAAGTATATAAACAACGATTTCAGCCGTCTGAAGATTTACAAGAGCCTGAGGCAAACATGGCCATTTTTGTTTTTTGTTCAGAAGATCCTGAAAAGGTAATGCAGCATAAAGCGCTGATGGACCACCGTTTTATCCAATTTGAGCGCGGCATGGGGCTGTCGCCATATAACTACGAGGATATTAAAGATGTTGAATATACGCTTCAAGAGCAGGACCGCATACGTTATAACCGGCAGCGCGTGGTAGCCGGGTCGCCGCAAATGGTAAAAGACAGGCTTACCCAACTGGCCGAAAGCTACGATGTAGACGAAATAATTTGCGTTACTATTGCCGAAGATTTTGAAGACCGCCTGCAGTCGTACAAATTATTGGCAGACCTTTTTGAAATAAAAAACCGCCGGCAAAATTAATTCGCCGACGGTTGCTTTTGGAAGGTTTAGGTGATAGTTTTTTAAGTAAAATCAAAGCAATTGCTGTTATTAAAGCCTCTCGCAGGCTTTATACTCAGTGGTGATGGATGGGAAAAGGTTTAGGTTGATTATTATATTGAGAAACACACAACAAACAAAACACTCAACTTGCAATTGCTTTGATTTTACTTTATATATTTTTTATTGAAACGTTATCTTGATAATATTTTTTGCACCTGTATTCATAACATAAAGGTTACCTTGCGGGTCGAACGCCATGCCATCAGGCGCATTCAGTATCGGCCCGCTTAGCAAGGTTGAAACCACGCCGTATTTATTTATTAAACGTATAGCATAGCCGGTCGAACTATTACCATCTGCTACTACGATATTTCCTGAGTCGTCTGCCGCTATATTATACGGGTTTACAAACTGTGCAGTAGCGCCCGGACCATCTACCATACCCTTTGTACCCGACCCCGCCAGCGTTGTAACTACACCACCAGCGCTAATTTTACGGATGTTAAAAAACTGAAGGTCAGTTACATAAATACTGCTATCAGCCTTGTTGTATGTAAGGCCGTGCAAATCGCCAAATTGAGCGGCTGTACCTGTACCATTTATGCTTCCAACTGATGCGTTGCCTGCAATAGTAGTTACCAAAGCCGACGACGAAATTTTGCGTACGCGATGCGTGTCTGTAGTGTAAATGTTACCTGCCGCATCCAGACAAAGGCCCAAAGGGGCGTTAAACTGGGCTTTACTACCTATGCCGTCTGTAATGCCTTGCGTGCTACCGCCCATTAGGGTAACCAATCCCTCAGTAGAAACACGGAATATTTTACCGGCCAGATGATCAGTAACATACACGCCCTGCTCATAGTAATTGGCGCTGCCCCACAACGATCCGAATGTATATGGCTGGTTATATAAGGAAACGTTACCCGCCGGGGTAATGCGATAAACGGCGCTTGTGCTTTCGCCAATGAGGTCGCCATTTCCGTTAAACGAGATATGTTCAATACTGTAATCGGGCAATGACATAAACATACCCGATGTACCGGTTAATACTTTAAAGTCAACTACTGAGGTAAGTGTTGCACCGTTAGTTTTAACTACAACGGGGCCTGTTACGGCGCCTTGTGGGACAGTGAAATATAAAAATGTTGAAGATGCCGCATTAACCGTGGCAGCTACCCCGCCAACCGTTACCATGTTATTGGCAGCAACCGGATCAAAATTACTTCCGGTTATTTTGATCACCGTGTTAGGCAAGGCACTACCCGGACTAAATACACCTAATACTGGTTTAGCCGCGCCGCCACCGGTGGTAGGAGTTGAGTTAATGTATGAGTTGTTATAGTCAGGTTTGTAGTTACCCGGCTTTTTGCATCCTGCATTAAAAGTCAGTAAACAGACAGCCATTAAGGCTACTGGTACCGTACTATTTAGTTTTAAGGTTCTCATGACACTCGCGGTCTAAGGTTAAAAAGGTTCGTTTTGGTTTGGTATTATAAATGTAAAACAAAATTAAGATAAGTTGTTGCATCATATTTGCAAAAATGACTTATAAGTAAGTATTAAGGAGTTAAAAGATGTTAACTACCTTAACCCGTTAATTAAGTGACATATATCATAAATGGGAATTAGATTATCAGTCGTAAAACTAAATTGATATCTTTGCCGTTAATTATAACACATACAATAATTTATTACATTTCGTGATTATCCTTATATTTTTCCTGGCGCACTGGTTTTTGTCGCTGTTCTTTCAGACATTTTTTTTGCACCGCTATGCATCCCACAAAATGTTTAGTACCCACAAAATAAACGAGCGTATTTTTCATTTGATGACCTTTGTTTGCCAGGGTTCGTCATATTTAAACCCGCGTGCTTATGCTATTATGCATCGCGAGCATCACGCTTATAGTGATACCGAGAAAGATCCGCATTCGCCATATTTCTTTACAGATGTTTTCCAGATGATGTGGCGCACCGCGCAGAGCTATAAGCTGTACGAAAAACGCCTTAAAGAACCCGATACACAATTTGCCGGCTATTTTCCTGAATGGCGCCTGCTGGATTACTGGGGCTCAACCTATGCTTCTCGTATTCTTTTTGGTTTAGGATATGTTGCTTTCTACATTGCCTTTGCCACCCACTGGTGGATGTTTTTGCTGCTGCCTGTTCACTTTTTGATGGGGCCCATACATGGCGCCATTGTGAACTGGTGTGGTCATAAATACGGTTATTCTAACTTTGACAATGGCGACAAATCAAAAAACACTTTCTTTATTGATTTACTGATGCTGGGCGAACTGTTTCAAAACAATCACCACAAGCGCCCTAACAGTTCAAACTTTGCCGCCAGATGGTTTGAGTTTGACCCCGTTTACCCGGTTATGCGGGTGATGCATTGGGTACGCATCATTAAGCTGCGTAAAGTTGTTGCTTAATTCTGCACGCATTAAATAAACACAAAAGGTAAAAGGCGTCTGTAAACTGACAATCCTTTTACCTTTTTGCTTTTAGCTCCAACAAAAACCGTTTACCTTTACTACGTTTACCTTCCAAATTATAAAAATGAAAGTATCTGCATTAGCCGAAAACTTGCGCGGCTCTGAAATCATCAAAATTGCCGGTGAGATTAACGAATTAAAACGCCAGGGCCAAAACATTGCCAACCTTACTATTGGCGATTATGATTCAAATATTTATCCAATTCCTGACGAGCTTAAGAAAGGGATTGTAGATGCTTATGCAGAAAATCAAACCAACTACCCGCCTGCCGACGGGGTGCTGACATTGCGCGAAAGTGTATCTGCATTTTTAAAAAACCATTTAGGGTTAAGTTATAAACCCAATGAGATCCTGATTTCAGGCGGGTCACGTCCGTTGATTTACTCGACCTATTTGGCCGTAGTTGACGAGGGCGACAAAGTAGTTTTCCCGGCACCGTCGTGGAACAACAATCACTACTGCGATTTACTGAAAGCCAATGGCGTGATGGTACAAACCCGTGCCGAAAATAATTTCATGCCCACAGCAGATGAGTTAAGGCCCCACATTAAAGGCGCTACTTTACTGGCCCTGTGTTCGCCATTGAATCCAACCGGCACTATGTTCAGCAAGAAAGATCTCGAAGATATTTGCGACCTGGTGATTGAGGAAAATAAAAGCCGTGCAGCCGATGAAAAGCCGCTGTACTTTTTATACGATCAGATCTACTCGCAATTAACATTTGGAGATAACCGCCACTTTGACCCGGTTACGCTGCGCCCTGAACTGCGGGACTATGTAATATTTATAGATGGGGCTTCAAAATGCTTTGCCGCTACCGGTGTACGTGTGGGCTGGGGTTTTGGCCCTGCCGAAGTGATTAACAACATGAAAGCCATTGTTGGCCACATGGGTGCCTGGTCGCCCAAGGCTGAGCAGGTTGCCATGGCTAAATACATTATGGACGATGCTTCGGTAAATGCATACCTAACCACGCTTAAATCAAACATCCAAGCCAGTTTAACTGCGTTGCATAATGGTTTCCAGCAATTAAAAGCTGATGGTTTTGCCGTTGACTCGATAGCGCCGATGGGTGCCATTTATTTAACCGTGAAGATAGACGTAGCAGGCAAAAAGACTCCTGAAGGCACAATACTGAATAATTCGGCCGATATTAATTTTTACCTGATCAAAGAAGCAAAGATTGCTTTTGTACCATTCTCTGCTTTTGGCACTGGCGACGAGGTGAATTGGTTCCGCGCATCGGTAGGCGCCTGTACTTTGCAGGATATTGAGCAGGCTATTCCAAGAATTAAGGAAGCGTTGGCAAAATTGGTGTAAAACCTCACCCCGGCCCTCTCCAAAGGAGAGGGAGCTGAATATATAGCGGAATATTTTATTTTGAAGATCTTTTCTTTGGAATATAATTGGTAAATCCATAAAAAAGCGATGTCTCAAAGCCCTCTCCTTTGGAGAGGATTTAGGAGAGGTATATTTAACTACACCCTAACACAGGTTTAATATTTGCAGCCGACCTTTATAGGAATCAATTATCAAATCCTATGATTGTAGATGTGAATTATTGGTGGGTTGGCGGCCTGGCCATAGCGATAGTATTGCTGATAACCTGGCTAATTAAACGAGACCGTAAGGACGAGAAAGCTTTTGAAAAGAAAATCATTCAGTCAGAACTAAAGCCTGACTCGCCTCATGAATTAAAAGATAGCGATATTACGCCTTAAACTTTAACATAAACGCTGAAAGTATTTAATCCTTTAGCAATATCGTACTCGTAGGTAAAATTGTCTGATGCTTTGGTAATAATAAGCAAACCAAAGTGCTCCATCAGGTTGCTTACATCCAGCGGGCTATCCTGGTCATCAGCCTCTTCGCATACAAACTTTATTTGGGTGTCGCTGGTTACCACGGCATACATACTGTGCAAGCCGTCTTTGGTTAACAGCTCTCTATAACCGGGATCATGCACCAGTAAAGATGTGATGTTGCCGGGTTGATAACGGTTACCAAAGTCCTTTTTATCAATATTGATGCTATTATCATCAACAGTAATATCCAGGAAAGTCTCTTTAGTACCGGCGTGTTTAATGCCGTTGGTCAATAACTCAATCAATATTACCTCAATTTTAAAGCTTATAGCTTCTTTATTTACCGCAGCGGGCAATTGCTTAACAATAAAGTCCAGCAACTCTTCGACCGACGACTTGATAGATTGCCGGCTGTTAGGTAATAAAAACTGTTTGCTAACTGGTTCAGCCATATCTTTTATTACTTGGTGAGCTCGTCAAAATTGTTGTAAATTTTAAACACCTTGTCAAGCCGGGTTAAACTAAACAGGTTGGTTAGGTCTTTACTTAAGCCTACCAGCATAACTTCAGACTTAAATGAGATAAGGTGTTTAAATGCCGACACGATTGAGCCCAGGAAAGAACTGTCAATATATTCAACCAAACTCATGTCAATTGCGATTGATTTTTTGTATCTATCAAATAAACTGATAACCTCGGCTTTAAACGCATCGCCATTTTCAAGGCTGGCCTCTTTTATGTCCAGCTTTACCAGCAGCATGTCGTCAAGTTCTTTGTATATTTTTATCATATTTTAATTTTTATAAATGCTGATTATGCTGCGATCGTCCACCTGCTCATTTAAGTCTCTGTCAAACAGGTTTGATACGATATCTGTAAAATTATTATCTTTTTTCATAAAAGGTTTAAGCGCTTTTGAGAACTGATTGTAGTCGCTCTTCTTGCCCGTCGCATCAATAAAATCAATCATGCCATCAGTAAAAACAAAAAGCCTGTCGCCCTGCCCTAATACTATTTCCTTCTCACTATAATTACCCTCTTCAAACAAGCCTAACAACAATCCCGACGAGCTAATCATTTGCAATTCATTGGCCTTACTGCTGTAATAAAGCAACGGCAAATCGCCGGCGCCTGAATAGGTTATCTTGCCGGTTTCGGTATCTATTAATAATAAAGACAAGCTCGATAAAATGTCCTGCAATACTTCGTCAAAACAAATTATGGCATTCACCTGCTGCAATATTTTTGACGTTGAGTATTCATTGTTAAACGCTGCAAAGCGTACGGCCGACCGCACATAACTCAAAAAACCAAAAGTAAAGAACCAGGCCATCCACTTTTTGCCCATAATATCGCCCAGTACAATGAAGTTATATCGGTCGCTAACTTTTATAAAGTCAATAAAATCGCCGCCGGGGATATCATGGTAAGCCATATGCCAAAAATCGACCTCAAAGCCATCAATTTGGGGTGCCTTAACCGGGATTGATTTTATATTGAGCGATTTAGCTGCCTTTTTAACTTCATTCTCAGACAGCTCGCGTTGTTTATCAACTGCAAACAATATATTGTTTACTTTGGATACAATCACGTTGATGGGCGTATCCTTGATCACATAATCAATAGCCTGCAGGTCGAGCCCCTTTTCAATAAAATCTTTGTCTGAAAAAAATGTAAGAAAAACAAAAGGGATATCCTGAAACCTTGGCTGGTTCATCAAATAAGCACGAAACTCAAAGCCATTCATCTTCAGCATCTCGTAGTCTGAAAGGATAAGGTCGGGTATCACCTCGCCTTTTTCAAGCAACTCGATAGCCGCCTCGGCCGACCCGGCACGCGTACATGTAAAGCCCGATTTTTTAAACACCTGCTCTATCAGCTTCAGAAAAAGCTGATCATCATCAACAAGTAGTATTTGCTTGGGCTTATGAAGGCTCATTAAAACGTTGGGGCTGCGGGGTGTAAACAGCAATCAATTTTACTTAATATGCTGTTAAATTTAAAATTTAAATTCATTTCATCTTACTCAACACAGTTGTCCTTACGGCGGGTGTCGACAATGTAAATAATTTTCCAGCCGGCAGCGGTTTTCATCAGCTGAAAAACATCCACACCGCAATGACTAAACTTATCGTCCAGGTAAAATTTATAAGGCGCCCATACACTGGCCAGATCGCCATCAATTTTTACGTCTGTTATTACAATCCGCTCATCCCAAATACCCTTATGAGGCGTGCCTACCGCCTTTATAAACTCGTTCGCATCTTCGGCAATCAAGGCAGTGCTGCCGTCCCTTCTATTTTCGACGCTGTGAAAAACCACGCCTTTAGCAAATGTTGAACGCAGCAGGGTGCTGTCGCCGGTACGCATGGCTTTGAACATATTGTTTACAGTTTGCTTTACAGCGTCGGTGGCAGTTTGTTGGGCGAGGGTTAGTTTACCAAGCATTAAAAGAAAGAGAGCGAGTATGAGTTTCTTCATGTACTAATATACTGATAAATAACGCCACGATAGTTATCATACTTTTCAATTTAAAATTAGTAAATTTGATTATGCAGCAAATTGATTATAAAGAGTATATAGAAGTTAATTCTGAAATCAGATTTGGTAAACCTGTTATCAAGGGAACACGCATTACCGTATATGACGTTTTGCATTGGCTTGCTTCTGGTTTAACCCACGAAGAAATCATCGCAGATTTCCCGCAACTTACTGAGCATGCACTACTAGCGTGTCTATCATATGCAGCCAACAAAGAACGAGTTATCAAAGTTGCATAATGATTCGATTAATCATCGATGAAAATATTTCGTGGCGATTAAAGAAGCTTTTGCCGCTGGGAAATACTTCCTGTCAATGAAATCAAACCAAAATCAATTTTGTCGGATATTGATATCTGGCAATTCGCAAAATCAAACAAATATCACATCTTAACTTTTGATGAGGATTTCGCAGAGATTCAGAATCTGCACGCATTTCCGCCTAAAATAATTTGGTTGCGAATTGGAAACACATCTACCAATCACATTAAATTTATACTTACAGAAAAAGAAACCGAGATAATCGATTTTCTCAACAACGATGAATTAGGAGTGTTTGAAATATACTTATAAGCAAAAAACGCCATGTGAAAATCACAATGGCGTTTTTTGCTTATAACAGATATCGGCTACGACATCTTCAGTTTTTTCTGGATATCGGCTACGTAGCCTTTGAATTTTTTGTCGGTGTCAATTAAATCCTCTACGGTTTGGCAGGCATAAATAACGGTTGAGTGGTCGCGGCCGCCAAAAAAATGGCCTATTGACTTCAATGAGCTCTTGGTATGTGCCTTGGCAAGGTACATGGATATCTGACGCGCCTGAACGATTTCGCGTTTACGTGTCTGTGATTTCACCATATCAATAGGCACTTCAAAATACTCACAAACCAAATTTTGTATATATTCCATCGAAATTTCTTTCGATGAGTTTTTCACAAAATTCTTCAGCATCTGTTTGGCCAGGTTCAGGTCTATCTCCTTACGGTTAAGGGTTGATTGAGCCAGTAACGATACCATGGCGCCTTCCAGCTCACGTACGTTGTTATCGATATTGTGTGCTACATATTCTATAACATCATCGCCCAATTCGATACCATCCTGATAAGTTTTGTTTTTCAGGATAGCCATCCGGGTTTCCAGATCAGGTACTTGTAAATCTGCACTCAGGCCCCATTTAAATCTCGATAATAAGCGTTCCTCTAAACCGGCAAGGTCTTTAGGCGCTTTATCAGAAGTAATGATCAATTGTTTGCCTGATTGGTGCAGGTGGTTAAATATGTGAAAGAAGAAATCCTGTGTTTTTTCTTTACCGGCAAAGTTGTGCACATCGTCCATGATCAGCACATCAATAGCCTGGTAAAAATTCACAAAGTCGTTAATATTATTATGCTTTAAGGCGTCTACAAACTGTTGCGTAAACTTCTCACACGATACATACAACACCAGTTTATCAGGCAGTGTACGTTTTATTTCATTACCGATAGCCTGAGCCAGGTGAGTTTTGCCCAAACCTACGCCACCATAAATCATCAACGGGTTGAATGAGGTACCGCCCGGTTTGGCAGCAACCGCGTAACCAGCAGAACGGGCCAGGCGGTTACAATCTCCCTCAACAAAGTTCTCGAAAGTATATTGACGGTTTAATTGCGGGTCGACATTCAGTTTTTTTAAACCTGGAATGACAAACGGGTTTTTAATATCCTTATTTATTGAAATAGGAATGGGCATCGACTGATTTTTCGATTCAGCACCGTTTCCATTTGATGGCATATTTGTAGTATATGGTTTGCTCGCTGATGATTGTTCAACAACGATATTATACTCTAAACGGCCATCATCGCCCAATTGTTTCTTTATGGTTTTGCGCAATAGCTGAACGTAATGCTCTTCCAGCCATTCGTAGAAAAATAAACTTGGCACCTGGATCGTCAGAACACTGCCTTCCATGCGTAAAGCTTTGATTGGCTCAAACCAAGTTTTAAAGCTTTGTGCAGGGATGTTATCCTTTATGATTTGGAGACAGCTATTCCAGACGTTTGTACAAGTTTTTTCCATACGGTATCTAACTAAAATATTGATTTTCAATCCCCAAAGCACACTTTTATTGGGACTGCTACGGAACATCGAATATTCAAAAAAAAAGCGGAGTAAAAAATTCTTTTTACGTTTTTTTTGAAAATAAATTTGAAAAAAATGCTGCTTTTTTTGCTGTTTTTTGGAGTGAATATTTTATATTTTGCCCACTTATCAACATGTTTATAACCTTACTCACAATAAACATTGCATTTACAGTCAATTAGGCCGTTTATTTATAATATTACTCAAAGTAATTGCGCGCGCTCAAGAGGTTACGCACGACGCGACGGGAAGAAAACGGATGTTAATTATTAACAATTCTATTCTGACAGGCTCTAATATTCTCCAAAAACAGCGCGAAAAACGTCGGCAATTTCCCCTAAAGTGGCATAGTTCTCTACCGCCGATAATATCGACGGCATTAGATTGTCATTCCTCCGGGCGGCAGCTTTCAGATTATTGAGTTGTTCGGCCACCAAAACGTTGTCGCGCCGGGCTTTTAACAGGTTGATTTTTTCTATCTGTTTTAAGCGGATAGCGTCATCAACTCTAAACAAGTTGTTAACCGGCGGCTCTTCTTTTACAAACTTATTTATCCCTACAATAATGCGTTCACCGCTTTCAATCTCATTTTGATATTGGTAAGCCGCCCTGGCAATTTCCTGCTGCATGTAATCCTGCTCTATGGCTTTTACTGAGCCGCCCATGGCGTCAATCTTATTAATATATATATTAGCAGCAGCTTCAAGTTCGTTTGTTAAGGCTTCTATAAAGTAAGACCCCGCTAGCGGGTCAACTGTATCGGTCACCCCACTTTCAAAAGCAATGATCTGTTGGGTGCGTAAAGCAATCTGGGCGGCGGCTTCGGTAGGCAAAGATAAAGCTTCGTCATAACCATTTGTGTGCAGCGATTGTGTGCCACCTAGCACAGCGGCTAAAGCCTGCGTGGTTGTACGCACTACATTATTGAGAGGCTGCTGCGCCGTGAGCGTTGAGCCACCGGTTTGGGTATGAAAGCGAAGCTTCTGTGCAGCCGGTTCAATAGCTCCGAGTTTTTTGGTGATGTTGGCCCACATACGCCGCGCCGCTCTGAATTTGGCTATCTCTTCAAAAAAATTATTATGACAGTTAAAGAAGAATGAAAGCCGCTTAGCAAATATATTAATATCCAGGCCCCGGCTTTGCGCAGCCTTTAAATAGGCTTTTCCGTTAGCCAGTGTAAATGCCAGCTCCTGCACAGCAGTAGATCCGGCTTCGCGGATATGGTATCCTGATATAGATATGGTGTTCCATTTAGGCAGTTCCTTGCTGCAATACTCAAATACATCGGTAATTAAACGCATAGATGGCGCAGGCGGATATATATAGGTACCGCGCGCGGCATACTCTTTTAATATATCATTTTGTATAGTGCCGGATAACTGCGTTAAATCAGCGCCCTGTTTTTTTGCCAGCGCGATGTACATGGCCAGCAATATGGGCGCAGTGGCGTTAATGGTCATGGAAGTAGTGATATCTGCTAGTTTGATCCCATCAAACAAAATCTCGATATCCTCCAGTGAATCAATAGCTACCCCAACCTTGCCTACTTCGCCTTCGGCAAGTTCATGGTCTGAGTCATACCCTATCTGGGTGGGCAGATCAAAAGCTACAGAAAGGCCAGTTGTACCCTGACCTAATAAATAATGGTAACGTTTGTTTGACTCCTCGGCAGTTGAAAAGCCGGCATACTGGCGCATTGTCCAGGGTTTACCGCGGTACATGTCTTTTTGGATACCACGGGTATACGGAAATTCGCCGGGCAGTTCGTTCATGTTTGAAGGCTCGGTATAAACCTCCTTTATTTCAATTCCCGATGTTGTTTTCCGCTTAGCTGCCATAGCTTAAAATAATTGCTCCAGTTCCTGACGAATCAGGGCCAGGCCAGCGTCATAAGGATTATTCTCTGAGTTACTGATCTGTGTTAGTACCAAACGGCTCAGCTCCAAACCAGTTGCAGACTCAGGCAAATCTTTAATGGCATTGTTAACCAGGCCCAGTGTTTCGTCCTTCAGGCGTTTAACAATGGCCCAGGTAGCCGGGCTTACATAAATCTGTTGCGTAACATTATGTTGGTATTCATTGCGCAGTTCGGCTACTATTAACATATATAATTCGGCCGCAGAGTAGTCGGGATTATTCATACGCACCAGCATGTTTACCGGGTTTATCCGTTCAATAAACAACACTACACGCTCATAGGCCTGCAGGCGCAATGGCAAAGTCTGGCTGCTAATGGTTTTTTTCAGCTCAACAAGCTGAATGCTTTCATTACGGTCAAGGTAAGGTTTAAGCAGGTAAAAAGCTATCCATACCACACCCAGGCCGGCAATGGTATATTTTATGATATCTAATAAATAGGGGAAATAGGTCATATTTAAGTTTGTGTTAGGCGCAGGTCATAAATAAGTGCACCAGAACAAAAATCCGCATTTTACATTATATTTGTGTAGTTAATTATAAATAAGATGAGTACAGCTGTTGAAACCGCACCGGTAACCATTACCGAAGGCGCCGTTAAGGAACTTTATAAATTAAAAGATCAGCAAGAAATAAGCGACGATTTTGGCCTGCGTATTGGCGTTGAAGGCGGCGGCTGTGCCGGCATGAACTACGTTTTAGGTTTCGACCAGAAAAAAGACGGCGACCAAGAATATAATATCGAAGGATTGCGGGTATTTATGCATAAAGCACATGGCATGTATTTATTAGGTATGGAGATAGATTTCCAGGACGGCCTGAACGCCCGCGGTTTCACTTTCAATAATCCTAACGCTGCCAAAACCTGTGGCTGCGGAACATCGTTCTCGGTATAAGAATCAAGAGACAATAACCACGAGTCAAAATATAAATGAAAAGGGCGCTGAGAAAAAATCTCAGCGCCCTTTTCATTTATATTTTGACTCTATTTCGTGCCTTTCAAAGTCTCCTTTACACTTCCACAATTCAGCATTGCTTTACCGTAGTAAGGGTTTTCAATAGCTTGTTTATTGCTTAACCAGTTGGCTTTTTTCATAGGGCAATATTGCCAGTAAAGCGTCGATTCATTATATGGAAATGCTTTTAAAACTGCATATACGTTTTTTGACAAGGAAGCAAAATGCTCGCGCTGATGATCTATCGATGCGCTTTCACTAATATGGCGGCTGTCGAAACTTAGCTTTTCCACATAATTTTTCCAGATTACCTGTTCTTTGGTAGACATGTCTTTGGTTTCAATGGCGGCCACATCGGCATTTAAAACTTTAGCTTTAGCCTGGGTGCCTGCGTTGTCATCAGCAACCAAAGCATTTTTCAAATCAATATAATCGCTAAATACTTTATTAACCGACACAACTGTATTGCTCTGCGCTTTTGTATGGATAGCTGTGCCCAATACAATAAACAGCGCTATTATTGATTTAATGATTTTCATGGTGATTTAAATTTTTAGTCAAGTTACCAAAATGTTTTTGATTGCAGAATAAAAGGCCGGGTGTAATTCTTTCAAAAGATTCGGGATCTGAGCACGGGAAAAAAAGCCCAACGCTCACCCTTCGAGAGCCTCAGGATGACACCCGATTTGAAAAATTACAACCCTCTTTACGCAGCAGAGAGGGTCGCCTAGCGAAACGAAAGCAGGGCGAGCCCTTCAAACCTCAAATCAAAATTAAAACCGCCTTGTAACAAACGCACCGTTCCTACAGTCTTACACCCAAAAAGAATTTTCTAATTTTACAACATGCCGGTTAAAACTACGCTTAGGGAAAATGTGTCCATCGCGCTGCAGTCAATTGCGGGCAACCGGCTGCGTACATCGCTTACTGCGTTAATTATTGCCATAGGTATTATGGCCC
Organism: Mucilaginibacter ximonensis; assembly: GCF_042686265.1. Classification (NCBI taxonomy): domain Bacteria; kingdom Pseudomonadati; phylum Bacteroidota; class Sphingobacteriia; order Sphingobacteriales; family Sphingobacteriaceae; genus Mucilaginibacter; species Mucilaginibacter ximonensis. The sequence continues at coordinate 542,319 of NZ_JBHUPD010000004.1, forward strand.
TGGTGGGCATACTTACTGCAATTGAGGGCATCAAACAATATACCTCTGACGCGTTTTCGCGACTGGGCGCTAACTCTTTTACTATTCAAAACCGGGGGTCGGGCATTAATTTTGGCAACGGCGGGCATCGTAAATTTTACCCGGCTATCAGGTATGATCAGGCACAGCGCTTTAAAACGTTGTATAAATTGCCGGCATTGGTATCTATCAACCTTGATATATCGGGCACGGCCATTGTTAAATATAATAGCCAAAAAACAAACCCCAATGTAACGGTTACGGGTACTAATGAAAACTACCTGCAAACTAATGGTTATAAACTGGCGCTGGGTCGTAATTTTTCTGACCAGGAGCTTGAATACGGCGAAAACGTGGTAATTATAGGCGATGAAATAAAATCCAAACTGTTTAAAAACGAGGACCCCATTAATAAATCCATCTTTGTAGGCAGTAATAAGTTTCGCGTAATCGGTGTGTTTGAATCGAAAGGTTCAAGCGCCGGCTTTAACGGCGGTGACAGGCTTTGTGTCATTCCTATTTTAAAGGCCAAGCAAATTGCGCCAAGCTCAAACCCCTCATTTGGTGTTACAGTGATGGTGGGCAGCGGGGCTCAATTAGATGCCTGTGTGGGCGAGGCCACTTCGCTTTTCAGAAACATACGCGGACTAAACGTTGCTGTTCCGGATAATTTCGAAATTGTGCGCAGCGACTCTATCCAGCAAAAACTGGGCGAGCAAATGGCCTATATGACTATGGCTGGTTTCGGCATTGGTATCATCACGCTCATTGGCGCAGCTATTGGCTTAATGAATATTATGCTGGTATCGGTAACCGAGCGCACCCGCGAAATTGGTGTACGTAAAGCTATTGGGGCAACTCCTGCGGTTATCCGTAAGCAATTTTTAATTGAAGCTATCGTAATCTGCCTGATCGGCGGTGTAGGCGGAATGGTACTGGGTATGCTCGCTGGTAATCTGATAGCTATACAAATAAGTGGCAAATTTGTGGTGCCATGGTTCTGGCTCTTATCGGCAGTAGCTTTATGTACCATGATTGGGTTGCTATCCGGATTTTATCCTGCTAAAAAGGCCGCCCGACTTGACCCGGTTGAGGCATTGCGCTACGAGTAATGAGTGATTGAGTGAATTAGTGGATGAGTGAATGTTTGATTTGCGAATTTGTAAGTACTTTAATAACTCTGATTCATTTATCCATTCACTAAATTACTCACTCATTCGCTCAATCACTCATTTACTCATTAAATTACTTCAACATTATATTCTTCAGCGGATAGTTGGTCAATAGTTTCTGTACATGTGGAAAATTCAACGCATCATGAAAGGCTGCGGCATGTTTTGGGTGGTGCATATCGCTTGATATAAAATCAACAATTTCCGCATCAACCATGGCTTCGGCTTTCTGTTTAATATATTTGCCATAATAGCCCGTAAGCGATATGGTATTGAGCTGGATGTTACCGCCCCAACTGCGCAGGTTAGCCATCTCTTCGATAGTCATATAACCGTAGCGCTCCGGGTGGGCAAGTATGGGCTTGTAGCCGCCTTTTGTTAGCTTTTGTAGTACATCAAAAGCATTTTGAGGCATGCTGATAAACGGATACTCGTAAAGCACAAAGTTATCGCCCATGGTCATCAGCTTTTTATCGTCTACCCTTTTTTCAAAAGTTTCGTCAAAGTAATGTTCGGCAGCGGCCTGTACTTCTATATCTATTCCACGGTTTTTGAGTTCTGCACGCAGTGTTTCCAATGCGCCGTTGATAGTTTCGGGCGTGTTGCGATAAAAATCAATCATGATGTGCGGGGTAGCAATAATCTTTTTAATCCCGGCATCCATCATTTTACCAATTAAAAAAATAGATTCATCTACATTCTGCGCACCGTCATCAATACCCGGCAACACATGCGAGTGCATGTCAACAGCTATACCTCCAAAAGTTACGTCCGGCAGCCTCTTTTCCCGCTTCTCTTCCTTTTTTTTAAAAAGACCAAACATTTATCGTCTATGATATTGCTCCTCGTAATACTGTTGGTAATGTCCTGAGGTTACATCGTTTAGCCATTGCTCATTAGCCAAATACCAATCAACCGTTTTTTCCAGCCCTTCTTCAAATGTAATGCTCGGCACCCAGCCCAGTTCGTTCTTAAGCTTAGTTGCATCAATGGCATAACGTAAATCATGCCCTGCACGGTCAGTTACAAAGGTTATCAGTTTCGCCGATTCACCTTCTTCCCTGCCCAGCTTTTTGTCCATAATAGCACAAAGTGTGGTAATCAGATCGATATTTTTCCATTCATTATGGCCGCCAATATTATAGGTTGTACCAGTAGCAGCGTTATGAAAGATAACATCAATAGCGCGTGCATGGTCTTCAACCCACAACCAGTCCCTGATATTCTCGCCTTTACCGTAAACAGGCACCGGCTTATTATTTTTTATATTATTGATAGCCAATGGTATCAATTTCTCCGGAAAATGGAATGAGCCATAATTATTTGAGCAGTTAGAGATCACCGTATCCATACCGTAAGTATCGTGGTAAGCGCGCACAAAGTGGTCAGAGCTGGCTTTAGATGCTGAGTATGGCGAATGCGGATCGTAAGCTGTGGCTTCGGTAAACATACCATCCTCGCCCAATGTACCGTAAACCTCGTCGGTTGATACATGATAGAAACGTTTTTTATCGTAGTTGCCTTTCCAGGTTTCGCGCGCAGCAGTAAGCAGGTTGACGGTGCCCACTACGTTGGTCATTACAAACTCCAGCGGATTAACAATTGAGCGGTCGACATGCGATTCGGCCGCCAAATGAATAACCGCATCAGGTTGTTCATCATTAAAAAGGCTTCGAATAAACTCAAGGTCAACAATATCGCCTTTTATAAATTTATAATTAGGCTCGTTTTCAATATCAACTAAATTAGCCAGGTTACCGGCATAGGTCAGTTTATCTAAATTAATGATGGCGTAGTCGGGGTAGTTTTTGACAAACCTGCGCACCACATGCGAGCCAATAAAGCCGGCTCCACCTGTAATTATGATCTTCTTGTTCATTTTAGTTTAACGGATTGGCAGCTATGTATTTTTCCCATTCCCAGGCCGACTGCATCATGGTGTCCAAATCGAGCTCGGTTTGCCATTTTAACACATTTTTTGATTTGGTAACATCGCCCCAAACTTTCTCTATATCACCTTCGCGGCGTGGCCCAATTACGTAGTTGAGTTTCTCGCCGGTAGAGTTTTCAAACGCACGAATAACTTCTAAAACTGTACTGCCTTTACCTGTACCCAAATTAAATACGTCATAACCGGTAAAGCTTCCGTTTTCCATTAGCCTCAAGGCGGCAACGTGTGCTTTTGCCAAATCAACTACGTGAATATAGTCACGTATACAGCTTCCGTCAGGTGTATTATAGTCATCACCAAATACAGTGATTTTTTCGCGTTTACCAATGGCTGTTTGCGTAATAAAAGGCACCAGGTTTTGGGGTATGCCAATAGGCAACTCCCCTATTAAGGCCGAGCTATGAGCACCAACCGGGTTAAAATACCGTAGCGCAATTACCTTATAGCGGCTGCCGGCTTTTTGCATATCCACCAGCATTTCCTCGGCTATTTGTTTGGTATTGCCATATGGCGATTCGGCCGGCTTTACCGGCGCATCTTCAGTAACCGGCAATACATCCGGTTGGCCGTATACGGTACAACTTGATGAAAACACAAAGTTTACCGGCTTACCTTTATAGGCATTAAGCACATTTAGCAATGAAAAAAAGTTGTTGCGGTAATATTTAAGCGGGTGCTGTACAGATTCGCCAACGGCTTTTGATGCTGCAAAATGAATAATGCCAGTAATATCCGGCTCCTTTTCGGCCAGTTGATAAACGCCGTTTTCATCGCAAAGGTCAAGCTTATAAAATGTCGGTTTGTAGCCGATGATCTTAGCCAGCTGATCTAATATTTTAGGATCAGAGTTTGAAAGATCGTCAACAATTACAGGCTCATAGCCTGAGTTTACAAGTTCAACTACAGTGTGCGAGCCGATAAAGCCCATGCCACCGGTTACTAATATCTTAGCCATTAATGTTTATTATAATAGGTAAAGTCTTTATGTTGGATTTCTTTTTCAGGCAACGATTTGAAATACTCATATGTTCTCTTCAAACCTTCACTTCTGGACACCTTCGGCTCCCAGCCTAAAATAGCTTTTGCTTTAGTAATATCCGGGCGGCGTTGTTTTGGGTCGTCTGTAGGTAAAGGCAGGCTGATGAGTTGCTGATCGGTACCGGTTAGCTTGATAATCTCTTCACCAAACTGGCGTATAGTGATCTCGTCCGGGTTACCGATATTCATAGGCTGAGCATAGTCGCTGTGTAATAACCGATGGATACCTTCTACCAGATCGTCAACATAGCAAAACGAGCGGGTTTGCGAGCCGTCGCCAAACATGGTTAATGACTCACCGCGCAAAGCCTGACCGATAAATGCCGGCAGTACACGGCCATCATTAAGCCGCATACGCGGGCCATAAGTGTTAAATATCCTTACAATACGGGTTTCCAGGCCGTGAAAAGTATGATACGCCATGGTTATGGCTTCCTGAAAGCGTTTTGCCTCATCATATACACCGCGAGGGCCAACCGGGTTTACATTGCCCCAATATTCTTCAGGTTGCGGATTTACGCTTGGGTCGCCATACACTTCAGATGTTGAAGCAATAAGCATGCGCGCATTTTTTGAGCGGGCCAGGCCAAGTAAATTATGTGTACCTAATGAGCCAACCTTCAAGGTTTGAATCGGAATTTTCAGATAGTCAATCGGGCTGGCCGGCGACGCAAAATGCAGGATATAATTTAGCTCGCCCGGCACGTACACAAACTTAGAGACATCGTGGTTGTAAAATTCAAAGTTCTCCAGTTTGAATAAGTGTTCAATATTACGCAGGTCGCCGGTAATTAAATTGTCCATGCCAATAACATGGTAATCTTCAGCAATAAACCTGTCGCACAAATGCGAACCCAGGAAACCGGCCGCGCCGGTAATCAATATACGTTTACGAGCCATTAGCTTACCACCTTTCTGCCTATGCTGTTATAGTAATAACCACAGTCTATCATTTTTTGAATATCGTATAAGTTGCGGCCATCAAAAATTACTTTGGCTTTTAATTTGGCTTCTAACTGGTCAAAATCAGGCGTACGGAATACAGACCATTCGGTTAAGATCAGCAAAGCGTCGGCTCCGTCCAGTGCGTCATATTGGTTATCGGTGTAGGTAATTTTATCGCCGACAACATTTTTTACATTTTCCATAGCTTCAGGATCAAATGCCGATATTATTGCTCCGGCTTTTACCAGCTCATCAATAATATATAAGGCTGGCGCTTCGCGTATATCATCGGTCTCGGGCTTAAATGCCAGTCCCCAGATAGCGAATTTTTTTCCTTTTACGTTGCCTTGGTAATATTGTTTAACTTTTTCAACCAAAATGGTACGCTGTATGTCGTTCACATCCATAACCGCGTTTAATATTTTAAAATCGTAGTTGTTTTCTTTGGCTGATTTTGCCAACGCCTGTACATCCTTTGGGAAACAGCTGCCTCCGTAGCCTATACCTGAAAACAAGAAGCGCCTGCCAATGCGGTCATCGGAACCAATACCGCGTCTGATCATATCTACATCAGCGCCAACCAGTTCGCACAGGTTAGCAATCTCATTCATGAAAGATATTTTGGTAGCCAGGAATGAATTGGCAGCATACTTGGTCAATTCAGACGAGCGCTGATCCATATAAATTATCGGGTTGCCCTGACGCACATATGGTGCGTATAGTTCGCCCATCAATTTGCGTGCACGTTCGTCGTCGGTGCCTATTACAATCCGATCTGGCTTCATGAAATCTTCGACAGCAACACCTTCGCGCAAAAATTCAGGGTTTGACACTACAGCAAATTCCATATCGGTATGCTCTTGCAAAACAGCTGTAATTTTGTCGGCGGTACCAACAGGTACGGTTGACTTGGTTACAATAACCTTATATTCTTTAATCAGCTTTGCTATATCTTTAGCTGCGCCTAACACATAGCTCAAATCGGCAGCGCCATCGCCTCCGGGCGGAGTAGGCAATGCTAAAAAAATAATTTTCGACTCTTCCAGCGCCTCGGCAAGGTTACTGGTAAAGTGCAGGCGCCCCTGGGTGATGTTACGGGTAAACAGCAATTCGAGACCGGGTTCATATATAGGCAGTTGCCCTTCCTGCATCATTTTAACCTTTTTCTCGTTGATATCAACACAGATAACTTGATTGCCGGTTTCGGCCAAACATGTACCGGTAACTAACCCAACGTATCCGGTTCCAACTACAGCTATTTTCATGTGTTTATTGTTTAGATGTTGTTATATTTATCGCGACGAAGATACTCATTTCGTATTAATAATGTTATTACTGTACAATACAGGACTGCGCGTTTACTATCTCTTAATACTGTTTTTTTCTGCTTTTAACAAAAAGGCAGCGCTTTGGATCAAAGGCCGAATTAATACCAATTATTCGCATTTTGAACAAAGCATTTGGTTCCATTTTGCCTCATTGGGCGAGTTTGAACAAGGCCGCCCGGTTTTAGAGCAAATAAGGATACAACAACCTGAATCGAAAATTGTGATTACTTTTTTTTCGCCTTCGGGATATGAGATACGCAAGAATACCCCGCTGGCCGATGCCGTATATTATTTACCTCTGGATACAGCCGGGAATGCCCGTAAATTTATCGCAGCTATTAATCCTCGTGTTGCTATATTTACTAAATATGAATACTGGTATCACTTTTTTAATGAGCTAAACAGCCGTCAAACACCCCTTTATATTATATCGGGCATTTTCAGACCCGGACAGATATTTTTTAAATGGTACGGCGGCCTGCATCGTAAAATGCTGCACTTCGTAACCCGTTTTTTTGTGCAGGATGCACAGTCTGAGCAGTTATTGCAAACGGTTGGCATCATCAATGTCACCATTAGCGGCGACACCCGCTTTGACCGGGTTTGGGCCAACGCACAAAACCCGAAAGCATTACCACAAATTAAGGCGTTTAAAGCCGGTCAAAAAATGTTTATTGCGGGCAGCACCTGGCCTGCTGATGAACAACTACTTGCTCAATTGATCAATGAATATCCCGAGTGGAAATTTATCATTGCCCCGCATGAAATTGGCGAGGACAAGATCAATAACTTGATAAGTTTATTACCACAGGGCTCATACATCAGACATTCACTAATCGCCGACCGCCAATCTCTGATCAATAAGCAAATCTTAATCATCGACAATATCGGCATGTTATCCTCGCTTTATCAATACGGAGATATTGCATACGTGGGAGGCGGTTTCGGTGCGGGCATACATAACACGCTCGAGGCAGCCGCTTTTGGCCTGCCGGTAATATTTGGCCCCAACTATTCAAGATTTAAAGAGGCTTGTGATTTGATTGCTATAGGCGCAGGGTTTAGTATTACTGATGTGCGATCGCTAAAAATTACTGCTGGTAAATTAATTGAGGACAAATCTTTTTGTGCCGCTGCCGGTTATAAAGCAGGCGACTATGTGAAGCAAAACATTGGCGCTACGCAAAAAATACTCTCCGCTATTAATGAAAGCGGTATTTGAATAATTGACGAATATTTGGGCATACCTATCAGCAGGCTTTACAAGATCAATTACAAGAACCAATAAATGATCTATCCGCAAAAAAATATCGTTATCAAAACCGCGTTACAACTGTACGTACGGTGGATAACCGCCCGATATTTTAAAGAAATAAACTTTGACAGGATAGCGCTTGACAATAATAAATCGATATTGTTGATAGCCAACCACTTTAGCGCCTGGGATACGATTGTGCTCTACTATATCAACCGGGTATTTTTTAGGAAGAATTTTCATGCTATGATCCTTGAAAAAACTTTAATTAAAGAGCCTGCACTAAAATATGGAGGCGGGTTTTCTGTTAATCCACAATCAAGAGATGTAATAAAATCGCTTGATTTTGCGGCCGGATTACTAAATGAACCAAACAATTTGGTTCTCATTTTCCCCCAGGGGAAATTGTATTCAAATATGGTTACTGAAGTTAAGTTTGAAAAGGGTGTATCGCGCATTATCAGTAAAGCAAAAAACTTTCAGCTTATATTTGCCACTACTTTTATAGAGAACTTTGACAATTTCAAACCTGTAGCCAACGTATATTTAAAAGCGCAGAGCGGCACAGATTTTAATGATATTACAGTTTTGCAGCGGGCCTACCAGCAGCATTATACACAATCGCGACAGCAACAAACACAAATAACAAAATAGTGATCATAGTAATAGCCGTAACCTTTTGTTTCATTATTCTGCGGTTTGCCGTTACTTTGTTCAATTTTCTGTCAGACCCTAAGCTGCGCCGGATAAATAAATTTTATCCTGATCTGGTTTCTATCCTCATCCCGGCTCGCAACGAAGCCGAAAATATCCTTACGATTCTGGATTCCATCCGCAATCAGGACTACCAGCATTATGAAGTTTTAATACTGGACGATGAATCAACCGATGCTACTTATAGCATTTGTGCAGCCTATGCGGCTAAACATCCACAGTTTAGAGTAATAAAAGGCAAAGAATTGCCTCAGGGTTGGTTGGGTAAAAACTATGCCTGCCATCAGCTGGTGCAAGAGGCCAGGGGCAATTTCTTTTTATTTGTTGATGCTGATGAAAAACTAAACGTTGGCTTGATCAATAGCGCCATACACCGCATGTATGCTAATAAACTATGCCTGCTAAGCCTATTTGCCAATCAGCAAATGAACACGCTTGGCGAGCTTATGGTGGTGCCGTTGATGCATTACATTTTGCTTAACCTGTTACCGCTAAAACTGGTCTACCTGGTAAAAAATTATACCGTTGCCGCCGCCAGCGGCCAGTTTATGTTGTTTGATGCAGACGTATATCGCAAGTATCAATGGCACCAAATGGTAAAAAACAAAGTGGTTGAGGATGTTGAGATTATGCGGCAAGTGAAAGCCAACAAATGTAACGGCGAAGCCTTGATGGCCAATGGCATGATCAGTTGCCGCATGTATCGGGGATATAAAGATGCTATTAATGGTTTCAGCAAAAACTTTTTAGCAGCATTTAACTATAATATACTGTGGTTTTTAATTTATATTGTATTAATTATTGCGGGCCCTATGCTAATTATTATGACCTTAAACCTACAGTTAATACTGTTTATGGTAAGCCTCATTGTCTTGACGCGGGTTATGATTTCACTTTCGGCAGGTCAAAATGCATGGAACAATATAATTTTGCATCCCCTGCAAATGTTTAGCCTGACATTTGTAGCCTTCCTGGCTGTTCAAAGGCATTTAACAAAAACCATGATATGGAAAGGACGCAAAATTTAAAGCCCATTCGGCCGGCCCGCAGCTTTTACGAGCGCGAAACCAACACTGTACGTGTTATAGTTATATTTCATCTGGTTGGATTTATCGGCCTTTACTTTTTGCCTACCAAACCCTACTTTATACATTTGGTGCCGGTTCATTTATGGCTTATGATGCTGCTTGTCCTCATTAATCATGACGAACCTGGTAAGAAATTTCTGGCGTTTACGGGTATTGTTTTTTTGACGGGTTGGTTGGTTGAATATTGTGGGGTATATACCGGCGCCTTGTTTGGTAATTATACGTACGGGCATACCTTGGGTATCAGCGTTTTTAAAATACCTGTATTGATGGGTGTAACGTGGTTTTTACTGGTTTATACCACTGGCGTATCTATGCGTAAATTAAATATTAAGCCTATGATTTTACGCATATTCGGCGGAGCTGTGTTATTGGTAATACTTGATTTTTTAATTGAACCTATTGCCCAGCGTCTGGACTATTGGCATTGGGATGGTAATGAGGCTCCGCCGCAAAACTACATTTGCTGGTTCATTATAAGCGCTGCACTGCTTGTTGTTTTTGAACTGTTTAAATTTAAAAAACAGAGCATGGTGGGGCCCTCTATCTTAATATGTCAATTTATATTTTTTGCGGCGCTGCAATAAAATCAACCTAATGCCGTAAATTTGTAACGCAATGGCATCATATCAGTTAAAGGTTACAATAGACAAGGATTCGGGATTTTGTTTCGGGGTGATTTACGCTATTGACATGGCCGAGGACATACTGCATGAAGACGGCTACCTGTACTGCCTCGGCGATATTGTACATAATGACGAAGAGGTTGAGCGACTAAAAAGTCTGGGCCTGCGCATTATTAACCACGACCAACTGAAAGACCTGCGCAATGAAAAAGTACTTATCCGCGCGCATGGCGAGGCTCCTGAAACCTACCGTACCGCATTGCAAAACAACATTACATTAATTGATGCCTCGTGCCCGGTAGTACTGAAACTTCAAAACCGTATTAAGACATCATACGATAATCAGGAGAAAATACTCATCTTCGGTAAACACGGGCATGCCGAGGTTATTGGCTTGCAAGGCCAAACTAATAATGAGGCGTTGGTTTTTCAGGATATTGCCGAACTGGACAACGTAGAGCTCCCCAAAAACATTACCCTGTACAGTCAGACTACCAAAAGCATGGAGAAGTTTTACCAGATTAAAGACGAACTAAATGCCCGTGGGTATGAGCTGAATGCCAACGATACGATATGCCGTCAGGTGTCCAATCGTGATAAAGACCTGCCTGCTTTTGTAAAAAACTTTGATAAAGTTGTGTTTGTATCCGGCGTTAAATCGTCGAACGGTAAAGTACTTTATGAAGTTTGCCGTAAACATAATCCAAATACTTATTTCATTTCTTCGACTGCCGAGCTTAAGCAATCTATGTTTGCTCCCGGCGATAAAGTAGGCATTGCCGGCGCTACCTCAACACCAATGTGGTTAATGGAGGATGTAAAAGCAGTACTTGAAGCGTTTTAGCCCCCCTGAAGGGGGAGTTATAATTAATGATAGTTTTTTTAGCTTGTCATCCTGAGCATCGCGAAGGATCTTATACACCTTGTCTATCGCTTTTATAAGATCCTTCGCGATGCTCAGGATGACAAGCGGGTTCATATAATCTTTTTGTAATTAAAAAATCCATCCTAAAGCGTTAAGTGCTTTTTTGCTATTTTTGCGCCGATGTCAAAAAAAGGAATATTGCTGGTTAATCTGGGCACCCCGGATAGCCCGAGCACAGCAGATGTACGCAAATATTTAAACGAGTTTTTAATGGACGGCCGGGTTATTGACGTTAACCCCGTTTTGCGTACGGTATTAGTGCAAGGCATTATTACGCCTTTCCGCGCGTCAAAGTCGGCTAAGTTGTATCAAGCTATCTGGGATAAAGAAACCGGTTCGCCTTTATTACATTACAGCAAATTGCAACATAAATTATTGCAGGAGCGTTTGGGGAACGAGTACCAGGTCGAGCTGGCTATGAGGTACCAAAGCCCATCTATCGAGGAGGCTTTGCAGCGCTTAAAAGCTAACTTAGTGAGCGATATTAAGGTTATCCCGCTGTTTCCGCAGTATGCATCGGCAAGCACCGGCTCCGTACAGGAAAAAGTGATGGACCTGGTAAAAACCTGGCAAACTATCCCCAATATTTCTTTTGTCAACTCTTTTCATGATGATGATTTAATGATACAGGCATTTGCCGAAAATGCACAGAAACATCAGCCTGAAACTTACGATCATGTATTGTTCAGCTTTCACGGTTTACCACAGCGCCAAATCAAAAAATGCGATCACACCGGCAGCTATTGCCTGCAAAAAGACGGCTGCTGCGATACACTGAACGATACTAACAAATTCTGCTATTCGGCACAGTCATACGATACCGCCCGTCTTATTGCCGAAAAAATGGGCCTGCCAAGAGAAAAATATACCGTTTGCTTTCAGTCACGCCTGGGTAACGACCCATGGGTGCAACCTTACACCAGCAAGGTGATCGAAGAAATGGCACATCAGGGCCATAAACGCCTGTTGGTTTTCTGCCCTGCCTTTGTAGCCGACTGCCTTGAAACCGTTTACGAAGTAACCGAAGAATACGGCGGCGAATTTAAAGCCCTGGGCGGCGAACATGTACAACTGGTTGAAAGTTTAAACGACTCGCCACTGTTCATCGATTCGCTTGAGCGTATGGCCAAAGCATAACCCATTAATGCAACTTTGTTGTTTTATTAATTGATTTTAGCCTTAAACTTTGTAAGTTTATGCATACTAAATCAATTCACTGTGATATTATCACTACCTGTGGCCGACTTATTAATACTGGCGTTATCGTTACAAGGCTTTATTCTTTCGGGCATACTACTTTACTCGGCCCGAAAAATAAAAAGCAACCGGTGGATAAGCCTGCTGATACTTTGTATTTCATTAGAGGCTGTCACGCCATATATATTGCAAATAGCCTATTCACATTCGTTTACGGCTATCAGCTATATTCTCTTTCCGGTAAACCTAGCCTTAGGTCCGCTCATTTACTTTTACACCCGCAGTTTAATTTTTGGCGATGAAGGGTTACCAAACAAAACGTACTTGTATTTTTTGCCCCTGCTGATTGGGCTGAAACATCAATTAATTTGGCTGTTTTACACCAGCGGATTACTGGCTATTCCGTTTATACAAGGGCTTTATTTCAAAACAGCGGTCCAGAATTTGCTATTTGCTTATAGTAACCGGTTTATATTTCTGTCCATGGCTTCAATGCTTATCTACATGGTAATCAGTTACCGGATGATCGCACAAACTACGGTCGACAAAGATGCACCGATAGCAAAAATAGAAGACATAAAATGGCTAAAAAAAATGCTGCAGTTGTTGTTTGCACTATTGGTTTTATGGGTGCTTACCATCATTGTAAAAACAATATTCAATACTAGCTGGGAGCATAGCATTCTATTTATTCCGGCTATTGCCTTTGTACACTGGCTGGGCTTCAAGGCCTACGCCCGGCAGGCACACATGGTACCGGCCGAGGTAGAAATTTATAACAAACCGGCGGCTAACATATCTTATTTCTCAACAACCGAATTAGCAGAATACAGCACGCTAATTTATAAGTTGATGAATGAAGAAAGGCTGTATCTTGATCCATTATTAAAACTCGACGACATAGCGGCAAAACTACGATTGCCGGTGAAGCATGTTTCGCATTTGCTCAACCAGCACGTAGGCAAAAACTTTAACGACTTTATCAATAGTTACCGGGTTGATGAAGCCAAGCTAAAGCTGGCCGACCCGTCATTAAATCATTTTACCATAGCTGCCATAGCTTACGATTGCGGCTTTAACTCGCTGCCTACTTTTCAGCGTTGCTTTAAACAGTTTACCGGGCTTACGCCCAGCCAATATCAAAACACACTAAAACTTAGTGTTAACCAGAGCAAACAGTAATCAAATCTGGATTTGAGTAGATGTCCGTTTGATAATCAGTTTTTTTTGATCTCAGATCAGGCCACGAAAAACCTGATGAGAAACTTATTTATTAAACCTTTAAATTTAAAAACATGAAAAAGCTGATTATTTTTTCGCTGATGTCTGCAATTACTTTTGGCGCATTTTGCAAACCTGTTAATCGTACACCAATTGCAATTCAAAAAACTGCCGATGACTCATTAAAAGCTTACACCGGCCGATATCAAAGTATACAAAAAGCGGGCACGTTTTTGGTAGAAGTATTGCTTACCGTTGACAACCGCCTTATTGCTCACAGCTTATGGGACGGCAACAAGTATCCGTTAAACCATCTTAACGGCGACAATTTTATTATGCAAGGATTTGACTGGTCGGTGAAGTTTGAGCGCGACAAAAACAATAAAATTACTCGACTGGTACTTAAAGGAACCGAAGTTTGGGACAGAATAAAAGATTTGTAAAAAATGGGGAGGTAAATTTAAATTTGCCTCCCCATTTTTTATTATCTCTTCTCTACCCGATCATAAAACCCGCCGAAGGCATTCATCTTTATCCCATCTTCTTTAAAAAACTCACCGGGGAAACCCAGATCGATCTTCGACGCGTCATCGAGTTTTTGCAGATGCCCGGCACTTAATTTTATCGCTGTCGATTTTAAGTTATCTTTCAGTTGGTCAACTTTGGTCGCCCCTACAATCGGGATGCACGAAAAACCCTGATGTGTTGTCCATTGCAACGCGACGTGGCTTGGCGACACGCCAAGTTCATCAGCAATTTCGACAACTGTTTTGGTTATACTTACGCCGCGGTCATCCAGGCGGCGGCTTTCTGGCTTAATACGCCCCTGCTCGCCGCGCAGGTATTTGCCGCTTAGCACGCCACCACCCAGCGGTGCCCAGGGGGTCACGGTCATGCCATAATGTTTGGCCATGGGTATCAACTCACGCTCTGGGGTGCGTTGTATCAGGCTGTACTCCACCTGCAGGGCCACAAACTGGCTCCATCCCATCAGCTCGGCCAGGGTGTTGCCTTTGGCTACCATCCAGGCGGGGGTATCACTTATGGCGGCGTAGTTAACTTTTCCCTGACGAATCAGGTCGTCCATACCACGCAGCACTTCGTCTATCGGGGTCAGGTCATCCCAAATGTGCAGGTATAAAATATCGATGAAATCGGTCTTTAATCGCTTCAGACTTTCCTCCACACTGCGCATCATATTTTTGCGGTTGTTACCCGACGCATTGGGATTGGTTTGATTATCTTTTAGCGAGTACTTGGTCGCGAGTACAAAATAATCGCGGTCATGATTCTGCATATAGTCGCCAATGATCTTTTCGCTGGTGCCCAGCTTGTATACGTTGGCAGTATCCAGGAAATTGCCGCCGGCTTCGGCAAAAGCGTCCATAATAGCAAAGCTGGTTTCTTTATCGGCACCCCAACCCGCTTCGGTACCGAAGCCCATCGTACCCAGGCATAATTGTGACACTTTAAGGCCCGAGCGGCCTAATAGTTTATAGTTCATAGTAGTTTTTTTGCGCGTTAAACAAATGTATAAAACAGCGCTGTTACCAGCACCCTTCAATTCAAACAATAATTTACAGCAATGGTTATTTAAATATGAGAATCATCACACTACATACCCGCATCAGTGTCGACGACCTGTTTAACCGCGTCAACGAAAAATTGAACCCATACTTTTTCGAACACCGGAAAGAACATATCATTTTTGAGACGGTAAAATCAGGCAACGCGATAGAGATCTATCAGCACGAGTTTTATGAAGGCGCGCTGTTTCATATTGAGGTTGATGGCCAACAGTTAAAGATCATCCACAATGAGCATTATGTTGACGATGTAAACTCGCTTACAATCTTCTCCATTTTAGGCAGTTTGTTTGAAGATCTGACAGACGACCCACGGGGGGTGGAGATGGTGCAGGAAGGGTAATTTATTCAGACGCAAAATATTGCGTCTCTACACGTTCAATTAATCTTGTACAAACAGAAAGCCTGTATTGCTACAGACCTTTCCTATTTATGAGGGATTCGATTATCCCTTAATCCAGCTAAATTTATACTCTAAAGTTGGGTTTTTCATGCGGTCGGCGATACGCAGCAGGCGGTCTGGCAGCGCTATCAGGTAATCACGGGCTTTCTCGCCCGATTCGCTCAGGCCGCTAATTGATTCGATGTGCCAGTCTTTTATAAGCTCTTTCAGGATATCGACATAATCGATGGCTGTGTAGATACCCAGGCGTTGGGCAGCATCTGTAAAGTGCCCGAAAGTTTGACCTATCTTTAACCCAACTTCCCTTAAGAAGTGCGCAGGCATTACTATTTTCTTACGCATCATATCCTCAAAAGCCAGCATAGCTTCGTTAGGGTCTACCTCAAATATCTTTTCGATAAAATATTTGTAAGCCTTGGCGTGACGCATCTCGTCCGACGCGATAACACCGCACATTTTTGACAGCAGCACATCGCCATCCTTTTTAGCCTGCGACGCTACCCTGCGGTGCGATACGTTTGTAGCAAGTTCCTGGAACGAGGTATAAATAAAGTTACGGTATGGGTCGTGCCCGGTACCGATGTCAAAACCATCGGCAATTAAGTATTGAGTTGAAACTTCCATAGCGCGCATATCAACGCGGCCAGACAGGTATAAATATTTGTTGAGTAAATCGCCGTGACGGTTCTCTTCGGCAGTCCAGGCACGTGTCCATTTCATCCAGCCGCCTTCTTCATTTTTTGAAACGCCTTCAACCATGGTAAGCCATGATTCATAAGTGGGTAGGGCTTCTTCAGTAATGGTATCACCGATTAAAACAGCCACCAGGTCGTATGACAACCCCTGAGCGGTTTGACGCAACTCTTTAACCTCGTCAAAGAAAGTATCTTTTGTTGAATCAGGTAAAAAGTCTGTCGGCTGCCAGATCGTCTCAATAGGTTTCAAGTATTCCTGCATTTTTTCAAGCATGAATTTCTCGATGTGAGACATTACTTCTTTTCTTTTTTCTTCAAAAAATACCATAGTTATTAATTAATTTACAAAGGTAATGATTTAAAACATTCAATAATACATCATTTTTTTCCGTTGTATCCAATAGCGTCTTTCATGCAATCGGGCAGGTTAGCTAATGATGGCTTTCCATTGAAGATAGAAAAATCACTGTCATACTCCCACATTATCCCCGGTATATTTAATGTTTTTAAACTGTTGCGTATAGCTTTAATATACCTGCAGCGACTTTCTTCATCCGCATATTTTTTATATGAACCATATTCGGTACAAATCAGTGGAACATCATACTTATTAGCCCATTTTTTAACTATCAATAGTTTATCCACCATTGACCGCTCATTGCCATCGCTGCGATACTGACTATAATTAGTTTCGCCCCAGGTGCCTTTGGTTTTAGGATTCATAGTGGGAAATTTATCCGCAATGTATGGAAAAGGTACCCCAGTAGTAGCCACCTGGTCGCCCACCCAGGTTGCGCCCTGATGAGTAAATAAAAAAGGTTCGTAAAAATGTACGGTGTAAATAATATTCTCGTCGGCCAGGCGCTCTGTGCGGCTTAATTCGTAAATGCTGTTATAATTCGAAGCGCCTACAATAAGCGTCCGTTTTTTATCTTCCTTTCGTATAGCCGTTACCATATTGTAAGCCGCGTCTTTCCATATCTGCGGATTCATGTGAGGCGGTTCATTATAGAGCTCAAAAAATAAGTCATCGGGGCTTTGCTTGCTATAATGTTTGGCTACTTTAAGCCATAAATTAATGGCCCGCAGGGTTTCAGTTAAATAATTATTGTCATTTATTTCGCCATAGTGATAATCAATTATTAGTTTTATTCCATATAAGTTACACAGCTTAACTACTTTATCTATACGATTGAAAACATTCTCAAGAGGTATATTTTTCGACTCAAAAAACGCAAATGCTACTGGCAGTCTGATGCTCTTAAAACCTAAAGTTTTGAGTAACTCAAAGTCGGCTTTCGTTAGCTTATCTTCATTCAATATATTAGGGTTCCAGGTTTGTTCAAGCCACGAAACGCTTATGCCGTTGTCCAGACTTTTGGCTCGTTTAAATGCCAGCACCCGTTCCTGCCCAAGAGTTGGATTACTTTTTGCTATGCTGACTTGCACAATAATAGCCAGCATCGCAATTACAAGAGACGCCGTCTGTATTACCGATTTATTTTGTATATTTTTATGCACTTGCTTAACTGTAGGTTTATTGTTAAATTTTTAAAAACGGTCCAATCTTTACCTAATTTCAGAAACTTGTAATGTTTGTTCAAATTACTAAAGAAGAATTTTCAAAAGAAGTTTTAAAAAAAGCCTGGTACCAGACTAACAATATCATCTGGACTATCCTTTTTTTGTATTGGCTTCTTGCTATCATAGATGTAATTTACAATCCAAATATCTGGCTGCAGTTTTTAATAGTACGTATAATCACTGCTATTGTAATTTACGCGCTATACACGCTCTTTAAGACCAAAAAGTGGAACTACCGGATATTACTGCACATTACATTCTTCGCGCTCTCATGTACTTCGGCTTTGTTGTGTACGCTCGCTAATTCGCAGCAGTTTAACGTTTATTTCCTGGTTTATTCGGTCATCATTCTTTTCTTTAACGTACAGGTGTTCTGGGAACCGGTACATTCTATTATTCAAACCCTGGTAGCCTTTATATTACTGGCGGTATTTTTTAACGCCTTTAGCGATTATAACATTGATCTGTTTGTAAACAACGGAGGGCAGTTTTTCTTTATTGTAGCCACACTATCCTGCCTTATTCCCAGCGCTCGGTTTAAAGTAATGGAGCGGGAGGCGCGGCAAACACTGCTCATTGAAAAGTCAAACGAACAACTTAAAGCGCAAAACCGCGATATTGTTGAAAAAAACGCCATAATTGATATGCAGTACGAGCGCCTGTTAAAAATGGACGAACAAAAAAACAGCTTCATTAATATAGCCGGCCACGATTTGAAGAACCTCATAGGTTCTATCATCATGAGTAATAACATGATCAAAGAGGAAGAATACCGACTGAGCGCAGATCAAAAAGAATTCACTGACTACATCAGTGAATCGGCCGAAAAGATGCAGTATATGCTGGCTAAGTTAATGGATGTGAAAGAGATCGAGTCGCCGGATTTAAAATTCAACATGGAGATATTCGATGTGAATATCGAGGTAAGGCGCATTTTCAGGGGTCTGATTGAAACCGCGCAGATGAAAAATATTCACCTGGTTGATAATATTTTGAAACTGCCGCTAAATGTAAAACTGGATAAAGTGTTTGCGGGGCAGATATTTCAGAACCTGCTTTCAAACGCTATCAAATTTTCACAAACTAATAATAACATTCGGGTAGTAACCAGCCTGCAGCGTCAAAAATTTGTTTTTGAGATTATTGACGAGGGTATTGCCATTGGCCAGGAAGAGCTGGATATGATGTTTAACAAGCTAAAAACATTAAACGATGCCAATACCAGCCAGGAAAGCCGTTTGGGCTTAGGCTTATCAATAGCCAAACTCATCACCCAGGAAATGGGCGGCGAGCTGTTTTACCGCAGCGATGACAATGGCAACTATTTTAGAGTAGAATTTTACGTAATTAACTAATAACGAACCAATGAATAAATTTTTTACCTCACTGGCCCTTTTCTTTTTGCTGAGCACTACAAGTTTTGCACAAAAAATTCTGTCGTTTCGTGCTATGGGTCATGATGATGACGCAATTGTAGGCATGATAGGCACCAGTGCTTATTATTTAAAAATTGATCCGAGTATTGAGTTAAACGGAAGTAAACTGGTGCTGTTTATACAGCCATCGCAGGCGTTGCTTAAAAACCTGTCGTACGTTAACGTCATGATTAACGACAGGCCATCATTCAGCAGCCGCCTTACGCAGGATTCTATCATGCAGATCAATATTAACCTTAGCCGTATGGATATGTCGACAGACAAGTTCCTGAAAATACAGGTTAAAACCTTATGTACCGTTACCGATGAAAAATGTAAGGATCTGGACAACCCGGCCATGTGGATGAAGGTTAAAAGCTACTCATACCTGTCGTTGGTTAAAAGCACTTCGAATTTCTTTAATAACGTTAATATCGGCAACTGCTTTGAAACCATGCGGGCAATTACCTATCCGGATAAACCAACGCTGCATGACCTTAAAGCAGTGGCCTGGGCTTATTCCCGGTTAAAGAAAGCCGACGTAAAAAATATTATGGTATACCCGGCAAGCAAACTGCCAGACTCGGTTAGAAACTATATTGTGTGCGGTAATATTTCAAGCCTGCCAGCTGATAAAAGAGCTATTGTTAAAATTACCCCACAAGCCGGCGAGGGCTTATTTTACCTAAACAAATCGGTAGTAAAAGCAGTAGACACGCTGACACGTTTGGTTACGGTAAACGGCAAACTGTTAACCGTAAAATCCTTAGAAGAAACGGCGGCGCCGTCAGAGATATTGTTTGTTAGCGGTGGCGACGATATAGGCTACGAAAAAACTATTACCGCCCTGGGTAACATGAACATTCTTAACTCTACCTTTGGCGATTATTTATTAATTAACCAGGCCGAGAACAAGTTCTTCAAAACCATCGACGAAAACCGCTCCAAATTATCGTTCCGTCAAATTGGTGGTACTACAAACTTCCTTTCGGGCATAGGTAATTTAAAAAGCGTTTACAACTTTAAAAACTCCGACTTTAGCTTTACTCCTAAAGAGGTAGAAATTCGCGTTATTGCTAACTACAGCAGCTTAGCACCTAATGACCGTGGTTATGTTAACCTTTACCTTAACGGCATGCTGATCAGCTCTGAAAAGCTGGATGCATCGGGCAAATTGAATACATCGGTAACCATTAACCGTTACCAGCACCATAAATACAACCAACTGGAGGTTGAGTTCAGATTTTACACCAGTGGTGGTAACTGTAATGCCAGCTTCAACGGTTTTTTTGCCGAGGTTGACGTCGATAAATCATATCTTGAATCAAAAAACCCATTCATCACCAGCGACCTGAGCTTCTATCAATATCCTGAAGCATTTAACTCAGGTACTACCCGCATTGTCACTACTAAAAAATATGCGCCGTATGCTGCGGCCGCCATGGGCGAGATTATTTATGAGCTGAACAATAATATCAATGCCAACAACTTCCCTGAGTTTGAGTACTCTGACGGCATTGATAAAAATGACCTGAAAAAAAATAACATCATTGCACTGTTATCGCACGATGACCAGCTGATGGACGATTTCCCGGACGCTCCAATTAAATTCAACCGTAAGTTCCGTTTGTATAATAACGAGAATAATAAGGTGGTATACTCGCTTTCTGATTCAGTATCCAACGGTCTGGCACAGATATTCTACGGCCGAAGCAATAACGCAGTGTTGGTAATTACCGCCACAGGCAAACATATTGCCGATGCATTTACAGCGGCAGCACGCTCTATTACCGAGCAGTTGTCTACCCTGTCAAGTAACGTGGCTATATCTGACGTTAATAATAACAAGTATCTTTTTAACATCAGCAAATCAAGCGAAAACCTGGAGTATGTTGATACCAAGAGCGTGCTGACCCGTTTCTGGGAAAGCTACAACCTATATATTTTGCTGGGTATGTTAGTATTGATATTACTATCGTTCTTGTATATACGTGCCAAGGTTCAAAAATCAACAGATATTTTCAGCGAGTAATTTGTTGTAACAAACATATTTTAAGTACTGGCGCTGTATAAAAGCAGCGCTGGTATTAGAGATTGTTTAGCTGTTAACATTTTATTTATAGATAATGCAGATAACTATTCCTGAGCTTTTGATCCAAGACGGCTTTTTAACTGAAGCCGATCTGGATAAAATCGATGATTTTTCTAAAAGATCAGGATTGTCATTTATAAAAATCCTGCTCAACTTTGGCTATCTGAGCCGCAAAAATTATGAGCGATCATTACTAAATGCCGGATACGAGTTCAAACAAATTCGCGGCGAAGATTACGATCTGGACGTACTGGAAAAAACCGATCTGAAATTTGCTGACGCTCACCTGGCCCTGCCTCTTCGTATTGAAAACAACAAGGTGGTAACCCTTATGGCCAACCCCAGCGACGAGTTGTTTGTAGATTACATCAGGTTTACCTACGATCTGGAGCCTGAAATTATCCTAGCGTCTGACCTGGACATTACCTGGCTTAGCCACGTTTTGCTGGGGCAGAAATATGTGAAGTCGGCCGTATTTGAATTACTGAACCGCGACCCGGAGAGCTCGGCATTGACAACTTTCACCACACCACAGCTTATCGTTACCTTTGGTATTTTTACGCTGGTTGTAGCAGGCTTGATGTTGAGTTTCGTGAACACGTCGATCATTATAAACGTGTTGTTAAGCTCTTTTTTCCTGGTATCAATAGTGTTTAAACTTTTCCTGGCTTTGGTAGGTTCGCGGTTTGAACTGCACCAGGCCATTACCCGCGAAGAAGTGCGCGAGGTAAAGGATGATGAGCTGCCGATATACACCATTCACCTGCCGGTATATAAAGAGGATAAGTTGATTAAGAAACTGATCTGGAACCTGCAAAGTCTTGATTATCCCCGCGAAAAACTGGATATCAAGCTACTGATTGAAGAAGACGACGATAAAACACTCAATGCAGTACGCAATCTGGATTTCCCGGCGGTATTTGAGGTAATTGTGGTGCCTTTTCACATGCCTAAAACCAAGCCAAAGGCCTGTAACTATGGGCTGCACTTTTCGAGAGGTAAATACCTGACCATCTACGATGCCGAGGACGTGCCAGATACCGATCAGCTTAAAAAGATTGTCAGCCTTTTCCATAAATTACCCGATAACTACATTGTTATCCAGTGTGCGCTTAACTACTTTAACCGTAATGAGAACTTCCTGACCCGTATGTTTACATTGGAGTACTCATATTGGTTTGATTATATGCTGCCTGGGCTTGATACCTTTGATATCCCTATACCGCTGGGTGGTACCAGCAATCACTTTAAGTTTGAGTATTTGATTGAACTGGGTGGATGGGATCCGTTTAATGTAACTGAAGACGCAGATTTAGGTGTACGTGCCTACGCCAAAGGTTATAAGGTAGCTATTGTTAACTCAACCACTTATGAGGAAGCAAATAACGAGATGTTTAACTGGGTGCGCCAGCGCTCGCGGTGGATTAAAGGTTACATGCAAACTCACCTGGTGCACATGCGCGACCCGGTAAAACTCTGGAAAAAAATTGGCTGGAAAGGTTTCCTGGGCTTTAATTTCTTTATCGGCGCCACACCGGTTACCTTCCTGGTATATCCGTTGTTGCTGGGCATTTTTATTTGCTACCTGATGTTTGACTTAACTTCCATACGATCGTTTTTCCCTGATTGGGTGTTGTTTATGTCGATTATCAATTTGATGGTCGGTAACATCCTCATGATTTACGTTAACATGATGGCGGTATTTAAGCGCCGTTATTATGAGCTGATTTTGTTTGCCATCGCCAACCCGATATATTGGTTACTGCATTCGTGGGCAGCTTACAAAGGCCTTTACCAGCTAATTGTAAAACCGTTTTATTGGGAAAAAACCAATCATGGTTTAAGTAAAGTTAATAACCAACCCGCCCCAACCGAGTAATGAACCCAAAGTTTAACATACGCATATCGCGCAGCCGCTCGCTGTTAATTATCACTTTGCTGATAGCGGCTTACTACTTGGTTTGCGGTATTTATTTAAATGGTTTAGGTTATTTTAACAAGGAGTCGCTTTTTTACATTGAAAAGGCCCGCATAGTTTTTGAAGGAAGCGGTTATAAGTTAAAGGTAATTGGTTTAACAGCGCCTGCCATACCATTCTTTGCAACGTTTCCGTTCACTATAATAAGTTCGCTGTTAGCACCGGTTATCGCCTCGGCACTAGGCACAGCGGCCTTGTTTTACCTGATGGCAACCACGCTAGTTAAAAAAAGCGACGACGATTATTATCTTTTTCTGCTGATACTGATTTTCCTGTTTCATCCCGGCTTGTTGTATACGGCGTGTTCGGGGAAAGCCATCTATCTGGCATTGATATTCTTTTATATGTTCTTCCTGAATATATTTAAGTTTTATACGTCGAATACAACGTTCCACATCTCAATTGCCAGCATTTGCCTGGTGATCCTGCTGTTTTGCGACTATAAGTTTATCTGGTTAACGCTATTCTTTATCCCGCTCATATTTTCTATTGCACTGCAATCATTAAACCTGGCCGAAAAGGAATCGTTGTTCAGAATGACGCAGAGCTTTAACAGCCCGTCGCTGCGCCGTAAGTTAATTAACAAGACGTTTGCGATGTACATCATTTTGTTCATCCTCCCAATAGCGTCTGTTATTTGTTATAAGTTGCTCAACCTAACCAATGCCAATGACGCTGACTATTTTCTGAACAGCCCTTACGCAACCTGGAATGTTTTGGCCGAGCGATTTGCTTATGAGACCACCGCGCTGAATCCGCAATTTAAATCGCCGGAGGTTTCGCTGCTCATCTCAGCGCGTATGATCATGTTTTGCCCGCTTATTTTATTTGCAATAGCATTGTTTTGGCGCAGCACTTACCAAATCTTAACGCTTATTACTCCGTTTGCTTTTGTCGAATTCTTGCATATAAAATATGACAAGGCGTTCCTCGCGTATGAGTATTACCTGATATTTTTAATCCTGGCGATATTGTGCTTTGCTATCAAAGCTCAATCACTAAGAAATAGTTTTTGGTTTAAAGCGATATTAACCGTAATTATCCTTGCGCAGTTCTACACCGGTTATTATTTTCTATCAACCTCACAGATTGAAGATGAGCGCAACTTCATTACAATCTTACTCAACCGCACACCAGATACTCGACAAGACGAAAACCGGGACATGGCCAACTATATTAACGGCTTGCCTGATGGTTCGAAGATATTGGTTGATGACGCAACCGCCTACCCTATTGTTGCGTTTACCAACAATGTATCTGACATGACATTGCCTTACCAGGAAGGCTTTTTGAGCGCTATTGAAACACCGGGGCAGTATGTAAGCTATATATTGGTAGCAGGCCCTAAAAACCCCGCCTCAGGATATACTATTTTAAATTCCCGTTATTCGCCTGTTATGAATCAAACCGGTAATAACTATTCGTCGCTGCAAAAAGCTTACGAGACTGACAATTGGATACTCTATAAACTTTATTAATCTTGATCTGTAAATTAGCTTTTTACTGATTTAAAACATTTAAGAGACTTACCCGTATTGTTTATATACTAAATCGATATGGCAGCAGACAAACCTCAGGGTAGCAACAAAAAAGAACTAAGCTATACTACTAAAGTATGGCAAACTGTTGGTATCGTCGCGCTGCTTGTGGTAACTATCCTGGTAATAAGGGTAGCCTTTGATATTTTGTTAATGGTACTGGCCGGGTCATTAATAGCCACCTATTTTCATGGTTTGGGCGATGCTATACAACGCCGCAGCAAACTTACCCGCAAACCTGCCATGATCATTGCCGTTGCTATTACCATAATTTTTGTCGGAACGCTGTTTTGGTTTATGGGCACCAAAATATCTGCACAGGTAGCCGAGTTAAGCAACACCCTTCCACATACTATAAATAACGTTCGTAGTAAACTATCACAAACATCCTGGGGCCAAAGTATTTTAAAAAACTTTTCAGGCGATAGTACCTCTCAGAAAATGATGAGCACTGCACAAGGTTTTTTTAGCACAACATTCGGGGTACTTGGCGATATATATATCATTTTGTTCCTGGGGATATTTTTTACAGCTAATCCGTCACTTTATAAGGATGGTATCCTTGTATTGGTTCCACACAGCAGGAAGAAGTTGGGTAAACATATTCTTGACCGCGTTAGTCTGTCATTAAAAGGCTGGCTAAAAGGCACTTTATTCTCTATGCTCTGTGTAACGATACTTATAGGCACCGCATTAAGTATTGTAGGCATGCCAGTGGCCCTGATACTGGCCTTGATCACCGGTTTGCTGGAAATGGTGCCAAGCATCGGTTCATTAGTGGCTATGATACCAGGCGTATTACTGGCATTTACAGTAAGCACCAATATGGCCATTTTAGTGGCCATAATTTACATCACTTCGCAAACTATTGTAGCTAACATTATCACACCGCTTATTCAAAAAAAGATGATCAATTTACCGCCTGCTTTAACATTGATCAGCCAGCTCATCATGGGTTCAGTATCAGGGGCTTTGGGTGTGATACTTGCAGTGCCGTTATTGGCTATTATGATTATTTTGGTTGATGAGCTGTATGTTAAGAAAATAGCGCACAATAACCCAAACTCGGTAAAGAAAGAGGTATTGGATTAATCAGGTAACAATTCCAATAGTGAGCTATAAATAAAAAAGAAAAGCACTCTTCGCTAAAAGACGGGACTCGACTTGGCGTCAACGGGCCGCCGCGCTGTCAACGGCAAGACAGCAGCTCAATTATTTTGTTCGATTTCAGCAATCACCGTCAGTTATCAGTTGGCTAGTCAGCCAATTTCTCAAAACGCAAAACGCCCATCTTCTAATGAAGACGGGCGTTTGATAAAGTTTGGCACCGACCTACTCTCCCACGTTTTACCGCAGTACCATCGGCTCTGG
>NZ_JBHUPD010000005.1:0-5921 GCF_042686265.1 Mucilaginibacter ximonensis
AAACGCAAAACGCCCATCTTCTAATGAAGACGGGCGTTTGATAAAGTTTGGCACCGACCTACTCTCCCACGTTTTACCGCAGTACCATCGGCTCTGGCGGGCTTAACTTCTCTGTTCGGAATGGGAAGAGGTGGACACCGCCGATATAGGCACCTGAATATTTTTATGTGAGCAGTGATTAGTGAGTGGTGAGTAGTTATAACTACTTAACCTATTCAACTTAATCAACCATTCAACAATAACATAATTGAAAGAAGTAAGTAGATTGAGAAAACAACACAGTGTGTTTGTTTATCTGTCTGATGTTTTGGTCGGTTGTACGTATTACGTATAACGTTCTACGTACAACCTTTTAATCCATCACGAAGAAAGCTTCGGGCGATTAGTATTACTCGGCTATGATGTCACCACCTTTAGACCTGTAACCTATCAACGTAGTAGTCTACTACGACCCTCTATGGAAGTCTCATCTCGTGGCTAGTTTCGCACTTAGATGCTTTCAGCGCTTATCTATTCCAAACGTAGCTACTCTGCAGTACACCTGGCGGCATAACAGATTCACCAGAGGTTTGTCCAACCCGGTCCTCTCGTACTAAGGTCAGCCCCACTCAAACTTCCTACGCCCACAACAGATAGGGACCGAACTGTCTCGCGACGTTCTGAACCCAGCTCGCGTGCCACTTTAATGAGCGAACAGCTCAACCCTTGGGACCTTCTCCAGCCCCAGGATGTGACGAGCCGACATCGAGGTGCCAAACCTCCCCGTCGATATGAGCTCTTGGGGGAGATCAGCCTGTTATCCCCAGCGTACCTTTTATCCTTTGAGCGATGGCCCTTCCATGCAGAACCACCGGATCACTATATCCGTCTTTCGACCCAGCTCGACTTGTCTGTCTCACTGTCAAGCAAGCTTATGCTATTGCACTCCGCGTACGGTTACCAAGCGTACTGAGCTTACCTTTGAAAGCCTCCGTTACCTTTTTGGAGGCGACCACCCCAGTCAAACTACCCGCCAAACAATGTCCCCGTCTTAGACGGGTTAGACACCAAATACAGAAAGGGTGGTATTTCAACGTTGGCTAACCTACTCCTAGCGAAGCAGGATCACAGCCTCCCACCTATCCTACACATCCTGTATCCGATATCAATGTTAAGTTGTAGTGAAGGTGCATGGGGTCTTTCCGTCCCGTTGCGGGTAACCGGCGTCTTCACCGATACCACAATTTCACCGAGCTCATGGCTGAGACAGCGCCCAGATCGTTACACCATTCGTGCAGGTCGGAACTTACCCGACAAGGAATTTCGCTACCTTAGGACCGTTATAGTTACGGCCGCCGTTTACTGGGGCTTCGATTCAATGCTTCGCCTTGCGACTAACATCCCCTCTTAACCTTCCAGCACCGGGCAGGTGTCAGGCCTTATACTTCATCTTTCGATTTTGCAAAGCCATGTGTTTTTGTTAAACAGTCGCCTGGGCCTTTTCACTGCGGCTGACATTGCTGCCAGCGCCCCTTCTCCCGAAGTTACAGGGCCATTTTGCCGAGTTCCTTAGCCATGATTCACTCGAGCACCTTAGGATTCTCTCCTCGACTACCTGTGTCGGTTTACGGTACGGGTTTTTATAACCTGAAGCTTAGCGGGTTTTCTTGGAAGTCTGATTACCTGAACTATCCCATTGCCCGAAGGCTCAAGGTACTATCAGCTTTCAGCAAATCTGGCGTACTTAACTACCAAACCTATACCTACAGCCTTTAACGAACTATTCCGTCAGTTCGCGTCAGTGTCACTACTCCGTCACCGCATCGCAGTTATAAAAAGTACTGGAATATTAACCAGTTGTCCATCGGCTACGCCATTCGGCTTCACCTTAGGCCCCGACTAACCCTGATCCGATTAGCGTTGATCAGGAAACCTTAGTCTTTCGGTGGGCAGGTTTCTCTCCTGCCTTATCGTTACTTATGCCTACATTTGCTTTTCTAAAACCTCCACAGTCAGTTACCTTCCTGCTTCACCGGCAATTAGAATGCTCCCCTACCAGATGCATTGCTGCAAATCCATAGCTTCGGTATACCACTTGATGCCCGTTTATTATCCATGCCCGATCGCTCGACTAGTGAGCTGTTACGCACTCTTTAAATGAATGGCTGCTTCCAAGCCAACATCCTAGCTGTCTATGCAATCGGACCTCGTTAGTTCAACTTAGCGGTAATTTAGGGACCTTAGCTGATGGTCTGGGTTCTTTCCCTCTCGGCCATGGACCTTAGCACCCATAGCCTCACTGCCGTGTATATTATAAAGCATTCGGAGTTTGTCTGGATTTGGTAGGATTTGACTCCCCCGCACCCAATCAGTAGCTCTACCTCTTTATAACTTCACCACGACGCTGTTCCTAAAAACATTTCGGGGAGTACGAGCTATTTCCCAGTTTGATTAGCCTTTCACCCCTACCCACAGATCATCCGGAAACTTTTCAACGTTTATCGGTTCGGTCCTCCAGTACCTGTTACGGCACCTTCAACCTGTCCATGGGTAGATCACAAGGTTTCGCGTCTACCTCCTCTGACTATACGCCCTATTCAGACTCGCTTTCGCTTCGGATCCGTGTCTTAAACACTTAACCTTGCCAGAGAAGAGTAACTCGTAGGCTCATTATGCAAAAGGCACGCCGTCACGGATAAATCCGCTCCGACCGCTTGTAAGTACACGGTTTCAGGTTCTATTTCACTCCCCTGTTCGGGGTTCTTTTCACCTTTCCCTCACGGTACTGGTTCACTATCGGTCTCTCAGGAGTATTTAGCCTTACCGGATGGTGCCGGCAAATTCCCACAAGGCGTCTCCGACCTCGCGGTACTCAGGATACCACTATCTTACTATTACTTACCCGTACGCAGCTCTCATGCTCTATGGCCGGGTTTCCCACCCCGTTCCGGTTCATTTTAGTAGTCATATTGTGGTCCTACAACCCCGGCTATGCCGTAACATAGCCGGTTTGGGCTTCTTCCATTTCGCTCGCCACTACTCTGGAAATCACTATTGTTTTCTCTTCCTCTGCTTACTTAGATGTTTCAGTTCGGCAGGTTTGCGCTATATGCGATTATCCTTCAGATAATCAGGTTTCCCCATTCAGAAATTTCCGGATCAAATCTTATTTGCAAATCCCCGGAACTTATCGCAGCTTATCACGTCTTTCATCGCCTCTGAGAGCCAAGGCATCCCCCGTGTACCCTTTCTTACTTTCTTCTACGCATGCGCCTTTTGCGCCGCATGGTATGTCTTTATTTTGATTCTTGTTGTGTCCCTCCACGTTTTACGTATTACGTCAGACGTCTTACGCTTAACATTTCCGGAGCCCCAACAGTCCTCTACTCTGTTGTTTTCTCTTTCAATTTACTTCTTCCAATATGTCAAAGAACGTTTTTAAGCTTAGAGCTGAAAGTTAAAGCTTAAAGCATTACTGCTTTTTGCTTTCTTCTTTTAGCTTTTCGCTTAAGCGTGGAGAATAACGGATTCGAACCGTTGACCCCCTGCGTGCAAGGCAGGTGCTCTAGCCAGCTGAGCTAATCCCCCGAAAAATGAGTCGAGTAGTGAGCAGTGACTTGTGAGTGGTTATTAACTACTCTCTGTTCACCATTCTCTATTCACCCGCAGCAGCGCTGCGATGTAGTCCCGAGCAGATTTGAACTGCTGACCCCTACATTATCAGTGTAGTGCTCTAACCAAGCTGAGCTACAGGACTGTGGGATTTACGATTGTAGATCTTTGATTTACGATTTTTCCGTCTCCGCTAATAATCGTAATTCGTAAATCGTAATTCGTAATTACTTACAATCTTGTCTCCCAGATGTTATTGCCTAACTAATGGCTTCATCTTTGGGTTACGTTTAAATAGGTTAGTGAGTGGTGAGCCGTTTATTTAGTGAGTGGTTTTTCAACCATTCTCTCCATCAACTTAATCAACCAGTCAACCTATTTTAGAAAATAATCATGTAACAAGCAGTTTTGCTAGCTTGTAAAAAGGAGGTAAGATACTGCTCCAGAAAGGAGGTATTCCAGCCACACCTTCCGGTACGGCTACCTTGTTACGACTTAGCCCCAGTTACCGGTTTTACCCTAGGCGGCTCCTTGCGGTTACCGACTTCAGGCACCCCCAGCTTCCATGGCTTGACGGGCGGTGTGTACAAGGCCCGGGAACGTATTCACCGCAGCATTGCTGATCTGCGATTACTAGCGAATCCAACTTCATGGGGTCGAGTTGCAGACCCCAATCCGAACTGTGAATGACTTTGTGAGATTGGCATCCTGTTGCCAGGTAGCTGCCCTCTGTATCATCCATTGTAGCACGTGTGTAGCCCCGGACGTAAGGGCCATGATGACTTGACGTCGTCCCCTCCTTCCTCTCTATTTGCATAGGCAGTCTGTTTAGAGTCCCCACCATTACATGCTGGCAACTAAACATAGGGGTTGCGCTCGTTGCGGGACTTAACCCAACACCTCACGGCACGAGCTGACGACAGCCATGCAGCACCTAGTTTCGTGTCCCGAAGGACTAGAGCGTCTCTGCTCTATTCACTAACTTTCAAGCCCGGGTAAGGTTCCTCGCGTATCATCGAATTAAACCACATGCTCCTCCGCTTGTGCGGGCCCCCGTCAATTCCTTTGAGTTTCACCCTTGCGGGCGTACTCCCCAGGTGGAATACTTAACGCTTTCGCTTAGACGCTGACCGTATATCGCCAACATCGAGTATTCATCGTTTAGGGCGTGGACTACCAGGGTATCTAATCCTGTTTGATCCCCACGCTTTCGTGCCTCAGTGTCAATAAAACCATAGTAAGCTGCCTTCGCAATTGGTGTTCTGTGACATATCTATGCATTTCACCGCTACTTGTCACATTCCGCCTACCTCTAGTTCATTCAAGCCCATCAGTATCAAGGGCACTGCGATAGTTGAGCTACCGTCTTTCACCCCTGACTTAACAGGCCACCTACGCACCCTTTAAACCCAATAAATCCGGATAACGCTCGGATCCTCCGTATTACCGCGGCTGCTGGCACGGAGTTAGCCGATCCTTATTCTCAGAGTACATTCAGCTCTTTACACGTAAAGAGGTTTATTCCCCTGCAAAAGCAGTTTACAACCCATAGGGCCGTCTTCCTGCACGCGGCATGGCTGGTTCAGACTTCCGTCCATTGACCAATATTCCTTACTGCTGCCTCCCGTAGGAGTCTGGTCCGTGTCTCAGTACCAGTGTGGGGGGTCATCCTCTCAGATCCCCTAAACATCGTCGCCTTGGTGAGCCGTTACCTCACCAACTAGCTAATGTTCCGCATGCCCATCTTGTTCCTATAAATATTTGATATTAATGTGATGCCACATCTATATGTTATGCGGTCTTAATCTCTCTTTCGAGAGGCTATCCCCCTGAACAAGGTAGGTTACATACGTGTTACGCACCCGTGCGCCACTCTCATGAAGAGCAAGCTCCTCAATCCCGTCCGACTTGCATGTATTAGGCCTGCCGCTAGCGTTCATCCTGAGCCAGGATCAAACTCTCCATTGTAAAATGTTTTGTTTGATTATCTGACCCTATTTTAAAATAGAATCTTAATTAATCATTGTATGTATCTTTATACAATATCTTAACCTTTAATCCTCTTTTCATTTTTTAGCAAACTTCTAATCTTGGGTAAGAATTAAAAGCCCGCTCGCTACATGATTTTCTATTTCCTAAAAGAACTTTTTCCTTCGCCTCACGGCTCCGTTTATATCTTCAGATCATTGCGATCTTCGATGTTTCATTTTTTCATTTCGCTGAGATTCGCTCTCAGCCTTTTCGCTTTTTCAAGCCCCGTCGTTTTGGGACTGCAAAGGTAGAAACTTTTTACTCTTTCGCAAAAATTATTTAAAATAATTTCTGAGCCT
>NZ_JBHUPD010000006.1:0-1327 GCF_042686265.1 Mucilaginibacter ximonensis
TTTAATTTTTTTTGTAAAAAGCAAGCTTATAGCAATGGTTTTATAATTGGGATTGAAATAAATACGATATAATTACAGTAAAAGCATAAAATTTACGGATTAAGTTATAATGATTGCTGTTAGAATTTATAATCCTGAATATTAACAAATAAAATAAATGATAATAAGAAGTATGAAAAAGATCACCAATATTTTAGGAGCTGTGGCATTATTTGCTGCTCCATCTGTGGTAATGGCCCAAACAAATTATACCTTAAATGGTAAAGTGGGGGCGTTATCTGCACCAGCCAAGGCCTATTTAGTATATTATCCGTCTGATTCGGAGCATATAGATTCTGCAGCTATAAATAGCGGCGCTTTTAGCTTTAAAGGTACTATTGATGCCCCTATGAACGCTTACCTGATAATTAATAAAAAAGGTAACGGCATCCGTACGTCCGGCTTACAGGTTACAAACCTTTATTTAGAAAATGGGGTAATTAAAGTAAGTAGCCCTGATTCATTAACTAACGCAAAAATACAGGGCGGCCTGATCAACGCAGATAATGCCAGATTGCAGGCGGCACTTAAGCCTGTGTCTGACAAAATCGAAGCTATAAACAAGGAATATCAAGCCGCACCGGCAGAAAAAAGGAATTCAAAAGAATTTATTGAGGATATACAAAAACGCTACCAGGGGCTAATGGATGAAAAAAAGCAGGCAAGCCTGGCGTTTGCAAAAGCCAATCCTAATTCATTAATGAGCCTTTTTGCGATAAAAAATGTACAGGGCGCCACACCTGATGTGGCAGAGATAGAGCCTGCTTTCAACGCTTTATCGGCGAAAGTAAAAAGCACTAAGTCAGGGGTGGAGTATGCAACTGAAATAGCCAAATTAAAAAGACTGGCGCTTGGTGCTATGGCTCCTGATTTTACGCAGGCCGATACTGCGGGCAAGCAAGTTTCACTGCATGACTTTAAAGGCAAATATGTACTGGTTGATTTTTGGGCCAGCTGGTGTGGGCCCTGCAGGGCAGAAAATCCTAACGTAGTAGCAGCTTATGGCAAGTATAACGCTAAGGGTTTTAATATAATAGGCGTATCACTGGATCAACCCGGGGCAAAAGATAAATGGTTAAAAGCAATCCATGACGACCATTTAAGCTGGACACAAGTATCAGACCTTAAGTTTTGGAAAAATGATGTTGCTCAACTTTACTCCATACAGTCAATTCCACAAAACTTTTTAGTTGGTCCAGATGGAAAGATCGTAGCTAAAAACCTGCGAGGCGAAGATCTGGAAAACAAGCTGAAGGAGCTGTTGGACAAATAAATGTTTTAATGACCT
>NZ_JBHUPD010000007.1:0-656 GCF_042686265.1 Mucilaginibacter ximonensis
GTGGCATCACTTCCTGAGCGCCGGGCGATCCTGGGCGATCGTGGTGCGCGGCGCCGATATCCTGACCACCGGAGCAGGCAACGAGACCCGCGCGGTTCGCGTGCCGCTCGCCAGCATTGAGCGCGCTCTCGGCGGTCCGCCAGGCGATCGCGTCGTCTTCCTCGGCGCGGATGTGGACGAGTTCTCCGTCGCCTCCGTGAGCGGCACCACCCTGCCAGATGTCGCTGCCTACTTCGCGTGGATCGCTCCCGACCAACGGGTGCTGGCGGCCGCGCTGGGCTCGGCCATGGGAAGCGGCGGCGGCGCATCATCGGCTCCGACCGGGCCGCGGCGCGAGGACGCGCCCGACCACACGACATGGCAGCCCCGCCGACCGGGCCGCCTTGACGACGCGGTCACGGCGGGGCGAACGCGAGACGCCCTGCGCGAGGCGACGGCAGGATTGGCCGGACAGCCGGAGGGGGACTTCGTGCCGCTACGAACTGCGGGCGAGTTCCTCGGAGCCTTCGACATTGGGCTGGCGCTACCGGCGGTTGCGCTGGCGCAGTGGCATGATTCTGCGCCCTTCTGCTCCTCGTGCGGTGCCCCGACGGCCCCGGGCGAGGCTGGCTGGTTACGCACCTGCACCGGCTGCGGCCGCGACCACTACCCGCGCA
>NZ_JBHUPD010000008.1:0-590 GCF_042686265.1 Mucilaginibacter ximonensis
CCTCGACCGGACCCACCTGTGACGTCGTATGAGTCACGGTTGAGTACCCCGGCTTAGTGGCCGTCACCCGCAGGGCGATCCATTTGCCGCGCTCGGCGTTGGAGAGCACGAGTTCCGCGGTGGTGGCCCCCGCGATCTCGGTACCGTCGGCTAGCCATTGGTATTCCTCCGAGACGTCGGCCGTCGTGTAGGTTCCAGTCGTCGCCGTCAACTTCTTGCTGACCGGGGACGATCGTGTACGTCAGTGCGGAAGCTCCCGGGATCGGGGCGCCATTGCGCGTCCACTGGTAGATCGGCGTCACGGCACCACCGGTCGCTGTGAAGGTCGGCGGGGTGCCGGTGAGGACAGATCCGTCGGGGGAGTACTGTGCACTACCCGAGATCGTTGCGGTACCGGAGACTGTGACCGCCTCGTCGGTGGCAATAGCGAAGACGTGGAAGTTCGGCTTGACCGGCCACGTGATCGACTCCAGCGTCTCTCCCTCAAGATCGATCGTCTGCGTAGCGAAGAGGCCGCAGCCGAGACCCTGCGCCCCGCCCGCCCAACGCTCGGACGTCCGCCCCGCCCGCAGATTTCCCGGCTGTGGCGT
>NZ_JBHUPD010000009.1:0-579 GCF_042686265.1 Mucilaginibacter ximonensis
CCGAGCGTGACTGGATGAGGGCCGCTGCTGAAGCCCGGACCAGGCGGAAGCCGGCAGCATTGGCGCTGAGCGTGGTCCTGATATTCACGGGAGCGCTGATCGCGAGGGCCGCGCCGGAGGCGATAGCCTCGTCCACAATGAAACCGACCATCCGGCCACTGCCCACCGGAGTCAAAGCGGACTACCAGCTCGGCGGCCCGGGCAAGCCGGCCAAGGGAGTCGGTATCGTCGCCCGAGACCGCCTCGCGCACCCAGCAAGGGGCGTCTACAACATTTGCTACATCAACGCGTATCAAACCCAGCCCGGTGCTAAGAAGCTGTGGGAGCGGCACGGGAAACTCGTCCTGAGAAAGGGCGGCAAGCGCGTCAAGGACGCCGACTGGAACGAGTATCTGCTCGATATCCGTACCGCAAAAAAACGCAAGGCACTGCTGCGCATCGTCGGGCCGTGGATCGACAGGTGCGCACGCGACGGGTTCGACGCGGTGGAGTTCGACAACCTGGACTCGTTTACGCGCAGCCGGGGTCTGCTGACGACCCAGCAGGCGAAGAAGTACGCGAGGCTGCTGGTGAGGCGGG
>NZ_JBHUPD010000010.1:0-564 GCF_042686265.1 Mucilaginibacter ximonensis
CGGTCAACGCTCTCGACCACGCCTTGCGAGTGGCCTTGGAGCAGGTCTACCCCGAGATCAACAAGTTCGAACTCGTGGACTTCAAAGTGCGCATCCTCGACGAGACGCACGGCACAGACGCGATCACCCGCGTCCTGATCGAAACCACGGACGGCGTGAGCACGTGGTCGACGGTGGGCGTAGGCCCCAACGTGCTCGAGGCGTCATGGGAAGCGCTGACGGACTCCGCCATCTACGGCCTGCGGCGCGAGGGCATCGATCCGCGCTAGGCCGATGCCAGGCCGGTGAGCGCTAGGCCGATGCCAGGCCGGTTAGTGCTAGGCCGGTTAGCGCTAGGCCGATGCCCCGCTACTGAGGGTGAGTCTCGTCGGGACGGCGCCGTACCTGCGCCATTCGGGATCGCTGCTGCAACGCCGCCCGTGGCGGGATGCGATTCGCTCGCTTCGACTCGGATTCTTCCGGCCCGCGTCTCAGGCGCTGGCGAACTCGAGGCAGAGCGTGACCTTCGTCTTCCTCAGCGCACCTCGGAGCGTGGATTCCACTGCGTTGACGCGGCCGCCTTGC
>NZ_JBHUPD010000011.1:0-545 GCF_042686265.1 Mucilaginibacter ximonensis
CTTCGACTTGTCCGGGGTGGTTTTTTGCCTTCTACAGTCTAGTAGGCGAAGCACGCGCGAGCCGACACCGTCGCGGCCGCTCGTCCCCGGCACTGGCGCGGGACCCACCACGCAGGGGCGGGCAGGACGACATAACCGTCCTGCCCGCCCCTCGCGCGAAGTCGCCGATCAGCGAACTCCCACCGTCACGCGCTTGGAGGACGCCTTGGCCGCGTTTGCCGGTCCCTGGAAGAACACGCGGAGTTTGTGCTTTCCGCGCTTCAGTTTCTTGACCTTGATGGTCGCTTTGCCCTTCTTGAGCGTCGCACGAGCCACGATCTTCTTGCCCTGCTCCACAACGACCGCGCCACCGCTGGCGATTGCGGTCGGCTTCACCGTGATGCGAAGCGCCACCGCCTTGCCCTTCTTGACGCTCTTACGCACCGCCTTGACCGAAACCTTAGTCTTGGCCTTCTTGACCACCAGGGTGCGCGTCGGCGAGACCCCAGCGCCAATCGTGGTGACCGAATCATCCGGCAAATACATCGCGGAGACCCGATGCCACC
>NZ_JBHUPD010000012.1:0-544 GCF_042686265.1 Mucilaginibacter ximonensis
TAGGCGTCAACGATCTTGGTGGGGTCCGCAGCGTCGCGCAACGCCTCGTCGAAATCGACGATGGCGTCGAAAGTTCCCGACGTGACAGCTTGGCCGCGTACCCAGGTGTTGAATGCGACACGAGTCGCTTCACGCTGGGTCGTGTAGGTTCCCCACCCGCGCCAGGGTGTGATGGTTCCGCCCACGACTCGAATGCCACGCGAGTGCGCCTCGTCGGCTATTGACTTCAGGCCAGCAGCGATTTGGTTCGCGTCAAGCTGGCTGGGGTCCTGCTGTATGTCATTGATGCCCATGAAGAGGATGAGCACCTTGACGTTGGGCTTGTTGAAAACATCCCAAGCGGCGCGGTCCACCGCGCGTTCACCGGCTCCGCTTGAGTTGCTGATGAGGACTCGATTGGCGCTGATTCCAGCGTTGACGACGCCATACTTGGGGCCGCCGGTCAGCGACTGGAGGCGGTAGGCCAACCGGTCGGTCCAGCGGTCGTTCTTCTTGTGACTGGAGCCGATGCCGTCCGTGATGGAATCGCCCAGCGCGACGATTG
>NZ_JBHUPD010000013.1:0-534 GCF_042686265.1 Mucilaginibacter ximonensis
GCCGCGAGAACCTGGACGCCATACAGTTCCTGCAGGAGGCCAACGCGACCGCCTACCGCCGCGCACCGGGGATCATGATGATCGCCGAGGAATCCACGGCCTGGCCCGGCGTGACTGCGCCCACCTCGGGTGGAGGGCTGGGCTTCGGGCTCAAGTGGAACATGGGCTGGATGAACGACACCCTGCGCTATCTGGCGGAATCACCCGTCAACCGCCGCTACCACCACGGCGAGATCACCTTCTCGATGGTCTACGCGTATTCGGAGCGCTACATCCTGCCGATCAGCCACGATGAGGTCGTGCACGGCAAGGGATCGCTTCTGCGGAAGATGCCGGGCGACGACTGGCAGCAGCACGCCGGCGTTCGCGCGCTGTTCACGTACCAGTGGTCACACCCCGGCAAGCAGTTGACCTTCATGGGAACCGAGTTCGCCCAGGGCACAGAGTGGAACGAGTCCACGCCCCTCGACTGGTACACGCTCGACTACCCATCCCACCAGGGCGTCCAGAAGACCGTTCGCGAACTGAACCGGG
>NZ_JBHUPD010000014.1:0-517 GCF_042686265.1 Mucilaginibacter ximonensis
ACGTCATCGAGCGCCGCCTCGACCTCGTCCATCACGTAGAACGGGCTTGGCCTGGCCTTGAAGATCGCGACCAACATGGCGACGGCCGCGAGCGAGCGTTCGCCGCCGGAGAGCAGCGACAGTCGTTTGACCTTCTTGCCCGCTGGACGCGCCTCCACCTCCACGCCCGTGTTCAGCATGTCGGCGGGGTCGGTCAGGACGAGCCGCCCCTCACCACCCGGGAAGAGTCGGGCAAAAACCCGCTCGAACTGCTGCTCCGTGTCGGCGAAAGCCTCGGCGAAGACCTTCTCGACGCGCTCGTCCACCTCATGGACGATGTGCAGCAGGTCCTGGCGCGATCGCTTGATGTCGGCCAACTGCTCCGTGAGGAATCGGTGGCGTTCCTCGAGCGCAGCGTGCTCCTCCATCGCGAGCGGGTTGATCTTGCCGAGCAGGGACATGGCACGTTGGGCGGCGCGCAGCCGCTTCTCCTGCTCCGCGCGCACGTAGGGAATCAGCCGCGGCTCGGGCTCGCCGC
>NZ_JBHUPD010000015.1:0-505 GCF_042686265.1 Mucilaginibacter ximonensis
GAGGTCTTCAGCATGTCGTCGGAGCGAACCCAGGGCCAGTCGCTGCGCCACTTTGCCGCGCGCTTCCGCGAACCAGCGGCGGGGAAACAGCGCCGCCCGGCGAACCACGCGGTCAGCACGGCTGTGGTACTCGCCGTTGTCGTTGCCGTGGCGTACTCGGCCATTTCGATAACCCCGGCCACGGCCGCTACTCGCTTCGCAGACGCATGGACTTCGGCCATCGAGCCCGGGATCACGGCCGGTTCCCGGGTCACGTCGGAGGTTGCCTGCTACAACACCACGCTGAAAATCACCGCCAGTTCCTCGGAGCAGGACAAAGACGACGCGTTGAGTGCGGTCCGATGCCTGCTGAACAATGAGCGCCTGGCGTGGGACCTGCCGGACCTCACCCCCTTTGCGATGCTGGACGAGGCCGCGCGGGTGCACAATGCCTGGATGGCGGGCACGCACGTCTTCGACCATCTCGAGACCGGCGCAGGCTCGCTGCCCACGCCGCCGGATCGCG
>NZ_JBHUPD010000016.1:0-500 GCF_042686265.1 Mucilaginibacter ximonensis
TGGGAATCCTCATCGGCATCGCGGCGGTCATCCTCACCGTCGGCCTCGGACTGGGAACGCAGAAGGACGTCAGCGAGCAGATATCCTCACTCGGCTCGAACCTGCTCATCGTGACGCCGGGCTCGTCCACGGACAGCTCGGGCATGCGCGGCGGATTCGGCAGCGGTGCAACGCTCACGACGCAGGACGTGGCCGCGCTGAGCTCGGCGGTAGCCGTCCCCGATGTCGCCAACGTCGCGGCGGAGAAATCGTCCTCCCTGTCGGTCACCGCGGGGGACACGAACTGGACCACGACGGTTACGGGTGTGACATCCGACTGGCTCACGGTGCGGTCGCGCTCCGTTGCGCTCGGCGCCTTCGTCGA
Organism: Mucilaginibacter ximonensis; assembly: GCF_042686265.1. Taxonomy (NCBI): domain Bacteria; kingdom Pseudomonadati; phylum Bacteroidota; class Sphingobacteriia; order Sphingobacteriales; family Sphingobacteriaceae; genus Mucilaginibacter; species Mucilaginibacter ximonensis. Next base: position 365 of record NZ_JBHUPD010000016.1, read on the forward strand.
TCAGCAGGCCACCGACGAGGTCGTGCTCGGCTCGGCCGCGGCGGAGGAGCTCTTCGGCACGACGTTCGTGATCGGCCAATCCGTCACGATCAATGACGCCGACTTCACCGTCGTGGGGGTGCTCGCCGAGCAGGGC
>NZ_JBHUPD010000017.1:0-500 GCF_042686265.1 Mucilaginibacter ximonensis
GGCCGCATGCCAAGCCGGTCAAGCCCACCACGGGCTTCGCGTTCCGCCACGATCAGGGCGACTTCACCAAGGCCGTTCACCGCTGCACCGGCGTGGGCAAGTGCCGGGCCGACAACAGCGCGGCCGGCGGTTTCATGTGCCCGTCGTATCAGGCGACGAAGGACGAGAAGGACGTCACGCGCGGTCGCGCTCGCGTGCTGCAGGAGATGATCAACGGCTCGGTGATCACGGGTGGCTGGTCAGCGCCCGAGGTTACGGAGGCACTCGACCTCTGCCTCAGCTGCAAGGCCTGCTCGTCCGACTGCCCGGCGGGCGTCGACATGGCGGCATACAAGGCGGAGGCGCTGCACCGCAAGTACGAGCGCAAGATCCGCCCCATCAACCACTACATCCTTGGCTGGCTGCCTCGCTGGGCACGGCTGGTATCGAGCATGGGGCCGGTCGCCGCGGTCGCCAATGCGGCCTTGGGGATCAGGCCGATTGGAAAGCTCGTCCTGAGC